>CAMGZM010000005.1 GCA_946183145.1 uncultured Fretibacterium sp. | reverse complement strand
TCACTTCCTGAAGCCATGGCCGCATCTGACGGTGCATATGTACTTATGTGCGTGTTTGAATCAGGAACTAGCTCAAAGGACGAAATTTTTGCGTATGATCTCACCAGTTCGGGAGCTGAGTATGTATTTCTTGATGAAGGGTATCACGCTGTTGATTATGTCCCGGAAAGCAGGCAGGCATATTTAGCCGTGAAACTTCCAGCCGGAAAAGTGAACAGGAGCGTAGTTGCCATGAATGCGTCTATGTCATCTGTATCTGATGTCGGCGTATCGTCAAGCAGCGGCGGATGCAGTTCAGGATTGGGGCTGCTTGCATTGTGCGCTGTAGCTGGATTTTTCGCGCGCAGGAAAAAGACGCTTCTTCTTGCATTCGGGCTTGTGATGCTTGCCGCGGGGATTTCGTTTGCTGACGTGAGTCCGTCTGATTATGTTCTGCCTATACCGTTTGAGGACTATACACCGGCGGGAAAATGCAGGACTGATTTCACGTTCACGCCTGAGCTTGCCGAGAAAGTCGCCGCTAACTGGCCTAACAGGACGAGGACAGGCGAGAATATCACATCAAGGGACGTTCATTCGTTCGCGGATATTTCGCTGGGAGACTGGAATTTTACGCCGGATGTAGGCCGCACTCTTTCTGACATAGGCGCATACGGAGCCGCTCTTCTCCCTCTCACACAAAACGGCACAGGAAACGGGGTATATGTCGTTCTCTGCGAGTTCAGCAATGACGTGAAGCCGGGCGAGCTTTTATCAGGCGTTGTATTGAGCATTGACCTTGAGACCCGCACACGCACAGGCACATACGTTATTGAGCAGCGTGAAATTACGAGCAAGGATTTCAGCACGGGGAACGAAATATTTCTTGACGAGAACATGAACAGGATTTACACCGTCCCTAACAGCAGGAAGGCATATGCGGCAATCTCCCTCGCCAGCAACAACAACAGCGGATTGATTACTGTTGTCCGCGGAAGATATGTTACGGAAGATGACCCTCTTTCGCGAATACATCCCGCGCTTGCACAGATGATAGCGGACTATTACGGAATAGAAGTAAGCGAGCTGAAATACTTAACGCAAAACGGGTTAGGCGCGCCCCGCGAGGCCACAGACGCAATGAAGCAGTACATAGCAGACGATAACCGCGAAATTATGCTCAACATGCCGACAGTGAGCATTGATGAGGGATATAAGGCCGCGTATTTCGTGTATACTCTTCCCGATAATGTCTGGCAGGAAGTGAAGGGAAAAAGCATCAATGATTACCCGGTTTACGCGCTTAATGATGACGGAGTTTCAGAGTCAGGGCAGGTGAAAAGCTCTTTTCTCCTCAACGGCGTTGTGAGTCTCTGGGAACTTAACGGCGGAAGGCTTGACTCATTCGGCGTAAAAGAGTTCATTATCGCGGGACTTCTTTCAGCGAGCAAGCCTTTCAGCTTCTACCTTGCGAAAATACTGCTTATGCTGCTTCTCGGCGGATGCAGTTCCGGGATTTACACTGCCGGAATAATTGCGGGATTAGTCTTTGCGTTTGTCTTGCTGAAGATGAAAATTCACAGGAAAAACTGAAACCGATAACCTGAAAAAGTTACCCTGCGTAAGAGATCCGCGCAGGGCTTTTTTTTGGCAAAATTTTACATTAACGATGTGAGAAAAATTCCCAATGCTGTAATTAACACTCCTGCAAAGGAGACAATCACAGCTCTTTTTCCGTTCGCGAGCATTCCTAAAAAATCTTCGGGAATCATTCTTGCAGCCGCGACAAAAAGCAGGCATTCAGACGCAACAACCTGCAAGAGAAGCCCTAAAATTCTACCGTAACGCCACCATGAAAATTTTTCGGGCGAAAATCCTACGAGATTAGCGTTTGCTATGTTGAAGATCACAGGCATATTTATTCCCAGCGCAATGCAGAATATCAGCACAATAAACGCGGTCAACGGCATAATCTCAAGAGCTGAAAGACCCGCTAAAATTCTTCCGTCTTCACGATTAGGGAGCATGACAAGCCCGGCAGTAATGAACATCATCAAGGGAACAGCATACGCCGCCGAATAAAGCTCGCGGTAACTCACAACTTGAGAGCCTCTCACAGTAAGATACGTGAGAAGCCACGACACAATCCCGCAAACTGCCAGCGTGATACAAAGAATGTTCCTGTACTTTCTTGTTCTTGACCTTAAAGCCTCAACCGAGATTATTCCCAGAAGAAGAGAAAAAAGCGGATAACTGAACGCCGTAAAATCTATCAGCGCACTGAAAGCAAGAAAGCATACAAGCCACACAATAGTGATGAGATTCAGCGCGGCATGACGGAAATTCAGTACGCACAGAGCAACGCACATAGCATAAAGAGGCATTGACGCAAACACATCGCCTATATTCCCGCTGAAGAGGCACAAGAGAGTCAGAATTCCCGAGCATACAGCACCGGCTCCGGCTATGATGTTCGTGATTTTTGCGGGGACTTGAGGCCGTTCATCTTTCGGCTGCGCTATAGTTTCCTCACGCTTTAGCACAAATACCCCTGTCGTTCGTTCGTCATCCTCGCGGCGTGCTGCACGTGGTCTTCTGCCTTCCTTCTTTGCTGGCTCACGGACAATTTCGTGAACAGGAGCTTTTGACTTTACCCCGGCGATTCTCTCCAGCTCCGTACGAAACTCTGTAGCGTCCTTGAATCTGTCTTCAGGCTTAAAGGCGCAGGCTTTCAGGACAAAATCATTAAGCTCCGGCGGTATGTTCGGTATGTCTGGTATTGGCTCCTCACCGTTCATTCTCTGGATTATTGCGTCTTCATGGCTGTGTGAGGTCAGCGGTTCAGGGTAAGGCGGCATAAAAGGAATTCTGTTGTTGTTCAAGTAACGGTACATTACGATTCCCAGCGAGTATAGATCTACTGTCGGGCCGTAATCTTTATCGTTCCTGAAAACTTCGGGAGCCATGTATGAGCGTGTTCCTTTCTGCGACATTTCAGAATTTCTCCGGGCTATTCTGCGTGCGACTCCGAAATCACCGAGCTTGAAATCTCCATATTCAGACACAAAAATATTATCCGGCTTTATGTCCCTGTGCACTACGTTTTTCAGCGCGCAAAGCTCCAGTGCGTGCGATATGTCTATGCCTATGCGTATAACGTCATCAGGAGTCAGCGGGTAATCGGCCATGTATGACGAGAGGGACTGCAAAAGCTCCATGCGTATCAATATGTCCCAGTGCATATCATCTTTCTTGACGACTTTGTGATCCTCAATTGAGACTATGTTCGTGTTTCCCTTGAACGCGCTCATGAAATCGATCTCCTGCACTATGTCAGTAACAAAGCTACGGAAATATGTCGGCAAAGTCTCCTCTGGTATCTCAAGCCGGGCTTTTTCTATTTCGTCTTCTGTCTGAGGAATCGAAAGCATTTTTACAGCGGCGTAATACAATTTCCCAAACTCATCCTTATGAACTTTGTAGACCTTCCCGAAAGAGCCTTCACCTAACTGTTCATCAACATACCATGATCCCCACAAAGGTTCGTACTGTTTTATGTCAGTCATGAATCATTCTCCGTCTGAAATCTGAAATACTATGCACGTTATGTTATCCCTTCCGCCTTTTTTGAGCGCGGAATCCACAAGAATATTCACGGCTTCGGAAGGGTCTTTTGCGACTCTCATTATCCGCGATATTTCACTGAACGAAAGCATGTCTGTCAATCCGTCAGAGCAAAGCATTCCGCCTTTGTGAGCCTCAAAGCTGAATTTTCCGCTGGCATCGGGAATGACTCCGTAATCGTCATCATCACCAAGAAAGCGCGTAAGCATATGCCGCTCATGACTCTTTTCGGCCTGTTCAGCAGTGATAATCCCCGCCCGCATTTTCTCTTCTGCTACAGTGTGATCATCAGTTACACGCAGCAATCTTCCGTCCTCGATTCTGAAGCCGCGTGAGTCTCCGATGTTGTATATCCTGAATGAATAGCTGCCGACAACCGAAAGCACTAAAGTTGTTCCTGTCCGTATTCTTTGCGCCCGCATAATGTCGAGAAGTTTTTTGTTCACCGATTTTGCGTAACTGCTCACTTCCTCGTCCTCATCAAGAAGATTACGGAGTATTTTGGGCGAATATTCACGGAGAGTCTCGACAGCCGTCAAAGAAGCAACTTCACCGCAATCCTCTCCGCCCATGCCGTCGCAAACAGCAAAAATTGCAGGGGCTTCCGTTACCCCCGCGAAAAAAAACGGCCTCTCGCGTTCAAGGGCCGTCATTATTACTCCGTTGCAGAAAAAATTATCCTCGTTGTTTGTTCTTACGTTCCCGATTTCGGAGCGCACAGCAAACTTTATTTCCGCCGACATTCATCACACCGCCTGATCCATTACGAAATTCCCAAGAAATTCCATCACCGGCGATGATGAAGCAAGAGATGAGCCAGAAGAATATGAAGAAGAATTTTCTTGACCGCCGGAAAACATTTTCTTGAGTTCTTCTATTATCATATCAAAAAATGACATCTCTTCATCTCCCGAACTTGAAGCACTGATGATTTCTCCGTCAGATAATATATCCTGCCCCGTGAATGCAGCAAGAAGATCCCTGAGCTCTGAAGCCTCGCTGTTATCCTGCAACGCTGAAGAAATTTGTCCTGCGTTCTGTGAGATATTCACGGATGATGAAGCTGAAACGCCCTGAAAATTTCCCGCTCCCTGTGCGAGAGTAACGAGACCCGCCGCCATTGTGAGACGTTCAGAAGTATGAGGCTGTGAAGGGTTTGCGAGTATTGCCGAACTGGACTCGAATATGCTTCTTCCTGCGTTGTAGGAATCTGCGAGTTTTGCCGCTATTCTGTCGAAACCTTCGCTTGAGTTTGCGTTTGCGAGTGCTTCTGTTATTGCTCCTGCCACACTGGTTAATGCTGCGTTTGCTATTTCCTGAGCGTCTTTTGTGCCTTTTGCCGCCGCACCGGGGTTATCGGGAATATGTGTTACAGGAAGATTTACGTTCATTGAGCCGCCTCCTGTGCCTGAAACTGTATTTGTCCCTGCATTTGTACTGTTGTCCGCTTCTTTCTTCTGTCGCAAGAGATTATTTCCCGCGTTAATGTGAACTGACGCGCCGCCCGAACCGCCTCTTGAGCCTGATTGTGAACCTGCATTCCTGTTTTCGCCTGAAGGGGTGTCATTCTTGCCCGCTGATGACTCAGACGCATTTGCACCCGACATACTTGCGCCCGCAGAACCTGCCGCGCCTGCGACTCCTGATGCGCCCGCCGATGATCCTGCTGTCCTGACTGTCGCGCTGAAACCGTAATTGCTCGTAAGCTCGTCAGAAAGATTATCCGCTTGAGATTCATACTGGCTTTCGAGTGCCGCGAACCTGCTCACACTTCCGCTTAGGATTCTTGTCGTCTCATTCACCCCCGTGTCAAGCCGTCCGAGTTTCTGATTCAGCTCGTCAAAATTTTCTGCGATTCTTGCGCGCTCTTTGCATTTCCAGTTGTCATGATTTACTGCGCTATGAAGGCTTGTAACTGCTTCTGATAAAAGCTCACATGCGACATTCATTCTTGATGTCAATTCTGAAACATAATCAGCGTCAAAAATCAATAAATTCGCTGGCATATTTCATCACCTCTGCGATAATGATCTTGTCCATCTTGCGGCCTCCGAGTCGTTCCAGTCGTAATTTTTCGCGGCATCACTCAGGAAATCCTTATAGCCGTTAAGTGTTTCGTTTATTCCCCTGTAAACATCTTCCATCGCTATCATTTTTTCGGTCATCAATGACGGTATGCGCCCGCTGAAATCCCGTCCCATATTCTGAAATATATTTGTTACGTCATTCTGCATATTCAGAAGAGTATCTGCGTTTTCTCCTATGCTTGAAGCTCTTGCTTCCATCTCTTGAGTTACTGCAAAAATTTTCGGCATGATTATTCCTCCTTTCAGTTTATGCTCACCATGTTACGCCGCGAATTTCCCTCGCTGTGAGTTCGTCAGCGTTCACACAGTCAGAAACAAAGCTCCTCATGTTTTCGACAGACTGTATTACTGATTCGTTGAAGTTCTGTATCCTCTCTCTTGACCGTCTGAAGCTCTCAGCATAAGCCCTCTGTGAATCTGACTCCCAAGCGTCTTCCATGTTGTTTATGATTCTGTCTATTGCGTTCAGTGAGTCCTGCTGCTCAGATACGAGCCTTAATGCGCGCGCTGTGCTCTCTTCAACTGCGCTGACGCTGATAATTGTTGTCGGCATTGGTTATTTCAGCTCCTTTGCTTTTGCGGCAAATTCCCTGTCTATTCTCTGGTACTCTGCTACAACTTGGCGTATATAGCTTATTGTGCCGTCGCAGATATTTCCCCATTCTGTGAGATCCTTGCCCATTCTCGCAAACTGTTCTTCAAGAGCGTCGCGAGTGAGTCCGCTCATTCTTGTGCTGTCTATTGATGCGGGGTCTAAATACTGCATGGCCTCATCAAGTTTTGAGCGTGCCTGCTGAATGCGCCGGATGTCTTCTTCCGCTTCTGCCTCATCAATTACGATTGTTCCGCTTGAGTCTCTTAGTCCGCTCATCTCAATACAGCTCCTCTCCTTTTCTCGATCTGAGAATTAATATACTCGTCAAGTTTCCCCCTGTCTGTGAACCATGCCGCCGCTAATAAATCCTCATCATCATTTCTATGCTCCATAAGCATGTACATTTTTGATGCCTGGTAAATAGTCGCGTAATAGCCGTAAGAGTCTATGACCTCGCATTTGTCCGGGTTGGCGCAGAATGAAACGCAGACGCTCAGGGTAAAACTTATGTTCACGCCGTCACGCGGGGAGTCTTCAAGGAGACTTTTACGGCGCAAAGTTTTCCGTGCCTCTCTGAGTTCCGCCTCAAATTTGAGTTTGTCCGCGGGGAAATCGTAAACAATATTAACGAGCTTTCTTATTCGCAGCATAACGGCCGAATAAAATAATTCCTTCTTTGTTACAAGCAGAAATTTCTTATCTGACATATGATTTTCTCCCCTGCAATTAATAAAAAGCAGGAGACAAAATCCTGCCCCCTGCCGCTGTATTCTGTATCACTCAGACTTACTTACGCGCCTAAATCTATGGCTGCTTTTGTCTGGCGCTTTTCTTCCTCTCTCATGATATTTGCAAACTTCTTGAGGAAATTGACGAATTTTTCCATGTCCTGCGTGAAGCTCTTGAATGTCGCTTTCTTCGAGTCGAAACTGGCCTTGAACGCGTTGTACGCATCGCCTTCCCAGTCTGCGTTGAGTCCGTTTATAAGCTCCTGAAGCTTGTCAATAACTTCATCATTCTTTGCTGCTGTCTGAGACAATTTCGTGGCTGCATCTTCGAGAATTTCAGGCGTTAATTTGATAGCTGGCATTAATTTTCACCTCCTCTGTTATTCCGCTGAATGTTGCTGAAAAAACACTTACGACCTTACGATTTCCTCGCGGCCAGCTACATCGAGATATTCCATCGTCTGCGAGTAGTTAGTCAGGAATGACGCAAACGCGCTGAGATCGGGCGCAAACTTCTCGTATGTAGGTCTCACACCCTCAAACGCTGCTATAAAACCTTTCTGTGCTTCGCCTTCCCAGTCTGCTACGATGTCTTTGATGAGGCTCGCTACATCGCTGATAACTTTGCGCTGATCTTCCTGGCACTGCGTTACTGCGCTTGCTTTCTGCTGAAGGGCTTCGGGCGTTAATCTGATCTTCGGCATTGATTTTTCACTTCCTTTCTTGATTGATTGTCCTTTTCATTTGCGACAGTGTTATTATATTCATACACTTCATTTTTCAACAGAAATTTTCATGTGATTTTTACTGACTGAAGCATAGTGATTAATGCGTATAATTTCATTTCCCCTCACGCACAACTATTATGCTTCCGTCAAAGACTCTGGCCTTAATCAAGGTATCATCTTTGTTCAGAATCTTGCTGTTGCATTCAAGCTGACATGAAACCCAATGCAAAAAAATATCCTCGTGAATATTCTTCAGTATCATGAGAATCTGCGCGCTTAACTCGGACACGGGCATATTTGAAGGAAGCTCCATATCCTGCTCAAAACTTCGTTCATCATTCGTAATTGTTGCTATGAAAGTTTCAGGCTCATTCATGAATTTTCGCTCCTTAGGGCTGTCCGAACATTAACGGGATAACATTTCCATCATGGATTATACAGCCTTCATGACTGCCGAAAAGTATATTGTCTTCACGGTGAAGATTCTTGAACGCTAAATACTCTTTCAGGTTTCCTCCTGTTACTATAGCATTGCTGCCGTTGAGAAGCTCTTTCATGAGTGATACTTCCCAGCTGTTGAACTGAGAAAGTCCCTTTGAGCTGATAGCGACATATATATACATTTTCCGTTCAGAGCCTCCGCGCGCAATTGCTTCAAGAATGTCTGCACTTTCCTGCGTTATGTCCTGATAGAAGTTGTAGAAGTCATCAATGCACAACACTATACGGCCTTTGCTGTCTTCATCACGCTGTTCATATTCTTTTGCGAGTCCTGCGATAAACGTATCAGCTTCTGAAGGCTTATGAGTGATTTTTGCGCCCGGACATAAGTTCTCAATGAAAGTTTTTTCCTCATAGACATAAAGCGCGGTGTCAGGGTCTTTGCTGAGAGCTTTTGCGATCATTCCGAGAATGCTGCTCTTTCCTGCACCTTGTCCGCCTGAGATAACGCAGCCGTTCATTTCCGAGAATACGAACTCTACAGGGTTTCTTGTGCCTTTCCTCATGCCTAACTGGACGCTGTTTTCATTTGAGCTTAATTCGTCAGCCTGAATCGGTGCTGATAATTCACTCTCTGCCGCTTCAAGGGACGCTGTTTTTCCTGTCCACGATTCGGCCATGTCCGCGCAAAGTGCTTTGAGTTTCTTGCTTCTGTCATTTTCGCTTGAGCTTTCGACACACAAAGCTGTCTGATATTCTAACGCTCCTTTTGTTAGACCCCGCCCGGGATAATTTCCGGGGTACATTTTCCCGTCTCCGCCTACTAACGGCCTGTAGTCTGTCTTGTCCGTCATTTGCAGAGTGTGATTGCTCTTGACGTACTGCGATATTTTGTAGAGGAATCCGCCTGAATTTCCCGTTGCAATCATCAAGTAGATTCCGAGTCCGCCGCCGTCGCGCGCTGTCATGTTCAGAACGTCCATAAGGTCGGAGCTTTGGTTGCTGAGTGAGGCTATATTGTCGACAACTACAATTATTGCCGGAACAGGTTTACCGACTGCCTCACGGTATGCCTCAAGATTTGCAACACCTTCCGAGCTGAAAAGTTTTCGCCTCGATGCAAGCTCATTGCGGAGAAATTCATACGCTTTCTTGACTTTGTCCTCATCAGTAGGATCCGCGGCGATTATGCAGTGAGGGAGAGTCTCAAAAACTTTCAGGATAAAACTTCCGTAATCAAGAATGACAAAATTCACTTGTTCGGGAGTGTATGACAGTGCCGCAGAAAGTATGACAGTCTGCAAAAAGCTGGTTTTTCCCGTTGAAGGCGCGCCGTAAAGAATCTGATGGCCGTTCTTCATGAAGTCAAGCACAAAAGGATATTGCCTCTGCTCTTCTGGAGCGTCAATGCGTCCTGCGATTACTGCGAGTCCTTTGTCGCCTTCGTGCCATGTTTTATTGTCGCGGTCAAATGCTTCATGGCCGTGTATAAGCTCATCAAGATAAAGCATTTCCGGCAATGGTTCAGTCCATACGGGGCGTGCGTGCTTTATGTGGTGCGCTGCTGCCTCTTCTATGATGTTCTTCACAATCATGTTGCCTTCACTCTGTTCGTCTCTGCTGGCCTTGATTGTCTTGCTGTAATTCTTGGGCTTTGTCCGCGTTCCGTTAAGCTCAACAAGTTTTATCTCGTCAACTGTGCTTCTTTGTCCTGAGTTCGGCCTGTAGGGTGCCTTTGCGTAAAACGTCTGCACTTGTTCATAGACTTCATTATTTCCGACTTTGACATACGCCCGGCCCGGTGCTGATATGTTGAATGCGTCATCAGTTCCGATAATTTCCTTGCTCTCTGACGCTGTAGCAGTTCTCAGGCAAACGCGGAATTTTGTGTTTGATGACACCTGCCCTTTCACTACACCTTGAGGAGACTGCATAGTGAGAGTCATATACATTCCGACGCTCCTGCCGACTCTTGCGATTGATACAATTTCTTCGTTAAACTCCGGGTACTGAGTAACAAGCTCTGCAAACTCATCAATAACAATTATCAGATAAGGCAGAGGATCAAGCCCGGCTTCGGGGTGAGATTTCTGGTATTTCTGGTAAGCGAAAATTGATTTTGACGAAAGAAAATCGGACTGCTCAAAAAGTCTCATCCTTCTGTCTTTCTCACCTTTAAGGGATTTCAGGCCGCGAATAATCGTTGACGGGTCATTAAGGTTGCTGACGATTCCGGCAATGTGCGGAAGATCATGGAGAATATTCGAGAGGTCATTACCCTTAAATTCTATCAGAGCAAGATTGACATCATCCGGGGAAAAATTCAGCGCGAGGGACAAAAGCCATGTTGTGAGCATTTCACTTTTTCCGCTTCCTGAAGTACCTGCTGCAATGCCATGAGGCCCCATAGATTTCTCGAAAACATCAAACTCAAAAATATCTCCGTTCTCCTTCACACCAATAGGAGCGGCGAGACTCTTCTCGGAATGGCTTGACTTCCATCGGCCTATTACGTCAAGATCCTGCACAGTCTTTGCGTGAAATCCCTGCAAGAATGTTACGCTTGAAGGCATTTTTGAGCCTCCTCCCGCTGACATGAGACGAACGGGAGCCAATGCGCGCGCAAACTCGTCAAGAATATCAAGGCTAACTTTGTCGGGCGTGAAAGGAGTCGTAATGCTTCCTCTTGCGGGGTCAGTGCTCTGAATCTTTGAGGGTGAATCGCACATGATTACGCTCTGGCATTCTCCCGGAAGAGAGCCTATATCACCGTAAGCATAAATAGCAGCGAACCCAAGCGCGGCGGTCTCAGGCAAAAATAATTCCCCGCTTGCCTCCGTAAGCATTCTGTCAGCAAGAACGAGAATGTAGAAAGGCATTGCGGGCTGAACGTCTCTGTCTCCGGGCTTTATGTCTCTTCGTCTTACCTTCATAGTTTCGGCGGCCTCACGGAGAATTGAGCGGGCTTCATCTCTGCTGAAAGATAAATAGCGTTTCTTGTGCTTAGTGTCCCATATGTGCGGAAGCCATCTCAGCCACTCCCATTTATCGCGCTCATCTTCAGGGTAAACGCAGATTATCTTCACGTCCTCGTAAGAATGATGAGTCGCAATGTCCATAATGATTCGCCATGTTGTATGGATAACAGATTCACGCCCCCCTGAAAGTCCAGTAATCGGATAATCGAGAAGCGAATGACACACAGGAATCCCCGTAAGAACTGTATGCTTGTCGCGTATTTCTTCAGCTTGTTTCGCGAAAAGATTCTCTTCAATCGACATTTGCACATTAGGGAGCTTGATTTTGACGTTTGACTCTCTGCTTCCTGTTCCGATTCTGACGCTGAGAAAATCGCTGTCCCTTGAATTACGTTCCCAGAGTCTCCGGCTTACGTTCTGAGCGATTGAGAGGCATTCAATGACTCCGGGATTCGCAGATGACAATGAAGATACAAATTTTCCCTCTGCGTCAGTAATTTCTTTGTCGGTTTGTGATAAGTACTCGGAATATTTTTCGATTGCGAGGCCGTTGTTCTTCATCCATTTCTTTATGCTGTTCTTGTTGTTGATAACAGTGATAACTACGGACATCATAGACATAGGAACTGAATACAGCAGCATGTTGAAATTTCCCGTCATCATGGCGACAAATCCCATCACAACAACCATCATAACGGGAGGAAGTATCACAGTCATCCATGAAACAGTCGGCTTTGTGCCTGTATTAGGCGGCGAAGAGATCTCAAAATTTGCCTTCTCCGCCCTGCTTCTGATTCTCGGTGAACGCTGGAAAAATGGATATGCTTTCTGCCTCGCGGGAATCGGTATGAGAGAGTCTGAAATCTCAGGTGAAAATTCAATTTCTCCGGGAATGTTTGAGAATCTCAGAACGTTATCCTGAATGTAGAACACATAACCGCAAATGAAAATGTTTACTTTCTCCGCTGAAATTTCCGCGTCAGTCTGTGAAAGCTCGCCATTAACAAAAGTTCCGTTACGGCTCTGAAGGTCTGAGATTGTCCAGTTCCCGTTAATTTTCTTGAGAACTGCATGACGAGTTGAGACGTTAGAGTCTTTCAGGCAAATATCATTACTGTTGTATGAGCGTCCTATGCTGATTTCGTCAAAGCCTTCGAGAGAGATTGCCGAGTTAAGCTGACACTTTGCGGCAAAAACAGCAAGCGTGATTTTCTCCGTAACGCAAACTACATCACCGGCAGAAAGGACTCTGTTGTTGACTTCTTCACCGCCGAATTTCAGGGGAGTCTGTGAAAGTATGCGTACTCCTCCCGAATCACACGAAAGAAGAATATGCGACGGGCGTAACTCTTTGCGGTCAATGAAGAGCGTATCACTCTGAGCGTTTCCGATTGTCGCGGAAGCACCCGGCTTTATCGTGAGGGTGTAAATCTTCCTGCCTGTGTAAAAAGCAATCAAGTATTCCATAGCATTAACTCACTGTCAGTACAATTGCTTCATGCCGTTTTCGACAGACGACTCTATGCACTTCATGAGGGCTTCATAGTCAGAAATGCCGACTTCCTTAGCACTTGCTGTCTTGCCTCCGAGCTTAGTGCCTCGTGAAGTTACAGCGATGAGAGAAACTGAAGCCGTACCCGTAAACAGTCCGAATTGATTCTGAACAGCTTTTCCGGCTTGAACGCGTGCGATGACTGTAGCCGCGCATGAGTAATGCCCCTCGCTCAACTTGAATATAGCGTTGTAATTTCCCTGCATTGCCAGACGATAAGCCTGCGCACGTACTGCCGCTTTTCTCGCAGCTCTCATTTTCTTTTCGTCAACGACTCTGTAACCGTGCTGAGTGAGTGAGTCAATAATTTTCGTTTCTGCTATTTTCACGTGCTGTTCGTCATCACCTTCAACGATTACCGCAATATCTCCCCTTTTCGGAAGAACTGAATCGGGCTGTGAAGTTTTTGCTGCTGCTGATGATGATGTTCTGCGTCTTTTCTTTGCTGCCTCCGCTCCGCACGTAAACACGAGGCAAAACAATAACACGAGCGCAATAATTTTTCTGTTCATGAATAATCAACCTCCTGAAATAATCTACCACCAAAATCGTTTTGATGTGCTTCCCTTGATTGAATTTCCTTCCGGCCTGTCTACAAGGAGATCAACGCCCTTTTTCTTCATGTCATTTTTCAGGAACGCTTCAATATCGTAGACATTTTTCGCGCCGTCTGACCCTTCAGCGATTTTCACGTTAATTTTCAGCACAGGGTCTTGATAATCTCCCTGAACTTCACCGGCCTGACCGATAAATTTCCCAAGCTCGTATTCGATTCTTCGTGCATCGTCTTCGTCCAGCTTATCGAGAAAGATATTTATCACAACGTACTGTACAGTTTTCTTTTCTTCCTTTTTGCCTGGTGCAGACTGTTTTACTTTTGCGCTTACGGTTTGAGCAGTGAGTCCGTCAACCTCGATAAATTTCCCGTTCGGCAATGAGTAATCAGAAATCAATGATGCTACATTCCTTGCGTTTTTCGGCGACACTAAATCAAGTTCAGACATTTCGGGGCTGTAATTGCGTTCAAAAACTTGTCCCGTTTCCTTGAGATATGCCGTAAGATTCTCCATATCCTTGAAGGATGCTCCTGCGAGTTTTATGTTTACGGTTATTCCTCCGAGTGATGAACCTGCTGAAGCCATTTTGTAGGCGATTTTGTAGATGATTTCTTCTGCCGCTTGTTTTGCCGCTGACTTTACGAATCCTCCAGCGTAAGAATTTCCCTGCCAGTTCTTTGTACCCCGTGAGACTCTTGATGAGCTTATGAGATACCCTGTCTTAGTGAGTACTGCTTTAAGCTGAACGGAACCGCTTGGCTGATACATATGGATTCCGAATCTCTGTGCGTGCCTTGCGCCTGATGATGAACGAGCGACAATAATTATGTCGGCCTTGATAGTTTTGGCGGCGGCTGTGAGCATTTCGGGATCGCTGAATGCTTTTTTGGGGTCAAGTGCCAAAAGAGTCTGTGCCTGTTCCCTGTCAACAATAAGATAGCCTGCCTTCTCGAAAATACTCAATAGTTCCTCTTCAACGAGTGAAGCATTTTTATCGCCTTCCTCGTCAACAATAACCATAATTCGCGGATTACCGAGCATAGAAATTACTTCAGGGCCTAATACCCCGTCAAAAGCTCTTTCCCCCACAGAACAAGAGCCTGTTATGAAAAGTGTATCGCCGCTGATTGTCTCACTGGTAATCTTGAAATTTCTCACCATGCTTTGAGACTTTGCAAAAACTTTGTTCCTCATTTCAGCGTCAGGATTTCCAGAAAACATTTCCATTGCTTTCTCTATTGCATCACGGTAGGCCATCCGTTTAGCCTGTTCACGCGCCTGCTGCTTTTTGCCGTCAACAATAACCGCAAATCCTTCTGCGTCTTCAATGAAGTACGTGCTGTTGTCCGCTCTAACTCTTGCAGAAAATGACGGATCAGCTGACAGTGAAATAACAAGTGCTGTGAATAATACAACGGTGAAAATTTTTCTCATGACAGAAATTAACAGCTCCTTCTAACAGAAAACCGCCGCCCGAAAAAGGACAGCGGCAATATTTTTGTGTGATGGAAATTATTTCGACTTTACGAGGATTGCGCTCACGGGAGTTTTCTCAGGGAATGAGCTTGCCGGATATGCTGAAGGATTCTCAACAGCCGCAACGAGTCCTTTCAGTGCAGTAACGCCGATATTCGCGGAGTCCTGCGCTACTGTTCCCGTAAGATTTCCGTCCTTCACCGACTGTATAGCGTCTGAGTCTCCGTCAGTCCCGCAAACGTAAATTTCTCCGAGCTTGCCCGCGACTATAACAGCCTGAATCGCTCCCATTGCCATGCCGTCATTGCAGCAGTAAATAGCCTTAAGATCCGGGAACTGCTGTATCCACGTCATGGCCGTGTCCATTGCTATCTGTCTGTCCCAGTCGCACGACTTAGCCGCAACGATATTCATGCCTGCTTCATTGAATGCGGCCTTTGCACCTTTTGCGCGGTCTTCTGATGACTGATTTCCCGCAAGACCCTCAATCACTGCGACATGTGCGCCCTTTGCGAGGAGTGAAGCAAGATATTCACCGCCCATATGCCCAATCTGAATATTGTCCGATGAGTCGAAACCTACGCAGACTGCTTCCTGACGTTTCATTTCGCCCTCGTCAAATCTTTCGTCAATGTTCCAGATTGTTATTCCGGCCTCGTTTGCTTTCTTCACGCCTGCGATGAGATTCACGCCGTTGCAGGGTGCTATTGCGATTCCTGCGTAAATCCCGGAGTTAATGCAGTTCTCAAGAATCGCGAGCTGTCCCTCGTAATCAATATCGCTCTGTGCCGCAAACATGTCGACTTCAAGCCCGTTGTCTTTGGCGTATTTGGCGGTGCCGTCGTGCATTGTGCGCCAGAAGTCAGAGTTTGTTGTCTTGAGGATTACGGCGTATTTCTTCGCGGCAAACGCGCCGGAAGCGAACGTAACGACAAGGCAGAGGGTTAATATTGCTGTGAGAAACTTTTTCATTGTAACAAGTCCTTTCACGTTTATTTTTCCTGAATCACTTTCATGATTCGGATTTACTATTTCCTTGATGATGTTGATACAAGGTGATCTAATGTTACTGCGATGATGATTAACGCGCCCATAACAACCTTCTGCATTGAAGCGTCAATCATTAATACTGTCATTCCGTAATTGATGATTCCGATTATGAGTCCGCCCGCGACAACTCCCGGAATTTTCCCGACTCCGCCGAAAAAGCTCGTTCCTCCGATAATCGTTGCCGCAATTGCGAATGTCTCATATCCCGTTCCTGCTGTAGGCGCCGCCGCGTTAAGCCGTCCAGTCAAAACTATTCCCGCAAGCCCAGCGCATGTTCCCGAAATCATGTAGACGATCATTTGATGACGGTGAACGTTAATTCCTGAGTACCACGCCGCCTCGCGGTTTCCTCCGAGTGCGTAAAGATTCCTGCCGACTTTCGTTTTTGCCGTAACAAACCAGAGAATTCCCGCCGCAATTAACGCGATTATCGCGCCGACAGGAAGGACATTCCACAGTGTAGCGTTCATGAATTTCGAGAAGCCAGCCGGGAATCCGTAAACGCTTGACGAGTTTGACACAACGAGCATTAAGCCAAAATACACCGTCTGCATACCAAGTGTAATGATGAAGGGGTGAAGCCCGGTCTTGTTGATCATGAATCCGTTAAGCGCACCGATAAGAGTCCCGCACAAGACTCCGGCAATGCACGCGATGACCCAAGGAGTCCCGGCACGCATGAGAAGAGCCGAGCACATTCCCGTTAAACCGCACGCAGCAGAGATTGAGAGGTCAATATATCCGAGCAATATCGCGAAAAATTCACCGAGCGCAAGAAGGATATTCACGGCTGACTGTCGTAATATCTGCGGGATTGATGTTGATGTGAATACCGCTGTCGGTTTTGTTACAGCAAGAATGACAAGCAGCAATAGAAGTATGCTTATTGTTCCGAATCTCTGCCAGAACGTTGCGAAGTTAAACGCTTTTTTCTCACTCATTATTTCTTCTCCTCCCTATTGTTCGCTCGTTGATATTCGCACAATTTCTTCCTCTGTTGCTGTACGTCCGTCAAGAATCGCTTTGAGTTCACCGCCGTGAAAGACTGCTATACGGTCGCAAACTGAAAGTAACTCTGTCTGCTCTGACGAAATCATGAGGACTCCCCGGCCATGTTCTGCAAGCCGTCTCATCAAGATATATATCTCGCTTTTGCTGCCGATGTCAATTCCCTTTGTTGGTTCGTCAAAGATTAGTATCTCACTGTCAGCCGCTAACCATTTACCGAGAATTACTTTCTGCTGATTTCCGCCGGAAAGATCTACCGTCATTTGCTCCGGGCCTGTGCATTTCACGTTGAGGGCTGTAATCTGTTCGGAGGCCCATTTGTTTTCTTTCGATTCATCGAGGAATCCGCCGAGTCCTCCTGCTGTTGACTCTTTTATGTATGGCTCAACAGCAATATTTTCTTTGCAGGTGAAATTTTTTGCGAAGCCAAGTTTGCGCCTGTCCTCCGTCAGCATTCCGAGTCCCTGCTTGATTGCCGCATAAGGCTCGTGAATGTCAAGCTCCTTCCCTCTGAGGAAAACTTGACCTGCGCTTTTTGGGACTGCTCCGAAAACGGCCTCCATTGTCTCAGTGCGTCCTGCTCCTACAAGCCCGGCGAACCCTAAAATTTCTCCCTCGTGAAGCTCAAACGATACATTTCTGCATGTGCCATCGGAGCGAGTTATGTTACGTGCCTCAAAGATTACGGGATTTTTCACAAGCTCATCTGCTGTTTTGTCCGCGAAATATGTACCTTTGATTTCACGCCCTACCATTAACTTTATGATGTCATCAAGCGATAACGAGTCCGCCGGATAAGTGCCGACATATGTACCGTCTTTGAGGACTGTTATACGGTCTCCGATTGCTTTAAGCTCCTTCATTTTGTGGGAGATGTAGACGATTCCGCAGCCTTTTGCCTTAAGCTCGCGAATGAGTCCGTGAAGCCGGTCAACTTCTGACGTTGTTAATGATGTTGTAGGCTCATCGAGAACGATAACTTTTGCGCCGGAAACGAGAGCCTTTGCGATTTCACAGAGCTGTTTTTCCGGGACTGCGAGATCTCCGACAAGAGTCGCGGGGCTGTGGCGTATACCTACTTGTTCGAGGACGGATTTTGCGCGGTCTTCCATCGCTTTGAAGTCAACAATAGGAATGCCGAGAAATTTTTTCTCCGGGAGCTTTCCGACAAAAAGATTCTCAAGAATCGAAAGCTCATTTATCACGCTCAACTCCTGATACACAATCGCAATTCCTTCCTCAACAGATGTTTTTGTTGAAAGCTGATTGTATTCATGGCCGTTGCAGATAATTTTTCCTGAAGTAGGCTGATAGACTCCTGAAAGAATTTTCATGAGGGTGGATTTCCCTGCGCCATTTTCGCCGACAAGCACATGAACTTCACCGGGCATAATGTCGAAGCTGATTCCGTCAAGAGCTTTTACGCCTGGAAAAGTTTTTGTGATGCCAACCATACGAATCAAAGGCTCCACAATTTGATTCCTCCTTCTGTTTTTGATGACGTGTCAATGAGGAAATGTTTTAATAATTGGATTTCTGTAATATAATTTAGCGGAAAAATTTTGTCAATATTATTCATTCCCAATAACAAAAATTTCATAAGGGGGTAAGTTGTTCCATGAAGTATGGAATCTATGCGCCGTATTGGACTCATGAATGGACTTCTGATTACGAGTACTACATCCCGAAAGTGAAGCGGCTCGGCTTTGACATCCTCGAAATTTCCTGCGCCGCGTTCATGGAGAAGTACACGACAGAGTCGGCAATGCTTGACTTACGCAAATGCGCCGAGGACAACGGAGTCATTCTCACGTCAGGTTACGGTCCTACGCAGCAGCAGAATATTTGCTCAACAGATCCCGAAATCGTCAAAAGGGCAATGGCTTTCTTCCGGGAGTTACTTCCCAAGCTCAAGGTCATGAACATTCACATACTCGGAGGCGGGTTATATTCCTATTGGCCGCTCGATATGAGTCTCCCGATGGACAAGGAAAGAGATTTAGAGGTCTCAATCCGTAACATGAAGGAGCTTGCGAAAGTAGCGGAAGACTGCGAGGTTACATTAGGGATGGAAGTCCTTAACCGCTTTGAAGGCTACATGATTAACACGTGCGAGGAATGCAAGAAGTATATTGACGCAGTAGGAAGCCCCCGCGTGAAAATCATGCTTGACACTTTCCACATGAACATTGAGGAGGACAACATGGCCGCCGCTGTTCGTTATGCGGGAAAAGATCTCTGTCATCTTCATTTGGGCGAACAGAATCGCAGAGTCCCCGGCAAAGGTACGATTGACTGGGCTGCATTGGGTCAGGCATTACGCGACATAAATTATCAGGGCGCGGCAGTAATGGAGCCTTTTGTGCTTTCGGGCGGGACAATCGGAAAAGAGATTCGGGTCTGGCGTGATTTAGTTCCGAATGCGACGGAAGAAATTTTAGACCGCGACGCAGAAGGCGCAGTGAAATTTGTGCGTCATGTTTTCGGGTTGTAAGGGATAAATTTTCCCGTGAAGCAAAAATATTTTATCGGAGGTATAAGCATGAAAAAAGTATTATCGGCGTTGCTTGTTGTTGCAGTGTTATGTTCCGTGTCATTCGCGGCGGAATTACCGAAAGGCTATCAGGTCAAGAACGGCTATAACCCCGCAGATTTCGTTTCAAAGAAAAACCCTTCAGAGTTCCGAATGGCCGTTATCGTCAAAGGAGTCGCGGACTGGTTCTCACGTCTTGAAGTCGGAGTCACGAAATTCGCAAAAGA
Source organism: uncultured Fretibacterium sp. (assembly GCA_946183145.1). Taxonomy (GTDB): domain Bacteria; phylum Synergistota; class Synergistia; order Synergistales; family Aminobacteriaceae; genus JAFUXM01. Next base: position 152,452 of record CAMGZM010000005.1, on the reverse strand, counting down.
TTTCGGCGTTGACGCAAAAGTCCAGTTCCCCGCAACAACAGACGCGGCATCACAGCTTGAGATTATTGACTCGCTTCTCACACAGAATTATGACGCAATAATCGTTGTGCCGAATGACTCAAGCGCGTTAGAGGAATCACTCGGAAACGCATTAGCACACAAAATCGTTGTAATCGGCCATGAAGCGTCAAACCTCGTCAACTGTCTGTATGATACAGAGGCTTTCAACACGTCGCAATACGGCGAGGCAATGGCGGACGCTCTCGCAAAAGCTACAGGCGCAAAAGGAACATACGCGCTCATGGTGGGCTATACGACATCGATAACTCACATGGAGTACGCGAAATTTGAGGCTGAATACATCAAGAAGAAATACCCCGAATTGAAGCTCCTCAATGATGAAGTGCCTACGTGCGAGTCTCAGGAGTCAACAACAACAGCATACGAGCAGGCGAAACAGATTCTCAAGAGCAACCCTAACTTAGCGGGATTCATTTGCCATTGCTCAACAGACGGAGGCGGAATCGCTCAGGCCGCTGAGGAAATGGGACTCAAAGGCAAGGTGAAAATTGTTGCCGCCGGTGTACCGTCATCATATGCGCGTGAGCTGAAAGACGGAGCAATCTACAGCGTTACAACGTGGGATCCTGCGCTTTCGGGATATGTCGCATGTCTCACAGCGTACAACATTCTTACGGGCGTTCCTGTCGGCCAGGGTTCGGACTTGTCAGCAAAAGGAGCAGCACCGGGATATGAGTCAGTCAACCTCATTGTAGGCGATAACAACTGCTTAATCGGAAATGCTCCCTGCATCGGAACAGCTGAGAACGTAGACAGCTTATTCTAGGAACTCAGCAAAGATTCAGAGTGAAAATTTGATGAATGACCGTCCGTGCAAAAATGAATTGTCCGGGCGGCATTTCTTTTTGTGGAAGGAGGAATTTTTGTGCCTGACTATATTTTGAACTGCAAGGGAATCTGCAAATCATTCGGCGGAGTCCATGCGCTGAGAAATGTTGACTTGCGAGTACAGCGCGGTGAAGTTCACTGCCTCGCGGGTGAAAACGGCTGCGGGAAATCGACAATCATCAAAGCTATCTCAGGATTCCAGCCTCAAGACTCCGGCACGATTGAGTTCAACGGAAAAACGTACAAATCATTATCGCCCGTTCTTTCTATCGACTTAGGGATTCAAGTCATCTATCAGGATTTATCGGTCTTCCCTAATCTTACAGTGCAGGAAAATTTAGCCATTAACACCGTGCTTTCTCACAAGACAAAAATCTACAATCACCGTCAGCAAAGAGAAATCGCAAAAAAGGTAATGGAGACTCTTAACCTCAATTTAGACCTTGATGTGAGAGTTGAGCAACTGCCCGTAGCGTCAAAACAGTTAATCGCAATCGCAAGAGCTTTATACGCAAAGGCTAATTTCCTGATACTTGACGAGCCTACGACCGCATTAACACGCAAGGAAGTTGACCGACTCTTTGAGCTTATACGAGGACTCAAGGAAAAAGGAATGACCGTGCTTTTTGTCTCACACAAACTCGATGAGATGTACGAGATTTCCGACAGCATAACGATAATGCGATCAGGTGAAGCGGTCTACACAGGTGAAATGAAGAGTCTCAGCGAGGACGATTTCACGCGCTACATGACCGGCCATGATATAGCGTTTGACACGAACAAGCACCCCGAAGGCCGAATCCGTAATAACGTTCCGCCCGCACTTGAAGTGAATGATTTATCCGGGCCGGGATTCCGTCATGTGTCGTTCTCAGTTCAGCCCGGAGAAATTTTAGGCATAACGGGTCAGCTCGGCTCAGGAAGAAGCGAACTGTGCAATACACTTTTCGGTATCGCTCAGTCAACAAAAGGCACAATTTCACGCGACGGCCATGAAGTGAATATACGCTCAGTGAATGACGCAATACAGAACGGTATAGCCCTTGTACCTGAAGACAGACTCACAGAAGGGTTATTTTTGCCCGTCTCAATCATGGAAAATATCACGCTCGTAAACTACAAGGACTTCACACGAAACGGCGTATTGAGCCAGTCAGCACAGGAGCAGAACTCTTCCGAATGGGTCAAGGAGATTCACGTGAAAACAGATGATCATTTATTGCCCGTTCAAACGCTGTCAGGAGGAAATCAGCAAAAAGTAGTCCTCGCAAAATGGCTGTCAACAAAACCAAAAGTATTAATCCTCAACGGCCCGACAGTAGGAGTCGACATTGGAGCGAAATATGACATCTACCAGCACTTGAGGGATTTGGCATCTTCAGGAATGGCCGTAATTGTCGCGTCTGATGACTTGGCCGAGGTTGTGAGGCTCTGCGACCGCTCAATAGTAATGCGTGGCGGCGTAATGTCGGGTGAAATTCCAGGCGAAGAGCTTACAGCGGAAAATCTCACCAAAGCAATAATGTAGAAAGGAGGCCTTAACGTGAAAAAACTTCTGGGAAAAAATGAGTTTTACGTCGCGTTAATCATCGTGATACTTGCGGCATTCATTCAGGCGAAATCGGGATTATTCTTCGCAGTCAACAACATCGTAGACCTTTTCAGGGCAATAACAGTAAACGCAATTTACGCCCTCTGCGCTATGTTCGCGTTCGTAAGCACGGGTGCTGATGTCTCGTTCCCAATGATAGCAGGAATGAGTACATATATCGTCTTCAAGCTCGGTGTTGAGACTGGACTCCCTGCTTTTGTCCTCGTGATTATTGCGCTTGTTATCGGTGCGATTTGCGGGTGCGTAAACGGATTCTTCATCGTCAAGTTTCATTTCAACTCGCTGATTGTTACTCTGTCAACGTCATCAATTTGTTACGGAATAGCTTTCGGCGCATTGAAGGGAGTACGTATTAATGTCCCTGATCCGTTTATGCCTTTTGCGAACTGGAACATTCTTAAAGTTACGAGTTCGCAGACAGGACTCGGAGCTTCACTGCATGGCGCGTTTGTCGTGATGTTATTGATGTATCTTTGCGCGTATATAGTGCTGAATCACACGATGATAGGCCGTGCGATTTACGCGATCGGAGGAGATGAGGTTTCAGCGAGGCGGGCAGGTTTCAAGGTTGACGCGATTCGGTTCTCTGTGTTTGTCGCGAATGGTATTGCGTCGGCGATTGGTGGATTATGCTATGCGTGCATGTGCCGTAACTGCTCACCGATGGAATATTACGGCGGTGAAATGATAGTTATTGCGGCGATAGTGTTGGGCGGAGTCAGACTCACGGGCGGACATGGGACTCTTCTCGGCTGTTTCTTGGGAACGTTCCTTCTTGGGATGGTCTCGAACTCTCTTACGATGATAGGAGTCTCGGTGTACTATCAGAATGTATTTCTCGGAATCATAATCATACTCGGAGCGTCAATAGCGGCTATACAGGCTGCAAGGTCAATGAAAACTGTATCAGCGTCAGAAATGGAGGGGGCTAAATCATGAGAAGGAACAGTGATTTTATCCGTATGCTGATGATTCTGGCGGTGCTTCTGATTTTCGCCGGGATTACGCGCGGTTCTGCGTTCATGAGCGTGCTGAACTTCCAGACGATTGGCAAGCAGCTCACAGAATACGGCCTAATGTCTATGGGACTCTCCCTCGCAATGATTACGGGAGGAATTGACCTCTCAACAGTATATATCGCGAACTTGTGCGGTGCTTCAGCGGCTCTCATAATGAAGTCGATTGCTCCTCATGGTGAAATTTACGGGATATTGATTGCGTGCGTCATTGCTCTTGTGATTGGACTCATTTGCGGGGGGCTGAATGGATTTCTCGTGTCAGTCGTGAAAGTTCCTCCGATGCTTGCGACTCTCGGAACGTATGAGCTTTTCTACGGTATAACTATTGTATTGTCGAACGGTAAATCTATCACATCAATATCAGCGTTCAAAAAATTTGCGTCGACGATGGTATTCGGAGTCGTTCCTCTTCCGTTTGTGATATTCGTTGTCGCTGCGGTAATTTTATCCGTGATTATCGGCATGACTCCATTCGGGAGAAGACTGCATCTTGTCGGAGTGAACTCAAAGGCGGCGGCGTTCTCAGGCATCAACAACGTGAGAGTCATAACAGCGGCGTATATGATTTCGGGACTGTTGGCGGCGATTGCGGGGTTAATCAGCTTGTCGCGAGTTGCTTCGGTCAAGGCGGATTTCGGAAGCAGCTATGTGATGATGACGATACTAATTGCGGTTCTCGGAGGGTGCGATCCTGACGGCGGAAGCGGCGAGATCCCCGGCGTTGCTGTTGCGGTTATCATTCTGCAAGTAATTTCAGCGTACCTCAACACAATTTCGTGGATAAACAATTATTACCGTCAGGCACTTTACGGACTCTTGCTGTTAGGGTTCATGACGTATAAATATTTCCGCGTGAAACGAAGACGATAATACACACAATGCCTTCTCCTTTAACGGGGGAGGCTTTTATTTTGCTTATTGAGTCGATGAGGCTTATACTGTATTGCAGTTTTTCATCTGGAATAATGGCAACAAAAAAACCCGCTTGTTACAGGCTTGTTATTTGTTCGTTTGTGAAAGTGCATTTGCTGAATGGGCAATACTGGATTTGAACCAGTGACCTCTTCCGTGTGAAGGAAGCGCGCTAACCCCTGTGCCAATTGCCCAAATGATGAAGAAATTTTACAGCAATCAAAAATAAAGTCAACAGGCTATGAAAAATTAGAATTTTCTGCTAACCTAACGTGAAATCCAACAAGGGAGGAAAATTCATCATGTACGAAATCGTGTTAATACGTCACGGCGAATCAGCGTGGAACAAAGAGAACAGATTCACCGGATGGACTGACGTACCGTTATCCGACAAAGGAGTCGAGGAGGCACGCTCTGCAGGAAGGCTCTTAAAGTCAGAGGGCTTTGCGTTCGATTACGCATTCACGTCCGTGCTTAAGAGGGCAATCAAAACATTGTGGCTTGTTCTTGAGGAAATGGACAGAATGTGGATACCCGTCCAGCACTCATGGAAGCTCAACGAGAGGCACTACGGAGCGTTGCAGGGACTCAACAAGGCCGACACAGCCGCGAAATATGGAGACGCACAGGTCAAAATCTGGCGCAGAAGTTACGACATTCAGCCGCCTGTACTCACGAAAGATGACGAGCGTTATCCCGGCCATGATCCGAGATACGCAGGACTCACTGAGTCAGAACTGCCGCTCACGGAATGTCTTGCTGACACAGTAGCGCGTGTTGTTCCTTACTGGCAGGAGTCAATCGTTCCCGCCGTAAAATCAGGGAAGAAGATAATCATTGCGGCTCACGGAAATTCATTGCGCGCACTCGTTAAGTACCTCGACAACATTTCGGAGAAAGACATTCTTGAACTCAATATCCCAACAGGAGTCCCACTTGTCTATGAGCTTGACGAGAATATGAAGCCCATCTCACACCGATACTTAGGGGACGCGGAAGCAATCGCAAAAGCACAGGCAGCAGTAGCATCACAGGGAAGCGCAAAGAAATAAGGAGGATTCACAATGCACTTTTCAGACAGAATACAAGCCCTCAAGATCTCACCTATAAGGAGACTCATTCCCTATGCGGATGAGGCAAAAGCAAAAGGGAAGAAAGTATATCACCTCAATATAGGACAGCCCGACATAAAGACACCCGATGAATATTTTGAGGCTATCAGGAATTTTCACCCGCATACAGTAGCGTATCAGCCCTCGCAGGGTATAAAGGAATTGCGCGAGGCTATATCAGGCTACTATAAGGCGATGGGAGTACCGTATGAGCCTGATGAAATTTATGTTACGTGCGGAGGAAGCGAGGCTCTTCAGTTCGCGGTGATGATACTTTGCGATCCCGGCGATGAGATTTTAGTCCCGGAACCTTTCTACGCGAATTACAACACGTTCGCAAAACTCGCGCTCGCAAAACTGACTCCGATTCCCACAAAAGCAGAGACAGGATTTCACCTTCCGCCCGAAGATGTCATAGAGAGCCTCATTAACTCAAAGACTCGTGCATTCTGGATCTCTCATCCCTGCAACCCTACAGGAGTCTCATACACTCCCGACGAGATTCACATGTTATGCAGGCTCGCAAAGAAGCATGACATTTTCATTATCGCCGATGAAGTTTACCGTGAATTTATCTACGAGGCCGGGGACTTCATGAGTTTCGGGGAAGTTGAAGACGCAAGAGACCGCGTTATTATGGTTGACTCTGTGTCGAAAAGATTCAGCGCGTGCGGTGCGCGTATCGGGTGCATTGCGATAAAGAACAAGCCTTTTCTCGCTGAAGTAATGAAACTCTGTCAGGGAAGATTGAGTGTTTCACAGGTTGAACAGGTTGGCGCGGCGGCATTGTACCGAACACCAAAGAGCTATCTTCAGGAAGTCAACAAAGAGTACAAGATGAGGCGTGATGTTTTGTACAGAGGCTTGAAAGAGATTGACGGCGTTGTGTGCCATGAGCCTAAAGGAGCATTCTACACGATGGTGAAACTGCCTGTTGACGACGCAGAGAAATTCATCATCTGGCTGTTACAGAATTTCGACATCAACGGCGAAACGACAATGGCAGCTCCCGGAAGCGGATTTTACGCTGAACCCGGCTTAGGAATGGACGAGGTGAGAATGGCTTACGTACTCAAGAAAGAAGACTTAGAGAAAGCATTGAACATTCTCAAAAACGCGCTTGCAGTTTACCCCGGAAGAGCTGAAGCAATAAAGGCATAACGCAGAAATATTTTCCCCGTCTGAAATATGGCGGGGATTTTTTGTGCTGAAAATTTTCGGAGCGATAAAAGAATGAGTCCCCTCAATAGGCGTTGGGAGACTCAAAATGTATTGTGTTGTTTGGTTATAGGTTTGTCGGCTGAATGTTAATGTGCTCGGTAGCAGACTGTTGTTTTCCCGTCTCCTGCTTCGTAAGTGTTTGCTACTGTATCTGATCCTTCTGTTTTCGTTTCTGCGGTTGAAGCCATAAATTCTTCAAGAGCTGCTTTGTTTGCGAGTATCTGTGCAACTTTCGAATCGCCGTATTTCAGCGTGTAAGTCAGCCACCATTCCGCAGGTTTTGCCTCTGTAGCCGCCGTAACTGAGAGCAGGAATTTCTCTGCTGCTGCTGTACCTGTAACAATCATGTCTGTGTTCTTCAGGTAAGCTCCGAGTGCTGTTTTGATTTTGCTTGCGTCTCCTTCTCCGTCTCTATGATCGCCGTAATACATCTCTAATGCCGAGCTTATGAGGTGGAAATTCTCGACTATCTTCTGAGCTTCGGCTATGCTGTTAGCTTCTTTCCCTGACACTAAACCCATTGTGCCGAGCAATGCCATTATTGCGATGACGATTAACAGTTCTACGAGTGTGAATCCCTTGCGCGTATTTCTCATGATTTTTTTTCCTCCTTGTGTTTTCTCTTCGTGTTGCTGAATAGTTGTTACTGCCGTGTTTGTTCCGTTTGCGCTCCTATAAACCCACAACGCAATCAAAAATTTTTTGCACACAACTAATTCACATAATCCCTTGCCTTTGTGATATAATTATCGTGAGACAAAGAATATGCTTCGCACTAATTGTGTGCGTTTTATCTTAGCAAGAAAATTATAGCATAAACTTTGTCTTTTTTGTTGCGCCTTCATAAAATTTTCACGGAAGACTCAAAATGACTCAGACCAAACGAATCTCACACATACAAAACAAAACCCCCCGGACTTTTGCCGGGAGGCCGTAAATTTTTCCTTTCTGTTGCGTTTCGTGCTACGAGGCTTTGCGCTGAAGTTCTGAGCCGTTCATGGCCTGCTCGATTGCCTGTGCTAACTGGTCGGCGCATGATGTCATTTTGTGCCCGCAGGTATTTCCCCGCAGTATTTCCGCCGTGATGAGCGCGTCTTTTCCTTCTACAAGTTTCGCGATCGCCTTCAAATTTCCGTTGCAGCCTCCGAGAAAATGAAGCCCGTAAATTTTTCCGTCCTCAATCTCAAACTCTATCAGTTTCGCGCATATCCCTTCAGGCTGGTATTCATAGTGTTCTCTCATATCGTTACATTTCCTTTCTTCAATATCTCTGTTATCTCTTCAAGGCTTCCTGACATCATTGCTTTCTGTCTTAATTCCGCCGATCCTCTCTCATTCCTCAGTATGCTTCCTGCAAATCTCTTCATCAATACTACTGCTTTGTGTTCACCTGAAATTTCGTACGCACGATGAGCAAAGTTTAACAGCTCCGAAATTTTCTCATCACGACTCCTAATCCGCCCGCAATATTCCTCAATCATAAATGGGTTGCTGAATGCTCCCCGCGCTATCATGACTCCAGCACAGCCCATCGACAAATATTCCTCAATGTCTTTCACTTCACGAACATCACCGCTCGCGCTTATCATTCCGGGAAATTCCCGCGATGACTGGGAGATTATACTCCTGTCCGCAATACCCTCGTAACGCTGTGAAGGTGTCCGGCCATGTATGCAGACATTATCAGCACCAGCAGAAATTATCACGTCAGCAAACCGCAAAGTGTCTTCATCATCTTCAAGCCGTCTCATTTTCACCCAAACAGGAACGCCTAGAGTCTTCAGCCCTTTCACCATCTCAGCAGCGAGTCCGGGCTTACGCAATATCGCAGAGCCGCAGCCGTTCTTTGTGATCTTTGGCATAGGGCAGGCCATGTTGATCCCGAACGCAGAAAACTTCTTGCACCTCTCACGCACAACTTCACCGCCCGAAACTAATACGCCCGAATCATTCGCGAACAATTGCACGACTAAAGGCCCTTCATGTTCTGAAGACTCCAGCATGTCGAATGTCTTTGCGTTGTCCCGAATCAATCCCGCGCATGAAATCATTTCCGTGTGAGTCAAAGAGGCTCCGTGCTCAGTGAAAAATTCACGAACAGGAAGAGTCGTTATTCCCGCAAGAGGCGCAAGAAATATTTTCCCAGCTAAATCAAGTCCGCCAATCCTCAATTAACCGTTCACCCGCTCAAATATCATCTTCAAGCCCTCAAGAGTCAGCCATTTGTCGACAATATCAATACGCTTTGAGAGCCGCGACATAAATCCCGCATGGCCGCCAGTCGCTACAACTTTTGCGTTGCTCATGCCATTTTCAGCGCGAATCATGTCAACGATTCTGTCAGTGAGTCCCGCGTTCCCGAAAAGAATCCCCGACTGTATAGCCTCCTCCGTTGAACGTCCTATTACGCTCTCAGGGATATTCAGAGCAACTTGCGGTAACTTTGCGGCCTTCGAGAATAAAGCACTGATTCCCGAATTGAGTCCGGGGGCGATTGCTCCTCCCATGTATTCGCCCGATGGTGATACAACATCAAACGTTATAGCCGTGCCATAATCAGCAACGATTAACGGCTGTCCGTATTTCTCACGTCCTGCAATTGCGTTTACGATTCTGTCTGCTCCAACCTCGCGGGGATTCCTGCACAATATATTCATGCCCGTATCTGTCATGCCGTTGACCTGAAGAGGAACAACCGCAAAATACTTCTTGATGGCCTCGATTATCGGTATGTCGAGAGAAGGCACTACGCTCGCGAATGCCGCGCCGTGAATGTCTGAAGGCTTGAGTCCTTTTGTGCCGATGAGATTCAGCAAGTACACGCCTAACTCATCATGAGTCCTTAACGTTGACGATAAACGCCAGTGCGCTATGAGTTCTTCACCGTCATAAATTCCTGCTGCTGTTGTTGTGTTGCCTGTGTCAATTACGAGTAACATTTATTCTTCCTCCGTTGATGATATTGATGATGATTCCTTAATGCTTCCTGCTGCGTAGCCAGTACTCCAGCAAACTTGAAGATTGAATCCCCCCGACGGCCCGTTAAGGTCTAAGACTTCCCCGGCGAAATATAGATTGTCGCAGAGTTTCGATCTCATTGTTGACGGGTCAATTTCCTTCAGGCTGACTCCTCCGCGTGTCGTTACTGCGTTCCCGAATCCCCAGAGGCCGTTGATGTTCATTCGTATGTCCTTCAGCAATGATACAGTGTCGGCGATTTCGTCATCGCTCATGTAGTCCGTAGGTTTGTCGTGCGGAACGTCTGAAAGCTCAAGGAACAACGCAACCATTTTCGCAGGCACTAACGAGCGTACAAGCCCGGCAAATCTTCCATGCCCGGAATGTTTCTGAATGTCGCGCTTGATTCTTGCGGTCAAAATTTCGTGCGTCAATGTCGGTTTCATGTCCAGCGAAAATTGAAGCTCGGTTGACTCGCCGTCATTGCGTTTCTGCCAGTCGGGAATGAATCTGCTTATGTCCATAACAATCGGCCCGCTGACTCCGAAATTCGTGAACTCCATCTCGCCGAATCTTTCAGCAACCGATTCACCGTCAGCAAGAACTGTGAGTCTTACGTTGCGCAAATCACATCCGCTTGCGAGTTTCGGCCATGTCTCGCGAGTCCTTACTGGCACTAACGCCGGGTAAAGCTCCGTTATCGTGTGTCCTGCCTGACGCGCAAATTCGTAGCCGTCCCCCGTTGAGCCTGTTTTCGGGTATGATTTTCCCCCTGTTGCGATAATGTATTTGTCCGCTGAATACTCGTCATTTTCCGTTATCACAAATTCTACATGGCCGCCGTGAACCTTCAGAGCCTTCACGGGAGTCGACCGCATAATCTTTACACCGTACTTGCGGCATTGCATCAATAATGCGTCTAATACTCTCTGGCTTCCTCCTTCTTTCGGGAAAATTCTCTTGCCTCGTTCCTCAATGAATTTCACGCCGATATGACTGAAATATTCACGTGTTCTCAATGGGCCGAACTTGCTGAATGATGAGTACAAAAATTTTCCGTTCTCGCCGTACTGCGATATGAATCTGTCCATGTCTGACTCTGCGTTCGTGAAATTGCAGCGGCCTTTTCCTGAAAGCAATAGCTTGTTGCCGAGCGAGTGATTTTTTTCGAGGATTGCGGTTTTCTGCCCGAATGATGAAGCCCGAATCGCAGCCATTAATCCCGCCGGGCCTCCTCCAATAATGAGAGTGTCAAAATGTTCCATGCAAGTGAAAGCTGACCTCCTGAAAATTTTTTGTGAGATAATTTTTGTGATTGTAGCATTGTGATTTCAGAATCAACAACATTTACGCTCAATCCTCAATGTGTCATAATTATTGTAAAAATATTTCAGCATACAAAAGGTGTGAACTTATCGTGCAATCTCATAAACATCAAAAATTTTTCGTCATGCTGATTCTAACGGTGATGATTTTCATTCCTTCAGAATCATTCGCATCTGTTCCGATGACTCTCCCTCAGTATATCCGCGAAATTCTCCTCAACAACCACACGTTAAGAGCCGGCATGAAGAATGTAGAAGCAAACTATTACTCCGTCCTTGCGTCAGTAGGCTATCAGCGTCCCTCAACAAGCGGGACTTTCACAGGCTCATACGTAACGAAACAGACAGCAGGATCATCATCACAGGAGAATGTTTTTGCGGGGAATATCGGCTTGAGACTCACACAGCGAATCGACATCAGCGGAAGCTACAAACTTGACGAACAGCAGAATATTCTAGGCTACGAGGTAACACGCGCGAATTTCGACAACAGCATTAACACTCTCATTGCCGCCGCTGAAGAAGCATGGTGGGGAGCAGTATTAGCCCGTGAGAACATGAAACTTCAGCACGAAATCTTGTTGCAGCGTTCAGAGAATCACCGCGTTACAGTCGAAAAATACAATCAGGAGTTAGTCCCAAAACTTGACATTGTGAGAAGCGAGGCTCAAGTTGTAGCGGCTGAGACATTAGAGAAGACAGCAGAGACAGCATATCTCAATCTCATTGCGGAATTGTCGCTCATGGCCGGGGGGCTTGATGTTGAACCTGTTGATGAGGAGCTTAAAGTCCCGGAATTTGACGTAGTACTTAACTTTGAGGACGCATTGCAGTACCGCCCCGATGTACGCGCCGCAAGATTAACCCTCGAACGCGCAAGACTCGTAAAGAAACTCACCGCAAAAGGACTTTCACCGACTCTTGATTTCGCGTTCCAGATTACTCCGTGGTCAGACCCTGAAAGCTACGCAACACCCAATAATCAGCAGGCGGGCGGATCTCTCGTATTCAGCGTTCCGATTACTGACGGTAAAACAACAAAGTACAAGACCTTCAACGCTGACAGGCTCATTCAGGCGGCGGAGTCGAGTCTCTCAGCATTACGCGAACAAACACGCAGGGACATCACAGTAGCTATGAACAACTGGAGGAACGCTTCAGCAGCAGAGCATGACAAACAGAGGCAGGTTGAACGAGCTGAAGAAGAGCTGCGAATCACCGAATTAATGTACGCTGAAGGAATGGGAGCGCAGATAGATCTGATTAACGCTCAGACGGCGTATCAGTCAGTGCGCACGGAATATCTTGAAGCTGTACGAAATATGTATGTCGCATTAGTCGCAATGAAAAAAGCTGTCGGAGACTATTCGCCCAACGAAAACGGAACATGGAGCGAGGCTCTTTCACGTTACGGAAAAGGCAACGATATTGTAGGCGAGCTCGGAATGAAAAATCTCAGGACAGGCCCGAAAGATTCCCCGAAAAAAGCAAGGCCGGCATTGAAACTTCAGACGAATCAGAAAGCAAAGCCAGCCGCAACGCCTAAAACATCACAGGACATAAAGCCGGAAGTGAAACCCGACACATCACAGAAAGAGAGCGTGAAGAAATGAAGCCGCGAAAATTTTTGCTCGCCGTCATATTCACGTTAATACTTGCGGGAGAATCATATCCGGCGCAAAAGAAGCCACCCGATAACAAAGCGCGTAATATCTATCAGCTTTTCATGAGCGTAAATCCCCGGCTTGATGAAGCAAGAGCAAGGCAATACGCAGAAATCATCCTTGAAGCGTCAGAGAAATTCAAGCAGGATCCTTACGTCATCGCCGGAATTGTCGTTCATGAGTCAACCGTCAACAACAAAGCAGTCTCAAAGGGCGGTGATTATGGGTTAATGCAAGTTCGCTGGAATGTTCACGAGAAAGCAATCAAGCAGAGATTCCCGAACGTGAAAAGGGCTAATGATATGTTTGATGCCAGGACAAATATATTTTTCGGGACTGAGATTTTCCGCGACTGCATGAGGAAATCTGACGGCGATTTTCGCAAAGGACTCATGCGTTACAGCGCGGGGAATACGAAACTGCGCGACAAAGTTACGGCGACTGTGAGAGGCTTGCAGGCAAAAGACAGCGGCTCAAAACCTAACGTAGCAAAAGACAACAGCCCAAAACCTAACAGCCCAAAACCTAGCACCGCAAAAGACATTACCACAAAAGACACCGTAAAAGCTGAAAACACAAAACCTAACGCCCCGAAAAGCGTACAGAAAAGTGAAAGGAAAAAAAGCGAAGCCGAAGATGTAATAGCGACATTATTGCGGCAATATAAGAAGGAGAAATAAATTCATGCTGAGAAAATTAACACTGTCATTAACGATTCTGCTTTTGCTCTGCGGAGTCTCATATGCTGATTTCATTTACACGACGGAGAACGGGACTCTCGGCGCGCTGAGAATCTCATCATTAAACGAAATCGAGCAGTCAACAGAATATTACGGAAATATATCGTACCCATTGCTCACGGCATACTGGAACAGCTCAACAACAGGGATAATGCTTCTTGACCGTTACGCAACAGACTCAGGGGACAGAGCATATATCTTCAGCCCGTCAAATCTCACGGAGTACAGCAGGAGCGCGGATATTCCCGGCGTTTACGGCGCAAATTTCGCGGGTTACGCTGAGAACGGATACAGTATATTTCTTGCGTCAGGCCCGACAATTTACGACGTTGACACATCATCGTTCAAAGTCAAAAACTCTTTCGACTGCACAAGCGTAATCAGTCAGGACGCTTACGACACAGAAATTTACAGCCTCACAGTAGACAGTTCATATATACACGTGCTTGCAAAGGCTGGAGACTCGACAAACTATATACGCCTTGAAGGTCAGTTAAAGCGCGAGGGGGTAAGGGCATTCCTCAGCAGGGATGTCAGCCCGGACACGTATTTAGTCATAAGCTCATCTTCAAATCGTGCTGCTGTTTGTCATTCATCAGGCATTGACCTTATGGACAGGAGCGGGAGATTTCAGCGTGTCTTAAGCACAGATTATCCCGTCAAAGCAATATGCCCGGACAACAGCGGCGAATTTTATTATGCTGAACAGATTCAGAACGGCAGCACATACACGAACACGATATATCACTCTGCAAGAAATTCGTCATTCATACCCATAACAATCGAGTCATCATCACCGAACATAAAGCTCATCAGGGACACTTCACGCAATGAATTTTTCGCGGCCATGACAGACGAGCAAATTATGGTGATAATGTACAGCAGCGGAACGACATCAACATGGGAATATTCAGCGTCAACACTCGGAGGAAAACCATTTGGAATCACAACAGCTTCTGTTTCAGGGTACAACGCTCATTCATCGTCAAGCGGGTGCAGTTCGGGCGGAGCGTTGATACTTTTCGCGCTGATTCCGTTAATGATGAGACGGAAATAACTTCACGGATTATTGATTGTCCCCTCGGATTTTTGCCGACCCCCGTAAGGGGCGGGGCTTGTACCCGAGGGGATTTTTGTTGCGTTTTGGTGCTATTGTAAAATATCTGCAAATTTATTCCCGAAAGGATATGAAAAATTTTGAGCCTCGTACTATTCAACGATTTGACCCGCAAGAAGGAAGAATTTACACCCATTAAGCCCGGGCATGTCAGCTTTTATTCATGCGGGCCGACAGTATACGACTTCTTTCACATTGGGAACGCAAGACCGTTTATTGTGTTTGACGTGTTAAGGAGATGGCTTCAGCATGAGGGCTATGATGTAAAGTTCGTGCAGAATTTCACGGACATTGACGACAAAATGATTCACCGCGCGCACAAAGAAGGAATCACAGTCGCAGAACTCGCAGAAAGATTCATTGCCGAATACAATAAGGACGCGGACGCACTCGGAATAAGACGGCCTGACGTAGCACCGCGAGCAACAGAGCATATCCCCGAAATCATAGCGACAATTCAGCGCATAATCTCAAACGGACATGCTTACGAGTCAAACGGTGATGTTTACTTTGACATAAAGAGCTGGCCTAAATACGGCTCATTGTGCAAACAGAATCTTGAAGACCTCGAAGCAGGAGCGCGAATCGAACCCGGCGAAAAGAAAAAAGATCCCCTCGATTTCGCTTTGTGGAAAGCAGAAAAGCCCGGCGAACCTTCATGGCCGAGTCCTTGGGGAAATGGCCGACCGGGCTGGCACATAGAATGCTCTGCTATGTCATCGAAATATCTCGGCGACAACATAGACATTCATTCAGGGGGCGTGGATCTCATGTTCCCACATCACGAGAATGAAGCAGCACAGAGCGAGGCCGCGTCAGATTCCGGCAAACCTTTCGTCAATTACTGGCTTCATAATGGCTTTCTTCTGATTGACAGTGAGAAGATGGCTAAGTCCCTCGGAAATTTCGTTACTGCACGTGATGCCCTCAAGAAATATCCCCCGTTAGCGATTCGATTCTTCATGTTAAGCGCACACTACAGAAGCCCGATAAACTTCACGCCCGAATCATTAGAGCAGTCAGCAGCAGGAGTTGAGAGACTCAGAAACTGCCGGAGTGATTTAGACTTTGCCGCAAAAAATAGAGTTGGCGACTCAGGTTTCGACATGGCCGGATTCGAATCACAGCTTGAGAAACTGCACAAAGATTTTTCCGACGCAATGAATGACGACTTCAACACAGCCGCCGCTATGGGTATATTGTTCGATGTCGTTTACCTCATCAACACAAGCCTCAAAGAGAATGAGACTCTCCCGGAAAAATTCTTCACGCTCTCAAAGAATGCTCTTGATGAATATGATTCGATTCTTGGTGTGATTGGCAGTGATGACGCAGAAACGGAACATGACGAGGAGTCAGCCGAAATTGAGAGACTCATTCAGGAACGTGCAGAGGCAAGGAAGGCGAAAAATTTTGCGAGATCCGATGAGATTCGCGACTCGTTAAAGGCTCGCGGGATTGTTCTTGAGGATACTCCGCAGGGAACGAAATGGAAGAGAGAATTATAGTGAGCAGTAGAAAGTGTGAAGTGAATAGTAATGATTAAGCTGTTATTTGTGAGAAGGTTTATGCCGTTATTCTGGACGCAGTTTCTTGGGGCGTTCAATGATAATTTCTTCAAGAGCGCGTTAATGATGCTCATAACGTACCGTATTGGCGACGCTGCCGGAATTGACCCGCGTATACTCGTCAACGCCGCCGCAGGGATATTCATACTTCCGTTTTTCGTGTTTGCTCCTACAGCCTCAGACCTTGCGGACAAATACGACCGCTCCGACTTAATGCGCTGGGTGAAATTCGCGGAGATTGTCGTAATGTCTGGTGCATTGTTAGGGTTCTGGCTCGGTAATGTCTGGCTGTTGATGTTCGTATTGTTCATGATGGGCGCGCAGTCTGCATTTTTCAGCCCGGCGAAATACAGCATACTTCCTCAGCATCTCGCAGAAAATGAGCTTATTGCGGGCAACGGGTTAATACAAATGGGTACATATCTCGCAATTCTTTCCGGGACAATCGCAGGCGGCTTGATGATTCTCAAGGAGAACGGAATATATTGGGTAGGAGGACTCGCGGTAACAATTGCGGCTCTCGGCTGGCTGTTCAGCATGTTCATTCCTTCAACAAAACCGATTGATCCATCGCGTGAAGTCTCATTCAGAATCGTGAAGCGCACAAGAGAAATGTTTGCTGACGTTTACCCAATGCGGAAAGTTTTCGGCTCAATGCTCGCAATCTCGTGGTTCTGGCTTGTAGGCTCCGTGTTTCTCGCACAGTTCCCGACATACGCACGCACGATTCTTGGAGCTGATGAGAGCGTCGCAACATCTTTCCTCGCTATATTCTCATGCGGAATCGGAGTCGGCTCTATGTTCTGCGACTCACTGCTGAAGGGAAAAGTTACGTCGAAATATGTCCCTGCCGCCGCTTACGGTATAGCAATCGCAAGCGTGTTGTTGTGGTACGTCAGCAGCCGTCCTCCTGTGCCTGAAGGGACTCCGATTGTTGACGCGTGGACGTTCTTCACCCGCCCGGAGAATTTCATGATTACTGCGTGCTTGTTCGTGATTGCTTTCTGCGGAGGGCTGTACATTGTCCCTCTTTATGCCGTAATGCAGACGAAAGCGGGCGACAAAGTTTCGGGTGTAATCGCCTGCTCGAACATAAGCGACTCCGTTTTCATGGCACTTGCTGCTGTTGGTGCGAGCGTGTTAATTTCGTTGGGCGCAAGTATTCCGCAATTGTTCCTGACGATGGGGCCGACAACGTTTATTGTTGGGCTTCTTGTCGGAATGATTTAACGTTTGAAGCGTGAATTTTTCTGCCCTGTCTTGCAATGAGGCGGGGCATTTTTTGTTTGCCCGGTAAAAGTCGAATCGGGCGGCAATAAAAATTAACTTTTCACATAAAATCTTTCAGCAAGAAACTTTATCCGCGATTTTGCGTTTTCAGAAAATGTTTGATGATATAAATTTGAGCCTTCAAGAGAGAAATATCTTCAGGCGTTTTTGCCAATAGTCTTTTACACACACTTGAAGGCTTGACGAGATTATAATATTTTCCTGAAGGAGGCTGAACAATGGCGAGAAAAAATTTTGACATTACTCCCGAACAGGTGAAAGATTTTCAGGAAGCTACGTTGATGGATGATGACTTCATGGAGGCATTCTTCAGAAATAATATTCCGGCTGTACAGTTAGTGCTTAGTATCATCATGGACAAGCCCGGACTCACAGTAAGCAGCGCAACAGTGCAGCACACTCTTGAAGGTTTGGGAAATTTTCACGGAGTACGGTTTGACGTTTACGCTTCTGACGCTGAAGGCCGACAGTATGATATTGAGTTTCAGAACAGGCCGGACGGCGCAGACCCTCACAGGGCGGATTTCAACTGCGCGATGATGACAGTACGAACGCTTGAAAGGGGCGAGAAATTTTCTGTTCTTGCAAAACGTGAAAGAGTTGTTATTTTTATCACAAAAACAGACATTCTCAAAGATGATAAACCCCTCTACACAATCGAACGAGTTATACGTGAGACAAATAAGCCATTCAATGACGGAACGAAAATTATCTACGTCAACACTTCACACGAAAACACAGCAACAGAACTCGGAAAGCTCATACACGATTTCAGGTGCAAGAATCCTGATGAATGGTATCATACCGACATCAGCAAACGTGCAAAACTCTTAAAGGGAGATGAAGAAACCGTGAAGGAAATCGAAGCATTGAAAGAAAGAGTAAGGGCTGACGCTACAGAAACAACAGCCGAAAATATAGCACTCAGCCTCATAAAAGACGGCACTTTGTCGCTGGCTAAGATCGCAAAAATTTGCAGTGTCGATTTGTCCCGCGTCAATGAACTTGCACTCATGGTTAATTATTAGGAGGCTGTTATGTATTTCGAGTTCTTCAAATCACAAAATCACAGCAAGAAATATGGGAGGAAGGCTACAACGAAGCTATAGCACACGGAAACAGCGAGCATGACGCAGAAGCATTCGCCGATTTATATTACGCTATATACTGGCGGGCGCGCAGAAATACACGCGACGAAATAGCAAAGGCTCTCGTCAGGGAAGGAGGCTCGCACAGTTTCGCCGCTCTCATTTGCAGCACATCAGAAGAACATATTGCCGAACTCATAGAAAACTGGTAATCACAGAAGGCCGGACTCATTTCTCACACTCCCGGCCTTTTTTCGTTGACTCGATTCCCAATCATCAATCACGAATCAGCGACTCAATTTTTCTCCCGCCGATTCATTTCCCAAACATCAAAATCATTCTTGCACGTGTAAAATATACCCGTCATTCCCAAATCATAATCACGAAAGAAGGACTCACATTGCAGAAAAAATCCCGTGAGCTTGTCTCAACAAACCACAGCGGCGACTCACGTCCCAACAACCCCTCCGCAGGATTCACTCAAGGCGACCTCAATCCCGACTCACTCATCACGTATCACATTGACCCGAACGACTCCCCATCGCTGAATTGGGCCGGAAAACCTGAGTCAGAATCTTTCACCGTCCCCGCAACTTCAATCCACAGGCACGAAACTATTTACCCTCAGAGACTCATTATTCCCGCGCTCGCTACTCCTCAGCAGAAAGAAGCACAGCAAATTTTCATGTTCGACTCATCGCCTGAAGAAATTTACGAGGAAAGACGACGCGCACTTGAAGCATATCAGCACAAAGACAGCTGGATGAACAGAATAATCGCAGGAGACTCACTCATCATTATGAACTCACTTTTACGCAAAGAAAGCATGTCCGGCCAAGTCCAAATGATATATATAGATCCCCCGTACGGAATAAAATACGGCTCAAACTTTCAGCCCTTTGTCGGAAAAAGAGACGTGAAAGACAAAAGCGACGATGATTTGACCGCTGAACCCGAAATGATTCGCGCTTTCCGTGATACGTGGGAGCTTGGCATTCATTCGTACCTGACGTATTTGCGGAGCAGGCTCTATCTTGCGCGGGAATTGCTGAATGAGTCCGGCAGCGTCTTTGTGCAGATAAGCGATGAGAATGTTCACCATGTCCGGGAAATTTGCGATGAGATTTTTTCCCCGGAGAATTTTGTCAGCATGATAGCATTTCGGACGGCCATGACAAAACCATCAAAGGGAATCAACAACGTATTCGATTATCTTGTGTGGTACGCAAAGGACAAAACGCAGTACAAATATCATCAGCTATATACGCCTAAGAAAAACCCTGAACAAGAAAAGCCTACATATACGCAACTACAAGCCAGTACACCACAGACTAAGTACAAGTTCACCTACAAGGGCGTAACATATAACCCGCGTAATGGCTGGAGAGTAACTGAATCTTCGCTTAAAAATCTGGCAGAAGCAGGAAGATTATATCAAGCAGGATTAGAGGCAATGCAAACTTTTGCAGAGAAAGTAATAGTCCCGGCAATGAATGCGGTGCAAACTTTTGCAGAAGGTGTAATACTCCCAGCTGTAAATGCTGTGGCAGAGAATTTGCAACAAATAGGGACGCTGAAATACATTCGTTATCCCTCTGATTTTCCCTATGACCAAATAGATAACCTTTGGAATCAGCAATCCTCAGAGCAAAATAAAATCTACGCTGTGCAGACATCCGACAAAGTAATCTCCCGCTGCATTCTCATGACAACAGACCCCGGAGACCTCGTGCTCGATATAACGTGCGGATCAGGAACGACAGCTTACGCCGCAGAGAAATGGGGCAGAAGATGGATAACCTGCGACACTTCACGCGTAGCAATCGCAATCACACGACAAAGACTCATGACAGCAACATACGACTCGTACCGTCTCGCCGATCCCGAAAAGGGAATCTCATCCGGCTTCGTGTATAAGACAGTCCCTCACGTAACACTGAAATCAATAGCCAACAATGAAGAACCCTCGCAAGAAACGCTTTACGACCAGCCCGAAATAGATTCCGGGAAGGTGAGAGTCTCCGGGCCTTTCACGGTTGAGTCGCTTCCTTCACCGTCAGTAATGAGCCTTGAGGAAGCAGCGAGCCTTGACCCTAAAGAGCAGGGAAGGCAGGACGGCTTCATGAGTCAGTTAATGGCAACGGGAATACGCGCAAAAGGAGGAGAACGGATAAGATTTTCGCGTCATGACAAGATAACGGGCGCGAGATGGATTCAGTACTCGGCCATGACGGAAGAAGAGAGTCCGCGGCGTTGTGTTGTGTGTTTTGCTGACAGCCATACGGTTATGGACTCAAAGAGGGTAATTAACGCATACACGGAGGCGCAAGAGAGAGTCCCGAACGCAAACTTGATGATATTCTGCGCGTTTCAGTTTGACGCTGAAGCACAGAATCAAATCAGCAAACTTTTCTGGAATGATGTGAAATTTCTGCCTGTTGAAATGAATGATGACTTGTTGACGGAGGACTTGAGGAAAAAAATTGCGAGTGATGAATCATTCTGGCTTGTCGGTCAGCCTGATGTTGAACTCGTGAGGAATGCTGACGGGAAATATACTGTTCGCGTTTTGGGCTATGACTATTTCAGCGTGTCGAAAGATGAATTGATTTCGGGGAATGCGGACAAGATTGCGATGTGGGGAATCGATCCGAGCTATAACGGTATGACGTTCACGCCGTCGCAGATTTTTTTCCCGATGGAAGGCAAATCGGGCGGATGGAGTCGTCTGTCAAAGACTCTGAAGGCTGAAATTGATTCGGGAATGATGGAAAAATTTTCGGGGATTGAGTCGCTTCCGTTTGACGTGAAGGAAGACAGCACGATAGCAGTAAAGATTATTGATGACCGGGGAATAGAGAGCATGAGACTATTAACGCTGGAGGACTCAGAATGAGCGACAAGAAACAAATCGTAATCAACTCGCCGTATACGGAGCCGGGACAGTACTTCAGGTATCACGATGACACCGGGGGATTCACGACAGAAACAGGCCGCCGCCCGTCTGGATTCTGGATTGAACGGAGGAACGAGACGCGCGAATTTTGGCCGATTAAGAAAGTGAACGAGATTCGCCCGCTGGTAAAGTCATGGCGTGAGTCAGGCTATGCAGATTCAACCGACATAACGCGGGAATTGTTGTATCACTGGCATGACAGGGACATGAGAAAAGATATGCCGTTCTTTTGGTGCCAGCTTGAAGCAATAGAGACGCTGATATTTCTTGCTGAGACTCATTCGGGGGTAATTGTTGCTGATGATGGGAGTCCGTTCGACAGGATATGCACGAAACTTTGCACGGGCGGAGGGAAGACTCTCGTAATGTCAATGCTAATTGCGTGGCAGGTCTGCAACTTTGCGGAAAATCCTGCGAATGAGAATTATACCCGTAACTTTCTGATTGTCGCTCCGAATCTGACAGTGAGAGACCGACTCGGAGTCTTAATCCCTAACAGCAAGGATAATTATTACGCAAAATTTTCTGTAGTGCCTGAGTCAATGCGTGAGATTATGAATCAATCGTGTGTTTTGATTCGGAACTGGCAATTTCTCGATGATGAGTCGAGGATTGACCCTGCGAAAAATAAATCAGTCGAAAAGAAGCCCGCAAGAAGCGATGACTCTTACTGTCAAAAAATTGTCGGTGATATGCGTAATCTTATTGTGATAAACGATGAGGCGCACCACGCATACAGATTCAAGCCGGAAGATCTCAAGCCTAAAACGCAGGAAGAGAAAGAGAATTTGCGAGAAGCTACGGTGTGGATTACGGGACTCGACAGAATACACAAAGGGCGTGTGATAAAGAAATGCTACGATTTCACGGCGACTCCGTTTGTGTCCGGGCGTGAGAAGGAACAGGACAAGGGCGTATTCTCGTGGATAGTTAGCGATTACTCGCTTGATGACGGAATCGAGGCGGGGATCGTGAAGACTCCGTGCATAACTGTACGTGATAATACACCGCCTGACCCTGTAACGGGAAAATCTGTTTTCTATCACATTTACCCGAAAGTGAAAGATGACCTCAATCACACGAAAGACATAACCCCGCTTCCTGATCTCGTTCGTAATGCGTATATGCTGCTCGGCCATGACTGGCAGGAAGTTTTCAGAACGTGGAACAATCCGACTCCGCCTGTGATGATTACGGTTGCGAACAACACGAACACCGCCGCGAGGATTGAGCACGAGTTCACAGAGGGGATTAACATAGACATTCCCGAACTGAAAGGGGATTATGTTTTGCGGATTGACTCTGATGTTCTGAAGGGGAAATCAGAGTCCGAGTCGAAAAATATCCGTGAGAAAGCTAACACTGTCGGCAAAGAAGACGGGCCGGGCAAAAATCTCCGCAATATTATCTCTGTCGGAATGCTCTCGGAGGGTTGGGACGCAAGAACTGTAACTCAGATTATGGGACTCCGTGCGTTTACGAGTCAGCTATTATGTGAACAAGTTGTAGGGAGAGGATTGCGGCGGTCATCATATGAGGCTGTCGGAGAAAATGAGCTTTTCACGCCTGAATACGTTAATGTTTTCGGTGTGCCGTTCGCTTACTTGCTGACGGAGGAATTTACCGGGAACGTTCCCCCGCCTGACAGAAGACCGCCCGCAGAAGTGAGAGTCGTTGACAAGAGGAGTCAATACGCTATCACATGGCCGGAAGTAGAGAGCATAAATTACGTTATGAATCAGAATTTGACGCTTGATGTTTCTGCGATTCCTGAGATGACTCTTGACGCAACATCAACACGAATCAGCGCGGAGCTTGCGCCAGTTGTTGACGGGGGAATGAATCTCGACGCTCTGAATGATATTGACCTTGAGAAAATATATTCCCGTGAAAGAATGCAGAGAATAATTTTCCGAACGGCCGCAAATGTTTTCGGCACAATGAAGAGAGAGTCCAATTACGATTGGCAGAACGGCTCAACGTTTCACCTTCTCGGCGAGATTGTGAGACTCACGGAGCAATATATTTCAGGCGGCAACATAAAAATTTTTCCGAATCGTTTTGTTACGGACATTCGGCGGAAAAAGATTCTCTTGTGCTTCAACATGGAGCGCATAATCACGCATATGTGGCAGGGAATCAGAAGCGATAATGTTGACAGACTGATTCCGATTTTACGTCAGGGAAAATTCTTGCGTTCAACGGGTGAGATGGAGACGTGGAGAACTTCCCGCCCTCATCATGAGACAGTGAAATCACACATTAACATTTGCACTTTCGACTCAACATGGGAATCATCAGCGGCGTATCAGCTTGACCGCAACGAGAATGTTCAGGCTTGGGCGAAAAATGATCATCTCGGATTCTTTGTGCGCTATTCATTCGGGGGATTAACGCGGCGTTACCTTCCTGATTTCTTGGTGAGACTTACGAACGGAAAAATGTTAGTGCTTGAAGTGAAAGGAATTGAGACAGACGAGAGCAGAGCAAAGCATAAGGCATTGTGTGAATGGTGCGAGGCCGTAAGCAACATAAAGACATATGGCGAATGGGTATGTGATACAGCGTACAGCCCGCTTGAAATTGACGGGATAATCTCAGAGTGCCTCAAGTCAAGTTGAAGGCGTTAAAATTATCTCATCTCACAAGACATCGGAGTGATAAATTTTGCCTTACACGATAAAAGACATGTCAGAGCTTACCGGGCTTCCTGCGTCAACACTGAGATATTACGACAAGCAGGGACTCCTTCCCAACCTTAAGCGCGACGGCAATAACATACGGATATTCAGCGATGATGATTACGCGAGCTTGAGACTCATTGACTGCCTCAAACGTTCGGGACTCTCGATAAAGGACATCAAGAAATTCATTGACATGGCCGGCAAAGAAGGAGCATTAACGGGAAGGCTTGAGATATTCAGAAAACGCCGGGAGCTTCTTAAACAGGAGCTTGAGAACCTGAAATGTATTCTTGATGTTATAGAGTATAAATGCTGGTACTACGAGAAAGCCTGCGAGGCTGGAAGCGATTCAGCCGTCAAGAACTTGAAGCCCTCAGAGATTCCCGAAAAGTTTCATGAAGCACTGAGACATTTGCACTGCACGAAGCGTTAATACACTGTTATATTGCCTTCCTGTATGAGTCTTCTGGCTGTGAATATATTTGCGAGGCCGAGTCATGAATCTTGTGTTATCATTTGTTGCACCGAAGTTTAACGCAAAATACAAATTTGGAGGGTATTGCACTAATGTTAAAAGGCATTCCTGATATTTTGTCGCCTGACCTGCTCAAAGTTCTTGCTGAAATGGGACATGGCGATACGATTGTCATATCTGACGGAAATTTCCCATCCGCTTCAATGGGGAAAAACGGCGTTGTGATTCGTTGTGATGGTCATGGAGGCCCGGAAATTCTTGACGCTGTATTAAGTCTTCTGCCGCTTGATACGTTTGTCGAAAAGCCCGTAACACTCATGAAAGTTGTACCCGGTCAGGAAGTCGAGACTCCTATCTGGAACACGTATGAAGAGATAATCGCAAAGTATGACGAGCGCGGAAAAGATGCGATTCAGTTTGTCGAAAGATTCGATTTCTACGAGGAGTCGAAAAAAGCCTACGCGATAATCGCAACAAGTGAGAAAGCTCTCTATGCGTGCATGATTCTCAAGAAGGGCGTAATCAAATCATGAAGGTGTTATCATTCGGATCTCTCAACATCGATAACGTTTACAGCGTCCCTCATTTCATCGCAAGGGGTGAGACTCTCGCGGCTCGTTCGCTAAATGTCTTCAGCGGCGGTAAAGGCCTGAATCAGTCTGTAGCACTCGCAAAAGCAGGGCTGAAAGTTTTTCACGCCGGGGCAGTCGGTGAAAATGACGGTCAATTTCTCGTTGATGAGCTTGAAGCGGCAGGAGTAAACACCGAGTACATAAAGCGTCTTAAGGGAGTCAAGACAGGCCACACGATAATACAGAACAACACGGACGGAGATAACTGCATACTGTTATTCGGAGGAGCAAATCAGGAAATTTCACGCGCACAAATTGATGAGACACTGAAAAATTTTTCTGCCGGTGATGCCCTTGTGATTCAAAACGAAATCAGCGAGCCGGAATATCTAGCTCAAAGCGCAAAGTCTCACGGAATGATTGTAGCCTTCAACCCCTCGCCGATGGAAGAGAAAATTATTCCCGTCTTCAAGTATGCTGATTATCTCCTGCTGAATGAGATTGAAGCGGGGCAATTCCTGAATGATGATGTCTCAAGCAAAAAGCCGGAAGAAATTTCAGGAAGACTCCGGGAAAAACTGCCTGATACAAAAATTGTTCTCACGCTCGGCACAAACGGAGCTGTGTATTCAGACAGTGAGATTACGTTTCATCAGGAAGCACTAAGGGTTAATGCGGTTGACACTACAGCGGCGGGAGATACGTTTACGGGATTTTTCCTGTCAGGAATCTTTGAGGGGAAGACTCCGCAATGGGCGATGAGATTTGCGACTAACGCATCAGCAATCGCAGTAACAAGACACGGCGCGGCACCGTCAATCCCATCAAGGGAAGAAGTTTTAGAGAAGATGAAGTGAAAAAAAGGGGGGACGTTTGAATCCCCTCTTAATTTTTTGTCAGCGAGATTTTGTTACAGCATTTTTCCAGCCGTCATATAAAGTTTCGCGTTCACTCCCGGCCATGTCAGGCACATACAGAGTACGTTTCAGATTCTTGAAGACATCATCACCGTAAAGCCCCGCAGAAATTCCAGCGCAGTAAGCAGCACCAATCCCGGATAATTCCTCAGCGTCAGGAACTCTCACGGGAATATTCAGCATGTCGCTCTGAAACTGCATGAGATACTTGTTGCGTGTAGGGCCTCCGTCAACTCTGAGTCCGCTTATTGCGATTCCTGAACTCGCCCTCATTGCCTCTACAATGTCCGTAATCTGATACACAATGCAGTCTAACGCGGCTTTTACGATCTCATTTTTCCCCGTTGAGCGAGTCATTCCCACAATGCAGGCTGAAGCGTGAGAGTCCCAATACGGCGCGCCTAATCCCGAAAACGCCGGGACTAAATATGTTTTGTCGTTCCTTTTTGCGGCCCGCGCAAGTGATTCTGTTTCACCGGGACTCGCAATTAGTTTCACGTCATCTTTCAGCCAAGTGATAACAGCTCCCGTATAATTTATGTTGCCTTCGAGGACGTAATTAACTTTTCCGCCGATCTTCCACGCAAGACTCGTAACAATTCCCGCATCAGTGAATACAGGATTTTCTCCTGTGTTCATCATGATAGAAGAGCCTGTGCCGTAAGTCGCCTTAATCATTCCCGTGTTCAAACAGCCCTGACCGAACAACGCGCCGTGAGAATCACCCAAGACTCCGCAGATTGGAATCTTCCTGTCAAGCCAGCCGTCAAAATCCGTCATGCCAAAATCGCCGTCAGAGTCTGTAACTTCAGCCATGCAATTTTTATCGAGGCCGAAAATTTTCAGCAAATCATCATCCCATTCAAGCGAATTGATGTTGAAGAGCTGAGTCCGCGAGGCGTTAGAGTAATCCGTCTGATGCCGTTCGCCGTTAGTGAGTTTCCAGACGAGCCACGAGTCAATTGTTCCTGCTGCAATTTCTCTGGCCTTTGAACGTTCAGAGACTCCCGCGACATTCTGGAATATCCACGCTAATTTAGCGGCGGGGAAATACGGGGACAATTTGATTCCTGTCTTCCTGTAAACTGTATCGGAATATCCCTGCCGTTCAAGTCCTTCACAAATTGCCGCGCCCCTCGAACACTGCCACACAATAGCATTGTACAGAGGTTCGCCCGTCTTTTTGCTCCAACATGCTGAAGTCTCACGCTGATTGCTTATTCCCAGCGCAACAATTTCGCCCTTGTCGATTCCGGCTTTTGACACGAGGTCTTTCACAACCTGCAAAGTGTTCGCGTAAATTTCGTTGAGATCGTGTTCAACCCAGCCCCTATCGTTGATGATCTGCCTGTGCGGTTTGTCCGTCCTGCAAAGCAACGCGCCTTTGTCATCAAACAGCAAAGCCTTTGTGCCTTGTGTGCTCTGGTCAACACTAAGAATATATTTTCCCATCAGCCTAAAATTTCGCAGACTTTCTTAGTGATTCCCTCTGCGTTCATTCCGTAGTAGGCGAAAACTTCCTGAGATTTTCCCGTGATTACAGGCTCATCATGAAGCGAGAGATTGATGACCTTTTTCGGGTCGTTCGCGCTGATAACCTGAGCTACCATGCTTCCGAGTCCACCGAAAGGCGAATGCTCTTCAACCGTAAGTACTAACTTTTTCCCGGCGGCATGTTTCAGCAGTGTTTCAGTGTCGAGAGGCTTCACGCAGTACATATCGAGGACTCCCGCTGAGATTCCTTTTGCCCGCAACAATTCGGCGGCATCCTTTGAGGCTTTTACGACTTCACCGCAAGCGACAATGAGAACATCTGAGCCTTCAGCGAGAACTGTAGCCTTGTCCATCGTGAATGGCACATTGCCTTCTGAGTAGACATCTTCAACTGGATTGCGTCCAATTCTCACGTAAGCGGTCTTGTTGTCCTTCAGGAGGGCTTCAAACACACAGCGAGTCTGGAATCTGTCTGACGGCAAATATACTCTCATGTTCGGTATTGCTGACATGGCCGCGATGTCCTGCGCTGAATGGTGAGTCATCCCTAACGCGCCGTAACTCACACCGCCGGAAATGCCGATAAGTTTCACGTTCGTGTCGGAATATGCACAGTCAACTTTGCACTGCTCATAGCTCCGTGTTGAAATGAATGACGCGGGAGAAATAGCGAACGCCTTTTTACCGCATGAGGCAAGACCAGCCGCAATGCTCACGAGATTCTGCTCGGCGATTCCGACTTCTACGAACTGCTCCGGGAATGTGTCAGCGAATGACGACAGTGAAGCAGATCCCCGCGAGTCACTGCACAATACTACAACGCTTTTATCTTTTGAGGCTGCCTCTTTGAGTACCTCGCACATTACAGCGCGGTTTGCGATTTTATTAGCCATTGATTAAAGCCTCCTTGTACGCGGCAATATCAGCGCAGATTCTTTCGTATTCTTCCTGTGTCGGCAATTTGTGGTGCCAGTTCGCTTTGTTCTCGATTAACGGTGATGCTTTTCCCTTGAGAGTCTCAGCGATAATTACGGTGGGTTTTCCTTTCGTCCTCTCCGCAACGTCAAGAGCGTCGCTTATCTGCTGAATGTCGTTGCCGTTCATGACGTTAATCACATTCCAGCCGGAAGCCTCGAACCTTAACGCGATATTTCCGGGCGACAAAACCTCGTCAACATTCCCCGAAATCTGAAGATGATTGTGATCCACGAACGCGCACAGATTATCCAGCCTGTAATGACCGCCAGCCGCAGCACCTTCCCACACAGAACCTTCAGCGAGTTCGCCATCTCCCATTAACGTATAGACGCGGTAATTTTTCTTGTCCATTTTCCCGGCTAAAGCCATTCCGACAGAAACAGAGAGTCCATGACCGAGTGAGCCTGAGTTCATTTCGATTCCCGGCAATGTGTTATGAGGATGACCGATGTATTCAGAGCCGAATTTTGAGAATTTCGCTTTCACCTCGTCAAGATTCATGAAGCCTTCATACGATAACACCGCGTAAAGAGTCTCTACACAATGTCCCTTGCTGAGTACGAATCTGTCCCGGTCTGGTGAGTCCTGCGTTTCGGGCGTAACATTCATTCTCTCGTAGAGCGTGAGAAGTATTTCGGGTTCGCTCATGTCCCCGCCGATATGACCTCCGCCGCCGGCCATGATGATGTCGAGAGCGTCCCGGCGAATGTCGAAAGCCTTAATGCTTAACTCTTTTACGTTTTTGATTTTCCGCATGTATTACACCTCATCAAAAATTACATCTTCACCGTGAAGATATGCTTTCACTTTCTCTTCAATGGGATCATAGAGATCCGGCTTCACTCCGATATATTTGCACGCCTCATACACGACAGGAACAACATCACCGTGAATCGCCGCAACATGATGGATATACGGCCCTTCAACAACTTTTGCTTCAAGCCGTTTCAGGTTATTGACCTCAATCCACACATAAGTCCCCCGCGTAAATGGCCCGTCAATTCCCTTTGCATGTCCGAGAAGTATCGAGTACTCTCCGCCGTCGCCGTCAAAACGTACAAGGCTCATGAGTCCGTGTTTCGCTTCAGCCGATACTGCGCCGTTCTGAGGGAATGCTACAGGTACGCAGATAGAGGGCTTCTCTTTTGCGACTGAAATCGGCCAAGGCCCGCAGTGCTGCAACAATTCTCCGTTCTCATTGTCGGGGTGTCTTACTGTCCAGTCGGAGAACATTACGCGGCGTTCATTCATTGAGGCTGCCTCGGCGATTAACTGCGAGATTGTCCCGTGAATGTCAGTCTCACACACTACGGGGATTCCTTCCTCGTTAAGAAGGCTGTTAGCGGCGCAAGGCATTATGTTAATTTCGTCCTGCAATGCGTTCCAGCACTGTATAGCGATGGCGTTGCACCCGTATTTTTCCGCAAGACTCTTCATCGCAACTTTAAGCGCGGCAACTTCCTCAAGTGATTTGTCTTCAATCTTGCAGAACATATTTTCTTTGCAGTAGGCGATGACTTTTGCAACCTCGTTTTTCTCTTCTTTCCATTTCCGCATCTCAGCGTAAAGTTCAGGAAGGGGAATCGGTGAAAGCTGAATGTTGAATTTTTCGAGAAGCTCGCCTTCATTGCACATTGTTGACCAGAAATCGAACGGACGCGGGCCGATCTGCAAAATTCTCGTGTGCCTGAAAACTTTTACCACGTTGCAGACAGCTATGAAGTCCCTTAATCCGCGCTCAAATTCCGGGTCAGTAAGGTTGCAGTTGTTCATGTAGGTGAATGGGACTCTGAAACGCCGCAAAACTTTTCCCGTTGCGAAGAGTCCGCACTGGCTATCACGCAAGCGCATTCCGTCAGGGCTTGGGCGTTCGTCTCTCGGCCCCCATAAGAGTACAGGAACGTTTAACGCTTTTGCGAGTCTTGCGCATTCGTACTCAGTCCCGAAATTAGCGTGAGGAATGAAAAGCCCGGCAACATTTTCGGCCTTGAATTTCGCGGTAATCTTTTCGAGTCCGGCATCGTCATACAACAATCCTTCCTCGTTCACGTCGTCAATGTCAACAAAATCAATGTTCAGTTCACGGAGTCGATTTGCCGTCAATTTCCTGTACTCTACCGCCGCGGGTGCGCTGAAGATTGCCCGTCTTGTTGGCGCGAATCCTATCTTGATTTTTGCGCTCATAGATTTTCCCCCTTTATCTTGTTACTTTGACTCGTTGCGTGCTTGTAACGCCATTTTTGCTTGAAGATTTCTCTGTGTCTGGTCGATTATTACCGCGAGGATTATTACTGCGCCGCGTATGATTTTCTGCCAGAACTCAGAGACTCCGCACATTGTCATTCCATCATTTATGACTCCGATAACGAATGCTCCGACAATTGTCCCGATAATCGTACCTGATCCGCCCGACATTGACGTTCCGCCGAGAACTGTAGCCGCGATTGCGTTCATTTCCCAGCCATCGCCCGAAGCAGGATGAGCCGCCGACAATTGAGCCGTGTTGATGATTCCTATCCACGCCGCGCAGAATCCCGAAATCACATACGCAAGAATCTTCACGCGGTCAGCCTTAATCCCTGAAAGTTTTGCTGATTTCTCATTGCCTCCGACAGCGAGGAAGTGCCAGCCCGTTGGAGTCCGATTCAGCAATAACGCTGCAATGATTGAGAGTATCGCAAAGACATAAACGCCCGCAGGAATCCCGAACCAGTTAGCCCCAAATGACTTTAAGCCGACATTGCCGAGTCCCTCAAAGCCTCCTATGCTTGAGAATGTTGCGCCCGCCGAACGCAGGTTAGCGAGTCCCCGGCAGATGTACATTGTTCCGAGCGTCGTAATGAATGCCGCTACGTTAAGTTTTGTGATGATTAATCCGTTTACGAGTCCAATAAGGCAGCCCATGCAGAGCATTAACACAATAATTGCAGGGACTGTGAAATAAATCGTTTTGCCTCCGACCGTCAAGCCTTCCTGAATCAATCCGCCCGCAAGCATTCCGACAAGCCCGACAACTGAGCCGACAGACAAATCAATTCCGCCCGTGATGATTACGAACGTCATACCAAGCGCAAGAATGCCGTAAAGCGCAACATGTTTCGCAACCATCGTTAATGTGTTAAGTGAAAGGAACGATGAAGAAGCAAAGCTGAAGAAAATCACGAGAAGAATCAAAACGATAAACGTACGGCCTTTTAGCAAGGTCATAATCAGCTGGCTGTTATCTTTTTTCATGTTTTCACCTCAAGTCAAGTTTACTTACGCCGCCGCGTGTTTGCCTGTTCCGAGTCCCGCATAGGAAGCCCGGACTAAATTGTCTTCTGTTATCTCTGAGCCGGTTAATTCTGCGGTGCATTTTCCGTTTGACAGGACATATATTCTGTCAGCAATCGCCATAATCTCTTTCAGCTCTGAAGATATTACGATGATTGAGAGTCCCCGCTCTGAAAACTCATGTATGATCTCAAAGACTTCTGTTTTTGCGCCGATGTCGATTCCCCGTGAAGGTTCATCCATCAAAAGCACTTCGGGTTTTGTCATGAGTCCTTTTGCGATTACAACTTTCTGCTGATTTCCTCCTGAAAGCGAGAGAATCGGCAAATGCTTGTCCGCAACCTTTATGTGAAGCTCTCTTATTTCCTCGTCAACCGCTTTCCCTTCCGCTGTGTAATCCATGAAGCAGAATTTTGTGAACTCCTCAAGAGACGCAAGAGAAGCATTTTTGCAGATGTCGAGACTTTGAACGAGTCCCTGCCTCTGTCTGTCTTCCGGCACAATCGCGAACCCCGCGTTAAGCTGGTCGGCAATCGTTCCGACTTTCATTTTCTGCCCCTTGTAGATGATTTCTCCTGAATGTTCGGGGCGCATTCCCATCAAGCACTCAAACAGCTCGCTACGTCCCGCGCCTAAGAGTCCGTAAATGCCAAGCACTTCACCTTTCTTCAAGTACATGCTGACATCATCAAGCAGCCATCCTCCGCCAGTTTTGGGAAGGTACAAATTGTTGACTTCAAGAACTTTCTCGGCCGCGTTAAGGTCAATGCTCCGTTCAAACCTGTGATACTGGGTATTTTTCCCGACCATGTTCTCAACTATCCATTCAAGCGTGATGTCTTTTATGTCAGCGTCTGCAACATATTTCCCGTCCCTGAGAATCGTAACGTGGTCGCCGATCTCCATAATCTCTTCAAGCCTGTGTGAGATGTACACGATTGAGATTCCCTGCTCCAAAAGCTCGCGCATGATTTTGAACAGCACCTTGACTTCAGCCGCCGAAAGTGATGATGTAGGCTCGTCCATGATTAAGACTCTCAAATCATCATCAACAAGATTCCGTGCAATCTCTACCATCTGCTGTTGTCCGACTCTCAAATCACCGACAAGAGTCTCCGGCGGTATTTCATGCTCAAGACGCTGGAGAATTTTCCGCGCGCCCTCAATGTGTTTCCTGTCGTCAAGAAATCCTGCGTTAGTCTTCTCGTGATTCATGAAAATATTTTGATACACCGTCAGATTCGGGAAGAGGCTCAATTCTTGGTGAATTATTCCGATGCCTTTTGCTTTTGCGTCGTTAATGTCCCGGAAGTAAACTTCTTCTCCGTCCATGTACATTTTCCCCGCTGAAGGCTGCTCAATCCCGGCAATCATTTTCATCAGCGTTGATTTTCCTGCTCCGTTCTCGCCGATTAACACATTCACTTTTGCTTTGAGGAGGTCAAAAGAAACTTGGTCTAAAGCCTTTGTGCCGGGGTAAATTTTGTCGATTTTCTCGCAGTGCAAAACTACATTGGGATCATCAAACATAAAATCCCCTCCCCTATTCAACAGCGATTGAAACAGGGGTAATATTCACCTGATTCCCTGATGACACAGCCGCGCCGATGATTGTTACAGTTTTTCCCTTCACGCTGTCATTGATTGCGAGGGGTGATACTACTTCATTGTCTACCTGAGTGTTCAAAGCCTTTGCGTACTGGCTCCATTCGGTTTGGTTCGTGAAATCTCCGAAACTCTTTACGGTCTGAACATCACGCACAGCAGTCCCCGTATAAATGCTTCCGAGCTGAATCACAAACTGCATACCGCCCGAATAATTTTCAGGAGTTACGGCCATAGTCTTGCGCTTGCCCCCGGCTTTTGATGAAAATTCGCTGACAGTCCCCCGGAACTTTACCGCCTTTCCTGCTCCTAACTCTTTGAGGTTGACCGCGTTAATGTCTTCTGCCTTGCCTGTGATTTCGGATGAAATTTTTGCCCAGTCGCTTCCTGAGCTTGCATGAGCGTCAAAAGCTACAACGCCCGTGTATTTTCCTTCCGTGCCTTTGTCGATTACGAGCGCGGAATTTGCGACAAACGCAGCAATAGCTACAATGATGATGACGGCTAAAATTTTTCCCTTCAAAGTATATTCTCTCCTTTTATTGGGATAAAAAAAATCTCCCCCTCCGTGTTTGAAGGGGGGAAAAGTGAAGTTATTTCTCTGTGTATACGAACTGTGAGAGATTCGCAACGTTGTCTTTTGTGATTGCTATGCAGGGGACAAGCTGTTTTTCTGATGCGGGCTTTGTTCCGTTCTTGATGTAAGCGTCAGCCTGTTCGATTGCGATCTCGGTTATTCTCG
Organism: uncultured Fretibacterium sp.; assembly: GCA_946183145.1. Lineage (GTDB taxonomy): Bacteria > Synergistota > Synergistia > Synergistales > Aminobacteriaceae > JAFUXM01. Next base: position 118,221 of record CAMGZM010000005.1, on the reverse strand, counting down.
CTATCTGCTGTAACGCTGTTCCTACCATCTGGCCTTTTGCGATGTAAGCGGCGGCATCATCTGAGCCATCGAGGCCGATAATCTTGATGTCCTTCCTTCCTGCGTCAATGCAGGCCTGCGCGGCTCCGCAAGCCATCGTATCATTACCGCAGATTATTCCGCTTATGTCCGGATTAGCCTGAAGGATTGCCTCTGTCTTTGAGTAGCCTTCTGTCTGACTCCAGTTTGCTGACTGCTGAGCAACCATCTTCAAATCAGGATATTCATCGATTACTGAGTGATAATTCTGCGAACGTACCCAGCAGTTTGTATCCGACTCAAGTCCGAGAAGCTCCGCATATTTCCCTTTGTAGTCCATAGCCTCGACCCATTTCTCAGCGATTGCGGCCGCGCCCTGTGCGTTGTCGGCGACTATCTGAGCGATTGCGAGTCCTGATGCGTTGATTTCGCGGTCAATCAGGAACACGGGAATTTTTGCCTCGACTGCTTTTCGTACTGCCTCGATTGATGCGTCCGCGCCTGCGTTATCACAGATGATTGCGACTGCTCCGTCTGAGATTGCCGCCTCGAAAAGCTGAAGCTGAGCTGCTGCGTCGTCATCGTGCGAGAAACATTTGGGTGTGTAGCCGAGTGCTGTAGCTTTTGCGGCTCCGACTCTCTGTTCTGTTCCGAAGAAAGGATTTGACGCTGACGGAGTTATGATGTACATGATCCCCGCTGCTGATGCTGAGAGAGCAAGACACATAACCATTAATAGAGCGACTGATACGGTAAGAAATCTCTTCATTATCGAAAAGTACCTCCCTGAAAATTTTATTTCTTCAAACCTTCGTCAAAAAATTTCTTGGCAAAGGTCTAAATCACAAGCTCGTAAAATTTTTTCTGAAATTTTTTCTGGATGAAAGTATTGTATAAACTTTATGAGGAAATTTCAATAAATCGCCGGATTACTTTTTTCATAAGAGATAACAGCAATAAGACTCCGTGAAATGGCGTAAGATTTTACGTTTTCTGCTTTTCGTGTAAAATACAGGCAATTTTCCAGATTGCTACAGAACGGGGATGACTTTCACAATTGGCAGAAGCTGCGGGCGCGTCAATTCCTTCAATGCGCAAAAAGGTTCAGAGCTATTCAGACATCGGCGTGGCTCTGTTGATGGTATTGATTATCATAATGATGGTCGTACCCTTGCCGACTTGGTTAATCGATATACTTCTCTCAATGAATATCACTTTGGGAGTTGTTACGCTTCTTGTTACGTTCTACGTGAAACGCGCTTTAGACCTCTCTATATTTCCCACGCTGTTATTGATTTCTACATTGTTCCGTTTGTCCCTCAACGTCTCAACAACAAGACTTATTTTGCTTTACGGTAATGCGGGCGAACTGATTAACGCGTTCGGTAATTTCGTTGTCGGCGGAAATTATGTCGTCGGTATAATCATGTTCCTGATACTCGTAATCATTCAGATGTTAGTCATCACGAAAGGCGCGGAAAGAGTTGCAGAAGTCGCCGCAAGATTCACGCTTGACGCAATGCCCGGCAAACAGATGTCAATTGACGCTGATTTGAACTCAGGACTGATTGATGAGCAGGGAGCAAAACAGCGAAGGCAGGATATACAGCGCGAGGCAGATTTTTACGGAGCTATGGACGGTGCATCAAAGTTCGTGAAGGGAGACGCAATAGCCGGACTCATAATCACAACGATAAACATAATCGGCGGGCTCTCAATAGGAATCTTCATGCGCGGAATGGACGCGGCGCAGGCAGCAGGTCATTACAGCTTGTTGACGGTCGGTGATGGACTCGTCGGACAAATTCCCGCGTTGCTCATGTCTACAGCAATGGGCGTAATTGTTACGAGGGCGGCGGCATCTTCAGAATTAGGGCCTGACCTCATAAACTCATTCACGAGATACCCCCGTCCGCTTTACATCGCCTCGGCCATGCTGTTATCTTTGGGACTTATTCCCGGACTTCCTACAGTGCCGTTTTTGAGTCTCGCTTTGCTGATGGGCGCATTAGGTTACACTGTGAGCCGTGAAGCAGCTGTGCAGGAGATTACAGCAGAGGAACAAGCCGCAATGACCCCCGGAGCGCAAGCCCCCGCAAGTCAGGCAGGAGTCCCCGGCGCACCTTCAGCACCCGGAGCAGCGCAGGAAGCACCGAAAGCCGAACCCGTTTCTCCTGAAGACGTGATGAAGCTATTGACGGTTGAGCCTATGGAGGCCGAAATAGGTTACGCGATTATCCCGTTGATTGACCCGGGTCAGGGAGGAGATATGCTTGACCGTATAGGGACAATACGCAAACAAATGGCGTTGGAGATGGGAATAGTTGTTCCGCCGATAAGAATACGCGACAACATACAGATTAAACCGACAGAATATATTTTGCGCGTGAAAGGCGCGGAAGCAGGAAGAGGAGAATTATTGCCCGACCACTATTTAGCCATGAACACGGGAGCAGCTGAAGAGGACTTAATCGGAGTTCCTACAACTGAGCCGGCATTCGGACTCCCTGCTTTGTGGATTTCGCCCGATTTGCGCGACAAGGCCGAAGCTATGGGATATACGGTTGTTGACGCTCCGTCAGTGCTTGCGACTCACCTCTCGGAAGTCATCAAGAAGAACGGCGCGGAACTTCTCACACGTCAGGAAGTCCAGAAACTTACGGATATGGTTAAGGAGACTGCACCCGCTGTAATCGAGGAGCTTTTATCATCGTTATCATTGGGAGAAATTCAGAAGGTATTGCAGAATCTCATACGTGAACAGATTCCGATTCGTGATTTGGTTACGATATTTGAGTCTCTTGCTGATTTCGGGAAAATGTCAAGAAGCGTTGACTTTCTCACAGAACGCGCAAGAGAAGCATTATCACGCCTAATTTCGCTCAAGATTCAAGGGCCTGACGGAATAATCACAGCCGCAACTTTGTCGCCTAACTGGGAACAGAAAATCATGGCCGGGGTTGACGGAGATTTGACACGGGGATGGCAATTGCATTTAGATCCGCGGGAAGTGCAAAAAATGATTTCGGCAATATCGCGCGCAATGGATGAGATGATTGTGAAGAATCTCGCGCCCGTCCTCCTCGTTCATCCTGATGTGAGATTGATTGTGAGACGGTTAATTGAAGGCTCAATCACAAATATATTCGTAGTGTCATATAATGAGATAGTGCGCGGAGTACAGGTTAAGACTGTCGGAATGGTGGAGTAATATATGAGGGTAACAAATCAGATAACATTTACGGCAAAAGATGACGCAGAAGCATTACGGCTCGCCTCTGAGAGATTAGGCCGGGACGCTGTAATACTTTCTACACAGATGATAAAGGAAGGCGGCGTATTAGGACTCTTTCAGCGTTCAGTGTTGAAAGTTACGGCAGGGATTCTTGAGGATGACGAACCGAAACCCGCTCCCAAATCACGCCCGATTAACGCGGCTTCATCAGCGTCAACAATGGACGAAGACACGCGCCGTGAGAATCTCATAGCGTTTCAAAAGCTGATGGAGTTCAAAGAGCGCGGAAGCATGACACCTTCAGCACCCGTAATGCCTTCAACCGAATTAGGCGAGGAAGGCTACAGACTCCCAAGCGATAACGTGAAAATTTCCCCTGAAGGACTCCGAAACGCTTACGGACTCACTACACGCCCCGCACCCGTTCAGCCTCCGATTCAGCAAGCCCAGAATCTCGCACCCGTAGCACCGCCCGCACCAGTTCAGCAAGCCCCGACTCCCCCGGCCATGTCGAACGATGACGCAAAAATCCTGAAAGACCAAGTCGGAGCATTGGCAGATAGGATTGACGTATTGTTGCAGAGATTGACGGCTGTCGAGAACGGAGTCGCGAACGCAATACAGAATCCCCGTCAGCAAAATACATTTCAGGCCGGAATGCCGCAGTTCTCAGCGGATGAAGCAAGCGTTGAAGGAAGGCTCAGAGCTTCAGACGTTGACGAGAAATATATACGCAAGCTCATGGCCGATTACAGCGTTATGACCCGCAAGGACAAAACGAGAAAATTGCCCTTCACGAAATGGCTCGCGACACAAATAACATGCTCAGGCGATAACGGCGAGGACGCTACAGGAGGGCGCAAAGTTATGCTCTTAGGCCCTACAGGAGTCGGAAAAACTACAACGATTGCCAAGCTCGCGGCGATAAAAGCATTGTGGGAGCATAAGAGAGTGTTACTGCTGACGGCTGACACTTACAGGATTGCGGCGGTTGAACAGCTCAAAACTTACGCGAAAATTTTAGGCGTTCCGATTGAGATAATTTTCGACATCTCATCAATCCCCGGAGTCATAAGCGAGCATGACAACGCGGATATTATTCTGCTTGACACTGCCGGAAGGTCTCAGCGCGACAAAAAGAACATGGAGCTTTTCGAGAATATTTACAGCTCATTCACGCCCGATGCTGTTCACCTCGTTTTAGCCGCTAACATGAAGTACAAAGACATGCTTGACGTTGTTGAACACATACCGAATATACCCGTAACGCATTTGCTTTTCACGAAACTTGATGAGACTGTGAGCTACGGTTCAATCTTCAACATTCATCAGGTTATGGGATGCCCCGTATCATTCCTGACGGTAGGGCAGAACGTCCCAAAAGACATAGAGACAGCTTCAGGCTCAAGGATAGCAGATTTCCTGATGAAGCCCGAAGAAGAACGGAAACGCTGAAGATGCGCCGTTATGATAATGGCTACGATACTGACCAGGCTGGAGAACTTAGGCGAATGGTAACAGACAACATACAGAAGAAGAAAGCAGAAACCCCCGCCCCTAGGCTTCATACTTTATCGATATTGAGCGGCAAGGGCGGAGTCGGAAAAAGCAACATAGCCGCGGCATTGTCATTCGCACTTGCTGATTTCGGGAAAAGAGTCGTATTAATTGACGCTGATTTAGGCATGGCGAATCTTGATATTTTGTGCGGAGTCAGAAACGCAAAGTACAACATAGCTCACCTCATAGAAGGCTCTCGGAATCTTAATGAGATTCTTGTACACTTCAAGACCTCCGAACGTGCTACAAGGCTTAACGGCTCTGTGTCATTATTGCCGGGCGGTTATGGTATTCGTGAGATTGCTGACCTTGACGACTTTGCTATAGGGAGATTGTTCGAGGCACTTTACGAGCTTGAAATGATGTCTGATTATCTCATTATGGACGCGGGAGCAGGGATTCACAGGGGGGTTTTGTCGTTCGCATATGCCTCAGAGATTACGCTGCTCATTACGACTCCTGAGCCTACAAGCATACGGGACGCATACGGTGTGATAAAGTCTTTAGGCTCTGCAGCGTGGCAGAATCAGGACGGCCCAAGCGGTGTAATGCTCATCGTGAACATGGCAAGCTCAAGCCGTGAAGCCCAAGAAGTCGCCGAAAGAATCAGGCTTGCTTCAATGCAGTTTCTTGGGAACGCTCCAATGTATTTGGGATATGTCCTCAAAGATGATGTTATAGAACGCTCGGTCAAGAATTGCAGAATCTTCTACAGGTCAGATCCTGACTCAAACGCGGGAATTTGTGTGAGGAATCTTGCTGGTGATTTGCTGAGAATGTGCGAGGGAATGAATGTAACTCATGAGGATTTGCCCGCAAAACGTAAAGGCATGAAAGGATTTTTGTCGCGTCTTTCTGAAAAATTATTTGCCGACAAGAAATAGTGCGTGAAATAAAAATATAAAGCTATAATTATCTGCATAACAGGAAGGAGGTGTAATCTGCTGCCGTATTACACAATAATATTACAGACAGCAGAAAAAGCATAATGCCCCCCAACGGTAAAATAAGGGTATTAGTAGTAGATGACAGCGCGTTAATGCGCCAGTTCATCAGCGACATATTGCGCTCAGACCCGCGAATAGAAGTAGCAGGAACAGCCCGCGACGGCAAAGACGCTTTAGCACAAATCAGAGTCATAAAGCCCGATATTGTTACGATGGATGTAGAAATGCCGAACATGGACGGCCTTAAAGCTCTCGAAGAAATTATGAAGACTAACCCTATCCCCGTAATAATGGTAAGCACTATGACACAGGAAGGCGCGGAGACGACTCTAAAAGCTCTTGCGCTCGGCTGTGTTGACTTTATCGGGAAGCCTTCAGGATCTATATCACTCAACATCAAGGACGTAGGACGCGAAATCATCGACAAGGTTATAGCCGCAAGCACCGCAAAAGTACGGCGTGCAGGATTTTTGCCCGGATTCGCCGCGCCCGCAAAGCCATTGACACCCGCAACAGATTTCAGGCGGATGACTCCTCCTCTTATGGGTACGGGACATTACGACATTGTAGCAATTGCTTCATCAACGGGCGGCCCTATGGCGTTAAGTGAACTTTTGCCGAAACTCCCGAAGAAATTTCCCGTTCCTATCGTCATAACTCAGCACATGCCGAAAGAGTTTACAGGCTCATTCGCAAAACGCCTCAATGAATCATCACAGATTGAAGTTGTTGAAGGCTTTGAAGGACTCACGCTTAAACCTGGAAGGGCTGTAATAGCTCCTGGCGGGAGTCATCTCGTCATAAAGCGGAGGCAGGGTACATCAATCTGCTCATTGTCAGACGCTCCCCCTGTTTTGTCGGTGAAACCTGCGGCTAATATCATGTTTCTGAGTCTCGCTGATGAATACGGCGGAAATGTTTTGTGCGTGATATTGACGGGAATGGGCAGAGACGGCACTGACGGCGCAATAGCACTCAAGAAGCGGGGAGCTTACGTTATCGCAGAGAGTCAGAAGACATGCGTTGTGTATGGTATGCCGAAAGCGGCTGCTGATGCTGGGATTGTTGACGAAATTTTACCGCTCAATGAGATTCCTGACGCAATGGTCAGGCTTGTTAGATAGGGGGAAGAAAATACTTTGGCAGATATGGATATGAGTCAGTACTTGGGGGCATTCCTCGATGAGACTGACGACAATGTACAGAGATTAGATGACCTGCTTTTAGCCCTTGAGAAAAATATGACGGACATGGACGTAATCAATGAGATATTCCGTGCGGCTCATACGTTAAAGGGCATGGCCGGGACAATGGGCTTCACGAACATGATGGGCTTGACTCACGCGATGGAAGACAGGTTAGACGCTGCGAGAAAAGGTACGAGACCATTAACGGAAGCCGACATGAATCGACTCTTTCAGGGACTCGACACTCTTCAGGAAATGGCTGATGCGATTCGCGGCGGAGGGAATGACGCACATATAGATGTTTCGGAGATGGTTCACGACCTGAGGAATGAAGCTCCTGCACCTGCGTCAACAACTTCTGCTCCTGCTCCTGCTCCTGCTCAATCATCAGGCGGAAATATGGTATCTTCACAGGATTCAGAATGGGCGAAAAAAGCAAACGCTGAAGGCTCAAACGCATACAACGTACATGTAACGCTGAGTCAGAGCTGTCTGCTGAAAGCCGCGCGCGCGTATATGGTTGTGAATCGTCTTGAGGAAATGGGAGAAATTTTCCGTGCCGAGCCTCCTACTGACGCATTAGAGAAGGAAGAATTTGAATTTGATTTCAACGTTTATGTAGCGACTCCCGCACCTGCTGACGAGGTAAAAGCCGCGATTGAGAAAATTGGCGATGTTGAGAGGGCAGACATCACAGAGGTTAAAGCCTCAGAGTCAACATCATCACCAGCACCAGCACCCGCTCAGGCATCAGCACCAGCACCGACTCCCGTTCAAGCCCCGGCACCGTCAGCACCAGCACCAGTCGCCCAAGATACTGCAAAACCCGCCGCGCCCGCTAAGAAGGAAACCGCCAAAAAGGGAAGCCAGACCGTAAGAGTCGATATTGGCCGTCTCGATAAGCTCATGAATCTTGTAGGCGAACTCGTAATTTCACGCGCAAGAATCGAACGCCTTGTACAGGAAGCGAGACTCAGACAGTTTGACGATACACTTTCACAGCTCGGAAGGATTTCGGGAGATATTCAGGAGCTTGTTACGAAATTGCGTATGGTGCCTGTAAGTTTCACGTTTGACAGATTCCCCCGGTTAATCCGCGACTTGTGCAAAACTCTCAACAAAAACGTAGAACTCGTATTAGAGGGTGAAGACACAGAATTAGACCGCACTGTCATTGATGAGATTGGCGACCCGATGGTACATCTTATCCGTAACTCAATGGACCACGGCATAGAACATCCCGATGAGCGCAAAGCATTAGGCAAGCCCGAAAAAGGCACGCTGAAAATCGCCGCATATCAGGAAGGAAGCGGAGTCGTTATTGAAGTCTCAGATGACGGAGCCGGAATTGACCCCGAAAAAGTCAAGCAGAAAGCTATCGAGCGCGGAGTCATAACAGAAGACAGAGCCGCAATAATGTCTGACGAGGAAGCACAGCAGCTTGTGTTACTTCCCGGCTTCAGCATGGCGAAACAGATTACGGACTTATCCGGGCGCGGTGTCGGAATGGACGCGGTGAAAACAAAAGTCGAGGCACTTGGCGGACAATTTGACCTCGCAAGCAAAAAGAACGAGGGAACTCACGTATATATCCGTCTTCCGTTGACGCTCGCAATAGTGCTTTCACTGCTGATAAAAGTCGGCAAGGAAACATACGCAATCTCACTCGAAAATGTAGAAGAAACTATCATGGTGCGCCGCGATGACATAAAGACAGTTCACGGAGAACCTACAACATTATTGCGCGGTGAAGTTTTGTCGCTTAACATTCTAGGCGATATTTTAGGCTCTGAGGGAGTAGAGCATGACCGCAATGAATATCCCGTTGTCGTCGTCAAAATCGGCAAGAACAAAATCGGCTTCATAGTCAGCGAATTGATAGGCCAGCAGGAAATAGTCATAAAGTCATTGGGCCGCTTCCTGTCAAAAATTGACGGCATTACAGGCGGTACAATTCTCGGAGACGGCAACGTGGCATTGATTCTTGACGTGGCATCGTTCTACTCTACAAAGGGTTAAAAGGAGTAAATAGCAATGTCTGACATGGTTTCATTCAGTGAAAGACAGCTTGACGCAATTCGTGAAGTCGGCAACATCGGTACAGGGAACGCCGCAACAGCTCTCAGCGGGTTATTGTCCCGTATGATTCATATGGACGTGCCTAAAACGGAGCTTGTATCAATTTACGAACTCGGTGAACATTACGGAGATCCGCTTCAGATTGTCGGAGCGGTCTTTGTTCGTTCAACGGGCGGTTTTCAGTGCAGCCTGATATTTATTCAGCCCGAAGAAGACGCTCAATTGATGGTTGAATTATTGCTCAAACAGCAGTTCGGAACGTTCATCCCGGCCGGAGAAGTCCCGCAGGAAATGACCGACAGCGCATTGACGGAAGTCGGCAATATCGTACTAAGCTCATTCCTCAACGCTATAAATATGTTGCTTGGGACTCAGCATCAAATCAGCGTTCCGGGAGTCGCTCATGATATGTTAAGCTCGATTCTTGATGTCGTTGCGTCAATTTACGGCCAGATGGGTGAGACTGCTCTTCTTGTGAACACTGAGTTAAAAGTTGAAGGGCTTGAAGAGGGTCATAAAATTTCAGGCCACATAATATTAATCCCTGACCCGGATTCATTGGAGCTGTTACTCAAGAAATTGAAGGTGATGTGATGGCTGAACAAAGTATAGTATTGGGAATGGCTGATTTGATGGTCGTATCAGCACCCATAAAGTTAATCACGCTCGGACTCGGCTCATGTATTGGGCTTGTAGTCTATGACTCATTCGCAAAAGTCGCGGGAATGGCTCATATCATGCTCCCTGACAGCCGCGGACTCAAAACAGCCGAAAAAGTCGGGAAATTCGCAGATACAGCAGTCCCGGCAATCATAGAGGAAATGCTCAAGAAAGGCGCAACACGTCCCCGCATTAAGGCGAAAATCGCAGGAGGAGCGCAGATGTTCTCATTGCCCGGAGCAAGCGCGGAATTTCTCACAGTCGGCGCGAAAAATGTCGCTGAAACAAAAAAACGTCTCGCAAGAATGGGTATTGCTCTCGTCGCTTCAGATACAGGAGGGAACAAAGGACGCACAATAGAATTTTCAACAAGCAACTGGATGCTCAAAGTAAAGACTCTTGGGAAAGGAGTCAGCGAGATTTAGTGTGAAAAGATGACGACAGCAGAAGAAAAATTATTGTGGCAGAAATATTCATCTACCGGGCAGGGCCGCGATGAGTTAATCATGCAGTACTTGCCCCTGATAAAGTACGTTGTCGGAAGAATGGCCGTAACTCCTCCGCAGGGTCTCGACTATGAGGACATATTATCGTTCGGTGTTTTCGGGCTTATGGACGCGGTAGAAAAATTTGACCCGACAAAAGGCTACGTGTTTCAGACATACGCAATCCCGCGAATTAGAGGAGCGATTCTTGACGAGCTGAGAAAATGCGACTGGTTTTCACGCACAGGCCGCGAGAAAGTACAGAAATTCAACCGCGCAACAGAAAAGATACTCCGCGACAAAGGCCAGATGGATGACTCCCTGATCATGGCCGAAATGGGAGTCTCTGAAGATGAGTACTACGAGATTCAGGATTTGGCCTCGCGGGGCTATATCACCTCGCTTGATGACACTACGCCGCTTGATGATGGTGATGTATCTGTTGAAGCTACGTTAGCGGATGACCGTGAAACAGCAGCTGACAGACTCGACGATGAGAGCGACAAGCAGCAGTTAGCCGAAGCACTCGCAGAACTCCCCGAACGTGAGCGGCAAATGTTGAGCCTGTATTACTACGAGGGGTTGACGTTGAAGGAAATCGGCGCGGTAATGGGAGTTTCGGAAAGCAGAGTCTCACAGATTCACGGAAAAGGACTCTCAATGTTACGCGCAATATTACGCAGGAAAATGAACGAGCTTTAAGGAGGTGAAAATTATTGTTCGAGAAGGATAAATTTTCCCTTGAGGCAAGACCTGACGGAATATATTTGTCATGCTACACAAAAGACTTCAAGGAAAATGATTTGTACGCCTTCCTGAAAGAATGGGGGATTGTACGCTATGACTTCAAGGCCGTTCGTAAGTTCGTAAAAGACGGTGAAACATGCAAAATCTGCCTCAGAAGTGAGTCTCTCGAAAAAAATGCGCGAATCAAAATCACTCTTGACGCTCCTAAAATGAATGCTTACGTTGAAATTGAGCCGCCGTTCTTCACAAAGCCTTGGCCGACTCTTGATGAGGTCAAAAGAAGCCTTGACGCTCACGGCGTGAAAATCGGAATCAGTGATGACGCTATACAGTCATTATTAGCGCGTAAGCTCGCAAATGAGGCCGTTGTTGTCGCTACCGGCATTCCTCCCGTTGAAGGTAAAGACGCTGTAATCGAACTCATCAAAGACCCCGACAAGCCTTTTGATGTTCGCGATGACGAGAAAATAGACTTTTGGAGCAGAAGCACAATTGTTACGGTTCATCCCGGGCAGGAAATCGCAATAAAACATCCTTTAGTCAACGGCAAAAACGGAGTCGATGTTACCGGCGGAGTCGCAAAAGCTCAGTCAGTCCGAAATGTAGATTTCTCATTCGGCGATGGACTCAAGCGCGACGAAATGAATCCCCTCCTCCTAATCGCAACCGCTGAAGGCCAGCTCAAGAATGAACGCGGGCGGCTCGTAGTTCTCCCTGAGCTTGACATTCACAGGGACATTGATTTTGCTGTCGGAAGCATTGACTTCACTGGAGCTGTGAAAATTACGGGTGCTGTTCGTGATGGATTTCACGTTGCGGCGCAGGGTAACATCATGATTAACGGCCCTGTAGAAGGTGCAGACATTGACAGCCAGGGCGTTATCGTAATTCAGGGCGGAGTCAGGGGAATGGGGCGAGGCTCTGTGCGCGCGAACGGTGATATTTCGCTGAGTTTCGGAGACCAGGCAACAATCAGGAGCGGAGGTTCTATTCTCGTCAAAAACGCTATACTTCACAGCCATTTGTACGCGCAGACAGCCGTTATTGCTTTGGACTCCGGCAAGCATTCACAGATTGCAGGAGGAAGAATCGAAGCAGGGCTTGAAGTCGCATGTCATATTCTCGGCTCTGAAATGGGAACAAAAACAGAAGTCGTTGTAGGTTTGCCCCCCGAACAGTTAGAGAAACGCAAGATCTTCACGACAGAAATCAAACGCTGTGATGAGAATCTTGAACGAATAGAGCCTAACATGAAGATACTCAAAACTTTAGAGGCAGCCGGAAAACTTGACGACAAGAAACGCGCCATGATGATGGACTTGACGAAAATGAAATTTCAGCTTCAGGCAGCAAGAGCCGGAATGCAGAAGGAGCTTGACGCATTAGAGGAACAAATCGCGCTCGTAAAAGACAAAGGCATTGTGCGTGTGAAGGATATATGTTACCCCGGCTCAGTAATAACCGTAAGAGGCTTGACGTATATCGTTCATGAGGTCTGCAAGTATACCGCATTCATCGCCAATGACGAAAAGAGAGCTATTGACCTTGTGCCGTATGACTACATGGCCGGGAAAATTGGAGGAGGTTAAAACATGCAGCCCGTAAGTATGTTGATGTCGAATATGAATGTCGAGGCAATGACCCATCACGCACCTAACGCACTCGCCGCCGCTCAGGATACAGGCCAGAAGCAGGAGATTATACGCGACGGGATAAGGGCAGTACAGACAGTGCAGGCAAGTGAAGCCGCTAATGAGATGCAGAGAGTTCACCGAAAAACCGAGAATGACGAGCGTGAAGGCCGGAAGAAAAATAATCAGCGCGATTCGTTCGTGAAGTCTGAAGAGAAGAAAACAGACAAAAACGGCCATGAATTAACTGCGCAGCAAATCTCACCCATAACAGAAGATGTCAAAAGCAAAAAGCGCACAAAAAGTTTCAGCTTCATCGCATAGGAAATATATTTAGAGTCCCTTCGGAATATCTACACGCCGGAGGGATTTTTGTTACGCACAAGAAAGAGGGATTTCACATGCTGTCAAAAGAAGACTTGCTGAAGAACAAAGAAGATTTGCTGAGAAATGTTGATGAGCTTTACGAGGCTTGCCTTGATGAGCTTTACGGGAATTATCTCAGGGCTGAGTCTGAGAGAGTTAGACAAAAAAATATGAATGCTGCTCTCAGGGAAAAAATCACAGAGCAGGGGAAAAAACTTGAGGAAGCAAACACAGAAATCGCAGAACGAGACAAGACTATTACGGCGTTGCAGGAAGAAATCACACACCTTACGGAGCATGACGAGTCGGACGCATTAAGGGCAGAAATCACCGAACGGGACGAAACTATTACAGCGTTGCAGCAGGAAATCACACGACTTACGGAGCATGACGAGGCTGACGCACTAAGGACACAAATCACAGCACTGAACGCGGAAATCGCAAAAAAGCAAAGGTTAATCGACGCGATGAAAGCAAAATTTTCGGAGCTGTCAGAAAAAGCAGTAGCAAAAATCAGAAAGCTGAAAGCAAGAATTTTACAGGACGCACAATCAATCACAAAACTTACAGCAGAAAATGAAACTCTCAGACAAACACCGCCACAAACACCCGCTTTACTCACTCAGCCTTCAGAATGGCCGCGTGAATTTCTGTTCCTAAGAAGCCCTCACACAGGCGGAATTGTGCCTACTTTCTGGAATAGGTACGTCGGTCAATTTCCGCTCGGTCAGTTGGCAGGACAAGCACGCAGATACGACTTGTACATAGGCTACTTGTGTGAATACAGGGGCTTCAATGTCGAGTACTGCGGGATAAATAACGGCGTTTATGATGATGGAATAGATCTGATATGCAGAAAAGATAACTGGGCTGTTCTCGTGCGGTGCAAAGTAGAAGGAATGAATACTATTCTTGTGTATTACCTTGCGGCAAGGGCATTACGTTTCAAGATGGACAATCCGAGTCTTAATGTCGGCGCATTATGCGTAACATCAGGCACTCTCAGCAATAACGCAAAAAATGTAGCGGATAAATTCAGCATTGCCGTGAAAGATACGATTCCGTTTCAGAATTTCCCCTACGTAAAATGCAAAGTCCTCCCTGACGGAACAAAAGTACATTACACTCCGCTGGATGACGCTTATCTCACCACAACTATAACCCCTGCAAACGGTGATATGTTCTGTGATAATGTGAATGACGCAATGCAGCAAGGCTTCTGACTATATGCAAATTGGCTGTGTGAAGTACTGAGCGAAAAGAGGCGATAATAGATATAATACACAAACGCAAGGAGGAAATCTGATGAGCAAAAACAATGTCGGCTCTCTCGCATTCTTCCGAAAAACAGCAAGAAATTTCCCCGCCCAAAATGATACAGGGAATTTCCTTCTGTACACTCACAGGGGACTCGACAATATGACCGACGACATTAACGCACTTCAAGCCAAATATATACACGCAGAAGCCGAAAGACTCAGGCTCAAGCAGCTTAACTCAGCATTGAGGACTCAAATCGCAGACAACAAACGTGCATTTTCAGCAGATCTTTCACCAGTTCCGCCCGATTTCCTCCCGCCTGATGAGAAAATTCCCGATGATATTGCTGATTCCGCCGGACTCTGGAGAAATTTCACGTCAACAAATCTCGGCCTCAACAAGCGTTACAGGATATATACGGGTTACTTGTTCGAGCGGATGGGCTGGAGTGTGGATTACTTCTGCGGCAGAAATCTCATTTGCAGGAAGGAAGGACGAATCATCGTCGCCCTAACTGAGTCAGCCGCAACGATTGACCTCGATAACATGTACTCTCTTTTAGGCGCGGCTATGGAGTACAAACGCGATAATGTTTCAGACGGAGTAAGCGCAATGTGCTTCACGTCATCAGCCCTAATCAGCCGTGTGAAAACCCTCGCCCAGAAATTCGGAATCGCAATCAGGGAGCATTTCTACTTCAAGAATTTCCCCTGCATAAGGTGCAAGGCAGATTTAGACGGCAAAAGAGTGTATTACGTTCCTGACGATGAGGGATATTTGTCGGTTCGCGTAAATCTCTCTGAGGGCGATAAATATTGCTGGTCAGAAGAAGACGCTCAATATGTCGGCTTCACGCGGGCAGAAACTTCATGAGATGGACAAAGATTTATGGCTGTCAAAAATTTGGGATGAATGGCTCTCTTCTCCCGTAAAATCACGCTCACTTGCTGACGCTGAAACTTCCGGCTTGTTGATGGGAATGCGGAATCATCACGGCATTTTCACGACAAACAGACTCAGAGCCGCGCGCCGTCTCACAGGGCCGGGAAAATTCCCCTTGTGGCCTCTCACGTCTTACGCTGAGTCTCTCACGCTCAACATCTCAATGATTACCCGTCCTAACCGCAAACCCTCCGTAAAATTCACATGCCCTCCCGAAATTCTGAGACTTCCTGAAAATTTGCCGTCTGTATGGTCATGGCTCAAAGGTTTATGGGGCAGCACTGGAGGATTATATTTCCCGAAAACAGGCTACTATTTGACGCTCATTGTTTCCGACGCTGAATTATCACAGAAGACACGAAATATCATCTCGCAAACTGGACTCACTTGGAGCGAACACCGAAATGAATTTACGCTCCGCAATCATGATGACATTACTACGTTTCTATACAATGCGGGAATTGAGTCGGGCGCGCTTGATTTCGAGGAGATGACAATAATACGTTCAGCGCGTAACAAGGCTAATCTCGTGAGGAATTATGACACGGCGAATATTGCACGCTCGGTTAAGGCCGCTCACGAGCAAAAACGAATCGCAGAGAAAATTTTTGAGACTGGGATAATTGATTCGCTTCCTGAAAATTTCCGCGAGCTTCTGAGACTGAGAATCGAGAATCCTGACTTATCACTTGAAGAATTAGGCTTGAGGCTTAATCCCCCCGTCAGCAAAAGCACAGTAAATTACCGCTGGAAAAAGATACGTGCGCTGATTAATGCTTGATTGCCAGCGGACTTATCACACACAAACAGACTCTCAGAAAATTTTGCTGTAAAATATCGGGCAGGCAGAAACCAATCCACAAAGAAAATTTTATACGGAGGAATTAATCATGAAGCTGAAAACTTTCACCCCCTCAGATGTAGCAGGGAAAAAAGTACTCATGCGCGTAGATTTCAACGTACCCTTCAAGAACGGAAAAGTTACCGACAACGCCCGCATACTTGCGCACACAAGCACGCTGAAGAAACTTCTTGACGCAGGCGCAAAGGTCGCATTAGTCTCACATTTCGGCCGTCCTAAAGGCAAAGTAGATCCGGCATTCTCACTCTCACAGATTGTCCCCGATGTCGAGAAAGCATACGGGCTGAAAGTTGTATTTGTTGATGACTGTGTAGGCGACAAAGTAGCAGAAGCTGTTGACGCACTCAAGCCCGGCGAAATCGTTATGCTCGAAAACTCACGCTTTCACCCTGAGGAACAGAAGAATGATGAAGAGTTCTCAAAGAAGATGGCCGCTCCTTTTGACGTTTTTGTGATGGATGCTTTCAGCGCGTCTCACCGTGCGGACTGCTCAACATGCGGAGTTATACCGTTCGTGAAGGCAGCATTTGCCGGGGATCTTCTCATGCGTGAAGGCGATATGCTCGGAGCTGTCAGCGAGAATCCCGCAAAACCCTACGTGCTTATACTCGGAGGCGCAAAAGTCTCGGACAAAATCGACATCGTAGGCAACCTTCTCGACAAGGCTACAACGATTCTCATCGGCGGCGGAATGGCGTATACGTTCCTGAAAGCACAGGGGAAGGAAATCGGAAAATCATTATGCGACGCTGAAAGACTCGATTTCGCGAAAGACACACTCAAAAAAGCCGCTGATATGGGCGTGAAAATATTGCTTCCTGTTGACAGCGTAGTAGCTTCAGGGATGGACGCAACAGACACGGAAATAGTATCAAGCGACAACATGCCCGCCGACAAAATGGGACTCGACATTGGCCCCGAAACGGTGAAATGTTTTGTGGCAGCTCTTGACGGCGCAAAGTCTATACTGTGGAACGGCCCTATGGGAGTCTTTGAGGATGCGAAATTCGCGGAAGGCACAAAGAAACTCGCTGAGGCAGTAGCAGAGATGACTCAGAAGCACGGAACTGTAACGGTAATCGGCGGAGGAGATACAGCAAGCGCGGTGCGTCAGTTCAAAGTCGCCGACAAAGTATCACACGTTTCAACCGGCGGCGGCGCAAGCCTCGAATACTGCGAGGGCAAAAAACTTCCCGGCATGGAGCCTTTCAGGGTATAGGAGGATTATTCATCATGAAGAAGATATATCTTTATGGCAACTGGAAGATGAACAACACCTACAGCGAGACGGAGAAATTCTTTGAGGAGTTCCCCGCGGCATATAACGCAGTGAAAGCTAACGATCTCGAAGTAGGAATTTTCGCCCCGTTCACGTCATTGTGGCCGTTGTCGCAGGGTGCGAAAAAGTGCGGAATAGTTTTCGGAGCACAGAACGTATACTACGAGGCAAAAGGAGCTTTCACGGGAGAAATCTCAATCCCCATGCTGAAAGAATACGGTGTTACGCACATCATCATAGGACACAGCGAGAGGCGGCACATTTTCGGCGAGTCAGATGAACTCATAGCGAAAAAGGTGAAGGCAGTGCTTGACGCGGGAATGACTCCTGTATTCTGCTACGGTGAAACGTTAGAGGAGCGCGAGTCGGGAAATACGTTCACGGTTATGGAACGCCAGCTCAAGAGCGCAATTGACGGATTAACGCCCGCAGAAGTCGCAAAAATCATCTACGCATATGAACCCGTCTGGGCAATCGGAACGGGGAAAACTGCCACGCCTGCACAGGCTGAAGAGGTCTGCAAATGGAGCCGGGAATTAATCGGCCATAAAGAAGCGGTGATACTTTACGGCGGGAGCGTAAAAGGCTCAAACGCAAAAGAGCTTCTCTCACAGCCCGATATTGACGGCGCATTAGTCGGAGGAGCTTCACTGAAGGTCGCACCGTTCCTTGAGATTTACACGGCGTACAAAGCATAGTGTATAGTCATGCCCTCCTGTATTCATGTCAGGGGGGTATTTTTTTCGACTAATAGAGACCAAAGGAGGAATATTTACCGTGAAACTCAGAAGGATATTTTTTCTCGCTTGCCTGTGCGTAATCGTTTCTTCTGTTACTGCATCGGCGTTAAGTCTCGGTGATTTGCTTCCGTCATTCAAGACAGATGAAACACCCAAGCCCGCAGATGTGTACCCGGAGAACGCATTAACAGTGAGGCCGGATAATTCCGTATATGCTGTGATAAGGCTTGATGATACAGCGTCATTCCTGAAATGGCTTGCGTCTGATGACAACATTAACCCGTTTATGCCGCTGATTCTGAAGTCAAAGGACTCAAACGACATATTAGGCGGTATAGAGTTTTTCAGGGCGTTTGCGACAAGGACTCCGTTAAAGTCAGCCGCAATAGTTATAGGAGCGTTAGACCCTGACGAAAAGAAGTCAGATTTTTTCCAGATGGCATTCACCGTAGACTCAAGCATGGCCGCAACAGTCAAAAAGATTTCAGACGGAACAGCAGAAGATGTTGACTTTGCGAAATTGATTCTCGGAAATGACAACCCTATAACGGCAATAGCACAAACTATGATTAAGGCCGAAAAGCTCAATGACGGCTCTTATCGCGTGGACAATGAGTTATTCATCAGGGCAGAAGGCGATATGATTCTTGTCGCAATGAGTCCTGACGAGCTTAAAGCCTCACTGAATGCGTATAACGGTTCGGAGGCAAGATTATTCAGCGGGTTGAAGCGTCAGTTTACGGAGAAAGATTTTGCGGTTGTTCACGTTGACTATAAGACGCTCGACAAGATGGACACTAAACACACTCTTGACAGCGCGGACAAACTAGTAACGGAACTTTTTGACAAGCCGATAAATTTCGAGTGCGCGTTTGAGAGTCAGCCGGATAAATTTGTGTTTTCGTTCGCAGTGAATCTCATTGAGGCCATAAACCAGAAATACGCCGCAAAGATGGAAGCTCCTACACCGCCCGTGAAAGGCTCATACTTGACGCTTGCGGGGACAAAGAGTCCTCTTTTCGCGATGGGCGGGATTCTGAGGCTTGCAAGCCTGAAAGACAGCAAAGAGACCAAAGACATATGGACGGAATTTGTGCGTCAGCTCCGTGTGAGGTTCGGAATTTCTGAGAGTGAGACGGCATCATTTTTTGACGGGCCTTTTTCCGTAACGGTGAATGACAGCGTAACATATGAGGGCTTCAAGATACCTGCGCTTTATATTTCACAGACGGGCATGAAGGGAGCAGCGGGAAAAATTTTCTCACACCTCACGAAATCGCCGCATTTCCAGAAAGTGCAGGAAGGAATTTTGCAGCTTGATACGTCAATCAGCCCAGTGTCATGCCTGATTCAGAACAAGGGCGAAACTTTAGGGATAAACTTTGCGGAACTCGAAAGCCTTAACGGTTCACCGATGATAAAGCCTGTGCTGAAAAGTCTGGCTGATTCTGTCGGGATTGCGGCGGTATGGGTAGATTTTGACGGTATACGCTCGTGGATTATGGACGATGAGAACGGAGTTATGGCTATGGTTATGCCGATGGCGAAATTTGCGGGTTACGGTGAAATTGTTGAAGCTGTGAACGACATACTGACAGCAGAATTTTCCGTGCCGTCATTCTCATTCAGGGCGGAGAACATAGAGAAATTCCGCTTTGAGTTTACGAACGTGAAAATCAACCCTGCGAACGGTATATTTTCCAGAGGGGTAAAGGTTTACCAGAGACTCAGCAAGTAAAAATTCAGCCGTAAAAATTTCTTACAGAGATAAAATTTCAGCCCTCAGACTCTCAAAAAATGGGGGTCTGCGGGTAATTTTTTGCAGAAAGGGAGCTAGTATAACAACGAAATGGGCAGACAGGACATAAGAGAGTATTTCAGCAAGGAGATTGATGCGCGTAATCTTGAGCCTTCAGAAACGCCGAGGCTTTCGGAGAATGCTTTGTGGCTTCTTGACCAGCGTTATTTTGTGCAGAGATATGACGCGGAGATTGACGCATTGAGGAAGGAGCGAACGTTTGAGGAATTTGCGCGGAGGGTCTCACGTACAGTAGCGAGCGCGGAAGTGAATTACTCCGATGATGCTGACTGGATTCGGACTCTTGAGATGAATATAGCCGATGACATTCTCAACCGCAGATTTCTCTTCAACTCGCCGTGTTTATTCAGCGCGGCGGCAGGGTTGACGGTAATCCCGGAATATTCAGCGATAATCTACAAGTCGCCGGAAAAAATGACGTATGACGATTACAGGAAGCTGTACGAGTCCCGCACAAAGAATCAACAGTTATTCGCGTGTTTCGTGATAAGCGTGCCTGACAGCATAGAGGGAATATTTGACTCCGTGAAGAACGCAAGCATCATCAGCAAATTCGGCGGCGGAGTCGGCGGCAATTTCGGACATTTGCGCGAACAAAGCTCAGAGATTGCCGGGGGTACAGGCGGAAAAGCATCCGGCCCCGTGTCATTCATGGAGACGTGGAACACAATGGGCGCGGTTGTGGTTCAGGGCGGAAAACGTCGCGCGGCATTAATGGGAATGTTATTCGACGACCATCCCGACATTTACGACTTTGTAGACTGCAAGACAGAGGACGGGAAATTGTCATACTTCAACATTTCTGTAGCAGTCTCAGACGCTCTCATAAACTCGGCGAAAGAGGGCGGAGATTTTGACCTTCATTCGCGTGTTGACGGAAGCATAGTACGAACTGTGAAGGCAAAAGACCTCATGAATCACATCTGTGAATCAGCCTGGAAGAGAGGAGACCCGGGAGTATTCTTCATTGACCGAGCGAGGCAGGATAACATTCTGAAGATGGGCGGCGATGAATGGGACATAGAAGCGACAAATCCCTGCGGTGAACAGCCGTTGCCCAATTTCACAAGCTGTAATCTCGGCTCAATAAACGTAGAAATGTTTGTGAACGGCGAACGAAAATTTGACCGTCAGAAATTTGCGGCACAAGTCTTCAGGTCAATATACTATCTTGATTTGGTAATTGACGCATGTTCGTACCCTCTTGAGAAAATCGGCGTGAGAACAAAATCAATCCGCCCCGTTGGACTCGGCATAATGGGACTTGCTGACGCTTCTATCATGCAGGGGATAACATACGGATCTGACAAATTCAGCGCGTTCTGCAAGAAGCTCGGCGGGACAATGGCACGTTCAGCACTAAGCGCAACGATTCAGATTGTTACGGACGCTGGCAAAAATCCATTCCCTGAACACGGCCTAGTACGTGAGCTTTTTGACGGCGTGAAGATTCCTGAGAACAACGGCGAATACAGAGCGATGCTGCGTGCGATGAGGGAGGAAGGGAAAATCCCCGTAACACTCATCAACACGCTTGAAGAATATGACTTTGAGGACGCAAAATTCATCCTCTCAAATCTCTTCCGGGGGAACATGCGTAACAGCAGAAGACTCTCAATCGCTCCTACAGGGTCAATATCAATGCTTCTTGATGCAAGCTCAGGGATTGAGCCTAATTTCGCGTGGTCATGGAGCAGGCATGTAGCGAAAACGGACGGGAATGGCTTTGAGGATTTAGAGTTCTGGCACAAGTTACTGACTCCCGAACTGAGAGCCGAATACCGTTCATCGGGCGGGCATATCTCATCACCTGAATACGTTACGGCCTATGACATTACGCCTCAACAGCACGTGAATGTTACGGGAATATTCGCGCACTTTGTAGACAGCGGAATCAGCAAGACAGTGAATCTCCCGAACTCAGCGACGGTTGAAGATGTCCGGCGTGTATATCATGACTGCTACAGCATGGGCTGCAAGGGGATAACGATTTACCGGGACGGCTCACGCTCATTCCAGCCGATAGAGACAAAGAAGGAAGAAAGCAATAATCCCCCTGAGCCAGAAGAGAAGACGAAAAGAGTCAAGGAACGCCCCGCGCCTGTAGTATTCGGCAAAACGATAAAGGACACAACGCCGTGGGGAAGCATATACATCACGCTGAATCTTGACGGAAAAGAGCCTTTTGAGATATTCATCAACGTGGGCAAATCCGGCTCAGAGCTGAAGGCCATGACAGAAGCATTATCACGCGTGATTTCTATCGGGCTGCGTTCAGGGTGCAGGCTTGAGGATTTCATTGACACGCTCAAAGGCTTATCGGGAAAACAGTACTGGATGCTGAATTGTGATGATGACCATGTAGCGCGCTCAATCCCCGATGCAATTGCGCTGTTGCTTGACAGATTGATAGACCGAAAGACCGCGAACGCCCGTAAGATGGACAAATCGCTTTTGTGTCCTGACTGCGGCGCGCCTCTTGAAATGATTTCTGGGTGCGAATACTGCTTCAGCTGCGGATATTCCCCCTGCAAGTAAAATTTTTCCCCCCTTTTGTTCAGTCCTGCGTAACACAGAAAGGGGGATTTTTGTTGAACGTTAATATATCCCCTCGCCTTTAGCTATATGCCATGAAAAAAGCGGGGGACTCTTGCGAATCTCCCGCCGTGAAAATTTCTTCCTGAATTTATCCCTGATGATGTGCGAGCATTACGGCACCGGCGATTGAGAGAAGTTTTGCTCTCGGTGAATCTGCGCGGCTTGTGAGTACTACGGGTGCTGCTGCTCCGATGATGAGTCCGGCTGTCTCGCTTCCCTTTGCGAAGAAGCTAATTGACTTTGCGAGAGCGTTCCCGACTTCAATCTGAGGCACGAAAAGTATATCTGCATGGCCTGCTACGGGTGATTTGATGTGCTTGATTTTCGCGGCTTCCTCGTCTATTGCGTTGTCCAGTGCTAAAGGCCCGTCAACTACGCAGTTCTTGATCTGGCCTCTTGCGTTCATCTGTACGAGTGCTGTTGCGTCAAGCGTGCAGGGCATATCAGGATTCACCATCTCAACAGCGGCGAGACATGCGACTTTCGGCAGATCGACACCGAGCGAGCGCGCAAAGTTCACTGTGTTCTGCACTATGTCGGCTTTCATCTTCAAGTCCGGGTACATGTTGAATGCTCCGTCAGCGATGAATATCACTCTGTCATATCCGGGAATTGAGTGGAAGTAGCAGTGTGAAATTGCTCTTTTTCCGACTCTGAGTCCGACTTCTTTGTTCAGCATTCCGCGAAGGAAATTATCCGTGTGAAGCTGGCCCTTCATGTAGATGTCGGCGCGTTTTGATGATACTTCTGTTACGGCGACTATACCGCAGGCTGCCTCGTTCATTTCGGGGATTATGTGATAGTTCGTCTCACTTGCTCCGGCTTCGGCTATGCAGGCTTTGACCTTTTCGGGATTTCCTACGAGTGTTGCCTCAACGAGTCCGATTTTGCGTGCTTCCTCAATTGCTGAGATGAGTCCGGCATCTTCTGCCATTGCTACGGATATGCGCTTGCGTCCCTTTTCAGCGCAGAGTTTCGTTGCTTCCTCGATTAACTGCGACAATGAGCGAATCTGTTCCATGAAAATTTTTTCCTCCTGTTGAAATTTATGCGTTTACCCCGGAACGTCAAAACGCCCCGGAGATTCTGCCGTTGCTTACAGTGTGAAGTGCGGAGTGTGAAGTAATTAGCTGTCCACTGCCCACTACCCACTACTCTAACCAGTTCTCCATATATTTCCTGTAAAGCTCAAATATACGGCGCGTAACTTTTCCCATTTTCCCGTCAGAAATCGTTATCCCTCCGATTCTCACGGCCGGCACAACAAGTTTCATGCTTCCTGTGATGAATGCTTCTGAAGCTCCCGTTAATTCTGACCACAGCGGGCATCTTTCCTCGACAGTATAGCCGTCTTTCTTGGCAAGCTCAATCACTGCTGTTCTTGTCGTACCTTTTAGGACTCGTGATAACGGGGCTGTGATGATTTTGTTGTTGATGACAAGGAAGAAATTACTGTGTCCGCATTCTGTGATCTCACCGCCGGGGCAGTAAAGTATATCGTAGGCTTCTTTCGGCATTTTGTAGGTTGCGCGGTAATTCACGCTCTTGACTTCAGGATTGTCGCGCCCGAATGTTACGGGATGAAGTATTACGCCTTTTTCGCGGCCTTCCTCTGTGATTAGTCCTGCGTCATCAAATATCACGAAAAATCTCGGCTCAGGAAAACAGCCTTTCTCCGTGTCAAATTCATCTCCGCCCGTCAAGAATGTGCGTATTCTCACGTCATGGCCGATTCTCGAAATTCCTTCACGGATTACTCTCTTCATATATTCTATGTCGGGAATATTCGCTATCTCAGAGCTTTTTGCGCTTGCTATGAATCTCTCCATGTGAGGAGTGAGCATCAACGATTTCCCGCCGAATGACGCAAAAGCCTCAAACACTCCTACACCACGCTGTATAATCAAGTCCGAAATCGGCAAAACGGCTTCTTCCGGCTTAACAAATTTTCCATCAATAAAGCACAAGTAAATCACTGTAACTGATACCAACTTTCTCTGCGTATTTTACCGTCATTATCTGGGACATCATACGGCCTGTTGAACGGGTCAATATCTATTCTCTGACCGAATGCCGCTGCCCTGTCCGGGAATGCCTTCAGCTGTATCGTGAGTCCTATTGAGCTGTTTCCGCTCCGTGTTCTGTCGTTCTTGTAGTGGAGATCCCATAACATGCAGTCCGTATCCCACTGAACGCTGTAGAATGTCTCATCAATCATTGAGTTGAACAAGTCATAGCTTCCCCGGAAACCTAAATATACCTCGCGCCCGATTGGGAATCTAACACGCTGGTGTATTCTTCTCCTGTTACTGTACTGATCCCAATACATAGCACTTTCGCCCCATGAGTATTGCCTCTCGTAAGCAGTGCCAAGCTCAAACACTCCTATTTTATAACGCAGTCCCATAAAACTCCTCAGCATTTCCTGGTCAGTGCCGCTGTCATACATAAGCACGACTCCCTCAGTGTTTGCGAAAAACTCGACATCACCGGCTTTTCTTTCCGCATAATTCCTTACGCCGATTCCGTAACGTGTCTCAGTTCCTGCTGAAGGTATCCTGTACAGCGTCTCTTCATAGCTGCCGACAGTCGCAAAAATTCTCGTCCATGAGTAATTTGTGTTCCTGAACCACGGTGCCCAGATGATTAACTCCGGCTTACGGTCTAACCTGCCTTTGTACTCGTAAAAGCTGTCTTTCCTGTCTGAAATATATTCGTTGTGAGTCCAATTGAGATGTGCCGCCCATCCGTTATGGCTGTACATGAGAGTCGCATACGGCCTCCAAATTTTTTCGCGCCATACATCATCCCATGAATATTCAACGCCGAAACGAACCGAAAAATCGCTGTTGATTTCCTGCTCAATACCAAGCATGTATTCAAGCCCTGTATTTCTTCCGTATGAAAGCCCTAATGACACGGAACCAGTTTCCCAGCCAAGAGTCCCCGTTATGCCTCCGTGCGAGCCTTTTATGTCGCTCCTCTGTATGAACGGGAGCATTGTATATCCGAGCTGCCTGCGCTTAAGCTGGACGACGTAATCAAGAGGGGACGTAAAGAGATATGTATTGCCGAGATAAACGCGGGGTTTTTTCGCAATTACTCTCTTGTTTGGGATAAACGTAATCAGTTTCGACTCTAACCTGTAATGAGGGTGATCAAGGGCGCATGTTGTCATTATGACATTCTGCCACTGTAGCATGTAGTCTTCGGGCGAGCCTTTCACGAGTCCGCGTTCCTGCGCAAGCTCCCAAGGGATAACGTTGATTTCTCCGCCGTAAACGTAAAGTATTTCGCCGTGTTCACCGACTGAAAGACGTGTTGCGGGGCCTGTGAGTATTCCTTCTCCGCTGCTGAGGTCATAATCTATCTGATCTCCGTTTATTGTGCGTGATGAGTTCATCAAGACTACTTTGTCGCCGGGAAGGGGCATAGCTTTAACCTTCTGAGTGTCAGAATTGTATTCTATTCGTTCGGCCATTATCGTTGTGCCGTTGTATTGAAGCACCGCGTTTCCTTCTGCTAATGCGTTGCCTGTCTCATCGTTGAATGATACCCTGTCTGCATTCAGTGTTACTTGATCGGGTATAACTGTTGTAGATGGTGAGGAAATTTCTTCTTGAGTCTCTGTGAGCTTGTAGTCCTGAAAATCAGCCGGATAACTTTCAGCCGTAAAAATCAACATCAAAGCCAGTGATAATATTAATGCGTTTTTCGCCATCTGATTACGCCTCCATGCTGTAATAATATCACGCGGCTGTTATCTGTGCTTGCAATCGGAGTAACAAGTGAAAACTCTTCATCGTGAATCTTGAGTCCTTCAGGAAAAATGAATGTTGTATTTTTGTCCTGCCACGTCAATTTAGGGCTTTCGATGATCCATTTGCGGTTACTCTCCTCTAAAATTCCCGTTAATTCTGTGATTGTTGCGGTCTTTGCGTCATCTGAATATGTGCCTGATTTCCCGAAAAATGACCATTTCCCTTTGTCGCCGCTGAGAGTCCGTGAAATATCTGCTGACATGAATACCAGCAGCTTGTCTTTCTCCTCAACGTAGGGCAGCTTGACCTGCCACATGTCGCCTGAAATTTCGCGGGAAAATCTGATGTTCTCCATGACCATGCCGGGCATATTGAGGAGGCTTTCACGCAGTAAATCGATGTCAAGATTCATGTCGCTTATTGCGTACTGAACGAGCCTTACTGTACCGAGAATTATGATAGCGAGGAGTATTTTTTTGGGTGAAATTTTGAGTTTCATTTTGCGTTACTTCTTGTATACATCACCGCGGAAACCAAGAGAACGGAGACGTATTATCTTCTCATCTTCATTTATTTTTATGATGAAACGCCAGTCGCCTACCCTTAAACGGTGTTCATCACGCCCGGTTAAAGGCTTTATGTCAAGCAGTTCGGGTTTTTCTGCCAAGAGTTTTATTGCCTGTATCAGCCTCGCCTTGTCCGGGTTGGGAATACGCTCTAGCCTGCGCTGTACGGGTTTGCCTGTTATTACTGTCCACATTTTTGCAGCCCCTCCAGAAGCTCATCAAGCGTAAGATATATGCCGTTCTCGTAATCCCTGTCGCTTTCCTCAATCTGTGATATTTCGTCTTCCGTCAAAGGAGCGTCTGCCCAGTCATGATTTTCATCATCACGCGACCATATGAGAAATTGTGCGAACTCCGCGAGCTTTTCGAGTTTGTCAGCCTTCAGCAAAGGCAGTACCATATCGAGAGTCGCATTCCCTGTTTTGATTGCAGGTTTTTCCATTGTTGCAGCAGTCATAAAATTATTCCTCCTTGAATGGGATTATGTCAGTTTATCACATGGCCGTAAAATTTCACCAAACAACGCGCCATGATGAACCCTCACGCCTGACTCCTATTGTGCGTGATGATACCGTTCTGAACACGAGCGTCTTGCGTACCGTAATGACCTTTGCGCGTTCATCGCCTAACCAGTCAATTCGGAAATCACCGCCCTTAATCCCTGCGCGAATGTCTGATGCTTTCCCGGCTTCTTTGGCAAAATTTTCGCGTGATATGATTTTCTTTGAGCCATCCGACAACATATCATACATATCACTATATGACCCTTCAGCCCAAAGATTCAGGAATCTCCGCAATACACTTTCACGGCTTGAATATGCGTTCTCCGTGTTGACCTGACGTTTTGGCGGTGATGGCGGCGGCGTGTCATTTTTCGTGTCATTCCCGCGTTCCTTCACTGACTTCACGAACTCGGCCATGTCGCTTGACTCCTGCTGGAATATCGGCTTAATAGGCTTTGGCGGAATCGGAGGCGGAGCGGGCGGAGTTGGTTTTTTGACGGGGACGGGGACGGGCTTTCTTGGTTTTTTCGGAGGGACATTGACGACAACGACATCTGATTTTTGCGGCGTAACTGGGGGTGCTTCAGGTGGCGCGAACGAGAATATACGCTCACTGCGTCCCATTCCCCTTATGCCTATAACGTAGTCTTTGTTCGTCTGCTTTGGGAAAAATACGAGTCCCTGCACGACTCCTGCTGAAGGGTTATCTAGTGCGCTGTCATATTTCACGGGCTTTATCCGCTCGCCTGTTGACGCTAAGAGAGATACATTATCACGTACGGGATTAAGATTTACCGGCCTTGCTCCGAATGAGTAAACGCTGACTAAAAATGTTTCTGACGTTTTGAGCTGCAACTCTGAGATGAAATCTTCTCTGAATCGTTCCTGTTCTGCATCGCTCATCCCGGCTCTTAACGCTTCAGACTCTGCCCAAGGCTTTGCGAGTTCTTCCGGGTAATGCACAACCCACACAAAGCAGTCCTGCCCCCAATGTGATGAAGTCCAACGCTCAAGGATTCGTATTGTCGTGTCAAAAGCTGTAACCTCTGCTGCGTCTGCGCGGACAAAAAAAATACCCGCCGTAAATATCCCGGCGAGTAATAATTTTCCTGCGCTAATTAACATTTTGTTCTGGCGGAAGCTCAAAGTCTCCTCCTGAATTTGAGGGCGTTCCGTTATCCTGTTTGAAAACGTCCCCCTTGATTATCGTATCACGGTTAGGGTTATAGCCTCCTGATGATGTATCTTCCTTCACAGTTTCTTTTGTCGTTATGCTTGTGTCGGGAGTCTGAAGGCTGATAGGTATAGGGTACGCCGCGACCGTGCAATCCCCGGAAGTCTGCACAAATGTTACTGAGCCGACCGGGATTTTTATCGAGTTCCCGCGAATGAACATGCCGCTTACGAGTCCTACAGGGCCGAGCAATACAGCTCCTGCTATGCTTGCTGCTCCTGCTCCGATTACTGCGCCTTCACCCCTTCCGCCTGCTACACGCGCACTCTTTACGGCTCTTTCTGACTCTTTGCCGATACAAACGGGGGCTTTCTGCGGGCCGAGGGGCTTTAACTCATTGAAAGAGAGCCTGACTTCACCGGGCATACCGAACATGCCGGGACGTTTCACCGCTCTTACTTCCGTAACAAGCAATGACCCTGCAGGAGCTACGAGATTCTGATTCACGATCAAGTCATCAGTAAGCTCAAGCCTCACTGAATCCCCGGCCTTTGATTTCGCGGGGCTTAATTCGTCCATAAATCGGAATTTCATCACGGTGTTTGCGGGAATTGTTACGGGGACTGCTGTTACAGGATCCATGACGAGAGTCGCAAGCAAACTTTCAACCCTCATTACTATAGGATTTCCGGCGCGTGAAGCTCCTGTTAAGTTTGTCTCTAAGTCCTCAAGTCTTTTCACGGCTGGTTGAGAGGCGCGAATCTTTTTGTCGACTACCCACTCAGCTACACCGAGCTTGAATATCATAGAAGGCTGCTCATCTGTTCCGTTCTCAAGAAAATTCAGGATTGCCGCGTGCCTTTCCGCGATTGTTCCGGGAAGACTCCTCCCGAATAAATCCTCCTCAACTTTTCCGAGACGCTCAATCAGTCCTCCCTTTGCCACATAGCCGTATATTATCTGCTCTATCTGACCCATCATCTGACGTGATGAGCCGGGATTGTTGTCAGGGTCTGGGACTGCTTCCGATGCCATTGAAATACTTGCTGACATCACAAACATCATCAGCACGAAAATTTTTACAGCCTTCATTATGTGCTTTACGCCTCCTTGTGTTTCTTCATATAGTCTGAAGCGGCCTTTATGAAACCGTCAAAAAGCGGATGAGGTCTCACGGGTCTTGACTTCAGTTCGCCGTGAAACTGCCCGCCTACGTACCAGATATGACCGGGCAATTCTACAATCTCCACTAAATCGCGTTCCGTGCAAATTCCCGCAACCTTCAGCCCTGCATTTTCGAGCCGTTCCCTGTATGCGTTGTTGAACTCGTAACGGTGTCTGTGTCTTTCTGTGATGTGAAGTGTTCCGTAAGCGTCTGCTGATTTCGTGCCTTCTACCAAATCGCAGGGATATGCGCCGAGCCTCATTGTACCGCCTAAATCTTTCAGATTCTCCTGCTCCTCCATCAAGTGAATTACGGGGTGAATAGTCGCGGGGTTCATCTCCTTGCTGTGAGCTTCATGGAGCTTGCAGACGTTGCGCGCAAACTCAACAACCATCATCTGCATACCCAGACAAATCCCTAACAAAGGCACATCATTTTCACGGGCATATTTCGCAGCCGCAATCATTCCCTCAACGCCTCTTTCACCAAATCCGCCGGGTATCAATATTCCGTCAGCAAATTTCAGCATCTCCGAAACGTCTCCGCTCTCTAAGTCTTCTGACTCAACCGAGACGATATTGACTCTCACATTGTGGGCGATTCCTCCGTGATGAAGTGCCTCGACAACGCTTAAATATGCGTCCTTGTGCTGAACGTATTTTCCGACGAGGGCAATTTTCACCTCCTCAGGCGGATTCATGTACCTGTCAACAACCCTCGCCCAATCGCTTAAATCAGGCTGATTATCATACGGAAGCCCCAAATCTTTCAGGATTAAATCATCGAGTCCCTCACGGTGAAGGCTTATAGGAACGTTGTAGATTGTCGGCTCATCTCGCACCTCTATAACTGCTTCGGGAGGAACATCACAGAAAAGCGCGATTTTGTTCTTCATGCCCTGATCCATAGGATGACTCGTCCTGCAAACTATCATGTTCGGAAGGATTCCTATTCTCCGCAATTCCTGTACACTGTGCTGAGTCGGCTTAGTCTTGAGTTCTTTGGCCGCTTCAAGATAGGGGATAAGCGTTACATGACAGTAAACCACATTTTCACGTCCTGCCCTTACTGCCATTTGCCTTATCGCCTCAAGGAACGGCTGACCCTCAATATCTCCCACAGTGCCGCCGATTTCGACAATCAGGACATCAAGACCGCTCCCGGCCCGTATGATTCTCTCCTGAATGTCATTCGTAATATGGGGGATTACCTGAACTGTTCCGCCCAGATAATCGCCCCTTCTTTCTTTCCTGATAACGCTTGAGTAAATTTTTCCGGTTGTGATTGAGTTTTTCTCGCTCAATGTCTCATCAATAAAACGCTCGTAATGTCCCAAATCTAAATCCGTCTCTGCTCCGTCATCCGTAACAAAAACTTCACCGTGCTGAAATGGATTCATTGTCCCTGCGTCAACGTTCAAGTACGGGTCAATTTTGAGTATTGAGACTTTGAGACCGCGTTTCTTCAGCAATGCGCCGATTGAGCCTGCTGTTATCCCTTTGCCTAATGACGAGACTACACCGCCTGTTATGAATACGTATTTTGACATTTTATCTGCTCAGGTACTTTATCGGGTTTACGGGGCTGCTTCCGTTCCTGACCTCAAAATGTAGATGCGGGCCTGTTGAACGTCCTGTAGTGCCGATTCTTGCGACAAGCTGTCCTGATGATACACTTGCTCCCTTTCCTGCTAATAATGCGCTGCAATGAGCGTAAAGAGTTGACTGCCCGTTGCTGTGCTCAATGACTAACACTTTTCCGTAGCCGCCCATCCAGCCGGAATATACCACATGGCCGGA
The DNA here is from genome assembly GCA_946183145.1 of uncultured Fretibacterium sp. GTDB lineage: Bacteria > Synergistota > Synergistia > Synergistales > Aminobacteriaceae > JAFUXM01. Next base: position 86,838 of record CAMGZM010000005.1, on the reverse strand, counting down.
ACCTGCTGCCTTTATGGGATCGTTCCTGTTTGCCTTGATGTCGATTCCTGTGTGGAAGTCTCTGCGTCTTGTTACGGGGTGAGTCCTCCATCCGAACGGGCTGTTAATGCGTCCCATGACCGGCCATCTGAAACCGCTTCTGCGTACTGCAACTTCACCGCGCTGTCTTCTTTCTGTTCTTTCGGGTTTTTCTGCTGTTACGGGTGATGTGATTTTAGCGGCTTTCTTGGGTTCAGGCTTTGGGGTATTTGCGAGCTTTACGGGCTTTGTTTCGCGGAGTGCTTCAGGTTTCGCGCCCGGAAGGAATATCTCATCATTTGCCTTGAGGCTTGCTGTGTTTATGCCTTCATTGACGAGACGAATTTTTGTCATGCTGACTCTGTAGCGTTTTGCGACTTCCTCGACAGTTTCGCCGTCTTTGAGAGTGTAGAATATTCCCTCCTGATTCGGGATTCTGAGCTTTGCGCCGGGTTTGAGCGCGGATGACGTACGGAAATTGTTGCTTCCTCTTATCGTGTCGGAGTCTATATCCATCTTGTGAGATATTGACCAGAGAGAATCACCCGCTGTTACTGTGTACTCTTTGACCTTCAGCGGCTCGTACTTCTCATTGTTCGCCTTGACTATCATTTGCCGCCTGTGAACCTCGTCAAGGGTATCTTCTGTTTTCTCCGGCGTGTTAGGGATAAGGAGTATCTGATTCTCGCGGATTTGCGCCGAGTTCCCTAACTCATTAGCACGCACTATATCTTGTGCCGTAATATTCCCGTAATCTTTTGCTATCTCGGAAAGTGTTTCGCCCTTCTTCACTATATGCTCACGCCAGCCCGGCCCCTCTTCAAGCAAAACAGGCTCATTTGCTCCGGCCTGAATGTTTGTGATTCCGGCCTCCTCTGAGTCGTCTTCCTCTTCATCGTCATGAGGCTTCAACGTTTTTCCGTCATCAAGCGTACTCAATGTTATGCGCTCATAGCCCGATAAATATGAAGGATAAGGCCCGAAATCATCAATCATCCTGCTTCCGTCAACATTAGCGTAAAGCTCCGCAGTGTCTGAGCTGTAATTTGACGGGTCAAGCTGCGTAACCTCAATGTCAAGAAGCCCGCGTGAATAAGTCAGGTTTTCCTCAACTCCGTGAGCGACCTCAACGCCGCCGAGACCAGATGAAAAGCTGTCAAAATTCCCCGCCGAAAACATAAGGAATGATGCAAGCCCAAATGTAAGGCAGACGACAAAACCAAATCCCCAGCAGAAGCCCAATGAAGCCCCCGCCTGTTTCTTCCCGCGTGAATTTGCTCTCTTCCCGCGATTGGGATAAGAGCCACGCAGTACACTATTCTCTGATCTCAAAAAAGATTCCTCCCGACTTGCCGCGCAATTACGTAATTTACGACATGAAATTTTGATACCTCTGAAATTGTGAAATCATGATTGGACACTAAGCATTATAGCATAGCCCTAACTAGTCATAAATACTTACACCGAAACAATGAGTTCACCTGCTCCCGAATGCGGAAATTATAGCACAGTGAAAACTCAGTCAATCAGCGTATTTTATGCGTATTTTCCTCAGTAATCCATATAGGCCAAACTTTTCGCAGACGTTCCGAAAGCCTGTGAGTCAATGACGGAGACTCGCCCGCGCTGCATACTGACGCACATACTGATCCGAAATCTATCATTGACGGGAAAAAAAACGTACATTCCTCTTTGCAGTCAGCGACATTAACAGGAAGATTCATATCGGCGGCCATGAGAAAAATTTTGTGGTTTGTGATTCGGTCATTCGTGGCGGCAATTACGAGCGAAAAATCCGGCGTAAGATCTGAGGAGTCAAATTCGCGTTCGATTCTTTTTGCGACGGGGGGGAAATCGCGGCTGAATTTCGGACTCACAGCAACGATTTCCGCGCTGCATTTTTTGAGGGTAAAAGCTCGTCTTGAGGCTACATTTCCTCCGCCTACAATCAAAACTCTTTGCCCGGATAAATTTATCATCATAGGGAAAAACGGCGGGCGGTTTGCGTCATTCATTCGTAAAAACTCCTTGCTGTTATAATTTTCGCATCACGGAATAATTTTCACAGGGAGCGGGGAAAAAATGAAGAAGGGATTTTCATTCGCGGCGGCAATTCTTGCAGTGATGATTTGCTCGGGAATTTCTGAGGCCGTAATCAGGGACGGAGCTATACGCGGAAAAAGACTCTCATTCAGCGCGGTATCGTACACGTTCAAAGGGTTAAGCGTAACGATAAAGAACCCTTCAAAGTATAACGTGAATTTCGGGGGGACAATGGTATTTCTTGACCGTAATTATCGTGTAATAGCGAGGGCTGAATTATTGACGGCGAAAATCAAGCGTAGATCATCGAGAAGGTTCAAGGGATTTTTCAGCTACGGAACTGGCGAGGAGGCGAAAACTGCGCGCTATTTGGAGTGGGAGTTTTAACACATGACACAAACACCGAAAATATTTGCTTCTGTTATGGATGGCAGGAAGGACAATAACATTCTGTTTTCTGACTTGCAGAAATTGCTTGATGTTCTTGGCTTCAGTTACAGGGTCAAGGGAAGTCATTATGTTTACTGGCGCGAGGGCATAGCGGAAATCATCAATATACAATCCGACAACGGCAAAGCAAAAGCATATCAGGTTAAGCAGGTGCGCGGAATAATTCAGAAGTACAAGCTGATGTTCTGAGAGGAAGATAATATCATGGACAAATATACGAGAATAATATACTGGTCAGATGATGACGGGAAATTTATAGCAGAAGTCCCCGAATTAGCCGGGTGCATGGCCGACGGTGATACGCTTGAAGAAGCCCTGAAAAATTCCGGCGTTATTGTCTCGGAATGGATAGAAACGGCAGAAATTTTAGGGCGTGAGATTCCTGCACATGAGGTGATGAGATGAGGAAGATAATACTTGCGGTGATACTTATGGCACTTTTGGTGTGTGAGTCATTCGCGGCCTCGAACAGCTCGGAGGCGTTTTTGTCGCTTCCTTTCGGGCATACATACGCACGGACTCAAAAACGAATGGAGAACAGCGGCGCAAAAGTCTTAACCCCGCGTAAAGACTCTCTCACAATGGAAGGAATGTTTGAGAATTATCCGGCGACGTTCATATTCGGCTTCCACAAAAACAAGCTGCTGAAAACAAAGAGCGTGTATCTTCAGAGCATGGGAAACGCAGAGTATGACAGGAAATTTTACGAGGCGTTAAGGAAGGGAATGAACGCATTATACGGAAAAACGCAGGAGACTCCCACAGCAAACATAAGGGCGGCGGGAAAAATCATGCTGAAAAATGTATGGACTCCCGACAAGTATACGACAATAACATTAACGTACAACTCTGAGATGTCGAAAAGATTCCCGGGAAGCTCACTGACAAGCAAATTCATTCAGGTAATCTACAAGACAGACAAATGGGACGACTAAAAATTTTCCCCTCTGACACATGGCCGGAGGGGATTTTTGTTGACTCACTCAGCAGACGCGCCGCAAGACGTACAGTTAAGCACAAAGAAATGTGAGCCTGCTCCGCCTTCCGTGAAGATTCTGCACATTGCCTGAGAGAGCTTGCCGGGTTTGCCTCGAACGATCGCAATCATCGTAGGTCCTGAACCTGAAATCGCCGTTGCAACACAGTCCGGGTGATTCGCAATCTCGCTGAAGAACTTTTCTCCCGTTTCGCCCGGAAAAAGTTTAGCCCTGTGAGCCTGGTGAAGCCTGTCCTCCATTCCGACTCTCAGCAAGTCCCATCTTCCCATAGCCCACGCAGCGCAAAGAATACTTGCGTGACTCACGTTGAAGACAGCATCACGGAACGGCACACTTTCGGGCAAAATCCTTCTTGCGTCCTCCGTTCTGACCTCGAAATCAGGAACAGCGGCGATAACGTTCAGATCTTCCGGCAATGCAGGCAGCCTCACATAGCGCAATGACTCGCCGTCCCAGCAAGATACAGTCATTCCACCCGTGTAGCATGGCACAACATTATCCGGATGCCCCTCGATTTTCGTCATGACACGCAATAATTCAGCCTCATCATGTTTCACGCCCGATAATATATCCGCAATCATCACGCCCGCAACTACAGCAGTTGATGAACTTCCGAGTCCGCGATTCAACGGCACAGCGTTACAGCTCTCAAAAGCGAATCCCTTTGTTGTTGCATTCCATTCCTCACACGCTTTAATGTAGCTTGTTACGAGCATGTTCTTGCTTGCGTCTTTGAGGAGGTCAACACCCTCGCCCCAAATTTCGGACGTGTATTCACCTTCAGGCAGGATTTCTTTCACCGTGAAAATGTTGTAGAGATTGAGAGCCATTCCGAGAGTGTCGAAACCTGAACCGAGATTTGCGGTTGTGGCAGGAATTTTCAGCCGTATCATTTTCCCTCAAGCACCCGCATCAAGTCTTCTAACGTGTCGTTGATCTCTATCGGCCTTCCTACTTGAGACATGGCCGTGTCGGGGTCTTTGAGGCCGTTTCCTGTGAGAATCATTGTTACTGTGATTCCTTCCGGGAGTCTTCCTGAACGTTTCAGCTTGAGGAGTCCCGCCAACGGTGCGCATGATGCAGGCTCTGCGAACACTCCGCCTTCAGCCGCAAGAATCCTTTGAGCCTCTAAAATCTGTTCGTCTGTTACAGCGTTAAATTCTCCGCCGGACTCACTGACTGCAGCGCGTGCTAAGTGTGCGCTAACGGGATTTCCGATTCGTATTGCGGTCGCTACTGTTTCGGGATTAGGGCAGGGCTTGTTGTAGACGAGGGGAGCAGCTCCTTCAGCCTGAAAGCCCATCATTTTCGGGAGCGCGTTAATTTTTCCGAGCTTGTGATACTCGTTGTACCCCGCCCAATATGCCGAGATATTTCCCGCGTTGCCTACGGGTATTGCGTGCCAATCGGGAGCATGTCCGAGAACGTCGCAAATCTCCCAAGCCCCCGAACGCTGTCCGATAAGACGATAAGGGTTTACGCTGTTGACCATAGCACAGCCGGTTTTCTCTGCACCTTCCCTCGCCAACTCTAAAGCACGGTCAAAATTTCCTTTTACGGCAATAACTTTTGCACCGTACATTAATGCCTGCGCCAATTTTCCGAGCGCGACTTTTCCGGCGGGAAGCAACACAAAGCACGGTATGCCCTGACTCGCCGCGTATGCTGCTGCTGACGCTGATGTGTTTCCTGTTGAGGCGCAAATCACGGCGCGTTTTCCGTCCTCTAATGCTTTTGCGACTGCGAGAACCATACCGCGATCCTTGAATGAGCCGGACGGGTTGCAGCCCTCAAATTTTCCGTATAACTTTATGCCTAATCTTTCACTTACGCGGGGCAAATAGATTAGCGGTGTCATTCCCTCTTCAAGATTTACTGCGGGCGTTTTGTCGGTTACGGGCAATAATTCACGGTAATGTTTCAGTACTCCCATAATGATTCCTCCTGTGAGTTTTTGCTGATTATCTTAACACGGCGCGGAATATCTCATAATTTATTTCCCAAGAAGCAGAGAGCGCACAACGGGTATTTTCTCCGTGATCATGGTTAGGATTATGCTGACAGAAAGAGGAAATATCACAGGCGGGAACATTTCACAGAAATAGCCGTGAAAAACGTATATTCCTATTGTCATTTTTCCTGTAGCCGCTAAGAAAGAAATAACATGCTTGAAGTTTGAGCGAAATATAAACAACGTTATGGACAACGCAATCAAAGTTCCGAAAACAGCTGTAACTCTTGTTAATACCTTTAAGATTATCAGCATATGCCGCGGAATTTCTGCAAGTTCATCTTCAGAAAGACTAAACCTGTATACATAGCATAAAGTCGCAAGTATAAGAAAAAGAATCAGAATAATTATGTTAAATGGGATACTTTCAAGAAAATCTGCGAATCTTTCACGAAAATAATATAGAAAGACTCCTGAGGCAAAATACGGAAAATACGTTCTGAATGCTCCTATCTGCATAAACGTAAATTCAGCAGGTACGAGCAGAAGAGCAGCAGTATAAGCCGCTGTCATAAAGGCTATGAGGGAAATAACAGAATACTTTCGGAAAAACTTTATGTAAGACTTGTGAACCAGCACAAAAAATATCCGGCAGTAGAAAAGCCCAAGAAAAAACCATAAACCGTTACGGCCCTCTATAACACTCATAAAATATTCGAGTATTCCGGCACTGTAGTTTATGAAGCCTATAATTAATGCCCAACTTAAAAACGGAACTAAGAGTCCGCGCACTGACTTCATGATTTCGCGTGATGTGCTGAAATTGTGAGAAGGAAATTCATGGAACTTGAGCGAGAACACCATACCAGAAATGAACATGAAGAAAGGCATATGAAACGAATAAACGATATAACGGATTACTTTGCTGACGGCAGGTACATGGCCGATTACCACAAGAATTATCGCAATCCCTTTCGCGACATCAAGGAATAAATTACGCTGTTGGCTGATTATACGCAGATTTTTCCATCATTGTCAAGAGTCCTCCTTATGATTTTATTATGCTGATAGTTTAACACACGGTGCTATAATCGCAGGCATTCACACATTCACACACAGGAGGCCGGAACAATGGCACAAAATCTCAGGGGTAAAAGTTTCCTGACTCTAATGGACTTCACGCCGGATGAAATAGATTATCTCCTCAAACTTTCAGCTGACCTCAAAGCAAAGAAACGTTCAGGCATTCGCGGTAATCTTCTCGCGGGGAAAAATATCGCGCTCATATTCGAGAAGTCATCAACAAGAACACGATGCGCATTCACAGTAGCGTGCAACGATGAAGGAGCATTCCCGGAATATCTCAACAAGAACGATATTCAGCTCGGCGCAAAAGAAGACGTGAAAGACACAGCGCGCGTATTAGGGCGAATGTTCGACGGCATAGAGTTCCGGGGCTTCAAGCAGTCAACCGTAGAAGACCTCGCGAAATATTCCGGCGTTCCCGTCTGGAATGGACTCACGGACTCAGATCATCCGACTCAAGTTCTCGCTGACTTCCTGACATTGCGCGAAAATTTTGGGACTCTCAGGGGACTCAAGCTCGCGTATTTGGGTGATGGCCGTAACAACATGAGCAACGCTTTAATGATTGGGTGCGCGAAAATGGGAATCGATTACGTTATCAGCACGCCAAAAGAATTAGAGCCTGATGAAAATTTGCTCACGAAATGCCGGGAAATCGCTTCACATTCAACAATCACAATCATCAATGACCCTTACGAGGCCGTAAAAGGTGCTGACGCTATATATACAGATGTATGGGTCTCAATGGGTGAGGAAGCACTCAAAGAAGAACGCTATAAACTTTTGGGAGCGTGGCAGGTTACAGCCGAAATCATGAAAGCAACGGGAAAAAGCACAACAATATTTCTTCACTGCCTCCCCGCTGTGAAAGGTGCAGAGGTTACAGAGGAAGTTTTCGAGTCAGAATGCTCAAAAGTTTTTGACGAGGCAGAAAACAGAATGCACACGATAAAAGCCGTAATGGTTGCTACACTCTCATGACAAAGGACTCACCGCGAATAGAATTACGGGGAAAACTCGACAGCCTTAACGCACAAATAATATTTTTGCAGACGGACTCACAATCTCCGAAATTTATTGCTGACCTTGAAGAGGTGAAAGCGGTTGTGAATCGTATTCAGCGTTGCGAGGCTTGCGGGAAAATTTTTGAGGGCGGATTCACGTTAAGGGGGATTGACTCGGAGGAGCTTTATAGGCGTTCACATAATCCGGCGGAATATTACGGGCTGAGTCATATTCTCCCTCATTATGAGATGGGACGGGAGTCGGCCATGATGAATCTTCTGCGGACTCTCGTTCGTGAGGCTGAGTTATGCGCTGTGAGGACATTCGGCCATGAAGACGCGCTGAATATCTGCCACACTCTTAACCGCTTAAGCAGTGCCGTATATACGCTCATTTATGAATATTTACCTGAAGGCTACAACAAAGTAATATCGTTCGGAAGAAAGGAATGATACAATGACAAAATACAAGTTTGAGACAATCCAGCTTCACGCGGGCCAGGAACATGCAGACCCCGTAACGGACTCCCGCGCAGTCCCGATTTACGCGACAACATCATACGTCTTCAAGGACTCGGCAACAGCGGCAGGAAGATTCGCGCTCACTGAGCCGGGAAATATTTACACCCGATTGATGAATCCGACAAATGACGTTTTCGAGAAGAGAGTCGCGGCAATGGAGTCGGGAGTCGGTGCGCTTGCTACTGCGTCAGGATCTGCGGCGATTGCGTACGCTGTGCAGAACATCGCTAAGGCCGGGGATCATGTAGTCTCATCAACGAACCTTTACGGCGGAACGTTCAACCTTTTCGCAAATACTCTCGTTGAGCAGGGAATCACAACTACATTTGTTGACCCTTCAGACCCTCAGAATTTCGCAAAGGCCATAAAGCCCAACACGAAACTGATTTACGCTGAAACTCTCGGAAATCCTAACTCAGATGTTTTTGACATTGAGTCAGCCGCAAAAATCGCGCATTCTCACGGGATTCCGCTTGTGATTGACAACACTTTTGCGACTCCGTTCTTGTGCAGGCCGATAGAATACGGAGCTGATATTGTTGTTCACTCTGCTACAAAGTTTATGGGCGGACATGGTACAGTGATGGGCGGAGTTGTTGTTGACGGGGGAAATTTTGACTGGGATTCGAGCGGGAAATTTCCGGGACTCTCTGAGCCTAACCCGTCATATCACGGAATAGTCTTCACGAAGGCTGCGGGAAATCTCGCGTACATCATCAAGCTGCGCACAACGTTAATGCGTGATTTAGGCGCGTGCCTTTCACCGTTCAATTCGTTTTTGCTGCTGCAGGGGCTTGAAACATTGTCGCTTAGGGTTGAACGTCATGTTAAGAACGCGTTGAAGGTTGTCGACTTCCTGAAGAATCATCCGAAAGTTGAGCGTGTGAATCATCCCTCACTCGCAGCGGGAAAACAGAAGGATCTTTACGCGAAATATTATCCCAACGGAGCGGGATCAATATTCACGTTTGACATCAAAGGGAATGCAGAGACGGCCAAGAAATTCACCGAGAGCCTTGCGCTTTTCTCATTGCTTGCGAATGTTGCTGACGTGAAATCGCTCGTCATTCATCCTGCATCTACGACTCATTCACAGCTGAGCGAGGAAGAGTTATTGTCATGCGGGATTCGTCCGACGACTATTCGACTCTCAATCGGAACAGAACACATTGATGACATTATTGCGGACTTGTCGAAAGGGTTTGCGGCTGTGAAGTAAAAATTTTGCTCCCCTGATTATGAGTCGGGGGAGTCTTTGTTCACTTTGTTCGCTTTGTTCGCTTTTGCGCTCTATATTATGGTTGACGCGCTGCTCTCATAAGGCGTTAAGGTTTCGGCCTGCTCTGCTATTTTCGTGAACTCTTCTTTTGTCATTATGTCAGCCATAGACTGATGCCATTTCGTATAGTCAAATGATTCACGCATTATGACGGAAATAAATTGTTCGGCGAGTACTATTCCCATATGCTGAGTCAGAATTGATACGCCCTCGTTGTAAAGCTCCATTGTATTTTTTGCCAGAGAATTATTCATAGCAATGTACCCTCCGTTTCAAGAAGAAAATCTATCGGGTTCAAAAGTTTTATTTCATCCGTCTTATATTTCAGCAGCCTGTAATCTGTCGAGATAAAATAATCGCATTCTGCAAATATAGCACAGGCAACATGACATGCGTCTACGAATTTTACCCCGTCAAGCATAATTTGAGCAGCTTTATTTTCAATCTCATCTTTATGCGGGATACTGACATAATATTTTGTGTGTTTGCTTATGAAGTCCCTGATATTTTCCCGCTTCGATAAAATTTTGTTCATGCTGTTCTCCGCGATAAGAACATACGAGGATACAAGCTCTATATTTCCGGCTGTGATTTGCTCCTGTATGAATAATTTTGCCTTTTTGCCCATGTCTCAAGCGAGATTCTTATCTGGCTCTGCTCATCGTAAGGGCGTTTATAGCAGCAGTTATCGAGATATATTCTCATGGCCTCACCTCATGAAATTAAGCAGAGCAATTAACGCGCCTAATGACACCTCAACATCAGCAAGATTAATCGTCAAAGGTATAAACGGAAAGTGTATCCAGTCAATCACATAACCGAGAATAAATTTCTCCGCGCAGTTCGACAAAGCCCCGCCGAGCATCAACGAATAGCCAAATTTCTCCCATTCATTGAGATTAGTGAACGCAAGAACCGCAATAATCATCACAATAGCAATCACAGAAAGCCACATAGTTAATGACGGGTAACCGCTAAGCAAACTGAACGCCATACCGTAATTCAGCACAAGATTTTCTGAATCCGCAAGAAATATCCGCCCTATATGCTCAATATCTATGCACAACGCCGCAATTGTTACGACACGAAGCAAAATTTCTTTATTCCTTCTGCTACACCGTCGTGATTGTTGTCGGGCGCAATATAGTCCGCAATGGCTTTAAGCTCATCGATTCCGTTCGACATGGCCGCGCCGATTCCCGCATTCTGTATCATGCTCATGTCGTTTAACCCGTCCCCAAATGCTAATGTCGACTCAATCGGAAGCCCTAAATACCCAGCGAGGAATTTCAGGCCGTCTCCTTTGTTGGCTTTAGGGTCGTTGATTTCGATGTTGTTCGGAACTGATGACGTGAATAACGCGTTAGGAAACACAAACGGAAGCGACTTCAAGAGATTTTCACGCAGAATCTTATCAGTGGTATATATTTGCATTTTCTGAACGCCTGATTTCTGCCGCAATTCCGCGTAAATGTCATCAACAGGAAGCCGCAAATCCCGCATTACTTTAACCTGCCATTCTCCGAGAATCATTACTTCCGGGATTCGTTCGTGATGTTCGCGCCTCATATAGCCCTGACCGTCAGCAACAAAATCATAAAGCACAGGCAATTCATCAAAGACTCTGCATAAAGTTTCAGCCCTGTGAATCGGAATCGTGAATGACGCAAGAGACTTCATTTCTTTCACGTCAGCAATTTCCGAACCGTTAAGGCTTATCATGTAGCGTATGAATTTCATTGCTCGTATGCTATCAGGAATTGCATTCCAGAAACGCCCCGTTGCAGGCACAATTTCTATTCCCATTTCTGCGGCATGTTCGAGAGTCGCAAAAGTTTCGGGGGTAATTTCCTTCTTGTCGTTGAATAGTGTACCGTCAAGATCAAACGCAATCAGCTTTATTTTTCCCATGCGTCTAACCTCTCATCAAATAATTTCATTGTGCGTTCAAACGGCTCTTCGCTCGTCAAGTCAACACCCGCCCGCCGTAAAATATTCAGGCTGTAATCACTTCCGCCGCTTTTCAGGAATCGCAGGTATCTTTCAACCGCTTTTTCATCGCCCGAAAGTATTGATGACGCAAAAGCATTCGCAGCCGTGAATCCCGTAACGTATTTGTAGACGTAAAACGCAGTGTAGAAGTGAGGAATCCTCGCCCATTCCGCGCAAAGCTCCGTGTCAATCGTCATATCAGGCCCGTAATAGTCAGCGTTAAGTTTCTCCCACAATGAGCAGAGATAATCCGGCGTTAAGACTCCTCCCGATTCGGCGTATGAATGAGTCTCGCGCTCAAACTCAGCGAACATTGCCTGACGGAAAAACGTTGCTCGCGACATGTCATAATAATAGCTCAAAAGCCATTTGCGATTCTCATCACTTGACGAATGATTGAGGAGATATTCCAGCAATAACTCTTCATTTGTTGTTGACGCGACTTCAGCAAGCAATATCGTGTAATCGGCGTAAACTTGCGGCTGATTTTTGCGTGAGTAATAGCTGTGCATACTGTGCCCCATCTCATGAACGAGCGTAAATACATCGTGAATTGTCCCGTCGTAATTCAGCAAAACATAGGGCTGTGTACCGTATGCGCCCCATGAATATGCGCCCTTGCGTTTGCCTTTGTTCTCGTAAATGTCAATCCAGCGTTCAGAGATTCCGCGCTTGAAGTCTGAAATATATTCATCACCGAGCGGGGCTAATGCTTTCACCGCCAAATCTACAGCTTCAGGGAAATCAATGCGGATTTCGGGTTCTTCCGTTAATGGCGCGTTCAAATCGTAGAAGTGAAAATCTCCGAGTCCCAAAACGTTTTTGCGGAGTGATACGAGCCTGTGAAGTAACGGTGAATATTTCCGGGCGGTGTCTACAACATGGCCGTAAACATCTTCAGGGACATTTTCAGCGAATAACGCCATGTCTAACGAGCTTGCGTACTTTCTTGCGGTTGACGAAAATATGTCGCACTTCACCGAGCCTGAATACAATGCTGCTATTGCGTTCTTGTATTTCGCGTAAGTTCCGTAAACGCCCATAAACGCGTCATGTCTCACCTGCCTGTTGCGGCTTCTGCTGAACCTGTACCATCTTTCCTCTGTAAGCTCTGACGTATTGCCGTCCTCGTCCTTAATGTCGGGAAATTTCATGTCCGCGTCAGTAAGAAGTGTGAATGCGTTTGAGGGAGTTGACATGATTTCACCGGCTTTAGCGAGCAAAATTTCTTGTTCGTGAGGGAGTATATGTTCACGTTCTCGCAGTAACTTGCGGAAGAAAAATTCATAGCGCGTCAACTCATGCTCATTCTTTATGCAGTCATTGATATAGTCATGCGGGAGGGATAAAATTTCCGGCTCAAAGAATGCTACAGTTGCAGAATATTTCACCATTAACGACTCAGCAAGCCCGGCAAGCTCCATAGGTTTCGACTCGCGTAAATCTTCATGACTCTTCATGTTCGCGTAAACATAGAGCCTCTCAAGCTCAAGTGATACGGCCTCATCAGCCTTAATGAATGCGAGCAAAGTTGCAGAACCTTCACCAAGTTTCCCGGCGTAATCTTTGAGCGCGTCAACCTTTTCTGAAGTCTCATCATAAACTTTCTGCCACGTCTCAAAATCCGGGTATATAGCCTCTAAGTTCCATCTGTAATTTTCGGGAATGTCTTTTCTTTCGGGTATTTCATTTGTGTTATTCATGCTTCAATCTCCTTTGACATACTCCCCACGCCTCAAGGCGGACGATTCTGGTATCAACAAACCTTGCCTGCAAAAACAGGTCTTACGAGTTCTCCTCCGATGGCTGATGCCCCAACCATTTTTTTACTGCTTATTTTCTATAATATTTATGATTAATGCCTCAATCATTGCACAGCTGCCGCCCTTTTCACCCGGTGCTCGCTCACTATGCTTCTAACAGCAACTCCAACCTGGCTTCCTTGGCTCGATGCTTCACAGATACGCAAGGTCTTTAAATTACGTCCTCCACACGTTGGCCTGCCCTTGATGGTTTTTCCGACTTTGCAGTCTCATTTGCCGTTACGCATAAAAGATTATAGCAAAAATTAACTTAACTTAAAGCTAGGGGCTTTCTAGCAGTCTTTGGATAAAAACTTCACAGCCTGAGCGCGTAAATCTGACAGGCTGCCTTCAGTGCGTATAACGTAATCGCAAACCGCAAGCCTTTCACTTTTTGGGAGCAAGAATTTCTCACGCCTCATTAATTCGTCATAGCTCCAGCCCCGCGAGACTCTGCAACGTTCAGCCCTGAGGGAAAAATCAGCCTCAGTATAGATTACGCGCATAATCCATTCAGGCCGACCAGCTTCAGGCAACAACGGAATCTCAGCAACGGCATCAATATTTTCTGTGAGAGTGCGGATCTCTTCCATCACAAGAGGGTGAATGATTGAGTCGCAAAATTTATGCTCTTCATTGTCCGTGAAAATCCGTTGTGAGATTTCTCCCTTGATGATATTTCCGTCAGCGTCAAGAATATCATTGCCCCATCGTGAGACAAAAATATTCTTCACGTCATCACGAGTCCAGATTTTTGCGGCTATTTTGTCCGCGTCAATCACAGCGCAATTCATGAGACGTGATAATATCCGTGAAAGTGTTGACTTACCAGAACCGATTTCGCCTGTTACCGCCGTAACCGCCATATTGATTCCGCCCCTGCGTGTAAATTGTTCTCGGACTGTCAGTAAACATTCTGCATTTGCCCCTGTCATCAGTTTTCTTGCAGTCGTCAGGAATCTCAAAAAGGAATCGTGAAAGCTCGTTTGATTTCACAGTGCCGTAAATCCTTCTTGACCTTGCCGCCGTAAGATAGAGTCTTTCTTCCGCCCGTGTCATTCCGACGTAACACAATCTGCGTTCCTCTTCAAGTTCGTCGGGGTCATCCTTTGCGCGCGAATGAGGGAAAATATCCTCCTCCATTCCGACAATGAAGACTACGGGGAATTCGAGTCCTTTCGAGGCATGAAGAGTCAGAAGTCCGACAGCGTCATCATGTGAGTCTCCTGAGTCAGCGTCCGTAAACAGTGCTGCTTCTGCTAACGTCTCGGCTAAATTTCCGTCAGGCACAATAGATTTCAGCTCTTTAACGTTGTCGAGTCTTTCGGCGTAATTCTCAGGGTCATAATTTTTCAGGTACGAGTCATAATTCATCTCGTCAAGAACGTAATCGACTGCGGGCTTGATTCCTTCATCGGCCATATTAATAATCGCGCACATGTGGGACGCAAAAGCCCTTATGTTTTCACCTACAGAACCCTTAACCGGCCATGCTCCCCCGGCAGTGAGACTCCAAACTTTTGCGGGGTCTTCTGTTACGTCATCAGGCTGTGAAGCTAGCCATTCATACCAGGAGTCGCGGCGGGCTGAACCCATGCCTTTCACCGCGAGTCCTGCTGCCCTTGCGAACGCTGACTTGTCGAGAGGATTCATCGCAGAACGGAGAATAGACAGAACATCACGCACTTCCATTCGGTCATAAAACGAAACTCCCCGTATGATTCTGTAGGGTATATCTTCCTCAAGAAACTTATTCTCGTAAAGCCTGCTCATAGCGTTTTGCCTGTAGAGTATAGCAATGTCGCTGTACTTGTAGCTGTAGACAGAAACAAGGCGTTCAATTTCCTGCTGGATGAAATCCGCTTCCTGAAAGTCATTCAATGCGAGGAGGGTATAAATCTTTTCGCCCTTTCCTTTTGCCGTGTGAAGATTCTTCTTGAGGCGTGCTTTGTTGTTGCGGATTAATGCGTTTGAGGCCGTCAATATATTTCCTGTTGACCTGTAATTTTCATCGAGGACTATAGTTTTTGCGCCGTCAAAATCATTCGTGAAGTTCAGAATCATTCCTATATCCGCGCCGCGCCAGCCGTAAATTAACTGGTCAGGATCACCGACAACATTCACCGTGCAGTTTTCACCCGCAAGATACTTTATGAGCAAATATTGAGGCTTGTTGACATCTTGATACTCATCGACAAGAAGCCATGATATTCGCTCCTGTTCACGCCGTCTTGCGGTTATGTCAGTCTTCAGAATCTCAAGCGGAAGAATCATCAAGTCATCAAAATCCGCCGCGTTAAGCTCACGGAGCCGCCTGCGGTATTCTTTTGCGAGCCTGAAAATATTTTCGTCATCAATCATAGAGTCATGGGGAATCGGACTCCACGTCATATAATCGCGTGCAATAATGTCAAGCATTGAGGCGGGTGATGTTTCTTTCTCGGAAAATTTCATCTCCGTCATAATCTCTTTGACAAGCGCACGGCTTTCACTTCTGTCAAAAACTGTGAAATCTTGTCTCAATCCTGCAATTTCTTCCGCCTGCTGAGGATGACGGAACAAGAATTTGAGTCCGTAAGCGTGAAAAGTACCCGCGTAAATCCCGGCTGAATTTTGCACGAGGGAATTTATACGGGATTTCATTTCTCCTGCGGCTTTGTTGGTGAAAGTTACGGCCATGATGTTTTGAGGAGAGGCGATTTCCTGCGAGATTAACCACGCTATTTTGTGTGTCAAAACACGGGTCTTGCCGCTCCCGGCTCCTGCGAGAACAAGCAAAGGCCCGTCTACATACTCAACTGCTTCACGCTGTCTTTGTGAGAGCGAATGCAGTATATCTTTTTCGTAATCAGTCATAATTCAACGTGTCATTTTCCACTTCAAGGGCTTCAATGTTAAGCTCAAGCCCTGATAATATTTGTACGTTCTTGCTTCCGCATAAGGGACATGATATTTCAGAATCCTCACTCACAGAAATTTTCCCGCATGAGAGGCACTTCACCGTAACAGGCAGAATCATCACTGACAGCAAAGCACCTTCAGCGGGAGTATCTTTGGCAGCGGCCGCAAAGACAAACGCCATAAGCTCAGGGTTAATTTTCCTCACACCGCCGATACGTATCATTACGCGGGTTACTTTCTTCCAGCCCGTGAGACGGCATAATCTTTGAAGCGCGTCATTCAGCGAGTTTGTGAGCGTGAACTCAAACATTCAGCAAACCAGGCAGAAACGCGCTAATTCTTCGTGTAAAGGAACGGGCCGGCCGAAACAAATCCGATTTTCTGATAGCCGAATATCTGCTCCGTTGAACCCACGAGGAAATATCCCCCCGGCGCAAGCGCGTCATAAAACTTGTGATAGAGCTTGTCTTTTGTCTCAGCCGTGAAATAGATTACGACGTTGCGGCATAAAATGATGTCGAAATTCCCGCCGAAAGGATCCTCAATCATGTTCATGCGCTTGAAGCTCACTCTGCGCTTTATGTCGGGATTAACGTCATATGTTGCTCCCGCGTCCCTTGTCGTGAAATACTTTGCGAGGTACTCTTTCGGGACATTGAGCAATTGCGCTTTGCGGTAATTTGCTTTCTGTGCGATTGAGATTGCGCCCTGGTCAACGTCAGCCGCCAAAACGGGATTCATCGTGTCAAGCCCGCATACAGCAGAGAGAATCGCGAGAGAATAAGGCTCTTCACCAGTTGCACAGCCCGCGCTCCATAATTTGAGGCGTTTTGTTCTGCGCTTCTGGATGAGTTCGGGAATGATTTTGTCCCTGAGCTTCCACCACTGGGAGTCGTTGCGGAAAAATTCAGAGACGTTTATTGTGAGGTGGTCAAGGAACTCGCGTAACTTCTTGTCGTCCTTGCTCATCATGTCATAATACTCGTCATAAGTTTTGCAGCCCCAGCGCGACATTAATTCGTGAGTCCTGCGGTGAATCTGCTCTTTGTACGAGTTAAGGTCAATGCCGATTAACTTCTTCAGCTTCATCTTGAACGTTGTATAGCCGGGTGAATTGTACTGGCTTCTTTCTTCCATTCTGGTCTATTCCTCCTTTGCTAGTCTTCAAGAACTTCTTTCTCCTTGACCTTGTAGACCTCATCAATTTTCTTGATGTATGAGTCCGTGATGTCCTGTACGTCTTTCGTGAATTTCTTGAGATCGTCTTCTGTGATTTCTGATGCTTTCTCCTGCTTCTTGAGGGCTTCTATTGCGTCGCGCCTGTAATTTCTGATTACGACTTTCGACTCTTCTGCCTTCCGCGCTAATAATTTCGTCAGCTCAACGCGGCGTGCTTTAGTGAGTTCGGGCAATGTCAGGCGGATAACTTGTCCGTCATTCTGCGGAGTCATTCCGATGTTGGCGGCAAGAATAGCTTTCTCCATAGCCTTCAACACTGTCTTGTCGAACGGGGCAATCTGAATCGAGCGGCTTTCGGGTATTGTTACGTTAGCGAGGCTCTTTATCGGCGTGGGCGTTCCGTAATAGTCCACTTTAATGTCGCTTACGAGTCCGGGGTGCGCTCTTCCTGTGCGTATCGAGAGAAATTCATTCTGCAAAAACGATACTGCTTTGTCCATATTTCCGCGTAACTCCGATAATACATCCGGCATGATTAGTCCTCCTTTACGATTGTTCCTACGTCAGCACCTTCAATGATATTCTTTACCCATGCGCCCGAAGTCTGAACGTCAATTACCCACACGGGGATTTTGTTCTCCCGGCATAATGCGAATGCGGCCATGTCCATAACGTTAAGATTCCGTGAAATTGCCTCGCTGTATGTCAATTCGGGGAAAAATTTTGCGTCCGGGAATTTCATCGGGTCTCTGTCATAAATTCCGTCTACTTTCGTCCCTTTAATCACGCAGTCAAGCCCTAATTCTGACGCTCTGAGAGCCGCGGCGGTATCTGTTGAGAAAAACGGATGACCCGTGCCAGCTCCAAACATTACGATATTTCCGGCCTTCATGTATTCTCTTGCGCGTTCACGGCTGTAAAGCTCCGCAATCGGTGATATTGAGACAGCAGAGAGAACTTTTGCGGGGACATTGAGACTGTCAAGAGCTGTTTTCACCGCAAGGGCATTCATGACAGTACCAAGCATTCCGATTCCGTCGAGACTCACTCGGTCAAGGCCGTAATCCTCAGAATCACGACCGCGAATCATATTCCCGCCTCCGATTACGAGAGATAACTCAATTCCGGCATTGCGAATCTCAGCAAGTTTCACGGCAAAATCTCTCACAGTTCCGAAATCAATCCCAATATGCTTTTCACCCGCTAAGAGTTCGCCCGAAAGTTTCAGAAGCACACGCTTGTATTTGGGCATAATATCGCCTCCGTTTATGAAAATACCCCCGGCGCAAATTCTCATTCACACCGGGGATATTCACTTGTCTTATTACTCGCCTATTGCAAAACGCTCAAAACGTCTCACAGTTATTTTTGTGCCGAGCTTCTTTCCTGCTTCAGCTATTACATCCTTCACCTTTTTGTCGGTGTCGCGGATATATTCCTGCTCAAGCAAGCATACTGTCTCAAAATACTTTCTCAGCTTTCCGGGGATAATCTTCTCTACCTTGTCGGCGGGTTTGCCCTCGTCAATAAGCTGCTGGCGGTAAACGGCCTTTTCACGGTCTAAGACATCAGCGGGGACATCATCAGACACTAAATACTGAGGAGCGGCGGCGGCTATCTGCATGCAAATTTCATGGCCGAGTTCGTCAAATTCTGCTTTCGACATCGCTGACTTGTCATCTGCTTCAAGCTCAAGAAGCGCGCCTACCTTGTAGTTGCTGTGAATGTAGCAGAAGGCTTTACCGTTTGCGGCATCATAGCGGGCGAATCTCTTCAGCACAATATTTTCACCGAGCTTTGCGATTATCGCCGTAACAAGATCGTTGATTGTGCTTCCTGACTCGTGTACACTCGCAAGCAATGAGGGCACATCATCATATGACTTTGCTGCAAGGTGAGCTGTAATTTTGTCGCCGAGTCCGTTAAATTCGTCAGTCTTCGCTACAAAATCCGTCTCGCTGTTAAGCTCAATCATTACGCCTAATTTGCCGTCTTTGCTCAGAATGTGGAAGATTCTCCCGTCAGCGGCTGTGCGTTCTGCTTTCTTTGCGGCCTTTGCGAGTCCCTTTTCGCGCAAGTAGTCTATTGCTTTCTCCATATCTCCGCCAGTCTCAGCAAGTGCTTTCTTGCAGTCCATCATTCCTGAGCCTGTGCGTTCGCGTAATTCCTTAACCTTTGCGGCTGTAATTTCTGCCATTGTTGTTAGTCCTCTCTGGTTTCGTCGTCAATGTTGCCTTCGTATTTCTCGTAAAGTCTCTCGCTTGCGGCTATAAGTTCCTCGTTGCTGATCGCTTCAGGCTCGCTGAGTTCCTGAACGGGGATAATTACAGCGTCTTCACCCTGCCTGCCCTCGATTACTGCATTCGCCATTAAGCCGGTGATGAGCTTTATCGCCCTGATTGCGTCATCATTTCCTGGAATGGGGTAGTCTATCATTTCGGGATCACAGTTTGTATCTACGATTGACACGACAGGGATATGAAGTTTGCGTGCTTCTGCGATTGCGTTCTCTTCACGGCGCGGGTCAATGAGGAATATTGCATCAGGAACTGCGGCCATGTTCGCAATACCGCCGAGATATTTCTCAAGTTTAAGCTGCTCTTTCTTAAGCGCGGCTATTTCTTTCTTGTTGAACTCCTCCCATGTTCCTTCCTCGTCATATTTGCGGAGCTCAAGCATACGTGAAATCCTGCGCCTTATTGTCGGGAAGTTCGTCATGAGTCCGCCGAGCCATCTCTGATTGATGTAGTACTGCCCGCACCTTGTCGCCTCGTCGCGGATTGTGTCCTGCGCCTGTCTCTTTGTGCCGACGAATAACACATGTCCCCCGGCTGCTGCTGTCTCACGGATGAAATCATATGCGCGGTCGAGTCCTTTCACGGTCTTCTGAAGGTCAATGATGTAGACTCCGTTGCGTTCTGTGAAAATGTAGGGTTTCATTTTTGGATTCCAGCGGCGTGTCTGATGTCCGAAATGGACTCCGCATTCGAGAAGCTGTTTCATGCTTGCTACTGCCATAAAGAATAATACCTCCTAAAGGTTTTTGTCTTGCGCTCAATCTTAATCACGTGAAAATCAACATGACACCTTTAACGTTAATATGAGCGTGTGAAATTTGAATCGCTGTTAGTATATCACAAAGGCTTTGCAAAAATTTTCGGTGCAAAAAAAAATCAGCCTCCCGATTTTCAGAAGGCCGATTGCGAATCAATTTCGTGAAATCAAAATACTTTTGCTGAAAGCGTGAATGTATCATCAATATTCATATCACGATTCCAGAATCCCAGCTCAATCTCAGGACAATTTTTCTCATTGGGCATGTCGATATTCAGCGGGAGTTTCACATCATAATCGCCCGAAAAATTATATTTCTTCCTGAGGACATATGACGCTTCAATAAATGAGCAGAAACTTTTGCCGCCTGCTGTAATATATGTGCCGTTGTTGTTTGCGTGAAGGTGAATGAGCTGATGAGTCATGTTAATCTTCCTAAGCACGTTGAGTATGCGTTCAGAATATGCCGGATTAACCATGCCATGAAGCTCCAGTGTAATCTGACTGAACTGTGAGAGAGTTTCAGGCTTTACGCTCTCGAAAAATCCCCATTCTGCTCCCTCAACATCCATCTTCAGAATCATATCGCGTTCATTCTCGTGGCCGTTGCGTGATATTAGCTCCTCAAGAGTTTTGAGTCTCTCATCGTCCGTAACGCCGTCAGAAATTCCGAGCTTCGACCAGTGAAAGCGGGGGTTATCTTCCGGGAGTCCGTCAATCGTATGATCGTACATATACACGTCATAACCTCTTGAAGCCATATCCTTATCCCACGAAACATCGCCGGAAATCCCGAATGAGTACGCAATGCCGCCGGGAAAATCGTCAAGCATAATATATCCTCCGTCATTGTCGCGCCCGGTTCTGGTTAATTCATGGCCTTCTGTTTTCGCTATGTGAAGAAGCCTGTGAAGCTCGCTGTAATATGCTTTTGAGACTGTGAATGTACGCTTGCTGATCCTTATATCGTCCGGAACCCTGAGAATATTGCGTACAGGAAGTATATATGCTGATAACATAGCCGCTCTCAAAGGATGCACCTTGAACAGTTCTCCAAGCATACGGTGAAGCATAGTATTATTTCCGAAAAGTTTTCCCATCACCTTTTGCCTTATTCGCTTAAGCATTGCCGAGCCTCCCAGAATCAGAGCAGAAAAAACCCTCACGCAAAAAATCACGTGAGAGTATTAATCTTCTCTTGTCCGTATAGAGACTATCAGAGCATAATATTATGCTCGTGGCTTGATTATAGCCGCCGAAAATCACCGTGTCTACACTCCTTTTGCTGAATTTTCCGAGATTTTATCATAATTCCTGATGAAATTTACGAGAGATTCCGAAAGCGCGTTAATTCCCTCTCGTTTTTCTGCTGACGTTATCACAGGAACATCATACGAGTACATTCCATCACGTATATAGCCCTCGCGTGTTGACCGCCATTTTCCCCGCGAAATCTTGTCGCCTTTCGTGAAGACTACGAGAATATTTTTCCCGCATGAACGTATCCATTCTTGAAGCTCACGGTCATTTTTCAGCAGGCCTTGACGGAAATCAACGAGATGACAGACAAGCCGCAAACTTTCACGCCCATTCATGTACGCTGATACGAGCCTCTGCCATTCGTTGCGCTCGTCCTTGCTGCGTTTTGCGTAACCGTAGCCGGGCAAATCCACGAACCTCACATCACCTGCGGGAGTCTCAGCGCGGTAAAAGTTTATGCTGCGGGTCTTGCCGGGAGTCTGTCCTGTCTTTGCGAGCTTTGAGCCTAGCAGCGCATTAATCAGCGAGGATTTTCCCACGTTTGAGCGTCCTGCTATTGCGATTTCGGGAATGTTATTGTCCTGCGGAATAAGCTGGCCCGGGTTAAAGCATGTCGCCTCAAGCCGGGCTTTTGTGATTAATTTCTCAGTCATGCAATAAATCTTTCAGGGGTGTTACGGGATTGTTCACATATTCGGGAGTGATGATTAACTTTTTGCCGGATTTCTCTGCGTCTGGGATTGACGGCAATTCATACTCTATATCA
Organism: uncultured Fretibacterium sp.; assembly: GCA_946183145.1. Lineage (GTDB taxonomy): Bacteria > Synergistota > Synergistia > Synergistales > Aminobacteriaceae > JAFUXM01. The sequence continues at coordinate 64,533 of CAMGZM010000005.1, read as the reverse complement.
AGCATGATATTCTCCATTATCGCACGCAGTCCCCTCGCGCCTGTCTTGCGTTTTACAGCCAATTCCGCGACTCTCTCTAATGCTTCCGACGTGAAAGTGAGATTTACTCCGTCCATCTCGAAAATTTTTGTGTACTGCTTGACCAGAGAATTTTTAGGCTCCTGCAATATCCGTATGAATGCTTCCTTGTCTAAATCCTCAAGCGTTACGAGAACGGGTATACGTCCCACAAGCTCAGGGATAAATCCGTATGTTACGAGATCTTCAGGCTGTACCTTGCTGAGAATCTCATAGCTCCCGGATTTTTGCGCCAATTCACCGCCGAATCCGATTGATTTCTGGAGTTCTCTTCTTGCTACTATAGGTTCGAGTCCGTCAAAAGCTCCTCCGCAGATGAACAATATATTTTCCGTGTTAATCTGTATGAAGTCCTGATGAGGGTGCTTTCGTCCGCCTTTCGGGGGAATGTTTGAGATTGTTCCCTCAAGAATCTTCAAGAGTGCCTGCTGTACACCTTCTCCCGAAACATCACGTGTTATTGACGTTGACTCGGATTTGCGCGAAATTTTGTCAACCTCATCAAGATAGATTATTCCGCGTTCTGCTGCTTTGAGGTCATAATCGGCCGCCTGCAAAAGTCTCACGAGTATATTCTCTACGTCCTCGCCTACATAGCCCGCTTCCGTCAATGTCGTAGCATCAGCAATCGCAAACGGCACATTGAGCTTGCGCGCTAAAGTCTGAGCTATGAGAGTCTTCCCTGAACCTGTAGGGCCTAAGAGAAGCACATTGCTTTTCTGGAGTTCTACATCTGCGTTATTGCGGTCAAGATTGTTCCTCACACGCTGGTAATGATTGTAGACTGCAACGGAGACAACTTTTTTCGCTCTCGACTGCCCTATAACATACTGGTCTAAATACTCGCTTAACTCACGCGGCTTTATGGGAGCGTTTGAGAATTTCCCCGGAGCTTTTGCGGAATGCTCTTCTTCCTCAAGCAATATGCTGTTTATGTCCGAAAAATTATCGTGCGGAACGTAAACATCCTGCCCCGGTTTTCCCGACATCATGAGATTGCACAAGGCCACGCACTGATCGCAGATTCTCACGTTGCCGCTTGGGCCTTCTAGCATGTCATTGACCATTGAGCGGGGTTTTCCGCAGAATGAGCAATATATTTCGTCGTTCTTGTTCTTGTCTGAAGGCATAATCTATCTTGCCTCGATTATCTTGTCTATAAGGCCGTATTTCAGTGCCTCTTCTGCTGTCATGTAGTTGTCGCGGTCTGTGTCTCTTGCTATTGTCTCGTAATCCTGCCCCGTGTGCGATGACAATATTCGGTTCATTCGCTCTTTCGTCTTGATGATGTTTTTCGCTTGAATCTCTATGTCGCTTGCCTGGCCTCTTGCGCCTCCTAAGGGCTGATGTATCATCACTTCTGCATTAGGGAGCGCGAGACGTTTGCCCTTTGCGCCTCCTGCGAGGAGAATTGCTGCCATGCTCGCGGCGAGTCCAACGCATATTGTGGAGACTTGCGGCTTTATGTACTGCATTGTGTCATATATCGCAAGCCCGGCCGTAACGCTTCCGCCGGGGCTGTTGATGTAAATGTTTATGTCCTTTTCGGGGTCTTCACTCTCAAGAAAGAGCATTTGCGCGACGATTGAGTTTGCTACGTCGTCAACGATTTCTGAGCCGAGAAATATTATCCTGTCCTTAAGCAATCGGCTGTAGATGTCATAGCTTCTTTCACCGCGCCCGGTCTGCTCGATTACGTAGGGTATATAGTACGCCATGAGGGTTTATTCTCCCTGTGTTTGACTCTCTGTCTGCTCTTCAGGCTTTGAGAGTTCTTTGACTTCCTTCACGGCCATGTGTGAGAGTGCCGCGCCTATAGTTTTGTCCCATCTCAATTGGTCTGTGAGACGGTCTAACTGGTTCTTGTTCTCGTAGAAATATTTTGCCACGAAACCTTTTGAGACGTGCAATTCTTCAGCTCTGCGGTCAAATTCTGCGTCTAAATCTTCCTGTTCTATATGAATGTCGTACTTTTTCGCAAGCTCGTCAAGCACAAGAGCATTACGCACAGCATTTTCGGCGCGTGTTCTCAGGAGTGCCTCATAACCTTTGCGGCCTTCCTCAGTGCCGATTCCGAACGCTGTATCCATGTCGATTCCGTTTGACTGCGCCCAGTTTGCATCTTCCTGCCTCATTGCGACAATCTGACGCTCTATGAATTTGTCGGGAAGCTCTAACGTTGATTTTGACGCTACGAGGTCAAGAGCGCGGCTGTCAAGGTCTGCTTTGTTCTGCTGTGAAACTTCTTCGGTGATGTCCTGCCTGAGTCTTTCACGGTATGCGGCTTCGTCCTTTATGTCAGTGTTCTCGCCGAATACATCGCGGTAAAATTTCTCGTTGATTTCCGGCAAAACGTACTCAGAGATCGTATCAATTTTCATCTTGTAGCTTACGTGTTTTCCGGCTAATGCGCGGTCTGCGTGGCCTTCCTCTACGTCAAATACTGCTGTAACTTCCTCGCCTTTTGACTTCCCCATTAATGACGCTCGTACTTCCGCCCTTATTGTCTCGTCAGAAAGATTGATTTTCTCACGGGTTGTTACGGGCTTGGGCTGCTCCTGCGCTTCTGATCCGTCAGGGTTAAGCACGCGTATTGTGAGGTCAACATCAACTAAATCTCCGTCATTTATCGGCCTGTCTGCTTCTTTTATCTCCGAAAGCTGAATCTGAATGCGTTTTGAGAGGCGGTCAACATCAGCTTCACTCACTTCCGTAACAACTTTCTCTATCTCCATTCCGTCAATCTCAGGGAGCGTAACTTCCGGCTTCACCTCGAACGTTATCTCACAGACAACGGGCTTCCCTTCCTCTACTTTTTCCGTAACGTTAAGCGTTGGAGTCTCGATGGGTTCAAGCTCGTAATCGGTCATAATCTGCTGAAGCTCATTGCTCACTAATGTCTCGATCGTCTCATTGTAGATTGCGGCGCGTCCGAATCTCATCTCTACTATTTGCCGGGGCGCATGTCCTTTTCTGAATCCGGGAAAATTCGCCTGCTGTGATAACTGCGTGATTGTTTTGCTGATTGCTTTTGTGAAATCGGAGGCTTCTATTTCGGCCTTGATTTTGATGATATTTTTCTCCTGCCCTAATAATTCAGTTCTCATTGTGATATTCAGGACTCCTTTTGTGAAAAGTAGATTTTTGTCGGTGCCCTGAAACTTTCAACAGGGCGTAATTATCGCAGATTGTATCACAAAAAATTACTCAGTGTATAATCACAGATAATTAATATATTCGGAGGTTGTTATAATGCCGGGGAGCTTTGATTTCATGCGTTCAAAATTTCCTGAGATTTCAGATGACGGGCAGAAAGCAGAAAATTATCTCTTCACCGATAACGCGGCGTGTATGTTCTACATTTCGCGAGTGTTCGATAACATTCTCAAAACTCTATGCACTCTCAACAATATTAACCTCAAATCAGAAGGAAGAGACAGAAATTTATCGGAGCTTATTGACGAGCTGAAGCAGAAAAAGATTATCAGCGGGAAAATTACGCGCATTCTCCACAGCATGAGAATATTCAGGAACAAGAACGCTCACAACGAGGACACATCACAGAAAGAAAACATAATGCTCCTGAAGCAGGCGAAAACTTTATGTGAATGGCTCATGAAGAATTACGGCGGAAACAAATCAATCATCACAGAAAACGCTAACCTTTCACACGTAACAATCTCAATCACAGACCTCATGAATGAATACGAGCAGGACTCAATATCAGCCGGAAAAAAATACAACGGAAGGCACATGACAATCACGGGATGGCGTGTGCTGAAAGTCAGGCGTTCACAAGAGGGTGAAAATGCTTTTGTCGTAACTCTTCTGTCGAGTCCTGAAAATGTGTCTGCTGTGATGAGTACTGTACACAAAGTTGACTGCTATTTTCCGTCAAGGCTTGAAGAGAGGCTCAAAACGTTAACGCCGGGAAAAAATTTCACAGCGACAGGAACATGGCACGGGCAAAAACTCAAAAATTGCACGTGGAAATCTGAAGGGAAAAAGCGAAATATATTCTCACGCAAAAAATATGATGACGCAAAAAGCTGGTATGTGAACAAAATCTTTCTGCCTCTTCTGATTATAGCGGTGATACTTGCGATTCTTTTCGGGAACAGATAACAATCAATTATGCCACATGGAAAATTTTACCCATGCACTATAATAACGCCCATTACTTTTTACAGGAGGAGAAAACTCTATGAACATTCCGTACAAAATATATCTTGACGAGTCCGAAATTCCTACATCATGGTACAACGTAAGAGCGGACATGAAGAACAAGCCCGCACCGCTCATTCATCCGGGAACGCTGAAGCCTTTGACGTTCGAGGAAATGAGGCCGATATTCTGCGACGAGCTTATACGCCAGGAGCTTGACGACAATACAGCATACATACCGATACCCGATGAAATTCTCAGCTTCTACAAAATGTACCGTCCCTCACCGTTAGTACACGCGGTATTTCTTGAGGAATTACTCGGCACTCCCGCACATATCTTCTACAAGTTCGAGGGGAATAACACATCAGGCTCCCACAAACTGAACAGCGCGATAGCTCAGGCATATTACGCAAAGACTCAGGGCCTCAAAGGCGTAACGACAGAGACGGGCGCAGGTCAATGGGGTACAGCTCTAGCTATGGCGTGCTCATTCTTCAAGCTGGGCTGCAAAGTCTACATGGTGAAAGTGTCATACGAGCAAAAACCTTTCAGGCGTGAAGTCATGCGTACATACGGCGCGAGCGTAACACCTTCTCCGTCAATGGACACAGAAATAGGCCGGAAGATTAACGCTGAACATCCCGGCACAACTGGTTCACTTGGCTGTGCGATAAGCGAGGCTGTAGAAGTCGCGACATCAACAGAGGGATATAGATACGTACTCGGAAGCGTGTTGAATCAGGTATTGCTTCATCAGTCTGTGATAGGGCTTGAGACAAAAGCGGCGTGCGAAAAATACGGGATAAAGCCTGATATGATTATCGGGTGCGCGGGCGGCGGCTCAAACTTGGGCGGACTCATTTCTCCGTTCATGGGTGAAAAGCTGCGGGGCGAGGCTGACTACAGGATCATTGCTGTAGAACCTGCGAGCTGTCCGAGCTTCACGAGGGGAAAATTCGCGTATGACTTCTGCGACACGGGGAAGGTCTGCCCTATGGCGAAAATGTACACACTCGGCCATGACTTTATACCGTCAGCAAACCACGCGGGCGGACTGCGCTATCACGGAATGAGCAGCATATTGTCGCAGCTCTATCATGATGGAATGATGGAGGCCGTATCTGTTGAACAGACGAGCGTATTCGAGGCCGCTGAAATGTTCGCGAGGGTTGAAGGGATTCTGCCTGCACCTGAAAGCGCACATGCGATTCGTGTTGCGGTTGACGAGGCGTTGAAGTGCAAAGAGACGGGAGAAGAGAAGACGATAATTTTCGGGCTGACTGGCACGGGATATTTCGACATGACAGCATACGAGAAGTACAACAACGGTGAAATGTCCGACTATATACCGACGGACGAGGATTTAGCGAAAGGATTTGCGACGATCCCGAACGTGAATCTTTAGGGGGAAAATTACACGGGGCAGGTTTTGCGCGGGGAATCTTGCGTGAATGCCTGCCCTTTTTTGTGCGCTAATGTCCTATGCGGTTGAGGATAGTTTTAACGGGGCGTTTTATCCACTGTGGAATATGCTTCCTCATTCGGACGGGTGAAGAGTCTATCATCTTCCTGAAAATGCTCTTTGAGAACGGCGAACGGTGAAACACTTTCCTGTATGCTGACTCGAATCTTCCGCAGTTTTTCATCATGCAGAATGTTATCATTGTGTCATCAAGTATATTCATGCCTGTCTTCACGGATATTTCTATGTCATCGAGCTTCACTATGTCAGTGTGTATCATCTTTATGCCCTTGTCGTTTGTTTTGGCCTCTGTGTGTATGCTGACAGCACCGCCGAGAATGTCTCTTAAGTCCGCGCTGAATCCCTCGCGCCATATCAGCATGGAGTCAGACCCCTTGCTTGTGATGTTCCATTGGTGCATACCGTAGTGCATTTCGCGTTCTGCTTCATTCTCAGCGTGAATCAAGCGCACAGTTCCGCCTTTCTTCACAACCCTGAGCATCTCAAACACTCCTATAAACGGATCATAGCAGTGGTCTAAAGCATTACGCATTCTCACTATGTCAAAGCTGTCCGGGGGGTATTTTTCCGTGAGTCGTTCAACAAACGCAAACTCAACTTCCACATACGGCTTCAGACCATAAAGTTTATTCTGAACATTATACGCAGGGGCAAGCGCATCACATGCACGCAAAGAAATTTTATGACCGGGAAAAGGTGATATTGTCCCTACGCTGCATATCCTGCTTGAACCTACATCAAGTACTTCAGGATTCGAATATTTTTCCAGCAAATCAGCTTCAGAAAAAATTCTGTCCTCTATGCTTTTTATGCGTGCTTTCTGTGAAGAACACCTTAGACTCTCCGCATTGAAGAGATATTCATACTCAAGCGACATGATATATTTTTCGGAGAATTTTCGCACTTCCTCTTCATTGAGCTTCAAGGGAGATTCTACCAGCATAATAACCCCTCCTGAAGCGAGCGCGTGAAAATCTTTTTGTGAATGTCAGAAATTATTGACGGGGATAAAAGAGCAGACGATACGCACAAGGCACAAGGCACAAGGCACAAGGCACAAGGCACAAGGCACAAGGCATTATACAGAATCTGCAATGAATGTCAACGTCCTTTCTTGGGAAATTTGCATTAAGAATTATAGCAGAAAGAATCGCATCATAAACGGCCTGAAAAAATTATTGTGCTAAAATTGCGAAAAAAAATTTTATGATAACAGGACTGAAAATTTTTACATGCAAATGCCCAAAAGCACACAGAACGCAAAGAACATCCGTAATCTTGCCATCGTCGCACACATAGATCACGGCAAAACTACATTAATCGACTCAATCTTCAGAGCCGCGCAGACATTCGCAGCACACACACAAGTAGCCGAGCGCGTAATGGACTCAAATCCCCTCGAACGCGAACGGGGAATCACAATCCGTTCAAAACCCTGCACAGTTTCATGGAAAGGCTACCAGATAAATATCATTGACACGCCCGGGCACGCAGATTTTTCCGGCGAGGTTGAGAGAATCTTGTCGACAGTTGACAGCGTAATACTTATCGTTGACGCTAACGAAGGCCCAATGCCGCAGACTCGTTACGTCTTGCAGCACGCATTATCAATCGGAATGAAGCCGCTTGTATTCATCAACAAAGTAGACCGTGAAGGAGCTGACCCTAACAGGGCGTTAAACCTAACGTTTGATTTGTTCTTTGAGCTTGGAGCGAGTGATGAGCAGGCAGATTTTCCCGTTCTTTACGGTTCAGGCTTAAACGGCTGGGCGGTTAATGACCTCAGCAAGCCTCATGAGGGAATGGATGACTTGTTCCAGGCGATAATAGATTACGTTCCTGCACCTGATGTTGACCCTGAAAAACCCTTCTTGATGCAGGTGAGTACATTGGCGTGGAATGAGTATGTCGGCCGAATAGGTTGCGGCAAAATATTGCAGGGACATATACGCAAGGGCGAGCCGTTTACCCGTGTGTCAACAAAATGGAACACTACAGATCACACGGGCGATGACTGGGAGATTACCGGCCATGAAAACGCAAAGGCGGCGCAATTGTGGGTAACACGGGGGCTTGACCGCACGGAAGTTGACGAGGTAAGCGCGGGCGATATAGTGTGGATTACAGGCCCGAACGAGATTAATATCGGCGATACTTTTTGCGCTGAAGAAATTTCTGACTCACCCCTTAAGCCTCTATCTATTGAGGAACCTACCGTATCAATGTTTTTCCTCGTAAACTCAGGGCCATTTGCCGGACGCGAGGGTCAAGCGGTAACGTTGCGTCAGCTCAAGGCGAGATTGCAGCGTGAAATGCACGTAAATGTTTCTCTGCGAATGGAGGATCTTGGACGGCCTGACGGTGTGAAAATTTCCGGGCGCGGTGAATTGCAGCTTGGTATTCTCATTGAGGAAATGCGGCGCGAGGGGATGGAGTTCTGCGTCTCAAAGCCTGAAGTTATTGTTGAGTATCACGACGGGAAAAAGTTTGAGCCTTACGAGCTTGTTACTATTGACGTACCCGAAGAGTATCAAGGTATCGTGTTCGAGAAAATGACGCGGAGAAAAGGCAAGGTGCTTAACATTGAGAATCCTGACCGGGGATTGTTGCGAATTGAGATAGAGATTCCGACAAGAGGATTAATCGGTTATAGGGGGGAATTTCTGACTGACACACGCGGACTTGGGATAATGTCAAACTGTTTCAGCGGCTATAAAGAATGGGCGGGAGATCTCATCACGCGTAATCGCGGCTCACTCGTAAGCATGGACACGGGAGAAGCTACAGCATATCAGCTTGAGAACTTGCAGAGCCGTGGCGTATTGTTCATCTCACCTCTTGAGCAGGTCTACAACGGAATGATTATCGGCGAAAATTCGAGGCCGGGTGATATTCCCTGCAACCCGACAAAGAAGAAGCAGCAGACTAACCACCGTTCAGCGACAAAGGAACTCACAACGAAACTTGACGTGCCTAGAAGAATGCCGCTCGAAAAGGCTATGGAGTGGATAGAGTCAGATGAGCTTGTAGAAGTTACGCCGCAATCCGTAAGACTCAGGAAGGCGATACTTGACGAGCTTGAACGGAGGAAGGCAAGAAGAGTCGCCCCCGGAACGCAGGAATAATCACAGAGAAAATATTTTCCCCTTGTCGTAAATGGCAGGGGGATTTTTGTTGCGTTTTTTGCGCTGTTACAATATGAGCAAGGGAGGCGGAATCATGGAATCTGTAATTGAGTTTATATTTGCTGGGCTGAAGAAATTTGCGGCTGAAATCATCGGTGCTGTGATGATTACGGCGTTATTGTGGCTTTTTCCTGGCTTCAGAAAATTTTTCAGGTACAAGAGTCAGAATGCTAATGATGCTGAAATTTTGCGTCAGGAAGATGAAAAATTATCACGTCTGAAAGATGAGCTTAAACGCAATAAGGAAGCCTTAGAGCATACAGAGTCAAAAACGGCTGAAGAGATTCAGAAGAGGACAGAAATACAGAAGCAGCTTGACGAAAAACGCAGGGAAGAAGAGAGAATCAAAGCAGAAATTAAGCGTCAGCAGGAATTATTGAGGCAGGCAGAAGCGAAGAAAGCAGAAGAAGAAATACTCAGAAAGGAAGCTCAAAGGAAACTTGACGCAGTTCAGAAATCTCGAAACAAGCCTCACATAAAAGTGGACTATGAGCAGGTTATATTTGCAGTGTTTATTATGGGCATTTCGCTGTGGCTTTTGCTTAATGATTTTGTAATAGCTGCTCTTGCTGTTTATTACTCATGGTATTTTTTTGTTTACAAGTCATAACTTCAGGCTGCCTCAAATGGCATATAATACCCGTGAAAGGACTGATGACTCACTCATGAAACACAGATTAACCACCTTGTTGCTTTTCACATTCATATTATTATCATCATCAGCATCATACGCAGCATATACCCGCCCCGCGACGTTCGTAATAACGCCTCGTTTTCAGGACGCAAGAGACTTCCACGAGGGATTAGCCGCCGTAAAATCCGGAGACCGCTGGGGATATGTCGACTATCTCGGAAGAATCGCAATACCTTTCGTGCACAGAGTACCAGAAGCCGGAGATTTCGCCGAGGGATTTGCGTTTGTGGGAGATCACTATATCGACACGGAAGGACAGCCCGCATTTGTCCGGATTGACCCTGACACAGACGAACGGACAGAGAGATTTTTCTCGAACGGACTCCCCTTTTCGCAGGGAATGGCCGCCGTACAAGTTGCAGGCCAGTGGGGATATATTGACATGATGGGAAATTACCTGATACCGCCTTCATTCGAGAGAGCTGGAAGATTCGTAGACGGACTCGCACCCGCCCGCCGTAATGGCTTATGGGGATATATAGACGTTCGGGGGAACTGGGTAATTCAGCCGAAATTTGTACGTGCAAGAGAGTTTCACGAGGGACTCGCGGCTGTCTACATTCGGGGCAAATGGGGTTACATCAACAAAGAAGGAAAATACGCAATCCGCCCGCAATACACAGAAGCGGGAGATTTCGCCTACGGAGTCGCGCCCGTCAGAACACGCACAACATATCGCGGATGGGGCTATATAGGACACTGGAACAACAAAGCTATTCCCCGACGCTACAACAACGCCGGGAATTTTGGGGACGGACTCGCGCCTGTAGCGGCTGATACCCGATGGGGGTATGTGAATATCGCGGCAGAATGGGAGATTTCAGCGCAGTATGAGGACGCAAGAACTTTCAGCGAAGGACTCGCCGCCGTAAAAGTCGAAAACAAATGGGGATATATCCGGCAATGAGTCGTATTATGCCGGGGCGCAGAGGGCTAAAACACTTCAACCCAAGAATCAGACAGTGAATTACTCCCGCCCGAATCTTTTCAGCAAGTCATCATTCTTCAGCTCAATCATAACGGGCCGGCCATGCGGACAAACATACGGCTGTTTACACTCATGAAGACTCCGCCACAAGATTAACGCCTCGTCATGTGTTAATTTTGTGGTGAGCTTCACAGAGGCTTTGCAGGCCATTGTCGCCCAAGTACGCCACAAAATATTTCTCGTATCACCGTCATGATTATTCTTCAACGCCCTCAAAGACGCACGCAATAACGCTTCAGGCTCAAAGTCAACGCTTCCGATTGATGGCACTGATTTCATCTCAACGCCTGACTCTGTATTCTCAAGCTCAAAGCCCGAATCTTTCAGAGCCGTCTCAAATTCTGCCGCCTCAAGCGCTAACGTAGGATGCAAAATCACAGGCATTAACAGCTTCTGCACATTTTGAGATTTTTCCGCTGATGATTTTATGCGCTCGTAATTTATCCTTTCATGAGCCGCGTGAGGGTCAATAATCACGAGTCCTTCAGGAGTGTCATAGACGAGATACCCGCCGGAATTTTGTCCCATGAAAGAAACAGATTCCCCCGTATCATTCTCAATTTCGGCAAAAATATTCTCTTCATGGCTGGAAGTTTTTGTGCCTGAAATACTTTGTTCAGAGTCGTGAAAGTTCCAACCCGATCGCGTTTGCGGAGTCTGTATTCTTGCTGACGGGGTAATTTTGACGGGAGATTTTGCGCTTTCTGCTGTGATTCCGGGAATATATGCGGGGCTTCCGAGACTTTTGACGGCGTTGTGAAGCAGTGAATATATCTCATCGGGATAACGGAATCGGACTTCAGCTTTTGCGGGATGAATATTCACGTCAACGAGTGAAGGCTCAAGAGTGAAGAATAACGCCCAATTTCCTGCAAGCTCACGCCCTGCGGCAGAAACGGCAGATTTTATGACGGGATCATTAACCGCGCGGCCATTGACGAACGACATAATATCACCGCGCCCGGATATTCCCGCCCTTGACTGAAACCAGCACTCAAGAGTCATATGCTGGGACTGTATATTTACGGGCTGAATCTCTGCTCCTTCAGGCCAGATTTTAGTGAGGACTTTTTGACGTTCTCCGCTTCCGTCTGTGCTGAAAATCTCTTTTCCGTCGTGTTCAAGCATGAATGACACTGAAGGATTGCAGACGGCATACTCACGGATAAAGACAGCCGAACGCCGTAATTCCCCTGACGCGCTTTTGAGGAATTTCCGGCGTGCCGGGAGTCCTGAGAATAGATCCGAAATCTGAACGCGAGTCCCCTGCATACAATTTATGCGCAAGTGCTCTGTGATTTTCCCGTCATGTGTACGGATTAATCCGCCTTCTGCGTCATTTGCTCTGCGGCTTCTGATTTCTACGTCTGCTACTGCTGCGAGGCTCGCTAATGCTTCTCCGCGATAACCCAATGTGCTTATGCGCTCAAGGTCTGAAATCTCACGTAATTTGCTTGTCGCGTGATACATCAACGCCAAAGGAAGCTCATCATACGCTATTCCTTCCCCATTGTCAGAAACTATTATACGCAGCCTTCCTCCGTCAGAAAGTGTTACTGATATTCGGCTTGCTCCTGCGTCAAGGGCGTTTTCTGTGAGTTCTTTTACGGCTGAAGCTGGACGCTCTACAACTTCCCCGGCTGCTATTCTTGACCATACATTTTCAGGAAGTGCCATTATTGCGGCCATGTATAGACTCCTCTCCATAACAAAAACAGGGAAGCTTTTAACTCCCCTGCTAATTTTACCGTATTTACGTGTTCAAACCTATGCGCTGAGATCGTATTCGCTCTCTTCTGTTACTACCTTAGTCGCGCTCTTTGCCGTTGCGGGTGCATTCGTGAAAATGCTGCCGTTCGTGATTATACCCTCCATCAGGGCTTTCACCTGCGCCGCAGTCGCTGAAGGTTTCGCGTAATTGTACGTAAGTGTCATGCTCTTCCCCTCTGCCGTCTCAAATCCTAATACTAATTTTACTCCGGATGCCATTACTTTACACCTCCTTTTATGCGTTAATATTTCTTTAGTGCTGCTTTCGTGCTATGCCGCTATAATCTCGCTTACCTGTGTCATCTCTACGCTTCCTACTGTCTTGCTGAGACACGGCGCGAGTACTGCTTTCACCGCAAGTGCTTTGTCTGCATCAAAATTGTCCTTGCTGAGGCTTCCGAGTGAAAGATTAACATACTTGTAATTTCCCGCGTCATCTATACCGTTCTCAAGTTTCAATCTTACGCTGACTTTCTTCAATGCTGTGTTCGCCATTACTTTTTCCCTCCTTCCTTTGTATTTTCGTCTTGGCTGCCTTGACGGTGATTATTATACCGCATAAATGATTTCTGTCAAGTAATATATATCACAAAATAATGAAAGTTTTTCGGCTGTGATTAGGCACAAAAAAACCCGCCTGATTAAAGCGGGCTTCTTATTGATGGAGATAAGGGGATTCGAACCCCTGACCTCTTGAATGCCATTCAAGCGCTCTCCCAACTGAGCTATATCCCCGTATGAACAACAGCGAGAATTATACGCAATCACACCGCCAAATGTCAAGCACAAACACAAACAATAAATTCATCTAGCAATTAAGTAATATTACTATTAAAAAAAAGTAAATTTACTCTACAATCTCAAAATCCAAAATATAAAGCATTAGGAGGATAATAATTATGAATATTGCTGCGTTTCTTCTCGCGCTTATCGGTGCAAGCCTGAGTTTGTTCTAGCCGGTTGTAACTATTCCGTTTTTAGGGAGTATCAGCTATTTTGATTTGCTGTCTGCTCCAAATTCCGAATTAAAGTCTTACGGCGTTATTGTTCTCATTGTGGCAGTCATTGCTGTAACTTTCGGTGCATTGGCACTCACAAGAAAGACGTGGAAAAGCATCACTTTCAGTGCAGGCGGAAATCTTATTACACTTGCGGATTACGTTATCGGTCTTGCGGCCTGCGGAGTCCTCTGCGTGTTAATGTCTTTATCTGTCGGAATGTTTTTTCTCTGGGCATTATTCTACTTTGCTTCAGCAGTATGCGCCTACATTGACAGCATTCATGATTCGTCAGCAAATTCATTTTCTTTTCCTGCGTTAGGCAATATTCTTTAACCCAAAAAACATTATGAGCCTTTAATCGGAATAGAAACAACAGCACTAATAAAGCGGGGAAAAATATTCCTGAGCGACGGAGATTTCAGCGAGGCCGAACAGTATTTTGAGCAGGCATTGAAGCAGGATCCGGAAAATTCTCTTGCGTATTTGGGCAAATTGATGGCGCAATTGAGAGTCCATAATCTTGGTGAATTAAGCAGGGTATCTTCACCGCTGAAAGAGCAGAATTTATTCAGGCGTGCTGTTGAGTTTGCCAATGACAGCCAGAAGCCCGCGATACTGAAATGTCTTGCAGCAAATACAGAATACCTTGAACACATAAGGCTTGAGGCTCAGTAAAGGCAGGAAGAAGAGCAGAGACGGCGCGAGCTTGAATCACAGGAGAAAAGATACCGCAAGGCTTGTGACGCTCAACATTACGGCGAAATAAAACATGATGTATCCACACTGGAATATGCCGCAGAAATGTTTACGGAACTCGGAGACTACAGAGACAGCAAAATTCTTGCTGACGAGACATGGAAACACTATGCTAAAGAATTAGAGCGCGCAGAACTCGCAAAGAAACAAGCAGAAGAACGAGCCGCGGCAATCAAAGGAGTAATATTCGTTTTAGTTGTCGCCTTCATTTTATTGATGTCGTTACTCTCCTTCATCACACGTTAATCTCAGCCCTGTTCAGACATACACACGCAAAAAAATTCCCCCGCCGTTTCTGACAGGGGATTTTCTTTCTGTTACTGTGCTTCCGTGAACTTCCTGCGCTCTTTGATTCTTGCTGCCTTCCCGCTTAACTTCCTCAGGTAATACAGCTTTGCGCGTCTCACTTTTCCTTTGCGCTGAACTTCTACATGATCAATGCTCGGACAATGCACCGGGAAAATTCTTTCTACACCGACTCCGTTTGAGATCTTCCTGACTGTGAATGTCTCATCAAGTCCGCCGTGCTGTTTGGCGATTACGATTCCCTCAAAGACCTGTATACGTTCGCGGGTTCCTTCTTTGATTTTTACGTGTACCCTCAGAGTATCACCCGGCCTGAAATCAGGCAGAGGCTCGGCTCTGTAGTATTTCTTCTGCACTAATTCTACTGCGTTCAACTCTGTATTTGCCTCCTTCTTTCAACGTTTCCCTATAAGCCTGTCAAGCGTTACAGCGATTCTTGCGACTGCCGGAATATCTGAGCTTTCACCGAATATATACCCCGTCAGGCCGTCAACATCTTCAAGCATTCTGTCATTCTGCGCGAACACGAACAAAACATTTCCGTCATGCTCAAGGCATTTGCGCTTAACTTCCAGGCTGTGAAGTGAGTTTACGCTTGGTGATTCCGCCACTTTCACCGTTAATGTGTCTTCTCCGTTTATGCCCGTGATTTTCTTCATGCTCCCGATGATTTTTGCTCCGGGATATTCTCTCTTCATGGCCTCGCGGAGTTCTTTTCGTTCGGCGATTATGTACGGTCTCCCGGCGTCATAAGCCCTGCAGATATCACAAAGCCCCGAAAGATTCACGCTCTCATTTTCCGCGATTACTGCGACATTCACACCCTGCAAATATTCCCGGACTGATGCACGCGAAACTAAATCCGGCCTTCTCGTTAATGTCCGTCTTATTGCCTCGCGCCTTCTCCAGCGGGAAATCTCGTGCGCGTTTCCTCCCGTCAAAACTTCAGGGACTCCAGCACCTTCCCAAACTGCCGGGCGGGTATAATTCGGATTGTCGAGCATTCCCCGGTAAAATGAGTCCTCGATTACTGCCTTGATTTTTCCGACCGCGCCGGGAACAAGCCGCGACATTGCGTCAACTATCAGCATTGCGGGAATCTCTCCGCCTGTAAGAACGCAGTCTCCTATCGATATTTCGCAGTCTACATAACGTTCAACAAAACGCTCGTCTATTCCCTCGTAATGCCCGCAGATTATCGCTACATGCTCCTGACGCGCAAGAGTCTCTATAATCTCCTGGCTGATTAATGCTCCCTGCGGCGATGGGTAAACTACATAAGGCTTTTTCCCCGATTCAGTCTTCACGGAGTCTAGTGCTTCCTTCAATTGCGGAGCTGCTAATACCATTCCGCCCGAACCGAACGCGTAATCATCTATCTGCCTGTAATTTCCCCTGCCGAAACCGCGCAAATTCACCAGATTTACGCCGACAAGCCCTCCGACAACAGCACGCCCCGGAATACTTGTATGTAGAAATTCCGCGAATAGCTCCGGGAATGCCGTTAATATACTTACGTTAATGGCTAGTCCTCGATGATGTCAACATCAACTCTCTCTCCAGCCTTGACTGCTGCCGCTTTGGCCAACAGCCGGATAGCGTTGATCGTTGCTCCTCTCTTACCGATTACCCGCCCCACATCCTCATGGGCAACCCGGATCAGGATTTTGCTCCCGCCGTCCTCCTCGCCGTTCTCTACTTCAACTGAGTCAGGCTGTGTAACAAGGTGTTTGACGATAAACTCTACAAGCTCTTTGTAATTGACCATTAAAGTGGCACCTCCTGTTTTATTCGCGGTCTACGATGAAATTGTGTTTACTGCTAATGCTGTCTTAAAAGAAAGCCGTACTGCTATGCTTCTTTTGTCTTGAACTTCTCCCAGATTCCCTGCTTTTTCAAAAGCCCGCGCGCCGTGTCTGAAGGCAATGCACCATTCTTCAGCCAATAGAGAGCACGCTCCTCGTTAATGTTCACTGTGGCCGGATCCGTCATCGGGTTATACGTTCCAATAAGCTCAATGAATTTTCCGTCCCTCGGTGAACGCTCATCTGCTACAACAAGCCTGTAAAAGGGAGCTTTCTTTCTGCCCTGACGCGACAAACGAATCTTTACCGCCATTCTTGTTTTCGCACCTCCTGTAGTATTTCGCTGTGTTATCTTCCGAAACCGAATAACGATTTCAGCCGTCTGCTTCCCCCTGAGCCGGTGAAGGACTTGAACATCTTCTTCATCTGTTCATACTGGGCAAGCAGTTGGTTTACGCTCTGGACTGAAGTCCCCGAACCCTGTGCAATTCTCCGCCGTCTTGAGCCTTTTATTATTCTCGGATTGCGTCTCTCTTCGCGGGTCATTGACTGGATTATTGCCTTGCTCCGCTTCAATGCGTTTGCGTCAGCGTCTTCAGCCTTGAAACCTTTTATCTTATCCATCCCGGGAATCATTCCCATGATTTTCTCAAGAGGCCCCATCTTTTCAAGTGCCTCAAACTGTTTGAGAAGCATATCAAGATCGAATGACTTTGCGATTTTCCCGGGGGATTTGATCTCCGTATCCGCTATACCTGCTGCCTTGACTTTTTCCGCGAGTCCCTGAATGTCGCCCATTCCCATAATGCGCCCGGCCATTCTCTGAGGGCTGAACACCTCTAAAGCGTCCGTGTTTTCGCCGACTCCAGCGAATTTTACGGGGATTCCTGTTACGGCTCTGATTGAGAGCGCACTACCTCCGCGAGCATCGCCGTCAAGTTTCGTGAGAATGAGTCCCGTTAAGCTCAAAAGTTCGTGGAATGCTTTTGCAGAATTTACAGCCTCCTGACCCGCCATCGAGTCAACAACAAGAATTTTCTCATGAGGGGGCAATACTTCCGCAATGCTCTTAAGCTCGTTCATCAGCTCATCATCAATGTGAAGCCGCCCGGCCGTGTCAAGAATTATCACGTCATTCATGTGGCCTTCAGCGAATTTCACCGCGCCACGAACAACCGCTAAAACGTCAGAATCGCCAGCTTTTTCCGGGCCGTAAAACGCGACTTTTGCGCCTTCAGCGAGGACTCTCAACTGTTCGACAGCAGCAGGCCGCCTCAAATCGCACGCAACAACTAACGGATTGTGAGAGCCTTTGAGATTCCGCGCTAACTTCACGGCACTTGTCGTTTTTCCTGAACCCTGCAATCCGGCCATGAGTATGACTGTCGGGGGCTTTGGGGAAATGATAAGGGGGGCAGGTTTTCCCATGAGCGAAATCAATTCCTCGTAGACGATCGCCGAGATTCGCTCGCTGGGTGTGATTGACTGGAGGACTTCCGCGCCTGACGCTCTTTCACGGACACGGGCTATAAAGTCTTTTGCGGTTCGGAAATCTACATCAGCCTCAAGCAATGACCGCCGCAATTCACGCATGGCCGAGTCAATGTCTTCCGGCGATAATTTTCCCTTGCCGCCGAGTTTCGAGAATACAGCCGATAATTTTTCCTTCAGTGCGTCAAACATGTTTCTTCCTCCTTCTCGCGTAATTTCTCGCGCAGTGATTCATTCTCCGACTCTAATTTCTTGATTTTCTCCTCTAGATGTCGCGTGTTCACCGCAAAGCAGAGATTTTTCTCTATGCCTTCGAGCTTCTTCATGACATTCCGCGCAAGAGTGTACACCGCCTGCCTGCTTATTCCTAAAACTTCTGCTGCCTCTGATAACGTCAAATCCGAAAAGCATAATGTCTCGTAAACTTTTCGCTGTCTCTCTGTGAGCAAGGGTGAATAGAAATCGTATAGAAGGTTGAAATGTACCCTGCGTTTTAATATATCGCTGTCATCATTCGCGCTGTCAATCATAATGACGATTATATGAAACGCAAATTAACCTGTCAAGTGTTTTTGCTTTACACGTAAATTCAGAGTCAAAATTTTCTCCGACTGACTGCGAAAAAGATCCCCGGAATTAATGCCGCGATTCCAAATCTCATTTCACAGCCGCCGGATGATGACCTTCCGTTTGAGACTCCTTCCTGAGGCTGATTAGGCGTGCTGACTTTCACCGTAATGTTGAAGCTGTTGCCGTAACCGTAAATTTTCCCGGCCGGAATGTAGTATATTCTCGCGTAATAGCTCAGTGTGTACTGTGTATTTCCGTTTGAGTATGCTGTGATGATGATGGACTCTGACCCGCTGTCGTAAGTCAACTCTGCGATTGATGGATCAGCCTCATCCGCTCCGATCGTAACATCAAGTGAAACCGTGTAATCACTCTCAGGCAGAACAGAGTCTCCCGAACGAACAACAAATTTATACGCCTCCGATGTTCCCGCGTCCGCCGAGGTTATTGCGCTTAACCCGTCAAACACCGCGCTTATTCCTGCTGCTGCTTCACTATATGACGGTGAAAAGAGAATGAGAATGACGAGGCACGAGAGAACAGAAAATTTCCTCATGGTAAGAATCCTCCTAATGTGATTGGGATAAACGCGGATAATTATACTCTGTCAAAAAACGAACAAAAAAATCCCTCCCCCGTTTAAGGAGAAGGGACAAAAATTTTTCCGACTGCTATACGTTCGCTTCAAACCATGCTCGCAGCTCTTCTGCGTCCTGAAAGCCTACGTGCCTGGCTGTTACTTTTCCTTCCTTCATGATTACGATGTTGGGAATGCTCATAACGCGGAGTTTCTTTGCGAGTCCGGGATTCTCTTCAGCGTCAGCCTTGTAGAACTCTGCGCGGTCTGCAAATTCTTCTGACAGATCCTCGACAACGGGAGCGATCATCTTGCACGGCCCGCACCATGTCGCCCAAACATCAAGAAGCGCAACTTTCGCGGCATTGAGGGCGGAGTCGTCATCGTTCGTGATAACTTTTACGGCCATTGTGATTCCTCCCTAGAGCAGAGACGCAACGCACTTTTCGACTTCGGCCATGTCTGCTGTAGGCTCAAAGCGTGCGACTACATTTCCTTTGCGGTCAACGACAAATTTCGTGAAGTTCCATTTGATATCTGGCTTCTTCGCGTAATCGGGATCAGCCTTTGCGAGCATCTCATTAAGAACCGCCGTGAGTTTGTGCTCGCCGAATCCCTCAAAACCTTTCTGGCTCTTCAGGTACGTATAGAGGGGTAATTCATTCGGGCCGTTTACTTCTGCTTTCTTGTACTGGTCGTAAGTCGTGTTGAAGTGAAGCGTGCAGAATGCGTGAATTTCCTCGTCGCTGCCGGGTGCCTGATTGCCGAACTGGTTGCAGGGTATGTCGATGATTTCGAGTCCTTTGTCGTGATACTGCCTGTACATTTCTTCGAGCTGCTCATACTGAGGTGTGAAGCCGCAGCCTGTCGCGGTGTTGACGATGAGAAGAACTTTGCCCTCAAACGCTGAGAGTTTTACCTCTTCACCTTTGGGCGTGAATACGGAATAATCGTAAATTTTGCTCATTGCGTAAGCCTCCGTGTTTAGTATTAATGTCAGTGCTAGTATGAAAATTATACCTGTCATTATACACTCACCATCCTAAAATATAAACATTGCGTCGCCGAATGAGAAAAAACGCCAGCCTTCTCCCGCTGCTTTCTCGTAAATCTCAATCAGGCGCGACAAAATTTCTTCCTCATGGCCGAATGCGTTTGCTTTGTTTGCGGCAAAAGATGACACAAGCATAATCAGCGAGCTTTGAGGCAAATGGAAATTTGTGATTAACGCGTCAACAACATGAAATCTATAGCCCGGATAAATGAATAATCCCGTGTCTTTTACGCCCGATGTAATAATCCCGTTTTCGTCAGCAAAAGACTCAAGAGTCCGCGCTGATGTTGTGCCTGAAGCAATGACTCTCCCGCCGGATTCTTTGCACTCACGAATCATTTTCGCGGCTGAAGGGGAAATCTCGCAATGCTCCGTGTGAATGTGATGATTGCGAATGTCAGACGATTTCACCGGGCGGAATGTCCCTAACCCAACGTGCAAAGTAACATATGCAACTCTGACTCCCATCCCCTGAATCTTTGCGAGCAATTCGGGCGTGAAATGCAAACTTGCTGTAGGAGCTGCCGAGGATCCGTCATTGCGGGCAAAAACAGTCTGGTATGACTCTCTCATTGAGTTATCGCCGTGAATATACGGTGGAAGAGGAACATTCCCGGCCTCATCCAGAAACGTCATAAATTCATCGCGAGCTGCAAAACCGAATCTCACCTTTCGGAGTCCTTCCGGCAAATCATCAACAATCATTACATCATGGCCGGAAATCGTGAGAATGTCGCCTGAATGAATCTTCTTTGCGGGCTTAACGAGTGCTTCCCATTCGAGAAAATCGGGTGTGAGATTCCGTAACAGTAACAGCTCAAATTTTCCGCCTGTCTCACGCCGTCCCGTTAATCTTGCGGGTATGACTCTCGTGTCATTAAGCACAAGCAAATCTCCCGGCCTGAAATATTCTGTGATGTCCCGGAAAATTCTCTCTTCTGTCGTGTCATCTTTCACATTCCACACTAAGAGACGTGAAGAATCGCGGGGGCTTGCGGGAGTCTGAGCTATATTCTCAGGAGGAAGCAAATAATCATATGACGCTAAATCGTAAAGCTGTTCATGCGTGATAGTCTTCACTTTATCTTCCTTACAGTTGTTCCGGGGTAATAGTGAGCGAGAATTTTCTCTGCTGTGTAGCCTTCTTTAGCCATCGCCATAGCTCCCCATTGGGACATACCGACTCCGTGTCCCCAGCCGCGCCCGTAAAAGATGAAATCATCCCCGGCTTTTTCGACTGTATAGCCGTATTTTTTGCGCGGAGTTTGTGCGGGGGCTTCTGCTTTTCGTCCCGTCCTGCTGATTCCTATCTGGTAATATTTCTTCCGCTTGTCGAGGTTAGAGAGCATGTCAACAAGTTCTGTTGTCGTGAAAACTCCTTCTGATGCCATTTTCGCGATGCCCTGCTCTTCCTCAAACGTAAGCTCATTCCCTGATGGCTGAGAATTTCTCTGTGCAACAATTCCGCTCGGTGTAGTTTTGTTTTCGACTCTGAACGCCCCGCCCGATGGTGTGAGCATTGTGCTTTTGAGTTCGCGCGGGCCTGTTGCTGTACGGAACTGGCTGGCCTTCATTGACTTCGTGCCGTTTGCGCCGATGAATGTCATTGTTACAGCTCTTCCGCCGTCGTCAACTTCTGAGACTTGAACCTCTGAGATTTCGCCGATGTCCGTGCCTGTAACTTTCTGTACGGCGTTGCGTATTCTCTGCGATGAGATTTTAGCGTTCCAGACTGATACGGGGGATTTGTAGTTCACGATTTCGGGGACTCCCTTCAAGTACGGGTAATCAGATCCCCAAACGTCTGTAATGTCTGCTGTATGTCCTCCGCTGTCTGAATGAAAGTACGTAATCGCCAATTCTTTGCCGTAAGTCAGGACTTCACCCGCTGTGCTTGCGACTGCCTGATTCGTTTTCGCCGTCTCAACTCCTACGCCTTTGTAGACCTGATCCGCGTCAGTGTCAACAACATCAAATCCCTTTTCAGCGCGCTTCATGCTCTGCTTTAGGACGTAAGTACGGGCGCAAATAGCCTGAGTCCGCAACGCTTCATTGTGCCAGTCAGCTCCGACTTCAGCCGGCAATACTCCGCATAAATATTCCTCAACGTCAATAACATTCAGCAACCCCGCACGCTGTGTTATCAGAAAAGCCCCCCGGTATGTCCTCCCTTTGAACTGTAACAGCCCTGATCCCGAAATCCTTACGGGCATAGGAAACGCATTGCCCATGATTACCGCATAGCCGTTATTGGCTGTTATCTCTGCGCTGTCTCCGAGATTCGCGAGCCTTCCTTCCGCGTCTGTCATCGTAAGCATTCCTTCTGTGATTCCGATTGAGTAAGAGCCGGAATTTGACAGCCTCACATAAACATCACGCGCAAAAGTTTCACACGGCCATGTGAGAATGAATGCCATAATGACAAAAATTCTGCACCGTATATCAATCATCCCCCCTCGTATAAAGAAAGACCCGCTACAGCCGCCGCTAAAGCATCAGCAGTGTCATCGGGCCTTGGTATGTCGTCAAGTGAAAGTATATCCCGTATTGCCGTCTGGATTTCGCGCTTCTTTGACTTCCCGTTTCCTGTGAGATTGCGTTTTATGTTGTTGGGAGTAAGCTCGATAACGGGTAAATTATTCTGTGCAATCAGGAGCATTATTACGCCGCGTGCCTGATATACATACTCCGCTGTTCTTGCGTTTTTCCCGAAAAACAACCGCTCTATTGACACAAAGTCAGGGCATATTGACGTGATTCGCTCCTGCAAGTCAGTGTGAATCTTCAGCAGTCTTTCTGTGAATGTCATGGCCGGGGTTGTCTCTATGCAGCCGTAATCGAGAGCGTGAAGCCCGGAGTCCGTCATCATTACAGCGCCGTAACCCAAACGCGCAAGGCCGGGATCTATTCCCAGACATACACGCAACTATTCTTCCTCAATCTTTGACGCTACCTCGTCAGGGATGTCAAAATTCGAGTAAACATTCTGCACATCATCATGTTCTTCAAGAGCATCAACGAGACGCAAAACTTTTCGTGCTGAGTCAGGGTCTGAGACTTCAACGGGAGTTTTCGCGATCATTGAGACTTCTGCATTGTCGACAACATATTTCGCGTCCTCAAGTGCCTTCTGCAAAGTGTCAAGGTCTGACGGCTCACAATACAGCGTAAATCCCTCGTCGTTCGCTTCCATGTCGGACATACCCGAATCGAGTCCGAGTGTCATTAATTCGTCCTCGTCGATATTCTTGCCTTTGACTTCAATCACGCCTTTACGGTCAAACATCCACGCTACAGAGCCTTCTGAACCCATCTGCCCGCCGTTTCTCGCAAGGAGAGCGCGTATTTCGGGAGTCGTGCGGTTGCGGTTGTCTGTCATTACGTTTACGAGGACTGCTATACCTGAAGGGCCGATGACTTCATATGTGAGTTCGTCATAAGAGATGTCGCCAAGCTCGCCCGTTCCGCGTTTTATTGCGCGTGTTATGTTGTCATTGGGTACGCTTACGGCTTTTGCGCGTTCGATTGCGGTTTTCAGGCGCATGTTCATGGCCGGATCTCCTCCGCCGTCTTTTGCCGCGATGATTATTGCGCGCACGAGTTTCTGAAAGAGATTTCCGCGTTTTGCGTCCTGTGCTGCTTTCCTGTGCTTAATGTTCGCCCATTTTGAATGTCCTGACATATTATCACTCCTGATTAGTATTATGGTTTGAAGAAAGGAATCGGCTTGCGTTTGTGTTCTGAACGGCGGCGCATAACGTCAATGCGTTCTTTTGCTGAAGGGTCTGCGATTGTCCCGGAGGCTAAATATTCGTCAAGTACGTCATACGTAAATCCCATATCGCCTTCATCTGTTTGTCCGTCAACAAGTCCCGCGCTCGGTGCTTTCGTGATTATGCGTTCAGGGACTCCCAAAATTTTCGCCATCGCACGAATATCACGCTTCAGGAAACTCACAAGCGGCATCAAGTCAGAGCCTGAGTCGCCGTATTTCGTGAAATATCCTGTCTCGTATTCTGATCTGTTGCTCGTCCCGCAGACTAAAAGCCCGTTTGACTGACCCAATGCGTAAAGCGTAACCATTCGGAGTCGCGCCTTCATGTTTGAGCATACGAGCGGGGATAAATTTCCGCCGATTGAGCTGCACATTACGCGAAAAGTTTCGGACAAGTCAACGCGTGTATAACGAACGTCAAGAGATTCTGCGAGCAACTTTGCGTCTTCCTCGTCATCGGGATTGCTTCCGCACGGCATAATCACGCCTAAGACTCTTTCACGGCCTAATGCTTCACGGCCTAACGCGGCGAGGACTGATGAGTCAATTCCGCCTGAGAGTCCGAGAATTATACCTTGTGCACCGGCATGACTCACTTCATCACGCAGCCATTTTTCACACTGAATTACAACGTCGCGCAAGTAATATTATTCCTCTCTTTGTGAAAAAATATTCTGTATTATAGTTGCCCGAAACATAATATATTTCACTAGCTTTACAGTAAAAACTGCTGGCGTACTACACACCTCTATCAAGTCCGCATTTCTGCATTCCTGACTACTTTTGTTTGCTGCTTCATTCGATGTCTTGTTCGTCGTCTCTGTTCAGAACTATGTGATTCACCGAATATTTTGTTTATTATAATATTTCAGTGCAAAACAAGTAAAGAATCTTAATACACTCATTGAAAGTTAACGAGGGACGGCAAAAATTTTCACACGTTAATCATCTTATCTCTACAAAATTTCTACAACACACAATATAATAACCATTAAGAAGAGGTGAACAACATGAAAAAATTTATAGCAGCGTTAATGATTTCGGGGTTTATTGCGGCAGGTTTTTGGATTGTTCCGGCTGATGCTTCAAGCTCAAAGCGTGAAATAGAGTATCAGAGAAGGAAGCAGATCGAGAGTCAGCGTAAAATTGAGCGTGAGAGACAAAAGCAGGCTCAGGAGCAGAGACGCATTGACCGTGAAAGAAAGAAGCAGGCAGATTCTCAGCGTCGCATTGACCGTGAGAGACAAAAGCAGATCGAGAGTCAGAAACGCATTGACCGTGAGAGAAGAAGCGATAACATCAACAGCAGTCGCATAGAATACGAGAGAAAAAAGCAGGCGGAAGCCCAGCGGCGTATTGAGCGTGAAAGACAGAGGCAGGAAGAAAGCCAGAAACGCATCGAGCGTGAGAGAAGCAAGCAGGACGAAAAACAGCTCCGAATTGACCGCGAGGAACAGAAGCAGGATGAAGCACAGCGGCGCATTGAGCGTGAAAGAAGACGTACACACTAAAAATTTACCCTCTGAGCGTGAAAACTCAGGGGGCTTTTTTCTCACCAAAAGCACAAAACACAAAACTCATTCCGAAATTTTCAGCAGTGAATCGAATCCCGTCTGTGAAATAATATCCCTCACTGTATTGTTGACGGCTGAAAGTTCAACACCTTCATTGCTTCCCTTCTGCATCATCAAAAGCACTCTGAGTCCCGCTGATGAAATATATTCCAGCGAATCACAATCGATTTTCACGGCGTTGATTTCGTTTTCAGCGTTGACTTTTTCCCAGAAGGCCAGAAGCTCCGGGGCTGTTATTGTGTCAAGCCTTCCTGAAAGATTCAGTGATAGAATACCGCCCGTGATTTTTGCGTGAATGTCAAAATTTTTTCCCGCTGATGATGTCTGTGAAGTCTCTGCGTTCTCCGAAAGAGTCATCTTCCAGCAAGCCGCGTGAGTCATTGCTTCTTTTAGGGCTGAAACCTGCTCAGGCTTAAGGAGTGAATATGCGTTAAGTTCGGGCATATTGTCGGCAAAAGTGAGCCTCTCAACATTGAACCCGTGAGACTCGAAAAACTTTATACCCTTTCTTGCTGCTTCCTCGAAATCATTGCAGCTTATGCGCGGACAAACTGAATTTCCCAACCCGCCCGCTAAGGTGTCGGACTTCTCTTCAAAGATTGAAGCTGCCTTAGATGCTGAGTCGGATAATTTTCCGCATGTCAGAGCCTTTGAGATGAGAGAATGAGTCTTCAGCAGTTCGGGATCAGAAGTTATCCAGCATCCGCCGTGCCGTGAAAGTATTTTCCTGATATTTTCCGTTATGGCTGTGAGTTCGGAGTCGGTGAAGTACATCAGCAATCCTTCAGTGGTTATGCAGAATGTTCCGTTGATGCCCTTCAACGCATTTTCGAGAGAGTCATAATTCGTAGCGTCAACAGCCGACAACTTGACGAAATCCCGTTTTCCCGCGTCAATCAACCGCATAATTTTGGGCTTCACTTCCTGAATCACAGCCGGAAGATCCAAGCCGACGAATCTTTTTCCCTTCCTCGCGTAACTTAACGCCCTCGCAGAATATCCGCATGGGAGATCTATATCGGAATCACAGCCGCTATTTTCGGCAAGTATATTCATCGTCCTGTAGCGAGTCTCAAGCACAATCATTGTAGTGATGAATGTATCTTCCGTTGTCTTGTTGTTACCTGCGTTCTGCGTGCTGTCGAAACTGAGTCCGAGTTCAGCCGCGAGAATTTTTGCGTCATTATTTCCCGATGAGGCGAGAAGAAATATTGTAGTCTTTGCGGTGTTGAAGATGGGATTTGCGCGTTCCATGACATCATGATTTACGCTGATTTCATTCTGCCTGAAAAGATTTTCCATGTTATTCCCCTTTCTTGTGATGAGTTACAGCAGAGATGATACTATTCTCACACCCTCCATAGCGTCGCGTGCGTAAAAATCAGCCCCCGCATAATTCGCTAATTCAGGTGTCAACACAGCACCGCCCGCAATAACTTTCACATTCGGGCATGACTCTTTGAGTTTCGTTATTGTCTCCTTCATGCTTGCTACGGTTGTCGTCATCAACGCGCTGAGTCCTACGACATTAACCCCGCGTGAGATTACAGCGTCAACAATTTTTTCCGGCGGAACATCTTTTCCCAAGTCAATCACATCAAAATTGTAGTTCTCGAAAATCGTACGCACAATATTTTTCCCTATGTCGTGAACATCACCGTAAACTGTTGCGAGAATCACAGGGCCTTTTGCTTTTCCGGCTGACTCTGCTTTGTCTATGTTGAGCGACAAGACTTCAAACGCAGATTTTGCCGCTTCCGCTGACTTTATGAGCTGAGGGAGGAATAATTTTCCCGATTCGTAGCTTTTTCCGACAGAATCAAGCGCGGGAACAATATTATTCTCTATGATTTCGAGGGGCTTTGATGATTTGAGTAATTCCCGTGTCATGTTTGCTGACTCTTCTTTGAGGCCGCGTATTATCGCCGTGTTGAGGTCGTTTACGGCTGAATCAGTTTTTGCTGTTACGGCTTGTGATGATGATGATGTTACAGCGGGGTGAAGCTCGCAGTAAGAGATATAATTCTGCATATCCTCTTCATTTCCTGAGAGAAGATTCCACGCTAAGAGAGTTTCTTTCAAGTCAGCGTCTCCGGGGTTGATTATCGCGCTGTCGAGTCCGTTCATTATCGCCGCAACCATCATAGTACGATTCACGAGAGTCCGACGGGGGAGTCCGAATGATACATTACTGAGTCCCAATACAGTTTTCACGCCCAATTCATCACGAACGAGACGTACAGCCCTTAACGTTTCGGGAACAAGTTTCTGCTGTGCTGATGCTGTGAGCGTCAAGCAGTCAATGAGAATGTTACGGCGCGGGATGCCAACCGACTCGGCCATGTCTACAATCAGACGCGCAATTTTGAGTCTGTCTTCTGCTGACTCAGGTATTCCCTTGTCGTCAAGAGTGAGTCCCAAAACGCACGCACCGTATTTTTTCGCAACGGGCAAAACTGACTCAAGGCTTGATGATTTGCCGTTTACGGAGTTAAGTATAGGCTTACCGTTGTAGACTCTTGCGGCAGACTCTAATGCTTGTGCGTTTGAGCTGTCAATCTGAATCGGCAAGTTCACGACTCCCTGTATTTCGGTCAAAGCGTGAGTCAAAACTTCCGGCTCGTTAATGTCCGGCAATCCCGCGTTAAGGTCAAGAATATCCGCTCCCTGATCCTGCTGCTTCACGGCCTCTTTCAGCAAGTAATCAGTATCGCCTTCACGCAAAGCCTTCTGCAGTAATTTTTTGCCTGTAGGATTAAGCCTTTCACCGATGACGATAAATTTTTTGCCGAATGTTACGACTTTTGACGGAGAACAAACTATTGTGTCATCAGGTACGTTGCGTGTTACAGCATGGCCGAGTCTTTTTGTTACGGACTGTTTCATGAGTGCGATATGACGGGGAGTCGTACCGCAGCAGCCTCCGAGAATATTCGCACCCATTTCAGCAAAACGAGTCGAAATTTCCGCAAAATCTTCCGGCGTAACGTCATAATGTGATTTCCCGTCAACCATAACAGGCAATCCCGCATTAGGCTGAACCATCACGGGAATGTGTGAACACGCGCAAAATCTCTCGACAATCGGGAGCAATTGCGCCGGCCCTAACGAACAATTAACGCCTAAAGCACTAACGCCGAGTCCCTCAAGAGTCGCTGTCATTGCCTCAACGCTTGCGCCGAAAAACGTCCGTCCCGATTCCTCAAAGCTCATTGTCGCGAATATGGGCAGATCAGAATTTTCACGCGCTGCAATAACCGCCGCTTTAAGCTCATGTAGATCCGTAAAAGTCTCAAGCAAAATCACATCACATAAATTTTTCCCCGCGATGACCATCTCAGAAACAGCATCATAGATTTCACCGAATGAAGAATCGCCGGAAGGGTACATAACGCGTCCCGTTGAGCCAATATCGAGAGCGATTTTTGCCGGAGTCCCTTCTGCAACTTCACGCGCTAATCTGAGTCCCGCCGTGATAATTTCCTTCACGTCATGGCCTGAATCTTTGAGCTTGAATCGGTTTGCGCCGAAAGTATTTGCGGTGATGAAGTCTGATCCTGCGTTAAGATATTCGCGGTGAATTGAGCGGATTAATTTGGGCTGAGTCAGGTTGAGGGCTTCAGGAATCTCACGGAGCTTTAAGCCTCTTGCCTGCAACATTGAACCCATTGCGCCGTCAAAAAAGTATATTCTTTGCGGGTCAAGCGTGAACATAAAAAACGCCTCCTTTTGTGTTAGGAGGCATTATACGTTAATCAGCTGAGAAATTCTCCTGCGCCTTCTATCGTTGTTCCGCATTCTTCAGACAGAACCGTTAAAACACGCTTCAGCCAGTAAGCACTTAACAGCCTCTCGAATTGTTTTAGCGACCATCTTGCGCTTACGTTTGTTTTTGCGTTCTCATGCAGGAATTTTCCGTAAGAGCTTCTGTTCAACGCATCATCAAATACTTCAACGAGAGTCTTTATCTGCGGGAATTTCTGCCTCACTTCTTTTTTGTCCGCGCCGAAAACGTTTATCCCTTCCCCGTATTTCTCTGCGAACTCGGATATATATCGGTACACGTATCTTTTCGGCCTGAGAACATCACGGAGAGTCAATCTGAGATTGCAGAAGTACTTTATCATTCTCTGCGATGAATAGGGGAGTATCACGGGAATGTTGTTTATCTCTCCGCATGTGCTTATGACTGTAGGATCTCCGCCGCGTATAAATTCAAGTTTCGCGTCAAAGAGCCTGCGTTTTACCTCAAGGGGTGATGTGAATTTTCCGTCATCAAATTTTTCGCTGCCCTCGCTGAATATTGATCCTTCTCCTGAGCTGCAGAAGTTGTGTATATATTCGGCGGCATTGACGGGAAGACGCAAATTTTTCTGTTTGAGACGATACCGGAACATTGCGAGTCCGATCCGTGATATTGCTTTCACTTTGAGGCTTGATTTTACGGGTACATCTCTCAGAGTTGATATATATTCCTCGCTGGTGAAGAATCGCCGGAGCGTGAATGCTATTCCAGCTGGAGTCAGCGCGGAGCGGTCAGTGATTCCGAGATTGTAGAGCGAGTCCATG
Organism: uncultured Fretibacterium sp.; assembly: GCA_946183145.1. Lineage (GTDB taxonomy): Bacteria > Synergistota > Synergistia > Synergistales > Aminobacteriaceae > JAFUXM01. The sequence goes on along the minus strand of CAMGZM010000005.1, from coordinate 34,690 downwards.
TTCTGGCCTGACCAGACGCTGTCAACATTCATTCCGGCCATTGCCCTGAACATCGCTATGAATCCGATTGCAGAATGCGAGCATAAGGGCATACGGCGTATTATCGGCTCAATGTCTTCAGGCTGCGTGCTGTCATATGAGTTGCAAGAGTCGATGATGCTGCACCCGGTCAGTTCTGCGATTCTGTGCGCGTTCATTACGTCTTCTGCGTTCTCGTAGAATGTCGGAATCTGCTTGTTTGTTACTGCCTGAACGTTATCGAATCTTTCACGGAGCAATAATAAAACGAGTCGGCTGTCAGCTCCTCCGCTCAATAATATTCCGGGCTTCTTCACGCTGTAGCTGTCAATTACGGTGTTAAGGCTGTACTTGAAGAGACTGTAACATTCCTCGTCATCATCGGGAAGATTTTCGGTGAAAGATATATTTCTGCGTGATAATTTGCCGCCGCTGAGAGTGTATACTGAGTTGTTGCCGAGCCTCTGAATTTCGTTGAAGAATGTCTCACCTCTTGGGCAGTAACCTTTCTTCAGAAAATATTCTGCGGCCTCAGTATTAACAGTGAGCTTGTCAAATGACGAACAGAGATTGAAGAAGTCAGTAGATAGGCGTATACCCCTCCCCCTGAATTACTTACGTAAATTTCCCTACTGAAATATGACGGAAGCGCGATGAACTTGAAAGTGTCAGAAGAATCAAGAGAGATGAAAATATTATCCTGAAGGCTTGAACCCGACAAAATATCATCAGGGGACAAAAGATTTTCGCGGTCAATTTTCACATCGGGGCTAAGAGAATGACTCGTTACTTTTCCTGCAGGATCAATTTCCATTTGAAGAAACGACAAAATAATACCTCCTCTCGTAATAATTAGAGGCATTATAACACGGAGGAGGCAGCCTGATTCAGCGTCCTATATCAACATGCACACCGCCGGAATCGTTATCATGCACGCCAGATTCTGAATGAACATTATCCTTGCCGCAAAATCTACATCAGCCCCGTACATCTCACTAAGCACAGCCGTAACACTCGCGCCCGGCATTGCGTTAATCAGAATCAGAATCGCGGCAACAAGACGGTTATCACTCAGCGGGATGAATCGCAATATTCCGCATAATATCACAGGATAAATTATGAGCCTGAATGCTGAAGCTGTCCACGCATGAATGTCCGTGAAAAGTGATGACGCTTTAGAGTGCGCGAGAGCCATACCGATTATCACCATCGAGATTGGAGTCGTAACGTCAGAAAGATATTTCAGAGGGACAATTACGGCTGACGGGACATTTATCCGCCCGAAGTAAAATATCAGGCTCAACGCTGTAGCTATATTGATGTTGCTGAAGATTATTGCTTTAACGTCAAGCCCTTCTGATTTGTGATTGGGATTATCGCGTATAAGCTCCATAGCTCCGAGTGTGTAAAGCGTAATGTTGAATGACACATTGAGCATGACAGAAAGCGCGAGTCCCTCAGTGCCGAAAAGAGCAAGCGCAATCGGGAAGCCCATAAATCCCGAATTGCTGTAAGCGCAGATGAAAGCCCAGACTCCCCGCCTGCCTTCAGGAACGTGAAAGATTTTCGCAAGCAAACGCGATGTATACAGCATAGCAGGAAACGCAATCATCCCGGCAATGATTATCGTGATTCCGTCATGTGCAAATGATGAATTATATTCGCGTGTTACGAGTGATACAAATATTGTGCATGGCAATGTGATTTTCAGAAGAAGCGCGGAGAAATACGGCGACGATTCCGGCTTTAACGCTCCTGTTTTTACGGCGATATATCCGGCGGCGATTAACGCAAAAAGGCTTATGAGATTAGAAGCTACTGTGAAAAAATCAAGGCTCATTGTAAAATTCCCCCGTGAAAAAATTTCCCGTAATCTTAACACACAAAGGATGAATCATAATGTCGTTGCAGATAATCAAGGCAGATATTACGACTCTCAACGTTGACGCGATTGTGAACGCTGCGAATAAAAGTCTTTTGGGCGGCGGAGGTGTTGACGGAGCAATACACAAAGCAGCAGGCCCGGAATTGCTCACAGAATGCAAAACTCTGGGAGGCTGTCAGACTGGAGGCGCGAAAATCACAAAGGGCTATAACCTTCCCGCAAAGTTCGTGATTCATACAGTCGGTCCGATATGGCACGGAGGGACTCACGGTGAACCGGGACTCCTCGCATCATGTTACGCAAATTCCATGAGGCTCGCTAAAGAGAACGGCTGCAAGTCTGTAGCATTCCCGTTAATATCGGCGGGCGTTTACGGTTATCCCAAAGATGACGCGCTAAAAATTGCGGTGAAATCCCTGCAAAATTTTGATGACATTGACATAACGATAGCAGTTTTTGATGACAGTATCATGAAAATTGCCTGTGAAATTTTCCCGGAGCTTGTGAGATGAGAATTGAGACTAACGGAAATATTTACGCAGAATTTTTCATGAGAGGCGAGACTCCTGACTCCGATTCATTTCCTCACGTAAAGCCCTCGCAGGTTCACGGGAAAAATATTCTTGTTGTTGACGGCTCAAATGTTGCGGATTGCTCATTGCCTTTGCGGCCTGATGCTGACGGGGTAATTCTGACAGTTTCGGATGTTACAGCTTCATTGCGTTTTGCTGACTGCGCGCCCGTAATGATATGGGACTCTTCATGGGTTATGATTCTTCATTCGGGCTATAAGGGTACAGTCCTCAATATTTCGTGTGAAGGTCTGAGAATTGCGCGTGAAATTTTTGTTGACGTAAGCGGGTCATGCGCGTGGATTGGGCCGTGTATAGGGCGTGAATACTTCAGGAAGATTAACGACGAATGGACGTTGAGAGGGATAACCTCATTTCACCGTGAAAATTTTTCGGTTGACGGCGACAAAGTATATTTTGATTTGGCGGGGGAAATTGCGAGTCAGCTTCTTGATGAGGGATTGAGACGTGAGAATATTGCGCTCTCAGGGATAAACACGCTGACGGATTCACGGTGCTGTTCATACAGGCGTGGGGATATTCACGAGAGAATGACTCTCAGCGTGCGAATCAAAAAGGGGAGTACCCGTTAAGATACCCCCCGAAAAATTTCCGTGTTACTCTTCTTCCGTTTCAGCGACAACATAAAGCTCAATCGTCTTCATGTCGCCAGCCTTCGCGTAAATCACAAATTCATCCTTCACAAGTTCGCCCGGAATCGTGAACGTGTTATCATCCGCTTCAATTTCTGTAGCCTCGTCAGCGATGAATATCACGATGTCCGAATCCTTTACAGCTCCCGGCCATGTCCCAATAACGAACGTCAAGGGCTTTCCTTCAGGGGCGTAAATTTCTCCTCTGAGTTCCTCATCACCGCTCACAACGTACATATCAGTCTCCGAGTTATTCGCGTAAATTCCCGTATCAATTTCAGCCTGTGAATATTCTTCTGTAACGGCGAAATCTTGAGGCTCTGAGTCTGAAGTGCTGTATGCGATTTCTTCAGGTGATTCAGTTTCAGACGGTTCATTTTCGGGCAGTGCTGAAGCAGCCGCATCTGCAACAGTCATTGTGAATGTCTTGATTGCCCTGCCGTATTTGTTCTTGGCTGTAATCTTGACATTGAATGTGCCTGCTTTTCTGGGTGTTCCTGAGATTATGCCTGCTTTCCTGTCCGTGACTCTCAGGCCGGAAGGAAGCCCGGAAGCTGTCCACGTTATCGCTATCTTTGAGGTGTTTGTCCCGTTGGCTACAAGCTGCTCGCTGTAAGATTCCCCGGCAGTGCCGCCTGCAAGCTCTTCATTGAGGATTTCGGGAGCCTCACCGTTCACCTTAATGCTGATTGACTTTGTAGCTGATCCAATATTGTTTTCAGCCTTGACTTTCACGCTGAAGTTTCCGATCTCTTTCGGAGTCCCGGAGATTAATCCTGTCTCTGAATCAATCATAAGTCCGGCCGGGTATTTGTTGTTCGCAAAACTCCACGTTATCGGGCATTCCGCTGTGTTAGTCCCCACTGCTGAAAGCTGGAGGCTGTAAGGCTGATCCACTGTAGCGGCAGGAGCTTTCACAGAACTGATTGACGGCTTTTTGTAGATGTCGCCCGTTATCTCTATTGTGAAGGTCTGCGAAGTTTTCACGGTCTTCTTGTTGACTTTGTTTGAAGCTGTTACCGTGAAAGTATACGTGCCTGCTTTTTTCGGTATGCCTGAGATTGTCCCGGACTTTGTGTCGAACTTCAAGCCGCTTGGGAATGAGCCTGACTTTTTCCACGTTATAGGCTTCTGCCCCGTCGCTTCAAGAACCTCGAAATATATGCCGCCTAATGTACCCGCCGGAAGTGCTGCCGTTGAAATTACCGGTCCGCCTTCTCCAGTATCGCTCACATCGTTCACTGTGATGGTAAATTCTTTCTTTGTCGTTTCCGTTGTGAATCCAATGAGAGCAGAAAGAGAGAGCGTGAAGTTATACGTTCCTGTTTTTGTCGGCACGCCGGTAATCGCGCAAGTTCTACTGTTATTGTTTGTTATGAGCTTCAGTCCTGCCGGGAGATTTCCTGATGTTTTCTTCCACGTCATTGAAGCCTCTGTACCCTCAGCAGTAATTTCCTGATTGTAGAGTGTGCTGATTTCTCCTTCAGGAAGAGCCGTGCCCGTAACAATCGACGGAGGATAGTATACAGACATATTCACTGTTGCTGAGTCAGTGCCTCCGCTGTTCGTTGCGATGATTGTGAATCTGTAAGACAGCTGGCTGTGCGAATATTTTCCGGAGTCAACAGCCGTTACTGTTCCGCTTAGAGTGCAAGTTGACGTGTCGAACGAGAGTCCTGCAGGAAGTGTGCCTGATGTCGAAATTACAGGATTTGTGCCTGCTACTCTGAATTTGAAGCTGTAATTTTTGCCCGCCTCAAGTATTCCGTCATAATTATCCGGCACTATGATTTGCGGCTTGGGCGTTGGCGCGGGCTTTGGAGCAACATAAAGCTCGAACGTTTTATCCTGGCTGCTGTAACTATTTCTGAGCTGTATTGCTATGCTGTACGTTCCCTGCTGGGCTGGTTTTCCATTGAGGCGTATATTTCCGTTGTCTGCCTGATAATGACTCAAGCCTTCCGGCATTCCGCTTACAGAATATGTAGGAGCATAGTAATCATGGCGGCCTGTAATGGTGTTGTATCTGTACACGCTCGTGCCTGTGATCTCGATTTCCGCGTTATATTCCTGCTCCGCCTGAGCATCAGCAAGAGTATCTGTGAGAATTTTTACAGGCGCGTAAACGGTCATGGACAAATTCCTGCTGTCAATTCCGCCCGTTGAGTTCGAGACTGTAACAGTGAATGAATACTCTTTTGACGGGTAATAGTTCTTGCCGGAATATTTCTCAAGGACATTCTCAGAGATTGTACCGCCGATTACGCCTTTTACTGTGTCAAGCGAGAGTCCCTCAGGCAAATCACCGCTGACCTGCCACAAAGTTGCGTCGCCTGATGCTGTAAACGCAAAACTGTATTCCGTTCCTGTTCCGGCCGGCTCAATGTATGATGTCATTATTTCTACCGGGTCGGCTCTCTGCTCAATCGTAAGCGTGAACATTTTGTTGTCCGATGTCCAGGAGTTAGACGCATAGAATCTGAGCTGATATGTTCCGGCTCTCTCCGGCGTTCCAGATATGATTACTGTTCTTCCGCTTGAGGTATAAGAAAGTCCGCTGGGCAATGTAGTATACCTGTATATACTGTCTACTGCTGTGCCGCTGACATTGATTGTGGCCTCGTATGGTTCACCGACTTTGCCGTTGGGAAGTGCTGCGTCTGTCGTGAAATGCACGCGCTCCGACACGCTTATAGTGAGAGTCTGTGATGACTTTCCGCCCGAAGCATTCGCCGCAAGAACTGTGAACGTGTATGCTTTCGCTGAAGCGGCGTTGTGGTCTATTGCGGTGTCTGCTACAGTCCCTGTGATTTTTCCCGTTGAAGCGTCAAGAGACAGACCCGCCGGAAGATCTCCGCTCGTTATGCTCCATGACGTTGCAGTCCCGGCATATGTTATGTCCTGGCTGTATGCTTCTCCCATAAGAGCGTCCTTCAGTGAAGTCGTTGTTATCTTCACAGGGTCAGCGGGTTCGGGGACTGTCAGCTCATTTCCGTATATATTCAGCGTGAGGTTTCGTTCGGCGTATTTGTCGCTGCTGTCCGTAATCTGAAGGGTGAATGTATATGTTCCCGGTTTTGTCGGAATGCCTTCAACATAGAAATTTTCATTATTGTAGGTGTAATAGGTGCAATGGTCGGCGCGGTCATCATCATCGTAATAGCTCGAATAGCTTGGTGTTCCCTGCCTGACATAGAATCCCGGAGGAAGGCCGCCGCTTGTGATCTTGAACGTGTAAGTGCCGTTTCCGCCGATTATCTTCAAAGGCGTTGAATTGGTGTACCATGAAGAAGTTGTGTAAGCATCGGGCAGCCTCCCGGTTATTGACATGCCGTCGCCTTTAGTGTGGTCGCCATTGATCTTCACGGTAAATTCTTTCTCGGTGTAAGCGTTGCGCCTGTCTATCACTCTCAGCGTGAACTTGTATTCCCCGGCCGTATTCGGGACTCCCTCAAGGTAGAAAGTTCCGTTGTCCTGCCGGATGTAGAATCCCGGAGGAAGTGCGCCGCCTGATATGCTGAATGAATAGCTCGGTGTTCCGCCGCTCACCTGTACGCTTTGTGAATACCATGTGCTTAAGGTGTAGCTTTCAGGGAATGAGCCGCTTAATGACATATCCGCCGCTGATGAAGGGTCAGCAGGTTTGTCGCCGCTCACTGTTACGGTGAAATCCTTTTCAGCATAGGCATTCCTGTAGTCTGTCGCCCTGAGCGTGAATGTGTATGTCCCCGGCGCGCTTGGGATTCCGTAAAGCTCACAGTTCCCGGTGTAACGATAACCGCCCTCGCTGGAGTCGTAATATCTGTTTTCAGAAGTCTTCAGTGATAATCCGGGAGGAAGGTCGCCGCTTGCTACAGTCATATGCAGATCAGTGAAATATCTTGAAGTAGTGAGTGCACCTGTAATAGTAGCGGATGTTGAGTTGTTCTCGTTCACCTTCCATTCAGCCGCAAAATCTCCGGTAATCGACATGTCTGATGCTGAGTAAGGCGTGTCGTTTATCTTCACCGTGAATACAGCGTCAGTATATGCGTTCCTGCTGTCTGTGATTCTCAGCGTGAACATGTATGAGCCTGCTGTGTTCGGTATGCCGTAAAGATAAATGTATGAGTTATTAAGCCGCAGCGATAATCCCGGAGGAAGCTCGCCCTTTACCACATTCACATATTTAGTGCCTGTACCGCCGCTTACACTGACAACGTAGCCTGAAGAATAACCATATCTGTAGTAGCCTGAATAGTAGCCTGAATAATAGTATTCGTTCATTCTCCACTCCGGCGGAAATTCACCCGTAACAGACATGTCAGCCGCTAAATACGGTATATCGTTTATCTTCACCGTAAAATCTTTCTCGGTGTAATGATACCTGCTGTCCGTTGCTCTGAGCGTGAATGTGTATGTTCCGCTTGTGCTGGGAGTGCCGGATAAGTAACAAGTTATACTGCTGCTGCTGCTGTAGTAACTGCCAGTGCGCAGCGTTAACCCCGGAGGAATATCCCCGCTTGTTACTGTCAAATATACATTGCCTGAATGACCGCTGAGAGAAATATTGCTTGAGTATTCTTCATTCATCTTCCATTCAGACGTGAAAACGCCCGAAAAAGACATCGCAGAATCATTGACGGGAGTCTCGTTGACTTTAATGGTAAATTCCCTCTCTGCGTAAGTGTTTGTGCTGCTGTCAATTCCTCTGACGGTGAATTTGTATTCCCCGGCTGTATTGGCTTTACCGCTAATCGATACGCTGTTGAAAGAACCGCTGCTGAGATACAGCCCCGGAGGAAGCTCGCCTTTTGAAATCATCCACATGCACGTGCTGTTTTCCGAGCCGCTGAGAGTCAGGCTTGATGAGTAGCTGCCGTTCACTCTTATCTCTGTCGTAATGCTCCCGGCAACGGCCATGTCATCAGCTTTTGAAGGAGCAGTGTATGAGCCTTCCGCTATTGATATTGTGCTGGGAATATCAATGTATGCGCCGCGCTTGTCGATGACTCTCAGGACAAATGTGTTCGTCCCTGGCGTTGTCGGTGTTCCCTCAAGATAGAAATGGTAACCGCTCTGCCTGACAGACAGCCCCGGAGGAATCGCGCCCGAAGTGCTGAACGTATAATCCCCATTTCCGCCGTTTACATTAATGCGACTTGAGTATGATTCGCCGGCTGTGCCTGATGTCTTGAAGCCCGGATAATAGTGATAGTTATACTCTTCATCGTAATATATTTCTGTACTGAAGCTCATATCATCGGATGAAGCCTCAAAGAGTTCTCCCGCAACCGTAACAGAAAAAACCTTCTCCGTGTAGTGATCCCGCCAGTCAGAAGCTCTCAGTGTGAAATCCCACGTGCCGGGCGTGTTCGGTATACCGCGAAGATAGAAATACTCTCCGTTCTGGCTGATGTAGAAATCAGGAGGCAGATCACCGCTCATAATCGTGAACTTGTAACCGCTGTCCCCGCCGCTCACGCTGACATAATTGTCATACCATGTGCTTGTGGTGTAAGCTGTGGGAAATTCGCCGTATATGTCCATGCTGAGATCAAGAACCGCTTCAGCCCATGCAGTTCCGCAGAAAAGTGCCGCGATTAACGCAAAGAAAAACACAATTTTACTTCTACGCATGAATTTTTCACCTTCTCTGTTTAACTCTGAAATGAAATCCCTTGTGCCTTATGTGCGCCGTGATTCATTCCAGAATTAACTAAGGCGGTTTTTCCTCGCGGCTGTATGATGAACCCTTCCCTAATAAATGAAGCGTGATTGTGTTTTCAGAATCGTGTGCAGTTTTGCAGGATTGACTCATGACAACATTTTGAGTGATGCTGCCTAAATTTTTTACAATGGCATATTTCAACAAAAATGTCATCGTCCTTCCTGCTTGAAAGTGTGAAATTTACATTTGCTGTTTAAAAATTGGATTGTGAAAATTATAGCACACACAAAAAAACTCCCCTGCGTTTACAGAGGAGGCAAAAAATTTTTCTGTTGTGATTATGATTATTGCGTTACATTTTCGGATTCTGATTCAGCGTTAAGATTTTCACGGTCAACAATCGCTTTAATCTCGTCGCTGTTTATGACTTCTTTTTCCTGTAAGACAGCCGCGACATCATGAAGAATTTTCTCATGCTCACGGAGTATTGACTCTGCTTTCTCCTGCGCTTCAATGACAAGCCGCTTGATTTCTCCGTCAATAATACCTGCTGTGCCTTCTCCGATGTCAGTACGTACCTCTAAATTTCCGTGCAAATACATCATTGATGGCGACGCATAACGGACGGGGCCGAGCTTGTCGGACATTCCGAACTCCGTAACCATTCTGCGTGCGGTTTCTGTTGCGCGTTCGAGGTCATTTGACGCTCCTGTTGACGCTTCACCGAATATGAGCAATTCCGCAGCCCTTCCGCCCAACATTACGGCCATACGAGTGCGCAATTCAGCTTCAGTAACGAGATATTTATCTTCTGTCGGCATGTTGAGTGTGTAGCCTAACGCGCCTTTTGTCGTGGGAATTATGCTGACTTTGTGAACGGGATCTGATCCGGGCAGATAGCACGAGACTAAAGCATGTCCCGTTTCATGATAGGCTACTTTCTTGCGTACTTCAGGCGTTAAAGGAGTCTTTCTCTGCAAACCTGCAACGACTCTCTCTATTGCGAGGTCAAAATCATTCATTGAAACTTTGTCGGCCTTACGTCTTGCGGCTAAGAGTGATGCTTCATTTGCGATATTTGCGAGGTCAGCACCAGAGAAACCCGGCGTAACTTTTGCGATTGACTTCAAACTTATTGCGGGGTCAAGAGGCAAATTCTTTGTGTGAATCTTGAGAATTTCCTCGCGCCCTTCCTCTGTAGGCAGAACAACTTGAATCTGTCTGTCGAATCTTCCCGGCCTCAATAATGCCTGGTCTAAAATTTCCGGCCTGTTAGTCGCTCCCATGATTACGACTCCGTTGTTAGGCTCGAATCCGTCCATTTCAGCGAGTAATTGATTCAATGTTGCTTCCTGCTCTGAATTGCTGTTGAAGTTACGCATTCTTGATTGTCCTATTGCGTCAATTTCGTCAACAAAAATTATGCAGGGAGCTTTCTTCTTTGCCTGCTCAAAAAGGTCTCTCACTCTTGCGGCACCGACTCCGACAAACATCTCAACGAAACTCGAACCCGTGATGAAGAAGAACGGAACGCCCGCTTCACCAGCACAAGCCTTAGCTAGAAGAGTCTTTCCTGTACCGGGAGGGCCTACAAGCAGAACGCCCCGCGGTAATTTCGCCCCGAATTTGTCGAAGTGTTTCGGTTCTTTGAGGAAGTCTATAATTTCTCGCAGCTCAACTTCTGCCTCACCTGCCCCGCCTATGTCGCTGAAGTGCACACCGCTCATTTCGCCCTGAAGCTCTTTAGCCCGGCTACGTCCGAACGAGAATATTCCGCCTCCGCCCCCGTGCATGTTCCTGAAGATGAAGTACCATATTATTATCAGCGGCAGCATTGGGAGAAGTATACCCATGAAGAGATCTATTAGTCCGTCCCTGTGAAGAATCCCGCCGAATTTTATATCCGCGCTCGCAAGCCTCTCAATCAAAAACGGGTCTGTGAGTCTCACGGAGCTTTTTACGTTCTCCTGCGATTTTGCTCGTTTTGACGTGAGAATTTTTCCGTCAACTATCGGACGTTTGTCGGGGCTTATGTCTTCTTTGAGGGTGAAAATTATGCGTGTGTCTGTTATGTCTGCGTTCTCGATTCGTTTGTTGCTGAGGTCGTCAAGGAACTCGCTGTAGGGGACTTCTGTTTTGCCTTCCGTGTAAGGCTTGTAGATATACTCTGAGAAAAGCCACGCGACAATCAGCGCGATGAGAAAATACCATATAGAAAATTTTTGTCCTTTGTTCATGAAATTATCTCCTGTGAAAGTCTAAAGCCTTGCGCTTCTCATTATAGCCCGCCCGCTTTCGTTTCGTTTTGTCCTGTCTCTGAGGCGGTCAAATTCTTCTGATATTTCATCCCTTTCATCACTGCTTAAAGGCATAACGTCAAGAAAACTGCTTAACTTTTCCTCCATGTCGTTAATCTCTTTTGTTCCGGGGGGAATTGTCCTGCCTATATTCTTCAGGCTCATAACCGACAAATCAGCGATTAACATTGCGAGGTCATGAAGGTCTTTGCTGTCATCGTCTGATGATGAATGTGATTTTTCCGGCTTGATTCTCGTTGCGAAACACAAGAATCCTACTGTAACAGAAAGCCACGCCGCGCCCCAGTCGCTTCTTGACTCGCTGAACATATAGCCCGCGAAAATTGCCGTGATTATCCCCGCGCAGAAAAGCATCCAGCGCAAAAATTTATCCATCGTCATAATATTATCCGTCTCAATTCCTCACATGCTGACTCTAAATCATCGTTCACAATCACATAATCATACTTATCTTTGTACGAAAGCTCGCCGATCGCATTATTGAGTCTTACGTTAAGGCTTTCTGCGTTCTCAGTCCCCCGGCCTGTGAGTCTCTGCGTCAGAACTTCAACGCTTGGAGGCGCGACGAATATCAATACGGCTTCGGGCATTTTCTCTTTGACCTGCAAAGCTCCCTGAACGTCAATCTCAAGCAAAACATCATGGCCGGACTCAAGGTCATTCATCACGTCAGCTTTCAGAGTCCCGTAATAATCCTCGTGAACATGAGCGTATTCAAGGAACAATTCACACGATATATATTCCTGAAATTTTGCGTGGGAAATGAATCGATATTCGACTCCGTCCGTCTCACCTTCACGGGGCTTGCGGGTTGTGCATGATATGGAGTATTTGAGATTCGGCGCGTTGTTCAGTGCGTGCTGTCTTAACGTTCCTTTACCGACTCCGCTTGGGCCTGAAAGCACAAATAATTTTCCTGTCTTCATATTTTGCGCAATGACACTCGTTGCTTTAGTCGTGATAAGAATTGCGTTCACTTTTCCTTTCTCTGCTATAATGTTTTCGGCCTTTAACGAGTTAAGACTATGGGAGTTGGCCGGACGAATTTTAACACGTTCCGTCTGTAAAGTCTTAAACGTACTTAAGGTGCAAGACAGTTAGACGTTCTGCAAAAACGATAGTGCAAACTGCACATGACAAATTAAAACGTAGCCGGATGAGCAATAAGAATCTACCGAATAGAGGCTGTGTAAGCCAGTCCCAGCGAAGAATGGTACTCTGAGGCGTAAACATTCGGTGCTCAGACGTTAGGCCATGTGCCATTTTTCTCTGAAAGCTCGCGATTTTAGTCGTCAGCTGTTTACTCTATATTCTGTATTTGCTCCCTCATTCTTTCGATACATGATTTTGCCTCAACGACTCCCCATCTGAAATTGGCATCATTAACTTTGCTTCCCATTGTGTTAATCTCCCTGTTCATTTCCTGAATGAGGAAGTCCAGCTTTTTCCCGCAAAAATTTTCGTCCATAACCTTGCGGAATTTCCCCGTATGAGCCTCAAGCCTCGCAACTTCCTCTGATACGTCCCATTTGTCCGACAAAAACGCAACTTCCTGCGCGATTCTTGCCTCGTCAAGCTCCAAGCTGTAATGTTCCGTCAATGTTTCGATTCGAGTCCTGAGTCCTTCAATGGCTTCTGCACTCGCGATTTTCCAGCGTGATTTGAGAGTCTCAATTATGCCTTCAAGACTCACGAGGTCAGCCTCAACTTTTGCGCGTAACTTTTCGCCCTCAGCTTTCTTCATCTCGTTCATCTCGTCAATTGCTTCAAGCGTGAGATTGTCCCAAATCTCCGGGTGTTCTCGTGCTTCTTCCTCAGCGACATTTGCCGAAACATCAAGCACTCCCGGAATCATGAGGAAACTTGTTATGTCATTGGCGGCTTCAAGGCTGTTGCGTTTTGCGATTGTGCGTACCTGGCTGATGAAGACTCGAAGGCTGTCATTGTCGAGCACGGGAATTTTTGAGCCGGGATTCCAAACAATTTCGGCTGAAAGTTTCACTTTTCCCCGCATAATCTTTTCACGCAGTATCATTAACAGCCTGTTTTCGAGCGACAACAATTCACGCGGAAGTTTCACTGTGAAATCCTGATACTTGTGGTTGACGGAGCTAATCTCAATCTTCACGCTTCCCCATGAGAATGAATATGATTTGCTCCCGAATCCTGTCATGCTGATGAACATTGCGGTTATTCTCCTGCTTCAAGCTGTCTGAATGTCTCTGTCAGTGAGTCCATTATGATTTTGCGTCCTGCTTTGCTGTCGTAAACATCATCGCTAAAACGTAATGGCTTACCGAAAGTTACGCGTAATTTTGTCGGCTTTACGAACGCTGAACCGGGCGGCATTGCCTTAAATGAGCCGTGAATAAACACCGGGAGAATTGGCGCGTGTTCATGAGCTGCGATTAATGCGACTCCGGCTTCAAGAGGCTGTAATTTTCCGTCAAGAGTCCGGCCTCCTTCAGGGAATATCAGCACGTCGCTTCCTTCCTGATAGAGCTTCATGAATCCTTTTAACGCTCCTGCGGCTGATGCGTTTGTTGTGCGTGATACGGGGACTGCTCCCAATGCCCTAATGCACGTTCCGAGAAACCAGCCTGTGAAAAGCTCCTCTTTCGCGAGATAACGCAGCATGCGCGGGAAAAAGCACCCGACTATTAACGGGTCTAAATTGCTCGCATGGTTGCACGCTACTATGAATTTCTCATTTTTCGGAAGTTTCTCAAGCCATTTTGACGAACAGCGGTTATATATAATAAGTAGAAACTTGAAGAAATTTTTGACGATCCAATAGAATATCTTACTTTGCTTCATTGGGTATGACTTCTTTCACTTTGTCGAGAATTTTTTGCACTGCTTCTTGTTCGGTAATGTCGGAAGTGTCGATGTATGTTGCGCCTTCCGGGATTGTGAGGGGTGAAACTTCACGGCTTGAGTCGTTCTTGTCGCGCTCAATTATCGCCTGTAATATCTCGTTGTAGTCGGCTGATTTCCCTTTTGCGACCCGTTCGTCATAACGTCGCTTGGCTCGTGCTTCGGGGCTTGCTGTGAGGAAGAATTTTGCCTGCGCGTTCGGAAATACCACGCTGCCAACGTCGCGGCCTTCTGCTACGATTGAGCCGTGATACTCCTGTTCTTTCTGGAGGGATAAGAGAGCTTTTCTGACTGAGGGAATCGCAGAGTACATTGACGACAATTCATCGACAAGAGGAGTCCGAATCTCGCCCGTAACATCAAAGCCGTTCACGAGAACAGATTTTCCGCAAAGCTCAATTTTTATCTTGCTGAGAGCCTCGCGCATAATATAATCATCAACAGCTTTCACTTCTGACTCGTAAAGTATCAGCGCAATAGCCCGGTAAATCGCTCCCGTGTCAAGATAATTTATCCCCAAAGCCCGCGCAACATCTTTAGCCACTGTGCTTTTACCCGCACCAGCAGGGCCGTCTATCGTGATTACGTATGACATTCTACAATCCGGCCATGTCGCCCATATCACTGGCCACGCTTCCGGCAAAGTCTATCATCTCCGAAAGAAGGCTGTCGAAATTCGTTATTCCGAGTCTCTCTATAGGCTCAGGGAACATATACGCCTGTAATCCGTCAGCACCGAGTCCAATCCCCAGCATCAGGCATATCGAGTTCGCGACTGTAACAACGTCAAGCAACGGCTGATACTGCTTCTTGTCTTCGGGCAAATCATTAGGCTTGTGGTGATACGCAATCGGAACTTTGTACGAGTCCGGCATTGACCACTTTTCGACTAAAAGCTCACCTATTGCGGCGTGATCGAATCCAAGCACCTGCGTTTCAGCGTCAGTAAACGGTATGTGCTTCTCTTCAACCATCTTGACGATTATCCCGTAACCGAATCTCACATAGTCGTTGAGGATAACTTTTCCGATGTCGTGAAGCAATCCTCCTACGTAAGCGTCTTCAGTGCTGACTTTGCCCGTTATGCCTGCGAGGTGCCTTGACGTGTACGCAACCATGAGAGAATGCCGCCAAAGTTCCCCGCGGTCAAGCGCATAGCCCGTCAACCCTTTGTCCATCGCTGAATATACAGTTGCCGCAAGTATGATGTTGCTGACTGACTTATAGCCGAGAAGTGTTATCGCCTCCGCAATGTTTGAGATGTTACGGCTGACTCCATAGGCTACGGAATTTGCGAGCTTGAGTATACGAAGCACAAGACCTTCATCGCGTGAGAGACTCTGAGCAACGTCCGCCGCATTGCTTTCGGGGTCATTAAGTTTTCTCATCGTCTCAAGAACAAACTGCGGGAATGATTTTATGTTCTGCATGTTGCTTAATATTCGCGTCTTGATTAATTCTCTGGATTTCTCATCAATTTCACTCACGGACTTAACCCCCTTTTGTTGTGGAAAATCAAACGATACCGCCATTAAATATTTTAGTGTACAGTTCAGAAAATGACAAACTCACATATTCACCGCTCTTCAAAGTCTCAAGTTTCATCTTGCCGATTCTCCTGCGTATTAAACGCTCGACTCTGAAGCCCGCGCTTTTCGCCATGAGTCTTATCTCACGCTTGAGTCCCTCAGCGATGACTATATTGACCCATTGATTTGCAGGACTCATATCCATAACCCTTATGCTTATCGGCGCAACGTGATGACCTTCTGCAATCTCGAATCCTTTTCGCCATCTCTCAATCTGTTTTGCGTTAATCGGTATGTTCAGCAGTGCTTCATACTCTTTGTGAATCTCTTTTGACGGGTGAATGATATTCTGCGTAAATTGTCCGTCATTCGTGAGGATGAGCAAGCCTTCTGATTCACGGTCAAGCCTTCCGACAGGGTAAAGCCTTCCTTCATGGCCGCGAATCAAATCAACAACAACGGGATCATATTTATCACTTGCGGCGCATACATATCCGGCGGGCTTGTTGATGACGTAATAGAAGTGCTGTGAAAGTTTCAGGGGATGACGGTCAAGAGTAACAGTATCATTCTCAGGGTCAACACTAAAGAAGGGCGCAAGAACAATTTTTCCGTTTACCTGCACCCTTCCGCTTAAGATTATTGCCTCAGATTTTCGCCTCGACGCTGCCCCGCATGATGACAAGTAAGCGTTAAGCCTCATGTTGATTCCTCCTCCGTGTCAATTTCATCAAGATCAGGAATATCATTTATATCATCAATCCCAAAAGTCTCAAGAAATTTTGCTGTCGTAACATAAAGCAGTGAGGGACGACCTTCCTTTTTGCGCCCTGCTGTCTTGACGAGTCCAAGCTCTAAGAGTTTTGCGAGAGGGCTTGAAGAGTTTACCCCGCGAATGTCGTCAATCTCTGTGCGTGTTACGGGCTGACGTTTTGCGATTACGGCGGCGGTTTCTATTGCGGCTTTGCTGAGTCTGACTCGATTTTTCCCGGCATTGTCGCGGAATCGTCCTGCAATGTCTGAGAGTTCCGGCTTTGTCTCAATGATATATCCTCCTGCCAACGTACGCAGAAAGACTCCGTGATTCTCACCGTCAAGAATCATCTGCAACTCTTCAAGCGCGGATCGAATCTCACGCAATGAGACTCCTAATGCTTCTCGTAATTCGCGTTCTGTTACGGGTGATGATGATATGAAGAGTAGAGCCTCAATCTTTCGTGATAATTCTGACATCTGAAAATAATTCATCCTGCTCAATTTTTGCGCGTCCCATTCTGCAAAGCTCAAGGACAGCCAATAACGTAACAACAAGATTATTGCCCGCGATTTCGTGAAGGCTCAGAGATTTTGACATGCTCAACAGCGACTCAATCTCCGCGACTCTCGCTTCTATTTGCTTCTGGTCATCCTGCGCGAATCCGTCCCAATCTGCATTTGACTCGGCCTCCGTGAGAATTTTGCGCTTTGCTGCGTTCTGAGTGTAACGGGTGTTGATTTCCTTCCACGTTTTAGCGAGGGTATATGCTCCTGAAGAATCAATAACAACATCACGGCTCTTTTCGGGGATTTCAGGAACGCCGCGGGGATATGACATTGAGGACAGAGCAAATTTTTCCGCAAGCCACAAATATATTTTCCTGTACGGCTTGTAACGCTCAAGGGATTTCATGAACTCTTCTTCATCGGGGATAATCTCAGAGTCAGAATCATCATCATAATTCGGGAGGAGTGAGCGCGTTTTCTCAAGGACTAATCCCGCCGTCATCATGAAGAAATCAGCAAGAGTATCCGCCGGAGTCTGTCTGGTTTTGACGAGGTACAATCCGTAAATCTTTATGAGCTGAGAAATTTTTATCCCTGAGACTCTGAATTTCCCGCTCTCAACGAGTGAACATAGAAGGTCAAAAGGCCCTGAATACCCGTCAATGTTTACGTCAAAATCCGTCATTCGCAATCAGCCGTCCCGACCATGTGAACAAAATCAGCGACAAATCATCAAATCCCAAGTTTTCAGGCACTAATATTCGCTGTTCGTCTTGAGGCAAAAGCCCGCAAAGCTCAGAATGCTTCCTGATATAGCGTCCTGTCTTCAAGAAATATTCAGCCTGAATCACAAACGCCGCAGATTTGAATAACCCTTTGAGAATATCCGGGGATTTTTCGTGAAGAAAGTTATGAACGCAGGCATGGTATATATTGCAAGCTCCGATTTTCACGGCATGTTTTACTGCTTCACCGTCAACGAGCGCAAGCAAATCTTCAAGGCTTCCCTTCACGGGGATTGTGTCATAACAGAACTGCAACAGGTCAGAAGGCTCCCAATTCATAATCTCATCGCGCCCTGAAACGAAACCGCAAATTTTCCCGCGCTCAGGAATACCATCAAGCATTTTGCGGTATGCTGTCAAATCATTCACTGAAAGCCTGTCGAAAATCACAACTATATCAATATCGCTGGTTTCTTTTGCCTCGCCTCTTGCGTAACTTCCCTGAAGCCCAATGAACCATATACGCCCGGAAAATTCCGCCTCAAGCCGTCCCGAAAATATTTTGAGCCACGAATCGATATCAATCATAATCTCTCAGGATTCCTTAATAATCCCATAGCCGGATAAATTTCGCTCATCGTCTGGCGTGCGACTCTCCCGGCCTTTTCCGCGCCGTCAGCAAGAATCTCATCAAGCAACGACTTTTTGCCCTCATATTTTGCGCGGCGTTCACGGACTGGAGTCATCATCTCCTGAATATGAGCGTTAAGTTTCTTCTTGCAGTCAATACAGCCGATTCCCGCAGTTTTGCAGCCCTCGCAGATTTCGGATTTCTCGTTTTCGTCATGGTTGAAGACTTTGTGCAGATCCCACACTGGGCATTTCTCCGGGTCTCCGGGGTCTTTGCGCCTCATTCTCGCCGGGTCTGTCATCATTGTGCGTAATTTCTGCCACATTGACTCTTCACTCTCGGAAATCTCCAGCGCATTCCCGTATGACTTGCTCATTTTGCGGCCGTCTGTGCCTGGGACTTTGGGAGTCTTCGTGAATAACGGCTGAGGCTCAACGAGTAATCCTTCTCCGAAAATGTTGTTGAAGTGCCTCACAAGCTCGCGGGAAATCTCAAGATGCGCGCTCTGATCCTCTCCAACAGGGACTAACTCAGCTTTGTACAGCAAAATATCAGCCGCCATCAAAACGGGATAACCTAAGAAGCCGTATGTGCCTAAATCCTTGTTGCGGATGTTGAAGAGCTGCTCTTTGTACGTGGGATTTCGGTAAAGCCAGCCTAACGGGGTAATCATTCCGAGAGCTAGGGCTAATTCCGCGTGCTGTGGCACATGAGACTGAATGAATAGCGGCGATTTCTCCGGGTCAAGTCCGACAGCTAACCAGTCAAGCAATGCCGTGTAGCAAAATTCAGCGGTATTAGAGCTGTCCTCGTAGTTTGATGTGAGCGCGTGCCAGTCTGCAATCGCGTAAAAGCACTCGTAATTTTCATCGTTCTGCAGCTTGATGAAGTTGCTTAAAGCTCCGGCCATGTGTCCCAAATGTAGCGGGCCGGTTGGTCTCATTGCGCTTAATACTCGTTTCTTCAATTATATTTTCTCCTGTGATTTATATTCTGATTATTGGGGGAAGGGCTTTCACGTCAAGAATTACCGTCTCAATTCCGCACCCTTCGAGCTTGCTTGCGAGCTGTGAAACTGATACACGCTCCATTTCTCCGTGATCACATAACGCGATTGACAGTCCCTCGTTCACTGCGTCAGAAATTTCATGATACTTCATATCCGCCGTAATATATACGTCAGCACCGACTCTTTTTGCTGACCGCCAGAACTCCGCGCCGGATCCCCCGCAAAGTGCAGCCCGTGATATTTGCTTGTTCGTGCCTGAATAAATGTCGATATGCGAGAGTCCCCAAGATGATTTTACGTGTTCGGCAAAAGTTTTGAGCTTCATTTTCGGGATTATTGCGCCGTATACCCCGAAATCACCGAGACTCTCAGGATGCTTCAAGCCTATCAACGCTCCGAGAATGTCATTCACTCCCCCTGCTGTTTTGTCCCAGTTCGTATGTGTAGCGATTATGTTGATGTTGCGTCTTACGGCCTCGAAAATCGTGAGTCCCTGCTCCGTGTTAAGCGTGATGTTTTTGACTGCACGGAATATTAACGGGTGATGAGCTACAAGAACGTTGCAGCCTAATTCGTCAGCAGAAATTACAGCCTCGCTCACTGCGTCAAGACATACGGCTATGCGTTTCACCTCTGCGCTGTAATCTCCCACGATAAGCCCGGAATTGTCCCATTCCTCCGCAAGCTCAAACGGCGCGAACGTATCAATATGCCGCAAAAGTCCGCTAACATTCATCGGCGGGAATTATCCTGCGTTCAGGGAAATATTTTGCGACTCGTCCGAGAAACTCATCAACCATTGAAGGAGTCTCGATAAATTTCGGGTCAGTGAGATCCAGCTCCAAGAAGTCAATATCCCCGGGCAATTCTGATTTCAGGAAGTCAAGAAACGGCATGTAAGCATCATAGAGATTCCGCCAATACGACTCGCCCGCGTCAATTTCGTCCTGCCTTCCGCGAGAATGTATGCGCCTCATGATCTCGTCAAACTCACAGCGGACAATCACAAAGAGTCTCGGCTTTTTGACATAATGAAGCAGTGAGTCATAGAGAGTCAAATAGCAGCCGAACTGACTGTCCTTGAAGTACCTGTCCTTGTAATAGAGCATGGCATAAACTTTGTCGCCGAAAACAGAGCGGTCAAGAATGTAGTTGTCCTCCTCGCTCGCGCATAAGTACTGTGCGAAACGCGTAACAAGAAAGTTAAGCTGCATTGGAAAAGCCCATTTCCTGTCATGGTGAAAACGTCCGAGAAGGTCTAAAGGGTCTCTGAACTCTTCGGGCATTACCTGAAAGCCTAAACGTTTTGCGAGAAGGTCAACAACTGTAGATTTTCCGCTGGCTGTCATTCCTTCAACGATGATTTGAATCTGTCCCAAAAATTTACAGCTCCTTGATGAAAATTGAATGTGTGAGAATGAAGGGATTATACCAGAATTGAAGCGGCCATGTTTGAATCGCGGTTAAGATTTTGTGATGTGAGGTGTGATATAATTCTTCAAATTCCAATCTTAATAAAAAGTTTCAGCAGTTTTACCAAAAAATTCAGCAGAAAGGACGTAGACACAATGCGATTCGGCGGCTATAATCAAGCCACAAGCCACAAGCCACAAGCCACAAGCCACAAGCCACAAGCCACAAGCCACAAGCTATAACTATGCCCTGATTGCTGAAAGAAAGAATACGGAGACCAACGCTCTTATGTTTGGGAAAATTTTTCCTGAATGTGAGGGCGATTTTTTATGTCTGAAAGGAGACGTATATTCATGGTCAAAAAAGTTTTAGCGTGTTTATTGTTGGTAGTGTTATGGTGTTCGGGCGCGTGGGCGACATGGAATTTATTCGGTAGTTCTGCTTCGATTGCTGACATATCGGACGGGAAATCGGATTATTCCAACGCAAGATTTTTCAGGTTCGCGATTCGGCTTATTGATTCGGAAGTTCCTGTAACGGAGGAGATTGCGAAAGTCTCAGGAAGCCTCACAATTTCGGGAGGGAGATATTCATTCTGGAACGGGCGCGAAATGCAGAAAGTGTCAGGCGACACAATGACATTCCCGTTTACAGAGGTTACCAATGTGCGTGACGGTTCAGTCATTTTCGAGATGCAGGACAATAACGGCGATGTAGTGTATCTCATTCCTGAGAATGAGACGGGCTTGAACGGCGTGGAAGTCTCGTGCCATTTCCCGGCGATGACTTCGTTTGACGGCTCTGTGAATCTCGGAACTTTCCGCACGACTCAGGAGCAGCTGAATGAGTATGTACCCTACATTGAGTATGTCCGCGACGGCACAAAAGTAACGGGGCTGAAATATAGGTTAGTCGTAAGCTCTGACACAGAAACCGCGCTCCCTGCTGAAAATTACACAAACGTATTCTTCAACATATGGGGAACAAACTGGAACTTTCTCACATATACCAGAGAGGAAGCCAAGACCGGCGGATGGTATGCTTTTGACCCCGGCGACACTGTAGAAGGCACTGTATCATTTGATGAGCCTGTCGAGGAGTCAAACATATGGGCGACTGAGATTTGGTTCACCGATGGGATAATCGGCGATTACAACAGCAAGGCTTATAACTGGTACTTCTTCGACAACAAGCTGACACCGAATATTTACCTCTGGCGGCCTCACGACACACAGGCGCGTTTCATCAACGGCAAATCCTACTACAGGGGCGCAAAGTTTGCTCAAGTCGATACGTACATTGAAGCCGAGAATATTATCGCGGAGGCAAAATATTTCACGGACGAGGGAACGATCACTATACCCGGCGGAGGATATACGGTTATTTCGGATGACGAGACAAACGAAGTATCATCAAAAGCAGTGCTTGACAACATAGCGTCAGGAAGGGATATGACGTTCGGCCTGAGAATGAATACTAACAGAACAAACAGGTCATACATCGGAAAGACATGGGCGGAATATGGGCCTATAGACGACAGCGGAAGGGATGTAGCATTCGCGGGCGGAGCAGAGACCGGGCTTAACGGGAGAAATATATCATGGACATTCCCGGCTGATTTGAGCATGGACGGAAGCGAGATTCTGCCTAATTTCAAGTCTACAGCAGAACAGCTTGCGGGGATTGTTCCGTATGTTGAAGCAGTAAGCTCAGACGGAAAACTCACGGCGTTAAATTACAGGCTTGTTGCGTCAAATGACACCTCAGCGGCTTTAACTCCCTCATACAGGACTGATTTCAGGTTCTATATTGAGGCGCGGGACGCTGAAACAGGAAAGACGTTCAGGCTTTTCCGGGGCAACTGGGTGCATGACACTCACAGCGGAACATTCACATTCAGCGAGCCTATACCGATGGAGCAGATTTACAACGTTCAAGTGAGACTGAAATCATATGAAGACTCAAGAGAGCCTATTTACATCTGGCACTTCTACACCGCTGAAGCCCTCGAAATCACAACAACGTCCCTTCCCTCCGCAACCCTCAACGCCCCGTACACAGCAACTCTCGCGGCAAATCTCACGGGCGCAACATGGTCTGTGATTTCAGGTTCACTCCCAACAGGACTCACCCTCAACGCCTCAACAGGAGCAATCACGGGGACACCAACAGCCGCAGGCACATCAACATTCACCGTTAGGGCAGTGAAGGACTCACAGTCAGCCGAAAAACAGCTCACATTAACCGTAAGCACGACTCCCACAATCACAATCACTACAGCGAGCCTTAATGCCGGGACTGTGGGAACGTCATACTCCGCGACTCTCTCAGCAAGCATAGCGGGCGCAAACTGGAGCGTGATTAGCGGGACACTTCCTGCGGGACTCACTCTCAATTCATCAACAGGCGCGATTACAGGCACTCCCACAACAGCAGGAACATACACATTCACCGTAAGAGCGACATACAGCACAGCGAGCGATGAAAAGCAATTCACGATCACAATCAACGATACTGTTACACCTCCCGTTACAACGCTCACGATTACGACAGCGAGTCTCAATTCAGGCAGAACGGGACAATCTTACAGCGCGACTCTTTCGGCGAATATGTCGGGCGTAACATGGTCTGTGATTTCCGGGAATTTGCCCGCGGGACTCACTCTCAACCAGTCAACAGGAGTCATCAGCGGCATTCCCACAACGGCAGGCACATACACATTCACCGTAAGGGCTGTATCAGGTTCACAGAGCGCGGAAAAATCATTCAGCATTACCGTGACTCAGGCGGGAATATCAATCGGAGGCAGCTCAAGCAGCGGATGTGAATCAGGTATTGCGCTTTCGTCATTAGTACTTCTCGCAATATTCCTCAAGAAACGTTAGCGCATTCACTAAGCATTACCCCACAAAAACACCGGGACTCCGAAAAGGAATCCCGGTATTTTTTTCGCGGTTCTCAGTTCTCTTGAATGATAAGGATATTATTTTTAGCGAGCATGTTTAGAATCAATGTCAGCTCTTCTTTGTCAGCTCCCGTTGCGCTGAGAAGCTCCGAGAATGTGAATGACAGATTATCCATCAGCCATTTTGCAAAATCATTCGTGAGATGTACCGCAAGTATTCCCGAAGATACTCTGTAACATTCTGCGTCCTTCAAAAATTTTACATTGTTTGAAACTGTGAATGTTGTATCGTCAGTGAAGTTTACGATTTTTTCCGTCCTTCTGTAATTCACAGGGAGGTTGTCAAGATTAGCGAACTCAGGAAGAGTCCTTCTGTCATTCCCTCTTGCAAACGCCTCGACCCTGCAACCGCCACGGCAAATATCGACACGCCCGCATGACTCGCACTCGCGGGGAATCGTTCCTCCGTTCCGCCATTCGGACATTCGCGAATATATTTCCCCGAAATCATCGCGCAGAATATTCCCGTAAGTCTTTATATCGCACTGGCAAGCCTTCACGCTTCCGTCTGTGCCGATTGAGTATGCTATAGTTCCGGCGTAGCATTCTCCCTTTTCGACCGCTATATATTCTTCTTCCGAGTCAAACGCGCAGTCAGGCACGCAGACTGACAAATCTACGTCAAGCATAAGCTCATGTTTTGCCCTGATACATTCTCTTACGATGTGCCGGAAATCCTCCCTGTTTAACTCGTAGCGCATATATTCATCTGACGCATTAATTGGACGCTGTGCGATTCCGATTCGCGCTGTGAGTCCCCATTCCTTAACGGCCTTCAGAGTCTCCCACAATGAGGGCAGATTCAATTTTGTGAGAACGATATTGATTGTGGCTTTCACGTTATGGCGTTTGAGAATCGCAATGCTTTTTTTCACCTTGCTGACGACTCCCGATGACCCGCAGACTGAATCGCATATCTCAGGATTTATTGACGGAAAAGAAATCACCGTGTCGATATTGTTTCGGGCGTAAAATTCTGCAATTTCCTCCGTGATTAGAGTCCCGTTTGATGAGACCGAGACTCTTGTTCCGGCGTTGATGATTTTCTCTATGCAGGGCTTTATCTCGTCAAAGACCAGCAGCGGCTCTCCTCCTGTTACGGCCATGTATACGGGCTTTCGGGCTATGATCTTCTCGGTGATTGCGTCAAAATCCGAATGCCTCACGACATCGAGATTATCCGCTCTCCAATAGTTGTAGCAGTGAATGCACTTGTGATTGCAGTCTGATATTACTTCCCACTGCAAATAAGGCGGGTAAAGTAGCACGTTCATTATTCACACTCCCTTCTGAATATACGAAAAGAGCAGCACAGACTCTTACCGCCTATACTGCTCCGTGATTAACTGATTACGCTTTATGCTGCCGATTTCTACAGGACGAACAGGGAAATTTTTGCCCATCCTCTGCAACTGTTATACGACCTGATGACTCTTGCTGCGCTCTTGCGGTTGGAAACGTCAAATAATAACTTCATGATAGTGTTTCGTCCTTTCTGCCCTGAGGCGTTTATTTTAGATGGCTGTAGTATACCGAAAAAAAAAAAATGCAACCCCCTACTTTTTTTAACATTGCCAGAAATTTACGGAGCGTGTTAATTTCAAGAGTAACGGAGTCATTCTGAAGTGTTAAGAATCGCAAGGCCATTTTGCTTTGAAGGTTGACGAATCTTTTTGCTGTCATAAAATTTTAGCCGTCAAAAACTTTTCACAGGAAGGAATTTTCACATGACACTTGAAGAATTATCAGAAGGAAAATCAGCCGTCATTGATACAGTTGGCGGTGAAGATCATTTGCGACAACATTTGTTAGACATGGGCATAATCCCCGGCGCGAGAGTCAAAATGATTCGCCCCGCTCCTATGGGGGATCCGTTAGAGTTCAGGATACACGATTACGAGATAACGTTACGTGCTGAAGACGCTTCACGAATCACAATCACGCCCGCCAATGACACAGAGGCCGCCGCGAAATTCATTGACGCTTTTCACAGCATAGATCATCCCGGACTCGGTGAAGAGGGAAAATATCACGTCAAGGGAGAGTCTGAGCCTTTGCCCGACGGAACGACATTAACATTTGCGCTTGCGGGGAATCAAAATTCCGGAAAAACTACACTCTTCAACCAGCTTACAGGAGCATCACAGAGAGTCGGAAATTTCCCCGGCGTTACTGTCGACAGAAAAGACGGTGTTATTCGCGGCCATAATGACACACTCATTACAGATTTGCCCGGCATATACTCAATGTCCCCTTACAGCGGAGAAGAAATTGTGTCGCGTAATTTCATTCTTGACGAGAAGCCCAAAGCCGTAATCAATATCGTTGACGCTACGAACATTGAGAGAAATTTATACCTCACTGTTCAGTTGCTTGAGATGCAAATTCCTACCGTTGTCGCGCTTAACATGATGGATGAATTGAGCGGCAACGGAGGATCAATAGACATCAACAGGATGGAGTCATTGCTAGGCGTTCCTGTCGTGCCTATTTCGGCGTTGAAGAATGAAGGCGTTGACGAGCTTGTGAATCACGCTGTGCACATCGCAAAGTATCAGGAAAAACCATCGCGCTATGATTTCTGTGATGAAAACGATCACGGCGGAGCAGTTCACCGGGCAATACACGCAATATGCCACCTCATAAAAGACCATGCAGAACGCGCAAATATCCCGCTGAGATTCGCCGCAAGCAAAGTGATTGAGAATGACGAATTAATTTTACAGCGACTCAATCTAGAACAAAACGAGCGCGAAATGTTAGAGCATATTATTGTTCAGATGGAAAAAGAACGCGGATTAGACCGTAACGCGGCAATGGCTGATATGAGATTCGCATTCATTGAGAGGGTCTGCGCTCAGTCTGTCGTGAAGCCCAAAGAGAGCCGGGAGCATTTACGCAGTCAGAAACTTGACGGGATTTTGACGGGGAAATATACGGCTATTCCTCTGTTTATTGCGGTCATGGCCGGGATATTCTGGCTTACGTTCGAGTATATCGGCGCATACTTTCAGGAAGTCCTTGAAGGATGGATTGAGGCATTGACGGAACACACAGACGGATTTCTGGCGGCGATGGGAGTCAATGATGTCATTCACGGCTTTGTGATTGACGGAGTATTTGCGGGACTCGGAAGCGTTTTGTCATTCCTCCCGATAATCATAACGCTGTTTTTCTTCCTGTCGATTCTTGAGGACAGCGGATATACGGCGCGTGTAGCTTTCTTCATGGATAAGTTACTCCGCAAGATAGGACTCTCAGGGCGGAGCATTGTCCCGATGTTGATAGGATTCGGCTGTACTGTACCTGCTGTAATGTCAACGAGGCCTCTTCCCAGTGAAAGAGACAGACGGATGACGATATTATTGACTCCGTTCATGAGCTGCACCGCGAAATTGCCGATATACGCATTCTTTGTTGACGCGTTTTTTCCGGCTCATGAAGGACTCATTATGACGGGGCTTTACGTTTTGGGAATCGTGATCGGGATTCTTGTTGCATTGCTGTACAAAAATACGCTGTTTCGTGGCGAGGCTGTGCCGTTCGTTATGGAGCTGCCTAATTACCGTATGCCCGGCGCGAGAAATGTATTGATGCTGATGTGGGAGAAAGCAAAAGATTTCATTCAGCGGGCGTTCTCCGTGATATTTGTTGCTACGGTTGTGATTTGGTTTTTGCAGACGTTCACGCCGCATTTCAGCTTCACGGCGAATCAGGACGAGAGCATTCTGGCGGCAGTTTCGGGAATGCTTGTGCCTCTGTTCGCTCCGTTGGGTTTGGGCGACTGGAGAATATGCACGTCATTAATCAGCGGATTTTTGGCGAAAGAAAGCGTTGTGTCGAGCCTTAATGTGTTATTCGGTGATAATGTCAGCTCTGTATTGTCGTCAGTGTCTGCTGCCTCGCTGTTAGTGTTCAGCCTGTTGTACACACCATGCGCGGCGGCTGTTGCGTCAATTCGTCGCGAGATGGGCGGAAAATGGGCGTTAGGCGTTGTGATCTGGCAGTGCGTGATAGCGTGGATTGCGGCCATGATTACAAGATGGATAATGCTTGCGGTGATGTAATTCGGCAAAAGGGCAAAAGGGCAAAAGGGCAAAAAAATTCCGGGGGCTTAAGGTTTGCGCCTGATACCCCGGATTCTTTTCACGGATTTTTATTTCGCGTCCGTATTTTTCTCTGCTTCTTTCAGCTCTTTGACTGCGTCTTCATATCCCTGATCTGCTGCCTTCTTCATCCATTCGCGCGCTAAATCTTCGTTCTGTTCAACGCCCTCGCCTTTGTCGTACATGATTGCTACATTGTACTGTGATTTTGCCTCGCCTTGTTCAGCAGCTTTCATGTACCAGAAGAACGCCTGCTCTTTGTCCTCTTTGATTCCGTCGCCTGAATAATACATTGAGGCAAGATTGCTCTGCGCATCTCTGAATCCTGCTTCTGCTGCTTTCGTGTAAAGCTCTGCTGCTTTCTTCTTGTCCTTCTTGTAGCCTCCCTCGCCGTTGTCGTACATCAATGCGAGTCCGTACTGCCCTTCAGGTTCTCCCTTTTCGGCGGCTTTCGTGAAATATTCGGCGGCTTTCTTTGCGTCCTTCTTGACTCCTCTGCCTAAGTAGTACATGCGTGCGAGATTCGTCAATGCGGTTGCGTCTCCTGCGTCCGCTGCTTTCGTGAAAAGCTCCAGTGCCTTCGCGTAATCCTGCTTCACTCCGTTTGTGCCTTCGTAATACACAACTCCGAGCGCGTTAATTGCTTCAGGGTCGCCGTTTTCGACTCCCTTCTGAACTGCGTCGAGATCCAAATCTTCCTCAGCAAAAGCAGAAAACGCCATAAGAATCAGGCATAACACAACAAGAAACTTTTTCATGAAACATTGCTCCTTTGAAAATATTTTTTCGGGGAAATTATAATACTTTGGTTTGTGAAAATGAAAAATCCGGGACAAACTTAATCCCGGACTCTTTCTTCTTACTTCATCATTTCTTCAATGCGCTCAATCGGGAACGGCGGAAATGCTATTGGCTTAACCGCGACTGAGATTAATTTCAAGGGGTTATCATCGGGCGCAATGTGATTCGAGCTGAGATGACCGCACCGCCTGCACCTGTGAATTATCGCCCATTCTCCGTTATTCCTGACCCAAACGCCAATCGCGTCCATTATTCCCCCGCAATCTGACTCCCTGTCGCCCGGCTCATTATCGAGATGAAGACTCGCAAGGCAATTCGGGCAGTGATTCCTGTGCCGTTCACCATAAAGAGGAGGGTTGGCTTTCCAGCCGCAAACTTTGCACGTAAAACCTTCCTCGCAGGGGTGCGTCCTGTAATAATTTTTGTCGAGACTCCTGCGCTTGTTCTCTCTGTTCAACCGTAAGACCTCCTGAATATTTTTGTGATTCGATTCTTGGAGGCCGGGAAATTTTTTGTTACCTGCTCCAGACCTCCCAATCTGAAACAGTATCCATTAACATTTTGCTTGACATAAATTTTCCTCCGATAAAATTTTTCGTGTATTATAGCCTAATAGTTTCGAGGCGTTATTGCACAGTATATTCTGTTTCCCGTTATCATCAAGCGGAAGAGACATAAATTCTTTCACGCAATCTTTCTGAGATGACCACGGCGAGTCAGTCCCGAAAATTACGCGCTCAGATCCGAAATCATGAATCATTCTCACAAATTCGTCATCACTCAGCATTCCGCATTCATCATCGCCCTGATAATATCCGTCATCATTCGGGTAAAATCTTCCGAGTGAAAACGCTGTGTCAACATAAACATTCTCACGCCCCGCAAAAAGTTCCGCCGATTCATTCCAGCAACGCCACCCGCCCATGTGAGCGAGAATCACACGGCAATCACAAACATCAAGAACTCTCGCAATCCTCACGGGCAATGCAGAGTCATCACCGGGAAATCCTATATCCCAGCCCGCATGAATCATTACGATTAGCCCCAATTCGCCCGCAATTTTCAGAATACGCGCGTAACGTTCATCATCAATATTCAGTCCCTGATAGACCGGGTGAATCTTCACGCCCTTAATGCCCGCTTCAGAAATTCTCACTAATTCTCCGTAACAGTCCTCAAAGAAAGGGTGAATCCCCCCGAATGAATATATCCCGGTTGACTCACCCTCTGAATTAATCTTCATGGCCGTGTCGTTTATCCGCATAACCTGTTCGGGCTTCGTTGCGACTGGCTGAATGATGGTACATGTTATCCCTGACTCGCTCATCGATTCCGAGAGTCCCGGAATTGTTCCGTCAGTGAATGGCCGCGTGTGGCTGTTACTGCTCAGGACTCCCAATGCGTGAGAGGCTATTTTCGCCGGGAATGTGTGCGCGTGAACATCAATTATCATCGCCCAATGCCCGCGACTGTCTTACTGTTACGGTTCTCGTGTAGCATGAGAATGCGTCATCAACAAATTCACGTTCAGGCTTCGGAGTGATTATGCTTACGGCAGGGACAATCACGAACCCCGCAAGCATACAGAAAGCCCCGGCGTTAATCGGTGAGCGCAACAATTCGGGGAAATCGGGACGGACGAAAATATTTGCGGTCATTACGACGCTTGAGAATATGAAGTTTACCCAGCATGATAATTTTGTTACGCCCTTCCAGTACAAACTATACATAAACGGCGCGAGGAATGCTCCGGCTAATGCTCCCCATGAGACTCCCATTAACTGAGCTATGAATGTTACGTTTGAGGAATATTGAATCAGCGCAAGCACCACAGATATTATGATGAATATCACGATTAAGACTCGCATTATGAAGAGCTGCTTTTTCTCGTCCATGTCTTTTATCACGTGGCCTTTGAGCAAATCAAGAGTCAATGTTGAGCTTGACGCAAGCACTAATGATGACAGTGTAGACATTGAAGCGGACAATACGAGAATCACAACAACGCCGATTAACATATCAGGAAGATTTGAGAGCATTACGGGAACAACAGAGTCGTAGCCTTCAGCAGGGACTCCGATTCCTGACGGGTCAAGCTGAGACGTGAAGAGTCTCCCGAAACCGCCGAGGAAGTAACAGCCTCCAGCGACAACGACAGCGAACAACGTAGATATTACTGTGCCTTTTGTGATGTCCGACTCATTCTTGATTGCGTAGAACTTCTGAACCATCTGCGGGAGTCCCCAAGTGCCTAAGCTCGTAAGAATGACAACGCCCAAGAGATTCACGGGGTCAGGGCCGAAGAATGACGCGAAAATTCCGGGAGATTTTGCGAGAGGTGTTACGGCGTGAGAGTCAGAAATTGCCGCGAGTCCTGCGAGTGATTCGGAGAGTCCGCCCTTGCTTTCGAGGACTGCAACAATCACCGCAACGATTCCCGCAAGCATTATTATTCCCTGAATGAAATCGTTTATCGCCGTCGCCATATATCCGCCCGCAACGACATATATACCCGTCAATACGGCCATGATTATGACGCACACCGAGTAATCGACGCTGAACGCCATACCGAACAGCCTGCTCAAGCCGTTATAGAGTGAAGCTGTATACGGAATCAGGAAGATGAAGCAAATCACAGAGGCCGCAATTTTGAGCGCGCTGCTCTGGAATCTTTTGCCGAAAAAGTCGGGCATTGTTGCGCTGCTGAGATACTGACTCATGATTCGAGTCCGCCGTCCCAAAACCGCCCAAGCCATTAATGAGCCGATGAAAGCATTTCCGAGTCCCGCCCATGTCGCCGCGATTCCGTAACGCCATCCGAACTGACCGGCATAACCCACGAAAACGACAGCCGAGAAATAACTAGTCCCGTAAGCAAACGCCGTGAGCCAAGGACCTACAGAACGCCCTCCGAGAACGAATCCGCTGACATCGGTTGAATGTTTCCTGCAGTAAAGCCCAATAGCGATCATCAGGCCGAAAAACAATATCACTAACAATGATTTGATGAGCATATGTAGAAATCTCACTCCTGAAATAAATTCACGCGCAAGATTACGACTGACGCGGGATTAAATCAACCGTCAAAAATGAACGCAAAAAAAGAAGCTCCCGTTTCAATTTCGGAAGCTCCTGTAAATTTCATCGTTATGTTAAAGTTTTTTGGCTCCGCCACCAGGACTCGAACCTGGAACCTAATGATTAACAGTCATCCGCGCTGCCGATTGCGCTATGGCGGAACGCAACGAAAGGAATTTTACCCCTCATACCCCGTTTTTGTCAACACCGCTATAATACAATGCACAATCCCAAACGAGGAGGCAAAATTCATGAAGCGCAAAATAATTCCCGGCATAATCATACTCATCACGTTAATATTCGCCGGGGTATCACATTCAGATTTCGGAAGTTTTTCGGGAAATTCAGATTACGGCAGTTCATCATCATCATCAAGTTCATCATCAGGCGGAGGATTTTCGGGCGGCTCTGACTGGTCGGACCCGTACACTCCATCACGCACAACGCGCACACGGAGTCGCCA
This sequence comes from uncultured Fretibacterium sp., assembly GCA_946183145.1. GTDB lineage: Bacteria > Synergistota > Synergistia > Synergistales > Aminobacteriaceae > JAFUXM01. The sequence goes on along the minus strand of CAMGZM010000005.1, from coordinate 2,734 downwards.
CGCAAATGAATACGGCGGGGGAATCAATCCCGGAGTCGTCGCGGGAGTCCGTCATCAGGGAGTCAAGAATCCGAGTCTCGATGAGGAAGACGCAGAAGAGTTCGGCGGAATTGCGTTTGTGCTGCTGGTGTTCTTTGTGTTCTGGCTGATGATTCACATTAACAGCAAGAGGAAGCAAAAAGTAGGGCAGACAATCATTAACGTTCAGGAAACAGTAAGGGCATTGCGGCCGATGAATGAATACTTGCAGCTTGACCCGGAATTTGACGAGGAGCGTATAAGGACTCTCATGTCGAACCTGTATATACAGATGCAGGAGACTTGGCAGAAGAAAGATATATCACCTCTGCGGCCATACATGACGGATAAATTTTTCTCGCAGATGGACAATCAGCTAGACCAGTTCAGGAAGTCAGGAAGGACAGATTACACCGAGCGTATTGCGGTGCTTAACACGGGCTTGTTAGGCTGGAGACAGTCTGCGGGAATGGACTATATCACGCTGAGACTCAATTCGCGGATTGTGTCATACGTTCTTGATGACAGAACCGGGGAATTGATTTCGGGAGATAAAAAGCGCGAGAAATTTATGGAGTACGAGATAGAGTTATGCAGGAAATCAGGCAGCATTACGAGTCCTGAGTCTGACGACGTTAAGTCTGCTGTGTGTCCTCATTGTGGCGCGCCTCTGAAGCTCAATGCGTCGGCAAAATGCGAGTATTGCGGGAGCGTAATCACTGCTGTAAATTCTGAGTGGGCGATTTGCGGCATGAGAGGAATCTCACAGAGAACAGCTTAAGATTTGTGCAAGTTAAAGCCTGAAGGGAATAATTCTGCCCTGAGCTGTATATATTCCGGCCTAGATGATAATAATTTTCTGTAGAGTCGTGCGTTTTCTGTTTTGAGTCTGCGTAATGCCGTGAGAATCTCCGGGCTTGTGTCAAAATCCGGGACTGTGAGAATCTCGCGGCTTCTTTCGCTTTTGTTCCGTAAAAGGTGAGCGCATATTTCCTCCCAAACGTCAGGCCGTCCAAAAATTTCCGTGAACAATTCCCCGCCGTATATTATGTGAATGCTTACGCCACGCAATGACTCTGCCTCTGCACGCTCCGTGTAATATCTCCTGTTCTTTTTGAGACTGTCATCAATGAACCACATCACAGATGTAACTTCATGGCCGGGATATTTTCCCTTCAGTGCCGTGTATTTTTTGCTGAAATTGTCATATTGCCCGCGCTTTTTTGTGCTGTCGTGGTCATCCCGTATTTTCTGCTCAATCAGGCATATTTTCTCATTCATCACAAACAGCTGATCCGCTTCAAGCTCATCTGAAATTTTCTTGCTGAGATTCTCATAGCCCATTGCTGAAATGTATTGCGTAACAATATCTTCCATGAATCCGCCGAATTTTATTTCCCTGCTCTGCGTAACATTCTGGATTAATTTTGTACGTGCATTGCTGACCCTGAATATTCCCGTGTAGCGTTCAGGATTCTTTATGACCGTGATTAAAAGCTCGTAGAAAAATTCATCGTCTGATTTTATTCTCTCGTTAAGTTCGCGTGTAAAATTATCGTAATTCTTTATCATGCTGAAATTATAACAAGAGGTGATTACGTTGTATGACATAATCATTAACGGCGACTCATTAACCGAACTCCCTAAATTGCCCGCTGAGTCTGTCGATTTGATTTTCGCTGATCCTCCTTACTGGATGCGCACGGAGGGAATTTTGCGGCGCACGGAAGGCACAGAGTTTCACGGCTGTAATGACGACTGGGACAAATTCAGCTCCCTCGACGATTACGAGTCATTCTCGCTTCAATGGCTCAAAGAGTGCAGGAGAGTCCTCAAGCGTTCCGGCTCTTTGTGGGTCATAGGCTCTATGCAGTGCATTTACACGATAGGCGCGGCCATGCAGAAATTAGGCTATTGGCTCATCAACGACATAATATGGCACAAGACTAACCCGACTCCTAACTTCACAGGCTCAAGGCTCAACAACAGCCACGAGACTCTAATCTGGGCGGTGAAAGACCGAAAGTCAAAATTCACGTTCAACTACAAGACAGCAAAGGCACTCAATCACGAATCACCGTCAAAGCAAATGGGATCCGTCTGGCGTTTCCCGGTCTGCTCAGGTAATGAACGGCTGAAAGATTCGCAGGGCCGCAAAATTCACACGACACAAAAGCCCCTCGCAATGTTAGAGAGAATCATAGCAATCTCATCAAAGCCCGGTAATTTGGTGTTAGACCCTTTTGCAGGAACAATGACGACAGGAGCAGCCGCAAAGAAATTAGGCCGTCATTACATCATGATTGAGCGCGAGAAAATTTACTGCGATTACGGCCATGAAAGACTCAAATCGATAACGTTCGAGGACTCTGAAATTTCGCGGGCTGATTATGACGTTAAGCCCATCAAAGCAACAATGCCGGAAATGATTCGGGCCGGATATTTTCATGAGGGTGAAAAGTTTTTGCTTGCTGACGGAAAAGAGTACGCACAGTTACAGCCTGACGGAAAATTATTGTACTGCGGGAAAATTATCGACATGCACACTTGCGCGGCACTCGCCAAAAATTTGCGCGCTGAAAGAGTCAACGGCTTCGATTACTGGTGCGTAATCCGGGATAATCATCTTGTCAGCATACGTGAAATACGTGAAAATTACCGCAACAGTCTCAAACACTAAGAGAGGAATCACAATGAAACGTATATTTTTCGTCAT
>CAMGZM010000004.1 GCA_946183145.1 uncultured Fretibacterium sp. | reverse complement strand
ACGCGGAATTATTACGTCTGACCCCCCCCCCCCGCAGCCGCCGGAAAGTATCACAGCAGAGAAAAGAGCGATGATGAAAATTGCGCTGAAAGTTTTTGTTTTGGGAATGCTCAAGGTGATTCCTCCTTGCTAAATGTGATTGACGGGGAAAAAACTTGCCCGCGAGAATCGAATCGTCTGACTCGAATCTTACGGGCAATAATAGCGCAAATGATTCAATTTCTCAATGAAAGCACTTACTCTTCAAGGTCAGGCAGAATTTTCTCAAACTCGCTTTCATATGCGTGCGCCTTCTTGCTGATACGCTTAATTTTTGCGACTTCATTCGCGGCCTGCGTGATTAATTCTACCGTTCCTGCTCCGCCTACACAGCCCCCCGGACATGCCATGCCCTCAAGAAGATAGCCGTTGCGTTTTCCTGCTTTGGCCATGAGCATCATTTTGCGGCAATCATTGAGACCTTCAGCGCGTTCGGTCAAGATTTCGCGTTCGGGGTGAAGATTCTTTATGCAGTTGACGACAGCCTCAGCGACTCCGCCTGAGACAGCAAAGCCCCTTCCGTCTGCGCTCGCGTTGTCAGGGACGGGCATTTTCTCCAGATAGTCGAAGTCAACCTCTTTTGCCTCGAACATTCCTAACACTTCCTCGAACGTAAGCACAAAATCAACATCACTCCGCACGCTTCTGCGACTCGCTTCAAGTTTCTTTGCGGCACATGGCCCGATGAATGCGACTTTGCAGCCGGGATGTTCCTTCTTTATGAGCCGCCCCGTCAAAACCATCGGAGTCAATGCCATGCTTATACATTCGGCGTATTGGGGAAATTCTTTCTTTGCCATGACAGACCACGCAGGACAGCACGATGTTCCCATGAAGGGCAGACGATCGGGGACTTCCTTCACAAAGTCTTCAGCCTCTTGCAGCGTACACAAGTCAGCACCGACGGCAACCTCTACAACGTCAGCAAACCCAAGCTCACGGAATGCAGCGCGCATTTTCTCAGGCGTGAGAGTCTTCCCGAACTGACCCGCAACAGCAGGAGCTATAGCCGCGTAAACGGGAGTCTCGCTCCGTATTGCCTGAATGCACTGGAAGATTTGAGCCTTGTCCGCAATCGCACCAAACGGGCAATTAGCGAGGCACATTCCGCACGACACGCATTTTTCCTGATCGATGTCGGCGCGCCCGTATTCGTCCGTAACAATCGCTTTCATTCCGCAGGCAACAGCGCAGGGCCTCTGCATTCTGAGAATGACTCCGTACTGGCACACGCTCATACATTTACCGCACTTTATGCACTTCTCGGAGTCAATATGACCCTGCCCATGCTCGAAATATATTGCGTCTTTGGGACAAACTTGCGAACATGGCCGGGCTAAACATCCCTGGCACTGGTCAGTGATAACTACCTTGTTGTCCGGGCATGAGTGGCACGCGAACTTGATGATGTTGATTAACGGAGGCTGATAATATTTCTCCGGGTGTACGCATTCTTCTGCGCCTGTTGAGACGGGAGCATGTTCGGAGGCTTTTCGGAGGGGGAGTCCCATTGCGAGTCGTATACGTTCTCTGACGATTGCGCGCTCAAGAAACACGTCATCGCGGTAATGTGATATTTCGCCGGGGATGACTCTGTAGGGTATAAGCTCCATTTCGTGAAGGTCGCCGGGCTTGTAGTTGTAGGATAATTTTGCGACCTCAGAAAAGATTGCGCGTCTTATGTCATTAACTGAGGTATGAATACCCCTCATTCCCATTTGCATCACTTCCTGTAAAAATTTTGTGGATGAAATAATTATAGAGTATCAGCGCAAAAAAGGAGTCCCCATAATAGGCGTGGGGACTCAGATTTATATTGTGTTGTTTGGTTATAGGTTTGTCGTTTGTCGTTTAGCGGACTCGGTAATAGACATTTTTCTTATCACTGCCGGTCTCATAAGGATTCGTTGTCGTTTCCGTTCCTTCGCCCACTGTTTTTGTTGCTGTCTCCTTTTTGTCTGCGTGGAGTCCTTCGGTTGTTGCCTTGTTCGCAAGTATCTTGGCTACCTTTGATTCACCGTCAGGTAATTCATACGTTAGCCACCACTGCCCTTTATCAACTTCGATTAAGTATTTGCCTGCACCTGTTCCAGTGGCGATTATAGAGTCTGTAGTCTTAACGTAGGGTTTTATGCCTTCTAAGATTAATGCGGGCAAATCATCATCCGCTGTTTTCTCGATTACAGCTCTGTTGTCTGCGTAGTACATATTCATAGCCGCGCCGATAATCTTGAACTCTTCAACGATTTTATTTGCGTTCGCTATGTTGTTTGCCTCCGAGCCTCCAACTACACCCATTGCCGAGAGAATACCAATGATGCCAATGACAATTAACAACTCAACGAGCGTGAAACCTTTTCTTGTTCTCTTCATGTGAATCTTTCCTCCTGTAATTTTTTTCCTTCTTTCATCCGCCGCCTATTACAGATGAATCCTCATGCAGAATGATTACTGCAAACCTTTGACGCTTGTTACTTGAATATGAGAAAAATTTTTGCACACAACTATTTCACGCTTTACTTGCCATGTGTTATAATTAGTACAGACAAGGAAGGCTAAAGGCTCACACCTAAACAGCCGTGTGCGTACTTTTTAAGACAAAGAAATTATAGCACAAAACCTTGTCTTTTTGTTATGCCCTTTCACAAATTTTCTCAAAGTCTTTCACACAATCTTTATACCAACGTGTTATCTTTATGTCTTGAAAGGTGGAATGAAAACCATGAAGAAATTTTTTCTCGCTCTCTCAGCAATAAGTCTCGTAATAATTTTTTCGTCAATCTCATTTGCTTACACTGAAGATGACGCACGCGACGCGCTAATCGTTTACTCAGGAACAGAAGCATTCACACATCTCTTGCCGGAAGAAAGAAGCGCGTGTATGGCATGGGTTGCAGACGGCGGATATATGAGCGAACTTTGCAGAAGCGCAATAACAAAACTCCTCTCAGAAGCTCCCAACGCCGTAAGCCCTGAGCACAGGCAAGCCCTCCTCGCGGCCGCATCAGGAAGAACAGAATCATCACCATCATACACACCATCACGCAAACCATCATACACACCATCACCATCAAGAGCGCGAGTCCCAGCACCGTCCCCGGCACCAGCACCACAGCCCTCAAGCGGAGGAACAGTCATCAGGGAGAAAGACAACACAGGAGCAATAATCGCGGCGGGAATCGTGGGAGTCATTGCGGGAATGGTGATACATAACAATTTACCCAAAGACAGAGGCAGCGATAGAGTGTATTATCCCGTTCCGCGTTACGATCGCAGGCCGACTCATTACAGACCCGCACCGCCTCATTACAGGCCAGCTCCACCGCATTACAGCCCCGCGCCACAGCCGGTCATAAGAGTACCGAACGTTCCTGTACACAGAGCACCAGCACAACGCAGAGGCCCTTGCAGGTAACAAGCCATAAAAATAACGGGAGAATCTCACGTGGGACTCTCCCGTTTTTGTTTCACGTTTTCTTTCACACAAATGCTCGTCTGTCATTTTCTGCGTCAATTGTAGCCGCGTACGCACTGTTAAGCAATCCGAAAACCGCAGACATCACGAAAAGTGTCTCGATTCCCATTACCTGCCATATCCATCCGCCGAATAACGCAATCAATATCGTTATGAGGTGATTTACTGAGACTCCAGTTGCTATTGTCGCTTTGACTTCTTCTGCATTGTCGGATAAATCCTGAACGTATACGTTTGATGCCATTGACGCAAGAGAGATTACAGCGTCGAGTATGTAGTTCACACAGCAAACGAGGAACGCAATATCTTTCGGGAAAATGTGATGCGCGAAGCCGTAAAAGAAGCACACAATCACAAGTATCAATGTGTCCATCACCATCACGATTTTGTAGCCGTAACGGTCAATAATCCTTCCTATTATAGGGGAGAATATGAATGTTGCGATTGCTGACAGCGCGAAAAGTATGCTTATCGACATTGCCCCAGCTCCGTAAAACAGCACGAGCAAATACGGCCCGAACGTGAAGAATATCTGCTTCCTCGCTCCGTAAAATATTTCGAGCATGTAGAACTTGAAGTATTTTCGGCGGAAATAGAATCTTGTTACGGTGTGTTCATGCTTGCTTTGCGCCGTCATTTTCAGAGCGATGATGAATCCGATGAATGTTATTGCTGACGATACGACAAACACAGGCCGATATAGATTCATTTTCCCGGCCAAGAATCCAAACACAAACGCCACAACTATATACCCTGCGAGAGTCCCGAACTGGTACGCGGAATTTTGGAGTCCTAAAGCCGCGCCGCCCTTCCCTGATTTAGCGTACTCAAGCGCAAGAGTGCTTCTCATTCCGTACTGCATATGCTCGCCGAGTGAGTATACGAATACAGCGCATGTTACGAGGAATCTATTCGCAGGTATCACGGACTGCATAGCCATTCCCGCAAGCATGATTATCGCCCCCGCCTTGAAGATCTTTTCTGCTGAGAACTCATAGAGGAGCGCAAGAACAAACACCAGCATGAAGCCGGGCAATTCACGGAAAAATTCAGAGACTCCCCGGTCAAATTGAGTCATGCTGACTATTTCCGCAAGATAATTATCGAGGACTGCTTTATACAATCCGTATGCTAATCCGAAAACCGCCAATGACAGAATGAATGATTTATATTTTGAGTTGGACTTGAAGATTCTGGAAGTCAATTTGTGTATGCTCCTTTCGTTATTCTATTGAGGATTTATTGTCGTTATTTTCGTTTAGTATAATACGATAAACATATCGGAGGGGGCAATACCAAAATGAAAGCATTATTTGTGAACGCATCACCGCGAAAAAATTGGAACACTCACAAGATGTTGGAGTCGGCCATGAAGGGCGCAATTGATTCGGGTGCTGAGTGCGAGATGATTCACCTTTACGATTACAAGTTCAAGGGCTGTGTCTCGTGCTTCGCGTGCAAGGTCAAGAACAACAAGACAAACGGATTATGCGCGTACCGTGATGATTTGCGGCCAGTTCTTGAGAAGGCGTTGGAGTCAGATGTCATTGTCGCAGGAAGCCCGGTATACTTCAGCTATCCTACGGGGATGTTCAGATCATTTATCGAGCGTCTGTTATTCCCCATTATGAAGTACGAGGTAAACCCGGACGGTTCGAGGCCGAGAAACATCGACAAGACGATATACAGCGGAATAATCTACACGATGAACTGCCCGGAAGATTTAGCCGCAAAGATTCATTACCCCGAATACCTTTCACCGAACGCAAGCGCAATGAATCTCGTTTTAGGTTACTGCGAGGAATTATGCGCGTACAACACATACCAGTTCACCGACTATTCACGATACGACGCAAGCATGTTCAGTGAACCCGTCAAGGCAGAACACCGCGAAAAGGTTTTCCCTGAAGACCTCAGGAAAGCATACGAACTCGGAGCGAGACTCGCCGCAAAAGCAAAATCATAACGGTAACGAAATGCCCCCGCGAAATTCGGAGGATATTTTTTTACCGCTTGTATTTCCCGCTTAAAAGGTCAATGAATGCCCGCACAGCTTTTGAGACATAATCTCTTTTGGGAAGAACGCTGAAAAATTCCCGCTCTGTATACGGTGCATCAATCTTGTAGAATTTCAGCCTGTCTTCACCCGCTGTTATCATTCTGTCGCTCACGAACGCAGCCCCAAAACCTGAACGCGCTAAATGATATGACGTTGAGAGCTGTGAAATCTCAATTTTGACTCGCGGCTCAATTCCTAGATCGTCAAAAATCATCATCGCCCTGTCATGAAGATTATTCCCCGGCGAAAGCAGAATATAATCAAGCATTCCCATCTCCTCAAACGGTATACCGGGGCAGAACATATCGAGATGTTTGCCCGCAATAATATCTTCAGCCGACAAAGCGCAGTCAAGATTCAGAGTCTCAGGTGATACAGCAAGCAATATATGATCCTTGAACGCCGAACGATAGCCGAAACGGTCTATGATGTCATCCCTGCATGAAAACGTTATGTCGATGAGATTCTCATTCAGCATTTCAGCGAGTGAAGCAGAGCTTTCCTCCGTGAGAGTGATTTTTATTCCCGGGTATTTCCTGCTGTATTCGCTCATTACGTCAGGAAGTACGCAAGTGTTGATGAAGTGCGAGCCGCCTATGTGAAGATTTCCCGTCTTCAAGTCCTGAAGGTCATGAATCTTGTCGTTGATCTCATGTTCAAGAATGATTATCTCAAGTATTCCTTCCATGTATGCGCGCCCCGCGTCAGTAAGCTCCAAAGGCCGCGTGCTTCTGTCAAAAAGAGTCATTCCGACGGACTTCTCAATCTTCTTTATTGCCATGCTCAAAGCCGGCTGCGTTACGTGCATCATCTCGGCTGCTTTCGTGAAACTTCCTCCCCTGTAAACCGCAAGTATGTATTCATATTCTAGCTGCATGATAAATTCTCCTAATCTCAGAATAATAATTTGTAATTGGATTTTATGACGGCAATATATTAACATAACATTATCCACAAACAAACAAAACACGAAACCTTAACGAGGGGGAATCGTATTCATGAAGATAAACGCGCTTATGATTGACGAGACGGACAACGTTGTAACGTGCGTTGATGAAGTCTCAGCAGGAAGTGAAGTATTTTACCGCAAAGGGAATGACATTCTCAGCGTTACGGCAATTGATGATATACCGTACTGCCACAAGGTTGCGCTGAAAGATTTTGCGGAAGGCGAAGACGTTATCAAATACGGCGAGTCGCTCGGAAAAACTAACTGCGCTGTGAAAAAAGGCGGATGGCTCTGGGACAAAAACATGCACAGTGTTCCGCGTGATTATGACAGTGAATTGATTGATGTTACAGGGGGTAAATAGCGATGCAGTTTTGGGGATATAAGCGCAAGGAAGGCAGAGCGGGAATTAGGAATCACGTATTAATTCTCCCGACGTGCGTTTGCGGTTCGGAGTCAGCGAGGATAACTGCGAGTCAGGTTCGCGGGGCTGTAAATATCGTTTTCAACACGGGCTGCTCAGATGTTCAGGCAAATACGGACATGAGCCAGAAAGTTTTGACGGGGTTCGCGTGCAATCCCAATGTGTATGGCGTTGTCATTATCGGATTGGGCTGTGAGACTGTCGGACACAAGCCTTTGCGCGAAAAGATTCAGGCCATGACATCAAAGCCGGTTGTCTCATTCGGGATTCAGGAGGAAGGCGGAACGTTACGCACAATCGAAAAAGCCGTAAGAGCCGCGCGGGAAATTGCTTCAGACGCAGGTCGTCAGCAGAAGGAACTTTGCGACATTTCGGAGTTACTTTTAGGGATTGAATGCGGAGGTTCAGACGCAACATCAGGAATTGCGAGCAACCCCGCTGTAGGTGAATTGAGTGATTTGCTTGTCGATATGGGAGCGTCAACAATGATGAGCGAGTCAATCGAATGGATTGGCGGTGAACATGTTTTAGCGAAAAGAGCAGCGACTCCCGAAATACACAACCAGATAATAGAGGTTTGCCGTAACTACGAGGAACATTTGAAGGCAGCCGGGCAGGATTGCAGGGCAGGACAGCCTACACCGGGCAACAAAGCCGGGGGACTCTCAACGCTTGACGAGAAGAGTCTCGGATGTATACGCAAAGGCGGGACTCGTCCTATCGTTGAAGTGTTAGAGCAGGCAGCAAGACCCACAAAGCGCGGCGCGGTAGTGATGGATACAGCCGGATTCGACATATCATCAATCACATCAATGGTCGCAGGAGGTTGCAACGCCGTAATTTTCACGACAGGGCGAGGGACTCCTACGGGGAATGCTATTGTCCCTGTGCTGAAAGTTACAGCCAACGCACGAACCTACAAGGCTATGGAGGACAATATGGACGTAGACCTCAGCGCGATAATCACGGGCGAGAAAACGTACAAGGAAATGGGCCGTGAGCTTGTTGATGTCATTCACGATGTTTGCAACGGAAGACTCACAAAGGCAGAGGCTTACGGCTTCAGCGATATTGCTGTGGATCACGTCTGCCGTTTCGTATAGTGCAGAACGCTCCCACGACTCTGGCGGGAGTCAAATGGGAGCAAATCAAAAAATCTACTACAGGAGGAATTATATATTATGGGATATATCTTTAAGCCGTGGCGTAATTGGAGTCTCTTCACGCGTATAATGATCGGTTTCGTTCTGGGAATTGCTGTAGGATTGATATGGGGGCCTGGCGCGAAAGTCCTTAACCCTCTCGGCACGATTCTGACTCGTCTTCTTACGATGGTAGTAGCTCCGCTCGTATTGTGCCTTCTCGTTTGCGCTGCTGCTGATGTCGGCGACGGGAAAAAGCTCGGCCGTATGGGCGTGAAAACTGTTGTGTGTTTCCTCGTGTCAACCGCTGTAGCAATCGTGTTAGGTCTCGTAACGTCGAACATAATCGGAGTCGGGACTGGCGTAACGATTCAGCAGACAGTGAGTCAGACAGCTTCAACAGCAAAAGAAGTTTCTATGCTTGACACTCTCATTAACATAATCCCTAATAACCCGTTCGAGGCTCTCGCAAAACAGAATCTCCTGCAGATAATTTTCTTTGCGCTCATGTTAGGCTTTGCGTTAATGAAAATCGGTGAGCCTGTGAAGCCTCTGCTTGATATTTTCCGTTCAGGGCAGGAAGCAATGAAGGAAATCACAAATATCGTTCTTGAGTTCACGCCCTACGGTGTTTTCGGACTGATGGCGAATGTTGTCGGCTCAAACGGCCCGGAGATTCTCATTCCGTACATTAAGGCAATCGCGGCAATGTATATAGCCGGTGCAATCTACGTTATTGTTGTTCAGGCTGGATTGATGGTCGGCGTAATCGGGCGGGTTAATCCTCTGCGTTTCCTGCATGAGATGAAAGAGGCTATGGCGTTCGTGTTCGCTACATGCTCAAGCGTCGCTACAATTCCTCTCAACCTGAAATGCACGAAGAATATCGGCGTTGATGATGAGACAGCGAATTTCGTGATACCTTTCGGGGCTGTAATGAACATGAACGGGACTGCGATATACGAGGCTGTAGCAGTAGTGTTTACGGCGCAGATTTTTGGCATTGAGCTTGGCTTCACGCAGCAGGTTATGATTATGCTTACGGCGACTCTTGCGTCAATCGGCACAGCGGGAATCCCCGGCTCAGGACTCGTAATGCTGACGATAGTATTATCCTCCGTGAATCTTCCGATGGAGGCAATTGGGCTTCTTGCGGGTATAGATCGTATTCTGAACATGGGCAGGGTCATTCCGAATATTGTCGGTGATGCTGCTTCTGCTGTAATCGTTTCGAGGACTGAAGGAACGTTTAAGGACAAGAAATAATTTTTTCAGTGAGTGAATGCCCTCCGTGAAATGCGGGGGGTATTTTTTGTTTTGCTATAATTCATTTTCGGGGAGGGTCTCTTATACATGAAATGCAAGGCAGCAATAATCACAGCGGTAAAAGTAGAAACAGACTCAGTGATGAGACTCTATGACAACTGGGAGAAAATTTTTGTTCCCGGAGATCATCAAGAATATTATTCCGCGTCATTCACACGTTCAGGAAAGGAACAAAGAATTATTACGGCACAGCAGAATGTTATGGGAACAACAGCAGCGGTTATGCTTTTGGGGAAACTGATAACACATTTCCGGCCTGAATACCTCATAATGTGCGGTATTGCCGCGTGCATAGGACACGAGAGCGAAAACTTTTACGGCGACATCATAATACCCGATAAAGTTTGGGACTGTTCATCGGGAAAATTCACAGCACCCGGAAAACCTGCAATAACTTTCGGGAATATAGGATTTCTCCCCCGTCCTGTTGCATTGTCCCTTGATGAAGCAATTCTTGAGACTGTGAGAAAACTTGAAGGGAACTGCGAATTTCAGCTCGTCATAGCTCCGATGGCCTGCGGAAGTTCAGTTGTCGCGAACCGTGCAGTCGTTAAGAGGCAGATAGACTCATTCATGCCTGAAACTGTCGGGCTTGACATGGAGTCTTACGGAGTGTTTTACGCCGCTGAAAATGCTTCTCATCCGCGCCCGAAAGCGATTGTGATAAAGGGGATATGTGATTATGCTGACACAAGCAAGACTGACAAGTACCAGAAATTTGCGGCCTATAACAGCAGCATGTTCACGAAATTTTTGCTTGAGAACTTCCTCACGGATTAGCGAATCTTGATACAGAATCCGTGTCCTACGGCTACAAATTCCGGGATTATTCCTCCAAGCGATGACCTGAGAATCTCAAGCCTTCCTGCGGGCAATCTGTCCTCTGAAATTTCTTGCGGCTTCCATTCCGACTCAATAATTTTTCCCCCAGCATCGCCGAAACTCATCATCAAATCTGACGAGTACAACACCCCGCTGTTTTCCTCAAAGCACAATAAGCCGTCCTGCAAATGAACTTCCGAAGGGTAATTTATGAATCTCAGGCTCAATTCTCCGTCATTGAGACATTCCCCGCCCTTTACGGTTTTGATTTCCCCCGAATAGCCCCAGCCGTAAAGCTCACGCGCCGAAAGATTCCCGCATATCACACAGACATCGGGATATTCTTTTTGCAGAAGGAAGACTCCTCCGGCCTCGTCCGTTTCCATGTGGGATATGAATATGTAGCTGAGAGATTTATTTCCGAGAATGCGCTTTATTTCAGGGATATTCCGTTCTGCTTCCTGAACTGTTCCCGCTGCTAAAAGTATTGAAGGCTCTGACGCTAGGAGATACTGATGAATCGTGAAATCCATCGGCTTTATGTAATCCGTGAACTGCCATAATTTTCCGTATATAATGCTCATGATTTATCACACCTTTTATTGATTCAGTACCAGAAAATTTTAACACAAATTTTAACACTCCGACAAAAAATTAAATCTCCGTAAGTGCTTGCCTGATTAAGGTTTTAGGCTTATCATTTCAAAGTTATTATCATTTATTCTAACAATATTCTTTATATGAGGGGGAACAGCTTTTGCATAAGATACTTGAGAAACGCCAGCTCTCTTATGACAAAGAAAGAGACCAGAGCGTTTATTATTTCAAGGTTGAAGCACCCGAAATCGCCCGCAACAGAAAAGCCGGGCAGTTCATCATTTTCCAGATTGATGAGGATTACGGCGAACGCATACCCTTAACGATCGCGGACGCAAACGCCGAGGAAGGCTGGATCGCAATCGTATTCCAGACAGTCGGAGCAACAACGCGCAGGTTCTCAGAGACATTCAACGTCGGCGACAATGTACCCGTTCTTGTCGGGCCTCTGGGAAAGCCGACTCACATCGAGAAGAAAGACGGTATAGTTCTCTGTGTAGGCGGCGGAATCGGTATAGCACCTCTTCACCCTATTGTTGAAGCGAATCACAAAATCGGCAACAAGGTTGTAACAATCATCGGCGCAAGGACAAAAGATCTTCTCTTCTTTGAGGACGAAATGAGAGCAGCAAGCGATGAGCTTATAGTTGTAACTGATGACGGCTCATATGGACGCAAAGCAGTCGTAACAGCACCTCTCACGGAAATTTGCGAGAAAGAGAAAGTCAGCGAAATCGTTTCAATCGGCCCGGCCATAATGATGAAGTTCTGTGTAGCCGCCGCAAAGCCTTTCGGAGTACCTATAACGACATCACTTAACACGATAATGATTGATGGTACAGGTATGTGCGGATGCTGCCGCGTTAGTGTCGGCGGAAAAACAAAGTTTGTCTGCGTTGACGGCCCCGAATTTAACGGCTATGAAGTCGACTTTGACAACATGATGCAGAGAATGACAGCCTTTAAGGACAAAGAGAAGGAAGCAGACCACAAATGCAGAATCGGCCTTGATGCCGGGAAAAAGGCGGGTGCTTAACGATGAGCGAACACAAGACAACAGAAATGTTACAGGAAGAAGCCGCGAAAATCTGGGCGGGTCTTGAGGGAAAAACATTAACGAACAAAGACAGGTTTGCGATCCCTCAGCAGGAAATGCCCTCGCAGGAGCCGGGAGTCAGAGCGCATAACATGTCGGAAGTCGCGTTAGGCTACACAGAGACTCAGGCAAGAGTCGAGGCTGAACGCTGCATACAGTGCCCTACAGCACCGTGCAAGAAAGGCTGCCCCGTAGGAGTTCCGATTCCTGAGTTCATCAAGCACATTCAGCAGGGAGACTTCAAGGGAGCAATCGACACGATAAAGACAACAAACTTGCTTCCGGCCATCTGCGGAAGAGTCTGCCCTCAGGAGAAACAGTGCCAGAGCCATTGCACAATCGGGAAAATGCTGAAGTCCCCGGAGAAAGCCGTAGCTATCGGCCGTCTTGAACGCTACGTAGCAGACTGGGAGAGAGCCAACGACAAAATCACAGTCCCGACTCCCAAACCTGAGACAGGGAAGAAAGTCGCCGTTATCGGTTCAGGGCCTGCAGGACTCACGGTTGCGGCTGATATTCGCAGGGAAGGCCACAGCGTTACGGTGTTCGAGGCATTCCAGAAAACCGGCGGAGTTATGGTTTACGGCATTCCTGAGTTCAGGCTTCCGAAAGCACTTGTCGCAAAAGAAGTTGAGAATCTCAAGAGAATGGGCGTTGAGTTCAAGACAAGTTTCCTTGTAGGACGGACTGCAACGCTTGACCAGCTTTTGACGGAGCAGGGGTTTGACGCGGCATTTATCGGAACAGGTGCTGGGCTTCCCAAGTTTATGCACATTGAGGGCGAGAATCTTATCGGAGTTTTCAGCGCAAATGAATATCTCACACGCTCAAACCTCATGAAGGCATATGACCGTGAACACGCAGACACACCCATGTATGACGCGAAGAGAGTCGCTGTTTTCGGCGGCGGCAACGTTGCAATGGACGGAGCGAGAACGGCTTTACGTCTCGGAGCTGAGAAGGTCTACTGCGTTTACAGAAGGACACGCGCAGAAATGCCCGCAAGAATCGAGGAAGTAGCGCACGCGTTTGAAGAGGGAGTAGATTTCCACTTCTTAGAGAACCCGACAAAGTTTATCGGCGATGACAAAGGAAGACTCGTAGGCGTTGAGCTTCTCACGTATGAGCTTGGCGAGCCTGACGAATCCGGCAGAAGAAAGCCTGTAGCAATTCCCGGAACTGAACATGTGCTTGACATTGACGCGGCCGTTATCGCACTGGGCAATGACTCGAACCCGTTAATGGCTCAGACAACAGAGGGACTCAACACAACGAAATGGGGCAACATCATCGTTGACGAGAACCAGAAGACCAGCATTCCGCGTGTTTGGGCCGGCGGTGATATAGTACTCGGAGCAGCGACAGTAATTCTTGCGATGGGTGAAGGAAGAAGAGCCGCCGCGAGCATGAATGAATACTTAGCGGGCAAGTAACAAGAAACATAACAGCTTGAAATTTTGCGGAGGAGTGAGAAATTGCTTCTCCGTTTTTTGTTACAGAAGGAGGAAAAATCATGAGGATAACAAAAATTTTTGCGGCATTGTTTTTGTCATTGTTCATTTCGGAGATTTCTTTTGCTGACGGGATAAGCTACACGCACGTACGCAACGCAACAGCACGAATCGAATACGCCGGAAGTGTCTTTCTTGTTGATCCTTTTCTTGTGGACAAGGGAGCATATCCGGGTTTCGATGGGACTCCAAATTCTGACAAGCGCATTCCGTTAATCGACATGGCCGAGCCTGCTTCAGAGGTCATAAAGGGAATTGACGCGGTAATTCTCACACACACGCATTTAGACCACTGGGACGAATCAGCGCAAAAGATTCTCCCGAAAGATATACCGTTTTTCGTACAGAATGCCGGGGACGCAAGGACAATACGCGAACAGGGATTCACAAATGTCATGGTTGCCGGGAAAAATACACCCTTCAAGAATGTACGAATATCACGCACATCAGGGCAGCACGGGCCGGATGCGCTGTATTCTGTTCCTGCGATGGCTGAATTTGCAGGGGACGCAATGGGATTTGTGTTTCAGTCTGACGGAATGAAGACTCTTTACGTTGTCGGCGATACTACATGGCATCCGTATGTTGAAATCGCGCTTGAGACCTACAAGCCTGAAATCATAATCATGAATACGGGCTATGCTATGGTGAATGGCGTTGAAGGGAGTCTCATAATGGGAAAAGATGACATTCTTCATATGTATAAAGCGATGCCGGAAGCAAAAATTATCGCCGTTCATATGGACGCTGTGAATCACACGATGACAAGCAGCGATGAAGTGAGAGAGTTCGTGAAAGCTCACAGCCTCGGCGACCGTGTATATATCCCGCGTGAAGGTGAGACGCTGAAATTCTGAGAGATTTTTCGGAGGAGTGATTGAGGGATTGCTTCTCCGTTTTTGTGTATGGAGATGATAACTCATGACAGAAAAAATACGTGGACATGTTCACCTTTCGTTAGACCCTAATCAATGTCCCGAAACCATAGAATATTTTGAGAGCATAAAGAATCTTGACGGTATACCCTCCTACGAATTAGCGTCGGAGCTTTTGAGCCGCGACAGAAAAAACGCAATGCCCCGTGATTTGTTTGCGTTCATCGTTGAGCTTTACGAGGAAGCAATCAGCAACGGCAATGTTGACGCTATGAATGACTTGGGCGCGTTGTATTATGACGGCCGGGGCTGCTGTCAGGATTTCGGGAAAGCACTTCACTATTTCACTATGGCAGCTGAGAACGGAAGCGAAAAGGCAGCAGAGAATCTCGGATATTGTTACTATTACGGCAGAAGCATTCCCCCTGATTACGAGAAAGCGTTTCAGTGTTTCGCTCATGGCGCATTCTGCGGAAGAATCGTATTACTCTACAAGATCGGCGATATGTACCGCAACGGCTATTACGTCAAAAAGAATCTCAGAACAGCATTCAAGATATACATTCAGTGTATCAGGCTTATGACTCCTGATGATGAATATCATACAGCAGGACAGATATATTTGCGTCTCGGCTGGGCTTATCTCAAAGGCGAGGAAACAGAGAAAAATTCCCGTGAGGCTTTGAGGTGTTTCCAGAATGCGGAATGCTATCTTTATGATTTGGTTGACAGCGGCGAGGAGATGTACATGAAGAGTCTTCAATGGGCAATAGACGGACAGAGCCGGGCAAGGTCAGAGCTTGCTGAAAATTTGCTGTCGTTTAACTGATTCTGTTTTTGTGTTAAGGAGGAATCGAAATGCCAGCAGGAAATATAGCAGTAATTGAGTCCGCAAAACTCTCAAGCGAATATGACAAGCGTTATGTTGTTGTCGATAAGGACTCAGGCGAAATTTTAGACGACGCACAGGGCTGGGGCTACAAGAGCATTCAGAAAGCATACGCAGCTTACTCCTACAAGACACGCGACAAAAGCAAAGACGCAGAGAAACGCGCAAAGAAGAAACACATTCTCACATGGCTGAAAGAACATAAAGATTTTGCCTGGCTTATGGAGGCAATAGCTTTTGACTCTGTGAAATGCGGAGAGCCTTTTAACGCTGCAACAGTCAAGCAAATGCTGAAGGAAAATAATCTTGACACCGATTTTACAGCCGGAGAATTATTGCTTGTATGGAAGACTCAAATCTGAACACAAAAAGGAGGCGGTAAAATTGACGAGGAAAATTTTTCTGTCAGCAATCATTTTCGTAATGCTCATTTCCAGTTCACAAGCTCAAGAATCATATGACCCTCAGCACACAATCTTAGCCCTTAACATGGCCGTTGTATCAGTCCACAGAATATTATCGGCTCAGGACAGAATCATTCTTGACGCAGAATATCAGAACATCATAAACAATCTCAGCATAGGCAATATACGTTCAGACCCCGAAATCACAGAGTTATACCGCAGACTTCTCGACATAGCGCAGAACAAGAAATTACGTCAGGACGAGTCAGCCGAAATCCGCAAACGTTATGACGCTCAGAACAGCAGCAATATCAAATACGCTCTCTCGGAAATGGCCGAAATATCTCGCGGAGTCCTCGCAGGTGATGAGAACGCCGGAAAATTTTTCGTGGGATTAGGGCGGCTTCTCTCTGCATGTACTGCCGGTTATTTCTTGGGAAAAGCAGAGGGCATTAACCAGAGCATCAATCTCAATGCAGAAATGTTCAGGCTTAAAGCTGAGGACATGAGAGACTTCAACGACCTTCAGAAAGAATTGCTCTCTTCATCGTGGAACTTGCTCAACAAATATCACCTTCCTGATGAGTACAGGCTCGTACAGCGCGCGCTTGATGATTTCTACAGGGCAGTTGATGAGCCTGACACACCGTCAAGAAGACTCCGAATGCTTAAGGCAATTGAGAGTGATTTTCGTGTATATCCGCCTTACTGGTATTACCGCGCGAGGGCTGCCCTTGATGCTGATGATTCGTATGAGGCGGAGAGATCTTTTTCGCGTTTCAATGAAGTTTGGCGGCCTGTTCTGCGTAAAGATCCGTACAAACTTGAGGCAACAAAGTACAGGATTAATACATTGCTGAATGACGGAGTGAATGACGAGTCGCGGAAAAATATTCTTGAGCTTGCTGAAATTATGCGTGATAACACACTGCGCGAGGACTGGACGAATAATCTTTTTGCGGCGGCGTTGTATTACTCGTTAGGCGACAAAGATACGGCGGTAAAATGCGCTGAGATAAATATTGATTTCGGCTATGAGTATGAATTAAGCTCGGCCATGCTGAAGCAAATGCGTGCGAATGTAGATTACCCGCTGTTGCCTGAAGATACATTGCGTGAGCTGAAAATTTCACATCTCACTGAAAAGATGAAACCACAAGACAGAAAAGCGGCGTTGATTCTCGCAGATTATTTTGACGGGCGCGGAGAATATTACGAGTCATTGAGGGGGAATAATCATCAGTTATTGAGACATGCACGGAGAATTATTGCACAGGCTGAAACGGATCCGTCATTGTTCGGTGAAATTATGAGGCTCGCGGAAATTTCCGGGGATGTATCATGCTATTCTGACGCGCTGAATCTCGTGAAAGATTATGCCGACGGGGGGAATATTCCTGCGTCTGTCTTTCTTGCTGACATGTACAATTACGGACTCGGAGTGAGTCATGACTCATTCATGGCCTTGAAGTATTACCGTGTTGCGGGATTTGGCGGTGATATTTACTCGCAGAATATGTGCGTGAACATCATGCTTACGTCTCAGGATTACACGTACACGCCTGAAGAACCCGTAACGCCGTCCCCTGAAGATCAGTACCAGGAAGGAATGAGACTCTACAATGCAAAGCAGTACACAGAAGCCCTCGAAATGTTCAGGCTTTCAGCAGAAGGCGGAAATTCATCATCAGAATACATGATAGGACGAATGCACGAACACGCACAAGGTGTAAGCAGGAATGTCGACACGGCAAAAGAACATTACACGCGCGCTTCAGAGATGGGGCATTCGGGAGCAAAGAAGGCGTTAAAACGTTTATCGGGTAGAAATTCTTGGTGGTGGCCTTTCTGATGTGTGATGAAAACGTGAGGCCCTCGGAAAATTTCCGGGGGTATTTTTTTGTGTCTGCATATTGTTCAACATTAACAATTTTCATTATGTGATATTATTTTCATTATTCCAACGAAAATGTAAGGAAGTGTAATTCATGGAGCTTGCAAGAAAATTCCGGGACTCTAAACCGTCCGGCATGATTCGAGTCTTTCAGGCAATCGAGAAAATGAACGGTGTCTTGAATCTCAGCATAGGCGAACCCGATTTTGTTACGGAGCCTGATATTGTTGACGCGGGAGCAAAAGCAGCAAAGGAAGGTTTCACTCATTACCCCCCGCTTCAGGGCTATATTGAGACACGCGAGGCAGCCTGCGCTTATTGGGAACGTCATCACGGACTCAAGTCTTCACCCGACAATGTATATATTTCGGTCGGAGGATTGCATATTCCGTGGCTGGCATTCGGCGCGCTGTTGAATCCCGGCGATGAAGTTATGCTTATTGAGCCGTATTTCACTCCGTATGAAGCACAGATAAAAGGCAACGGAGGAGTCCCAGTCCCAATAAGAACGCGCGAGGAGAATAATTTTGCTCCTACAATCGAGGAATTGCGAGCTTCAGCAACATCACGCACACGAGGAATAATCCTGAATTACCCGGGCAACCCTTCAGGGAGAGTCGCGACAAGAAAACAGCTTGAGGAGATTGCGCAGTTTGTTGAAGAGCGTGATATGTTTGTGCTTAGTGATGAGATTTACGAGTCAATGATATTCAGCGGTGAGCATGTATGCTTTGCGACTCTTCCGGGCATGAAGGAACGTACGCTTTTAGCCGCGGGACTCTCAAAGAGCCATTGCATGACGGGCTGGAGAATCGGTTATCTCTTTGCGCCCCAAAACGTAATCAACACGATGTGCGTATTGTCATCATACCAGACTTACGGCGTAAATACCCTCTCACAGAAAGCCGCAGAATATGCCCTTAACACACAGGACGAAAAAGTGAAAGAGCGGGCAGAAATTTTCGGCGAGAGAATGAGAGCGGTTGAGGCAAGATTAAACGCTATGAAGGGGGTGAAGTGCCACAGGGCTGAAGGTTCGTTCTACTTGTTCCCCGACATATCACAAACTTCATTAACGAGCGAAGAGTTTACGTGGCAGTTACTCAATGAAGCAAAAGTTGCTGTATTGCCGGGAAGCGCATTCGGGCAGACTGGCGAGGGCTATGTGAGAATTGCCTGCACCCAGTCTATGGAGACTCTTATTGAGTCAATGAATAGAATGGAAGAATTTTGCAGGAGGTTTTAACATTGAAGACAGCAAGATTTTTGCTTTGCATGGCGTTTTTGATGATGCTTGCGTTTGCGGTAATGGGTTCGGGCTGCGGCGGTTCTGGCGGCGGTGATGTTCAGATTCCGACTACAACCAACAACAACAACACCATAACGAGCGGTGATCAGACCACCAACAACAATAACGGCAACACCAACAACAACAACACGAACACTAACAACAACAACGGCAACACGAACACAAACAACAACGGTAACACCGATACTAACACGAACACCGACACAACGAGCGATGACCAGACGAACACCAACACTAACACCAACACTAACACCAACACTAACACCAACACCAACACCGAAACAGTAACGTCTGCTGATTACTCGTCAACGACAGCCGGAACTAACGCGCTCTCACTCACTAACGGTTCATCAGCAACGTACACAAACATAACCGTAACGAAAACGGGCGACATGTCCGGGCATGATGATGATTACGACTGGAAAGGGACAAACGCGGCCATACTTGCGTCAGGAGGTTCAACGCTCACGATCACAGGCTCGTCAACGAAAATCACGACAAACGCTTCATACGGCAATGCGGTTTTCTCTTACGGCGGCAACAACAGCAACTCAAGCAACAACCAGGGCGACGGAACGACAATAACAATTTCTGACGCTACAATCACAACAAGCTCGAACAATTCCGGCGGCATCATGACGACAGGCGGCGGCGTAATGAACGCGAACAACCTCACAATCACAACTTCAGGCGGCTCATCAGCGGCTATACGTTCAGACAGCGGCGGCGGTATTGTTACCGTGAACGGAGGAACTTACACCACCAACGGCACAGGTTCCCCGGCTATTTACTCAACGGCGGCGATTACTGTTGCTGATGCTGATTTGACATCAAACACGGCGCAAGTTGTTGTAATTGAGGGCGGAAATTCCGTAACACTTGACAACTGCACGCTTAATGCGAATCATTCCACGCTTAACGGGCAGGATACTACACATCAGGCTGTGTTAATCTACAAGTCAATGTCAAAAGATGCTTCAAGCGGAAAATCAACATTCACGATGACAGACGGGAGTCTCACAAACACTCAGGGTGATATATTCTGCGTAACGAACACAACGACAGAGATAACGCTCTCGGGCGCAGTAATCACGAACAATGACTCATCCGGGAATTTCCTCCGCGCTGAGGGCCAGGAATGGGGAACTTCAGGGAGCAACGGCGGAACGGTTACGCTTAATGCTTCAGGCCAGACAATGAACGGTAATATGATTGTCGACAGCTCATCATCACTCGCGCTTAACCTGACGGACTCATCGACATACAGCGGAGCGATCAACACATCAGGCACAGCGGGAGAAGTCAGCGTAACAATAGAGGCCGGGTCAACATGGACTCTTACGGGAAATTCATACGTAACAAGCCTCACGAACAACGGAACAATCACAAAAGGAAGCTACACTCTTTACGTGAACGGAACAGCACAGCAGTAAAAACTTTGCAGTAAAAATTTTGCGGGCGGTATGAAAAAATGCTACCCGTTTTTTTTTCGCAGTGTCATTACGGCGTTTTGTTGATACAATATACCCATCCACAAAAAAATTTTCACAGGAGGCAATAAATTTCATGACAGGCTTTGACTATTCAAACGCGCTGAAATTCGTACGTCCTCACGAAGTCGACAGCATGAAGGCAATAACGCTTTCAGCAGCTGACCTTCTCAAATCACGCAAGGGCGCGGGAAATGATTTCTTAGGCTGGATAGATTTACCCGTCAATTACGACAAGGAAGAATTTTCACGCATAAAGATGGCCGCAAAGAAGATACAGAGCGACTCAGAGATTCTCCTCGTTGCGGGTATAGGCGGCTCATATCTCGGAGCAAGAGCGGCGATTGAGTTTCTCCGTCACGGCTTCTACAACGACTTATCATCCGAAGCGCGCAAAACTCCCCGCATCTATTACATCGGCAACAGCATGAACAGCACATACATTCAGGACGTAATAGACTTGTTAGAGGGTCATGATTTCTCCGTCAACGTAATCTCAAAGTCAGGTACAACGACAGAGACAGCAATAGCATTCAGAGTCTTCCGTGATCTTCTCATCAAGAAATACGGAGCAAAAGAGGCCGCAAAACGTATTTACGCGACAACCGACAAAGCAAGGGGCGCGCTTAAGACTCTCGCTGACACAGAAGGCTATGAATCGTTCGTGATTCCTGATGACGTAGGCGGAAGATTCAGCGTGCTGACTGCTGTGGGACTTCTTCCGATTGCTGCGAGCGGCGCGGATATTGAGTCCCTCATGGCCGGGGCTGCTGCGGGTCGTGAAGTCGCTCTCAACAATGCGTTTGACGATAACCCCGCGTTACAGTATGCGGCACTGCGCAACATTCTTCACCGCAAGGGAAAGACTGTCGAAATCCTCGCGAACTATGAGCCTGCTATGCACTATATTTCGGAATGGTGGAAGCAGCTTTACGGCGAGTCAGAAGGCAAAGACCAGCGCGGAATTTTCCCGGCAAGCGTTGACCTTACGACGGATCTTCACTCAATGGGGCAGTTCATACAGGACGGCGACAGAATCATGTTTGAGACTGTCATGAAGATTGAGAATGCGAGAAAAGATTTCGTGCTTCAGTCGCAGGATAATGATCTTGACGGGTTGAACTACCTCGCGGGCAAAAATATGAGCTGGGTCAATCAGTGCGCGATGCAGGGAACAATAGCGGCACATGTTGACGGAGGAGTCCCGAACTTGATGGTGAGCATTCCTTCACAGGACGAGAAATCACTCGGTGAATTGTTCTACTTCTTTGAGTATGCTTGCGGCGTGTCTGGATATATCAGCGGAATTAACCCGTTCAATCAGCCCGGAGTCGAATTCTACAAAGCCAACATGTTCAAACTTCTCGGCAAGCCCGGAAAATAATTGCGGAATGATTTTGCCCCCGGTGAAAATTTGCCGGGGGTTTTTTGTTACGAGAGATAACCGCGTGAGAGAGTCCTGAAAATTTTTGAGCGCAATAATTCGAGAATGGTACAGGAAATGTATACGGTTAAGATTACTGCGAGCGAATACGGGATAAGGTAAGGGCTGTTCTGGAATGAAGCGTTGCGGAAAACTTCACGCCACAGAAACGGCCTGACGAAACCATTGTCATGAATCAAATACACTCCGAACGCAGCAGAAGCTATTGTGTTTATGACTTTGCTGTGCGGGATTTTGAGACTCCTGAACCCTAACAGAAAACATAATGACGCACAAATAGTTAATGGCATCACCATCATGTAAAAGTGTTCAGCCTTCACCGCAAAAAATTTTATCTTCAGACCTATGATGTCAAATATTATCGCCGTTGAATAGTTCACAGCAATAAATATTATTCCGTAAAGTATGAATCTTCTGCTTCCAAAATCTTTTTCCCAAAGCCTGAAATATCCCGCGAGGCTGTACAGAAATATAAATTGCGTAAGGTGGCTCCCCTCGAAATTTGACGGAAGTAAAGCAGGTATGACACTCCACAGAATAAACAGTGTCAGCAGAAATTTTTTGTACTCTTCGTGCGTCAGCCTGTGAAGAAATATATTCAGCCAGCCGTGAAGAACATAAAGCACAAGATACACCGTCGGAAACCAATATAGCCTGTGTGAAATCGGCATCATTGATTTCAGCAGTCTAATGGGAGAAAATATTTCATACCCCAAAAATACAAACACGCAGTAACATATGACCGAGTAAAAAAATATCCTCAGCCATAAATTAAACAGCTTGAGGATTTTTGTGCTTTCTGATTTTACGAGAAAATACCCGGCAAGCATTACGAATATGTCATTGCCAAGTGCCCCGAATATTCTTGTGAACTGGAAATACAAACGGTTTAACGTAATCGAATCAGTTGGAAAATTAAAGCCTCCGTGACTCGAAAAGTGATACGTTACAATCATCAGCATTGCCACTATTCTCAGCAACTCAAACGATGAATTGCGCTCCTGTTTACGGACAATAGGATGGTCTGGTCTGGTCTGGTCTGGTCTGGTCTGGTCTGGTCTGGTCTGGTCTGGTCAATTATGACGCGATTTTGCATTTTGTCAACCTCATTTCACATTATTTTTCAGGATATTCACAGCTTCATTCACTGCCTCACTTATGGCCTCAGAATTTTTCCCCCATCCCTGCGCGCTGAAGGGACTCCCGCCTCCTTTGCCGCCGAGAATCTCAATCATCTTCCTGAATGCAGGACGCACATCAACATTCTTATTCTCTTTGTTGCACCCGGCCATGATGAAAACTCCCTCTTCATTTTCTCCCGCAAGAATAGTGATTACGTCTTTGTTGTCTGTTATGAGCTTGAAGAGGTGCTTGATTTCGTCCTGTGATGAGTTAGGCATTACGTGCGTTACGAGTCTGTACTGCCCGCAAATTTCTGCATTCCCCAAAAGCGACTCGGCTAAAGGCTTCAAGTATCTTATTGTCAGTGCCTCGTTCTGTGATTTGAGCGAATGAATTTGTGATTTGAGGCTCGCTATCTTGTCATTGATTCCGTCATACCCGCAAACTAATTCCGACTCTGCCTTCCTGACTTCATGATACAGTGAAGTGATCCATCTGTACGCAGCACGGCCGCACCGCAGATATATTCTTGAGCCGCCCCTGTGGTTCTCGCATGATATGACCTTGACGAGCCCGACTTCACCCGTTGATGAGACATGAACACCGCAGCATGGTACATAGTCGACTCCTTCTACCTTTATGATTCTCACGGGGGGGATTGCGTTTTCAGGCGGCAATTTCCTCGCAAGCTCTTTGATTTCGTTCATGGCCGGGAAAATTACTTCAACAGGAATATTTTTCCACACAGCTTCATTTGCTGACGACTCCGCCTCAAGTATCATGCTTATGTCCGCAGGAATGTCCGTATCAATTGACACGTTGTCGCCCTCGATTCTCATTCGCGCCGTGTGAATGTGATGGAGATTCCACAAACAGCCCGCGAAAAGGTGTTCGCCTAAATGCTGCTGCATATGCTCGAATCTCTTCTCCCAGTTCAAGACACCGTGAATATTTTTGCCCTCGATGGATTCATTCGTGATGTGTATGATGTCTTCACCGCGTTCAATCACTTCAATCACTTCAACGCCGTTAAGCGTGCCATTATCGCAGGGCTGTCCTCCTCCGCCCGGGTAAAACAATGTCCGATCAAGCGTGATGTGAAATTTTCCGTCATGCTCTGACTGTGATAATAATTGCGCGTCAAATTCTTTTGCGTAAGGGGTATCGTAGAATAATTTTGCGGTCAAGATGCTTCACTTCCCGTTAAAATTTCATGAGTGAATTATAATACAGTCATTCACAGAAAAAGGAGGGATTAACATGGAAGAATACGTAACGCTTCAGATGCATGATGTCCAGCTCGAAAGAATCGAGGCACTAATGGAGCGCAACATGGCACGTCAGGAAGCTATAGCCAGCGACATCAAGGGAGAACTCAAAGCGATTAATGCGAGGATTGACGGTCTTGACGCAAAAATTGACAGCGTGGAGAAGAGTCTCAATGCAAAAATCGATAACGTGAGAAGTGAACTCAGCGCAAAAATCGATGGAGTAGAACAGAGACTTAACGCAAAAATTGACGCTGTTGAAAAAAGGCTCGAAGATAAAATTGATGTTGTTGAAAAAAAACTCGAAGCGAAAATCGACGGTCTCGATACAAAAATTGATGCTGTCGAAAAAAGACTCGAAACTAAAATTGACGGCGTTATGGACGCAGTAGCGATTACAAATTCGCGGATTGATGACCTTAACAGCAAGAAGTCAAACAACGTAGCACTATGGGCAATTGCAGCGGCTGTAGGAATATGCGCTTTTCAGGCAATAGTATCATTAATCTCATTGTTGAAATAAGGAGGAAAAATAATTTTGAGCAGAGTATTCAACTTCAGCGCAGGGCCGGCGGTTTTGCCTGAAGAAGTTTTACGCACAGCGCAGGCAGAAATGTTAGAGTACGGCAATTCAGGCATGTCGGTTATGGAGATGAGCCACAGGTCAAAAGATTTCGAGGAGATTTTGTTCACGGCGGAAAAAGATTTGCGGACTCTCATGAACATTCCCGGAAATTACCGCGTGCTGTTCCTTCAGGGCGGAGGCTGCACGCAGTTCGCGATGATTCCGATGAACCTCATGAAGCACAAATCAGCAGACTACATCATCACAGGGCAGTGGTCAAAGAAGGCGGCTCAGGAGGCAAAAATATTCGGGAATATTCACATTATCGCAAGCTCGGAAGACAGAAATTTTGCTTACGTCCCGGACTTTTCCGGCCTGAAAGTTTCACCCGATTCGGATTACGTTTACATCTGCCAGAACGAGACAGTTCACGGCACAACAATACGTGAATTACCTGACACAGGGGACAAGCCTTTAGTCGCTGATATATCGTCAATGTTCCTGAGTGAGCCTCTTGATGTTTCACGTTACGGCATAATCTGGGGAGGAGTCCAGAAAAATGTAGGCCCGGCAGGCGTAACAATCGTAATCATTCGCGATGACTTAATCACTGATGACGTTATGCCCTTCACGCCGACAATGTTAAAGTACAAGACTCACGCCGACAATAAATCACTCTACAACACGCCCCCTTGCTACAACATATATATTTGCGGACTCGTCTTCAAATGGCTGTTGAAGCTCGGAGGAACTGAGGCAATGCACAAAATCAACGCAGAGAAAGCCGGATTGCTTTATGATTATCTTGACGGCTCGAAATTATTTCACGGGACTGTCGACAAGAAAGACCGCTCATTGATGAATGTGCCGTTTGTTACAGGCGATAAGAATCTTGACGCGGAATTTGTTGCAGAAGCAGAGAAAGCCGGACTCCGTAACATTAAGGGTCATCGTTCAGTCGGCGGAATGAGGGCATCACTCTATAACGCAATGCCGCTTGAAGGGGTAAAAGCTCTCGTTAAGTTCATGGCCGCATTCGAGGAGTCGCACACATGTTAGCACCGAAAGAACGCAAAATTTTCTGCATGAACAATATCTCATCAACAGGACTCGCGAAATTCCGCAAAGGCTACACGATCACGGATAATCCTGACGAGGCCGCCGGGATTCTCGTGCGTTCCGCTGATATGAAGAGCATGAATTTCCCTGAAGGACTCAGAGCTATAGCCCGTGCAGGAGCAGGAGTCAACAACATACCTATAGACCGATGCTCAGAGTCCGGGATTGTCGTCTTCAACACTCCGGGAGCAAACGCAAACTCCGTGAAAGAACTCGTAATTGCAGGGCTGCTTTTAGCGTCAAGAGATATTTACGGCGGAATATCATGGGTAAAAGAGAATGCGAACGACTCGGACATCACGAAACTTGCGGAGAAAGCAAAGAAGAATTTTGCAGGCCATGAGATAAAAGGCAAGACACTCGGCATAATCGGACTCGGCGCAATAGGAGTCCAGGTCGCAAACGCAGCTGTGAGTCTCGGAATGAATGTTATCGGATATGACCCGTATTTGTCGCTGAAATCCGCGTGGATGTTAAGCCCTTCCGTGAAACACGCAGACACGCCCGAAGAAGTTTACGCGGTCTCAGACTTCATCACAATACACGTTCCAGCGATGGACTCGACTCGCCACATGATTAACGCTGACACAATCGCAAAGATGAAACCGGGAGTCAAAATCCTCAACTTTGCGCGTGATGTTCTTGCTGATGAAAACGCCGTGAGGGACGCAATGATTTCCGGGCATGTCGCAAAATATATCTCAGATTTCCCCAACACACTCAGCGCGAATATTCCGGGTGCTATAGTCCTTCCTCATTTGGGAGCGTCAACGGAAGAAGCTGAAGAGAATTGCGCTTTGATGGCAGTACAGCAGATGCAGGATTACCTCGACAACGGGAACATAACGAACAGCGTAAACTTCCCGGAGATTAACGCGGGGACATGCGGAGCTGAAGCGAGAGTCGCAATACTTCACCGCAATATACCGGCTATGCTTTCGGGGATAACGTCATTTTTTGGGACTAACGGGCTCAATATCGAGAACTTAATCAACAAGGCGCGCGGGCAATACGCATATACGCTTGTGGACATTTCGCACAAAATGCCCGATGACACGACAGAGAGATTACGCGAGATTAACGGAGTATTGAGAGTGAGACGGGTGAAAGAGAGAAGCTGAAAAATATTCTGCCTCCTCCTGATTAACGGGGGAGGTTTTTTTTTGCGCCGCTTGAAATAATCTGTGCTATAATTCGGCCGAAATCCAGCAGTAAAACACGCAAAAATTAAACGGGAGGTACAGAATCATGTTGAGGAATTTTGACGGCGAATTTGTTTCGATAATTCATTCAAGTGATTCTGCTCATGACACATTACGTAATATATGCTATGGGGGGGGGGGGGCATTGCGTAAGTCTGACGCATGAAAATTTTTACCGCCCTCTGATTCACAGCACAATAACTTTTCCCAAACACAAAAATTTTTCACGCATACATTATGAGATGTCATTATCCCTCGCTATGAACGAGGCATCTATTGCTGTTCCCAAAAATTTGGCGGCAAAAAGAGCATACACACTTACTCACGGAAGGAGGGAATCACATTCATGAAACGCGAATACGAATCACCCGATTTTGAGGTCGTACATTTCGACAGCGATGACATAATCACAACAGATACTGGCAATGGCGGCGGGGGTGGCGAAGGCGGCGGAAGTGGTGGCCAGGGTGCTTTGAACGGTTTCGGCCTCTTTTAGTTCACGGCAAAACAGAAGGGGGAATGAAATTTTTTCTCCCTGTTTTCTTTTCTCTGTTATAATTCACTTATCCATTAATCACAATCACAAGGAGGCCGCATTATGTTCAACGGCGAAAATTTTCTTACAGCAAAAGGCGTTACCCTCCAGCGCGAGATTTCCGGCGAAAATAATTTGTGGGTTCGTCTCTTTCTTGAAGGAGAAGGAGTCGTGAGTCTCTCGTCAAAAAATTTCAGGGGAGATTCAGAGCCTTTCATATGGGCAGTGTATTCTTTCAGGAAAATGGCACGCAGCGCAAAATATTTTATTGATGACATTGACGTTAAAGACGACATGCTTCACATCAGACGAAGCCGCGAAACTATATTAACCGCCAGAAAATGGGCCGATCTCCTCGCTAAATATATGCCTCATGAACAGCCCGATGATGATTTACTCTATATACTTTACTGGAACATGAAACTTCTTGCGACTCCCTCTTTGCCTTACAGCGTGCCCGACTGGCGTTTTTTGTGGCAATGGATAGATTTATGGGGATTAGCTCCCGACATTGTAGAATTTCACACGTCAAATAAATTCAATGAGGACGAAATAAAATTACTCATCAAAATATTAAGCATAAACGCAAAAGGTGTCATAAATCTTTTCGCATACCCCTTAAACTTTAACATACGCAAGAATGCTTTTATCACAGCCGCAAAATTAGCCGCAAAATTCCTCCGTCAAATATGAATAGAATAACCCTGATTACCCCTTTAGACTCTCACGCAATGAGAGAAGCGCAAGAGATTCAATCCTCACTCGCAAAACCTTCCGGCAGTCTCGGAGAACTCGAACGAATCACAATCCAGTTAGCAGGAATCACAGGACATTCACGAAACATAATCCCACGTAAAATTATTTGCCTTTTCGGATCAGATCACGGAATTTATGACGAGGGAATATGCTCATCACCTCAGGATTTCACGCGGAAATTGATGGAGCTTTACGAAGGTAGTCAGAACGGAGCAATAAACATTCTAGCGCGTCAGGCAAATGCAGAGTTACGGCTCTACGACTTGGGAGTCAAAAATCTTTTGCCACGAGAAAACATTATCACCAAAAAATTTTTGCCCGATGGAACAGCAAATTTCCTTCATGGCCGCGCAATGTCCCCTGAAACTGTGAGGGCTGTAATCTCTTTCGGGATTGATACTGTGAGGGATTTACGCTCTGAGGGATTCGGGATGATCGGAACGGGCGAAGTAGGAATGGGCAACACGTCCCCTGCCTGCGCGTGCATAATGGCCGGGATTAAGTCCCGTGATGACTCACTTGTCGGACGCGGCGCGGGACTCGATGATGAATCATTTTCCCGCAAGAAGAGAGTCATTCTTGACGCGCTGAAATTCCACGCTGAAAACCTCACTGACCCCGTGAATATTCTCTCATGCGTCGGAGGCCTCGACATTGCCGCAATTACCGGATTGTTCATCGGCGGCGCGGTGTATCACGTTCCTGTTGTTGCTGACGGCGTAATCTCAATCGCTGGTGCGCTGATGGCGTATATGCTCGCTCCGTTATGCCGGGAATATATGTTCATGTCCCACGAGTCAGAAGAGCCTGCATATTCTCACGCGGTCAAGGCAATGAATCTTTCAGCCCCCTTGAAACTTTCTATGAGGCTTGGCGAGGGAACCGGGAGCGCAATAATGATGCAGGTAATTGATGACGCAATAGAAATAATAAACGGTATGGCAAAATTATACGATTTGTCGTAACAATTGCAGTAAAAAAAATTATGCGATAAAATTACGTAGGTGCAGAAAAAAAAATTGCGCAAAAAAAAATCAGCAAGAAATGAGGCAAAAAATCATGAAGAAATTTTGTTACTGGTTGTTCCTTGCCGTAATGCTTTTCGCGACAATGAACAGCGGATGCGGCGGAAGCGGCGGCGATGATATAGCAATCCCGAAAACGGACACGCAAACGCAAACGTCAGACGCAGTCAGAATTGTCATTGACGACAGCGATACATACACGACGGTGTACAAGGCTTTCTACGCGCGCGAGGCTGGCGGAGAATGGGTGCTCTTGGCGGAGTCGGAAGCGGGCGATGTGAGTTTTGACATTTACCCGACGTACACTGATTACGGGTTCGAGTTTTACACCATTGACGAAGCAACTTGGGGTTACAGCGGATTGTTATGGTCAAGTTCAGCTGCTGAAGTCTCTGATGCCGCAGCACCGCGGAAGGTCGAGATCATTCTGCGCGGAACTAAGGAAGCTCCGACAGTAGAAACAAGAGTCGACGGCCGTACAGTATCAAACGGCTCATCGCAGAATCCAGCCACCCGTAACAGCTGGGGAAGTGCGGCTGGAAATTCCAATAGGAATGAAGGCAAAATCTACGTTACTTTGAGTGGGCCTAGTGCGTACATCCTGAACACCAAGAACTTCTACGGTCGGCAGCGCGGCGGCAAATGGGTAAACTTGACGAACGGCAGCAGCTTCATTATAAGCAACAAATATGTGGAGTTCGGCTTCGAGTTTGATATAACTTGGGGAACGGACTGGCCTTACAGCAATGTGTTTTGGACTGCCGAGGATACTGAGAAAGAGACTCCGACCAAGATAGACATAAGTATGGGCGGAACAGTTCGCTGGGCAAATATCGAGATCAAAGTGAACAATAGGTCAGTAGTATCTGATAGTGGTTGTGAATCGCACAGTCGGTATAAGTGGTAAATTATCATACGCACAGAAAATATGTCCCCTTGCCTGACTTCCGGGCAGGGGGATTTTTTTTGCAGGTCAAAAGGCTTTGCGGTAATGACTCACCCGCTATAATTAACAGCATGGCCGAATTTCAAACGTAAAGGAGCGTTACGAAATGGAAATATTAGTTGTGGATTGCCAGTATGATTTTATTGACGGAAGTTTAGCGTGCGGGCATTCAGAAGAAGCCGTGAAGAACATCATCACATTCATCAACAAGACCCCCGGCGCAAAAATCTTCTACTCTGCGGACAATCACAGCCTCAATCACTGCAGCTACATTCCCAACGGCGGAACATGGCCGATACATTGCAACTCAGGTACTCACGGCGCGGAGCTTCACGCATCATTCTTCCATGACGTGAATAACCCCGAACAGCGTCCGAACGAGTCGACGATATACTACAAGGGCGAAAATGACTCTGTCGAGGAATATTCAGCGTACGAGGCGAAAAATATTGCGGGCGAAAAGTTATGCGATATTTTAGGGCGTGAAGTGATTGTTACGGGAATCGCTACGGAGTTTTGCGTGAAAGAAAGCGTGATTGCATTGCTTGAGTCAGGGAGAAAAGTTACGGTTGAAGCAAGTATGCTCGGATGGGTTGATGCTGAGAATCACAAGAAGACTCTTGACGAGCTTGCGAAGATTGGAGCGGTGATTGATGATTAACACGGTGATATTTGACATCGGCGGGGTACTTGTGCGGCTTGACTGGGAAGGATTCGTACGCAGGCTTTTTCCAGGCCGCGATGAATTGATTTCGGAGCTTCTCGAAACGGTTTGGGGCGGAGGACGCTGGGACAGACTTGACGCAGGAGACGACCCCGAAGAAGTATTAGCGTCAATGATAGCTTATTCCCCGAAACATGAGGCTGAAATACGGAAAATTTTTGCGAACGTCGGCGATACTCTCATAAAACGCCCTGAGACTCCGGCTTGGATTCACAGCGTAAAATCGCAGGGCTGCCGTGCGCTTTTCCTGTCAAACTATTCTCATTACGTCATGGAATGCAATCCCGGTGTGCTTGACTTTCTTCCGTTGTTGGACGGCGGAATATTCTCATGTGATGTTAGACTCATAAAGCCTCAGCGCGAAATATACGCGGCATTAGCGGAGAAGTATAATCTTGTGCCGTCTGAATGCGTATTCATTGATGACGTTGCGAGGAATGTAGAAGGCGCGAGGAATTTCGGCTATCATGCTATACAGTTCGTAACGTTGCAGCAGGCGCAGGAAGATCTGAACAAAATTTTGGAGGAGAAGTAATCATGAAAAGTTTGCGTGTAAATTTGTGGATAACGGGCGGAATATTGATCATCATGGGCGTATTGATGATGAATTATCCGATTGAAGCGATAATGACGGCGGGAATGATTCTCGGCTTCGGGATAATTGCGTCGGGGATAAATCACGTATCGGCGTGGTATTTCTTCAGGCTGAATAGATTTCTTGTCGCGGGATTTCTGGACATCATTGCGGGATTAGCGTTAGTGATTCAGCCGGGGATTTCTGCGTTCCTGATTCCGTTCGTGATTGCGCTGTGGCTATTCTCTGAAGGAATCTCGCGGACATGCGCGGCGTTCTGGCTCGGCGGCGCAAAAATTCCGGGCTGGTGGATGATACTAATCAGCGGAATTGCGATGAGTGTATTTGCGCTGATGATGTGCGCGGCTCCGTTAAGCAGTACATTTTCAGTGATGATGATTCTTTCGGGAGTGCTGATAGCGTCAGGAGTGCTTGCGGTGATTGAAGGCTTTGTGACTCCGCGTTAGGCGTTCAGAATTTGAGCGTAAAATTTTGCCGTCCCTCTGTGAAAATCGGGGGACGGTTTTTTTGTTGAGTGTTTACATGTTGGGTGTTTCAAGCCAAACATTTCCGCAGACGGGGCAATATGTTCTGACGTTCCCGCCGTTTTCGCGAATCTGGCACGCGGTGCAGAATATATGCCCGCACTTTTTGCAGCGTTTGAGCCATGAGCCGCATTTCGGACAGCTAGGTATTGACATTCGTACTCACCTCCTTCTAGTTTCTATGAGCATCTGACAACATACGAGCCACTAAGACAAATAATCCGCCAGACAAAACCGACCATATTCTTGCAATACTCATCAGAAAGTTTGACGACTTCTCTTGAGCCAGCTCATACTCAGCCATTCTCCTTGCACCTTCATCTCTGCCATATTGAGCCACCATAGCCAAATCCGCACGCCATTTTGCTTGTTCCACAAAATCAGCAACGATTAAAAAGCAGAAAACAAGAACACACCGACGACAGCAGCAGAGACTAAGAAATTTTCCCCTGAAAAAACAAACATTACGCCGGGTATCACAGGAGCAAACACGCCCGGAATAAGCACCCATAAAGAAATGCTGTCAGCCCTATCAAGCATAGATGACACAGGCATGAACAACATAGCGGCAATAATTACGAGACCGCACAGGAAATTGCACCAATAGAATGAACGAGTCTCTGACAGCGGTACTTTTTCATTCGTTTTTGTTTCGGCCACAATAACAACCTCCTTTTCATTTTTTGGGAACGAACGCATATATTTTCTATAGGGGGGGGGGGTGTTATCAAGAGTGGAATATTCCGCACAGGCTGTATAATATCCACGCAACACAAATCTTAAGGAGGCAATTTTCATGCAGTACGGAAAAATTGAAGCTCTCTTAGGCTCAGAGGCCGAGTCACTTCTGACTCACGAATGCAAGACCATCAGCAAAGATATGCTCTCATTACCCGGCCCGGATTTTGTTGACCGCGTTGTGAGCATGTCAGACCGTCCCGTCCCCGTAATGCGGGCAATGCAGACTCTTTTCTCACATGGCCGTCTCGCAAACACCGGGTACATTTCGATTCTCCCGGTTGACCAGGGTATAGAGCATTCAGCAGGCGCGTCATTCGGCCCGAACCCGATATACTTCGACCCGGAGAACATCATCAAGCTCGCAATGGAGGCAGGGTGCAACGCTGTAGCAACAACTCTCGGCGTACTCGGCGCAACTTCACGCAAATACGCGCACAAGATTCCGTTCGTACTCAAGCTGAATCACAATGAGCTTCTCACTTATCCGAATCAGTTCGACCAGGTATTATTCGCGTCCGTTGAACAGGCTTATAATCTCGGAGCTGTAGCAGTAGGCGCAACGATTTATTTCGGAAGTGCAGAGTCGACTCGTCAGATTCAGGAAATCTCAAAGGCATTCCATCAGGCTCACAAAATGGGAATGGCGACAATTTTATGGTGCTATCTGAGAAACTCTGCGTTCAAAGTCAAGAACGGCGACAAGGTTACGGATTATCACGCGTCAGCAGACTTAACAGGACAGGCGAATCATCTCGG
Source organism: uncultured Fretibacterium sp. (assembly GCA_946183145.1). GTDB lineage: Bacteria > Synergistota > Synergistia > Synergistales > Aminobacteriaceae > JAFUXM01. The sequence continues at coordinate 148,056 of CAMGZM010000004.1, read as the reverse complement.
AGTTACGATTGAAGCGGACATCATCAAGCAGAAATTACCCGAAAATAACGGCGGCTATCAGGCAATGGGAAAAGGCTACGGCAAAACGTCAAAGGAAATGTACGAGAAATTGACGACAGATCACCCCATCGATTTGGCGCGCTATCAGGTCGCAAACTGCTACATGGGCAGGGCAGGACTCATAAATTCGGGCGGAGCTTCCGGCGAAAATGACCTCGCGCAGGCAGTACGCACAGCAGTAATCAACAAACGCGCCGGCGGAATGGGACTCATTCTCGGAAGAAAGGCTTTCCAGCGTCCTATGTCTGAAGGAGTGCAGATCATCAACGCAGTACAGGATGTATATCTCTGCAAGGAAATCACAGTAGCATAACTCATCACAGACAACAAAAAAACCCCTCTGCCGTTTCTGACAGGGGGGAATTTTTATGCAGTGCTGTATTAATATGCTGACTGGTCAAAGACGAGATAAATTGTATCATGACCTGATTTTATCGTTATTGTTCCTCTTCTTGAAGCTCCTGTGTTGTTAGTCTGAACCGTGTAGCTGAAATTCGCGCCTTCCGAAACACCTCCGCTTGTCTGCAAAGGAACGAGCCATGACGCATTTGATTCTGCCGTTCAGCTGTCCTCAGCGAAAATCTTTGCGGTGAACATTTTGCCTTCCCTTGTGCCGCTCGTTACTGCGTCGCTCATTGTAATCCATGAAGGCCGGTCAAAGTTTATGCTTGAGTTATTGCCGTCATGTTCGACAGTGCAGTCATATCTCTTTGCGCCTAATGCACCCTCGAAATCATGAGCCCACATAAAACCGTTCTTCCAGTCGATTCTTGCTCTGAAGGCATTTGTTTTGGCCACGTTAGCAGGAACTCTCCATATCGACTCTGCATCCATTGTTACGGCACTTCTGCCCGCTGTCGGGAACTCTGTCCAGCCTTGTTTTGACTTGTAATGAGGAGGCAGAACTTCAATTTCCCATCCTGCTACTGAAACATTATTTCCGCTCATGTCATACGGCTTAGGGATAAGTTCATAGTCCGCTGCTGACCATTGCCTTGTAGTCTGATGACTCATTCCCCAGTTAAACGACAGCGAACCGCCTACATTAAACTCGGAACTCTTGCCTGTACCTCCGAAAAGTCCGCCTCCGGTTTGAGTCCCTTTGCCGCCGCCTGCGTTGAAGGATGCTCCGCCGCCTATATTCCAGCCGTCCGTGTCGGAGTATGAGTGATCCCTGTTGACTGTAAGGTTAGGCATAATCTTAATGCGTTCAACATTGCTGTCAGTGTGCGGCCATATTCGCAGTGAAAGCGACCTCGTACAGCCAAGCACTACCGCATAATTGTATGCGCCTGCGCCCTCGACTTCTCCGCCGTTATTGTTGTTTCCGAACTTTGCTCTTACCTGAAGCCGATCCGGCTGAGTTGTTACGCTGCTGTGTATGATGTAGTAATCGCTGTGAGTCTGGAATGAGTGGAAGCTGTATGTCGTGTGATTCGCTGTCGTGTAGCGCGAAATCCTGAAGTCGCTCCAGAATTTTCTGCGGAGCCTCTTGTTGTCGAAGTCGCATTTGTCCGCAAACGTACTCCATGATCCTGCCGATACACGCCTCTCAAAGCCGCCTGCATTGACTCTGTCGTCATAGTCTATGAATATCTCGTAGAAGTTCTGTGAGTATTTTGTCTGAGTGCCTGATACGAGCTTCATAACGTCATCAGCTTTCATGCCTTCATTTGCCGCCACGTTTACCGCGAATGATGATACACTGCTTGTTACCTCGTCAGCAATTTTACGCGTATCGTCATTGAGTCCTTCTGACCATTCAATGAGAGCATTTACACGCGATGTCTGATACAGCTTGAGTGCCTCTTCACTGAGTCGCGCCTGCTCTGCCTCGTCAGCAATTCGTTCTGCCTCTGTGTATGCTGGCTCTGAGGCTTTGCGGTTCTCGTATGCTTCAATGATTGTACTGTCAATTGAAGCTATGCTCGCGTCGTCTGAGTATGTCGGATTGGGATCGTATACATCTGGTGAAGCTGTGCCTATGTCGTCATAGTCCTTGTTCTTTTCGCTGCGTTCAACGTAAACAAAATTGTAGGTAATATCGCCCTCGTCATAAATCAAGTAGTCCGCATCATCGCTGATGTAACGAGTTCCGACAGCGAGAAACTCAAAATGCTTGTCTGTCGGCTCATCATTGGGTGATACAAACTGAATGCCGAGAATATTTCCGAGTGTGTTCACGTCTTCAGCATTCGGATAAACTGCCGCGATTGTTGCGCCGGATAAGCCGAGTGCGTTATACAAAAATGCGTTAGTCGTGGGATTGTCTGCACTGAGATTTCTTGCGTCTGCCATAAAAGATAATATCTCTGCTGCTGAAGTTTACGCTGAGAGGGTCTGAAACATTTTCAATCTGTGAGAGTGTGAGTCTGTCAGTGATTATTTCATTGATGTAGGGAGCAAGTTCGCTTGATGTGTTAAGAGTGCCGACGAGTATACGATGCCCGCTGAAGCTCAGAGTTCCGCCGCCCTGATCTCCGCTTTCTTCACCGCCGCCGCCCTGCTGATCGATACGAACATCGCCGCCGCTCGAACCTCCGCAGCCGACAGCACCAAGTGCCAGCGCAAAAATCAACGCCTACATACCAACAAACGCCCAAAATTTTTTAGGTGTCATTGCATAATTCATCCTCCTTAGTTTTTAGGGTTGAATAAGTTTATCATAATTAGGAATCGCAACAAGCAGCAAAAGTTTATGAGGCTGATATAATCATCGTAACAAAAATTTCTGACGGTTAAGAGATTTTCTCTGACCCTGAAGAAGGAGGGCAAAACTATTATGTACAATCCATCATCACCACATGCAGATGATTTCATTAATCATGAAGAAATCCTTGACACGCTAATTTACGCGGAAGCACACAAAAACGACAAGGCATTAATCGACTCACTGCTCGAAAAAGCGAGGCCGAAATTCAACGCTAACGGCTGCACATGCTCAGGGCTGACTCACCGTGAAGCCTCCGTGTTATTGGCGTGCGAAGACCCCGAAATCATCGCGAAAATTTACAGCGTCGCGGAAGAAATCAAGCAGGCTTTTTACGGCAACAGAATCGTATTGTTCGCTCCGTTGTACCTGTCGAATTACTGTATCAACGGCTGCCTTTACTGCCCGTACCACACAAAGAACAAGACAATCCCCCGCAAGAAATTAACGCAGGAAGAAATCCGCGCGGAAGTCATAGCGTTGCAGGACATGGGACACAAGCGGCTCGCGATTGAGGCAGGTGAAGACCCCGTGAATAATCCGATAGAGTACATACTCGAAAGCATAGCGACAATCTACAGCGTTCACCACAAGAACGGAGATATACGCCGCGTAAACGTCAACATTGCCGCAACAACTGTAGAGAATTTCCGCAAGCTCAAAGATGCCGGAATAGGGACGTACATACTGTTTCAGGAGACGTACAACCGAAAACGCTACGAGGAATTACACCCGACCGGGCCGAAACACGATTACGCATATCACACTGAAGCACATGACCGGGCGCAGCAGGGCGGAATTGATGACGTAGGACTCGGAGTCCTTTTCGGGCTTGAAGGCTACAAGTATGAATTTGTGGGATTGCTCATGCACGCGGAACATTTAGAGGCTGTATTCGGAGTCGGGCCTCACACGATAAGCGTACCGAGAGTCAAGCCGGCTGATGACATTGACCCTGAGGAGTTCAACAACTCGATTCCCGATGAGATATTCACGAAAATTGCGGCATGTATACGAGTCGCAGTGCCTTACACGGGAATGATAATCTCAACGCGTGAGAACGAGAGAGTCCGCGCGAAAATGTTGCAGGTTGGAATCTCGCAGATTTCGGGAGGCTCGCGGACATCAGTCGGAGGATATACGACAGAGGAAAGGCCGCATGACACAGAACAGTTTGACGTTTCGGATCAGCGTACGCTTGATGAGGTTGTGCGCTGGCTGATGGAGCAGAATCATATTCCGTCATTCTGCACGGCGTGTTACAGGGCAGGGAGAACGGGCGACAGATTCATGAGCTTGTGCAAGTCAGGGCAAATCCTCAACTGCTGCCACCCTAACGCGTTAATGACTCTCACAGAATACCTTGAGGATTACGCCTCGCCCGAAACGAAACGAATCGGCTATGAGATGATAGCGCGAGAGCTTGAGAGAATCCCGCGTGAAAATGTCCGTGAAATCGCAAGACAGAATATCGAGGCCATGAGAAATGGAAACGCAAGGGATTTCAGGTTCTAACGCTTAAGGAGGCTGCCTGAATTGGGAATAACGGAGATAATTTTCAGCATAACAAAAGCAGCAAGCAAACTCATTCCCGGCTGTAGAAAGAATTTGAATGACAAACTTTTATCAGCCTGCAAAGAACGGAGATTAGATGAGGTTAAATCTCTGCTTGAAAAGGGAGCTGACGTAAACGCAAGGGACGCTGAAGGAAATACGCCGCTGATAATTGCATCGTCAGTATATTTTGCTCATCGTCCGTCAGATGACAGCAGCTTTGACCTTGTGAATTTGCTGTTACGCTTTGGGCTTGAACGTGAAGGCGCGGGAAGAATTAGAGTTGATGACAGAGACAACAAAGGCAACACAGCGTTGATTAAGGCTTCAAGAAACGGCGCGGCAAGAATCGTGAAAACGCTGATACAGGCTCATGCAGATATGAACGCGAAAAATAACGAGGGGTTTACAGCTTTAATGCGTGCGGAAAAACACGGCTATGCTGAAACTGTACGCATATTACGAGAACACGGAGGACGCTGAATTATGAGCCTTAACGAAACACCATCAGGCGAACGGGTACACATTGCCTTCTTTGGACTCAGGAACGCGGGAAAATCATCACTCGTAAACGCCGTAACAGGTCAGAATCTCGCGATTGTCTCAGACGTTAAAGGCACAACAACAGATCCCGTCCGCAAAGCTATGGAGTTATTGCCCCTCGGCCCTGTCGTGATTATCGACACGCCCGGGCTTGATGATGTCGGCGAATTGGGCGGAATGAGAGTCAAGCGCGCTATGAATGTTCTTGCGAATTGTGATGTGGCTGTGCTCGTTCATGATTCGACACAGGAATTTTCACCCGCTGAGTCTGACCTGCTGAAAGTTTTTGACGAGCGGAAATTACCATATATCACTGTCCACAACAAAGCCGATATTATTCCCTCAAGGCAGGAAGGATTGTTTTATGTCAGCTCCGTAACAGGCGAAAACATTTCAGCCCTAAAGGAACGTATTGCATCACTCGCAAAGAAAGACGCTCCCGAAAAGAGACTCATTGCTGATTTGCTCAATCCCGGCGACATTGTGATTCTCGTTGTGCCTGTTGACAAAGCAGCGCCCAAAGGAAGACTCATTCTCCCTCAGCAGCAGACTATACGCGACATTTTGGACTCTCATTGCTCGTGCTTGGTGTGCCAGGATTCACAGCTTCCGGCCATGTTCGAGTCTCTGAACGTCAAGCCCGCAATAGTCATCACGGACTCGCAGGTTTTCGGGAAGGTTGACGCTGTTACGCCGAAAGATATTCCGTTGACATCATTCTCGATACTTTTCGCACGGTACAAAGGAGATTTGCGGACTCTTGTTGACGGTGCAAAAAGACTCTCACAGCTCAAAGACGGCGACAAGGTATTAATCTCGGAAGGCTGCACACATCACAGGCAATGCGGGGATATTGGCACTGAGAAAATGCCCGAATGGATACGCAAATTTTCAGGAGCAACGCCGGATTTCTCGTTCACGTCAGGGGGAGAATTTCCCGATGTTGATACGCTGAAAGATTACGCGCTTGTTGTTCACTGCGGAGGCTGTATGCTTAATGAGCAGGAAATGAAATCGCGACTCAAACGCGCAAACATGGCCGGAGTCCCAATCGTGAATTACGGAGTCGCAATAGCGCATATGCACGGGATATTACGGCGTAGCATTGAGCCTTTCAGAGTGAAGGAGGGAATAAATTTTTGAGTGAAGTTGACGAATTACGCAAAATGCTTGAGGAAGTTACGCGTGAGAGGGACGAATTACGGCGGGAGCTTGAAGCGTTGAGGAGGACTCCCGCTCATACGTCCGAAGCTGTTGAAGAATGGTTTGAACGTGGATTCTATTGATGCTATTTAGCGAGGAAATCAGCAGCAATTTTCGCCGCAATTTTCTCGAAACCTGTGAAGCCGTGATCAGCTCCGGGCAATAAATGAAGCTCACTGTTGCGGTAAATCCTTCTGTAGTGTTCGCTGTAAGTGTAGGGTACTATTCTGTCAGCCGTTCCGTGAATCAAACATGCAGGCCCTGTGAATTTCTCAGCAGTCGGGAAAATTTGCAGGGTCTGAGCCGTCAAAATATATTCGCGCCCTATGCTGTAGCCGTCAAAAATCTTCACGCTCTCAGGAGGATTCCCCGCGTCAAACGCAACGCCGAAAACATTTCCCCTCAATGCGTCATCCCTCAGAACCGCCGCCGGTGCGAGCAACACAACGCTGTGAATATCCTCCGCGCCAAGTTCACCCGCCAGCATTCCCGCGACAACTCCGCCCTGTGAATGTCCCGCGACTGATACGCCGTCAACATATCGCAGATCCCTCACGTACTCGAAAACTTTCCGTGCGTCTTCAATCTCATTAAGCACCGTCATATCTGTGAATGCTCCCTCGCTTTGCCCGTGCCCGTTGAAGTCGAAACGAATTGACGCAGCACCGCATGATTCGAGAGTGTCCGCAAGTGTTGTGAGAAGTTTGTCGTTCTTGCTTCCTGTGAAGCCGTGAAGGAGCATAACCATTCGGCATTTTTCGCCCTGTTTGAGTCCGGGTTTCTGAATCACAGCCGATAATTTTCCCTTTGAGCCGTCAATCGTAACATTAAGAGTCTCGCCAAAAGCTGAAAACGCAGAGAGCAATACGAACATCATCACCGCAAAAAATTTCTTCATGAACAAATCACCTCGCAAAAAATTATATCAGCGCATAAAAAGAAGAGTCCCTCATAGGCGTGAGAGACTCTAAAAATATATTGTGTTGTTTGGTTATAGGTTTGTCGTTTGTTCGTGTGATTAGCGGACTCGCATATATACGGTATCTTTTGCAGCTGCGTACACATTGCTTTTGCCGTTATCGCTGCCGCCTGTAATTGTATCTACATCCGCCTGTGTTGCTCTGAGACGTTCACTTACTGCTTTGTTCTGAAGAATGTATGCTACTTTTGATTCAGCCTGAGGCAGTTTGTACGACAGCCACCACTGTTTTGTAGTGTCATCTATTGCGATGGTATATTTTCCTGCCGCTGCATTCTCCGAAATTGAATCCGTGTTCTTCATGTAGGCTTCTATTCCTGTCTTGATGTCTTTTGCCGCAAAACTTGTATTTGACTCTATAGCTGCTCTGTTATCCGCGTAGAAAAGATTCATTGCAGCACCGATTATCCTGAACTCTTCGATTATTTTGTTGGCCTGCGCGATATTGTTTGCTTCTGAACCGCCGATGATGCCCATTGCAGTTAGAATACCCATAATGCCTATTACCATCAGCAACTCCACGAGTGTGAATCCTTTGCGTGCTTTCTTCATTACAATTTTTCCTCCTGTGATTTTTTCCTTCTTTCATTCGCCGCCTATTTACGAATGAATCCCCTTGCAGACTGGTTACTGCAAACCCCTTAACGCTTGTTGCTTCTTGTTACTTGTTACTTTGTGAAACGGGAAAAAATTTTTTGCACACAACTACTAACCATATACTCCGCCATGTGTTATAATTACTCTAGACAAGGTAGAAAATTATGGGTGTTTATACCCTAAGTTATGTGCAATGTACTAACTTTTAGCTAGAGGGTAGCTATAGCACAAAGCCTTGTCTTTTTGTTATACTTTCACGCAAATTTTTCACACTCAAAATTTCATGCTCCCACATTCACGCTAAACTCTCAGTGATACAATCATTCGCAAAAACAGGAGACTCGAATCACTTTGCACATCAACGAACCTTTAGCCGCAAGAATGAGACCTCAAACGCTCGACGAATTTGCAGGACAGACTCATCTCATCGCTCCCGGAAAAATCCTCCGCAAAATTATCGACAGCGACAATATCCCCTCAATGATATTCTGGGGTCCTCCAGGTGTCGGAAAAACTACACTCGCAGGAATCATCGCGCGAAAAACTAACGCCGAGTTCATCACATTCTCAGCCGTAACAGGAGGCATCAAGGAAATTCGCGAGGTCATGAAGCAAGCTGACATTAACAGAAACTTCAAGACACGCACAATACTTTTTGTTGACGAAATTCACCGCTTCAACAAAGCACAGCAGGACGCATTTTTGCCCTTTGTCGAACGAGGAAGCATTATCCTTATCGGCGCAACAACAGAAAATCCGTCATTCGAGATTAACGGCGCATTGTTGTCCCGCTGCAAAGTGTTCGTGCTTAAGCCTCTGAGTCCTGATGACATTACCGGGCTTTTGAGACGTGGACTCGGATTGTTACATGTTGCGGCTGATGATGACGTTGTGAGAATGATTGCAGAGTTTGCGAACGGAGACGCAAGATCCGCGCTCTCACTTCTCGAAATGGCCGCAATAAATTCTGACGGAGGGAAAATCACTGCGGACGTTATAGAGCAATGCACATCACGGAAATCATTGCTTTACGACAAAAACGGCGAGGAACATTACAATCTCATATCCGCGTTGCACAAGTCTATGCGAAATTCTGACCCTGACGCGGCTGTCTATTGGCTCGCAAGAATGTTAGAGGCCGGAGAAGATCCGCTGTATATCGCCCGGCGAGTCGTTCGTTTTGCGTCTGAAGATGTCGGACTCGCTGAACCTTCCGCGCTCAACATGGCCGTATCTGCGTATCATGCCTGCCACTTTATCGGAATGCCGGAATGCTCGGTCAATCTCGCACAAGCTGTAATTCATATGTCGATTGTCCCAAAGTCAAACGCCGTTGATGTAGCTTACCAGTCAGCAAAAAATGACGCTCTTCACAGCATGGCCGAACCTGTTCCGCTTCACTTGAGGAACGCTCCCACAAAATTAATGCGCGAATTAGAGTACGGAAAAGGCTACAAATTTGCTCACGATTACGAGGAAAGAGTCACGGAGATGGAATGTCTGCCGGAAAATCTGAGAGGGCACGAATATTATCACCCTTCAGAAATGGGAAGCGAGTCGCATTACAAGAAACGACTCGAAAACATAAAGGAATGGAAAGCTAATCATAAAAAAAATTCCCCCTCATCATAAAGACAAGGGAGAAGAAATTATTTCACGCTTCTTGCGGGTGCGGGCCGTCCGAATAAGTACCCCTGCGCCAAATCGCACCCGGCCTTCTTCAAGAACGCTAACTGCTCTTGAGTCTCGACACCTTTCGAGAGCGCCGGGATTCCGAGCTTCCTCGCCATGTCAACAACTGCCGATATTATGATGTTAGCGCGGTCATCATCTACTGAGCGTATCATGTCCATATCGATTTTCAGGCCGTCAAGCGCAAAATCTTTCAGCACCTTCAATGACGAATAGCCCGAACCAAACGCATCCATCCACACTTTGAACCCATGACGGCGCAAACGTTCCGACTCCCGTTTCATCGCGTCCATGTCAACAGCTATCAGGCTCTCGGTAAGCTCAAATCTCAGCATGTCTTCAGGAATGTCATACTTTGCTACAGCGTCCTCAATCACACGCACAACATCTGTAAGCTCAAAATCTAATCGCGACAAGTTCAGCGACACGGGAACCATTTCACCGCCGTTATCTTTTCTGCGCTTCAGCTCCTCGCACACTTTGTTGATGACGAACGAATCCAATTTGTGAATGAGTCTCTGCTCCTCAAGAACGTAAAGGAAATTTGCGGGCGATAATCTTCCGTATTGCGAATCTTCCCAGCGGGTCAGAGCTTCAACAGATGCAGTTTTACCCGTCTTAACGTCAACAACAGGCTGAAAGTATATCTGAATTTGTCCGTTCCTCATGGCCGACTCGAATGATGAGATTATATGTTCCTGAAGCTGTACTTTCTCGTCCATTTTGCCGTCGTAAACCTGCGAATTTGTGCCGTATTCATGCTTGATTGAGTCGCACGCAATTTTAGCGCAGTCGCAGATGATACTTATCTCCATGTCCGGCGATTTGATTTCGTAGATTCCCGCTTTCATTTCGACGACGACTCCCCGGCGCAAGTTGTTGATTCTTATTCCGAGACGGCGAATCTTGTCGCGCAAATCTTCCTGTGCTGTTATCACGACAAAATGATCCTCGCTGAAACGGGCGCATAATCCTTTTGGGAATGTCTCAAGCAAAATTCTCGCAATCGATTTCAGCATTCGGTCTCCGCCTGCAAATCCGTATGTCTCGTTGTACGTGTGGAAGTTCCGTATGTTGATGTAAATACAGCTGGGATTTCCTCCGCGCTTGAAGAGGTCGCGAATCATGTTCGGAGCTTTGAGACGGAATCCGCGCATGTTCGCAAGCCCGGTGAGTTCGTCTGTTACTGCCGCTTTCGGTTCGGGAAGGCTCGTCTGCCCGGATAAGTCCGTGAGTCGTTCGCGTATGTCCATGTCGTGAAGGTAGACGTAAAATATATCGCCTAATTCCGGGTCATGCACGAAATGCCCCCAGTCCTCAATCTTCTTTATGTTCCCGTTCTTTGTGATTATACGGTATGTTACGTAGTCGTATCCTCCTGTCGAGGCTATTTGCTTGCGTATGATATTTTCTACCTCTTCAATGTCTTCGGGGTATACGATTGTCGCAAAACTTCCGCCCGTGAACTTCATGAAGTCATCAACAGACTCGCACTCAAAAATCCGGGCTATTTCCTCGCTTGCAAAGATTATCTCTTCAGCCTCGTTATTCTTGTAGACGATGAAAGCTCCGGGCATAAACGCAGAAATTTTTGCGAGCGTCATGCAGTCATTATCATTAAACATAAAAGCTCCTCCGTGTGTGAAAATTTTTTGTGGGATTACGTTTATTTATCGGCCATGCAGATTTACTCTCTGACTTTGAGCGATTCGGGAAGGCATGAGGCAAGAATCTTTTTCAGCGCGTCAGACTTTATCGGCTTAGGGAGATAATCATTAAATCCCAGGCTGATATATTCCTCGCGGAGTCCCGTTCCTGAGTTCGCAGTGAGCGCGATATATTTCGCAAGCCTTGAAGGGCCGTCAGTCTCACGGGCTTTTTTGAGAGTCTCTACTCCGTCCATGCCGGGCATTTTGTGATCGAGAAATATTATGTCGTAATGATTCGCCGCTATGAGTTCTAACGCGTCCTCGCCTGACTCTGACGTATCAACCTGAGCTTTTGACTCTTTCAGCATTCCTTTTGCGACAACGAGATTCACGGGCGTATCGTCAACCACGAGAATTTTTGCGTCAGGACACGTGAAAGGCCGCCTGTCATCTTTTGCGACTCCCGAAATATCGCCGTCATTCGCGAGCATTGACTCATATTCCGCAATCGTCCCGCTGAATCCTTCATGCGCTAGTTGCTGCGTAAGTTCTACCGTGAACGTTGAGCCTTTGCCGTATTCGCTTTCAGCCCGGACAGTTCCGCCCATCAATTCAAGGAGATAACGCACAAGAGTCAAACCGAGTCCCGCGCCCTGAATCGTCTGAGTCTCGTTCATGTTCACGCGCTCGAACGAATGAAACAATTTCGGCAGATCCTCCGCCCTGATTCCGATTCCCGTATCTTTCACCGACATTATGAGCTTGACTCTATGCTCCTTAATCCCGCCTCTTACGCTGAGTGTTATTGTTCCCTTCTTGGTGTACTTCACGGCGTTGTCAATGAGATTCACTATCACTTGCCGTATATGATCCTCATCACCGTAAAGATGTTCGGGCAAATTCTTGTCAGCGTCAATTACCAGCTTTAGCCCCTTTTCGTGAACAGTCTCAAAAATTCCTTCCTCAATATCCCGCAGCATCTGCCACAAATGATAATCAGCCCGGTAAAGCTCCATTTTCCCGGACTCAATCTTTGAGATGTCAAGAATGTTGTTGATGATAGAGAGCAGATGATTCCCCGCCCGCCGGATGTCTAACGCTGACTGCCTGATTTCGGGGTCGCTGCTTTCCTTGAGAATCATCTCATTCATTCCTAGTATCGCGTTCATTGGTGTGCGTATTTCGTGTGAAGTGTTAGCGAGGAAATCACTTTTTGCGCGGTTTGCGGCGTTGCTGAGTCGGGTTGAATGTTCAGCCTTTTGGCGCGCTGACTCTAGTTCCTTCTCAACCGTAAGCATTTTCCTATATGCGGGAGCCTCATAGTAGAAGAACATTATGAACAGCATCACAGCAGCTACAGCATACGTGAAAAGCACCGTACGTATGAACATGTACTGAATGACATTCGCCGCGATGAGCAATCCTACAATCGTATTCAGAACGACAAACTGAGATTTCGCGGTGTAATACTCCCTGTGCGTAACCTGAAGCCACAACGCCATAGCCGCAAAGTACAGCACATAGACGCTCCGCCACAAAGTATTGTACGTTCCCCGGAAGAGTCCGCCGTCCGTAACAATCAGGAAAAAGAATCCCGATGTCCCCGGAATGAGATTCAGAATCAGCACTGCGAAACTTGACGCAAGCAATATCTTGTTGAAACGTGCGAATTTCGGATTGTCGACATGCACAAACGCTTCAACGTATCTCATCAGCGAGTAAGCATTGACATTTATTGTCGCGTAATAGAGAGTCCGCAGAGTCAGATTCACAGCGTGCCTATGTCCCCAGCCGTCAATAAGCAGAGTCGATGACACCTCAAGCAATGCCGCAAAGAATGTTGACAGCGCAAGAAAACGAAACCGCCGGTTGATTTCTACCTTTGTGCCGTAACGAATGTACAGGAAGAACGCAAGAACGCCGAGAAACGGAAGCACAGCCGCTTCAATCCATACATTATAGCCGTATGTCAGCATGTCTTATCCCTCCAAACCCTGAGTAATTTTCTCCTGCGGGATATATTTCGCAAGCATTTCTTCAAGCTCCTTCCCGTTTACAGGTTTGCTCAGGAAATCGTCAAATCCTGCTGACAATAATTCTGCCCTCACTCCCACAAGAGCGTTTGCAGTGCACACGATAACTTTTGCTTTTGCTCCTGGCGCGTCCGTCATGGCTTTAAGGTTGTGGAGAGTCTCTTTTCCGTCCATTCTCGGCATCATGTAATCCATCAGGATAACGTCATATTGATTCTCGGCGCATTTCTTGAGGCATTCCTCACCCGATTCAGCGTCGTCAACTTTCACATCATTTTCTTTCATGAGCGAGCGCAATACGATTCTGTTCATGTCATTGTCGTCAACGATTAAGACTCTCGCGCTTGGTGCTTTGAGGACTTTGCGGACTTCCTTTTTCTTGTGGCCTGCTTCAAGCTCGTATTCTCTCAAAGTTTTTTCGCCGACGATTTTTTGAGGGATTACAACATGGAACGTTGAGCCGATTCCGTATGTTGATGTTACTTCTACAGTTCCGCCCATTAACTCAATGAGCCGCCCTGTTATCGCGAGTCCGAGTCCCGTGCCCTCGATGTTGTGAGTCTCCTTTGCGTCAATCCTGCTGAATGACTTGAAGAGCTTGGGAATATCCTCCGCGTGAATGCCGATTCCCGTGTCAGTAACAGTAACATGAAGAACGATTAATGACGGGTCATCGCCTTTAACGCCCGTTAATGTGAATTTGACGCTGCCTTTCTTCGTGTACTTCACGGCGTTGTTGAGAATGTTCACCATAATTTGCTGGACTCGAATCCTGTCGCCGAATAATTCATCAGGCAATGACGAGTCAATCTGCGCTATGTATTGGAGTCCTTTCTGTTCTGCGCGAATCTTAACCATGTTGTCAACATCACGCAGGACTCGCCCTAAGTCGTAATTTCTCAGTGCTAATTCAAGCTGTCCTGACTCAATTTTCGAGAAGTCAAGAATGTCATTGATGATGTGAAGCAACGAATTTCCCGCGCTCTGAATATCACGTGCGTATTCATAGACGGGGCCGGACTCATATTTCCGCAAAATTACCTCGTCCATTCCCATTATCGTTGTGAGAGGAGTCCGAATCTCGTGCGACATGTTAGCGAGAAATTCACCTTTTGCCGCGTCTGCCGCTATTGCTTCCTCGTTCGCCTGGTCTGCGATTTCTTTTGCTTTCTTGAGTCGTTCGAGTGTTCGCTCTAAGTCTCTGTACGCTGGAGTCTCAAGAAGGAAGAAGAAGTAATACATGTTGACCGAGATAATGATGAACTGAATCGGAATGTGAGGGAAGAATTGCGACTGAAGGAACATTAACGCCCAGCAGAAAATGAGATTGAGAACTAACGCCCACATTTGTCCTTTTGAGAAAGCGCGCCTGTAGATGAACAGTTCAGCCCAAGCCCACGCCGACCAGAGGAGAATGAATCCGCTTGTGATTAACGGGTATAACGCTCCGTGAAGTATAGAGCCGTCAGGAGCGACAGAAAGATTCGCGCCCGTGAAATGTCCTGCAAGCTGAAGATAGAAGAAGACTCCGAGAAAAATATTCTGCGCGTAAAGCATTCGTTTTCGCCCGGGAGTGTCAGCTCCGAAACAAGATATGTAACGCATAAACATGAAATACACTCCGCAGTCAACACACTGAATTACGAGAGAGCAAATGTATTTTGTTGACGGTGAAAACGATGAGCCTTCAGCAAGAATTACTGACGCAATAATATCTGCAATTCCGCTGAATGTTGCCATGTAGCAGTAACGCAAGAGTCCTTTTTTGTCTGATGATGTCCCCGAATAAATTATGTGAAGATATACGCAAAGTGTAATGCTCAGAAATATAACGGCAATTTCTGACTCAATAATATAATGACTCTCCAATGAATATTAAACTCCTTAATCAAGATTGAAATGTGAATGTGAGTATTATATAACCTGAGTCGAAAAATTATGTTACTGTCAAGCACTGTAGCACCTGTGAAGTAATTGTGATATTATTCACCGCATGAATACTCACACAATCAGACAATTAATCCTTGAGCCTGACAGTTCGGGAAATAATATTACGGCTTTATGCTTCTGTGCGTTCGGAATCGTTTCGGCGTTGTCGATGGGATTTATCGGAATCATTCGCGCCGCCGGGGGATTCAATGTTTCATCGTGCGCTTACTTTGTCATGTCGCTGATGTCTCTTGCGCTTTTCGTTTACTCGTTCACGTGCATAAGGGCGGGAAACACATCGGCATTGCGGAAATTCGCATATCCTCTTACGGCCGGGGGATTCATTTTCGGATTAACGGCTTTGTTCTTTCTTGACGGCGGGACTCTTGGGGGAGTTCCTGTATTCTTCATACTTGCTGTAGTTGCGACTCCGTGTTTTTTGCCGACATGGGAAGCTGTTGTGATGGTGTGCCTTGAGATTTTTGCTTACGGCGCGAACGCTCTTTTCGCTCATTATTACCCCGAATCGATTGACGCGGCTCTTTCTGTTCCGTCAAATACATTCCTTCCGATTCTGATTGTTACGGGAGTGCTTGCGCTTTTCTGCATAATGTACACGTATTCATACCGTCATCAGCAGACGAGACTAGACCGCGCTATAGCAGAAGCAAATTCAGCGAACGAGGCAAAAAGCTCATTCCTCAACAACATGAGCCACGAGATTCGCACGCCGATGAACTCGATATTAGGCATGAACGAAATGATTTTGCGTGAGGAAGAACGCCCCGAAATCCGCGAGTATGCGCTAGTGATTCAAAGAAGCGGGCGGGCCTTGCTCGGAATAATCAACGATGTATTAGACTTCTCGAAATTGCAGGACAAGAAGATGGAAATTATGCCTGTGCGCTATGATTTAAGCTCGCTGGTTAATGACCTTGTGAGTGTCGCGGCTGAACAGGCGAAAAAGAAATCTCTCACATTCACCGTAAACGTAGACAAAAATATTCCGCGAATACTTGACGGCGACGAGTACCACATACGGCAAGTGATGATGAATATCCTGAACAACGCGATAAAGTACACCGAGCGCGGAGGAGTCACCGTAACAATAGGCTATGAGACTCTCGACACGTACAACATTCTGCTGAAATGCGCCGTGAGCGATACGGGAATCGGGATAAAGTCAGAGGACATAGAAGAAATCTTCCAGCCGTTTGAACATGTAGAAGCCTCCCGGAGATTCAGCGCGGACGGATCTGGACTCGGATTGCCGATTGTGCAGAAATTACTTCAGCTCATGGACTCGGAACTCAAAGTAGAGAGCGTGTTTCACAAGGGGTCAACATTCTCGTTTGACGTAAAGCAGGCTGTCATTAAGTGGGAGCCGATCGGGGATTATGAGCGTGCGTTCTCGACAGCAACGGCGCATCAGGGAAAAACATTCACGCAGTCATTCCAGGCACCTAATGCAAGAGTGCTTGTTGTTGATGACGCTGATGTGAATCTTCTTGTGTTCGCGAATCTCCTGAAGAAAACGAAAATCAAAATCGATACGGCCTCAAGCGGACTCGAAATGCTGCAAATGGTGAGAATGAATCACTACAACATGATATTTCTTGATCACCGTATGCCGGGCATGGACGGTATAGAGGCGTTCCACAACATGAAAAAGATGACTGACGGACTGAACTACAACACGCCCGTTGTCGCACTCACGGCAAACGCTGTATTAGGAGCAAGACAGCTGTATATTGATGAAGGATTCAGCGACTACATATCAAAGCCCGTTGACACAGTGAGGCTTGAGCAGGTGCTTCTTGAGTATTTGCCTGCTGATTTGATTGTTCGCGGTGATGATATGACTGATGATGTGAAGACGGAAGCCCCCGTAACAGAAGAAACTTCACAGCCTGAGGACGAGTCAGCAAAGTACAAGAACATTCCGGGGATTGATTATGACGCGGCTGTAACAAACTGCGGAACGGAAGACACATTCATACAGGCACTTGAGATATTCTATAACTCGCTGGACAAGAAAGCGGACGAAATAGAAGGCTTTGAACGCGAAAAGGACATCAAGAATTACACGATAAAAGTACACGCCCTGAAGAGTGCCGCCCGTCTCGTAGGAGCATTGAAGCTCTCAGAGGACGCGAAATATCTTGAGGCTTGCGGTGATAAGAATGATGAAGCGGAAATTGAGTCGAAAACGCCCGCGCTTTTGTCGCTGTATCGGAGCTATAAGCCTGAACTAGCAAAAGTTTTCGGGAATAATGATGAGCCTGATATGTCATTGCCTGAAATTTCGGTTGACGATCTGCATGAAATGTACTCGCTGATTAAGGGGTTCGCAGCAGATTTTGACCTCGACAACATAGACAGAATGATGGAGGAAGCAAAGAATTACCGCATACCAGAGTCAGAGCGCGAAAAATTCGAGAAGATTAAAGAGTGTGTAACAAGTGCTGACTGGGGTACGCTTGAAGAGTTGCTATAATGTATAAAGTAAATGGATTGCAAAATATAATCGCATGAAAGAAGGAATGTGAGAGAATGAGCAAAGTATTATTCATCACAGAAAAAGTCAGCTTCATCTCTGAGGGCATAATCAATCACCTTAAGGCGCAGGATTTCGAGGTATTGACGG
Source organism: uncultured Fretibacterium sp. (assembly GCA_946183145.1). GTDB lineage: Bacteria > Synergistota > Synergistia > Synergistales > Aminobacteriaceae > JAFUXM01. The sequence continues at coordinate 130,460 of CAMGZM010000004.1, read as the reverse complement.
TTAAGCCCGATGTTACGGCAATATCGAACTTCCTGAAAGAAGACAACGGAAATGACGAGGACGCAATAGATCCTGAAGTCGCCGCGCTCTTGAGCCAGCAGCAGGAAGAAAACGCAGAAGGTTCACAGCCCGCCGCAGAAGCAAAGAAAGACGACATTCCGCGAATATTCATACTGTATCTTCAGGGCGAGGATAACTTGATGATTGACGTGCTGGGATATATCCGCGACCTTGTAGAGGACAGGGGAATACGTTTCTTTGTGATCGGGACTCAGGAGGAGCTTGACACTGTTGTGGGCAAAAAGGCCGATTACGTAGCGCAGATGTACACGCGTCCGGTTGATCTTGCTGACCTCATAAAGCGTTTGCAGAAAGAGGGAGAAGCTGTTGACAAGCTCAAAGAGTTCAAGAGCATTCTTATTGTGGACGATGACGCGACAGCATTGCGCTCAATGAAGAGCCTTCTTTCAACGCACTATAAAATTCTCGTTGCAAGCTCAGGAATGAACGCGATAACGATTCTCGCAAAGAACAAAGTTGACCTGATACTTCTTGATTTCGAGATGCCAATCGTGAACGGCCCGAAAGTTCTTGAGATGATACGCTCAGACCCTAACACGTCAAACATTCCCGTAATGTTCCTGACGGCAAAAGGCGACAAACGCAGCATAATGGAAGTCCTGAGATTCAAGCCGGAGAAATATTTGCTGAAGACGATGCTACCCAAAGACATACTCGACAGCATAGATGACTTTTTCAAGACAAGACGCTAAACACACACACATCATACCCATATAACACTCCTTTCTCAGTTAAGCCCTTCCCGTGAAAATTCGGGGAGGGTTTTTCTGACATGGCCGGAAATTATACGGTAAAGAAATTTTGGGTATAAAAAAGATAAGGCTTTGTGCTATAATAACGACTGTTTAGAATTGATTTTCTGCACATGACTGTGTGGAGAATTCTCCATAGTCTTACCTTATCTGCGGTAATTATATCACAGACAAGGCGGGGCGTTAATGGTTGTGTGCAAAAATTTTTCCCGTGCTGTTTGGTTGTAGTAGCGCAAAACGGCAGAAATACGGTAGCAACAAGTATTCAGCAACAAGGGTAACAAAATCAGAAGGAGGAAAAAAATCATGAAGAGAACAAGAAAAGGATTCACACTCGTAGAACTGCTCCTTGTCATAGGGATAATTGCAATACTCGGTTCAATGGGCTTAGTTGGAGGAAGGGAAGCAACCAGCATAGCGGAGGCACAGAAAATAGTCGAAAACTTTCACCTCATAAGCTCGGCAATGAATATGTACTACGCGGATAACACTGCTGCGATTGCGAAGGATGACAATTTCGCCGCAACAACAATCAGGACAGGCATCAAACCATACATAAAGGACATAAGCGTTGTGGCAGAAAACTCAGAAACAGCGGGTAAATTCCTCATCTCGTTTGGTTCAAATAATGGTACAGATGTTAAAACGGAATGGTGGCTGCAATACACGCTGGGAACTGCCGACTCGAAAATAGCAGACATTCTCGCCAATAAAGCGGTGCAGGAAGGATTCAAGAAGACAGCTTCAGAAGGCACAGAGGCTGAACCTAACACCTACGAAGCAAATACAACAGTTGAGAGTACCACTACTTTCAATAAGGATATTTTCCTGAGAGTCCGCTAAACGAACGAACGACAAACCTATAACCAAACAACACAATATAAATTGAGTCCCCCAACGCCTATAGGGGACTCTTCTTTTTCCCTTACGCATAGCCAAAACGCTTCAACGCCGCCGGATTCTTTCTCCAGTTCGCAACAACTTTCACCCACAAATCTATGTACGCAGGAATCCCCGTAACATTCTCGATTGCTTTGCGCGATTCCTCGCCTATTCGCTTTATCATCTCACCTTTTGAGCCGATTACGATTTTTTTCTGGCCTTCCGTCTCGGTGATTAACGTTGCGCGTATGTAGAGCTTCTTGCGGTCAGGATATTCATCCGGGCTTTTGTACTCGTCAACAACAACCGCCACGCAATGAGGCACTTCATCACGCAATAACATCAAAACTTTCTCGCGTATTATCTCTGAGGCCATGAATTTCTCTGTCGTGTCCATCAGAATATCAGCGTCATAAATCGCTTCGCCTTCCGGGATATGCGGCATTATCGCGGCCATGAGTGAGTCGAGTCCCCGCTTTGTTCTTGCTGAGATTGCGACTCGGTCTGCAAACGTGAATATTTCCTCGTAAAGTCTGATTGCCTGTGATGGGTCTGATTTATCGGATTTGTTTGCTGTGAGTATGACGGGGATTTTTTTCGGCAGAATTTTAGCGATCTCGTAATCGTCGGGCTTGAGTTTCCGGGTTCCTGCGTCAATCAGCCATAATATACAGTCAGAATCATCAAGTGCTTCAAGAATCGAGTCGTTCAGGAAAATTCCGAGCTTGTCGCGAGAGTCAGGCGTGTAAAGTCCGGGCGTGTCGGTGAAAATTATCTGCGAGTCATCATCATTATAGATACAGCGTAAGGCGTTTCGAGTCGTCTGAGGTTTCGGGGAAATTATAAGCGCGTGAGTCTTCAGAAGGGCATTAATGAGCGATGATTTTCCCGCGTTCGGACGGCCTATTATTGTAACAACTCCGCACTTCATGGCCGCAATGTGAACGTAACAGGCAGCAATTCACGTAGGGTGTAAATTTCCGGCTCATTCTCTGACGCAAGAACGATGAGAATATCCGCGTTGAACTCCGCAAGAACCTGGCGGCAAGCACCGCACGGAGGACAGCGCAAAGTCATATAGTCGTCTGAGTCTTCATGTGAACCGACAACAGCAATCGCAAGAGGATTCTTTTTTCCCCGTGAAATCATTGACGCAATCCCGGCGCGTTCGGCGCAAATCGTCAGGCCGTATGAAGCGTTCTCAACGTTGCAGGACTGTATCACTTCATCATTCTCAAGAAGAATCGCTGACCCTGCATGAAACCGCGAGTAAGGAGCATACGAATTTTCAGCGGCTTCACACGCAAGAGACAGCAATTTTTCAGGAGAAATTTTTTCTGACGGCCATTTGTGTTTTGATGACATATTACCCCGCCTTTTATGGATTTATGCGGGATATTGTACACTATCTGCGGAGTATAGCCTTGATGACTCTTTTTATGGGACTCGGAATCATTCGGCGTATTCCCCTCGTGTAATATCTCAGAAGCCCGAAATGATTCACAATTGCCCGGTGAAGTCCTTCAGTCCTTAAGTCCTCGCAGAACCTTGAATAATCATCAGGCTTTTTCCGGCTCGTGTAATACATAGTGTTGCGCTCAAATGCCGCTCTCATGTCTGCAGGAAAAACAGCAAATTCTTCTGAGTCTATCTTCTCCATAAGAGACTCTCCGCGTTCAGTCTTCACGATAATGATTGATACACCGTCAGGATTATACCCGGCTGTTCCCGGAGTCGTCGCCCAAGAATCTCCCAGCGTTATATCTGCCTGATGATTCGCGCCTTTGAACTTGCAATGAAAGCAGGACTCACGGGTATATATTCCGAATGCAAGCCCGTAATCAGTATCATCAAACGGAGTTATGAATCTTCTGCCGTTCTCAAATTCCGCAAGTATATATTTGGGAATCCAGCCTTTAGCCTTGTGCCTCACTGTGAAATTTGTGATACGCGATTTGTATTTTCGTTCGAGAGAGTCTATATACTGCGTGTGAACGTCAATAAGCGCAGGACCGTAACAGATTAAATCTACAGTAAAGAGATTCTGCATGTCAATATGATTTGCGCTGAGATATGATTTCAGAGCCGCGACATCACAGCCGAGTCCCGTGAAAAGAACAATCCTTCCTGACGATAATTTTTCAGCCACGACAGGCCAGACGGATTTATATTCGCCGTCCTGAAATATTTTCTTTTCTGTTGGGATATACTTTGAGCCTTTGAGCCTGTGAAGGTCTGAAATTTTTTCGACACATGCAAATTCCGCTGACCTGAAATCTTGAGAGTAACACGCTCCAAATACTGAGCCTCCCTCACAGATTATTGCCTTTGAGAGTGCTATTGCCCCTCCCCCTGAAGCTGATTGCAGCAATTCCGCACGGTCTGTTAAGTACCCAGAGTATGCCTTTAACCCTGAAGAGTCAAATAGCGAGTCGAGTCCTGAGTCCTGAGTCCTGAGTCCTGAGTCCTGAGTCCTGAGTCCTGAGTCCTGAGTCTATTATACTATTTTTCATGGCTTGTCAACCGCCTTTAGAGTGATTTCACCATCTCCGCGACTCTTTCGGCGTGCAACAACGCTTTTTCCTTCATGAGCTGCAATTTCTCATCATCATGACGGCTCGCGTAAGACAATCCCCCGCTGTAAACATATCCCGCCCATATCATTCCGCAAGCCTTCGCGAACTGCTTTAACGGAATCAGAAAGTCATCAACAGGATAACCCTGAACGCCCCCGGCTGTGTACAATTCTTCCGGCGCGCCTGACGTGAAAGACACAAGAAATTTTTTCCCGACAAGTGCCTTCCCCTTTGAGCCGTGAGAGAAGCCGTGCACAAATACTTCCTCCATCCACTTATGCAGCAATGACGGGACTCCGTACCAGAAGAACGGGAACTGAATCACAATCACATCTGCATTCCTGAGTCTGTCCTGTTCGCGCCCAGCGTCAAATTTCCAGTCAGGATACTCAGTATCAAGATATACATATTCAGCCGGCATTATCTCTTCAAGCCGTGAAAGTATGATTTTGTTTGCGAATGAATTTTTCTGCAAGTCCGTGTGTCCTGAGACCACTAAAATTTTTGTCATGGTTAAGCCTCCTAACACCGACAATTATAACAGCGTGTGCTACAATAATTTATCCCGCTGAAAGAAGAGATACGAAAATGAAACGCTGCATGAAAATTTTTGTTGTCATTATGATTCTTGTGATTATGTTTGCGAGTCCTCAGAGTGAAGCCGCAAAGAAAAAACGCAAGTCCCACAAAGCAACTCAGCCCTCACAATCTCAGAACGTGCAGAAATCTTCCGGGTTAAGCTCATTGATTGGAGTCTGGAAAGGTTCAGGAAACGGAACAGGAACAGACCCACGTCAGCCCGGTGTTGATGTCTCACTCAACGCTGACGATGTATCACTCACTGTTGAGACCGTGAAATATTCCGAAAGCCAGTCAGAAGGAAGAGCAGACGTAATTTTCACTGGAGTAATCACTAATATTCAGGGTGAAATTGTCTGTGAAAGAAGCTGGGAGTACGCAGTGCCTTATGACCTTAAGCGCGAGGGCGAAAACTCATGGAGCTTCAGCACAGAATTTATTGACGGCGAGGACAAAATCACATTGTCATTCATGCCGGGGAAAAATGCCCTGATTCGCTGGGAAGGATTCATTTCTGATGAGACTTACCCGGACGAGAAATATACTTTTGATGTTACATGCGGCGCGGAGAAAAAGTAATCCCCCCTGCTTTTTCACACAAGGGGGAGAAATTCATTCCTTGAGAGTCGGTTTGTTCTGGAGCAATGCGCTTCCGTTTTTGGCGAATGTTATTGTCATCGGTGATATGTATTTTGCGTAAAAATTTGCTGACTCGCTTTCTGTCATCTTCACTTCAAGTTTCGTCAATGCCCGGTTAATCACTGAGAATATGTTTATCTTGCTCAAATACCCCTCTTCAATCTCGCGTATTACTTCCTGCAAAACTATTTCTGTCTTAAGCTCAATATTCCCTGACGCAAAATATTCATCTATATACAGGAAAGGAACATCATTATTCTGCAATCTCTGATAATATGACTGCGAACAGTTATCGTACTCAAGCATCACCATAAATCTCACTTCCGGCGTAAGCTCTATCAGCGGCCAAAAATCACAGTCGCTCGAAATTATCACCGCCGAGTCTATCGGGTTTCCTTCTGCTTTCATCTGCACAAATTCGCGGTAAAATTTTATCGTCAACGCTACGTCTACTGCTGACTTGTCATCTTTAACGCGGTCTGTCATGTAGTACTCAAGCGGGAGATTCTCATTCCGCCTCAATGCCCGCCACTGCGAGGAGGTATGCTCATCATCAACAAGAATTATCTTCACGATTTTCTTCACGAGATTCAGCCGTGAGAGTTCCTTGATGATTCCGATAACTTTGCAGGGGTCAGCATTCTCACAGTCAACCGCAACAAGCACCCTTTCAGCTTCCGCAAAAAATTCTGTCGGGTCATCTATTGCCGCGTCTCCTGCTTCCGTAACTTTGCTCATGTCGTAGAATTTATCCCTGTTGCGCTCGTACAATACCGGAAGAAATTTCGCGTCATCACGGAGAATATTTCCGTCTCTCTCGTCAGGACTCCAATTGATATATGCCTGATAGGGGAATAAGTCTCTGTACTCGTAATAGAGTTTTGCGCCTTCTCTGTTGCCTTCTGTTGTGTTCCCACGCGGTATAAAGAAAAGATTTCGTATGTATATCCATTTAACCCATGACGGCATAAATTTCTGACAGTTAGGTACATGAGGAAGCAAATAATTATGAATGTCAATGATATAGTCTTCTGGTCTTTTACGCGGCCTCACGATAGATACGCCGTCAGATTCGAGCGTCATCAAAATTTCCGGCGGTATAAGGTCAGGCATTGAGTCGAGATTCTTAACGTCTGAATTCATTTCGGTGGAGATGGCTTTGAAGTTCCGCTGAATTTTCGTGCGCAGTCTGCAAAGGCTTCGGACTATTCTCGCTTCTTTGTCGGCGTTAAGTTTGTCGTAAACAGTGCGGTAAAATTGCGGGTTCATTCCGTCATTGCCGAGTCCGAAATATTTTGCGTCAACTCCGATTAAGTATGCTATGTGTGAGACAATATCCTTCTTTGAGCGGGGCGCGTCTTTTTGCGGCAAATTCTCGGAGAAGCTCTGCAATGATGCTTTCTTGTCGTCATCCAATAAACTCCCTATAGAAAAATCACTCGTAATATTTCACTCCTTTGTACATAAATCATAATGAACGCCAGCTCTTGAATCCCTGCCCTAAAACTTCAGAGGCATCACAGATAGACACAAAAGCGTGTTCGTCATGTTCCTTCAAGAATCGTTTGAGAATTACCACCTGCCTGGGATCTAACAGCGTAATCAATACCGGCCTGGGCTGACCTGTATAGCCTCCGCGACCTTCAAGACGTGTTACGCCGCGGCCATGTTCGTTGATGAACTTGCTGACTTCATCGGGCTTGTTGGTGATGATTATTGCCTGCTTGCGTTTGTCGAAACTCCTCGTAACATTGTCCGTTGTTACACCGTTCACGTAGAGACCTACAGCACCATACACAACAGCTTCAAGACCAACGACACCAATCGACAGACCAAGAATAAACAGGTTGATGAAGATCGAGAACTGCCCGACCTCAATCCCGTAACGCCGTCTCAATGCCGCAGCTATAATGTCAGTGCCTCCGCTTGAACCGCCGACGTTGAACATCATTCCGCCCGCAAATCCCTTAATGAGTCCCGTTATGACAGTGGCCATGAATTTGTCATCAGGCAAGCTCAGAGGATACAGCGCGAAAATTGACAGCCCCGCCGAAAATGTGAATATCGATATGAGAGTCAGCCCCAAAAAATGAAGGTTGAGATCCCGCCATGCCCATATCATGAGGATAATATTTCCCGTGAGTATTACCCAGTTCGGCGAAATCCCAAACGCATAATTAGTGAGGACTGCTATACCTGACACGCCCAAATCAGGGAAGCGATAATGTAGCGTGAAATAATTTACCGCGAATGCCTGCAAGAGACTCGCAAGTATGATTACGGTTACGGCTTTCCATTCTGATGTGATTAATGCGTAAGACAGCGTGAAAAATTTGCGTGCTGCATTCTTCATTTTGTGCGTGAAATTCCTCCCTGTGTCAAAAATTTTTGTGGATTAGATTATATTAACACATATATATTTTGCGTCTGTAACTGTAAGAAGTCAGCAAAAAATCCCCCGGCAATTTTTCACCGAGGGATTCATTTTCGATGGATAATTCTGTTTTGAGTCTAACGTTTCTTCATGGCCGCCGCGAGTCCTGAGAGAAGAATCAAACCCGCGAGTCCGAATCCTGAAGTGCATCCGCTTGATGATGAGCTTCCGACTCCTACAACCGAGTCAGAGCTTACGTACTGCACAACAACTTCACGGCTTACGACTGGTACATCATGGCTCACGTAGCGTATCACGTCCCGGCTTACGTATCTGATGTCCGGGCTTGTGATGTCCCCGCTGTCGGGGCCGCTGAAATCTGATGCCGCGAGTCTAAGCTCAACACTTCCGACAAAGCTATTTTCACCCTGAGGCCCTGTGTAAACGAAATCATAATAGCCTTTCGGGATTGATCCTAATGCACTGCTTTCGTTAGCGTACTCGCCGTAATCCAAATTCTGAACATCGAGATACACATACCCGTTTTCATCTACAGACGTTGTGAAAGGCCCGTAAACAGGATACTCGCCGCCGTCCTCTGCAAGCCAGAATACATCGGGTTCATAGCCTTCCTCAAAGAGCGGGTCATATTCTCTGTCAGGGTTATAAGGCACAAAGCCTGTGGGATATGTTGTGTCCGGGTTTGCTTCATAGTTTTCAACAAATTCATGGGCTTCTGTTACGTTCACGAGGTAATATATTATTTTCGTCCCTGCGTTGTAGAGGTCTACGCTTACATTTTCATTTTCATCTACGCTTACATTTGCAGGTGCGAATATCAGCCTCGTCATGATAGGCTCATCGGGTATATTGCTGTTGGGCTTGATGTCATCGCTTGTCCGTACTTCTTTAACGCTGACGGTATTCATGTAGTAGTCGAGATTTTTGCCGAGAATTGTCAGCTTGTCCTCTTCAACTTCCGTGCCTGATCCGTTTAACGTGAATGCTTTTATCGCGGCGTTCATAGGAATGTGCTTCCTGCCGTCAAGCGCGGTGATACCGTCCCACCAGTCTGAACCGTCCTCAGAGAACCAGCTCTCATAGTCATGTACTGCTGCGAAATCTGATATACCATCTATTTTGCGTTCGACAATAAGAGGATATTTCAAAGTAGGATTCGTTACCTTCAGCACAACAGAGAAGTACGTTCCTTTAGTGAGTGATACAGCGTTCGTACCCGTCATCTTGATTGTGTGATAGCCTGAATACGGGAATGTCTCAGTGCCGCTTATGCTGACCGCTCCGGCTGTGTATGGCGCGAGTGTCGGCTTGTTCGTTCCGAGATTGTAGAATACCTGCCATTGAACCGTAGCTCCTGCCTCTGTCGTGTAGAATGATATTCCCTCTAAAGTTTCGTTGTCTGAGCGTACCTTGAAGACATTAGCCGCGTAAAGTGTATCCGCGCTCGCTCCGTAAGCGTCGCACCAGCCTAGCGGGTCATGCTCGTAAACTTTCAGGTCTACGGGGTAATCCTCAACGATAAACGCTGCTCCCTCGTCTATTGGCTGCTGATAGGACATGTAGCAATATCCGCCATCACCCCATTTATTTCCCCAAGAGTTTTTGACTATCCAAGCTCCGTTTTGAGAAGGCTGCGTATGCCACAGAAATTTGTCGGCTGAATAAGTATCGTCCCATCCTACTATTACTACTTGATGATTCATTTCATCCCCGGAAACGTAGTATGCTGAAGAGTCACTCAAGGAGCCTCCTGCCTGATATGATATAGAAATTGCGCCGTGATCCATGATTAACTCTTTCGCCTTTTCGGGGTCTAAGCGGTCTGTTTTCTCATTGTTTGCATTAGAGAGAGTTACAGGAGCCTTCGAGCTGAAAAGAATATCCGTAAGCCTCAGCTGTACATCATAGCTTCTTGGGGACTCTTTGAGACCGGGCAGAATAGGAACATGATCATTTGCTAGCTGATCTTGCGACTGCTGGTTTGCCAATGTCTGAAGAAAATCATACGTAGGATACTCTTTTGTGTCGTACCAGTGATTAGGTATCACAGGAGAGAAACCCATTCTTCTGAGCAGGGCTATTGAGAGATACGGAAGCGATGACTCAAGAACAGGGCCGTCAACTCTCGTAAAATACGCAGCCGCCGTAGTCGTAGTAGCACCGTTAAGCGAGCTGAGAGTTAGAGTTCTCGGCATTACATTAGTGTTGCGCTTGCGTTTGTCGGGGTCATTGCGTATGTACCACGACAAATGAAGCTCGGACAAGTCTGCGCTTTGTGCATCGCCCAAAACATCGCGCGCTATTCTGACTGAAGAGTCATTGCTCACATACTTCGTGAGATAGTTGCTCTCAACCGCAGCCATTGCGCCGAAAGCCCAGCATGTTCCGAACGGCTCCTGATCTCTCACAGGAGTAACGCGACCCAATGTCCGCAAATCATACGAGACCGGGAGATCTGAACCGTAAGCACAAGCTGACATGACCAGCACGACAGCGAGCGCCGCAAAAATAAAACGTTTCAACAAAATAATCACCTCTTTGGGAAATTTGTTCGGAGGTATTATAACCTCTTTTACGCAAAAAAAAAAAATACTCTCACAAAAATTTTTTCAGGAAGGAATCAAAATTAAGATTTGAGAAAATATTTGCGCACACAAAATCCCCCGGCCATTTAACGACTGGGGGATTCATTTTTCGTTTGCAGATTTACTCCAGAATTGCGCCTTTGTCAGCTGACGTTACGAGCTTGGCATAACGCGCAAGATACCCTGTCTTGATTTTGGGTTCGTTTGGCTTCCAGTTCTTTCGGCGTTCGGTTAATTCATCGTCAGAAACTTTCAGCGTGATTGAGTAGCTGTTGATGTCAATCGCTATGATGTCTCCTTCATGAACGAGTCCGATATTCCCGCCTGAAGCTGCTTCCGGTGAAACATGGCCGATACTTGCGCCCCTCGTAGCACCCGAAAATCTTCCGTCCGTAATCAATGCGACGCTTGTGTCGAGTCCCATTCCGCATATCGCGCTTGTAGGGTTCAACATCTCACGCATTCCCGGGCCGCCTTTAGGGCCTTCGTAGCGAATCACAACGACATCGCCGGGGTTAATCTTCCGTGCGTAAATCGCGGCTATTGCGTCATCTTCTGAGTCGAAAACTCTTGCGGGGCCTTCGTGCTTCATCATCTCTTCTGCAACTGCCGAACGTTTCACAACACAGCCGTCCGGGGCTAAATTCCCTTTGAGGACGGCGATTCCTCCTGTTGATGAGTATGGATTCGCAACCGTGCGTATTATTTCACCGTCAAGAATCTCACAGCCCGCTATATTTTCGGCGACTGTTTTTCCTGTAACTGTGATTAAGTCCGTTTTGATGAGTCCGTTTTTCGCAAGCTCATTCATCACGGCATAAACTCCGCCGGCCCGGTCTAAATCTTCCATGAACGTATCACCCGCCGGGGCTAAATGGCACAAGTTCGGAGTACGTTCGCTGATTGCGTTTGCGTGTGAGAGGTTGATTGTTACGCCTGCTTCATGTGCGATTGCGGGAAGGTGCAGCATTGTGTTTGTTGAGCAGCCTAAAGCCATGTCAACCGCTTCTGCATTGTCGAACGCTTCCGGGGTCATGATGTCGCGGGGGCATATGTTATTCTTCACAAGCTCCATAATCTTCATGCCCGTCAATTTCGCGAGTCTGATTCTTGCTGACAGGGGAGCGGGGATTGTTCCGTTACCTTTCAGCGACATTCCGATGGCTTCCGTCAGACAGTTCATAGAGTTAGCCGTGTACATTCCCGAACATGAACCGCATGAAGGGCAAGCGTTTTCGGTGTAATCATCGACTCCGGCCTCGTCAAGTTTACCCGCATGATACGCTCCGACAGCCTCGAACATATGACTCAGACATGTACGTCTTCCATCTCTGAGATGTCCTGCGAGCATTGGCCCGCCAGCACAGAATATCGCGGGAATGTTGAGACGAGCCGCCGCCATTAAGAGTCCCGGAACGTTCTTGTCGCAGTTGGGAATCATCACGAGTCCGTCAAACTGATGAGCGATCGCCATAGCCTCTGTGCTGTCCGCAACAAGATCACGGGACACAAGAGAGTACTTCATCCCTACATGACCCATCGCAATCCCATCACACACAGCGATTGCCGGGAACATCATCGGAGTCCCTCCTGCCGCGTAAATTCCTTCCTTGACGGCCTGCGCTATCTTGTCGAGGTGCATATGACCGGGGACTACTTCACTGAATGAGCTTACAACTCCGATTATCGGGCGGGAAATTTCTTCCTTCGTCAAGCCCAAAGCATAGAGAAGACTCACATTCGGCGTTCGTTCGACTCCGGCTTTGATGTTATCACTTCGACACTTCATCAAGGCTTGAACCGTCCTTCCATAACATTTGCTCGCGTAATTCTTTGCCGATTACTTCCATCGGGTGCTTTGCGAGCTGATCGCGGCGTGAGTTGAAGAATGTACGCCCGTTTTTGTTCTCGGCAATCCATCTTCCTGCAAATGTTCCGTCCTGAATGTCCTGCAGAACTTTACGCATGTTCGCTTTGATCTCTTCATGAGGAAGTACGCGAGGGCCTGAAACGTATTCGCCAAATTCCGCAGTGTCTGAGATTGAGTAGTTCATGGCCGCGACTCCACCTCTGTTCACGAGGTCAATGATGAGCTTCATTTCGTGAATGCACTCAAAGTATGCGTTGACGGGGTCATATCCTGCCTCACAAAGCACTTCAAACCCGCACTGCATGAGGTCAACGACTCCGCCGCAAAGTACAGTCTGCTCGCCAAACAAATCGGTCTCCGTCTCCTGCTGCATTGTTGTTTCGAGGATTCCCGCTCTTGCTCCGCCAATCCCGGCAATGTACGCGAGCGCGGTATCGAGGCATTTCCCGGAAGCGTCCTGCTCCACAGCTACAAGGCACGGTACACCCTTCCCGGCTACGTACTGGCTTCTTACGGTGTGCCCCGGTCCTTTGGGCGCGGCCATGAAGACATCGACTCCCTTTGGCGCGACTATCTGCTTGTACCTGATGTTGAAGCCGTGAGCGAATGCGATTGTCTTTCCTTCTGTGAGGTTGGGCAGCATTTCGGCGCGGTACATATCTGCCTGCTTCTCGTCGTTGATGAGTATCATGATGATGTCTGCGGCTTTCGTTGCTTCTGCGACTGTCATAACCGTGAAGCCGTCTTTCTCCGCAACAGGCCATGACTTTCCGCCCTTGTAGAGTCCGACAATGACATCACAGCCGGAGTCTCTGAGGTTCATTGCGTGCGCGTGTCCCTGTGAACCGTAACCGATGATCGCAATTTTCTTCCCTGTGAGCTTGCCTAAATCGCAGTCCTTTTCGTAGTAAACTTTTGCCATAAAATTTCATGCTCCTTTTTTCGTGTGGAAATTTGAAATATTGTAGCAGAGAAAAATTTTTATGACATTAGAACAAAAACGAGTCCGCAAAAACTTAAAACGCGATTCGGTTTCTTTGCGATTCAAATTTGAATGAAGTTTGAAGTTGTGAAATAATTTGCGCCGAAAAATTTTCATGAAGAAAGGACTGATTCATTATGAGCAGGTTTAATTTCAATGCTCAAAATAGAATCTTCATTCCTCACAGCTTCACAAAACTTCTCGCGCTTACTCTTATTCTTTGTATGATGTCCTGCGTAACAGCACAAGCCTCAACGGTATCAACAAGCTACATTGATGAAAGCGGCAATCCGCAGACCACAGACGCAACTGTACTCACAGGAAACGAGACAACACTCGCTGAAGGCTGGTACGTCGTGAACAGCAGCATCACATTTAACCACACAATAACACTCGGAACAAATGCGGATGTCCGTATCATTCTCGCTGACGGCGCAACTATGACAATCAACGCTCAAGACAAGGGAATCTCTACCAATGCAAGCGAGATTGGTTATCTGTATATTTACGGCCAAAGCGGGAACACAGGAACGCTCAAGATTACTGCAATCAACGAGAGAGGAATTGATATGTTCAGCTTTACTCAGAACGGCGGAAATATCGATATTACTTCTCACGGATTTGGCATTACAGCTGCTAGCAAAGTGAACATCAACGGCGGAAATCTCAGCATCAAGGTAACTGGCAGCAACTCATTTGCTATTTTTGCCGGAGGTTATGCTAATGAATGGCTTTATAGAGGCTATATCACAATCAAAGGCGGAACAGTCTCAGCTGACAAAGGCTTCTATGCCGGCCCTGTAGGATATATTTCTTCTTCTTACGGCCCTACAGGAACGATAACGCTCGGCAGTAGGAATAAAGAGGAATATATCAAGGCAAGCAGTTATTCAGCACGGACAGTGAGGATTGCTGACGGTCAGACTCTTTCAGACGGCACAAACACTTACTCAGGGACTCTCACATCAAATCAGATTAACGCGATTGCAGGCAAAAAACTTCAGTGGGTAGAATTGTACAGCTATATTGACGAGAACGGCGAAGAAAAACAAGTAACCGCAACACCGCTCAAATCAAGCAGTCAAACGCAAAGCCTCAAAGACGGCTGGTATATTGTCAACGAGGACGTAAACATAACCGATGTTCCAGAAGACCCATACTCAGGGAAGACAGGATTTTACCTCAGCGGCAATTCCATACATATTATTCTTGCTGACGGAAAAACAATGACCATCGGCTCAAGTAGCAACCAATTTACCTTTGGCTTCAATAACTATGGCATTTCTAACCTGTATATTTACGGCCAGAAAGAGCAGACAGGAACGCTCAAGATTTACGCGCATTTTCCCATTGAAGCTAGCAATGCTTTTATACAGAACGGCGGGAACATCATCCTTTCAGCTGATAATGGTACAAGATATAGCTGCGGTATTTTCGCCAGCAGGACAGTAAACATAAACAACGGGACTCTCAGTATCGACATAAACGGCAGGGCTTCCTCTCATGCTATTAACACCGGACGCAGCGACTATACGGACATTGAAGGCAGTATCACGATCAGCGGCGGAAAAGTCAGGGCTAAGGGCGCGAATTTGTATGCCGGTTATACTCCTACCTACGGCGGCGCACAGGGTACAATAACGCTCGGTTACAGGAACAAAACAGACTATATTTCAGCGGACGCTTATAACGCCAAGACAGTGAAAGTTGCTGACGGCCAGGCTTTTATCGTCAGCGGTGATACGTCTAAAACACTCTACTCAGGGACTCTCACATCAAATCAGATTAACGCAATTCAAGGCAAGACGCTTGTACCTTACGAAGTTTACACAATCTCGTATGATTACGCCCTCAGCAGCGGCGAGGTTCTCCTCAATGAAGGGTACATAATGATTGTATCGCTTGATGAGTCTGTTGATGTTATGTCTATGCAGATTGATGACGCAGAAGAGAATCTAATAAGGTCAGATGACAAACGCATGTACCTTGCTCTTCTTTCCTCCAGTGATGTATTGGCCTCAACGTTTGCGCTCAGAGCCAGAGACAGCAGCAACAACACCACGTATTTGTTTGTGTCAGACAATCCCGCAGATGATCTTACGGAAGGAACGCACGACATTGCGCTGAATTACTCAACGGTAAAAGGCAAGTACTTGATAGCAGGACTTGACGCAGGACTCTTGAATCCGTTAGCATATTCACCCACAGCACTGCCCATGTTAGTGCTGAATCCCGCGAGAAAAGGATATACATTCAACGGCTGGACATCATCACCCGAAATAACTTTAACGAAATCGGGGGACGGTTACGCAATTCCGAAAAACACAAACGTAAATCTCAAACTCACAGCGAATTGGAATCTTAATACCTACGAAATCACGTATGTAGATGCGGGCAGCATGTCCTCTACTCAATACACGGTAAATACTGACACGTTCACGCTGGATCATCCGACAAAAGAGGGCTATACGTTCTTAGGGTGGACAGGCACCGGGCTTGACGGAGCAACTCAGAGCGTAACGATTCCGGCAGGCTCAACAGGAAACAGGACATACACAGCGCGCTGGCAGAATAGCTTTAAGCCCGCTGATACGACAAAAATCGAAATTCCGCAGCACTCGATGATTCTCGGAAGCCAGATTGTTGTCATGTTCTATGTGTATTTACCTGAAGGCTCTACGCCAGAAAATTACACGATGGTTTTTGACGTAAGCGGCGACAAGACAGAGAACCCGAATCCGACTGTGTACTATGAGTCAGTCTCAGACGGCGGATATACGCTTTACGGTTACAGGTGCTACGTGAACTCGGTGCAGATGGCTGACACTATTCACGCAAAACTTTACGACAAGAACAACACTGTTGTATTGAGTGAGGATTACACCGCAAAAACGTACCTCGACCGTATTATTGCTTCTGATGATGTGTTCACTTCAAAGACGGTGAATCTCTGCAAGGCCATCAAGAATTACGGAAGCTATGTTCAGGTTCCTCTTGCGGCTGAAAACGGCTGGACGATCGGCATGGAACACGCGAAAATGGACTCTGCTGACAAGTACGGTGATGATGCTGTTCTCTTGGCGAAACAGGGCGTGGCGGATTATGCCATCAGTAAAACACCTGACACGCTGTCATTCACTTACGCGCTTTACCTCGACAGCAAGACGACTCTGCAAGTCAGTTTTGATTCAACAATTGAGTATCTTGCGTGTGCGTCAGGCGATGTGAACAACAACATAGTAACAATCGCAGACATATCAGCGCACGAACTCGGCAATGTCTACACCATCACAGGCACAAAAGACAACAGCACATTCACGGTAAAGATTTCCCCGCTGTCATACGTCTACGGTGTACTATTCAAAGACGATACGGAAGTCGTAACGGGAATCAAGAACGGTGTAATTTCCCTGTACGATTACTACTACAGGACAATGAGATACAGGACAAAGCATTCGGCAGAATAGCCATCAGGCAATTAACATCGCAAACAAAAATCCCCCGGTTTCCTTCATGGCCGGGGGAAAATTTTTTCTTCACACGCTCTATTTTCCGTCAAAAAATTTCTGAATCATATCTTTGATTTCTCTTAACGGTAATGTCTTCAGCATATGCCCTTCAGGTTTAAGCGTCTCAATTTTTGCTATGCTCTGTGAGTCATTTTTCGCCGTCAGGAACATCACCGGGATTTTCGCCGTATCAGGATTATTCCTCAGTGCCTCGAAAACCTGCGGGCCGTTCATTTCGGGCATCTCGTAATCCAGAAGTATCAAGTCAGGCTTTGCGCGTGAAAGAATCTTGAGGGCGTTCGCTCCAGAATTTGCCGGAAGAACTTTGTAGCTTGTGCTGAGTCCTTCACGGAGAGTGCGTATCATTACAGCGTCATCATCAACAAGAAGAATCGTACGCTGAATATCTCCTATATTGCCTGAGAGTGATAACAATTTCGCTTTCACTTCCGCTGCGTTGAAGGGCTTTGCGATTCCCGTCGCGCCTGTAATCCCGGCATCGTCAATTTCAGCCTGCGTCCCAAGCAAAAACACTTTCGCCGTTGTGAGATTCCTGACCTTGTCAGCTCCCTCAAAGCCCGCAAGATTCACCATCACGATGCCCGGCACATGTTTCACTTCATCGCCTGAACGGACATTCATAACCTCAAACGAGTCGCCTAAACTTTTCATCAGCATATCCGCTCCCATTGACGGCCTGTCGCTTACGTACAAAATTTTTTCCTTCATCTATTTACCTCCTATAAATTTTTCAGTGCCTCTTCTAATCCGCCCCAGTCAGCAGCATCCGCGCATGTCGCAATGACGTTGAAGCGTTCTGATTCATTTTCGGGAATCTTGTACCCTCTCAGCATCTCTATTATTCCGTCTATTGAGTCGCTGTCAAACATTTCGGTGAACTCCTTTATTGCCGCGTATGCCTCGTAAAGTCTTTCGGCTGAAATCTCTTCTTTGTCGTCATCCGTTGCGTATAACGGTGATAATTTCTGCTGGCACTTCCTGTAATTGTCGAGCAAATCGGGCGTAAAGTCAGATATGCTTGCGGTGTCGTTATTGTTCCCGCATTCCTCAAGATATGCCGCCTGCTTTGAGAGTTCCATTGCACCAATGAGACGAGCCGAGCTTTTCAGGGCATGTACTTTTATCGTGTAGTTCTTTATGTCGTCATTGCGCCAGAATGATTCTATGTCGCGGAGATTATTGTTGATTGAGTTCCAGAACTGCTGAAGGGTTTTTGTGAGTATTTCCTCCGTCGCACAATTCTTTATGGCCTCGTTGTAGCTCAATCCTTCAGTGTGCGAATAAAATTCCTCAAGGGCTGTGCGTTCGTGCTGTTCGTCCTGTAACGACTCTGTAGCTTCCTGCAATAATATTTTCTCCTGAGGCAGGTACTTTATCAGTGCTGCTTCAAGGCTCGGCCCTTCTACAGGTTTCGAGAGGTAATCCGTGAATCCTTCAGCGAGATATTTGCTTCTAGCACCGCTCACAGCGTCAGCAGTAAGGCAGATTATAGGCGTTTCGAGATTCATTCCGTCTGACTGTTCACGAATCGCCTTCATCGTCTGAGTCCCGTCCATTATGGGCATACGCTGATCCATGAATATCACATCATACTTTTTCCCGTGCGTAAGCTCTAATGCCTCATGGCCTCCCGAAGCCGTATCAAGATTTATGTCTGTCTTGCTGAGGAGTCCTTCTATGACTGTGAGATTCATATCTGTGTCATCAACTACAAGTATATGCGCGTCAGGTGCCTTGAATGACTCCTGATATGCCCTCATCGTGTGAACATAGCGGTTGAATTTGTCGTGAAAATTCCCTATAGGCTCATCGGAGATTATTTTCTGCGGAAGGTAGATTATGAACGTTGAGCCTTTTCCGTATTCGCTCTCGACTTCTATGCGTCCGTCCATCAATTGCAAGAGGCTGTGTGTGATTGAGAGTCCGAGCCCGGTTCCTTCAACCGTATTATTCTGCACAAGGTCAATGCGCTCGAACTTCTTGAAGAGTTTGGGCAAATCTTCAGCCTTTATGCCGATTCCTGTGTCTGTGATTCTGAATACAAGATTGATGATTTCCGCTCCGTCTTCCGTGTAAGTTTTTCCGCCTGAAACGCTGAGACTCACATCTCCTTCATGGGTATATTTCACGGCGTTGTTGAGTACGTTTGTTACGACCTGACGGACTCGCACTTCATCGCCGTAAAGGACATCGGGAAGTTCCTCATCTACTTTCACGTTGAAGACTAGATCTTTCTGGCGTGCCTTGAAGACAATCATATTTGTTACGTCATTCAACACTGAGCTTAATTTGTACTCGCCTTCAGCAATCTCCATTTTTCCGGCTTCAATCTTTGAGAAGTCAAGAATATCATTGATGATTGAGAGAAGATTTTTCCCTGCGCTTTCTACGTTTCGGGCGTAAGTTGTGATTCTGTCGCTTGTGCTTTCGCGGATAATCATCTCGTTCATGCCTAACACCGCGTTAATCGGCGTGCGAATCTCGTGGGACATATTTGCGAGAAATTCACTCTTTGCGGAATTTGCCCGGCGTGCCTGCTGCATTGCGGCGTTTGCGAGGTCTAATGCTTCCTCTAACTGTTCAGAGCGTTCCTGCTGCTCTTTGTGCAAACGAGTCGTATCAGAAACGAGGATAATATAGAAGCCCGGATTTACGGCGTAAAAGTTGAACTGCTTGTAGAAAATTTTTCCGTCAATATCGCATACAATGTTGACTTCATAGAGTGAATTTTTCTGCGTCCCGAATGCTATCGAGTCCGGCGCAAGTGAGCGTGTCATCTCGTTAATCTGCTCATCAGTCCCGTGCAATATCGGCAGAATCTCATCATGAATATATGCGTTGAAGGTCTCATGCTCGGCTTTTGGCAAAATGCTTCCTTCCGGCAAATTATCGCTGACTGTTATGTGATAGCGTCCGACGGCCATATACGCAATCATCTCAAACTGACGGGCTAAAATTTTGTCGACGATTGTCTGATAAACTTTTGAGTTGTTGCACTCCCTCTCGGTGATGAAGGCTACTACATGGCCGTTGAAGGGGTTGCGGGTCATCATTGCGGACAATTCCACGTAACATATGCTGCCATTTTCGCGGCGTGATAGCAACACTTGACGTATACCGCTCTTGCCTTTCACATAAGCGTCAAGGAGTGAGTCAACGCTGAAAGTTTCCATTAACTTTTTGCGCTCGATGAAATTTATGTAGTGCTTTGAGCGGGTTTTCAGCATTTCGGAGAATGACTCCTGCTCTCTGTCGGTTCTGAACAAGTCCCGGCCTCTTACTTCCTCCAGTGTGTCAATCGTGATGTCAGCCCGGAACATACCGAGCGTGAATTTGTCCTGATGATAGAAATTCTGACCGATTGAGTCGTAACTTGTGCGGATTTTCTCCTCGTAATTCTTGAAGAGTGTTATATCTGAAAACGTAATGTAAACATAATCTTCACCCGCTACAGTGATAAAAGCATAATGCGCGCTGCACCAGATAATATTGTTCTTTGCGGTGATTTTGCGTATCTGAATGTGCTGTGATTTGTCGGGTGCTTCGTGATGTTCGAGCATGTATTTTACGAGGGGTATATCTTCCGGGAAAATTATCGGGCTGAAGTCTCCTGTGTCGTTGAAGCGGTCTGCATTTTCGGGAGTATCTTCCATCATTGAAATGTATTCGGGAGAAACGTAAACGGCCTGAGATTTTCCGTCTTTGTGCGAACAGATAAGAATTGCGCTGTTGCCTAGCTGTGAAATAGTGTCGATAAAATTTTTCCGTTCATCCTTCTGGGAGCTGCACATAAAATTTTTCTTGACTCCTTAAGTTAATAGTGTTGTGAGATTTGGATAAATTATATTACGGCCATAAAAAAAAACGGACACCCTTTAGCGTTTGGGCATCCGTGAATTTCGTTTGAGGTATTATGTTACTGGTAAAGTTTCTTGAGAATCACCGGCGTAACAACCGAGCTTACTAGAATCATGAGGATAACAGCCGTGAAATAATCAGCCGTGAGAAGTCCGAGTGCGAGTCCCTTTTGAGCCGTAATTAGCGCAACTTCTCCGCGTGTCATCATTCCCGCGCCGACCTTCAGAGAGTCTCCCGAATCGAATCCCAAGAGCCTCGCGCAGCCTCCGCAGCCGATAACTTTCGACACCAGCGCAACAATCACAAAGCATACGCTGAACATCAACAGCCTAGAATCCATTGCGCCGAATGAAGTCTTGAGTCCGATTCCCGCAAAGAATATCGGAGCAAAAATCATGTATGAGCTGATGTCGACTCTGCGTGCAACATAATCACGGTCAGAAAGATTGCAGAGTATTACGCCCGCAACATATGCGCCGGTGATGTCAGCAATCCCGAAATAAGTCTCAGACAGATACGCAAGCAGGAAGCAATAGCACAAGCTGATTATAGGTATGCGCCTGTGATGTGAATATGCTCCGTCAAGCCACGACATAGCGCGGTAAACGAGAAATCCCGTAACGATTGCGCCCGCGAAAAATGCAGGAACTTTCAGCAGGACGCTTGAAACACTTTCAGACTGACTCCCGCCGCTTAACCCCGTAACAACCGTAAGCAGAATTATTCCCAGAACGTCATCGATAATCGCCGCGCTTACTATTGTTGTGCCTACTGTGCTAGATAGTTTGCCAAGCTCCTTTAACGCAGCTACAGTTATGCTTACAGAAGTTGCTGACATTATTGTGCCGAGAAAAATTCCCTTCATGAAACGCTCTGAGCCGAAAGAGTCGAAACCGTAGAACGACATGAACAGAATCGTACCCAAAATCAGCGGAATAATAACGCCCGCGCACGCAATGAGTGTAGCCTTTACGCCTGAACTTTTGAGTTCCTGCAAATTAGTTCCGAGTCCTGCCTCGAACATCAGCATAATGACTCCGAGTTCGGCCATGATGCTCAGGAAGTCAGACTCTTTCACGACACCGAGAACCGCAGAACCTATTACGAGTCCCGCAATAATTTCACCTACGACTTCAGGCACTCCGAATTTTTTCCCGATTGTGCTGAAAAGTTTTGCCGCGAATAAAATTATCGCCAAGTCAAGAAGATAGTGAACGCCGTCCATATTATTATCGCCTTTCTGTTATGGTTGACTGTGATTATAGACGGGGAAATTTTGCGGTCAAGAAATTACTTCACGTATAATGTTCATTCCCCCGCGCACTAAATCGCAATCAGCCTGGCTCCCCATATGCCCGACTCTGAAGACTTTACCTGCTAATTTCCCGTAATTGCCTCCGACGGCGAGTCCCTTTTCGCGTAATGCTCCGTCAAATTCAGGCCACGAAAATTTTTCCGGCACATAGAAAGCTGTAACAGTCGGCGAAGAATAGCATTCACTTTTCGGGAAGAGTCTCAATCCAATTTCGCGCCCAAGATCGCGGCATAATTTCGCGGCTTCATTGTGTCGTTTTATCACCGAGTCTAATCCCTCATTCATTATCATTTTCAGCGAAATGTTAAGGGCTTTCATTGCGTTCCAGTCGTGTGTGTAGGGCATATAGTGCGATGATGGTACATTCTTCCAGCCGATATATGACTCATAGCCGGAATAATTCACGTCATTGATGATTTCCCACGCTCTTTTTGAGACAGATGAGACTGACAAGCACGGAGGGAGCGACAAAACTTTCTGGCTGCCCAAGAGTCCGATGTCGATTCCGAAAGCGTCAACATTAAGAGGGACTCCCCCGGCAGATGATACAAAGTCGACCACAAACAACGCGCCGACTTCATGAGCAATTTTCCCGATTTCAGCGAGGCACGGCGTTAATGTCCCTGAAGGTGTTTCACAGTGAACAGCGGTTATCACTTTCGGCCTGAAGACTCGCGCATGTTCACAGACTTTTTCAGCGTCAGGAACTTCATCATACGGGAACGCGCAAATCTCCGACTCGACTCCGATAGCCCGCGCCATTTCCGCGAATCCCTCGCCGAATATCCCGGACGAAACCGCAAGAAGTTTATCCCCCGGCCTTAATGTACATTTCAGCGATGCCCATAATACTGACATTGCCTCGCCTGATGTGATGACTATATCATTATGTGTGTGAAGTAAATTTTGTGTGAGTGATTGATTGTCGCGGTAAAGGGTGAAAAATTCTTCCTCAAGGTCTGAGCTTCCGTAATCATTTTTCCACGCTGATTTTATTTCGTCGGGAATTTTTACGGGGCCGGGAATGAGTCCGAGCTTGTATTTTTCCATGCTAATATCTCCTCTGCAACTCGCATTAATTCTTCTCTGTTTGCTGAAGGGCTTTCAAGATTGAGAGTGATATTATATCCAACGTTCACCGCAAGAACAAGCGGCATAAATGAATGAGACTCTATTATTGCGTCATGGCCTGCAACTTTCACGACCTCAAAGCCTGAATCACTTTTCATCATGCCTTCTGAGTCATTAACTTTTTCGGGGATATAGAGATTCCCTGTTCCTGCTCCTTCTGTGAGAATGACATCGAGAAATCCTGACGGCGACTCGCGCTTGTACGTCATGTAAACGACTCGGCCATGTGATTCGCCGTTGTAAGCTGTGATTAGGGGCAGAATATTTGTACTGACTTTGTGCCATTCGCCGATTTGATTCGGAAGCTCAAGCGCAAAAACGCATTCCGTAAAACTCAAAGCGAAAAACGCAATAAGACTCGCAAAAATTTTCCTCATTCTTTTACCTCATGAAGCCACAATTTTCGGACTTTCGACAAAAATTCATCGTAAACTCCGCTGGCAAAATCCGGGAAAGTGTAATCAAAGCTCGCCCATTTCCTGAACCTGTAACGCATTGTTACTTCCGCAAAAATCCCGTCACGCAAATATATTCGGTGCGCGTGGTCTTTTGTTGACGCTAAAATCAATCTTGCGCCGTCAATATATCCCGGGTCAATGTTC
The DNA here is from genome assembly GCA_946183145.1 of uncultured Fretibacterium sp. Classification (GTDB taxonomy): domain Bacteria; phylum Synergistota; class Synergistia; order Synergistales; family Aminobacteriaceae; genus JAFUXM01. The sequence goes on along the minus strand of CAMGZM010000004.1, from coordinate 106,683 downwards.
ACCGCTCGTACAGGTTTGCGGCTCATCGCTTCAATCTCTATTGCTTCGTGCTTCCAGTCTGCGAGTCCTCCTGCGTTTACGAGTCCGGGAAAACATAAGAAGACTCGCTTGAGATTCGGCGAAATTTCATCGTAATAATTTGTCTTGTCAAATGGTACAGGACTGCTCATAATTTCCGGGACTCCCCAAATTTCTGTGAGCATTTCAACGCTCCACGACAATAAATCATCATCGGGGTACAAGATTCCCGCAATGCGTTTTACTCTCGGATCTCTCATAAGATGAATCCCCCTTCATTTTCTCTTGACTGACCCGCCGCAAGGAGTGCCATAGCCTGAGGGCCTATTCTCCCGATTACATCATCAGGCTGCCTCATGCTTAACGGTTCGGGCTGTATTGGTTCTTCCTGTTGTGGTTGAGGCTGTAAATTTTCCGGCTGTGATTCTGTTTCTTGTTCCTGTATTTGTGGTACGGGTTTGTTTCTTTGCGGCATCTGAATATCGAGATAACCTTGAATTTGTCCCTGCCATTCACAAGCGCGGACTCTCCTTTTGCCGCCGGGTATTGATGAAAGACGCTGCCATTTTCCGCCTCTAGCTTCAACCTCGCGCATCCATGTTTGTCCGACAGCAGCCCACCACGTAATATCCTGTGCGTCATTGAGATCTTCTGTGCAGTCATCGACCGTGAAAATTCCCGGCTTAAGTTTACGGAACGCAATGAATCTCGCGCCGTTTGTGCCTTCAAGCCTCACTATAAACTCGTCGCGATCTGGAAGTTCTGAGGCGTTAAGTTTTTCGAGTCCCGCGCCGAACATGCTTATTGCCGTATCATTCAGTCTCAAGACTCCGCGTGAAGAGATTGCGAACGGAACAGGAGCATCCCACCATGAAGGGAACTGCGGTTCATCGGGGTATAATGCAGTCTCAAGAGTCCCGACAAATGCCCCGGTTGTCTCAACGTAAAGCGCGTTAATGTCCTGCGGGTATTCTATTTCCTCCGGGTTAATGGGACGTATGATATTTCTTGCGGCTAACTGCGGGAGAGTCTTAATCATCGCGTCAGCACATCCCCTTTCAACGAGAAAAACGAGCTGCCCTTTTGTGAGCGCAACGACATCGCCGGAGTCGGGGATATACACGGCATATTCTGCGGCAGTCCCGAAAAGAGTCCGCAAAAGATATATCAGCGTTGATTCTGGAGTAAGTGATTTGAGGCTGTAATCTCTCTCGTTCACTGACTGACTTCCATTAAGGCATTCGCGAAATCAAGAGGGCTGAAAGTGTTCAAGTCGTCAGCACCTTCGCCGAGTCCTATATAGCGCACTGGTATATGAAGTTTTCTTGCGATTGAGATAACGACACCGCCCTTTGCTGTGTTGTCGTATTTCGTGAGGATTATAGATGTTACGGGGATTATGCTGTTGAAAGTTTCGGCTTGGGCGACAGAATTTTGGCCTAATACAGCGTCAAGCACTAAAACAGTTTCGAGCCTCTCATCACCTGCCCCGCGCAATAATACACGGTGAATCTTGCGTAATTCCTCCATCAAGTTATGTTTGTCGTGAAGCCTTCCTGCTGTGTCAACGATAAGAACATCAGCGTTTGAGTTTTCAGCGGCCTTCCATGCGTCAAAAGATACAGCCGCCGGATCTGCTCCCTGACCCTGGGCTATGACTCTTACGTTTGAGTGTTCGCCCCAGATTTTGAGCTGCTCAACCGCCGCCGCACGGAATGTATCAGCAGCCGCGAGGATGACTCTTTTGCCCTGCTTTGCGTACATGGCCGCGAGTTTTCCTGCTGAGGTAGTTTTGCCGCTTCCGTTTACCCCGGCCATGAGAAGAACGAGGGGAGTTTTTACGAGGCTGAAAGATTCTCCCATGCCCTTAACGGAATTAAGCTCATCAACAATTTTTGCGGTGAAAATGTCCTTGAGACCTTCAGGAGTCTTAATGCCTTTTCGTTTTGCTTTAGCTTTGAGGAAGTCTATCATTTCTTCCGTGAAATCGAGTCCAGTATCGCCCGCTATTAATTGTTCCTCTAAGTTGTCCCAGAAATCGGAGTCAAATTTTCCCGATGAGAATAATTTTGAGATTCCCGCGCTCCATTTTTCGCGTACACCTTTAAGGCTCTCGCGTAATTTTGCGAACAACGCCATGATATTACCTCCCCGGAGTACGGCGCATGAATATGAACTCGTAACCGTATTGGCCTGTTGTGCTGTCCTGAGTGCGTCTTGAGCCGACAACCTGCCACCCTGCACGCCCTCTTTGCGCCATTCTGTCAGCGAGATTCGGATCAAGTATGAAGTCTATTGCGTAATCGTAAGAGGGAGTCTCTGATCTTGCTGACGACTCATAGCCCGGCGCGTTCATTGCGAGGGAAGTAATTTTGTCGGAAACCTGCATTAACTGCCAGAGAATTAACCCTCCTATAACCGCAAGCAATCCTGTTAGAACAGTGAGAAGCAATCCTGATTTGCTTTTTCCTGCCGGCGCGCTTTCTGAATTTCCGTTTTTCCTTGAGGCTAGTTTTTCGCGAATGTTCATTGTCTTCTCCTTGTGATCGTCTTCCGGGTTATGGGTTATTCCGGCTTCGGGCTGAGTTATCATTTCTGTTACTGTTGCGGGTGATGCTGTGAAGTCTTCGCTTTCGTCGGCGAATGTTGCGGCCTGCCCAAGCTCATCACCGAGCGAAGATATGTCAAAATCATCATGGTTTTCTTCCGGCTCAAAAGTTCCGGGTGTTTCATCATTAAGCAAACTCTGTTCAGGCATGTTATTATCCGGCTGTGCCTCCTCCTGTGCTGTGAAATTGCTGCTTTCAGGCTCAAATTCCTGATTAAGCATCGCTATTAATGCTTCCTGTTCAGTGAGCGGAGTTTTCTGCGGCTCTTCTGCTGTTTTCTCTGGCTCTTCAACAGGGAACGGCATATCATCATTATCATTTACGGCTGATTCTGGCTCTGATTCTTGCTCCGTCTCTGTAGTTTCTTCCGTGTTAATTTCGGGTTCTGACTCTTCTTGAGACTGTGTGAAAATGTCCTGTACTGCTTCCGGCTCAGGGTCAATTTTCGGCATAAGGTCTAAATCGTTTTCAGGCTCGGCTGCTTCTTCAGCGTCATCATCAGTGAAAGCCTCCGTGAAAAATCTTGTCTCATCCTCTGATGATTCGAGATTCATAGATGGCTCTGACTCTGTATCATCATCGGGGAAATCAGGTATCGTAAACGGGTCATTAAGGCTCTCTGTGTCATCTTCATTCTCATCAACCGCAGATGAATCCGGCATTAATTCATCAACATTATCATCATCAGCGGGAATTTCTTGCGGCGTAAAATCATCGTCATCATTCGTTTCTTCCGTAAGCGATTCTTCTCCGTCAAGAGACTCTTCCGTTAGCGGTTCTTCTATGTCATGAGATTCTTCCGGCAATAATTCTTCATTGTGAGGCTCATTTTCGGGTTCAGGGATTGAGAGTTCCTCGAACGGGTTAATGTCCTGCTCAAGACTCTGGCGTGCTTGCTCATGTGCCGCATTAATCGGAGATTCTGAGAGTGCCTGAGCGATATTAGCCTTGAGCTTGTCTTCTGCTGACTGGGGGGAGTCTCCGTTGTTCGCGCCTTCTGTGAAGAAATTTTCCGGGATATTGTAGGCTGGAGATTCTAGCGATTCGAGGCTGAGAGGGTTTCCCGTCATGGCTTCCGCAATATCGGCCATGAGCTTGTCTTCTGCTGTCTTTGTGGATTCTGGCATTGTTACGGTTACGGGGACTGACTCGGATTCTGGGTCATTGATGGGTTCAGACGGCTGTGAAATCTGCGGTATTTCGTCATCAACATTCAGCACTACATCGGCTGACGGCGAAAAGTCTCCGGGCGTATCATCAGCAACATCATCATCAACATCAACATCAACAGCATCAACATCATCTGCGAAAATTCCCGCGTCATCAGACTCAATGTCATACGGCGGCGCGTCTTCCTCTTCAGCGTCAGGGGCTGCGGGTTCCTCGTCTAAAGGCTCGTCAGTGAAATCGTCTGTATCAGCGTCAATGTCAGTAAAATCATCATCAATTTCTGGAGCTTCAATGAGTTCTGCCTCCTGAAAATCAATATGGGATTCTTTTCGCGTTTCATCAGCTTCATCATCAGCGGGCGGGATAATGTCCTCGAGTCCGTCAGCAAAAATTTCTGCTGTGTCATCATCTTCATCAGCACTAATCACGGGTATATCGGGCAAATCGCCGTAAGTCTCCTGCGGTGTTTCGGGAACTTCGTCAAAAGCGGCCTCAATCACGGGTATGTCGGGTAATTCTTCCTCGTTTGGTTCGGCTTCATCGAGCGGCATAACGTCAGGGATAATTTCTTCCGGCACTGTTTCAGGCTGTGAGACGGGTACATCTTCCTGCGTTGTGTCAGTTGCAGGTAATGATTCATGCTGTGATATTTCCGGCATTGACTCAGGCTGTGAGACGGGTAAATCTTCCTGTGTTGCGTCAGTTGCGTGTGATGATTCATGATGCGAGATTTCCGGCGTTGTTTCAGGCTGTGAGACGGGTAAATCTTCCTGTATTGCGTCAATTTCGGGTAATGACTCAGGCTGTGAGATTTCCGACGTTGCTTCAGGCTGTGAGACGGGTAAATCTTCCTGTATTGCGTCAATTTCGGGTAATGACTCAGGCTGTGAAATTTCCGGCGTTGCTTCATGTTTTGAGGGTATAAGCTCCTCTAACGGTTCGGGATGTGTATTCACAGCTTTATGGACTCTGCGTGAAGTTTCGGGCTTATGTTCAGCGGAAATTCTTGCGCGGCGGGGAGTCTCATGAGATTCTGAGGGCGATTTTACAGCGTTAATGCTCTGCTCTATTCTGCGCTCAAAATCATCCATGAATGAATCGAGTCTTTCACCGATACTTTCGGATTTCACGGTGCGTGATGATACTGCTTTCGGCCTTGCGCGTGATGGCTTGGGTTTCTTCTGGGGTTTCGGCGGCTCGCTGCTGCTGTTGCTGGTTGTGCTGCCTTCTAGTGCCTGCCTTAATTTTTCTTCCGCTGTTTTTTCACTCATTATTATTCTGCCCGTCCTTGTCCTTCATACCGCTTTAACGCCTAATTATAAATCATCACACCCATAAAAAAAGCCTCCGTATTATCTTTACGGAAGCTCCTTGCTTTTAGTAGCCTCAACGAGGTTCGAACTCGTGTTTTAGCCTTGAGAGGGCTACGACCTGGACCACTAGTCGATGAGGCCATTTATTTTTACAACGCAGGGAATATTACCACGATAAAAATTTTTATGCAAGCTGTATACTTCATGCAAATTCATTACGAGGAGGAAAATTTTTCATGCAGCCGGTAATTATTGGCACAGCAGGCGCGGGATATGCGGCGAGGCTTCATGCAGGCGGATATAAAAACGTCAGCAATATTCCTTTCAGACTCAAAACGATTTGCGATGTTAATCTTGAACTCGCTGAAAATTTGCGGAGGGATTACGGCTACGAGTCTTCAACTTCGGATTACGATTCGATTCTTGATGACCCTGAAATAAATTTGGTCGACATTGTTACACCACCTTTTCTTCATATTCCTATGGCAATAAAAGCACTTAAGGCGGGAAAAAATGTAATCTGTGAAAAGCCTTTGACGGGTTATTTCGGGAACGGTGAAGAGAATACCGGCCTTGTAACTCCGAGGCGCGTAATGTATGAGAATGTCATTGCATCGATGAATGAGCTGCGTGATGTTCTTCGTGAGACCGGGAGAAAATTTATGTACGCGGAAAATTTTGTGTACGCTCCTCCCGTCCAGAAAGCCGCCGAAATTATCCGGGCTAAACGCTCAAAGATTCTATTCATGAAGGGCGAGGAGAGTCTCAAAGGTTCAAGCTCATCCGTTGCGGGAAAATGGAACAAAACAGGAGGAGGCTGCCTCATTCGCACAGGCACTCACCCTTTAAGCGGAATGCTTTGGCTTAAGCATCAGGAAGCAGAAGCACGCGGTGAACCGTTCGGGATTGAGAGCGTTACTGCTGACACAGGGACAACGACAAGAGCATTAACCGAATATGAACACCGACATATTTCCGCGAGGCCGGAAGATGTAGAAGATTACGCCGCTGTTACAGTAACTTTTTCTGACGGGACTAAATGCCTGACGATAGCAAGCGATTCAGTTTTGGGCGGAACGAAAAACTATATCGAGGTTTACGCCAATGACGCGGCCATGACCTGCAACATAACTCCGACAGATATTCTTGATACGTACTTTCTTGACGAGGACGGATTAGAGGATGTGTATATTTCTGAGATGCTTCCGTCAAAACTCGGATGGAACAAGGCATTTGTCAGCGATGAAATTATACGCGGCTATGCGGGTGAGCTTCGCGACTTTTTGGAGGCAGTAGCATATGACCGCGACTCACTTTCAGGATTCGATATTGCGTATGAAACAGTGCAGGTGATTTACGCGGCGTATATGTCAGCGCATGAGGGGCGGCGAGTGAGTATAAACTAGTGCAAAAAGCGCAATACTTTTTTCTGAAATTCTCTATAATTCAACTCATCACAAAAACTTTAATCGGAGAGTGATTTATTATGCCCTCAGAAAAATTTGTATACAGCCTCAAGGAAGGAGACGGCTCAAACCGTTTGCTTCTCGGAGGCAAAGGCGCGAATCTCTGCGCTATGGCTCAGTTAGGCCTTCCCATTCCCGCAGGATTCGTAATCACAACTGAAGTATGCCGCAAATACATGCAGGATCCTTCAATCATGGACACGATTTGGGACGACGTTAAAGCCTCAGTGAAACGCCTTGAGCAGGAGACCGAAAAAGGCTTCAATTCACCGACAAATCCGCTGCTCGTTTCGGTACGTTCAGGCGCGCCCATCTCAATGCCAGGAATGATGGAGACGATACTCAATCTCGGCCTCAATGAAGAAACCGTAAAGGGACTCGCGCAAGCATCAGGCAACAAACGTTTTGCGCTTGACAGCTACAGGAGATTCATACAGATGTTCGGGAGCGTTGTTGATGAGGTGAATTTTGACCTTTTCGAGGAAGCATTAGCCAAGACACGCAAAGCCGCAGGAGTTGAGCAGGATTATCAGATTCCGGCGGAAGCGTTAGAGAAATTACTCGTTGAGTACAAAGCAATCTACAAGAACGCAACAGGAAATGATTTCCCGTCTGACCCTTGGATTCAGCTGCGCCGTGCAATTGAGGCAGTCTTCAAGAGCTGGAATATCCCCCGCGCCGTAACTTACCGCAAAATCAACAAAATTGATGACTCACTCGGAACAGCCGTAAACGTTATCACGATGGCTTTCGGCAACTTGGGCAATGACTGCGGAACAGGCGTATGCTTCACGCGTAACCCGTCAACAGGCGAGAACAAACTTTACGGAGAATTTCTCATCAACGCACAGGGCGAGGACGTTGTTGCAGGAATCAGGACTCCTATGCCTATTGCACAGCTTGAGAACGAAATGCCCGAAATCTACAAGGAACTCTGCGAAATCACCAGCAACCTTGAGAAAACATATCACGACATGCAGGACGTAGAGTTCACGATAGAGCGCGGAAAATTATTCATCCTTCAGACAAGAGCCGGAAAACGCACAGCAGCAGCCGCCGTAAAAGCCGCCGTTGACATGGTGAACGAGGGATTAATCGACACAAAGACAGCAGTAACACGCGTAAGCCCCGATCAGGTTGAAATGTTGTTACACAGGCAGGTCGACAAGTCAGCAAAACTTGACGTAATCGCAAAAGGACTCCCCGCTTCCCCCGGAGCAGGCGCAGGAATGCTCGTATTCAGCGCGGACGAGGCTGAAGAGTGGTCGAGACAAGGCAAACCCACAATCCTCGCACGTCCTGAGACTAGCCCCGATGACATTCACGGGCTTTTCGCTTCTCAGGGTGTCGTAACATCAAGAGGCGGAATGACATCACACGCCGCTGTTGTTGCCCGCGGAATGGGCAAGCCCGCCGTTTGTGGCTGTGAGTCAGCAGTTATTGACGTTGAGAAAGAGACTCTGACGGTTGGAGATCGTGTCTTCAAGAAAGGCGACTGGGTAACGGTTGACGGCACAACGGGTAATTTCTTGGCCGGCGAAGCAAAGATGGTTGACGCGACATTCACGGACGACTTCAAGAAGATTCTTGCGTGGGCTGACGAGAACGCGAAATTGCAGGTCTGGACGAACGCAGACACACCCGAAGACGCAAAACGCGCACGTGATTTCGGCGCAAAGGGAGTCGGGCTTTGCAGGACTGAGCATATGTTCATGGGCGTTGACCGTTTGCCCGTAATGCAGAGCTTGATTGTTGCGCTTGGTGAAGCTGGCGAGGAAGGCAAGAAAGCACGCGCTGAGGCTCTCGCAAAATTGAAGGTCATGCAGAAAGAGGACTTTATCGGGATATTCAGGGCGATGGACGGACTTCCCGTAATAATCCGACTTCTTGACCCGCCGTTACACGAATTTCTGCCCAAAGAACCCAACGTACTCGAAGCCCTCAAGACAGCAACGCCGGAAGAAGCCAAGAAGCTCAATAACGTTCTCGAAAAGATTCACCAGCTTCACGAGAACAACCCGATGTTAGGATTCAGAGGGTGCAGACTCGGAATGATTTACCCCGAAATTTACGAGATGCAGATGAACGCGATCTTTGAAGCAGTCGTTGAGCTTACGAAACAGGGCGTAACCGTAAAGCCTGAAGTCATGATACCTATCGTAGGAACAAAAGCGGAGATGAAATTCTTCCGTGAAATGGCTGACAGAATCGCGGCTGAAGTGAAGAAGGCCAGCGGTGTAGATTTCGGCTATCTTGTGGGAACGATGATAGAGCTTCCGAGGGCGGCGCTTGTTGCGGATCAATTAGCGGAGTACGCGCAGTTCTTCTCATGCGGAACAAACGACCTCACGCAGACGACATTAGGCTACTCACGTGATGACGCGGAAAACAAGTTCTTGTTCCAGTATGTTGACAAGGGAGTCTTCAAGGAGAATCCGTTTGCAGTTCTCGACAGGGACGGCCCCGGCCAGCTCGTGAAAATGGCGGTCGAAAAAGGACGCTCCGTCAACCCCGGAATGTCTGTAGGAATTTGCGGTGAACATGGCGGCAACCCGGAGAGTATTGCGTTCTGCCACAGCGTAGGACTCAGCTACGTATCATGCTCGCCGTTCCGTGTACCTGTTGCGAGAGTCGCGGCGGCTCATGCTGCTCTCGGTGCGCTGAAATAATTTCACGGACAAAAACGGACAAAAATTTATCCCCTTGGTGCAAGCACCACCCTTACGGGGTCGGCCATGAACCGAGGGGATTTTTTGTTGACTCTTTGCGGACTGTTTAGCGTTTGATTCCTATTGCGGGATTGTATGTTGTGCCTTTGTTGAGCCAGATTGATATTGTGATTCTCCGGCTTTCAGGTACAGCGGTAATCTCTTCTCCCGTGTCATCATAGAACTCTGCAATCTCGTCATCGTCAGAAGGCTCATCAGAATTTGCGATGTAAACGAGTTCCGCGCCTTCACGCACATCATCAGGCAATGCGACTCCGAACTCCTGCAATCCGTCTTCATCTCTCGAAATCACACCAAGCTCCGCGATAATGATATAGTCCTCGTGATGTGATTGCGTATTCTCCGCCGTTAATGTCGGTGCTATGTCATTGACTCCGTAATTAATGCCCGAATGAATTTCCGTAACAGTTTCATTCACGCTGATATTATTTTCGGGAAGTGATGATTTGTTTGTTGTAACTTTTACGGTAAAAGTCTTCTTGACATTCTGCTTTACGGGGTTTGAAGCGTATACCGTGATTTTGAAGCTCTTTACCGATTCAGGAATAATCCCGCTGATAATATTTCCGTCAAGTGTCAGGTAATCGGGAAGATCCGCAGTCCACGTTATAGGATCGCTTCCTGTTGCTGTAAGTTCCGCGCTGTAATTTTCTCCTGCTGTTGCGCCCGGTAATTTCGCCGTGATTTTTGGTGCAGTGCCTTTTACTTTGAAGGTTACAGTCTTTGTTTTGCTTCCTGCTGAATTTGCTGCGGTGATCTTGAACTTGAAGCTGCCGTTTTTCCCGTAAGATGTCGGAGTTCCGTAAATTATTCCCGTGTTGGGGTCAAGCGTCAAACCTTGCGGCAAATCTCCTTCAACGCTCCATACTATTGGCTGAGTGCCTTTTGTGAGCTTAAGCCCTGAGCTGTACGCCTTGTTGAGTTCAGCCCTCGCGAAACTTCCTGAGAGTGTCGGAGCGATTCCGTTCACTGAAAGATTGAGAGTCTTCGAGCTTCTTCCCGCGTCATTTTCTGCCGTGAATGATACGCTGAATGTTCCTGCTACTGTCGGCTTGCCTGAAATCCTCCCGGTTTTTTCCGCAAACGCAAGACCTTCGGGGAGTCCTTCCTGTGTCCACTTGAAGGGTTTTGATCCTTTGCTCGTTCTGAGTGTAACGCTGTAGGATTTTGCTATTGTCGCGTCTTTGAGGCTTGCTGTTGAAATAGTCGGCGGTATCAGCGCGCTTAGTGTGAGCGTTGCTGTGGCAGTGCCGTATGAATTTGTTGCTGTTACGATGAATTTCTTGTTGGTTAATTTCGCGTTCGTGAAGCCCGTCAAGAGTCCCGAGCTGCTGAGAGTGAACCCCGCCGGAAGTCTGCTCTGAGTCCATGTTATCGGCTGTGCTCCTGAGGCCATGAGCTGAACGCGGTAATTGACTCCTGCTGTTACGGTGGTCAGAGTCGTTGTGAGAATTGTGGGTGCGACTCCCTGAATATCTCCGCTTATTATTGGGTTATCGACATGAGAATACACAATTTCTGTCGTGCTGTCGTATTTGAATGTTACGAGCTTGGGACATCCGCCAATGTTGAGCTTTGCGATGTTGTTTTTCGTGCAGTCAAGGTAAACGAGTTCCCCGCAGTTGTCGATATTCAGCCAGACAAGATTATTCTTGAAACAGTCAATGCTTACTAGCTGAGAATTTGCGCTGAGGTCAAGAATCGTGAGCTGATTCCCGTCGCAATAAAGCTCAGTTAATGCCCCGTTTGCCGAAAGATCAAGGGCGGTAATGCTATTGTTCCAGCACGAAAGAGTTTTGAGATTCGGATTCTGTGAAACGTCAATCTCTGTGAGTCCGATTTCGCGGCAGTAAAGCTCTTCAAGCAATGGATTGTGCGAAATATCGAGGGCTGTAATGTTCGTGTTCCGGCAATTGAGTTTTCTCAGCAATGGATTCTGCGAAACGTCAAGTGCTGTAATCGGGTTTTCATGCACTTCAAGTTCAGCAAGTTTCGGATTGTGCGTAACGTCAACCGCTGTGAAGTTATTTCCAGCCGCCCCCAAAATTTGCAAGTGAGGCATGTTCGAGACATCAATAGCGTTAAGGCCGTTTGAAGTGCACCAAAGCTCCGTGAGATTCGTGAACGGAGTCAAATCAATTGTCCCTGATGAAACGAAATGTGCATAGCTGAATCCGATTCCCTCAAGCAATGTGCAGCCGTCAAAACTGAATGAGCCTAAATCGTTGTTGCTCGCCCATAAATGTTTGAGCTGACTCCGCCCTGAAACATCGAGAGCCTGAATCTTATTGTTCCGGCAGTTAAGCTCCTCAAGCGCATAGCACCCGTCAATGTTGAGGCTTGTTATCTGGTTGTACTGGCAGTAAAGCTCGCGGAGATTCACACGTCCTGAAACGTCAAGAGTCATCAGCTGGTTGTTGCGGACGTTCAGCGATTCAATCTCCGTGCATCCGTCAATGTTGAGCGCGATAATCTGATTGTTGCGTGCGTTGATGAATTTCATTCTCGGGTTGTTGCTGAAGTCTAAGACTTTCACGCTGTTATATCCGCACTCTAAATGCTCAAGGTTAGGGCTGTCTGCTACATTAAGTGAGGATACGCCGTTCCCCCAGCAATGAACCTCGACAAGATTCGGTTTCCCGCTGAAGTCAAGCTCTGAGATGTTGCAGCCGTCAACATTAATGCGCTCAAGTTTCGGAGTGTTTGACAGGTCAAGGACGGTGATAGGATTTCCCCACGCCCATATGTTGTTTATCTCAGGATTCGCCGTAACGTCAAGAGCGGCCAGGCCGTTCGCGGAACAGTTGATGCCTTCAAGATATGGCATGTTGGAGATGTCAATTTCGGTTATCTTGTTGGAGTCGAAATCCAGCCAGCGGAGTTGTGAGTTGCTGCTGAGGTCAATAGCCGTAACTTTGTTGCCTGTAGTCTGGCGAAGTTTTTCGGCTTCCTCGTCATTCTCAGCCTCGTAATAATTTCCGAACGCAAGATTGTTCAGGTTCGGGCATGACGAAACATCAAGCTCCGTGATTGAGTTGTTACCGCATATGAGATTCTCAAGAAGCGTATTGCTCTTAACGTCAAGTTTGCTGAGATTGTTATATGAGCACTGCAATTCACGCAGCGCAGGATTCTTGCTCACGTCCAAAACGCCAAGCTGATTCCCGGTAACGTTCAGCACCTCAAGTTTCAGGTTGCTGGCAACGTCAAAGGTCTGGAAGTTATTTCCCCACGCCCATATGTAGTTCAGCTCAGGATTTGCGCTGACATCTAAATCCGCCATGCCGTTACCCGCGCAGTTAATGCCTGTGAGATTCGGATTGTGGGATAAATCGAGTGCTGTAGTTCCGTTCCTTTCACAGCTTATCCATTCGAGAAGGGGATTCTGACTCAGGTCAATTGCCGTAATTTTGTTGCCGTCAATCTTCGAGATGTCATTTTCATCATCGACGTAATTCGGGAAATCCAGACTGCGGAGAAGGGGATTGTGAGTAACGTCAAGAGCTGTGAGTCTGTTGAGCTGGCAACCGAGATTCTCAAGCATCGGATTCTGTGTTACGTCAATTTCTGAGACACGGTTATTGTTGAACGAGAGGGACTTAAGATTCGGATTTGCCGTAACGTTCAAGGCTGTGAGATTGTTGTCGCTGCATTCGAGGTTTTCGAGATTCGGATTATTGCTTACGTCAAGAGCTGAGATCAGATTATTCTGGCAGTAAAGCTCTCTTAATGCGGGATTCTGTGATACGTTTATGGAGGTTATCTGATTCCCGAAGAATTGCAGAATCTCAAGTGCCGGATTGTGCGTAACGTCAAGTGTACTAAGCTGATTATTCCAGCAATGCAGCTCCCAAAGAAGAGGATTCTTGCTAACATCAAGCTGCGAGATCTGGTTTCCTCCACAAGCAAAGCTCCGTAGCTGCGGGTTTTGGCTCACATCGATTGCTGAAAGCTGGCATTCATCGCAGTTGAAATCCGTCAATTTCGTATTATTGGTAATGTCGATTGCTGTAATAGGATTCCTGGCACACCATAAATGCAAAAGCTCCATGTTGTTCGACAGGTCAAGAACTGCTATTTGATTGTCCGAAACATCAAGGTCTGTGAGTTCGTCATTGTTGCTTACGTCAATCGCTGAGAGCTGGTTGTTGTTGACAAAAAGCTGTTCAAGATGCGGATTGTTCGACAGGTAAAGAGCCGTAATATGATTCCCGTCTTCTCCGCGTGTGTTATTCAGGTCGAGACGCTGCAAATATTCATTGTGGCTGACATCGATTGCTGAAAGCTGATTGCCCCAAAGGTCGAGGTACTTCAGAATTTTGTTGTTCGTTAAGTGAATTTCTGTCAGGAGATTCCCGGTGAGGTACACATATTCCAGATATTCATTCTGGCTGAGGTCTATTGCTGTTAGCGATGGCTGGATATAGACATCCCAAATGTCATGCTGGCCGCATTCAAGGTTAATCAGCGCGGTGTTGTTCGTAACGTCAAGATTGCTCAGCGGGTTATTGTCGAGGTCAAGAGTCTCAAGTATTTCAAGATAGCTGAGGTCAATATACGTAAGGTAATTGCTTTCGAGTCTCAGCTCTTTGAGGTCAATATTTTTGCTGAGATCGAGAGTGTTAAGCCGCCCGTATTCGCACGAAAATCTATCAAGATCAGTGTTGCGGCTAAGATCAATCGTCTCGAATGTACTCCATCCGCACTGAAGATCACGGAGGCTTTCAAGGTTGCGGACATCAAGCGCGTCAATCGGATTCCCGTCGCAGTTAAGCAAGGTGAGATTCACGAGGTTGCTGACATCAAGTTTCGTAATCTGGTTCCAGTAGCATTGAAGCTCCTCAAGCTCTGAATTGTTGCTGAGATTCAGGGACGTGATATTGTTCCCGCCGCAATCAAAGTATCTCAGCAGGGGATTATGTGAGACATCAATAGCGTTAACCTCATTCCATGAGCAATTGAATCCATCAAGGAGCGGTGCTTTGCTCAGATCGATATTGCGTACTCTGTTTCCTTCACGTTCACGGAAATCAATATCGAAGCCGTCATTGTAGAAGTTTGCGAGGAAAAGCCCGGCAAGTTTCGTGTTTGCCGAAATATCAAGCTTCGTGAGAAGGTTATTGTTTGCCTCAAGCACAGTGAGTTCGGGATTGTTTGAGAGATTGAGGGCGGTTATGGCGTTGTTCATGCAGTGAAGCTCCGAGAGTTTTGGGTTCTGCGTCGTGTCAATGGCTGAGAGCTGATTATTGTTGCAAGACAGTAACCAGAGATTCGGATTTTTGCTTACGTCAAGCGCAGACAGTCCGCAAGAATCGCACCAGAGCTGCTCAAGAAGAGCCAGTCCGCTCACGTCAAGAGTCCCGATCTGATTCCATCCGCAATGAAGCTCAATCAGTTTTGTGTTGTTCGACAGGTCAATAGCCGTAATCTGATTGCCGTCAAAATGGAGATTAACGAGTTCAGGATTATGACTCAAATCAAGCTCGGAAATTTGATTCCACCAGCAGCCGAGTCCCTGAAGATTCGGGAGATTGCTAACGTCAAGGGCGGTGAGTTTGTTCCATCCGCAATAAAGATTCATAAGCAGAGGATTCTTGCTTACGTCAAGCGTTTCAATCTCGTTTATCTCACATTGTAGATTCTCAAGAAGAGGCGCGTTGCTCAAATCGATATTGCGTATCCTATTGCCTTCTATTTCGCGCGGGTCAACATTTTCCCTGTAGTAGTTCTGGAATGATAAAGTCAGCAGCTTTGTGTTTGCCGAAATATCAAGGGCAGTAAGAAAATTATTAGCGCAGTCAAGCTCATAGAGATTCGGTAGTTTGCTGACATCAAGAGTCGTTAGCTGATTTCCTCCGCACCTCAGAAGCTCAAGCAGGGAATTATTGCTCAGGTCAAGGGCTGAAATCTGATTCTGCCAGCAATGAAGCTCACGAAGATTTTTCAGGTTGCTTACATCGATAGCCGTTAGCTGATTGTCTCCGGCGGTCAGAATTTCAATGTCAGTGTTATGACTCAAATCAAGCTCCGCAAGCTGATTCCATCCGCAATGAAGCTCCTTGATTGCCGGATTGTTGCTCAAGTTTAAAGACGTGATATTGTTCCAGCCGCAGTTAAAATGACTCAGCAGGGGATTGTGTGAAATGTCAATGGTGCTTATTTCATTGGCACAGCAGACAAAATCCGTAAGGTTAGGTGCGCTGCTCAAATCAATATTGTGTATCCTGTTGCCCTCTATTGTGCGCGGGTCAATCTCTAAGGCTTCATCGGCGAAGTTTGCAATATACAGCTCCTTCAAGTTAGGGTTGGCCGAAATATCAAGCTCGGTGAGAAAATTATTCTGACAGCTCAGTATAGCGAGTTCGGGATTATACGAGAAGTCAAGCGCGGTCAGATTGTTGTGATCGACCCATATCTGATAGAGTGTCGGATTCTGAGTCAGGTTCAGGGACGTAATCTGATTGTACTGACATGCAAGCCCTATGAACTCAGGATTTCCGCTCAAATCAATTTCGGTCAGCTCGTTGCTTGGACATGTCAAATATTGGAGTGCCTTGAAATACTCAATGCCTTTCAGACTCTTAATGCCAAGCCCTATAGGTTCCATCAAAGTTATCCCCGCGATTTCAGAATCAGTTATTATCCCGTCGCTGTCCTGATCAAAAACGGAGCTGACATAATTCCTGAATGCCTCATCGGGGAATGTCGCGCTTGTGATTCCCACGTCAGCAAAACCCGGCGGAACTGTGAGAATCATAACCATCAACGCAGAAACGAATAGCAAAAAGAATCGTCTCATAGATGAGTCCTCCTCCTATAAAATATGAAAAAATTTGTTGGGTATGAAGTGCCGTAAGTGTATCATAAAATTTAGAGGCTGAAAATTTTTGTGATAATATTGCGGATTATTCACGTAAAGTTAAGGAGGCAAAAATTTTTATGGAAGCAAAAGATTACAAGGACACTTTGAATTTGCCTGTTACGGATTTCCCAATGCGGGCGAATCTCGCAAAACGTGAGCCTTCATTCTTGCAGTTCTGGGACTCACACGACATCTATCACAAAGCACTTCACGCACATGAACATTCACCCAAAAAATTCCAGCTTCACGACGGCCCGCCCTACGCAAACGGAGATATTCACATCGGAACAGCGTTCAACAAAATTCTGAAGGACTTTATCATCAAAGCAAAGACTATGACGGGGCATTACACGCCTTACGTACCCGGCTGGGACACACACGGACTCCCGATAGAATTGCGCTCGCTCAAAGACGGCGGACTCTCAAAGCTCGGAACAGGTGTAGACCCCGTAGAACTGCGCGCAAAGTGCAAACAGACAGCGTTGCATTACCTTGATGTACAGCGTGAGGAGTTCAAGCGATTGGGAGTCTTGGGTGAATGGGAGCATCCGTATATCACTCTTGATCCTGAATACGAGCATTTAGAGCTTCACGCATTCGCCGACATGGTAGAGAAGGGACTCATATATCGCGGATTGAAGCCTGTGTTTTGGTGCACTGACTGCCAGACAGCATTAGCCGCCGGGGAAATTGAGTATTGGGACGAGGACTCTCCGTCTGTATATGTCGCTTATCCTTTGCCGGGAGCTGGTGAGAAATTCCCGCAGTTATCCGGGCGCGATGTATATATAGTGATATGGACGACTACCCCTTGGACTCTTCCTTCAAGCGCGGGCGTTGCGGTTCATCCGAAATATGATTACGGCTTCTACGAGCATGACGGGAAAATTTATGCGTTTGCGTGTGAGCTGAAGAAATCCATCGAGGCCAATACGGGAATAACATTCAGCGACGCAATTTTGACGGTTAAAGGCGCGGAGCTTGAGAGAATGAAGCCTCTTCACCCGTTCTATGAGCATGAGATTCTTGTTGTTCTTGCTGACTATGTAGAGCTTGAGACGGGAACAGGCTGCGTACACACTTCACCGGGACACGGCGTTGAAGACTACGAGACGGGAGTCAGATACGGCCTCAAAATATACAGCTCAGTAGACCACGCCGGAAAATTTGAGAAAGAATTACCGATTGTCGGCGGAATGAGTTTAGACGAGGGCGGCAAAAAGGCAATCGAACTCATAAAGGAAAAAGGAAGGCTCTTAGGATTCGGGAAAATCTCTCACAGTTACCCTCATTGCTGGAGGTGCAAACGCCCCGTAATATTCCGTGCGACGGATCAATGGTTCATCAACGTTAGCCAGTTCAAAGATGACGCATTGAAAGTTATTGACGACGGAGTGAAATGGATTCCCGACTGGGGCCGCGACAGGATATATAACATGGTAAGCTCTCGTTCTGACTGGTGCATTTCCCGCCAAAGAGTCTGGGGGATTCCTGTTCCTGCGATAAGGTGCAAAGACTGCGGATCATTCACGCTTACGCCCGACAGAATCAGAATGCTTGCGGAAAAAGTGAAGACTTCCCCTGACGGAACATCTATATGGTGGCGCGAGAGTTTAGAGTCGTTGTTTGGTGAAAAGGCTTGCTGCGACAAATGCGGGTCTCACAATGTCGAGAAGGACAGCAATATTCTTGATGTATGGTTTGATTCGGGAGTCTCTCATATCTCGGTGCTTAATGAGAAATTCGGACTCACATGGCCGTGTGATATGTACCTTGAGGGAAGCGATCAGCATCGCGGATGGTTCCAGTCATCATTGCTGACATCAGTAGCACTTAAGGGACGCGCGCCGTATGACCAGGTTTTGACTCACGGCTTCACGCTTGACGGAAAAGGCCGGAAGATGTCGAAATCTCTCGGAAACACAGTAGCACCCGGAGATGTCTGCAATCAGTTCGGGGCGGATATATTGCGTTTGTGGGTAGCGTCGACGGATTACAGGAACGACGTAAAAATCTCGAATGACATTCTCAAAACGTTATCCGAAACCTACAGGCGAATCCGTAACACAGCGCGCTTCCTTCTGGGAAATCTTCACGACTTCAAGCCGGAAAATTCACTGCCGTATGAGTCTCTTCTCTCTATGGACAAATGGATTCTTGACCGACTTCACAGGATAATAGCCCGCGTTCGTGAAGCACTTGATGAGTATGAGTTTCACGTTCCTGTGTCATTGATTCATTCTTTCTGCGTGAATGAGCTTTCAGCATTCTATCTTGACGTAAGCAAAGACAGATTATACGTTGAGGCAAAAGACTCACTGACGAGACGCAGCGCGCAGACGGCCATGTACGAAATATTGTCATGCTTGACGAGAATGATTGCGCCGTTGCTGAGCTTCACGGCTGAGGAAATCTGGCAGGACATGAGGAAGACTGATGACTCACTTCCTGAGAGTGTATTTCTCTCTGATTTCCCGGAGCAGGACAAAACGCGGCTTAATGACTCGCTCAATGCCTTATGGGGTGAAGCTGTTGTGCTTAAGGGAGCAGTCAGCCGGATGCTTGAGACGATGAGGGCGGCAAAGACTATCGGGACATCTCTTGAAGCGTCCGTGCAGGTGAAACGCTCCGAGGGACTCGCAAAACTTGAGGAGTCATTCACGTCAGAAGAGCTTGCCGACATCGTGATAGTGTCAAAATTTGAATGGGCTGATGATTTGACCCTGCCGAATGTATTTGATGACGCTGATACGGGGTTCAAGATTGCGGGAGGGTTCGCGCCCGGTGAGAAATGCCCGCGCTGCTGGAAGTATGAAGAGCATCCCAATGAAAACGGATTGTGTCATCGCTGCGCCCATGTGATGAATGAAGATTAAGAGATGAAATTTTGCGGCCTCCCTGTGAATAGCGGGGAGGTTTTTTTGTGCGTGTGTGGGCGGAATTTGGCCATAAAAAAACAAGGGTTGTGTTATAATTTTATCGGTTAAGAATTTCATATTATTTACACATGTCAAGAAGGTGGAATCTTCTTGTCTCCCTTGTCTTATTGTTTCATTATACCATAAGGCAGGGGGGCGGTCATGTGTATTCTGTATTCTTTTTGCAGGTTCAGAAAAATTCATAAAAGGAGGTATGCTCATGAAAAAATATATCGTTGTGTTAGTATTTGCGTATACTATTGCGTTGTCTTCTTGTGCGTGGGCGATTACAGCGAACATGTCAATCACCGGAAGTCCGGGTAGCGGCAAAGTAGGCAAATCGTACAGCGCAAGCTTCGGCGTTATGTTCTCAACGTCATCACTTTTGAACTGGAGCATGACAGGAAGCGTGCCCGGTTTGAGTTTCAGCGGTTTCGGAGCAAGTGCCAGCCTCTCAGGAACGCCGACAAGAGAAGGCTTGTATTCAATCACTATCCGTGTCAGCAGCAAGAGCGGAAGCGCGTCAAAAAGTTTCACCATCACCATAGCAGCAGGGGACGGCGGCGGCAATAACAATAACGATCCAAACAATCCGAACAATCCGAAGCCTTCAGTTAGCGGAATAGCAATCAACGCCACGAATTTCCCGGATATTGATTTAAAGTCGTATGTTAGCGATAATTTTGACACGGACAACAACGGCTATCTCAGTGCATCAGAGATTTCATCAGCTAAGGAGATTTATTTACAGTACAGCTATATTACCTCATTGAAGGGCATTGAACACTTCACAGCCTTAACGACTCTGTACTGCAACGGCAACAGTCTGACGACTCTTGATGTGAGCAAGAATACTGCTTTAACAACTCTGTACTGCAACGGCAACATTCTGATGACTCTTGATGTGAGTAAAAACACCGCTTTAACAACTCTGTACTGCAATAACAACCAGCTGGCTTCGCTAAAATTGGACACCAACACAAAGCTGAGTCACCTTAGCTGCGGGAACAACCAGTTGACGACTCTTGATGTGAGCAAAAACACCGCTTTAACGTCTCTAGGCTGCGCTAACAACCAACTGGCGACTCTTGACGTGAGCAATAATACAAAACTGGGTTACATTGATTGCAAGAACAATAAGATGACCGCGCTTGATACTTCAGGCTGTCCTAATCTGACCACGTTTCTGCATGATGATTTCGGCGAACCCAAAATCGGACTAGCAGTCAACTCCGCAAATTTCCCGGATGCCGCGTTCATGTCGTATGTCAGCTACTATCTTGATCAGGATGGAAACGGCTGTTTAAGTGTGTCGGAGATTTCGTCAGCAAAAGAAATTGATTTGAGTTACGGCTATAACGGTACAAAGGTGAAGTCATTGAAAGGCATCGAACACTTCACGGCCTTAACGACTCTGGATTGCCGCTACAATGAGCTTACGACTCTTGATGTGAGCAAGAACACCGCTTTGACTGAGCTATACTGCTACGACAACCAGCTGACAACGTTTGATGTGAGCAAGAACACCGCTTTAAAGTATCTGGAGTGCTACAACAATCAGCTGACAACTCTTGATGTGAGCAAGAACACCGCGTTAACGTCTCTGTACTGCTACGACAACCAGCTGACAACGTTTGATGTGAGCAAGAACACCGCTTTAAAGTATCTGTACTGCTACAACAACCAGCTGACCGCGCTTGATGTGAGCAAAAACACCGCTTTAACGTCTCTGCACTGCAACGACAACCAGCTGATCTCGCTAAAGCTGGGAAGCAACAGCGTGCTGTGGTATCTTGATTGCAGAAACAACAAATTAACCTCGGTTGACACATCGGGCTGTCCTAAGCTGACATCGTTTTATCATGATGATTTCGTAGCAATCGATGACACAAATTTCCCGGATTCTGCGTTCAGGTCATACGTCAGCGATAAAATTGACAAGGACAAAAACGGCTCTCTCAGCGATTCAGAGATTTCATCAATAAAAACGATTAATTTGAGTTACGGCTATAACGGTACAAAGGTGAAGTCATTGAATGGCATCGAACACTTCACGGCCTTAACGACTCTGGATTGCCGCTACAATGAGCTTACGACTCTAGACGTTAGCAAGAACACCGCATTAACCCGAATTGAGTGCTACGACAACAAACTGACTTCGCTAAAGCTGGGAAGTAACATCGCTTTGACGACTCTTTGGTGTTACAACAACCAGCTTACCGAACTTGACGTAAGCAAGAACACTGCCTTAACAACTCTGAAATGCCATAACAATGAGCTTACGACTCTTGACCTGAGCAAGAACACCGCTTTAACTCAAATTGATTGCGACAACAACAAGCTGACTTCGCTAAAGCTGGGAAGCAATACAAAGCTGAGTTCTCTTTATTGCCGGAACAACAAGCTGACCACACTTGACATATCAGGCTGTCCTAATCTGAGTACGTTTTATCATGATTTCGTAGCAGTCGATTCCACGAATTTCCCGGATGATGCGTTCAGGTCGTATGTCAGCGATAAAATTGACAAGGACAAAAACGGTTACCTCGATGTGCCAGAGATTTCGTCAGCAAAAACGATTGATTTGGTATCTGGCTATAACGGCACAAAAATGAAGTCATTGAAGGGCATCGAACACTTCACAGCTTTAACATATCTGGATTGCAGAAACAATGAGCTGACCGAGCTTGATTTAAGCAGGAATACCGCTCTGAAGTACCTGAACTGTAAAAACAACAAGCTGTCTAAGGTTGATATGTCCGGCTGTACGAAACAAGAAAATGGGATTGAGCGTGATGAAGGTGTTACTGTCGTCCTCAAGGGCGGTATTGCGGTTGATTCTACGAGTTTCCCGGACACTGTATTCAGGGAATATGTTATAAGTGAATTTGACAGTAATGGGGACGGCTGCCTGAGTACTTCAGAGATTGCAGCAGCAAAGGATATCGAGGTTACAGAAAAAGGCATCACCTCATTAAAAGGTGTTGAGTACTTCACTGCCCTAATCTCTTTAGGATGTAATCACAATCAGTTAACCGAACTTAATGTGAGCAAGAATACCGCTCTTGATGCTCTGGCGTGCAGCTACAATCAGCTTACAGCCCTTGATGTGGGCAAAAACACCGCGCTGACGTGTCTGTACTGCGAGAACAACCAGCTGACAGAGCTTAACGTTAGCAATAATACCGCCCTTAAGTCTCTGCGGTGCAATAATAACCAGCTGACAAAGCTTAACTTGAGCAGCGAGAACACCGCCCTTAAGTATCTGGAGTGCAATAATAACCAACTGAGCGATCTTTACGTTGGCTATTGTACAGATTTAATAATCCTTCGGTGCAATGACAACCAGCTGACAAATCTATACTTGAACGAAAATACCGATCTGTACTATTTGCAGTGCGAGAACAACAAACTGACGGAACTTGATATTTCTGACTGTCCTTATCTGGCAAGAATAGTTACAAGAGTTGATCTTTATTCTGTGCCGGCAAGCTTGATTACAGATCATATTACTGTCAAGAACGGTTTTGTTACAGATGATATTACTACCATTAATATCGGCGTTGAGATTTCTTCGTTGAATTTTCCTGATTCTGTATTCAGAAATTATGTCAGCGCAAACTTTGACAAGAACGGAAACGGCTATCTGGGTACTTCGGAGATTGCGGCGGCAAAGACAATAATCGTAGGTTACAAAGATATTACCTCACTAAAAGGTGTTGAGTACTTAACTGCGCTGGAGTTTCTGAGCTGCAACGGCAATCAGCTGACCGAGCTTGACGTGAGCAAAAATACTGCTTTAACGCGTCTGTCCTGCAGGAACAACAAACTGACGAAAATCTATATTTCTAACCGTTATAATCTGACAAGTTTCACCTATGATTATGGTGTTACAATTACCGAAAAGAAGTCAGCAGCTCCGTCAATCACAACTACAAGTCTTCCTTCCGGCAAAAAAGGTACGGCATATTCCGCAAGTCTCAGCGCAGAAGGCGATACTCCGATCACATGGAGCGTATCGGGGCTTCCTTCAGGGCTGTGTGTATTGAATACCGGGACAATAACAGGCACTCCGACAGAATCAGGCACTTTCACGGTAAATATCAATGCGACAAATCCGGCAGGGTCTGACAGCAAATCTTTCACCCTAACCGTAAACACCGCAGCTTCATCAGTTACCGTGCCTTCTATCACAACTACGAGTCTTCCTTCCGGCAAAAAAGGCACTGCATATTCCGCGACTCTCAGCGCAACGGGTACGACTCCGATCACATGGAGCGCGTCAGGTTTACCGGGCGGGCTTTCATGCTCAAGCTCTGGAACAATAAGCGGTACTCCTGCATCATCAGGAACATACAGCGTAACAGTAACGGCTGCGAATACAGCGGGAAGTGTGTCAAAAACTTTCACAGTCAATATCGTTTCAGCAGGAAGTAGCAGTGAGACATCAGAAGTTGCAATTTCCTCTTTGAATTTTCCTGATTCTGTATTCAGGGAATATGTCAGCACAACTTTTGACAAGGACAAAAACGGTTACCTGAGTACTTCGGAGATTGTGGCGGCAAAGACAATACTCGTAGGTTACCAAGATATTACCTCACTAAAAGGTGTTGAGTACTTAACTGCGCTGGAGTTTCTGAGCTGCAACGGCAATCAGCTGACCGAGCTTGACGTGAGCAAAAATACTGCTTTAACGCGTCTGTACTGCAGGAACAACAAATTGACGGAGATATACATTTCTGACCGTTCTAATCTGACAATTTTCAGCTATGATTATGGTGTTACAGTCATCAAGAAAACAGAAGACGACATTGCGCCGGAGTTCAAAGCTCATCAGCCCGATCTTGACGGAATAATAGTTGTCAACTTCTATGCGTACATGCCGGAAATTTCTGGTGTGAACTATAACAGCAGCTATGTGAATTTCAAGATACTCAATGACACATCATATAACCCAACGCAGGAATATGATCCCTCATTCACAGCCGCCGGGAAATTAGGAACGTATTACGGCTTCCGATGCTGCGTAACTTCCGTGCAGATGGCAGACCCTATCACAGCCACGCTTCATTACGGGAACGGCCTCACAGTCGAACATACATACAAGCTCACGGATTACCTCGACAAATATTATTACGCGTCAACAACTCCCGAACTCCTGAAGAATGTTGTCGGAGCAATGAAGGATTACGGGCATTACGCGCAAATTGCCCTCGCTGAAGTAAACGGCTGGACAATCGGAAAAGATCATATAGAAACACAAGCCGCGAACGTCTACACAGCTTCAGACATTGAGGAGGCAAGGCAGGCTGTAGAGGATTACGCAAAATCGTGGAACGTCGGCAATTCGGGCATAAAGAGCATAGGCTACAGGCTCGCGCTTGACGCTGATACGATTATTGAGCTTTTCATTCGCCCTAATGATGATTACAACGGGAATGTTTCAGCATATTCACGCGGGGTTATCGGCATCACAGACACTAGCGCAAATATCGCCGTGAAACAATCAGACGGGCGTTACCTCGTTCAGATTTCGGGGATTCCTGCTCACAGACTCGATTACACGAACATTATACGGGTTGTTACGGACAAAGGAGAATTTGACGTGAAAGTCTCCGCATTGTCATACGTGAATACAATCCTCAACTCTGAAAAATACAACGACAACATGAAGAAGGCTGTAACTTCCCTGTACAAATACTACAAAGCAGCAAAAGCGTATTGGGAAAATAATAATCAGTGAAGGGAGGCAAGACACAATGAAATATGAGAAGCCCGCAATTGAGATAATATATTTTGAGGCTGAGGACGTAATAAAAACGAGCATTAAACCCGTTAATCCTCTTCCCATCGACGAGGGAGCGTCATTAAGCAGCGTGTTCAATCTGTTCTAGCGTGTAATGTGAAATTGCAGGGAGCGGGAGAAATCTTTAACCCTGCTTTTTCATGCCGTGATATTATTCCCGCAAGGTGAAATCAGAGCTTTCTTTTTCTCATGCTATAATCTTAATCATGAAGCGCGTTACAGCAATACTCACAGCAATATTATTATGTTCGGCGTTCATTTGCGGCTGTGCTTTCATTGTCCTCGAAAAAAATCACGAATGCCCAGGCGATGAATGCCCCGTGTGTTTCTGCATCGCAATTTGCCATAACGCAATACAAAATCTCACATATCACACCCAAAACGCAAACTCCTCAATTCACGCGCTAATCCTCTTCACAGTCATAATTACGTCAGCAAAAATCCTCGTATTACCGTCAACACTAATCACACTCAAAGTGAAACTCACGGACTAAATCACAAACTTAACGGCGCAAAATTCCCGGCCTGATTCACTTCGGGCTATGGTTATGTGTATTCATATGGAGGATTTATTCATGAGGAAAATATTTTCACTTTTCACTGCGTCATTTCTTGCGGTTATGATTGCAAGTCCATGTTGCGCGGCTCGTATAACAGTCTCAATATTCCCGGTTTATGACTGGGTTCGCGAAATCTCAAAGGGAGTCAGCAACGACATTACGCTATTGCTTGACAGCGGTGCGGATCTTCACAGCTACCAGCCTTCAGCAGAGGACATTATGAGGATTGCCGAGTCTGATTTGTTCGTTTACGTTGGAGGCGAGTCAGATGAATGGGCTGAAAACGCGCTCAAAATTCCCGGCAAAAAATCACGGCGCGTCATCAACCTTCTCGATATTCTTGGCTCAAACGTAAAGACAGAGGAATTTGTTGAAGGTATGCAGGATAATCACGAACATCATCACGAACATGAACATGAACACGAACACGCAGAGCCTGACGAGCATATATGGCTTTCACTGAGGAACGCGGGAATAATCTGCCGGAAATTAGCGGAGACTCTCTCGGAGATTGACCCGTCCCGCAAAGATATTTACGCCTCAAACGCAGGGACTTACGCCGAGAAATTATCATCTCTCGACAAAGAATATGCCTCAATGGTGAAAGACTCTGAGCGCAAAATCATTCTTGTTGCTGACAGATTCCCATTCAGGTATTTGGCTGATGATTACGGGCTGAAATATTACGCGGCGTTCTCAGGTTGCAGCGCAGAGAGTGAAGCCAGCTTTGAGACAGTAATATTCCTCGCGCAAAAGTCAGACGAACTCAATCTCCCCTGCGTCATAAAGATTGACGGAGCGAATCACAAAATCGCCGAAACAGTAATAAGCAGCTCAAAGAATCATGGCCGTAAAATTCTCGTTCTCGACTCTATGCAGTCAGCCGCAAAAAGAGACATTGACGCGGGAAAAACTTATCTCGGCGTAATGCGCTCAAATCTCGGTGTCCTGAAAGAAGCGTTGAATTGATGATTGCGATTGAGACTCATAACCTTTCAGCAGGCTACACAACGCCAATAATCAGCGGTCTGAATCTCTCTGTGAACGCCGGGGATTATCTCTGCATCACAGGCCCTAACGGTTCGGGGAAATCTACGCTCATGAAGACTCTTTTGGGACTCATTCCGCCGTTGTCAGGAAGCGTGAAGATTCATGCGGGCGCGGGTGATGTCGGTTACGTTCCACAACAGAATGATTTGCAGAAGGATTTTCCCGCGTCTGTGAGTGAAGTTGTAATGTCAGGCTTTCAGGGGAGATTAGGATTGCGGCCTTTCTACAGTCAGCACGAGAAAGAGTCGGCAGAGTCGGCCATGATGAGAATGAATATCGCTGAGTTGTCGCGAAAATCTTACCGCGAATTATCCGGCGGGCAGCGTCAGAGGGTGTTAATCTCGCGGGCATTATGCGCGGGGCGTAAAATCATGTTCCTTGATGAGCCTGTTGCGGGACTCGACTCTCAGTCAGCAAAAGAAATGTACAGGGTAATTCATGAGCTTAACACGGAGGGAATGACGGTGATAATGATCTCACACGACACAGAGTCATCAATGAAGTATGCGACTCGCGTTTTGACACTTGGGAGGGCGTAATCATGGCCGAAAAATTGTCTATGTATCTTGCGTTCCCGTTCGTGCAGAATACTCTGATTGTCGGCGTGTTAATCGCGTTATGCTCGTCATTATTGGGAGTCGTGTTAGTGCTGCGGAGATTCTCATTCATCGGGGACGGGCTTTCACATGTCGCTTTTGGTGCTATGGCCGCCGCCGCTGTGATTGGGTTTTCTGACGACATGCCGTTTATCCTCGCTGTAACAATAATATGCGCTGTGATTCTGCTGAAGTCTGGACGAAATTCCGCCGTAAAAGGTGATGCCGCTGTCGCAATGCTGTCTGTGAGTTCGCTTGCTGTTGGGTACTTGCTGATGAATGTATTTCCGTCATCCTCTAATATTTCCGGCGATGTATGCACGACTCTTTTCGGCTCAACGTCAATATTGACTCTCTCAGAAAATGACGTGAGACTCTGCGTGATACTCTCAGCAGTAACGGTGATATTGTTCGTGTACTTCTACAACAGGATATTTGCTGTAACGTTTGATGAGGAATTTTCAACAGCCTGCGGGACAAATGCGAAACTCTGCAACGTTTTCACAGCCGTAATAACAGCGGTCGTAATCGTATTGTCGATGAAACTTGCGGGGGCATTGCTGATTTCCGCGCTCGTAGTTTTTCCGGCGTTGTCGGCAATGCGAGTCTTCCGGAGCTTCATGGCCGTAACAATTTCTTCTGCAATAATCTCCGTGTCATGCGCTCTTGCGGGAATGCTCGTGTCAATTCTTGCGGGGACTCCAGTAGGCTCAACGATAGCGGCGGCTGATATGATTATGTTCGCAGTATTCTTTGTGATGGGAAAAATTTTAGGGAGGCGTTAATGATGAAAAAATTTATGTGCGCTGTAATTATTGTGATGATGTTTGCGGTTACGTCTGCTTGCGCGAAAATCAAGCCTGATGTTGACCTGTCGAAAATGAACGGCGTTATGGCGTATTCGGGACTCTTCAACGTAATGTGCAATCCTCCAGCTTACGAGGGTAAAATCATCAAGGTGAAGGGCTTCTGCGACTCCACTCATGATGACGACACGGGAAAAGATTATTACGCGGTTGTGTTGATAGACGGCTCAATGTGCTGCATGATCGGCGTGGATTTCGTGCTTAAGTCGGGGAAATATCCCAAAGTCGGCGACATGATTACGGTGATGGGAAAATTCGAGCAGTATAAAGACGGTGAGGATACATTCTGCCGGTTGAGCGACGCTGAATTAATGTAGAATTTTGCCCCTTCCACAAACGGAGGGGGTAATTTTTTGCGCTAATATCATTATTGCGGAATAACGGCATATTCTGTATCATGGCAATATCTTTTCAGGAAGGAGAAAAATTCAATGCACAGAGTGTTTGCGTGAAGGATTGATCATGCACGTGCTGCATTCTGCTGCTTTGAACTTTCACCCGCACAAAATTAACCGCCCGCAAAAACTTTCGGGGCAGCGGATTCACATAGACACATAAATATTTCGCATTAAGAATAAATTTCACATGCACAAAAAAACTTCCGGGGCTGATGTTCTGAGTCATCTTACGCGTGAGAGATTAGCCGAGCTTGAGAGCAGGCCGAGAACGCCTCTTCGTGTCTTCATGGATTACGTGATATGCTTCATGCCCGTGATATTCGGACTATTGGCACTCGCTGAATATCTCTATGTCCCGAACCTGAAGGGCAACAAGTCAACATCAACATATACATACTTCCTTGCGATTCTGATTGCGGCTGCTGGAATGTATTTCGTGATGTCATTCTTCAGCAAAAAAATATTTCTCGTCCTGAGGTACAAAGCTCCGTTCTACTCGTTCATATTCGTGCTGCTTGCGGCGTATGACTACATGACATTGAAGACGGGAAAACTTGTTCTGCCATATTTCACGTGGACAGATGAAATACTCAACGCAATTATTGATGACCGCGCTTATCTTTTGGACTGCACAATAAATTCTCTCAAGCTGTTATTCACGGGATATTTTTCGGGGGCGTTATTGGGGATTGTTACGGGAGTCGCTTGCGGATGTTCGAGAAACGCGGATTACTGGATTTCGCCATTCATGAAACTTGTCGGGGCTATTCCCTCGCCTACGTGGATTCCGATCGTAATGGTTATAGCGTCAACGTTATTCAGCGGGGCGGTGTTCATCATTGCGCTTGGAGTCTGGTACTCACTCACGATAGCGACAATGACGGGTATTCGCAACATCGACAAATCATATTATGACGCGGCAAAAACTCTCGGAGCGAGTCGGATTCGCCTTGTGCTGAATGTCGCAGTTCCTTTCGCTGTGCCTAATATCCTTCAGGGACTCACGCAGGGAATGAGTACGGCATGTTTGACCCTAATCACGGCGGAAATGGTTGGAGTCGAATCGGGACTCGGCTGGTATGTCTCATGGCAAAGAAGCTGGGCGCAATACGGGAAAATGTACGCGGCAATTGTCGTCCTGTGCATCGTATTTATCGCGGTCAACTGGGGGCTTAACGCCGTAAAACGCAGGTTATTGCGCTGGCAGGAGGGTATGACGGAATGAATGTGTTAGAGCTTTCACACGTACATAAAAGTTTTGCACGCACAGAAGGTGAAGACGTTACACAGGCACTTGAAGACATAAATTTTACGGTGAATGACGGCGAATTTCTGTCTATCGTAGGGCCTTCAGGGTGCGGAAAGTCAACGATAATGCGACTCATCGCGGGACTCATTTTCCCGACAGCAGGAACAATCACGCTCAACGGCGAAATCATCAAAGGCACTGACACCGGGCGCGGAATGGTCTTCCAGAAACCGACTCTTTTCCCTTGGCTTACGGCTGAAGAGAACCTGCACTTTACTGCGCGTATGCAGGGACGCAGGCGCGACTCTCAATACATGGCCGAGGCTGAAAGACTGTTAGAGATGGCCGGGCTGTCTGAGTTCAGGAACGATTACCCGCACCAGTTATCCGGCGGAATGGCTCAGAGACTCGCACTAATTCGCACGATGATAAACAATCCCAAAGTGTTTTTGCTTGACGAACCTTTAGGAGCTTTAGACGCTTTCACGCGAATGAATATGCAGGATGAAATTTTGCGTTTGTGGCAGCAGTCAAATCACATTGTCTTGATGGTAACGCATGACATTGACGAGGCTATATATCTTGGGACTCGTATTCTTGTGATGGCACCGAGACCAGGAAGAGTCCGCGCTGACCTGAGAAATGATATGCCTTATCCGCGAATCAGGACAAGCGATGAGTTTTTGCAGTGGCGCAAGAAAGTGTTGGGAATGCTCGATTTTGGGCAGAAAAATACAAAGGAGGTATAACCGCGTAAACAACCACACTTTATTGATAAAGGAGATGGTTTTTCAGAGAAGTTTGCTGCTTAGAGCCTTTTTCGCTGGGGCTGGTTTACTTCAGCCTCTAAACCGTAGAACTTTTTATGTTCACCGGGTTACATTGTAAAGCACAGTGTGTGCAATCGTTTTTAAAACAGAACGGCTAACTGTTTAACCTTAGGTCGCTTAAAATTTTACGGGCAGAACGTATTTTGTCCGGCCAACCTCCGAATCTTAACTCATTAAAGGCCGGAAAATATTATAGCAGAAAGGAAGTATTGATTTTCAATGAAGAGAATTATTGCGGGAATGTTTGCAGTATTGTTTGTTGTTACGGGCGCGCTTGCTATGACACCTGAAGAGGAGTTAGAAGCGTGGAAGAAAGAGCCTGCTTACGGCAAAAAAATCAAGGTCGGCTACAACGGCGGACTCTGCACGGGGACTCTAGGCCTGACTCACGCAAAGGGATTTTACGCGGCGGAAGGTCTTGACGTTGAGTTAGTGCGCTATCAGGGCGACACAGTAACACTCGGCGATGCTCTCGGAACGGGAAAAATCGACATTGCCGGGGGACATATCGCTACATTGCTTGTGCCGGCGGCTAACGGCGTTCAGATGAAGTTCACAACGGGAATGCACACGGGCTGCAAATCGTTATGTGTCCTTTCTGACTCACCCTACAAGACGACGAAAGATCTTGTCGGCAAAACGATAGCAATCACGACAGCAATCGGCGGATCAGACTCGAACATCACAATGCGATTCTTACTGCGCGACGGTATTGACCCTGTACGCGGCGTGAAGTTCAAGACGACAGACTCAGGCGCGGCGGTTCTGGCCATGCAGAACGGGGAAGTTGCGGCGGCGTTGCTCAGCGACCAGTTCATACAGAAATTTCTTGAGAACGGTACACTGAGAATTATCCGCTCGATTACGTTCGATGATGATTTCAAGGATGAAACATGCTGCATATTCGCGGTGTCAAAAAATATTGTCGAGAACAGCCCGATTACAGCACGGAAATTGACTCAGGCTCACGAGAATTGCCGCAAATGGATAATGGCGAACCGTGAAGAGGCCGTGAAGCTCATGCTCGAAAACAAATGGGCATCCGGCGAATTTGACAAGGTGCTTGCGTTCTACAACACGCTTGATTACTCGGTAACAGATGAGACTACAGAAGCGACTCTGCGAAAAGTTATTGACGACTACAAGACATGCGGAATCCTCAACAAGAATTTTGACACAGAAGAGACTCTCTCCCGCGTTTGGGACGGAGTTTTGATGAAGAAATAAGGAGGTATCATCATGAAGAAAGTATTATGCGCGTTGCTGGTAGTGCTTGCGGTTGCGGGCTGTGTTTTCGCAAAAGATTTCGTTGCACAGGACAAAGACGCAGACGGCCCACGCACAAAGCTCAAGGAAGCAGCCCCCGAAATGATGACAGCATTCGGGAATCTCGGAAAAGCTGTGCTGAAAGACGGCGCAGTCTCACTCAAGACAAAGGAGCTTATAGCCGTAGCTCTCAGTGTTCAGAACAGGTGCGAGACCTGCATAATGTCCCACGTAAAGAACGCAATCAAAGCAGGAGTAACACGCGAGGAACTTGTTGACGCTCTTGGAGTCTGCGTGTTGATGGGCGGCGGGCCTAATTCGGCATATGCGGCAACGGCTCTTGAAGTCTTTGACCAGTTCAGCGCGGAGAAATAATCGCACGGAAATTTTCAGGGCAGGGGGAAAAATCTTCCTGTCCTTTTCACATTGAGGGGGAATAAAATTGCTATCACTTCCGAAAAATTTTGAGACGTTCAACGATGCACGCAAAAAATCTTTCATGGCACTCTACAGCGCAAAAGAGTCCGGGAAAAAAGTAATCGGAACATTCTGCTCATACACTCCCGTAGAAATCATCAATGCCGCCGGAGCAATCGCCGTAGGATTATGCGGGAAATCAGAGCAGGGAATCGCCGAGGCCGAAACAGTATTGCCGAAAACGATTTGCCCGCTCATCAAGGCAAGTTACGGAATGGCATTCACGGATCAATGCCCGTACTTTTACTTTTCAGACGCGATAATAGCCGAGACAACTTGCGACGGCAAAAAGAAAATGTACGAGCTTATGAGCAAAATCAAGCCCGTTCACGTTCTGAATCTTCCGCAGAGCAGGACTCAAGCATTAGCGGTTGAAATGTGGACTGAGGAAATGAGGAAGACAGCACGATTCCTTGAAGAATTATTCAGCGTAACAATCACTGACGAGAAATTGCGCGGGGCAATACGATACCGAAACAGACTCCGCCGTGCAATCGTTGACTTGTACGAGGTCGCAAAGCAAAAGCCGTCTCCCGTTTCAGGCTACGAATTAAGCACAGTAGCAGAAAGCGTAGATTTTCACTTCACAGATGATGACTTGATAGCGAAAATTGAGGGAATCACCCGCGAAATGAAATCACGAGTCCGCAATGACAATCCCAACCGCCCAAGAGTATTAATCACAGGCTGCCCGAACGCAGGAGTCCGGGACAAAATCATAAAGAGGCTTGAAGAACTTGGAGCTGATTACGTATGCGCGGATATTTGCTCAGGGCCTAGGGTGCAAAAATTCATGGTTGACGAGAACGCAGAAGACCCATACAGGGCGATTGCAGAACGCTATCTGAAAATCAATTGTTCCGTTATGACTCCGAATGAGGAACGCTTCAACGACATTCGCGAATCCGTGAAAGAGTATCAGGCTGACGGAGTAATAGAGATTGTGTTACACGGCTGCCACACGTTTGCGGTTGAGGCATTCACGACGGCGGGAGTCGTTCAGAATGAGTTAGGCCTGCCCTATCTGAGACTTGACACAGATTTTTCACAGTCGGACAAAGGACAGATTGAAACGAGACTCGAAGCGTTTATCGAGATCATGACAGCGGCGGCATAAATCACGATGAAGAATCCTTTTCCCGGCCGGGACAAAAGACCGGGAATTTTTTTTTACCGCGTGTTCTCGTTCACCTCAAAATTGAAGAACACAAACTTGAACCGGCAAAGGTCATCGTCCTTCTCATTCACTATATCCGCGTCAATGTAGAATATACGTTTTCCGGCTTTGCGCACTTTGGCAGTGCAGATTAGCTTCTGGGCATTGCGTGAGCCTCTCAGATAGTCTACATGTCCGTTGATGGTTACGCCGACTCCTCCCGCGCTTATGAATGCGACTCCGGCTGTGTCGTCTGCCATCGTGAATAACACGCCCCCGTAAGGTATTCCGTAAGGGTTGAAGTGATCCTCCTGCAAATCAAGCTCACTTACTGCTACACCGTCTTCAATCTTGACGAAACGGAAGCCAGTCTTGCATTCAATATCATCTTTGAGCTTTATTAATGCCTCGCGGTTAATCTTTGTTTCTTCTGACATTGTGATAATAATCTCCTCAGTGTGAAATTTGTGATTGATATTCTTTCATGGCCGTAAAGATTTCGAGCTGCCAGAAATTTTTTCTGACTCAAAATGTAAAACGTGAAAAACTTAACGCCTATTATATAATCGATTTGACAAAATAATATTTTCCCTGTAAAATTCCCGCCCGTAAAAATTTGAAATATACAGAATATTTTGAAGGTGTTACGATGGTAGACGAAAACGGCAGAAGAGTAGCAAACAATCTCATACTTAACACAGCATTGCATGACTTTTATGCGGCGGCTGACGAAATGCACCTCAGCGAGGGATTAATTCAGATCCTCAGCTACCCGGAGAGAAGAGTCGATGTCTCTGTACCTGTTACGCTCGATGATGGCAGCGTGAAAGTGTTTCAGGGATTCAGGGTACAGCACTCCACAGCTTTAGGGCCGTCAAAAGGCGGTATACGTTACGCGATGGACGTAAGCGGGCAGGAATGCGAAGGACTCGCAATGCTCATGACGTGGAAATGCTCATTAGCCGGGATTCCTTACGGCGGGGGCAAGGGCGGAATTTGCTGTGATCCCACGAACATGTCAAGAAACGAGAAAGAAAGAATGTCGCGCACTTACGGAGCAAGAATCGCACCTATCATCGGAAGATGGTCGGACGTTCCCGCGCCTGATATGTACACGGGCGGCCAGGAAATGGTCTGGATTATGGACACTATCTGCAAAATGCTCGGACACTTTGAGCCTGCAATGTTGACGGGTAAACCTATCGACTATTGGGGCGCGCCCGGAAGAGTCGAGGCAACAGGAAGAGGATTAGCGGCATGTGCGTTTGAGATGATGAGGATTAAGGGACTTGACCCCGCGAAAATGAAGGCTGCTGTACAGGGTTTCGGCAACGTCGGAAGCTACGCGGCAAAAATTCTCAGCGAGGCAGGAGTCAAAATCGTAGCAATAAGCGACACGACAGGCGCATACTACAACCCGAACGGAATCAATATCGCAAAGGCTTTCGAGTACATGAACACGAATCCCGGCAAGAGAGGGAGAAAACTCACAGGCTTTGAGAAGGAAGGCTGCGAGAAAATCCCCGGCGATGAGATTATCGGGGTTGACTGTGATATATTCTGCCCATGCGCGGCTCAGGGCGTTCTGAATCAGGACACAGCGGACAAGCTCAAGGCAAAATACGTTTTCGAGGGCGCGAACTCACCGACGACTCCAGAAGCTGAAGACATACTGAATGACAAAGGCGTGATTCTCGTTCCTGACTTCTTGGCGAATGCGGGCGGCGTTATTGGATCATATTTCGAGTGGGCGCAGAACTTGCAGGGCTTCACATGGACAGAGGACGAATACAATCACAGGCTCGTGAAACTCATGAAGGATAACTTCTGCAGGGTCTGGGATTTTGCAGAGGCAAAGAAAGTAACAATGAGACGTTCCGCGTACATGGCCGCAATAAAGAGAGTTTCTGACATCGTAGAGCTTCGCGGCGTTTATCTGTAACAGACATCAGCAAACGAAAAGATATATATTCACACGCAAAAAGCCTTCCTCATTAACGGGGAGGGCTTTTCCTTTACTGTATAATTTCCGAATGAATCAAAACTTTAAGGAGGATTAACTCACAATGAACAGCGTTAACATGATAGGCAAGATATATAATGCGAAAAATTTTCCGTTTTTTGACAAAGATAAAGGCAAAATGTCTTACGGCAACCGCCCTGTTCTTGTTATAGGAATAGCTGACACATGGGACTGCAATATTCTTCCGCTCTCACGTGTTAATGAGAAAGAGAATGTAAATGAAGATTTTGACATCAAATTAAACCCTGCGGATTTTCCCAAGCTGAAGCTGAAATATGAGTCTTATGTCCGAGTCCATAAACAGAATGTCATTCACTCCGGCAATTTTGATTTGTACGTTGGTGATATGGCAAATGATTACCCAGAAAAATATCACGATATAATGACGGCTCTGAAAGACTACAATCATAAAATGATAAGTGCTGCGATGAATTTGGGCTGATGACAAAAGAGCCTTCCTGCGAATGAAACAGGAGGGCTTTTTACTTGCGTTACTCGCTGTACTCTCCGTTAAAGACTTCTACAGCCGGGCCGGTCATCCAGCATGTATTGTCATCGTCAACGTGAATGTTCAGGTCTCCGCCTCTCAGGTGAACAAGTACATCACGGTCAAGTTTCCCCGAAACGACTCCAGCAAAAACACTCGCAGTTGTTCCTGTTCCGCAGGCCATAGTCTCACCCGATCCGCGTTCAAACACTCTCATGTTGATTTCGTTGCGTGAAATTATGTCGATGAACTCGCTGTTGACTCTGTTCGGGAATCTCTCGTGTGTCTCAAAATATACCCCTTCAGCCGCGAATTTCGAGTCCGGCCATGAATGAATATCTCTTATTGCGGGGTTGTCCTCAACGAAATATACAGCGTGGTCATTCCCGACATTTATCCCGATGAACTTCAACGCCATATCATGAACCGTAATATTGTCGGGTATCGGGGTCGTTGCGCGTCCTTTGCCCATGTTCACGCGTACTGATGAGACTTTGCCGGAGTCGTCAACCGTCAAATACAGCGTCCTCATTCCTACGGGCGTGTCAATCGTGAGAGTCGTTTTGTCGGATGGTACGAGTCCATGTTCATACACATATTTTGCGACACAGCGAATCCCATTGCCGCACATTGTGTCAGATGAGCCGTCAGAGTTGTACAACTGCATGAAAGCATCAGCATTAGGAGTCGGGAGAATGAGAATTAATCCGTCCGCGCCGATTCCTTTGTGCCTGTCTGAAATTTTGATTGAGAGATTCACAGGGTCATTGACTTTTTCCTCGAAGCAGTTTACGTAGACATAATCATTTCCGCAGCCGTGCATTTTGGTGAACTTCATGATGATTCCTCCTTCAGATAAAATTATCCCCCCATATGTGTGTGAGACATACAGGGGGATTGCTGGTTTGTTGCTTTGAGGCTACCATTTTTCGCCGAAATGTGTCAATGCTTCCTGAGCGTCTTTATCTCCGTTTCGTGCGTTGTGGCGGAGAATCTCAAACTCTTTCTCAAGTACTTTCTTTGCGTTCGGGGCTCCCTGCGCTTCTGCTTTCTTGAGCCATTTGAATCCCTCATCAAGATTCTGTTCGACTCCGCGCCCTAATGTGTAGCAGACTCCTATGTTGCACTGTGCTTCTGCGTAACCCTGCTGTGCTGCTTTGAGATACCATTTCGCGGCCTCTTCGTGACTCTGCTTTACTCCCTCGCCGTTATCGTACATGAGTCCCGCGCCGAATTGAGCCTTTGCGAGTCCGTTCTCTGCGGCTTTGAGCATCCATTTTGCGCCCTCTTCGTGATTCTCTTTCACATAATCGCCCTGAAAGTACGCAACCGCTATATCAAGCTGTGCTTTAGCGTCTCCGGCTTCAGCCCTCTTCATGATCTCTTCAAACGTGTCTGCAAAAGCAAATGTGCATGAGAGAATCATTGCCGCAAAAACTGTGAACACCGTTAATTTTTTGTTCATGAGAATTTTTCCTCCTTACTGCTTCACGTAGCTTTCTCCCGATTTCGTTACGCTGATAATTCCAGGAATCATTATGTGCATACCTGCAACGGGAATATTTTTCCACGCGGCATAATCGAACAGGAATTTTCTTGACTGCACAGCCTTCACGGGATCAACGTCATATTTCACCGCTACTTCAGGATGAGGGAGCTGAATAATCTGGAAGTGCATAATGTCCCCTGCAATGAGAATCTTTTTGCCGCCGGACTCAGCGAGATATGAGACATGGCCGGGCGTATGTCCTGATGTGTCAATAGCCCTGACTCCCGCAACAACTTCATCACCGAACGCAAATTGATTCACCTTGTAGAGTTTCAGCGCGGAAATTACTCCGTCATTCTTCAGCTCGTTGACCCAATAATCATACTCAGGCTTTGACACGTACACTTCTGCATTCGGGAATGTTGCTTTACCCTCAGCATTAACGAGTCCGCCGAAATGATCCGGGTGAAGGTGCGTAAGAAGAATCGTCTTTACGTTTTCGGTGTCGATTCCTTTTGTCGAAAGCTCCGCCGGGATATTGCCCGCACGTAATCCCGTGTCAAATAGAATCCCATTGTCGCTGACTTTTACCCAGAACGCGAGAATCTGACTCGGCATTTTTCCGTCAGGGAAGTATTCAGCCTTCAGAGAGTCCGAAGCATTGACGAGAAGACCTGTATCACTTTGTCCCTGAGTTTCGACAAGCGTCAAGACTTCAAGACCTTCTGCAAAAGCACATGATGAAACGAGAAGAGAAATAACCAGCGTGGCAAATATTTTTGTCATAATGATTCCTCCAGTTGTAGAAATTTTTTCGGGGCAGCGTAATAATATCAGAAAAATTTGACACAGGGGAAAAAGATAGTATAATTTCTCCTTGTCATGCCTCACCCTTTCAGTGCGGGGGTGGCGGAATTGGTAGACGCGCAAGACTAAGGATCTTGTGGCCAATTAAGTGCTGTGGGAGTTCGATTCTCCCCCTCCGCACCATTAGATAACAATAATCCCTCTGGTTAATCCGTCGGAGGGGTTTTTCGTTATGTGGACGCAAAAAAATCCCCCCGCTTTTACTGACGGAGGGACTCAGACTCGAATCTCTTACGGCAATACTTCAAGCCAATAGCCGTCGGGGTCTTGTATGAAGTAAATACCCATGTCGTGATTCTCAAAGCATATGCAGCCCATTTCGCTGTGAAGTTTGTGCGCCGCGTCAAAATCATCTGTTCTGAATGCAAGGTGAAATTCCTCCTCGCCGATGTCGTATTTCTGCGGGTGATCTTTGAGCCACGTCAACTCAAGCTCGAAATCTGACTCATCATTGCCGATGTATACGATTATGTACGAGCCTTCCGGGTTTGTCTTGCGTCTTTTCTCAGTGAGACCGAGTGCCTTTTTGTAGAAGTCAAGCGAGCGGGTCAAATCCTGCACGTTGTAATTCTCATGAATCATCTTGAATTTCATCGCCGTAAATCCTCCTTTGTTCATTCTCGCGGATTGGGTTATTATTGCACACAAGGAGTGATTTTTCATGAATGAAGTACTGAAAGCCATAAAGGAACGCAGAAGCATACGGAAATTCAAGCCAGACATGCCCGGACGCAAAGACATTGACGCGGTAATCGAGGCGGGACTCTACGCAGCCAGCGGAAAAGGGACTCAATCGCCGATCATCATAGCCGTAACGAACAAGGAATTACGCGACAAAATTTCACACGACAACTGCAAAATAGGCGGATGGGACGAAAGTTTTGACCCGTTTTACGGCGCGCCCGTGATTCTTATCGTTCTTGCGCCTGAGGACAACTTCAACAACGTTCGGGACGGGAGTCTTGTTCTCGGAAATATGATGCTCGCGGCTCATTCGTTAGGACTCGGAAGCATATGGGTCAATAGGGCATACGAGGAATTTTTGACGGATGACTACAGGAAACTTCTTGTGGATTTAGGCATCACCGGGAAATATATCGGTGTCGGCCACTGCGCTTTAGGATTCATTGACGGTGAAACGCCAAAAGCAGCACCGAGAAAACCCGGGAGAGTCTTTTACGCGGAATAATTCACAAAACGAATCCCCCCCTGCAAATTTCACAGAGGGGATTTTTCTGTCAGCCATTTTACTTTTTGGGCACAGGGTTATATTTCTACCACAGAAGCCCCGACCCGTTATGCCAAGCTCCAAGCCCGGCCCATTTCTCATAGTCATATACCAGCATGAATTTTATCCTGAGCCTCAGAATACGAACCCGGTTCACTCAGCCGTCATAGTTCTTTTTTCCGGCGTATAGTCTTCTCTCCGGGCGCATTGTCATTCCTCCACAAGAATGCGTGCTTTGACGCTGTATTTCCGCTCAAAGGAAGCTCAACCCATCCCCACGGCGTTACGAGTATATATCTCATTGTTATTCCCTGCTCTGATAATGCGTCAACGTGAGGCGAGAATTTCATCACGTCATCAAGTATAAATGTGTCGCTGATTATCCAGACTCTTTTGCAGGTGCTGCGGTTGAAGACTGCCGCATAATCGATAGCAGATCTTAAGCCGCTCTCATATTCCGGCGGGGTTATGCTGATTATCAGCGCGTCAGATTTTCCCTCCGGCGTTCTGGAATTTGGGATTATGTCTGCGTATTCTCCTATGTCGTCAAGGCGTTCGATTAATGCCTCGACTCCTGTATTGCCTTCATCGTAATTTTCGCCGAATATAGCCGAGAATATATCATCGTCAGAGTCATCGTCATCTTCTGTTACGTCCTTCATCCATTCCTGGACTCGTGATATTGCGTCAAGAATATACTGCGGGTATTCGCTTTCTGACATGGCCGAAAGAAAATCGCTCATCATTATTTCGGATGGGCTTTCTGATTCTGGTTTCCTCTTTTTTTCCGCGCACATTGAATATCAGCCTCCTTTTATGTGCCGTCAAATCGGGGATTAAGTATAGCATAGTGATACGGCGATGATTATTGCAGTCCCGGTTATCGTTGATATTATTGTGTGAATTTCGCTCTTCCTGATGATTTCCCAGTCAACCGGGGCTGTGATTGCGTCAATATCAATTTTCACGGGCCAGAACATTTTGACTCCCGCACAATATTCTTCATACTCATGGCCGAATTTCGTCCGCAAAAATTCTTCCTCGTGAGGGATAATCACAAGCACGTACAAAACGATGAAACTAATCACGAAAATTATCACCGCAAATTTTCCCGCAATGAGGCTCCATCCGAGTCCGATAATGAAATTCCCGAAATATAACGGGTTGCGCATCAATGAATACGGGCCTTTTGTCGCAAGTTTCAACGCCTTCACGTTCTCGCCGCGATATAAGCCGATAACGCCCGCAGACCAGCAACGCCAGACTTGACCCAGCGCAATAATTACGAGTGAGACGGAAATAATTTCCCATGATGATTTACGCACCATGAAGAGAATCGCGAGGAACAAGAGAGTCCATATTCCCCCGCGCATTCTGAAGACAAATTCACGCATCCTCAACCGACGCTCCTTTGTGCAAATTCTCAGTTACTCCCCAGCCAAGCATACGAATCACAACTACAACGCCCATGAAGATAGATATATAGTCCGTGAAGAAGCGACAAATCACCGACATGATTCCGGCCATGTTTGCAGGCATCAGGATAGAATACAGCAATGCGCCGCCCCCCTCAGCGACTCCGCTCGCGCCCGGTGTCGGAATGAAGTACAGTATGAACATGAAGACAGCCTGAACCGCGAGAGTCTGAGAGTATTTGAACGGGAGTCCCACTGCTGACATCAAGACAGGAAGAACCGTAAACAACGCCGCAAGATGAAGCACAGAAAGTATCACAGCGATTAACACCCAGATTTTTCCCGTGTTGAATGCGAGCTTGAAGTTCATGATGTAGTTGTCGATCTCTTTGTCGAGCCACCGAACAATCTTTATCGCACGCCGAGTCGAACGCATGAATCCGAATCGCTTGAACCATAACACGATAATATGACTCAGTTTCTTTACGAGGTCAGGGCGTATAATCGTGAACGCAATGAATGCCCAAGTCGCAAGAATCACAACAAAAACGTAAAACACGAGTCCTTTAAGGAACGGGCTGCCCTCTAAAATTTCCGGGTCAAGCATCAACGCGGAAGGCACTGAAATTGTGAGTATCAACACCGTCAGCATAGTACGCATTAACGTGATGGCGATTCCTTTTCCGACAGGTATACCCTTCTTGTAGAGCGCATAAACCTGAAAAGGCCCTCCGCCTGACTGCATAGGAGTTACAGCACTCCCGAAATAATTGAGCCACGTCAAAACGATTCCCAGCGAGAAGGGGACGTGTTCATGAGCCGCTGACGATAACGCGCAGAATCTTCCGGCATCACAGACCCACGCCGCAAAAACAACAAAGAGAGCAAGAAGCAGTTTCATCTTGTCGGCATTAAGGAGCGAACGCACAGTTTCTTCATCAACGCTGCGGAAAATTATGAACGCGCTCACGCCGAATGCTAACAGTATGAAGATGATTAATCCTTTTCTGAGAGACAAGGCAAGTTTCCTCCGTCATGAAAATATGAAGCTATTATAACTTGTAATTTCATGAGAATAATTATGAATGTGTCATGATTGGAGCAACTTTACTTTTCACTGTGCGAGTGTTAAACTCAATTAACAATTATCAAAAAGTGGTGTAATATGCCTAGCTTTAGCTGTGTAGTATAATAATTTTGCAGTTAGTTATTCCGCGTTACCAAAAATGTAGCAGCACTATCAAAAGCAATACGGGGAAACACTTACCTCTCGCCGCAGCGTAGCACAAATGTGAACTATGACGGGTTCTATGAGAAAAGGTGCATGAAGTAAACAAAGTAGCGTTGTGTCCTTAACAGGGCTATACGGTAGGGGCGGACTGGCCACGCCTTTAAGAATAAGAATGCCTGTTTACGCAGGTGGAGACTTAAAATCAAACTTCTTAAGAACCCACTATAGGGAGGCTCAGAACCTGTGAATTAACGAGAATAATTACGAATGTACATTGATGTGATTAACTTTACTTTTCACGTTGCGGGTGTTAAACTCAGTCAGCTAATATCCAATATTATAATTACAGGGAGTGCAGAAACTTTCAATGGCAACAAGAAGAGAACCCAGATTCAAATTATGCCGTCATCTTGGCGTTAATGTCTGCGGCCATCCCAAAGCGTTAAAGAGGGCTGACACAAAGAAAAACGCTTCAGCAAGCGCGGCAAGAACAGGGCAGAAGGTATCACAGTACGGCCTTCAGCTTTTGGAGAAACAGAAGATCAAAGCATATTACGGAATATTAGAGCGTCAGTTCGCAAGATATTTCAACGAGGCCAGCAAGAGCGATGAGATGACTGGTGTTGCGTTGCTCAAGGCGTTAGAGTGCAGGCTCGACAATCTCGTTTACCGCACTGGATTCGCACGCTCAATCCGTCAGGCAAGGCAGCTCGTTACTCACGGGCATATTCTCGTGAACGGCTCAAAAGTAGACATTCCGTCATACGGCGTGAAGGTCAATGACGTAATCAGCCTCAAGGAGAAAACACGCACGAATCCTCTTGTTGAGTCAAACTTCAACGGGCTTGTGTCGTTCAGCGTACCCTACCTTGAGAAGGACAAAGCACAGTTCAGCGCAAAATTAATCCGTGAACCCTTGCGCGAGGAACTGCCCATTGATGTAACAGAAATACTTGCGGTCGAGTTGTACTCAAAGTAAAATATAAACCGTAAGAAAATATAACTCTTATCGAGAGAGGCGGAGGGACCGACCCTGTGAAGCCCGGCAACCTGTTTGAATCAGGTGCCAATATCGGCAGCAAGTCAAAGCTGGATGATGAGAGAGAGAACGACAGAAGAAAATTTGCGTGTACTCTCTTGAATTGTTCAGGAGGGTACATTTTTTTGTGCTTATACATAACAAGGAGGCTGTAAGATGGCAGATACATTCATATTTTCATCAGAGTCAGTAACAGAAGGACACCCCGACAAAGTAGCGGATCAGATTTCGGACTCAGTTCTTGACGCAATTTTAGCTGAAGATCCGATGGGGCGTGTTGCGTGTGAAACGTTAGTGTCAACGGGATTCGCTGTGATTGCAGGCGAGATTACGAC
Organism: uncultured Fretibacterium sp.; assembly: GCA_946183145.1. GTDB lineage: Bacteria > Synergistota > Synergistia > Synergistales > Aminobacteriaceae > JAFUXM01. The sequence goes on along the minus strand of CAMGZM010000004.1, from coordinate 63,230 downwards.
AAAGGCACATGTTGACATACAGAAAATTGCGCGAGAGACGATAAACGGAATCGGCTACACGAACGCGGATTACGGTTTTGACGGAAATTCATGCGCTGTGTTTGTGGCACTCGATGAACAGTCCGGGGACATTGCGCAGGGAGTCGATGACGCAATAGAGGTTCGCGGCTCAGGAGCAGGAGAAGAGGACGTTGCGAAAATCGGAGCAGGGGATCAGGGTATGATGTTCGGATATGCTACGAATGAGACAGAAGAATTTATGCCGATGCCCATCGCTTTGTCGCACGCATTAGCACGCCAGCTCGCAAAAATACGCAAGGACGGAACATTGCCGTATCTCAGGCCGGACGGAAAAACTCAGGTCTCATTGCGTTACGAGAACAGAAAGGCAGTACACGCAGACACGATAGTAGTATCGACTCAGCATGACCCTTCAGCGAGCCTCGAAATGATTCGAGCTGATATGATTTCTCGTGTGATTGAGCCGATAGTCCCCGCGAATCTCATCGACAAAAACACGCGCATATTCGTGAATCCTACGGGGCGTTTCGTGAAGGGTGGCCCTGCTGCTGACTCAGGCTTAACGGGGCGTAAGATTATCGTTGACACTTACGGCGGATGGGTTCCTCACGGCGGCGGAGCTTTCAGCGGGAAAGATCCTACGAAGGTTGACAGAAGCGGCGCATATATGACACGCTACGCGGCGAAAAATATTGTTGCGGCGGGACTTGCTGACGAGTGCCAGATTCAGGTCGCGTACGCAATCGGAGTCGCAGAGCCCGTATCACTCAACGTAAACACATTCGGAACGGGGAAAATCAGCGAGGAAAAAATTTCTGCGCTGCTCCGTGAATACTTTGACTTCAGGCCGGCAGCGATTATCCGGGATTTAGATTTGAGGAAGCCTCAGTATAAAGAGTTGGCGGCTTATGGTCATATGGGTAGAATCGATCTGCAGAATTTGCCGGGGTGGGAGAAAACCGACAGGGCAGAAACTCTCAGGAAAGCAGCAGGGATTTAAGCGTTTGTGATTGAGACAGGAGAGCATAATACGCGGGGCAAATGTTCTCCTGTCTGCTGCTCTTGCTACAGCATTTCCGCGTAAATTGACGGCGTAATAAACTCTATATTGATTCCGAGACTTTTCACAGCTTTCACGAATGCAGCGTTAATTTTGCTGTCTTCCCCGGAATAACGCCTCATGCTGCTGTCATAATAGCTTTTTACACCTTCTTTATAGCCGTCAGCACCAGCAACAGCGATACTATTTACGCCCATATCACGCAAAAGTTTCAATGCCATAATCACACTGCTTGAGCTGTAACTGAAATCCCCTGTCAGGCTGTTGTAGTCAATCCTGTAATCGACTTTCCGCTCAGGCAAATTTGACGTGGCTATGACTTTTCCCGGGAAGCTGTCATTATAGTCAAAACGCCTGTTGTTTCCGAAAAATGAATAGTCAGCGCGGAATTTGTCCGTAACAAAATTAACGGATATTACCACCGGCCTGTGAAGCTCTATGTACTGCCTTATTTCGTCCTCATGATCCGTTATGCTCGCGCCGGGGGCAATAAGCAGAATATCTTTTCCGTGAAGCTCACGTTTCAGGCTTTCGCGGCTCTGCGTGTCGTCAATGCTGTTGTTCTTGTACTGCTCATAAAGCATGTCAGCATACTCAGAGTCAAAGGCTGTGCATTTTGAGCGGTCGAAACCCGCAAGAATGTGATTGATGTCCCTGTGAGTCAGGTCTCCCTTTTTAAGGTAGTATTCGGCGTAATTCCTGTGAAGGTTGAAACGGGCTGAAAGAAAATATGAAGGCGAGTAACCCCAGTTTGCTTGGCCTCTCATGGGAGTGATGTAATCATCTATGGCATCCATCATGTAATCAATATCGTATGATTTCCCCTCATTGTCATTCAGGTAGTCAGCAATAAGTTCAACGGGAAGATTACCGGGAGTCCGTCCAATACCCATAAGGCTGGCATCTATGGTAATAGGGCGGTTAAGGTGAAACTCTATGAAGTCCTGAGCAAGGGAATAACTGAGCGACATATTTTCGTGCAAGTGAAGAGCCAGACGTATATTCGGGTCAAGATTATGATCAACAGCCGAGACAATACGCAGGAGATCTTTCCGCTTCATGCTCCCGAAAGTATCGACAACTGAAAACTGATAAGGCTGTATGCTGTTTGTCTGGTCGATTATCCATAAGATTTCACGGTCTGAATATCCCATTATGTTTATTGGGTTAATACTGAGTTTGTAGCCTCTTTCCTTTACTTCACGCGCAAATACAAAGCCTTCTGCAATATCGTAATCATGAGCTGTAATGCGTATCATTTCGATACCATTTCCGCTGTAAGGTGTCAGCTTGCTTATGTCGTAGTTGCTTCTCATGGCCATTGCAGAAAACATAGTATGCCCGGTATAAGCAGGTACAAGGCTGTTGAGTTCCTCAATGGTATTGCAGACTGTAATATCAGGATTATAGCCTTCAGTATTGCGGAGGAAGCCCGCTTCTACAATGTCGATTTTTGCTTTCACCAGTGAGCGAATTATGTTGCCTGCTGTATTCCGTCCCCATTTCCAGTCGTTAATGTAGCCTCCGTCCCTGAGTGTGCAGTCGAGGAGCTTCAAATCTTTAATGTACATTATTTTCCTCTTTCATTATTTGCGTTATTATCTCTAAATCTTTCTCAGTATCAACTGACAGGCATCTGCAGTTTTCAACTATTGAGAGTTTCAATTGTTTCCCGTAGTCAATGAATCTCAGCGTGTCAATTCCCTCGATAAGCTCAAAGCGGCCGGGCTGGGAGTCAGCGTAGAAATCCAGCATTTTTTTGTTATAGCCGATTATGCCGACATGCTTATAGTATTTGAAGTTAAGAGACTTGAACGGATAAGGAACCGGGGCACGGGACATGTAAAGAGCATTCATGCCGCAGTCAAAAACCATCTTTATGTTTGAAGTATCTATAACCTGTACAGGATCTGTCATTTCAGTTATAACATTCGTTCCGAACTCTTTATCCTGCGGTATATAGTCAGGTATTGCGGCCTCAATTGCGCGTGGTTCTATCAACGGCTCGTCTCCGTTAATCTGCACGTAGAAATCAGCACTTATTGTCTTAGCAGCTTCTGCAAGGCGGTTTGCGGCTGTCCTGTGCTTGTCTGAAGTCATTATAACGGGGATATTCAGCTCATCACATACAGCCTTTATCCTTTCATCATCGGTAGCAGTATATATCACATCGAGTTTCTTAACCGAACGTGTGCGTTCATAAACCCATTGGAGCATAGGCCGGCCAAGAATAAGCCTAAGCGGTTTTCCCGGAAGCCTCGTTGAACCATAGCGCGCAGGAATTATTCCTACAACACGCAATTAACATTCCCCCTTACGCAGCGAAATAACGCAGGGAAAATTTATTGTCTGATTGTGTGAACAGGAATTATTTGAACTGATTAATGAGCATAACTGCCGTAAGCCGTAAGGAATATTATTCCTGAAGCTCAATTTGTTAGTCGTCCTTTCTTTGGGAAATTTTCTGAATTATATCACGCAAAAATCATCGTGAGGAACACAACATAAATCAACCCCGGAAGCATATCGCCCAATTTCAGCCGCGTAACTTTCATCATGTTGAGTCCTATTGCCATAATCATCAATCCGCCAAGCCCCGAAATATTCGCGTACATTGACTCCGTTATGACGCTTTCAGCCCATGAAGCTCCGAGCGTTATTGCTCCCTGATATATGAACATCGGAACAACCGAGAACATTACGCCGACTCCGTACGCCCCCGCAAGCATTGATCCCGCTATGCAGTCCATTATTCCTTTCGTCATGAGAATCTCCGGGTTATGCCTCAAGCCGTCCTCAATTGATCCGATTATCGCCATCGATCCGACGCAGAACAACAGAGTCGCGCTCACAAATCCTTCCGTAAATTTTGCGTTTGACGTGTGAATTTTTGCTTTCAGCGTATCGCCCAATGAGTTCAGCTTTGTCTCAATCCCTAAAATTTCTCCAGTTAATGTACCAAGCACTAGACTCAGTAATACGGCGATTGAGTGCTGAGTCTTCAGAGTCATATTTACACCGACATATATCGTGAAGAGTCCCAAACAGTTGAAGATAGTATCATTTGTTTTTTCGGGAATGAATTTTCCGGCAATGATTCCGATTGAGCTTCCTAAAATTACAGCGAGCGAATTGAATACAGTTCCTCCTGCGGTGATTGACTTGAAGATTTCCAGCATGATGAAAATTTTTGCTCCTTCACATTTTCGGCCTATTATACACGTGATAGAATTGACGCGGAAAAATCCCAACACAACAAGGAGAGTTATGAATGAAGCTCAACAACATAATGAAGCAGGCCAGACAAATGCAGTCCCAGATGATGCAGATACAGGAGAATTTAGCGAACGAAACTGTAGAGGCAAGCGTCGGGGGCGGAATGGTTACGGCAGTTTTCACCGGGCAGGGCGACATGAAAGCCGTGAAGATTGACCCGGAAGTCATAAATCCTGACGACAAAGAAATGCTTGAAGACCTCATAATCTCAGCAGTGAATGAAGGACTCAAAAAGAGCCGTGAATTAATGAGCGAGAAAATGGGCGGAATAACAAGCGCGCTCGGTGCTATGGGAATGGGACTCTAATTCTCACGCAATGGAATCACTTGACAGCCTCATAAACGCCCTGAAAAAATTTCCCTCGTTAGGCCCTAAAAGCGCACGGCGTATAGCATTCTACCTTCTGAAGCAGGACGACAAAGAATTACAGCGAATCGGCGGGCTGATTTCCAGTCTCAAGAAGAATCTCGTAACCTGTTCGCAGTGCGGAAATGTCTCGGAGAAAGACCCGTGCAGAATTTGCACAGACCCTTTGCGCGACCGGGATATATTGTGCGTTGTTGACGATTTAGAGTCTCTCTCAGCGTTTGAACAGTCAGGAATCTACAACGGACTCTATCACGTTTTAGGCGGAAGGATTTCGGGAGAACTCACAGACGAGTCAGCCGATTTCCTCGCAAAACATATACGCAGTCTCAAGCCGTCGGAAGTAATCATAGCTTCATCGCCGCGAATTGAGGGAGATATGATGTATTACACGCTGATTGACATTCTGAAGGGACTCGGTGTCAAGAATATTACGAGGCTTGCTTACGGTCTGCCTTTGGGAGGAAGCATTGAGTTTGCTGACAGGATGACTCTTCACACAGCACTTGAAGGAAGGCGGAAAATTTGAAGGAGTTTTCATTCATCATAGCAGCAGGCGGAAAAGGAACAAGATTCGGCGGAAAAAAGCAGTTCATGACTCTCGGAGACCGTGAATTATGGCGATGGAGCGCGGAAAATGCCGCAAAACTTTCTGACTCAATACGTGAAATCGTACTTGTGATTCCGAAAGGTGAGACTCTGACTCCTCAATGGAACAACAATATTCCCCTGCGAATTGTTCACGGAGGAAATGAACGCGCTGAATCAGTCTTGAACGGTCTGAACATGGCCGCGTGTGATTATGTCATGGTGCATGATGCCGCGAGACCTTTTGCGAGTCCTGAATTGTTCCGGCGGTTGATTGACTCTGTGAATGATGATGCCGGAGTCATTCCCCTATTGCCCGTAAGCGATGCCCTGAAGAGGATTGATGACGAGGGGAAAATCTCATCAGTTGACCGTGAAGGGTTATTCATCACGCAGACTCCGCAAGTTTTTCCCCGGCTGAAACTGATTGAGGCTGTGAAAGATTCCCCGTCAGCAAAAGACGAGGCTGAATCGTGGCTCAAATCCGGCCATGAATTGAGATATGTTGACGGCGAGAGGCTTAACTTCAAAGCGACGGTGAAAGACGACATGACGATAGCGCGCGCATTAAGCGAACAGAAAATCATACGGACGGGCCTCGGCTGGGATATTCACAGGCTCGTACCTGACAGAAAATTGATACTCGGAGGCGTGAGAATAGACTCTCCGCTGGGTTTGCTGGGACATTCTGACGCTGATGTACTCACACACGCAATAATGGACGCGATTTTAGGGGGCGCGGGTCTTCCTGACATCGGCAATATTTTTCCGGCGAGTGATGAGAGATTCCGGGGTGCTGACAGTGTGAATTTGCTGCGTGAAGTTATGAGGCTTGTTGCGGCTGAAGGATGGAGCGTAGAATTTGTTGACGCGGTAATCACGGCTCAAGTTCCACGTCTCAACAAATACCGTGAAGAAATTATGCGTAACTTGTCTGAATTTTTCCCTGTAAACATAAAATTCAAGTCAGCAGAGAATCTTGACGACTCCGGGCGCGGATTGTGCATAACGTGCCATGCTGTTGCGACATTAGGGAAGGTGATTGAGAGATGTTAGCGTTCAAACACAACAGAGAATGCGACTCTAAATTGTGGTTTGGTGAATTGGCGTTAAACGGATTCGAGCAGTATATCTTCAACGATGAAATTATGACACCGCCGCTTTTTGACGCGTATGATGATTTTGTTGACCATTCATGGCCTGAATTTGTGCAGGATAACTCATACATGTAGACATGCTGACACTAGGAATAGAAACAAGCTGTGATGACACGGGAGTCGCAGTAATCCGCAACGATCGTGAAGTACTCTGTGAATTTCTGTCGAGCCAGATAAAAGATCATTCGCGATTCGGCGGAGTGATACCCGAATTTGCAGCCCGTAAACATCTTGAGAATCTTCTGCCGTTGGTTGACGCGGCGTTGAGAGAGTGCGATATATCCGGCCATGATTTAGACCTTATAGCGGTAACTCGCGGGCCTGGCTTGATGGGTTCGCTGATTGTCGGAGTAATGACCGCACGGGCGTTGTCTCAGGCGTGGAATGTCCCTTTAATCGGAGTGAATCACCTTGAGGGGCATTTGTTCGCGCCTCTTGTTGACGCTGAAGATTTAGAGCCTCCGTTTTTGTCGCTGATAGTTTCAGGAGGACACACGGAGATAATTTGCGTTCATGATTTCGGGAAGTATGAGCTTCTCGGCCAGACTCGTGATGACGCTGCCGGGGAAGCATACGACAAAGCAGCGAGGATTCTCGGCCTGAAATACCCGGGAGGCCCTGAGATAGAGAGGCTCGCGAAAACGGGTAATCCTAACGCGTTCGATTTCCCGATTCCGTTGAAGAACACGGACAAAATAGAGTTCAGCTTCAGCGGGTTGAAGACGGCGTTATTGTGGCAGGTGAAGAAATTTGACGGCGGTAATATCCCGGTGAATGATCTTTGCGCGTCATTTCAGCGTGCAGTAACAGAGTCTCTCATGGCAAAAGTGAATCTCGCTGTGAAGATTACGGGCATTCGCAAAGTGTCGGCTTCCGGCGGAGTGTCTGCGAATGGTGCATTGCGTGAGGCTCTGAGAAGTGATGAGAGATTCCGCACGTGGCTTCCGGCTAAGGGACGCTGTACGGACAATGCGGTGATGATAGCGATGGCGGGCGCAAATTCGTGGGAGCGTGGAGTCAGAATGAATGACGTAATGCCGGATCCATCATTGCACAGTTTATGATAAACCAGAGATTTATTATGTTTATGAAATTTCAGAGAACAAAGCCGACATGACTTTTACGCTAAAGAATTTCTATAGGCTTCAGCATGTTGAAATGATTTTCTGTTTGCCGCGTGATCCTGCCAAAAGCCAACTATAATAATCGCATATCCGATAATTGACAATAAATTAAAGTATGCACTAACGTATTCGAGTGAAAAAAGAGAAAATCTCAGAATATTGTACATTCTTAGCAAAAGAATTATTCTAACAACTTTATTCCGTCTTAATGATGCGAATAATAAATTAAAAGTTAAAGAAATGGCAAAGGCATGGAAAATGATGAAAATAATTCCTCCGGCAGTCCCTAAATAGTAATATGAACTTGCACAGGCTGCTTCAGTAAATACATAACCAGTCTCAATAGCTTTATTTATGAACTTTACTTTGTTTTTGTGCTCGACACACAAACACATCATCTTATACATTCCATACTTTATATAATTCTCAGGGTGAGCAGGACGTTCTATCATTCCTTGAATCTCATCATCTATTTCATTCAAGTGAGTTTGATCTGTTATCTCAAATGTTTTATACCAGATTCCTCCTTGCGAGGATATCCTCATAAGTAAGAAATCGAGCATAGTACCCCAATTTATAGCTTTACTGGACATATTAACTGCTAATAAGGATGTTAAACCTAAAAGTAGAAAAATAGCAACGAAAGCAGTACGAATAAACTTAGTCAATCGTTTTTTTTCAATCTCAAGCAATCGATCATGGAAGACGAATATAAAAATGACCGCAAAATTAAAAAAAGTACCGAATTTATGTCCGCTCCATAAATAATAAAGGAAATACGATGCAATACCTATTTTCCCCGTACGTTTATATCCGTTCATATAGTCCAGAAGCGCAAAAGCAAGAAAGATATACATGCTCTTATCAAGGCTGCCGAATATCCCGGAACGGTTGCCGAATTGTTCTGCATATTCCCCGCGGCTATAACCCATTAAAAACGCAGGATTTCTTATGATCCTTAAGAAGAGAAAAAGCATTATCATTGAACACAGCACGGAGACATAGTGACACACAGCAGGGTAATGGTTCTTTTGTATTACAGTGTTTTGGGTATTTTTTAATCGATTTTCATTTATTCCGTCAAAGAACGCGATTGCAAGAAATAATAATACATACAACAGAATTAATAAAGGCAGAGAACCTACAAAATGTCCCCAAGCTCCAAATTCCGGCAAATAAGCATCTCTAAACTCGCATAAGGCACAACCTACAATCAGGCCAGAGGACAGAAACACAAAAACGAAATACGTCACCATAAAATGAGTCATTCTTGTGAACATCGTGTACAGGAAAAGAACGAATGCAGCAAGTGAAACATACGAAAAGAAAGGTATTTCATGAAATAACGTGCATATAAACAGCACCACAAATATGCACATACATATCATAAAATTTTTTCTGTTTATACGCATTTCAAACATATGTTTCAACACTGCCCCTTTTGTTTATATTTTAGCATAACAGCCAGTGAATCATTTTACAAGACTCACAGGCTGTACACACTAATTCATTATTTCCCGGCAAATTTCGCCCGCATTAACGGCTTTATTCCCCCGGCCTCAAGAATCTTCATGGCTTGATCCCCTAACTTTTCGCACTGGAAGATTTCTCCCGTCTCATCATTCTTCACTGTTCCGGCTTCAATGTCAAGCGTAAGAGTCTCGCCTTCTTTCACGTGCTGATTGATACCCTTGCAGACAATCGGCAGTAATCCCAAATTCACGGCATTGCGGAAAAAGATTCTCGCGAACGAGTCAGCAAGCACCGCGCACGCTCCCATATTGAGCAGCGCAATAGGAGCATGTTCCCTCGACGAACCGCACCCGAAATTACGCCCCGCGACAACGAATCCCCCCGCCGGGAAATTCGCGGCAATGTCCTCATTCACTCCGCAAAGACAGTGAGAGCCGATCTCTTTCGGGTTAGTGATTGCGAGGAAACGCCCGGGGTAAATCTGATCCGTGTCAATATTGTCGCCGATTACGATACATTTTCCCGTCAAAACTTTCTGCATGATGAAGCCTCCTTTAGTCGAGATATTCGCGCGGGTCTGTGATTTTCCCGTTGAGAATGCTTGCGGCAACAGTTGCAGGACTCGCAAGATACATTAACGCTTCTGTTGATCCCATACGGCCGGGAAAATTCCTGTTTGTGCTGGTAATGCAGACTTCACCGGGGGCTAATATCCCTTCATGCGCTCCGAGACACGCGCCGCAGCCCGGAGTCGAAATCGTTGCGCCCGCGTTCATCAAGTCCGTGATGTATCCTCTTGCTATGCACTCAAGCATTACTTCACGTGATGCCGGAATCACAACAAGCCTCGTGTATTCGGGAATGTGTTTGCCTCTGAGAATCTTTGCGGCTATCTCTATATCCTCGACTCTTCCGCCTGTGCATGAGCCTATATAGCCCTGATTGAGTTTCACGTCTCCTTCAGCAACAACGCTCCTCAATGTGTGAACGTTCTCGACGCTGCTGGGACATGCTAATTCAGGCTCTAATTCTGAGACATTGAAGACGTAGGACTCGGCGTATTTGTAGCCTTTATCTGTGTGCTGGACTTCATACGGTCTTACGGCTCTTTTGCTGACGAAATCAATCACATCATCATTCGGCTGCATGTAGGCAGTTTTCGCGCCCATTTCTACGGCCATGTTGCAGATTGTCATTCTCCCGGCGACATTGAGTCCGTCAACGTAGCTCCCTGTGAAATCAATTGCCTTGTAGACTGCACCGTCAGCGCGGATTTTCCCCAAAACAGCAAGCACGACATCTTTCGGGTAAACGCCCTTTTGAGTCTCGCCCTCTAACCTGACCTCGATAACTTCCGGGACTCTGAACCATAATTCGCCCGTCATGAGAATCGTAGCCATGTCAGTAGCTCCGCAGCCCGTGCCCATTGCGCCGAATGCTCCCTGCGTTGTCGTGTGGCTGTCAGTCTCAACAACAATCATGCCGGGGTAAATGAGTCCCGCTTCCGCCAAAACCTGATGGCAGACTCCCGCGTTTGTGTCAAAGTGATACTTGAGGTTGTTTTTGACGGCAAATTCACGCATGGCCTTGTGATTTTCCGCGCTCTTTATGTCGGGGCAGGGGGCGTAATGGTCGAAAACGAAAGCGCACCTCGTATTGTCCCAGACTTTTACGCCGCCCATCTCGTAGAATGAGTATACGGTCTGAAGGTACAAGTCGTTAATCTCTGCGAAATCTATTTTTGCCGTAACAATTTCGCCGGTTTCGATTGATGATTTTCCGCTGTTCTTCATGAGAATCTTTTCGATTGCGTGCAAAAGATTTTCCCCCTTCATAATTTTGTTATGTTTATCATAACAAAAAACGTAAATCAGAAAGAGGGAAATTTTACGCGCTTAACTGACAGAAATTTTTGCGTAAAAAAATCCTGCATCGGAGAATGAAACTCTGTATGCAGGACAATACATATCAATTTTACACCAGCTTCACCATATCCAGTCAATTAAGCAGTGAACGCCGTAACAGACTCCCGCCGCCGCCGCACCGACAATAACACCGCCGACGACAGCAGGAGCCGCCGCAATCCCCAGAGTCGTAACGACAGGAGTCCCAATCGCGCATAGAGTCGCATTCGTAGCCGCCGCGCCCGAAAGAGCAGCAATCGCTGTACCTGTTTTAGCTGTCATCCCGGCATACCCGGCAACCGTTACAGCCGTTGAAGTTGCAGAACCTACAATAGCCGTATCTGCAGCGTGCTTAATTGTCTCTTTCGCAGCAGTTTTCACTAAGCCGTCCCGCATACCGCGAGCAGACTCGTTTATGTTTTCTGCCTTAAGCAAATATTCCGCAGTGTCTTTTACTACCTTCCCGCCTGAAAACGCGAATGCAGGCTGAATTACTCCCATCACCATAACGCACACAACAAGTACAGCAATTACCTTTGAACGCTTCATGAAAAATCCTTCCTTTTTCCGTGATAATTTCAGAGATAAAAGCATTATAGCTTCAATCCCACCCCCTAAAGCGCATTAATACTCAGTCTGTGATACGTATTTGTGTGTATTGTGTATGAAAAGTTTATGACGCTTTGCCCTTGAGCCTGTAAACGAACGCTAAGACCTCTGCGACTCCCCTGTAAAAGTCTTCTGGAATCTCCTCGCCGATTTCTACATTTTCATACAACGCCCATGCAAGCGGTTTATTCTCGACAATAGGCACAAGATTATTCTTTGCGATCTCCCGGATTCTTTGCGCTGTGTAGTCTGCTCCTTTTGCGATTACCTGAGGCGCGCCCATGACTCCGCGGTCATACTGTATAGCTACGGCGATATGAGTCGGGTTCGTGATTACTACGTCAGCTTTTGGGACATCGGCCATCATTCTGTTGCGTGCCATTTCTCTTTGCTTCTGGCGGATTTTCTGCTTGATTTGCGGGTCTCCTTCCATTTGTTTGTACTCGTCTTTGATTTCTTTCTTGCTCATCTTGATAGAGTTCTCAAATTCCCATTTCTGATAAGCGTAATCAGCAAACGCCATCACTAACATCATAAGCGCGAGCCTCATTGCGAGAGTCCAAAGCATATCCCAAAATTGTCGGCTTCCCAATTCAAGAGGCATCTGCATTGTTTTTGACGACACAGGAAGATAATTCTTGATTGCGTTGTAGATCATCACGGCGAAAATTGCGGACTTCAGCAAACCTTTCAGCAGTTCGACGCATGAGCGCATAGAGATAATTTTCTTCATTCCCGTGAAAGGGTTAAGCCTGTCGAATTTCGGCACAAAAGGCTCACCAGTAAACGCGAATCCAACTTGAGCAATCACCGCGCTTGTAGCAAAAAGAACAACGAGTCCGCCCAAAGGAAGCCACGCCGCAAAATAGTCCTTCATTGCCTCCCATGATACCCACGAAAACCAGCCGTCTTGAAGTATAGCCCTGTCGCCAATTGCCATTAGCATGAAGCGAATCATTCCCGTGAGAACACGCCATATTGACGCGCCAAGCAACGCAATCGCTAACAGTGCCGTAATGATTGCCGCCGATGCGTTAATGTCTTTGCTGACACATACGCGGCCTTCCTCGCGGACTTTCTCGCGCTTGTGTGGAGTCGCTTCCTCTGTTCGTTCTTCAGCCATTTACGGGCCTCCATAATCTTATGACGCTTAACGCAAATTCTACCCAGCGTTCAAAGTTTGCGTGAATCAAGTCCATCATCAGCGGGATTACAGCAGCAAGCACCATGAATCCGAGCATGACTTTCACCGGGAGTCCTACGACAAAAATATTCATCTGCGGAACAGTTCGCGCCAAGAATCCGAGTCCCACGTCAGACAGAACTAACGCGCAGTAAAACGGAATAACCATCCTCAAAGCGAGCGTGAAAAGACTCTGAAGCCATGAGCCTAGCTGCAAATCACCGGAAGGGAATAAAGATATTTGGCCGGGGGGTACAAGTTTCAACGTCTCGATTAACGCCTGAATCATAATCAAATGTCCGTTCCACTTGAAATAGAACCACATTGCGACAAAGAAATTCAGCTGTCCGAGAATTGATGTTTCACTCTGCGTTGAAGGATCCATCACCTGAGCCATTGAGAAGCCTATTGTCGTACCAGTCTGTTCACCCGCGACTCTCAGCGCAAAAAGTGGAAGTGCAGAAATGAATCCGAGCGCGACTCCTATCAGCAATTCACGAATGAATACGGCCGCGATGAATATAACCTCGTCAAAATATATCATGGGTATATCTTCAGCCTTGATGATTCCGACTGAACAAACCGTGAGCATTACGGCGAAAAGATAACGGAAAGGAGTCGGCGGCATTGTTGATGTGAAAATCGGCGAGCTGAATACGAGTCCGATATAACGCAGGTGAAGGAGCAAGTATACGGCTAATAGTTGAGAAGGTAATTCAAGCCCGCGCATTTGTGAATCAGTTTATGAACCGTTCGAGCTGGCCTAAAATTTCGCGGGTCATTACTAGCATTCGCTGGCCTATCCACGGGGATAAAAGCACGATGCACAGGAACACGGCCAAAATTTTCGGGATAAATATCAACGTCTGCTCCTGAATTGATGTAGCTGTCTGCAAAATTCCGATGAACAATCCGATCACCATCGCCACAAGCAGAATCGGAAGCGTAACGCTAATCATTGTCCATATTGCCCCCGTCATAATATCGGGAAGGCTTAATGTTGTAACATTCATTTTCTCACACTCTCTTTACGGTACGTTTGTGAAACTCTTTAACACGCTCATCACAACGAGATTCCATCCGTCGGCCATGACAAACAATAACAGCTTGAAGGGCAGAGAAATCATCATAGGCGGAAGCATCATCATACCCATAGCAAGCAATACGCTTGACACAACCATATCAACAACGAGGAACGGAATATATATCACGACTCCCATCTGAAAGGCGGTCTTCATTTCGCTCAGCATGAACGCGGGAATCAAGATTCTTGTCGGAACTTCTGACTGATTCGCGGGACGTTCAGCACCTGCCATTGAGATTATGAGGGATAATTCTTCCTGACGCGTGTAACGGAACATGAAATTTCTCACAGGCTCTATAGACCTCTCCCACGCCTGAGACGCGTTGATGTTGCCGGACAAATATGGATTGAGTCCGTTCTCGTAGACCTGAGTCCACGTAGGATACATCGTAAACATTGTGAGGAATAATGACAGCCCCGCTATGACCTGCTGAGGGGGCGACTGTTGAAGACCTATTGCACGCTGAACGAAGCCGACGACAATAATTATCCGCGTGAAGCTTGTAACCATTAAGAGAATCGCAGGCACAAGACTAAGCACTGTCATCAACGCCAAAACCTGAAGCGTTAATGCAACGTCGCGGGGTGAATCAGCCTGTCCGAGTCCTAATGTGATTGACGGTAATGGGATTGTCCCGGAAAGTTCCGGCGGCCTCGGAGGATTGAGAATCGCAGCAGATGATACGCCGTGAAGAATCATGACGAGCAGAATCATCACGGGCGCGAGGATTCTAACTGCCCGTTTCAGCTTGTGATTTAGTCCATTCGTCATAGCTCCATCTCCCCATGAGGCTTGAACCGTGAGGCCCGACAGTGAACGCGATAACATCAGGCCCGCAGCGCACAACTAAAAATATATCCCTGGCACTCAAGCGCAGGGACGTAATTATTTCAACGTTGCGTGAATCTTTTGCGTTAAGATTTTTTTTCTTTGTGAATTTTACGAGGACAAACGCGAATGCCGACATAAGAATTAACGCGACAACAGCCCGGATTAAATAGGCTGTGAGACTTGCGCCCTGTATTTCTATGACAGCACCTTCGTTATTGCTTCAATGACTCTTTCAGGCTGGAAGGGCTTTACGATGAAATCATTTGCTCCCGCCTGTATTGCTTCGATTACCATAGGCTGCTGGCCCATTGCCGAGACCATTACGACTTTCACGCTTGGATCGAGTGCTTTTATCGCTTTCACTGCGTCTATGCCATTCATTTCCGGCATTGTTATATCCATTGTAATGATGTCGGGCTTGTATTTCTGGAACGCCGCGACTCCTGCCTTCCCGTTTTCAGCTTCTGCGACAACCTCGAAATCATTTTTTGTGAGAATGTCTTTCAGCATCATACGCATGAATGCCGCGTCATCGACTATCAAAACTTTCTTTCCCATTGAAAAACGCTCCTTCAATGTAAATATATTTTGTGGAATTTGATTGCATTATAGCACGAATTAAGCCTAAAATTTTACGAGGCCGCCCGCGCTGCTCCTCCCGGAATTATGTCAGTGATTCTTACTCCGAAATTTTCATCAATAACAACAACTTCACCGTGAGCAATCAATTTCCCGTTCACGAGAATGTCAACAGGTTCACCGGCCATTTTGTCAAGCTCAACAACCGCTCCTGCTGTCAGGGCTAAAATTTCTGAGACGCTCTTTCTTGCTTTGCCTAATTCAACCGTAACACGAACAGGAATATCGGCGATTAAGTCAATTGGACTCGGTGCGCCTCCGCTTGTGCCTCCTCCCAAAGGCTGAAACGCTGCCGGCCTTACGTCAACTGCGGGGCCTGCGTTCTGTCTAGCTCCTCCGCTCATATTTCCGCCTCCCATAGGGTTATTGTTCGATGCCTGGGGCTGCGGTTTCCCTTCAGCGGCATCACGCATAAATCCGGCAATGTCCAGAGCGTTATCGAGCGTCAAACATGTCCAGATGTTAAACGGTGTGAGTCCGTCAATCACAACATTAACGGGGCTGCACCAAATCTTTTTGTCGGCAGGCTCAAGGGACAATGCGCGCCAGTCATCCTCGCCAAGTGCTGACGTAGTGTTTTCGGGCATGAGTCTTCTTCCGCCCATCAATCCCGCAAGACTCGTGAACGCAGAGCCTACTACCTGACTCAATCCTTCCTGCGCCGCGTTCCAATATAGATCGCTGGGTTCGGGAACTTCCGCGCCGCCTCCGCCAATCATCAAGTCTGCGAGGGTTAATGCTCCCTTCTGGTCAACAACAAGCGCAAGAGGCCTGTCATCCATTCCGCCGAAAGTTGTCGAGAAAAGAAACGGAAGCTCTGAGAATTTCCCGCGAAAATCATCTTGAGTCATTACTTCGGGATTTCCTACGCTTGTCGTAACATTTTTCCCCGCAAGCATATTGATTACGCTGTTTTCAGAATTTGCGAATGTGTCGGCTACTTTCGCGAGCTGTTCGGCATCTGAGGACGAAATTTCATCGACATCACCGAAATCCCCCCCGCCTGAAAGAAGCGCGTTAATCTCATCGGGACTCAATAAATCATCAGGCATTAATCATTTCTCCTTTCATGCGTTATCTTCTTCATTTGCCGATGCAATTTCGGGTATTTCGTTCGTCAATACTTTCGTGAGTTCGACCGCCATATGTCCGTTAAGCGTGCCGGGTCTCGCCTTGAAGCGCACCTGATTTCCGACTCTCACATCGATATGCGAGTCTTTAAGCTCATCAAGTTTTATGACATCGCCGGGCTGAAGCGCGTAAACGTCAGCAAGAGACAAAACGGTATGGCCGAGTTCCATTGCAAGAGGCATATTAACTTTCATGATTGAGTTGTTCAGCCACTGCTTGACCTGGTCATCTCCCTTGTGGCTTGTTGACGCGAACCACTGCTGACTCGATAGCCTGTCCATTATCGGCTCAATCAGGAAGTACGGAAAACATAAGCTCACCATTCCTTCAACGTCTGAGACTCTCAGCTTCATAATGACAACGAGAACCATATCGCTCGGTGAACATATCTGAACGAAAAACGGATTGCTTTCCATCGACTCGAATCTGAATCTCACATCTACAACGGTGCTCCAGCTGTCTTCAAGCAATTCCAGTATCCTCATGATTACGCGCTCGATAACAGTCTTTTCAATGTCGGTTAATTCTCTCACTGTTCCCAAGAATGTACCTCGCCCGCCTAACATACGGTCAATAATCGTGAAGACTAACGCCGGGTTAATCTCAATGAGCATTGAGCCTTCAAACGGGTGCATCTCAATCAGCCCGATAACTGTCGGCTGTACCATGTAATTCACAAACTCTTCATATGCAAGCTGTTCAACAGAAGCGATTTCTGCCGAGACTATAGAGCGGATTAACGTAGAAAGTACTGTAGTCATTTGACGCGCAAAGGACTCATGAATCATCTGTATTGCGCGCAGCTGGTCTTTGCTGAATTTGTCGGGACGCTTGAAATCGTAGACTTTCAGTTTTGCGTATTCGTCAGCCTTCGCAGCGATGTCCTCAATTTTGGCACCGCTGGAGATTGACTTCAGCATTGCATCAATAGCGTCCTGTGATAATACGTCGGGCATTTTTCCGGCCTCTTACTGTAAAACTATGCTCTCGAAAAGCACGTTTGTTATGGGAGCTTCACCGCCGACATCAGGAAGCATTCTGTTTAACGATCGTTTTATGTCGCCGGCAAATTGGAGCGTTCCTTCTGCGCTTGTGAGATCGTCATATACTCTGTCTTTAACGAGCATGAAAACTTCATTGCGTATTCTCATGAGCCAGCCGGGAGTCTGAATGAGAGCCGCTGCTCCTTCCTTTTCGGTAAGCTCAAGAGAGAGTCCGAAGCTGATTACGTGCCGCCCTGCTCCGGCCAAGTTGCTGGTAAATTCTCCGATTGAGACGACCGGGCCGGGGTTCTGGATGACTTTTGCTGTGCCTATTTGGTTGTCGTCAGCAGGAGTCATAGAGCGTCCGAGAATGAGTCCGCCTCCGAATCCTGCGCCGAACATTACGAGTCCTACTACTGCAAAAATTAATATGCGCTTCAAATTTTATTGTCCTCCCTGTTTTGTGTCTGGAATATATCCGGGATACCTGCTTCCCTGCATAGTTCTTTCACCGTGTAATCATCAAATTCATCAGCTTGTTTCAGCGTTATGAAGCTTCCTTCCTCATTAGCAAGAACATCATGATATTCGCCGTGTGTTGAAAGTAATGATTCATCTTCAAGCGGAATCGACAGAGTTTCAAGAGTTAATTTTGTCTGTGGAAATTCGCGCCCGTCATCACGATAAGCAAGAGCCATCCCCGCCGCGGCATCTATGAGGGATTCCCGGCAGTCGTCAAGGTCTTCACCTTCCGTAATAACTCCCGGCCATTCTAACAATTTTCCCATATAACCGTGTTCAAGTTTCGTGTAACATGCTGTGAATTGCATTCCGTTTTTCCTCCTTAAATTATGAGAACAGCCTAGAATATCTGCGGGATACCTGCTTCCTTGCAGAGTTGGTTTGCTTGAATCCTAGTGAATACATTATGCCTTTTTATAGGAATATTAATTCCCTTGCCGTTGCTGTAAAAACTGTGCTTTGCTCCTTCACGCTTGAGAAAAAATCCATACTTTCTGAAGTGCTGGATAATATCTCTCCTTTTAACCGACATGCGCGAGTACAGACCCTTTCTTGCTCTTTATTGGCACATTCACAGGCTCAACTATAAGGGAAACGTTAGGTATCTCCAAGCCGTCCTCCTCATAAATATCAGCCATCTCAGCCGCGACTTCAATCAATGATGCACGGCATTCTTCAAGGTTTTCGCCATCTGTTATGACGTTCGGCCACTCCAAAAGCTGCCCCATATAGCCGCCTGTTTCGTCAAGTTTCGTGTAACAAGCTGTAAATTGCATCGTAAATCCCTCCTTAACGTTTAGGATATTGCGACAAGAACACTATCTCTACTCTTCTGTTCAAGGCTCTGTGTTCGCTCGTGTCATTCGGTACTATAGGCTGCGCTGAACTGAATCCCGTTGCCTGAAGTTTCACGGGGTCAAATCCTCCATCACTCTGCATGTAGCTCGCAACTGCCGCCGCTCTCATGGCCGACAGCCCCCAGTTATCACGGTAAGGCCCTCCGCGCAAAACTCCCGAATCAGTATGTCCCTCAACCGCCGCAAATGGGACTCGATCCCTCACAAGCTCCGAAATTTTGTACAGCGCGCGCCTTCCTTCCGGCCTCAACTCAGCACTACCGGGAAAAAACATAAACTGATCGCTGATTGATACGGCGACTCCCCGCTGGTTGATTGATACCTGTATATCCCTCGTCAAATTCTCAGAACGAAGGAAAGAATTCAGCGTGTACGCAACATGCCTCGTGTCAATTTCGACTCTTTCGCTCGCTCCCGGACTCGTTCCTACTTCGCCGCTTCTGTTCGGGTCAGTTGACTCTTCTGTCGTTACTCCGCCTTTGAGAATCCCCAATGAGCCGCGCAATGACAATAGAGCTTTCTGGAATTTCTGAGCATCAATCGATGACATTGCGAACAACAATATGAAGAAGCATAGTATGAGCGTAACCATGTCTCCATATGTACCCATGTAAAACGGTGCTGAGAGTCCCGGCTCTTCAGGTTTTTTCTGACGCGCCATCTGTTAGCCCTCCTCCTGGTTGAAGGCTTCACGCATTGCGGGAGGAAGATACACTTTCAGCTTTTCTTCTACGATTCGAGGGTTCTCGCCCGCCTGTATCGCTAAGATTCCTTCTACCATTAACTCCATTGATTTGACTTCCTGCGCTGAACGTGCCGCAAGTTTTTTGCTGACGGGAGATCCGAACATGTTAGCCATCATTGAGCCGTACATTGTCGTGATGAGTGCGACCGCCATTCCGGGACCGAGCGCGTTAACGTCCGACAAGTTACCCAGCATTGCAATCAATCCGATTAGCGTACCTATCATTCCGAACGAGGGCGCAAATTCCGTAAGGTGGTCAAAAACTGCTTTGTTCGCGCTGTGCCTGTCCTCAAAATTTCCTATCTCCGTATCAAGAATAGCACGCACTAATTCCGGGTCTGTTCCGTCAACTACAAGCTGTATTGCCTTCCTCATAAACTCGCTGTCTACTTCCGCAACGTCAGCTTCAAGAGACAAGAGTCCCTCGCGCCGTGCCTTTTCCGCAAAACTCACAATCATCTGCACCATTCCTACAAGGTCAGGCTCCTGAAACATAAATACATTCTTCAGACAGCCGCCCATAGCTTTTAGCCTTGCGCCGGGGTTTGAGATTATTGTCGCTCCGATTGCGCCGCCGATTGTTATCATCAATGAGGGAACGTCTATATATGCTCCGATGTTGCCGCCTGAAGCCATTGACGCTACGACTAGAATCCATGTTGCAAGAAATCCGATGAGACTTGTTAAATCCAAAGTATATGCACCTCTGCCGCTGTAATTATTCTGATTCGTCCGCCGTGTTTGCGATTATGCACGTATAGCCCGCCGCTTTCCTGAAGGCTATAATTTTCCGGTAAACGTCTTTAACTTTTTCGCGCACGACATATCTATGACCGTTGAGAAGCCGCAAAACAGTATCCGGCGTTACGTCTATTGTTTCTATCATGTCGGAATTGAGCAGGAATGCTTCACCGTTCAGACGATGTACTTCAATCATTATATTACAACGCCAGCCCTTCGCTTTTAGTTTCGTAATCCGTAATATTTTTCGGGATAATCAGCCTAATATTATACGATTTTGACAGCAAAAAGCGATAAAATAATCACGACAAAATTTTTCCCGGAGGTGCATAGTTTTTCATGTCCGAAAATATCAATGACCTTTACCGAAATATAGATTTTCTCATCAGCGGAGGCGCGTTAAAATGTCTCACGGATTTCCTCACGTCTCAAAACATCAAGGCACTTATCGCGGAGCCGTCATCAAATCCCGGAGTCATTAACATTATCGACGCTGCCGGACTCGTTCCTTCGTCATTAACTCTCAAGGACGAAATCACAAACTCATTCCCGAAATCTGTCGCAAAAGAATCATTTGAGCTTTCTTCATCCTCAAACTGTGAGTCATGGCCTTATGCCGTAAAAATTTGGGGAGCGCATTGGGAGCTTTACATTTTGTGCAAAGAAAAGCCTGCCGATTCAAAATCACTTCTCGAAAATCTCAAGCCTTACGCGGGATTGATTCATTTGTGGGAAACGTCGCGGAAAATTTCAGAGACTGAGAAAAAATTATCCCGGCTCTCATACATGATTCTTGCGACAAAAAGCACTCTCGCTTCAATCTTTGAGCCGATGCCCTTGCAGTATTTCGCCTCGTTTCTTGCTGACGTATTGCAGGAAAGTTTGTTCCCGAAATCTGTTGCGATTCTCAAGGACGAGGGAAGCTATCTGACTGTCTTCAACGGAAAAGCCGACTCGATTCCTGAACGAAAAGGGATTTACGCACAGCAGATTTTGCCGCCCGCGCCCGTTGTCGTGAAAAGTGATTCGCCCGCTGAAGTCGTTTTGCCTGTCGCTGAAGGTGATTGCAGACTCTTCTGTCTTATGACGTGGGACGAGCTTCCCGACAAAGAGACAATGAATTTCCTTGAGTTACTCGGCAATCTCGCAGTCCGCGCAACCGCAATAAACAATCTCCGTGTTCAGTCAAGGCAGGTAGAAGCTACAATGTCATCGGGAGAATTTACGGTGCTTTCACTGTCGAACGTCCTCAAAGTCTTAAAGGGTGCAGAAGACCGCGCAAAATTCTTCTCATTGCTCGTTGATATATTCATGGAGCAGTGCAGAATGAACAGCTGCATTCTCGCAACGTGGAACAATTCACGCTCAGGCTACACGCTTTCAGAACAGAGAAGAGGACACATCAAGGCTGAAGCAGATCCGACATTACTGCCGTCATCTTCAGGCCCTGTGAAAAGCGCGAACGTTAGCGAGGCATATTATGACCTTGAAGCAATGAGTCCCGATTCAGTATTCAGGTCATGGGGGCTTGCCGGGTGTCCGTGGAAAAACGCGCTAAAAGAGTCGTCAGCAAAATACATTTTCCCTGTCTGCGATGATAATTCACTCGTTGGAATCATTGCGCTTGGTTCGAGCATTGACGGAAGGACCGCGCTTGACCGTTCACAGCTTGCATCATTACAACTGATTGCACAGTTTGCGGCGTATGAGTTCAGGCGGTTCAATTAACGGTGATATGAATTTTCTGAAAACAGGATTTACGCACAAAGATTTATTGCGGATTGATGATAATGATCTTCCCTTGCTTGCTAATGAGGTGAGGGAAGTTATTATTGATACGGTGAGGAAAAACGGCGGGCATTTAGGCTCATCACTCGGAGTTGTTGAGCTGACAATAGCAATGCTGAAAGTTTTTGACCCTCTCAATGATCGTATAATTTTTGACGTGGGACATCAATCTTACCCGTATAAGATTCTGACAGACAGATTCGACAAGTTTCACACGCTCCGAATGAAGGACGGCATATCAGGATTTCCACGGCGCAATGAGTCTCCCTATGATCATTTCAACACGGGGCATTCAAGCACGTCAATTTCTGCGGCATTGGGTTACGCAAAGGCGCGGGATTTGCTTCACGAGGACAGGAACATTATTGCGTTCATCGGGGACGCGTCATTGATTAACGGCTTGGCGTTCGAGGCACTGAATTACGTCAGCGAATCTCACACAAAGCTGATAATCATACTCAACGACAACACACACTCAATCAGCAGCAGAGTCGGAGGATTCTCAACTGTTCTTGCGGAACTGTCAGCAAACACTCTCTACAGGAGGACAAAAAATTTCTTCCGCCGTCATTTCGGAAGCGAGAAGAAACACCCTTACAGCGGTAACACGAACATTTTAGCCCGTATACGAAACATGCTCAAAGCGTTTGCGAGGCCGATAAACATTTTCGACAAGCTCGGAATAAAGTACTGGGGGCCATTCGACGGCCATGACATGAAGACCGCAATACGAATGATGACACTTGCGAAAAATTACTACAAGCCCGTGATACTTCACTTCAACACGGTGAAGGGAAAAGGACTCCCCGAAGCCGAAAAAGATCCGACAAAATATCATCAAGTTTCACCCTCAGGAACGCAAAAATTCAGGACATGGAGCGAGGCAGCCTCAGAAATCGCAGAAGAGTTAGCGATGAATGACGACAGAATAATCTGCTTTACAGCGGCCATGATGACGGGGGTAAAGCTGGAAAAATTTTCGCGTGAATTTCCTGACAGATTCTTTGACGTTGGCATAGCTGAGTCTCACATGCTCACAATGGCGGCGGGACTTGCGGCCGGAGGTATGCGCCCGTGGGTATTCATCTATTCTACGTTCCTGCAAAGGGCAATGGATCAGTTGATGCACGACATTGCGCTACAGAATTTGCCGGTTGTGATTATGGTTGACCGGGCCGGGCTTGCAGGTTCTGACGGTGATACACATCAAGGTATGCTCGATATTTCATGGGGAAGAGCTGTACCCAATCTCGAAATTTACGCCCCCTGCGATGAAGACTCACTGCGTGAATGTATGATTATCGCCTCAAAACGTAACGGGCCGACTCTGATTCGTTACCCGCGCGGGAAAATTACTCCCGTAAAACTCAGCGTTGATTCTGATGACGGAGTCGCAAAAATTCTTGACGGTCAAAACTGGGCGTTGTTCGGGAACGGCTCAAACGTAAACATCATGCTTGACGTTCGGGAAATCGCACAGAATGAGGGCGTTGATGTCCCTGCTGTTTATGACGTGAGACGAGTGAAGCCGATTGATTCGGAGTCTCTGTGTGAGATTCTGAGAGGCTACAAGGCTGTAGGAGTGCTTGAGGATAACTACATGGCCGGGGGATTCGGCGAGGCATTCGGGGCGGTAATCGCGGAAAATGGACTCGGTGTTAAGCTCATGAGATTCGGAGTCCCTGACGTTTGCGTGAAACATGCGACACAGGAAGAACAGCGCGAGCTTTACGGAATCACAGCGCGTAACATCATCGACACATACACGAATGAAGCATAAAGAACGACTCGATAAATTACTGCCTGAGCTTGGACTCGCTGAAACACGAACAAAGGCTCAGGCTTTAATCATGGCCGGAAAAGTCCGCGTAAACAATCAGGTAATCACAAAATCTGGCGCAATGTATGAACATGGAGTCAATATCACCGTTGATGACGTTCCCAAATGGGCGGGGCGCGGCGCGTTGAAACTCTTGCGGGCGTTTGAGGTCTTTCACCTTAATGTTGACGGGAAAATCTGCGCTGATTTCGGAGCTTCAACAGGAGGATTCACGGATGTGTTACTGTCGAACGGAGCGAAAAGAGTCTACGCTGTCGATGTAGGTTACGGGCAATTGATTTGGAGATTGGCGAGCGATTCAAGAGTCGTTGTTATGGATCGTACTAACGCTCGTTATCTTACACGTGAAAATTTCCCAGAGAAAATAGATTTTGCGGGCTGTGATGTCTCGTTTATATCGCTGAGATTGATACTGCCTGTTCTTGATGAAGTTGTTGATGATGAAGCTGTTGTGTTAATCAAGCCTCAGTTTGAAGCAGGAAGGGAAAAAATTTCGCGCGGTATTGTGAAGGACAAAGCTATTCATGCAGAAGTTGTTGACGGGATTATTCGTTATATACGTGAGAAGACAAAGTTTCATGTTACGGGATTGACGTATTCACCGATAAGAGGGCCTGAAGGGAATATAGAATTTTTGTGCCGTGTCTCGCATAATGGGAGTGATGATAATTTCAGCGTTGGTGATATAGTTGATGAAGCTCATGAAAATACGAGGGGTGATTAACGTTATATGACGCAGAAAGAATTTTTGCAGCTCTGTGTGATAGGAGGCCGCGAGGAAATAGAGTCGGCATTAGAATCCGGGGCTGACGCAAACAAGCGCGCGTATATTTTCGGGGCGAAAGTTCCTCCGCTTTTCGTTGCGGTGATGGAAGAGAATTATGACGCAATACCTGTTCTTCTTGAACACGGAGCGAATGAGGGGGACGGATTCACAGCAGCAGTAGTGAAAGGGAAAAAGAAGCTCATAAAATTTCTTGCTGATAACGGAGCCGATATAAACGCAGTAGACTCTAACGGTTACAGCCCGCTATTTCTCGCAGTAACATCAAACAAGCCCCGTGTCGTGAAATGGCTGATTGATCTCGGTGCTGACGTTGACGCAAGATCAGAAGCAGGATACAGCGCGCTGACATACACAGCGTTAATGCAGGTCGAAATCGTACACATCAGGAACAAACGTAAAATTGACCCCGCAATAATTGAGAATCTCATGAAGGGCGGAGCTAATTACGAGGAAGCTATGATTATCGCTGTGAAGTCGGGAAATATTCCTTTCCTTGAGCTTATCACGAAAAACGGCGCGGACTTAAACAGAAAATGTATGTTTGAGGTTGAGCAGTCTCCGTTAGCGGCGGCCATGTTCACAGGCGAACAGGGAATCAATGCCGACATGGTGAGATTTCTTGCTGAGAACGGCGCGGATCTTGATGAAGTTTTTGCGCTAGGCGAGGACACATACACGAACGCAATCAACGTATCAATCACAGCAGACAGGCCCGACATCACAGAAATATTGCTTTCAAACGGAGCTAATCCCAATTACAGAGACCCAAGCGGACGCACTTCACTTGTGTACGCAGTTGTAACGAGCGAGGAAATTTTGCGGCTTCTCCTCGATTACGGCGCAGATCCCAATATCGCGGACAAAAACAAACGCACTCCCTTAATGCTTGCTGCCCTCGATGTAGGAACAGAGCCGGGCATAATGGAGGCACTAATAGAACACGGAGCTGACATTAACGCGCAGGACGAGGACGGAATGACCGCGCTGTTATGGGTTGTAGGAGGCAAAGACAGGAGTCCCGGCCTGATGATGTCATCACTGATTCGCACGGGAGGACTCAGGGCTGAAGGCTGGAAATCATGGTTTGCCCTCGTTGCGATGTACGCGGCGTTGAAACGGGGGGCGCAGCTCGACAGCATAAGATTGCTTGTGAGTCACGGAGCTGACATAAACATTATGGACAACAAGGGAATGAACGCGATGATGTGCGCGATGATGGGATTTGATGACGAGGCCGCAGATATTCTCACGGGCGGCGGTGAAACTGAGAATGACGGCGAATGACTCAGGGTTCGACATCATAATAGAGCCTGAGAAAAATACCGCTGATTTTTTCCGTGAGCTTGTGAAGTTCCGGGAATTGTTTTTCTTCATGGCATGGCGTGACATTCTCGTCCGCTACAAACAGACCGTAATCGGAGTCGCGTGGAGCGTAATACGTCCCTTGATGAGCATGATAGTTTTCTCCGTGATATTCGGAAGAGTCGCAAAACTTCCCAGCGGCGGAATACCTTATCCCGTAATGGTGTTCTCCGCTCTTCTTCCGTGGCAGTTTTTCTCGAACTCAATGCAGGCAGGCTCAGAAGCTCTCATACGTTCCGAAAGCATGATAAGCAAGGTATATTTCCCGCGCATAATCCTTCCCGCGTCAGCCGTAATCGTAAGCACAATAGACTTCATAATCTCATTCGCTGTACTGTGCATACTGATGGTGATTTTCAGGTTTACCCCGTCAGCAATGATGATATTCATTCCCGTTTTCTTTGTCCCTGCTGCTATGTCTGCGTTAGGTGCGGGATTTTTGTTTTCTGCGCTCGGTGTAAAGTATCACGACTTCAGGCACATTATGCCGTTCATTTTACAGGCCGGGCTATTCATCTCACCTGTAGGATTCTCAAGCTCAATAATCCCGCAGAAATGGCGAATGATTTACAGCGTCAACCCTATGGCGGGAGTCATTGACGGCTTCAGATGGTGCATACACGGCGGGGGGCTTTACGTTCCGGGCGTAATAATCTCGGTCATAAGCTCGGCTGTGATATTCGTGATTGGCTTAAAGTATTTCAGGAAGACAGAGAAATTTTTTGCGGACTACATATAATGACAGCGATAAAAATAGAAAACGCCGGGAAAAAATATATCATCTCCCGGAGAAATGAAGACAGGCTTTATGATGTCATGGCCGGATTCCTTTCACGGACGGCAAAAAGAATCATTCACCCATTCACACGGATAAAATCTCAGGAGGACGAAAATTTTTGGGCGTTGCGCAACGTCTCATTCAGCGTTGAGGAAGGTGAACGCCTCGCGCTTATCGGCCGCAACGGTGCGGGGAAATCTACACTCTTGAAGCTCATCAGCAGAATCACATCTCCCACAGAAGGAAGAATATCATTACGGGGAAGAGTCTCAAGCCTCCTCGAAGTCGGAACAGGATTTCACCCGGAATTGACTGGCCGCGAAAATATTTATCTCAATGCCGCAATTCTGGGAATGAGGACTCACGAAATACGACGGAAATTTGATGCGATTGTTGATTTTTCCGGTGTCGAAAAGTTTATTGATACTCCCGTCAAGCGTTACTCATCGGGAATGTATGTGCGTCTTGCGTTTGCTGTTGCTGCTCATTTGGACTCTGAGATTCTCATAATTGATGAAGTTCTTGCTGTCGGTGATGTGGAGTTCCAGAAAAAATGTCTGGGAAAAATGGACGAGATAAGCAGGGGTGAAGGACGCACGATTCTTTTTGTGAGTCATAACATGGGCGCGGTGTTGCAGCTTTGCAGCCGTGTAATTTGCCTTGACGGGGGGAAAATGATTTTTGACACGACAAATCCCGCTGAAGGTGTGAAGAAATATTTATCCCTCTCAGGAGACAACATAAGCCGCTCGGAATGGATCAACAAGAAAAGCGAATGTATTAACGATTATTTTCTGCCTGAAAGATTCGGAATTTATGACTCAGACGGCAAACCAGTAACAGGCCCGTTGACTCGCGGGGGCAAAGTTTACGCTGAAATCGAGGGGACAATCACGAAACCTGACGAGTCATTGTGCATTGGCTACGCTATGTATAATCATGATGGTGTATTATTGTACTGGACATTCCAGAAAGATCTCGACAATTCGCCGAATGAACTCCAGAATCTTTGCGGCCATGTGTGCATACGCTCAGAGATTCCGCTTGACGTTCTGAATTTGGGCGACAAGAGGCTTGCACTTGCGGTGATTCTTTTCGGGCGCGAATGGCTGATACATCCCAATGACAAGAATACTCCCTCAGTATCATTCACGCTTGAAGGCCCGCTTAATGACTCGCCGTTCTGCGTGATGGAACGTTCCGGCGTAATGGCACTCAATATATTATGGACAGTGAAAGGAGCTTAACATGAAGAAGGCATTAATCACAGGCGTAACGGGGCAGGACGGAGCATATCTCTCGACATTCCTGCTCAGAAAGGGCTACGAGGTTCACGGCCTCAAACGGAGAAGCTCAATCTTCAACACAGCGAGGATTGACGGACTCTACAAAGACCTTCACGATGAGGGGCATAAATTCTTCCTTCATTACGGGGACTTGACGGACTCATCAAACTTGATTCGCATGGTGCAGGAGATTCAGCCCGATGAGATCTACAACCTTGCGGCGCAAAGCCACGTAAGAGTCTCATTTGAGGAGCCTGAATACACAGCAGACTCGGACGGACTCGGAACATTGAGGCTTCTTGAGGCGATAAGGATATTGGGACTTGAGAATCACACGAGATTTTACCAGGCATCAACGAGCGAATTATACGGAAAAGTTCAGGAGACACCGCAGAAAGAAACAACGCCGTTTTACCCCCGGAGTCCTTACGCTGCCGCTAAATTATATGCGTACTGGATAACGGTGAATTACCGCGAAGCCTATAACATGTTCGCGTGCAATGGGATTCTCTTCAACCACGAGTCAGAATTGAGGGGAGAAACTTTTGTTACGCGCAAGATAACGAGAGCCGCCGCAAGAATCGCATTAGGACTTCAGGAGAAAACATATCTCGGAAATCTCAACTCAAAACGCGATTGGGGACATTCAGAAGATTACGTGCGTGCAATGTGGCTCATACTTCAGCAGGAAGAGCCGGAAGATTTTGTGATTGCGACAGGTGAGACTCATTCAGTGAGGGAATTTGCTGAGCTTGCGTTTCATGAAGCGGGGATAAATATCGAGTGGCGCGGCGAAGGTCTTGACGAAAAAGGAATCGACACAGCTACAGGCCGTGCAGTGATTGAGGTTGATCCGATGTATTTCCGTCCGACTGAAGTCGATTTGCTTCTCGGTGATCCGTCAAAGGCTGAAAGAGTTTTAGGCTGGAAACGCAAAGTAACATTCCCGGAGCTTGTGAAAAGAATGGTGAAATATGACATGGAGCTTTTCAGGAAAGATATACTTGTGCGCGATGCAGGCTACAAAGTTACAAGCGCGCTTGAAGAAATATAAAGCAGTGATGAGAATTTTCCCGCAGTGAGTCATGAGATTCCTGCGGGATTTTTTTTTGCTTACGGGCTAATCTGACTCGCTGTCTTCTGTCATTTCTCCCCTAAATTCACCTTTGCGGCAAATGCTGGTGATCTTGCAGTTCTTGCAGCGTTCCGAATCGTAATCGGGCGAAAAATTCCCGGCTTCAAGAATCCTTACGGCGCATTCCATTGCGTAACGTCCCTCGTCAATTCTTCCGGCAATATCCGTATCAGGCGCAACATTTTTCCCGTCATTGTCATAAGGCGTGAAGCTCCTGAAGATTCCCGCTGTGAGTCCTGAGAATGTCCCCCAGACTCGCCCGTCTTCATGGCCTAAAATATATACTCCTGAGACATCATAGCCGTATTTCTCCTTGAACATGGCCGAGTACAGCGCGAGCTGCAAACCGTGCGCGAATGAGTCAGGCTCGCCGTCTTTGTGCCAGAATTTTGCGCCGAGATTCTTCATTCCGTCATCGTAGCTTCTGCTCTGCATTCTTCCTTCTTTGTAGTCCGTGATGAATGCGGTTAGTGAGTCATCATTTCCCCGTAATATCTCTATCCTGTCGCATTTCCCGAAAAATTTTACGCCGCTGATTCTTGTCTCAAGGTGTGCTTCATCTTCAAGCAATATAGACTCGTGCCTGTAATCTTTGTGCAGCGCGTCAAGAATTTCACCCTGTAAAACCGCTAATCTCTCAGCGCGGAATCTCAAGCCCTCACGTTTTCTTGAGAGCCGTGAATCTTTGAGCAGTGATGAAAATTCAGCGTATGAGTCATCGACAGCCGATAATTTTTCCCATTCTGATTTTGCGGCTGAGACAAAATTTTTTCCGGGCGCGGCCATGTCATGACGGTAAATTTTCCAGACTGACTCCCAATATTTATGCAGCAGATTTCCCCATTGTGTAGGCGGGATTAATTCTGTGTCAGGCTGAAAGAGTTTCGCTTTCCTCTTCTGATGCCACAAGAACGGGCATTCTAACAGCTCCTGTATATCGCTCGCATTAACTGAGTCCGCATGAGCCTTAACGGACGGAGTATAGCGGGAAATATTTTCACCCGCGTCAATCTCAGGGAACGTAAAGCCGTCAGCACCAAGCAGAATTTTTATCCCCTCAGAGTTACGCGACTCTTTCTTCCAGCCGGGAAAATCGTCAAGAAACTTCTTCACGAACGGTGACTCAGATACCGGCCTTCCCTCGTCATCAAGCAAAGGACGTGAAATTACTGTGAGCTTTTCACCCGTCATTATCAGCCGCCGGAATACTGCTTCATTCTGTTCTGCTTTCTCTTTCGTTCGGGGGATAAATGCTCCGTTCTCGTTTATGGCTGTTCGTTCCTCGTTGCCTAAAAGCGGGGAGGCTTTCTGACTCTGCGACCATGATTTTTGTGTTACGCCTGACATTATCCACACGGGGAATGACGTTAATACAGGAGGACGGCCCGCGAATATCTGCACAGAGTTCGAGAGCTGAATCGGCGCGCGAATATGCGAATTTTTGCACCAGTCCTCAAGGAAATTATATGCGTCATCGCCCTTGATTTTGTCATCTTTTGCATGTCCCAAATCAGGCAGTAATTCATGAAGTGCCGTAACTTTCTCGCTTACTGTCTCGATTGCGCTTGCTGTCATCCTCATTGACTCGTCAAGCTCAGGAAAAGGGGAAATATTATCATCACGCTCAAGCCAAATCCCCGGCGTGTGAAGGAACTTGTTAAACTCACTCATTATTTCCGCAGGGGTATGCTTAGCGTCAAGAAAAGCACAGAAATTTTTGACCGCTTCAGCCGCAATCATGGCCGTGTGAAATGAGTCATGCGATTTGTTGTCGTGGTCGTTGGCTCTTTCTGACAAGTATTCAATCCAGCTTTCGATTCCCAAACGCCCGGCCCTGTAAGCATTCATGACGGGAAATTTTGACCCCGCGAAACATGGCTGCGTCCACAAAATTGCAGTCTCATATGTCGGGAACTGCCTCGCGTTGAGATGTCGCAATGCTGAGAGAATTTTCCCGGGAAGAGTCCTGCTTATCGTAACGCCGTCCCGGAAGTTATGCGGGATTCCGTAACGAGCGAATGACTCCGAAAATGATTCCTCGCGCCCCTCGTCAATCATGAGTCCTATTGCGTCAAATCCGGGGAATTTCTGCCCGGCCATGTCAGATTTGCCCGCGTTCCACAAAGCAAGAGTCCTCGCAATAATTTCGGGTTCGAGTCCTGGTTCCGCTGACGGAATTTCGAGGATTCTTCCTGCTGACGGTGAAGCCTTCTCCTGTTCTCCGAGCTGAACGCCTGCGTCATGAAATCCCCGCATGTTCGCTTCAGGCTTGATGATTATTGTGTCATAACAGCGGTCGCGAATCGCCTCAACAAGCTCTAACTGCGCGTGATTAAACGAGAGGAATCCCGCGAAAATTATGATTAACCCTTTTCCCCATTCCTGATTATTGCGTATTGATTCATAAGCCTCTGAATATATTTGCGCGCTGTCAAGAAG
Organism: uncultured Fretibacterium sp.; assembly: GCA_946183145.1. Lineage (GTDB taxonomy): Bacteria > Synergistota > Synergistia > Synergistales > Aminobacteriaceae > JAFUXM01. Next base: position 31,519 of record CAMGZM010000004.1, on the reverse strand, counting down.
GCTGAATGTCTCAAGATAATTCTTGTACTCGGTGTAAATTTCGGGCAAAAGGAACTCTGCGGGGTTATCGCTTTCGGGATTGCTGATTAATTGTTCGTGTTTCACTCCTTCATTCAGAAGCTCGCGTATGTCGCCTGAAAGCACCGGCAAAAATCCGGCGCGTTCGACTCCGGGCAATGATTTTATTTTGTCGCTGTGATTGATGATTGAGTCCTTAAGAATTTTGCGGAGTATCAATAAATGATCGGGAGGAGAGAGAGTCCGCCGTCTGTTTCCGGGAGGCACAATATCTTCATACAAATCCTGCCACGTCCATATGATTATCTCGTCATAATTCGGCATTAAGCGTTTGTCTTTTCGTGAAGGAACTATAAACCGTAATTCGCGGCGTGAAAATTTCTGCCGTAAAGCGTGAATGATTCTGTCAAAATCGGATCTGTTGTTGTAGGATTGAGTCAGCATAATGAAACCTGCCTTTGTGAAAATGGAATGCGATAATTATATCAGCGCAGAAAAAAGAGCCTCACGATTTCCGCAAGGCCCTGTGATTTATTCCTTCGTCAAAACAATCTCATACCATCCATCAGAAGGAACTGTATACTTCCATCGTATTGTCGACTCATCCTCAAGCGTAATAGTTTGCTCCTGATACGATGTCCCATTGTTGACGCTGAGTTTGTATGTGCCGTTGCCGATGTAGCTGAAAGATTTACCGCCTGTGAAAGTGAAGCTGGTTTCTTTTCCGGGGGCTTCTGCGACTGAGTAAGAGACTCTCAATGCGCCCGCACCTTTTGAGCCGCTGTTGATGATGTTATGGCCCGTGAGAGTCAGCGAGAATAACCCGGCGTAATCTCCGTAGTATGTCGCTGTGTCATTCTGCGTGATGTCGATGTCAAATGCTTTGTCGTTTCGCTGAGGCGAGTACGTGAGGTGAGAGACGTAGTGTCTTCCTGAGACGGTCTGCGATGTGAGTCCGCTGCCTGAAGTGATATGCCATGTGCCGGAAATTTGCGGGGGTATGTCGGATTGCGTGTTAGTGTTGGTGTTTGTGTTGGGAGTCGGAGTCGGAGATGTGTTTGTGTTCGTGTTAGTGTTAGGGGCGGTGTTGTTGGTGTAGTCGTCAGGGTTGTAGCTGCTTCCTGCTCTCTTGAGGACGATTTCATACAATGTTTCAGCTTCACCCAATGCTAAATCAGAGAGAATATTATTAGCCGTTGTTGTTCGGTATGTCCATCTAAGAGTCGATGAGTCTTCAAGCGTCAGTGTTGATTCATAGTCTGCAAGCCGCTGTGTTACTCCTGTATATTTCGCATAAGTCTTTTCTGTATCCTGATAAGTATTGTTGCCTATGTAGTCGAAAGTCATTCCGCCTGAAAATGCCATCACAGGCAAGGCTGATTGATTCGGACGCTCATCAACAGTACAGTAGAGCGTCATTGTCCCTGTTCCCTTGTAGATTGTTTCCTGCGCGAGACCTTCCCCGGTAAGCGTAACGCAATATGCCCCCCTGAAATTTTCTCCCCATGTAGTATTAGGTGAAACTTCTACACCGATTGCGCCAATTTTGCCCGGTACATATGTGAGATGGAATGTCTGTCCTGCTCCTGAAAGAGTTCCGCGCCCTGATACAATCTCCCACGTTCCATTAATTTTCCCTGACTGCCCGCCGTCATTCCCGTCGCTGTTGCCGTTGCCGTTATAGCCCTGAGAGTTTCCGCCGCTGCCACTGCTGCCGCCTCCGCAGCCGCCCGAAATGAACGCAAGAAACAATATCACCAGAAGAATTTTGCACAAGCCGTTTTTCCTGAAGCGCATAAAATCTCACACTCCCGCCGAAAAATTTTCATTACAAATTAATACGCACGACCATACTTAACCCCCCTTCACTATGTTATAATGAACACAAACAGGAAGGCGGCAAAACATAGCCGTGCTAAAGTACTGTGATACTAATCCTACAGACAGTATTTTAGCATAAGCCTTCCGATTTTTATATCTTCACGCCGTCAGCACACATTCACCGCAATTTTTTCACAAGCACAAACAACACTCACACAAAAAAACAGACCCCGCTTTGATACGGAGTCTGCTGTGAAATTCGGATTAACGGTTATTCCTCGTCCATTCCGTCCTGGTAGAACTCGCCGAAAAGTTCCTTCAGTGAGGGCATATCCTCAGGAATCGGACGCGCTACCCATGTCGTGTTCATGTAGTGCTTGAGTGTGATGTTCTCGCTGACGATGTTGCCGCCCCATGTGCCGCAGCCCATTGAGTTCGTGGGGGGCATTCCGTTTGTCGCGCTTCCAGCGTTGCCGCGGTTGTTCGGCTGGCGAATCATGCAGCGTGATACGGGAGCGCACATTCCCAGACGGTGAATATGATCGTCATCGAACGAGTAGAGTCCGCATGAGTGTCCCTTGCCGCCGGACTTGTCGAAAATTTCCTGCATAATGTCGAGTGCTGTCTGGAACTCTCCGCCGTACTTGAAGAGCGTCAACAATGTCGTAAGTTTCTCGGTGCTGAAGAAATGCTGCTTGCCGATGCACTTCTTGATGTCGTCAGCGTTGCGGATGGTGAAGCCTTCCTTCTGGCCGTTGTTGGGTACTGCGATGAATTTCCGGTCTGCGGGAATCTCAAATCCTGCTGCCTTTGCGAGTGCCTGCGCTGAAATCGCTACCGTGTCGGGGAGTCTGTGGCCGGTCTCGTCCCACATAACTTTTTTGATTGCCTCTGCCTGTTCCCATGTCGGAATATACGCGCCTTCCTTCACGAGTCCTTCTACAAAGTTATCATAGACATCTTCATGAACAATCAAATTTCCATCGCATGAGCAGCCTGATCCGAAATCAGCGCACTTTGAGATTCTTGTGTTTGTTGCTGCCTCATATGCGCGTTCTTTCGTGTTCGCTGTGTTGTCAACGATTACTGTTGAGTTCCCCGCGCCTGAACCGTAAGCCGGAACTCCTGACGAGTAAGCAGCCCTCACCATCGGACGGCCTCCAGTAGCTATTACGAGGTCAACCATCTTCATCAATTCCTGCGTTAATGTGATGCTAGGCTCCTCGATTACCTGAATGATGTCAGCGGGCGCGCCTTCACGGGCTAAAACATCGCGGATAATGTTGACGGTCTTGCAGGTTGTCTTCTTCGCTCTGGGATGCGGTGAGCAGATGAGAACGTCGCGTGCTTTCACGGCGTAAATTGCCTGACCTGCGGGAGTTACACAGGGGTTAGTTGTGGGAACGAGTGTAGCGATGACTCCTACGGGCTTTGCGTACTTCACGAGTCCTTTTTCGGGAATTTCCTCGATGATTCCGACGCTCTTCTGTCTGAGGCAGTCTCTCAATATCAGCTTGAGCTTGTTGCGCTTGTTGCGTTTGGTTACCTTGTCGCCGAGTCGTGTTTCGTCAACAGCTTCATCGCAGATCGGCCCCCAGACTTTGAGCGGGTAGAGTGCTGCACAGATTGCGCGCGCAAGGCGGTCGACTCTTTCCTGGTCATATGTCGCGATAACTTCTGCTGCGGCTTTGGCCTTCTTCACCATTTCTTCAAGCATTGCGATTTCTTCAGGTGTTACTTCATGATGTGCCATTGTGTTTAGTTTTGCTCCTCTCAAAAATTATTTCGTGATGTGTGATTTTGCGTGACTCGGCGGAATGTATTTGCCGTTCGCGTCCTTCTTGACTAACTTGCCTTCCTTCACGAGGTCGCCGGGCGTGTAGATGTCGTTGATGTTCCAGCAGCCGGGTGTAGGAACTGCGATATTCTCCATGATTGCTTCAACGAGGAAAGGCTTTCCGGCTTTGTTCGCCTCAACAGCTTTCTTCAATGCGGGGCCTAACTCATCAGCAGAATTTACGCGGATTGAGTCGACTCCGTAACCCTCTGCGACTTTTGCCCAGTTCGGGGAATATGCCTCGCCGTTCGGAGTGTGGAATTTCGTGCCGTACTGCGTGTGATAGTTCGCGTTCTCAAGTCCTGCGATTGTCCCGAATGCCATATTGTTCATGACAAGCCATGTGCACGCGATTCCCTCTTCAACAGCCGTAGCCATGCACGTAGGATTGACACCGAATCCGCCATCACCGATTAACGCAACGCAAATTTTATCCGGGGCTGCCTTCTTTCCTCCGAGAACCGCTGAAGCTCCGAATCCCATTGTCGCGAGTCCTGATGAGTGATGTACAGTGCCGGGAATCGTTATGTCATACTGCTGTGCGACTCCGTTTTTGTTCCAGCCTACATCGGTGAAGATTAACGCGTCTTCAGGGAGTGCGCCTTTAAGCTCTTTCAAGATTCTCTGCGGGGTCATCGGGAAGCGTGAGTCATTGGAGATTGCTACGTTTGAGGCTTTGAAGTCTGCTTTTGCCTTTGCGATTTTCTCACGGAGTCCGGCGCGTTTGATTCCTTCCGGCTTGATTTCTTTTGCGGCTTCAAGAATCTGTGCGAGGGCTAATTTCAGGTCTGCAACTGCTCCGATCTCAACGGGATAATTTCTGCCGATTTCTGTCGGGTCAATGTCGATCTGCATAAATTTTGTTGTTGACGGGTCAAACGTTACGCCCTGATACCAGCTTGACGAGTCAGCCTCAGCAAAACGAGTCCCAAGCGCAAGAATCACATCAGCACCAAGCGTAAATTCATGAGTATGTGCGAGTCCCCAGAATCCCGTCTGACCTATCATTAACGGGTGCAAATCACTTACGCAGCCCTGCCCCATAAGTGTGCGTGAAATGGGAATGTCAAGAAATTCTGCGAGTGCTGCAAGCTCGTTTGAAGCCTGTGCGAGAAGTATACCGCCGCCGGCATGGATAACGGGTGCTTTTGCCTCAATGAGCCTCTTTGCGATTGCCTTTGCGCATGACGGATCTAACGCGGGCTTCACTGTTATGTGGCTGTCCTGATATGTGCGGGCGAAAAGATCCTCTTCAATCTCCCTGCTCCAAATGTCCATCGGCATATCGATTAACACCGGGCCGGGCCTGCCTGACTCCGCGAGCCTGAACGCCTTATCGAGAATATCGGGTAATGCTTCTGCGTCATCGACTCTCCAGCAGCGTTTGCAGACTGGTTCAAGCAATCTGTACTGTGTAGCGTCGCCGTGCATGTTGACTTCTTGATGAGGGTGCTTGCCGTAATAGTAGCTCGGTACATCTCCGGCGAATACAACCATCGGAATCGAATCGAATGCGGCGTTTGCGACTCCCGTCAGCACGTTCGTGATTCCCGGCCCTAAGTGGCACATTACGACCGAGGCTTTGTGCGTGACTCTCGCGTAACCGTCAGCGGCTGTTGAGGCTACTGCTTCGTGCCTGTTGGAGATGTAGCGCAGTTTTCCGCCCTTCTGTTCGTTGCGGTTTAGAGCGTCAAGCATTCCGATAACTGTATGTCCGCAAAGCCCGAAAATATACCTTACTTCGCGGCGTTCAAGGTAATCTACAATGAGGTCTGCTACGAGTTTTTTGCTCATGCGTAAAACTTGCCTCCTTTAAGATTGATGATGATGAGAAATTTTCTAGTGAATTAAATTTTACTGGAAACGGGAATAATTTAATATAAATTCGCGGTTTCGTCAATTGAAGATATACTGAACAAAAATTAACTGTGCAAAAAAATTTTCAGGCATGTGATATGAGTCTGAGAGTCAGAAAAATAAATCGCTGACTCAATTTCACGAGTCTGCAAATGTAACTGATATGTGAAAAATGAAAGATGATATTATTACTCACATCCCCAAAATTTTAATGCAAAGAGGGATTCACTCATGAAAAAATTTGCTGTTTCGAATTAATATCTCGTTCAATTTTGCGGTACATTTATTGACATGGTTTTTTAAGCGGTATTAACATATACACATCTCAAAATCAATTGAAAGAAGCGGATTTATCATAGGAAGGTCGAAATATATATCTCTTTATGCTGATGAAGAGACTCAAAGAATATTTGATGAGTTTGTGAAAATCAAGGGAGTCGAAAAAACAGAAGCTCTTTCCGAAATGCTGAGAATGTATATGTTGTCGCATGACGAGAAACTCTACGTTGAGTTAGAGAAAAAATACTGTGGGATAAGCGATATGCCGAAACAGGAAACAAAAGAAACAAGAAACAGCAACGACTACATATTTATCAAGCTCAATATCGGGACTTCAGTAAATGGCGACAAGATGGACGGTCATAAAGTCATCAAGGCTTACCAGAATAATGCAGCCACTAACGGACACGGTTACACGTGGTTTTCTACGGACAGCATGAGTTACGGCATGGCCAAAGAAAAAGCAGATGAATATAACCGCAGAGCCGGGAGCGGTGAAAAAGTAATAATCCTGTTCGCAGTCTCAGATGAAGAAAACGATATTTGCTACACAGCTGAGGTGCTAGAGATTCAAACTTCAAAGAATCGTATGTACTGCCCTGATGATGTTTCGTGTGTGCCAGTTGAATTTGGCGGAAATGAACACGCGAGACTCTGGATAAAAATCACAAACATCAAGGAAGAGCATACTCTGAAAGCTGACATGTTCAGAATCATAAGCACTGGAGCCAATCTGAAAAAGGTAATATCAAATTCACAGTTCCACTTTGGTTATGTACGTATGTCCGAAGATGCTTTAACAGAAACAGCAACTCCATTCTAATCCTAAGCTGAAAAGTATAAAAGCATGATATTATTATTGCCATCCAAAAAATTTTAATGCAAAGAGGGATTCATCATGAAAAAATTTCTCAGCGTTATTCTATGTGTAATGCTTCTTTCGTCGTGCGCTTACGGTGCATTCACGCCCGGCACGTATGAGGGAGAAGGAAAAGGCTACAGCGAGGGATCTCCCGTCAAAGTGAAGGTTACTGTTGACGCGGACAAAATCACTGCTGTAGAGATTGACGCGCCGGAAGAAGTCCCGTTCGGAGTTCAGAATTTCGAGAACTACAAAGGGCAGCTCATCGGAAAAAGCGAGGCAAAAATTGACGCAGTCTCAAACGCAACAATGACACGAGATGGAATCGTTGAAGCCGTCAGCAAAGCTCTCAAGGCCGCAAGAGGTGAGTCAGCAAGCAACAACGCCCCCGTATCATTCACGCCCGGTGAATATACCGCTGAAGCAATGGGCTATAACGGGCCTGTTCACATCCGCGCAAGATTCACAGCCGACAAGATGACAGAGCTTGAAGTTACGACTCATACGGAGACTCCTCACGTTGGCGATATAGCATTCGACATCATGATTCCCGAAATGATTCAAGCTAACGGCTCAGGGGTTGACGCTGTATCGGGGGCGACATTCTCGACGAGGGCATTACGCAACGCCGTAAACAGCGCGGCGGAAAAAGCATCATGCACGAACATGGACGCATTCAAGGCCGCAAAAGTCGAACACAAACCCGGCAATCCCGAAAAGTATACGTATGACGTGATTATCATCGGCGCGGGCGGTGCAGGAGTCGCGGCAGGAGCGCAGGCAGCTCAGGACGGAAATACTGTTCTCATCATCGAGAAAAACGCGGAGGCAGGCGGAAATACTCTCGTTTCAGGCGGACAATATCAATCTGTCATGCCCTATCTTGTTTGGAATCCGAAAAATCCTGACGCAACAACAGGAATTTACGCTTTCACAGGCCAGGAATATCCCAAAGTCAAGAGCGTGCCGGGCTGTATCAATGAGCTGAAAATGATTCTCAACTGGAACGAAGCACCTTTTGACGCGAAATATTACGACACACACGAATATGTAGCAGGTGATGCCGCAGAACTCTCAAAGCACGGTGTTCACGCTGAATATTTGCCCATTCTCAAAGCGTTGAAGGACGAAATCCGCGAATATCTTTCGTGGGCGCAGCCTAAACTTGACGCGGGGACTCCTGAGAATCAGCTCGCTTTGTTCTCGACTCTCAACCTTCATATATTCCAGACATATTACGGCGGACTCAGACAGAGCGCGGACAAAAAATCATGGATTTACGGCGATGTGAATCTCGTAAGACAGTTCATCGAGCGCGCGCAGGGTCTCAAAGAATGGCTTGAAGGAATGGGAGCGACTTTCCACGAGGACACACAGCAGACATTAATCGGCGCATTATGGTATCGTGAGAATGAATTTGTAGGCGCAGAAGTTGACACTGACGGCGACGGAACGAAAGAAAGTTATCCGGGCCGATGGGGAACATACTTTGTCGCACCGTTGACGGCCATGTACAAAGCCAATCCCGCGAACAAGCTCATGACTCGCACAACAGCAACGGAACTCATCAAGGAAGGCGGGCGCGTTATCGGCGTAAAGGCAAAACGTTATGACGGCACAGAGATAACAGCATACGCGGCAAAAGGCGTAATAGTAGCGACAGGAGGATTTGCGGCGAACCTGAAAGAAGTTGTGAATGATAATGTCTACTGGTCTCCCGAATACGTAACAATGTCGACAAAAACGACAAACCGCTCATCACTTCAGGGCGACGGAATCATAATGTCCGAAAAAGCCGGGGCAGCTTCTACGGGAATGGGCTTCACACAGATGATGCCAATTGCGTGGATCGACAACGGTAATTTAGCGTTCGGCGGCGGAAATTATGCCTGCTGGATTTCACCGATTACGGGACATAGATTCGTTGATGAGGGATCAGAACGTGATGTATTGTCGCTTGCTGAGTTCAAAAACGGAATGGATTACAAGGGCAGCAAGGGAGTCTTTCTTGAGTTCTACAACGTTGAGCAGAAGATGCCCGCGCCGACTCAGCTTCCTGAAACGGGAGATTACCCCGGACGCTATTACAGGCGGAAAATCTCAGAGCTTCCCGCATTGTTCGCAGAGCTTGGAGTCAAAGCAGATCCCAAAGTCGTAGAACAGACAATACGCGCATACGACAAAGCGGTGATGACTGGTTCAGAGTTCCCCGATGTCGGAAAAGCTATAGCCTCTCGCCCTGTCGGAAATGTCCAGAAAAACCCGGACGGCTCATACAACGTTGACTCATATGACCTCGACAACACGATTATGACGATAAGACTCATGGCACCGAGTACGCATCACACGATGGGCGGAATTGTTGTAGACGAAGGAAGGCACGTACTCACGCCTAAAGGGAGAATCATTCCGGGACTTTACGCGGCCGGAGAAGTTACGGGAGGCATTCACGGCGGGAATCGTCTCGGCGGAAATGCGATCACAGAAATTTTTGTGTCAGGAAGAATCGCGGCTCAGACTCTCAACGCTGAGAACAAGTAAACTTTCAGCAAAAACTTTCAGACAGCATTGCACTATAATAACAGTCAGGCTCATTGCGGGCTTGGCTGTTAATTTTCAGGAAGGAGAACAGGACATGAAAAAGTTTATGATGATGATAATGTTTGTGCTTGTTATTTGCGGCGCTAGTTACGGAGCAGAGACGGCAGACCCAGAAATTTACGTGCGTAAGGAAGTCTTCAATGCTCACATGGAAAGTATCAACAGCAAATTTGATGCTATCATGCGGGAAATGAAGCAAATGCGCGAGGAAATGAGAGAGGAAATCAAGGGCATAAAAGAAGAACTCAAAGCGCAGAGGGAAGAAATAAAACAGGTGAGAGAAGAAATGAACAAGGAAATAAAATCTCTCAGGCAGGACATAAGCAACATAGCCGCTTCCGTTGCTGCATTGTCGCAGAGGGTACACGATATTGACGCGAGAATAGGAGACACGCAAAACTTTCTGTACTTGCTGATTGTTATGCTGGGAATACTAATGGCATTGCCGATGGTGCAGAAATTTCTTGAGTGGAACGCCTCCCGTAAGCCGTCAATAACTCTTGAGGACGTGAAACGCTTAATCGAGGAAAGCAAATCAGAACCCCGCAACGCATAAAAATTTTCCCCCTTCCGTCCATGTTTTTGTTCGGCTGAAGGGGGATTTTTTGTGCTAGTCTATCTTAAGCTCTTTGCGCGGTGAAGTTAATACTTTATTTCTCATCTGCTCAATTTTTGCCGCTGCTTTCAGTACAGTATCAATGCTTATATCCGGGATCTCATTATAGCTGTTAAGATAATTGCTCAGATATTCAGCAGAAGGATTCTTGATTCCCTCGCGTTCACATAAAAGCCAGCACACAGACTCCGCTTCAAATTCTTTAACCTCTATCGGTAGTACACAACGTTTCGGAAGATAATCCAGCTTTTGATTCCCAAGATGACCGCAGTAAATATGACCTAATTCATGATATATCGTCGCAAGCTGCGTAACTTCATCATGATTGCTGTTGAGAGTTATCGCAATCGGAAATTCTTCTCCCTCTGTGTCTTCAAGCTCGTACACAAACGACACCGGGCCGAATGTCCATAATATAATCAGCGGCCTTGCTCCGGGTTTGGGCCTCCGTCCGAATCTCGCATACCAATCTTTTGCGCTGGCAACATATTTGCTTCCCGGCTTCTGAATATGAATCAGCATCGCATTATACGGGGCTATATTTCTGAAACGCTTTATGAAGTCTAACAGCTCCATATAGTTTTTGCTTGAGCGGTACTCTCTTACGTCCTGAAAAAGTTTATCAAGCTCCGGGATATTATTCTGTCTTGGCATTATTTCTCCTCATTGTCATTCATTCCCGAAAAACGCAAGCCATACGCACGGCGGAGTCTCCGAAGTCTTTTTGACTCTGTGCCGTAAATGCGCCGGAATTATCACCCAGTCCCCCGGATTCATTCTCAGAGTCCCGGACTCAAACTCAAGTTCCGCATCTCCCTGCAAGACCGCAACAAACTCCCATTCGTCTTGGTCATACCAGAATCCCGGCGGTGATACATGGCCGTGTGAGATGATTCTTTCGGCACGACTCCCGCCTGATTTCCCCGAAATTAGAATCTCAGAAAATTCCTCATCGCTTTTTCTTACGGGCGAAAAGAGATTCCCGCGCTTTATGTCCGCAATCATGATTTCTTCCTGCGAATGAACATCAGCAATACAGACAGCATTAATGCTCCTGTTCCTGTGAAGCTGCAATTTCCGCCCGATGAATTGAGGACTCGAAGCTCCTGCGGATTCTCTTTCGTGTTCGTCTGAAGCTGTGCATTGAGAATTTCTGTTGCAGCTGCTTTGTCCTCAGAAGAAAGCATAGATATTTCTGCGCCGTGTCCGTAATCAGCCACAAAGACTCTCACATTCGGGTTGTCCGTAACATCTTCCATCCTCACAAAGTACCAAGGGTCAGAATTTCCGTAAATCATTATGACTTTCGACTCTGTTGTGTGAGACCATCTGCGTATATTGTCGCTTAGTGTGCTGTCATAGCTGAGTGTAGCAAGCAGATTCGGTTTTATCTCAGTCCTTGAGTAATATCCGGGCTCGTCCTCCTCTTTGAACTTAATGGTGAGTCCTTCCTTCCTTGCAGCCTCGCGGAAATACTTCAACATTATCCCGTATGCGCCGTTCTCTTTGTGAACCTGAACTTGATACGCATAATCCTTCCTGACGCGGGGAGTTTGGGATTTTTCCTCATCGCTGCCCGTATCGCTGGCTGAGTCATTCTCCCTGAGAAGTCTTAGCATTTCACGCAGATATGCTTCTTTGTCGCTGCTTGTTGACTTGGGCATGTTAAGCACCTCATCGAACGAGGCAAAATTTTTGTCATACTGCCACATACTCACAGGAATATCTACAAGCTCTGCCTCATAGCGAACATCAAACGAGGGCATATCGTCAGCAGAAATATACATATCCTCGCTCCCGTAAGGAACATCATCAGATATTAACTTGTAGTATCTCGGCTGAATATATTTCCGTTCCCTTATCATCTCGACAAGATACTTCATGATTATGTCGCGGTACTGTTTTGCTTTTGACTCTCCGTAACGCTCATTGCCGATTGACGTGAATACAGCTTCAGGGAGTCTCATATCCTCCGGGCCGTAACACAAAGGAGCTACATACGGGACGTAAACATCTGCGTCATTGGGATAATAGTACGCAAAAATATTTGTCGTCTGTCCTCCCTTGCTGATTCCCGTGAACGCCCAATTGCCCGACAAAATTCCCCGGAGTTTTTCCATTACGCTGTGAAAATCATTAGCGGCGTTCTTGTTCGTGAGATGCTCCCATAACGCTGGCACATCGTCCGAGAGTCTTTCAGGCATTGAGAGTCCGTAATACCTGTACTCAAAGCTGATGAAGTTTGCGTTGTACATTCTCACAAGCTCTACGCGGTCATCTTTTGGGAAATCGCTATTCCTGAGATTATAGCCGCCGACATACGCGACGTTCACATTATCGATTCCCTGATAGCCTATTTCGACCCGCTGAAGGAATTTATCACCGCTAGGATTCTTCCAGTCGATTGGTTGAGAGAACCACGCAATATATTTCTCCTTGAAAGGAACATTACCATCTTTGTCGGGACTCTGTGTGATAACGTCAACAGATACAACACCTTCAAGCCTCAGAAGCTCATCACGGAAATTTGCCGCTTCAGCCTGAAAAGTTACGCACAAAAACAGAAACGCAAGCAAAAACTTTTTGACGCTCATAATGATTCCTTCTTTCATGTGATGAATATGAATGCTGATATTATAGCCTCAACTATGAACACAAAAAAATACTCCGCTGACTCAAAATCAACGGAGCTTTTATTCATGCGTCAATTGCTTTCTTCACTCTCTATATTCTCCTCGTAATGACGGACGATTGACCCCCCCCCCCCAAGTACGCCGTATCACGTAGAACAAAGTACCGATAACTACCCATAAGAACAGAAGAGTATACGACTCATTTCCGAGCGAAACATTAAGGCCGGGAAGAGGGAACAATAAGAACACCGCCATCATCAGCGAGAGAATGAAACCTAGCACGCCGAATATCAATATGTCGGTTCGTTTTTCCTGCCACGAATATTTAGCCGCAGATATTGACGTGTACGCAAAACCTATCGCCGCTCCCGTTGAAGCCATGTCGAAAACCCAGCCCATTACAGCGCGACCCATTAAGCACGTGAGAGAAGCTATGACCGTGCAGAAGAGTCCCGCGTGTGTAGGCACTCCGTTTTTGTTGAGATACGCGAACCATTCCGGAAGCATTCCATCCCGCGACATTGAGTAGAGGAGTCTGCTTGTTGCCATGTAGAAGCCAATCATCCCCGTAAGCATCGCCGCAAGCACTGACGCTGTGAGAATGATTAGCCCCTTGCTGCCCATGACGATCCGCGCCGCGTTGAGGGTCGCAATTCCCGCCGTGCCGGATTGATTCGACAAGTCAGCGATATATGCCGGCCATGAATGATGATAGACATACGGAATTACAGCGCACGCAAAAATAGTTAGCGCAATATACACAAACCCCCCGCATACTATGCTCGTATCCATTACGACTTTTACGCGGTCTGATGAGAATTTTGACTCCTCCATAAGCTGCGGCACTGTGTCAAATCCTACGAACGACATCGGCCCAGTAACAAACACCGCGATTATCTGAGCCATAATCCCTTTCGTGAATGATGAGTCTACAGGGTGAAACATCGGTGTGAGATTCTCTGTTGACGCATTCGGGCTGAACATCGCTCCGCCGAGAAGTATCAATATTCCTCCGAGAAGAATCATCACAAGAAACGTCTGAATCTTCCCCGTAACATGAACGCCAGCAGAGTTAATCATCTGGAACAGGAATAACGCGCCAATAGCAAGCACCATTTCACCGAAATATACATCATAGCCCGATACTACATAGTGAAATCCGAACTGGAACGTATCACCCGCAACAGCACGCATGATTAAGTTCATGGCCGTAGCATTAAGGGGAATAACAGACAAGTAAGAGAGGCTCAAGAACCACGCGCACAAAAATCCGTGTGTCTCGCCGAATGCCATTTTCGCATAGATAAATTCTCCGCCCGTAAGAGGAAATTTCTTGATCATGTAGCTGTAATTGTACGCGATTATGAGCATTACGAGAGTCGCAAGCTCCATAGCTATCAACGTTCCTAGAGGGCCGGCGTTCGGAAGGAAAATTGTGCCGGGCATAACATACGCGCTCCAGCCTATTACGCACCCGAAAGCGAGCGACCATACATTAAGGGGCGTAAGTCTGCGTTCAAGATGCCTGCTTGTGTCAATCATGAATAACATTTTTATGTGGCCTGTCCTTTATTGGGATATGTCAGCGCATTATATCACGCGTGAAAGCCGTCAAGGTGCTATACTCAATTAATCACATTTTCACACAAAAGGGGCTTTGCTTTTCACAATGGCTTTACATTTTAACGAGGCTTTTATAGAGCTGTCTATGATTCCGTTTCTTTGCGTGCTCTCTGCGTTTTTGGGCGGGAGAATGGCTACTAAGTCCGAAATCAACCGGCGGTATCTTCTTCTTGTGATTTCGACTCTTATTGCGGCGGTGTTCGAGCTTGTACTTGATGTTACGACGGGAATGAAGAGCGTAACAGCGTGGACGAAAATATTTTACGGCGTAATCAACATCAACGCTTACTGCTTAATGTGCTACGTTGCGGCCTATACGAACGTAATCAGCAGGAGATTCACGGACATACATTTTCTCATTCTCACGGTGAGTCTTACGCTTCTTGTTGTTTTCGGGAGAAATGACAGATTATACATGATATTTTCACCGGGATTTGGAGTCCTGTTTGTGATTGAAGGATTCATATTGCAGATTATCTTTCAGGAGCATTACGGAAAAGGGCAGTTTATCGTGATGAACCTGATGTTTATATTGCTGATTGACTCATTCGTGATGCAGTATCTTTTCAGGCTCAACCTTCCGTTTGTCTACGCAGTCGCAACAATAATGCTTGTGTTCACGTTCTTCTACCTTGAGGCACCGACATACAGACGATTGATAGGGGCGCAGAACGAAACAGAAGAGGCGAGAATAGCAGCAGAAGAGTCAATGAAGAGAGCAGGAGCGGCGAACAAAGCAAAAAGCAATTTCCTCGCAAGCACATCACACGAGATACGCACGCCTATGAACGCAATACTCGGTATCAATGAGATGATTTACGCGGAAGCACAAGACAGCGAGACCCGAAAAGCCTCAAACGACATCAAGGACGCGGGAGAACATCTGCTGAATATCGTCAACAATATTCTTGACATCTCAAAGATTGAAGCGGGGAAAATGGAGCTTTACGAGTCAGATTATCACCTGTGGGAGATTCTCAAGGACTGCGAGAGCTATATTACTCCGTTAATCTCAGGGAAGCCCGTGAA
Source organism: uncultured Fretibacterium sp. (assembly GCA_946183145.1). Taxonomy (GTDB): domain Bacteria; phylum Synergistota; class Synergistia; order Synergistales; family Aminobacteriaceae; genus JAFUXM01. The sequence goes on along the minus strand of CAMGZM010000004.1, from coordinate 16,343 downwards.
ATTCATCCTTAACGCAGAGCCTTCACTCCCTGAACATCTGCACGGAGACTCTCTCAGGCTGAAGCAGGTTTTGACGAATCTTCTGAACAACGCCGCTAAATATACTCAGTCAGGAAATATCACGCTCACAGTTACGGGGAATGTTACGGGGAACGGAAATTCAGCGGTGATTCTCACTGTTACGGTTGAGGATACCGGGATGGGAATCAGGCAGGAAGAGACCGTGAAGATCTTTGAGCCTTTCGAGCGTGCTAATATCGTTGAGACTCGGCACATACCCGGCGCGGGTTTAGGGCTTGCGCTTGTGAGAGACATAATACACATAATGAGCGGGAATATACAGCTTGAGAGCAAATACGGCGAGGGTACAAAGATAACCTTCAACGTGCCTCAGAGAATCTCACGCGGGGACAATATCACAATCAAAGAGTATGAAGAGTTCATGCAAAACGCCGCGCCCGCTGAGACTGTGAATGATGAAGGGCCTTCCGTGTGGCCTGGCGCGAAAATTCTTGTGGTTGATGACACTCCTGTGAATCTCGTTGTCGCAAAAGGAATGCTGAAAGAGTCGATGGCTGATATTGAGACTGCTGAATCAGGCGAGGAAGCGTTAGAGAAAATCAAGGCGGGACATTATGACATTGTGTTTCTCGATCACAAAATGCCGGGTATGGACGGAGTAGAGACTCTCGGCCATGCGAAAAAGTACGCGCCTGATACGTCATTCATAGCCCTGACTGCGAACGCCGGGGGAAATGCGCGGGCTGAATATATAGCGATGGGATTCGATGATTATCTCCCGAAACCCTTCAAGAGCCTCGAAATGATGAGAATACTGAAGGAATGCCTCAACAAAAAATAGCGGGTAAACGTGCAAAAGGCAAACAAAAACGGGGGCAAATGTCTTTGTGATGGACAAATGCTCCCGTGTTTTTGCTGCGTTTCTGCGTGTAATGTATTCTGTATGCTACTTCCTGTAATTGCTCGCGTGAAGCTGAATCTCGTCGCGTACTGCCTGAGGGTCGGGGATATTCGGAGCTTGAATCTCTTCGCGTCCAGTTCCTGATGAAGCTATTATGATGTCGCCGATACCAAGAATTTTCTGCATCATCGTCTGTTTCACTTCAATGTGCTCAATGTTCTGAAGGCTGATTTCAATTGATTTGCTGAAATCCGAGCTGAACGGCTTTAACGGGTTGCACTCCTCAAATGATACTTCCTGATCCGATGGCTTTTCGGGATTGTCCTTGATTGTGAGTGAGAGTGTCCAGCGTTTTGCGTAGATGTAAAGAATGATGAGGACATCAACAGCAGCAACTGCAATCCATAACCATTTGAGCCACGCCTCGCCGGGCTTGAAGTAATTAGCTACTCCAGCGAGAACGAGAAGGAGAAGCGCGAGAAGCCAAAGTTTGTAGAAACCTTTTACGGCGGGTTTGTAGGTCTTGTATAACGGTTCCATGATGATTAATGATACTTCCTTTCACAGCTAAATTTTTTCAGTGAGTATTTGACATTATAGCATTAATTTTTTTCCCTCTTGACGCATTGCGGACGGAATAAAATTCAGCGGTCAGCGGTTAAGTGATTGTTGCATGGCCGCCAGCCGCTATATTTTCTGCTACATGCCGGGCATATCTTCAGCGTGACTCAGGAATCTTGTGAACTCGCGCTTGAATATGAGCTTGAAGACTCCTGTTCTGCCGTTTCTGTTCTTTGCGACTCTTATTTCTGCCTCGCTGTCCTGAATGTCGTTGTTCTCATTTTCGCCGTAATAATCTCCCCTGTACATCAGCAAAACTAAATCCGCGTCCTGCTCAATTGCACCTGAGTCCCTCAAGTCTGACAATTGCGGTTTCTTCTCGTTTCTTGACTCAACAGCGCGTGATAATTGCGACAAAGCTATAACGGGGCATTCAAGTTCTCTTGCTGAAGCTTTGAGCATCCGTGAAATGTCTGAAACTTCCTGCTGCCTTCCTTCCGGCCTACCGTCGCCCGAGCTCATTAGCTGCAAATAGTCAACGATAACAAGCGCGAGATTCGGATGACGAGTCTTGAATCGTCTGCATCTTGTGCGGAAATCCATAGCCGTCAAGCCTGAGTCGTCGTTGATGAAAATGTTTCGTTTTGCCACAACATCGCAAGCCTCACGGACATAATCAAACGCGTGAGAGTCAAATGTCCCTGAATTTAGGAGTGAGAGATTTACGCCCGACTCAGCAGAAAGCATACGCATAACTAACTGTTCAGCGGGCATTTCTAGACTGAATAGCAGCACAGGACGGTTTGACTCTCCTCCTCCGAACTGCGCAATGTTCACGGCAAACGCAGTTTTTCCCATTGAGGGACGAGCCGCAATTATCGTGAGGCTTCCGGGCTGAAGTCCTCCTGTGTAGTTATCGAGGTCAGGAAAACTCGTAGGATAACCCGCGACTTTGCTGTCATTCTCCTTGTATCTTTCTTCAACGCCCACCAAGACAGGCCCGATTATCTCGCGCACATGCCTGAAATCGCTTGAGCTTCTGTTCTGAGCCGCCTCAAAGATTAATCTTTCTGCCTCTTCAATGATGCTCTTTGTTGTGTTGTCCGTCCGCTTCGCAAGGGAAATGATTCGATTCCCCGCCTCAATAAGCCGCCTTCTTATGGCATAATCCCGGACAATTTCAGCGTGCGTGATAATGTTCGCGGTAGTTGTTACTGAGGACATAAGCCCCGCAATGAACGTCTGACCGCCGAGAGTCTCAAAAAGATTCCGCGCTTTAAGCTCCTCGCAGACCGTGAGAAAATCTACCTTTTTGTCAGCAAGATACATCGACGAGAGAATCGCAAACACTGCCCTGTACGAAACGTTGTAGAAGTCATCAGGCATGAGAATCTCTATCGCTGTTCCTAGTGCTTCAGGTGAAATTATGCACGAGCCTAATACGGAGCGTTCAGCGTCTCGGCTGTTTGGGAGCGTGGAATAACGCTGAGTCATGAAACTTTGACTGTGAGAGTCATATCAGCAACAATTCCGGGGTAAAGTTTGAGCGATACAGGGAAATTCCCGGGCTGCTTTATTGTGTCGTCAAGTTTGATGTTTCGTTTGTCGAAATCTTTTAGTCCGTGCTGTGCTTCAAGGGCTTCCGAGACTTGCGCCGCTGTGATGCTGCCGAATAATTTGCCGTTCTCGCCTGCTTTGCCTTCAACTGTTACTGATTTTCCCTGCAATTTTTTCTGAAGGGCTAATGCTTCTGCGCGGAGTTTTTCATCTTTTGCCTTGAGTCTTGCCTGCTCGTTTTTCCATTCGTTGAGCTTTCCGGGAGTCGCCTCGATTGCGAGTCCTCTGGGAATGAGGAAATTTCTTGCGTGTCCGTCGCTTACGTCGATGAGTGAGCCTGCTTTGCCGAGTTTTGATACGTCTGATTTCAGTATTACCTTCATGAAAAGTTATCTCCCTTCAAAAATTTAACCCGCAAATAATATCACGTTCTTGTGTGGCAAGGGTGGCGGCATTCGCTGCAGTTGTGTTTGCAGTGCCTTTCACGGTGAATGAATCTCAGCGCAAAATATATCCCCGCAATGATGATTAGCCCGAAAATTATCTGTGTCATGAATTTTCCTCCCTCCATATTGGAATCTGGTTTGTGTGATTCTTTCCTGCTGGTACTCTGTTGATTCTTGCGTCCGAGCTGTCGAAGCCGTGAAATTCTCCCGCAAGCCTCTCAAGTGTCATGGCCGTGTAATCCGGGTTTATGTCGATTCCGATTGCGTTTCTTGCTGACTGCTGGCAGACTCTCAGCGATGTACCAGAACCGCAGAAAGGATCAAGAACCGTATCACCCTCATTTGATGAAGCGAGTATCATTCTCAGGAATAATGCTTCCGGCTTCTGTGTGGGATGATTCATGCGGGACGAATTGCAGTAGTGAATGTGTGAGAACTCCCAGACGTTTCCGGGATTTGCGCCCTTCATGTTGTTGCGGGATCTGTAATATTTCTGCGGGACTCTCACTGCATCAAGGTTGAATGTGAAATTGTCCCTGTCTTTCGTGAAGAATAATATATCGTCATGTCTTGGCGAATATCCGCGTGTTTTGCCGCTGCCCTGCGTGTAATGCCACGTTATCCAGGAGTTAAAGAACATTCCAAGCTCCTGCTCAAGAATAATATACAGGTAAGAGATGAAGCGCATACCCATGAAAATATATATTGAGCCGTCATCAGTGAGGACTCGTTTTGCCTCGTTCAGCCATGAGCGGGAGAATGTCATATAGTCGTCAAAGTTCATTCTGTCATTAGTAGCACCGTAATTTTTCCCAAGATTATACGGCGGGTCGGTAACAACAAGATTTATGCTTTTATCTGGCAGCTTCTTCATTTCGTCAACAGCATCACCGCATATAACGCTTATTCCTTCAGCCATTTGTTTTTCACCGCCTCCCTGTAGAAGTCATTAATTGTACGGCGCGAGCTGTGAAGATATTTTCTGTCTAAAAGCTGGCACATCTCCCACGTTGTTCGGTATTGAAGGCTGACATAATGAATGTCGCTCACCTGAATTTGCCCTGTGCCTAAAGCTGGGTTATAGCTCAAATCCGACTCGCTGATGAATTTCAGGTCATATGCGTTATAACTTGAAATTTCCATAATTCCGTCAACTAATCCCGTGTTCTTGTTGCGTTCGGAATATACTTTGTGTTTTATTGACAGTACGATGAACATAAAATCCGGGTCTGTTACGTATGCTGTACGTATTCTGCTGAATGATGTTATGTTTGGGCTTTTTCCGCTCTTCTTTATGTCGTCCGATGTGGCTTTAACGTCAATATTTCCTGTGAGGACTGAAGAATCTTTGCGGAACTGGAGAATTATGTCTGCCATGTCTAAGCGTCCCTGTGCTTCTGCGTTAATCAGACTGTAAATGTTATTGCTGTTGTCTCTTATCCCCGCAAAAACTTCAAATGCCCACGCCTCAATTAACGGCCCTGCAATTTTGTTGATGTCCTTCAATGGCAGGCCGGCTTTAAGATTTGTGTTGATGATTATCCTGTTGTCATTCGCTTTTCTCCGCTCATCAAGAATTGCCAGTATCATGCGCGTAACAAATTCTGAGTCATCCCTGTATGATTCTGACTCAACTGGTATCTTGAATTTCAGCTCATCATATTTCACGGCTCTAACTCTCGCTGTCAATGCGTTCAAGAATCTTCCTGAGCTTTTCATTAACGCTGTCGAGACTGTACGCAAGTTTTAGGCACGTAAGCATTAACATATCTTCCTGCTTTGCGCCCTTCACTATTTCACCGCAAGCCTCATCGATTAATGCCTTTATCCTGTCAATTTCTTCATTCTCAAGCGGGGTATGTATCGTGTAAATTCCCTTGCCTATAGTGAGAGATACATCGCGTGAAGTCCTCATAACTTTATCACCTTGTCAGCAGCATATGTTCAAGCCTCGCAATTTTTTCTGAGGCATAAGAGTTATCAATCACACTGTTCTGAAACGCACGCACAAATGCTTTGTCATGCTCTAATGTTCCGTCAGACTTTCTTGCAATCTCGCGGCGCAAAACATTTCGTTCATTAAGCAATTGCTCAACGCGGCTCATAATCGTATCAGCAAAATATTCTGCGTCATTCAAATTAGCGGCCATAAAAAAAATCACCTCGCTGCTAATTGTAACAGAGAGGCGATTAATCAGCGTGTTATATCCTAGCGCACTACGTAGCCTTTTGCCTTTAACGATTCGCGCACTCCGTTGTGAAGCGACTCTACTTCATCAACGGTTAATGTTTTTGCGTGTGAACGGTAGCTCAGACTGTATGCGAGACTCCTGAAACCGTCCGGGATTCCTTTTCCTGCGTAAATGTCGAAAAGCCTCAATGACTCCAGCGTAATATCACTTCCTGAATCTTTCACGCACTGCCGAATGTCTTTCATCACGTCATCATTGCTCTTTGTGTCAGCGACAAGAAGCGAAATATCCCGGAATGACGCGGGGAATGAACTTGCGGGAGTAAACGCGGGCTTGCGGCTCTCAGTGAGTCCCGTAACATCAATCTCAAAAACGTAGACTCCTGAAACATCAAGCTCCTGTTCAATCGCGGGCTTCAATCTTCCTGCGTAACCTATCTTCACACCGTCAGCAAAAATATCCGCCGTCTGTCCTGCGTGCATGAAATTTTCATGGCCGGAAACAAAATCGACTCTGTACCCTCTTGCCGTAATCAGCGACTCAACATCTGCCTTTATGCTGTAGAAATCTTCATTGCGATTCCCAGAAGGCGAGCGCGTATCAAGTCCGTTGAAGATGAGTCCCGCAACGTGTTCGGGTTCAGTATGCGATTGTTCAGCGTCCCTCAAGAAGACTCTTCCCTGCTCAAAAATTCTCACTGGTTCGCGCCATCCTGAAGTTATGCTGACTTTGAGTCCCGACAATAATCCCGGCAATAATGTTGTACGCATTGACATTTGATCGCGGCTGATAGGGTTTGAGATTGTGAGGGGTTTTGCGCGAATGTCATCGGGATTAAGCCGCAGCTTTTCGGGGAAATCTTCAGGAAGGAAACTGTACGTTAATACTTCCGTGTAGCCTCGCGGAATCAAAGTATTTCTCACGAATCCAGCAAGCCTCATAGAGTCGCCGATGTCCGCGCGCTTTGGCATTTCACCGGGCAATCTCTCTTCTGTCTCGTTGTAGCCTCTGAACCTCCCAATCTCCTCTATCAAGTCTTCCTCTATCGTTATGTCAGGTCTTGAGGACGGCGGCATGAAGACGCGCGAGTCTCCGTTGTCTTTCACCTGAGAGATTCCGAAACCGTCAAGAATCTTTGCGGCCTCGTTCATATTGTCCCACGATAAATAGACGGATAATTTTTTGCGGGTGAGAGTTACGGGCTTGGGTTCGTGAATGTCATTCTCAGATGATAACGGTTTGTAGTCAACTACAGCCCCGCACCAGTCGCGAATGAGAGTTGTTGCGGCCATGAGAGCGGATTTGCTCAAAGCGGGGTCAACCGTCCGTGAGAATCTGAATGCTGCCTCCGAGTTAATTCCGAGTCTGCGTGAAGTATGTCCGACTCTTACGGGCGAGAAACTTGCGCTTTCTATGACGATTGTATTTGTGTCGTCGTTGATGCCGGTCTGCTCTCCTCCCATTACACCAGCGAGGGCAATTGCTTCTCCGCCTGAAGTAATCAGCATGTCTCGTTCTGTCAATGCCCGGTCTTTTCCGTCAAGAGTCATCATATGCTCGCCTTCATGAGCAGCTCTCACTGTGATTTCTCTTGCTGGCAGCGTATTAAGGTCGAAAGCGTGAAGGGGCTGTCCTAACATGAGCATGACATAATTTGTTACGTCGACGGCATTATTTATCGGCCTCATTCCCAAGTGTGCGAGGTCAATTTTTGCGGTTAATGGCGAGTCAGAAATCTTTGCGCCTGTTGCGAGTCCCAATCTGTAAGCGTAACAGCCTTTATCAGGTAATGAGATTTTCCCGAACTCTTCAGACCATTCTTTGTCCTGCTTAAGAGGGCGTAACCATTCGGGAGTCTTCAGCGTTGATTTTGGGTACAAGCCTTTTATTTCGCGCGCCATTCCGAGAAGACTCAGCAAGTCTCCTCTATTCGGAGTGATTGAGACATCGAGAATGACATCACCGACATGATAGAGACTCTCTGCTTTGTCGCCCGGCCTCGCGTCATTCGGAAGGATTAAGAGTCCCGACGGATCATCAACATCATGAAGCCCAAGCTCTTCCGCTGACAGCATCATTCCATAGCTCATTACGCCGTGAAAATCTCTTGTGCCTAACTGCGTCCCGTCAGGCAAGATTGAACCTTCTCCCGCGTAAAATACAGTGTCGCCCTTCTTCATGTTTTTCGCGCTGGTAATGCAGACATGAATCCCCGTTCCTGTGTCAAGGTGAGCGATGGAATATTTTGCGTCTTTGGGATGAGCTTCGAGAGCGTTAATTTTTGCGGCGACGACTCCCTTCATTTTTCCGGCGGTGTAAGTAATGCTTTCGACTTCAGAGCCTGAGAATGTGAGTCTCTCTGCTAATTCTTCCGGCGTGAGATTCAGCGGCTCAATGTCGATAAAATTCTTCAGCAATTCCCACGAGATTAACATTTTTCCGCACCCCCGAATCCTGACATGAAATATGAAACATTCCCGTCAAACAGCAGACGCAAATCACCTATGCCGTATTTCAGCATTGCCATTCTGTCGAGACCGATTCCGAAAGCGAAGCCGTTATATTCGTCGGGGTCAATTTTCCCGGCGCGGATAACATTCGGATGAACCATTCCCATGCCTACGACTTCAAGCCAGCCAGTTCCATGACAAACCCGGCAGTGTTCATCATGGCCGGAGCATTCTACACACTCTATATCAAGCTCCATTGACGGCTCTGTGAAAGGGAAATAGCTTGCGCGGAATCTGTAGCGTAAACTTTTGCCGAAAAACGCGTTCAGCATTTCCGACATTGTTCCCTTCATGACGCTGAAAGAAACGTTTTTGTCGACTAAAAGCCCTTCCATCTGGTTGAACATCGGAGAATGGGTTGTATCATTGTCGCGGCGGTAAACTTTTCCCGGGCAAACGATCCTCAGCGGCGCGCCGTATTTCAGCATTGAGCGGATCTGTACGGGCGATGTGTGAGTCCGCAATAGAGTCCCGTCAGCAAAATAGAAAGTATCCTGCATATCACGCGCGGGGTGCCACGGCGGAACGTTGAGACACTCGAAATTGTAGTAATCCTCTTCAATCTCAGGCCCTGACGCTACAGAATATCCGAGTCCCTGCATTATGTCGGCGATTTCGTGCATTGTCTGCAAAACAGGGTGAAAAGCTCCTGAAGTCCGGCCATGCGCTGGCAATGTTACATCAATTCGCTGTGAGATTTCCTGCTTTTCGTTCTCAGCATCGCGAATTTTTCTTCCGGCGTGGTCTAATTCGTGTTCTATTTCATCGCGGAGGGTATTAACTTCCTGGCCTGTTGATTTTCGTAATTCGGGGGGTAATTTTCCGAGTGATCTCAATAATTGAGTGAGTGAACCTTTTTTGCCTGTGAATTTTACGCGGATTTCGTCTAACTCTTGAAGTGTTGAAGCTCCTGCGAGGGACTCGCGGAATGAATCCCTCACAGCATTTACAGTAATATTTTCTTCCGTCATTACTTGGCGGCCTTTACCTTTGCGACTAAATCGCTGAAGGCTTTTGCGTCATGTATCGCCATTTCTGACAGCACTTTACGATTGAGATTGATTCCCTGCTTCTTGAGGCCATTCATGAATACGCTATAGCTCATTCCCTCAGCCCTGACTGCCGCGCTGATTCTCGTAATCCATAATTTGCGGAAATCTCTCTTTTTGCGCTTCCTGTCGCCGTATGCCCGTGAGAGTGCCGCTAAATATGCTTCTCTTGCACGGCGGTAAACGTTCTTGCGCTGGCCCCAGTAACCTTTTGTTATGCTGAATAACTTTTTGCGCTTGTTGTTGCTCTGTGAAGCTCCTTTTACTCTCATTGCGTGTCAGTCCTTTCTAGTCGTAGGGGAGCAAGTGCCTCATCTGCTCGGTGAGTGTTTCTGTTACGTAACCTGTTTCCTTGAGGCGGCGCATTCTTGAGGGCTTTTTGTGGACGAGGATGTGAGACCTGCTGCACTTCCTGTATGCGAATTTCCCTGATGCTGTCTTGAAGAAACGTTTTTTTGCGCCGGAATGTGATTTCAATTTCTGTTTGGGCATTTATTCTTCTCCTTTCGTTTTTGCCGTCTGTTTTGTTGATGTGCTTCCTGTTACCGGTGTCAATAAGAGCCGCATATATCTTCCTTCCATGATGGGCTTTGATTCGGATTTTCCTACGTCTTCGCACTCAGCTAATACGCGGTTCAAAACTTCCTCGCCCCTGTCAAGAAACGACATCTCGCGCCCCCTGAAGAACACCGACACTTTAACCCTGTGTCCTTTCTCAAGAAACTGCCTGACAGCCTTTGTCTTGAAGTCAAAATCATGGTCATCAATTTTCGGCCTCATCTTTATTTCTTTGAGTTCCTGGACTTTCTGTTTCTTGCGTGCGTCTTTCTCTTTCTTCTGGAGCTGATAGCGGTATTTCCCGTAATCCATAATCCTGCAAACGGGCGGCTGTGCCAGCGGTGCAACCTCCACAAGATCGAGGGACTGCTCATGCGCCATTCTTATGGCATCAATCGTGTTTGTGATTCCAACTTTCACCCCGTTCTCGTCAACAAGAAGAACCTGTGATGATGTTATCTCCTCATTAATGCGCGGGGTATTCTCTTCATTGCCGGGCAAAAATTCCTCCTCCTTTCAAAATCTGCCGCAGCTTTTGTTGTTTTGCATAAAAAAATCAGGGCGGCTCATTCCTCAAAGCCTGACTCCCTGATTGTTATATGCGTATAGATTCAGAGTGTGGCTTCTTAGTTCCCCGTCAGCATTTCTTGTTGAAAGCCGAACAGGAGAGCCTGCGAGAATATATCACAGTTTACGCCTTAACGCAAAATTTTATGCCCTTCTGCGAGATTTTGCGCTGAACTTTCATCATAATGCTAAAATTAAAACATACTTTGATTTATGAGGCCGATAATATGAGACTGAAGAAAATCATCATGAACAACATAGCTCCTTCAGGGAATCTTACGTTGGATTTCGACAATGAAAATATATCAGTGCTATCAGGTGTAAACGGAACTGGCAAAACAACAATCTTGTCATACATTGCAGACGCTTTTTACGAGTTGGCGAAAAAAGCTTTCTTTAACGAGTTCGAGGACAAGAAGCATAAATTCTACCGGGTTTCATCAAGCCTGTATTCTGTCGACATTTCAAAGCCTTCAATTCTTTACCTGAGGTTCATTAGCGACAGTGATACGTATGACTATGTGAATATAACAGGGCAGTGTAGCGAAGAACATTATTTATCAGTGGCTCGCCTTGAAAACCCTGCGCCTTTTTCTGAATTGGAGCGGTCTCTTAAGGATAACTCATTCATAAAGTACTGGTCATTGAGCAGTTCCAAAGACATTAGGGAAATATTCAGCCACATAATCCTTACGTATTTTCCGGCATATAGATACGAAACTCCGCATTACTTGAATGATCCCTACAAGACAGAGCTGAAATTCAAGACTGATATGGATTTTGCTGGGTATCTCCCCAATCCTATAGAAATTACGTCCGATATTCAGCAGGTTTCAAACTGGCTGATGGATATTGCCTTGGACTTAGTACTTCAAGATACATCCGCTGTTGTTGTTATTGAACAAATTAATGCTCTGCTGTCAAATATTCTATCTTCAAAATTGAATATCCCCGTCCATATCGGAATAGGGAGAAGAGCTCAGGGTGCAGCAAGGCTCTCCGTTACAAACGAGAATAGAGAAGTGATTTATCCCAGCATTTTCTGTATGTCAGCAGGAGAATTAGCTTTGCTCTGTCTCTTTGGAGAAATTATCAGGCAGTCAGACAAAATTCTCAGCCCGTCAGATAAAGTTCACGGGATAGTCCTTGTTGATGAGATTGACAAGCATCTTCACATCAAACTCCAGAAGGAAATACTGCCTAGACTTATAGCGATGTTTCCTAACATACAGTTCATCGTTTCATCGCATTCTCCGTTCTTGGGCTTGGGGCTTGAAGAAAGCGAGAGTATATCATACAGGATTTTTGATCTCGACAACGGGGGAATACCCTGCCCGCCGTCTGACAATGAAATATTCAGGGACGCATATACGGTATTTCTTCATGAGCGTGAAAATTTTTCGGCCTCAATTAGTCAGCTTCAGAAACAGATCAGGGAATCATCAAAGCCATTTGTGATAACTGAGGGAAAAACTGACTGGAAGCACTTGAAAGCGGCAATGCAGAAACTCAACATCACTCGTGACATCAGCTTTGATGAATTTGAAGACACACGAGGAGATAAAACTCTCTTGACGATGCTGAAGCATTTTTCACGTTTGCCGAACACCGAAAAAATTATCGGCATTTTTGACCGTGATAACTTTGACGAACTCAGACAGTGCGATAAAGATTTGGCCGGGCGTTTGGAGAGTGAAAAATATGTGTCATTGGGCAATAACGTTTATGCGTTTGCTATTCCGATTACTCATGAAGATATTTACGGCTCGCATACATCAATCGAACATTATTACAGGAGAGAAGACTTAACTAGGGAAACTTCGAATGGGAGAAGGCTTTTTCTCGGCTGTGAATTTTATGATAATGGCAACTTCATTGATGAAAAATATTTTTATCGTGCTTGCTGCGACAAAATACAGCATAAAGTAAAAGTTAATGGTGTCATTGACAAAAAAGTTTATGACGATTCACATGACAGGGAACATAAAAAGTCTCTTGCTCTCTCCAAAGATGATTTTGCCCAAATGATTCTCAGCAACGATGATTTTGCACGGGATTTTGACTTCTCTTCTTTCAGGCTTATATTCGATGTCATAGAGGAAATATGCAGCCAGGACGACTCCCAGCCGCAATAACCGTATCACCTACCTGTAAGCTCATGATACAGCCCGAACAATTTCCGCACTATATCCCCCTCGCTGATATTCTCATCCCATCCGTAAGCACGGCACACAGCCCGGTCATTTCTCTCATGCGCCCGCCGTAACTCAATCGGCATCAGTGAGTCATCATACAGCCCCGCGAAACTCGCAGAAGGGTACAGGCTCCGGGCGTCAAGAATCCCCTGCGCTGTCGACTCGATCTTTGCGCGCTGACTCTCTGAGGGACGCGGCCATGAAAACGTGTTGTACACCATATCGCCGGAATACCTGTAACGCATTTCGAGTCGTCCGCAGACTCTCCGAACCCACGCCATATGCACGCGGCTTGTGAGGACTCCGAAATCATACAGTGTTGCGCCGGGGATAATGCGTAATCCGTTGCCGGGTATCACAGAGTCGTCAAGAAAGCCCATCGGAATATATATGCGACTCTCTGATGACACTTCCGGGATTGCGATATAGTTACCGCCCGCGTATCTTATCTCAGCGAAAAGCCACGAAGCATTAGCGAGCTTTTTTGTTGCTGCCCTCTTGCTTGCTTTCCTGAAACTTTCTACAGCCTTCACCCTTTTGTGTACGAGCGGCATATTACGAATCTCATCAGGATTAACGCCCACAAGCCACAAACAATAGCGTGATATGTTGTTAATGAAATCGACTCCCATCATGTAACGCCTGATATATTTCACAGCTCTTGGTTCACGCCTGATAAACTCTGCGTAATCTTCACCGTTAATAATAAGTTTTCCGTCATCTGCCGGACGGTTTCCTGACATCATGGCCGGGGCATTCGCGAAAATCGGCGAGTCAGTCGGCTCTGCTATATCCTCGTCAGGGTCTTCATGAAGGTAGAAATTGATATTGTCAACTTCCCTGTATGCTGTCTGTATTTCTCCTTCCTCATTTGTGTAGTCGTAATATAGCCTGCGTTTTTCCGGCGGGTCTGTGCTGAAGCCGATAATGACGACGTGAACATGAGCCATCTTTTTTGGATCTGGAAGCTCATTTTTCCACACGAAAGACTCATGCGCGAAATCGATTTTTATGTGCCAGTCTTCACTAAGCGGCTTGAATATTCCTGAAGGCTGTTCACCCTGACATACGGAATTTGTTGCGACGAAAGCGGCCTTTACATTTTCATCCTGCAAAATTTTCGAGGCCTCGTAGAACCATCCCGCAACGTAATCAACTTTCCAGTTCTTGAACATTGTGCTGAGTATTTCTTTCTGTCCGCTGTTTTTCTGCGAATATCCCAAGAAAGGAGGATTGCCCATAATATAGAGCATATCTTCATGTTCAATCTTCCATCCTGTAATGAGAGCGTCAGACCTCAGCGCGTCGCCGTACTCTATGCCGTCATATTCTTCAAGCGGCAGGGGAGCTTTGTCCGGGCGCATAATCTTTTGAGTCGCTTTCCACATCTGATGATCTGAGATCCATAATGCTGTCTTTGCGATGTTGACTGCAAAATTATTTGCTTCTATTCCGTTGAACTGGGTGATTTTGACTTTTACGGCGCGTTTTTCAGTTACAGGGAGCGCGTGAAGTATGCTGTTTTCGAGTCTGCGCAATGACGTGAAGGACTCTGTGAGGAAATTCCCTGATCCGCACGCAGGGTCTAAGAATCTCAGCGAGGATAATTTTTCCTGAAACGCGAGCAATTTTTGAGTCCTTGCGGGGGACTCCGGCTCATCAAGAATCGCGCTGAGAGTCTCTGTGAGTCCGTCAAGAAAAAGCGGGTCAATGAGCTTGTGAATGTTTGCTGATGATGTGTAATGTATTCCTTCCTGCTTTCGTGTATCGTCATTGAGTGTAGCTTCAAAGATTGCGCCGAAAATTGTCGGATTTATGCCTGACCAGTCGAACCCGGCCATGTCATGAAGGATTATGCGTTTTGCCTCGTCATCAAGAGGGGGGAATTTGACATCATCATGAAAGAGTCCGCCGTTTACGTAGGGAAATTCTTTGAGGTCAGCGGATAAAAACGGGTCTCGTTTGTGGCGTTCAGTTTTGAGGACGGAGAATAAATCTTTGAGCGTCGATTGTGCTACGTCCGCGCCCTTCCTGAAATAATCTGTGAACTGAGACTTGCGGAATAACCCGGAGTCCTCAGCGTAAAGCAGGAAAACGAGTCTCACGCAGAAGACGTTAATCTCATCGCGTGCCTTGTCGTATTGGTCTTTGTCGTAATGATTCTCGCGTGAAATGTCATCGAGTGAGTCGAGGAGGTAATCATAGAGTTTTCTGACGTTCTGCCCTGCGTCAACGGAGATTCGTACATCGCGGTGAAGAGTCTCTCCGGGCGTGAGAAGGAATCCGAGATTGCCGCGTGAAGCGTCTTTGCGTGGAATGATTTCGGGCGGTGCTGAATGTGCTTCCATGTCGTGGACTCGTATCTCGTCAAAGTTGCATGTGAGAATGTAGCCTCCTTTCTGCGAGACTGGGAGCCAGTCATAATAGCGTTTGGCCTGCTCGTAGGGAGTGAGATATGAGCCGTCCGACTGTCTTTCGGGTAATGAGAGGTCAACGCCCTGTGATTTTTGCTCGATAACGATTCCTGTTGACGGTATATAAGCGTCGATGAATTTCGTACGTCCGATTAAGACTCGCTTCTCGAACTCTATATAGTCGTCTTGATTAATGATTCCGAAAACTTCATTTATCAGCTTGCGCCAAAATTTTTGAGTTTCTTGTTTTTCGCCAAACGATTCGATTTTGTCCGTGCGACTCTGTTCCGGGCTGTTTGATTTTTGAGTCCCCGTTTCATTTTGGGACTCTCGTTTTTGAGTCGGGCTTTTCAATTTTGAAGCCTCCGTTTAGTTTTGCGGTTGGGATTTTTGAATGCCATTCTATCACGGCGGACAGTGAAAACTTTTCGTGAGTTTGAATTTTCTGTATAATGCTTTTATCCAAAGATATACATATGAATATGGAGGCGGAGCGGCTATGAGGCGCAGGGCGTTTACACTTATAGAATTGTTGATTGTAATTATAGTTATAGGAGTGCTTGCGGCCATGATGATTATTTCGAGCACTGAAGCGGTAACGACAGCAAAAGCCTCAAACATCGTGGCCAATCTGACTCACATTCGGAAGGCTGTAATTGCGTGGTACTTAGACAACATAGACCGTATAACATATGTTTCGGGAAGAGCAGCGGAGTTGGCAATATGAATATGAAATTCTGTTTCAACGGCGTGAAGTACCATTCAATTCAAGATGCCCTGGCAAATAATCCTGTCGGCTATACGAATCAGATAGTGTCATTCATGAGTTACATTCAGGGTGTGAGCGGCTTTAATGAGAAGGGAGCGGCAGATAAAAAGAACGCGGCCAACTGGGAATATCTTGCTGACAGCGGCTACGGAGTGAACGACGCGGGAACAGAATTGAGGCGTGAGACATGGTTCGTCGGCTACCAGTTTAAAGCCGGAGAAGAAGCCGTAAAGGAAAAAATATGGGGCAGGAAAAACGCGCTCGGCCTTATCTTTACTGCGGGCATACGTCCAAATTCGCACGACTGCAAACCGATTACGGACGCGAGTCAGTTGCACACCGTAAAATCCGTGTGGCTGAGGATAATGGGCGATGCCGAATGCAACGGAAGAGAAAGATAAAATTGAAATGTTGACAGAAAAAAAAATGCGTGTATAATTCCCTCTTGTCGTTGCGAGATACACCGAAGCGGCGATGAAGCAAAAGGTTAATTGACAAGAGAATACAGCGTGTAATGAATGAGCGATAGTACAAACAAGCCAATCAAATAAATCTCACAAAATTTTTACTGAGAGTTTGATCCTGGCTCAGGATAAACGCTGG
>CAMGZM010000003.1 GCA_946183145.1 uncultured Fretibacterium sp. | reverse complement strand
CAATCGTAACAGGGCGCGAAAAGATTTAGCCCGCGCCTACCGAAAGATGGACAATCAGCGCAAGGATTTTCATTTTAAGACGGCCAGAAAGTTATGTGAAGAATATGCAGTAATATGTCTTGAGACGCTGAACATGAAGGGAATGGCGCGCAGATGGGGGCGGAAAGTGCACAGCTTAGGGTTCTATAACTTCGTAGAAATCTTGAAGTATGAAGCAAAGAAGTTAAGAAC
Source organism: uncultured Fretibacterium sp. (assembly GCA_946183145.1). Classification (GTDB taxonomy): domain Bacteria; phylum Synergistota; class Synergistia; order Synergistales; family Aminobacteriaceae; genus JAFUXM01. The sequence continues at coordinate 204,088 of CAMGZM010000003.1, read as the reverse complement.
ACAAATAATATTCGTGGACAAGTATTTTCCCTCAAGCCAGCTTTGCAGTGTATGCGGATATAAGAACAAGGCAGTAAAGGACTTGAAGATAAGAGAATGGGAATGTCCAAACTGCCACACTATACACGACCGGGATAAGAATGCGGCAAAGAATATATTAATGGCTGGGACATACTTGCGTGCGCTTACGCAGCCAGCCAATGGAGGAGAACCCGTGTCTTACGGCGTGCAAGCACAAGACGCTCTTCGGAGTGCAAGGTTTGTTGATACCAGAATCGCCCGCATTTAGGCGTGGGGAGTATGTCAATACCATCACAAAACAAAGGAGCGCGGCTGATGGTTGACCGCAAGAATTTCAAAGAGGCGTTGAAGATTTTGGGATTCACTTTCAACGACTCTGAATCGTTTTTCACTTTTGATTTCGGAAATTGCAAAATGAATGTTGATTTTGTGTCTGAAACTCTCATTTACCCGGAATATATGCGGGGAAAAGATCACAATACATCTTTTGACGCGCCGGAAAATTTCGTAGTCTTTGAGTGCGTTCACAGGTTAATCACAAAAGGCTACAACCCTCAAGATATAGAGCTCGAAAAAGAATGGAAGCTCGGCCATGACACTAAAGGCGGGCGGGCTGATATTTGCGTTTACAATAGAGGCTCGGAAGATGTATTAATGATTATTGAGTGCAAGACAGCAGGACGCGAATACGCAAAGGCCCTCAATGACACCAATAATGACGGCGGGCAGCTGTTCTCCTACTGGCAGCAGGAAATCTCCGCAAAATGGTTAGTGCTTTACACATCAGATATTTCTGACGGGAAAATCATTTACCATTCACCCGCTGTAAACTGTTCAGATGATGAAAACTTGCTCAAGCACAGCGACCCGACAATAAAACTATTCATCAGCGCATACACAGCCCGTGAAAAATTCGAGGTCTGGCAGGAAACTTACGGCGGCGATTTTCACGATGACATAATATTTTCGGAGGAGTCATCAGCATATGACATCAGGAACAAGCCTTTGTGCAAAAAGAATCTAAAAGCCTTCAACGATGACAGCAAGAAAGGAATCATAAACAAGTTCGAGGAAATTTTACGGCATAACAACGTAAGCGACAAAGAAAACGCCTTCAACCGCCTTGTAGCACTCTTCATCTGCAAACTTGTTGACGAACACAGCAAGAATGATGATGATGAATTAGCGTTCCAGTACGTTCCCAGAAGAGACACTTACGAGATGTTACAGGACAGATTGCAGATGTTATATCACGAGGGAATGTCAGAATTTATGCGTGAGGAAATAACGTATATCCCCGCGAATTATCCGCAGCTTTTCATGACACAGTACAAAGGCGGCGACAAAGAGAAGGCAATCCGGGAGCTTTCAGAGGCATTCAGGAAGCTGAAATACTTTACGAACAATGATTTTGCGTTTCTTGACGTTCACAACGAGGCATTATTCTACAAGAACGGTAAAATTCTCGTTGAAGTCGTAGAATTATTCCAGCATTTCACAATCACAAACACGCAGGACTATCAATTACTCGGCGATTTGTTCGAGAAACTTTTGGATCAGGGATTCAGACAGAACGAGGGACAATTTTTCACGCCGATTCCTTTGGCGCGTTTCATTTGGGACTCACTTCCTTTGCGGCGTTATGAGACATGGCCGAAAATCATCGATTACGCGTGCGGGGCAGGTCATTTCCTGACTGAAGCAATAGAAGCTGTGAATCACTTTATCCCGTCAGAGTCCCGCGAATGGATACGCGACTCAATTTACGGAATCGAGAAAGATTACAGGCTCTCGCGTGTGTCAAAAGTCTCTATGTTCATGAACGGCGCAGGAGGAAGCAACATAATTTTCGGGGATGGACTCGAAGACTCGCACCTCATAAAGCGCGGAACGTTCGACATACTTACAGCGAATCCGCCCTATTCAGTAGCGTCATTCAAGCAGCATTTGAGATTCACGGCAAAAGATTTCAGGTTGTGGGACTCAATCAGCCCGGCAAGCTCAGAAATTGAGGTGTTATTTGTCGAGCGAATCGGCCAATTGCTGAACGACAACGGAATCGCGGCGGTGATTCTCCCGTCATCAATCCTCAGCAACGACTCAGCAGCTTACACGGGAGCGCGTCAGGAACTCTTGCGGACATTCAGGCTCCGTGCGGTCGTGAAACTCGGAAGCAAAACTTTCGGCGCAACAGGAACGAACACCGTAATACTCTTCCTCGAAAGATACATGAGGAATCCTTCAAGGCTGGCTCAGGTTTTGGACAGCACAGACGCAATACCAGACAGGCGCGAGAGGGATTTAGACTCATGGGAGGATATAGACATACTGAACGGCTATCTTGATATGCAGGGATTGACGCGTGAACAGTGGAATGATTTTGTTCATGAGAGATTAACGCCTGAGAATATGCCGGAATATTTCAGAATGTACTTTGAGGCTTACGGTGAAGATTTTTGCAGGCAGGCGAAAAGAGTCGAGCGTGAAAAGATAATGTATTACGCGTTCACGTACTGCCAGCGTACAACGGTAATTCTTGCGCCGTCGGACAATGCCGGGCAGCGTGAGTTTCTCGGCTATTACTGGAGCTACAGGAAGGGCGACGAGGGGATTCACTATGACGGTGAGCGCGGCGGGAAAATGTACATAAATTCAGACCGTGAAGCCTCCGGGACTCTTGCTGATGTTGTGAGACAGTCATTCGGGGACGGGGATATAGTGATGACTGAGGATAATATGAAGTATGCGCGAGTTGTTGAGACGTGGAGGATGTTAGATTTCTCGCGAGTAACTTTCAATGCGGACATAAGATTACAGGAACGCAAAGAGCTTGACATTGAGAGCAAATATCCGGCTGTCAAATTGCTATCGGTTTGCAGAATGAACGTCCCTAAATCAGAAGCAAAAGCATACCCGGAAGAAACGCCCGCTTCATTTATCGACATGTCATCAGTGAGCGTATACGGCAAAATCATATCAATGTCAGTGCGTCCAATCGGTGAATTATCATCAGGCAGTTACAATTTTTTCCGTGAAGGGGATATTATCTGCGCCAAAATGATGACGAGCGCGGAAAATATGAAGTGCACAGTTGCTGAAGGACTGACAAACGGAATCGGATTCGGAAGCAGTGAGTTCTACACATTCAGATGCAATGAAGAAATAATGACTCATTACGTCTGCGAGTTCCTGAACATGACAGCAATACGCGAATCAGCTTGGGCTTCTGTTACAGGTTCAGGCCGTCAGCGTGTACCGTCAAAATTTTTCGAGGCTCTGACAATCCCATTGCCGCCGATGGAAATACAACAGCAAATTGTGAACGAATGCAGCGGAATCGACTCGCAGGAATCTTCCCTCAACGAACGAATCAAATCATGCCGCGAAAAGATAGAGGACATATTCAGCCGACTCGAATCAGAACCGAACGTGAGACGCTATAGACTCGACGACAGAAAATCATTCACGCTCTCAATCGGAAAAAGAGTCCTGAACTCCGAATTGATTCCCGGCGGAAAAATCCCGGTGTACAGCGCAAATGTCCGCGAGCCTTTCGGGTATGTCGATGAATATCTGCGATGCTTTGAGGATTTCGGGAGCGATTCGATTCTTTGGGGCATTGACGGCGATTTTATGGTGAGCTTCATGGAACATGGCCGGGAATTTTACCCTACGGATCACTGCGGCGTTCTGCGAGTGATAACTGACGGATTGCACCCAAGATTTATGGCTCGCATTCTCGAACGTGAAGGGACTCGCCTGGGCTTCTCAAGAAATTTCCGTGCGTCGCTTGACCGAATCGGCGGGATAAAGTTCGGAGTGCCTGAAATGGACTCACAGGTTACGGCCATGAATGATGTGATGAGTCTTGAGCGTGAAATCTCGCGTGCATTGATGAGTCTCAAAGCTCTTGAGGGGAAGAAAGAGTCCGTGCTGAGAAAATATCTGTAGCAGTTAATGTAATATATATCTTTTATTAGATTTTTAAGAATATATGATATAATTTCCTCACAAATAAGATTTATGTACAAGGAGGATATTTATGTCAAATATTAAGGCCAAACATAAGGGCTGCAGGGATGTTTTTCATGCGTACTTAGTAAAAGATGCTGAATATGACGGAACTATTGAAATACCTGTAATAAAGCCTTCAGAAAAAGTGCCTAACCGTATAATTTCGTTCTCTGAAGCTATGAAGACAGATGATTTGGGGCAGTGGGTGCATTTCTACGAGAATGACTGTAAAATTGAATGCATATGGAACAATCCGCGAAAATATATAGCGCGTCTTCGGAAATTCAGCGGCCTGATTACGCCTGATTTCAGCATGTACCGTGATATGCCCCTTGTAATGCAGGCATGGAATACGTACAGGGGCAAGGCGTTAGGGCATTAGTGGCAGTCTCAGGGGCTTAATGTGATTCCGAATGTGCGTTGTGCTGATGAGCGGTCATATAGTTTCTGCTGTGATGGAGTTTCGGAGCGTTCCACAATATGTATTGGTTCATATGGCTGTCTAAGGGACAAAAAAGACAGGGCATTGTTCGGACAGGGACTCAAGTTCATAATTGAGAGATTAAAGCCTTTGTGCATTGTAGTATATGGCGGTGTGCCGGATGATATATTTTCCTGCTGCACGGATGCCGGAATAAAGATACTGCATTTCCCCGGCGGATTTCATGCGGCCAAAAGGGCGGTGTCTGCCTGATGGGAAGCGGACTGCACGGCGGATTCGGCAAAACGCAAGGTGCTGCGGAAGATGAAGAGAGTCTAATTGCAGAACTTGAGAAAAATGGAGTGAAGTTTTCAAAGAAAAATATCATATGCATTACTAGAGACAAAATCGGTAAAATCATATGGCTGGAAAAGGGGAATAAATCGGCTGGTTTAGAACATATACTCAATGGCAATGGAAAATCTAAGGGTCATGCTTCCGATTTCGAAAAGGCATTTGGTATACCTAAGACAAAAATACCTGATTTTCTGAAAGATGTAATAGAGAAGGGGAAAATAATTTCCAATGTTAAGGAAACAGTCAATGGGCGTACAGGCTATAAGTGTATTTATTATTACGGCGGGAAGCATTATGTAGTGTATGGAATTGGTACAAATGGTTTTATTGTTACCGCATTTCCCATTGATATTGGCGAAAATTAAGGAGGCAAAATATGTATACAGTCAAGATAATGAATGAGTTTATGCACGGCCCTGTTTGGGTCTATAACTCTGACGGCATTTCTTTATGGAAATATCCGCCCATAGAAGATGATCCTGTGATTTCTCCCCTCAACACAAAAGCTATGGAGATGTTCACGGGCTATTATGAGTTTGATTCTGATGATATGCCCTGCCGTTTCAATGAGGAGCGCGAAAAGAGCGAGAAACATATCATGCTTGACATTATCACAAAAATTATTGCGAGACTGAACGAGATTAACGACGGCTCATTTGTCATTGAGGATTACGAAACCGAAAGGCTTAACGCTTTGTAGAAATGCTTGCACAAAATCATAATTCGTGTATAATCCCCAATTATGTCAAGTTCAAATCACACTAACGACAAGAAAGTAGCCGTAAACAGAAAGGCAAGACATGATTATTTCATTCTGGACTCTTTTGAGTGCGGAATAGTTCTGACAGGCACCGAGATAAAAAGCGTAAGAGCCGGAAATCTCAACCTGAAAGACTCTTATGCCTCAATCGAGAACGGCGAAATCTGGTTATACGGTGTGCATATTTCCCCATACGAGAAGGGAACGTACTACAACCACGAACCTGAACGCGACAGAAAGTTATTGCTTCACAGGCACGAGATAATACGGCTTCAGAGCAAGACCCGCGAAAAGGGATTGACTCTCGTTCCTCTCAGCGTATACATCAAGGACGGAAAACGCGCAAAGGTTGAATTAGGCCTCGCAAAAGGACGGACAACCCACGACAAGCGCGACATGACAGCCGAAAGGGACGCAAAGAGAGCAATAGCCCGCGCAGTAAGGGGAAAAGGACGAGACTATGATGACTAACTTTCACGGGGGCGACAGGTTTCGACAGCGTGAAGGAGGGTCTGAAGGAGCAGGCCGGGGAAAGTCTGCAATCACCCGTAAAACTCTCGGACAAAAAATAAAAGTCGAAGATAATTTCGCACTGGCGGCCTAGTTGCTGCCACGCCGAAGGACGGACAATGCTGGTGGTTCGCCGGAGGTGTCATGAAAACCAGCTCCCCGCCGTGTAGTGAGTCCGGCACGGTGATAGACCCGTATGACTCTAGGAACTCTGAGGGGTTGTCCCTGACCTGATGAGAACGACAACTAACAGGGAATAAGCCTGTAGAGCCGTCATGATCGGCCCGCGTTGGACGGGAGTTCGATTCTCCCCGCCTCCATTCCTTAATCATTCAGGAAAATTTACCGCTTCAATACCTCTTTCAAGCGCAAAAAGCTCATCTATCTTCATTGGACGGCCGAAATAATACCCCTGCGCCTTGTCAAATCCTATTGAGCGCAAATACTCCAGCTGTTCGGGAGTCTCTACACCTTCCGCAAGTGCCTGCATTCCCATTAATCTCGCCATCTCTAAATTTGAGCTGATTATGTATTTCGCCTTCTCTGACTTGTTCACGTCAAAACCGTGCAGAAATTTCATGTCGAACTTTATCGTGTCAAAACTGTAATCCTTAAGCACGTTCAATGACGAGTAACCAGATCCGAAATCATCCATCCACACTTCATAGCCCAATGAGCGGAATCTCTCAATGCCCAAATTCAGCACAGTCATATCTTCATCGTTAATGCTCTCGGTTATCTCAATGTTCATCATGTCGCGGGGAAGTTTGCAGAGTGTCATAGAAAGCTCAATTTCCTGTATTATGTCGCAAAGCTCAAAGTCAAGCCGGGACAGATTCACCGACACAGGCACTAACGGAAGCCCCGCATTATTCCGCGTCATGTAGTCGCTGCATACTCTCTTCATCGCGTAAATGTCCAGCTTGTGAATCTCCCTGTATTTTTCGAGCGTGGGGATAAATTCAGCGGGTGAAATTATGCCGACTTCAGGGTCATTCCATCGTGCTAAGGCTTCAGCACCGCAGATTTTTCCGGTTGACAGTCTCACAATGGGCTGATAAAGCACCGTGATGTATTCATGCGATATTGCCGCGTCAAGGCTGTCAAGAATATACTGCTGCAACGCTAATTCACGGCTCATTCCGTCATGGAACATGCACGAGCTTACAGAATGGTTTTTGCGGATTGAGTCGCACGCTAACTTTGCCCGGTCGCATGATAATCTTATGTCCTCATTGTCTGACGGGAAATATATTCCGGCTCTGAGTCTTAACGTAACATTCTCGTGAAGTGAGTACAAATATTCCTGCACCGGCTCAATATTCATTTCTGCTGTTGTCCAGTCAGTGAACACGACAAAATTATCATCAGAAAATCTTGCGAGCAAATTATAATTTGAGTCGTCAGAAGGGAAAATGCTGCCCAAGATTAACGCGATCTCCCGGAGAATTTCATCGCCCCTGTCAAAGCCGAAACGTTTGTTGAACATCTTGAAGTTGTCAAGGTTGAACCAGATTACGGCCATTCCGACGGGGGAAATATTTTTTGCATGGCCGATAAATCCTTCGCGTGTCAAAATTCCTGTGAGAGAGTCGATTCCTGAGCAGCACATGAAGTATTTATGTCAGTCTATGAACTCGAAAAGGTTTAACCCGACTTCCTCATTCATTTTGCGTTCGACAGTGAAACCGTTTGTGCTTCCCTCTGAAACGTCGTCAACAATCATCTCACAAGTTGCGCTGACTCTCGCGGAGCTTAAATGACCGCCGAAAACATTTCCGTGAATATCTCCCGCGCTCATGTGAATATGCGGGTAAAATTTTCCGTCCTTAGTCGTAACAGTTCCCCATAAACTTACGATTTCAGCCGGAAATGTGAAATGATTTGAGTGATACTTTTTCTCTTTCACGTCAAAGAGCCCGACAATGAAATCATCAACTGCGCCGAGTGCTTTCACTTCAGCGAGGGTAATTTTCTCCTGCTCACAAAACTTTTTGAGGGACGACATAATTTCCTCGCCTCTGTCAATACGTACAAAGTATTTATTTCCGAATCTCCTGAACTGCATGGCGTATTCTCCTTTGAATGTGTGAATGCCGACATTATACAGCAAAAAGACGGCCAAGCCCTTTAAGTCTGACCGCCTTGTTCTTTCTGAGTCATTGCGCGTGAGTTATTACTTTGCTAAAGTGAGTACGTGCATACAGACAAATTGCTGGCCTGTATAGATGCCTGGAATACTATCGTTATTCAAACCAGTTGTACCGCGCAGTCCGAGAGTCTTTGCTTTACTCGCTAGCCTGCTCTTGATTTTCATATACGGATCTTCCGAGTTTGAAAGATTTCCCGTTGCGCCGAGATTGCAGCATACATACCATTGTTTGGACTTGTTTACGGCTATGAGCGAATAATCGCCTGCATTGTTTGTACCGTCATTTTTATAGTGCAGGACAGCTGAACTGTTTTTGTCAATGTACTTCATAATCTCCGAGCCGTGATCCCGAATAAACTCGCTGAAATACTGTTCTGTTCCGTTCGTCTTAATCTTGAATGTTGAAGGCACTATTCTCGATGAATTTTCCTTGTACCACATGAGAGCTGCTGTCCTGATAAGGTTCATGTCGCTGATTATGTTGCTGGAATCCGCTGAAGCACTGACTTCCAGAGTCGACATTATCATCACCGCTGACAGCATTACTATCACTATAATAGCGGTCAGCATTTCCAGCAGCGTGAAACCTCTGCGCTTCCGAATCATAATAGTATCTTCCTCCCTAAAGCACCCTCAGCCACACGGCAGTACTGTTGTCGTGATAGGTGTCTTGGTGTGCGTCCGCAGTACCGAGAAATACTCCTGCTGTCTTCATCATGCCCTTGATTTTGTCCCTTACAGCCTCTTCGCCCTCCTGAAAAGCATACCCAACGTACCATCTGTTTCTGTGAGCTTCAGTTGTCTCCCATGTTTTAGGGTTCCCATCCTCATCGAACGTTTTAGCCACTGTTACTGTGCCGCCATCACATATACCGTAACAGCCTTCTTTCAAGTAAGTGTTACTCCTGCCTATATTTTTGTCATATTTAGCAGTAGTTTTATTGAAATTAAGACCGCTCCCACCCGCATGGCTTAGATAACTGGCGAGATTCAGTTGTTCATCAGAAAATTGCTGAATCGGCTGTGTTGTGTCCCCGATTTTTACTCTTCCATCGGACTGTACCTTGTCGCGGTTATCAACATACCATGCCAGAGTTGCGCGCTTGAGTATTTGGAGATTGGCGATTATTCTGGCTGCCTTTGCTGTTGCTATAGATTCTGTGCTGGAAAGTATCATCATCGTAGCAAGAATAGATATAACCGCAATCACTATCATCAAACCTGCGATAGTCATTCCTTTTCTTGTTCTGCTGCAAGCGGTCTTCATGAAAAACTCCCTCCAGTTGTCAAAATATCTACTATATATTATACAAAAACCGGGCATAATCTCTTACACCCGGCTGTGAATTTCCTGTTGTGTTGCTATTATACTACTTCGCAGCTGCGGGTATTGCTCCCATTTCCGCAAGTGCTTTGTACGTGAGATAGCGTTCGCGTGCTTCTGCTGCGTTCCTGTCGAAAAGCTCATCAGCGATTGCGGGGAATCCTCTCTTGAGTGATGAGTATCTGACTTCGCCCATGAGGAACTCTTTGTAGTCCTTCACGAATGCTGCCTCATCATCAAAGAGTTTCGGTGCTTTGCTGTCGAGCGTGAACGGGTTTTTGCCTGCCTCAACATCAGGATTGTACCTGTAGAGGTGCCAATAACCTTTTTCGACTGCGAGCTTTGTGCGCTCCTGAGTTTTGCCCATTCCGGCGCGGATTCCGTGATTAATGCAGGGCGCGTAAGCAATGATTAATGACGGGCCTTTGTGTGCTTCTGCTTCCTTGAGGGCCTTCATGAGCTGATTCTTGTCTGCACCCATTCCGACCTGTGCAACGTAAACAGTGCCGTATGTCATTGCCATTCTGCCGAGATCCTTTTTGCGGGTTCTCTTTCCGCTTGCCGCAAACTGTGCGATTGCCGCTGTAGGTGTTGACTTTGACGACTGTCCGCCCGTGTTGGAGTAAACTTCCGTGTCAAGCACAAGAACGTTTACATCCTCGCCGCTTCCGAGAACGTGATCGAGTCCGCCGTAACCGATGTCATAGCCCCAGCCGTCTCCGCCGAATATCCAGACGGATTTTTTGACGAGGTAGTCTTTGTACTCGCAGAGAGTGCAGAACTCTTTCATGGCCTCTTCGCTGAACTCTTTTTCGCCACCGCAATCCTCACAGCAGCAGAACAGTTTGTCAAGGCATTCCTCAACTTTTGCCGCCGCCGCAACGCTCGCTTCTCCGTCCTCGTGAACATCAAGCCAGCCCTGCAACACTTCTTTGACCTCAGTAGGAACTTCATCCATCTTGCAGAGTGCTTCAGCCGCCGAAACAAGGTAGTTGACCATGACATTAAGCGATAACTTCATACCCATTCCGTATTCTGCCGCGTCCTCAAAGAGCGAGTTGCCCCAAGCCGGGCCGTGTCCGTTCGCGTCTGTCGTGTAAGGCATTGACGGAGCAGAGCCGCCCCAGATTGATGAACAGCCTGTAGCGTTCGCGACGATCATTCTTGAGCCGAAAAGCTGTGTGATGAGTTTCGCGTAAGGAGTCTCACCGCATCCCGCGCAAGCTCCGCTGAACTCGAATAACGGTCTCTGGAACTGTGATCCCTGTACCGTGAACTTGTCGCCAGCGTCTGACTTGTCCGCAACGTTCTCAAATGCAAATGTCCAGCGGTCAATCTCTGCTGTCTGAGTTGCTGACGGTTTCATCTCAAGTGCTTTCACCGGGCAGATGTCCGCGCAGTTGCCACAGCCAAGACAGTCAAGAACGTCAACCTGCATCTTGTACTTGTAGCCTGCCGCTTTGAGTTTCGGTGCTTTAACGTCAACAGCTCCGAATCCTTCAGGTGCGATTGCCTGCTCCTCAGCGTTAAGCAGGAAGGGACGAATTGCCGCGTGAGGACATACCATTGAGCACTGGTTGCACTGGATGCACTTTGCGCCGTTCCATTCGGGGACGTTTACGGCGACTCCGCGTTTCTCGTATTTGCTTGTGCCTGCCGGGAAGTGTCCGTCCTCGTAGCCGTCAACAAATGCGCTTGAAGGAAGTGTGTTGCCCTTCTGGCCGTTGATTGTGTCAACCTGATAGCTGATGAAGCCGGGGATTTCTGTAGGAAGTCCGGGGCGTTTGTGCGCTTTGTCCTCTGCTGTCTTCCATGCTTCAGGAACTGTAATCTCGATGAGACCTGCGAGTCCTGCGTCAACAGCGGCGTAATTCATCTTCACGATGTCCTCGCCCTTTGCGCCGTAGGATTTCACGATAGCTTCCTTCATGTAGGTTACAGCGTCTTCAATCGGGATAACCTTTGCGAGCTTGAAGAATGCTGACTGCATGATCGTATTTGTGCGTGAGCCGAGTCCGATTTTCTGCGCTTCGTCTACTGCGTTGATGACGTAGAACTTGCAGCCGAGATTCGCGATTTTTCTCTTGAGGCTTGCGGGTAAATGCTCCTCTAACGCTTCGAGTGTCGTCCACTGCGTATTGAGGAGGAACGTTCCGCCCTGCTTCATGCCCTGGAGAAGGTCATACTGATTCACGTACTCCTGCTTGTGGCACGCTATGAAGTCTGCGTGGTCAATGAGGTATGTTGACTTGATGGGCGATTTGCCGAAACGCAAGTGCGACATTGTGATACCGCCGGACTTTTTCGAGTCATAGTCAAAATAGCCCTGTGCGTACATGTCTGTGTGGTCGCCGATAATCTTGATGGAGTTCTTGTTTGCGCCGACTGTACCATCTGAGCCGAGTCCCCAGAATTTGCAGCATACTGTTCCTTCCGCCGCGGCGTTGATATGCTCATCGGGGATAAGTGAGCTGTCATTCACGTCGTCAATGATTCCGAGTGTGAAGTTGTTGCGAGGCTCAAAGAGTTTCAGGTTGTCGAAGCAGACTTTGAGGTCTGACGGTGTTGTGTCTTTCGAGCCGAGTCCGTAACGTCCGCCGACAATTTTCGGTGCGCGGCAATTTCCTACGAACAATGAGCAGACATCCTCATACAGAGGCCCGCCGAGTGCGCCGACTTCCTTCACGCGGTCAAGTACTGCGATAGCTTTCACCGTTGCCGGCAATGCCCTGAAGAAATATTTTGGTGAGAACGGGCGGTAAAGGTGGACTTCAACGACTCCGACTTTCTCGCCTTTTGCGTTGAGGTAGTCAACAGTCTCTTCAATCGCCTGACATACTGAACCCATAGCAACGATTACGCGGTCAGCTTCCGGGTCTCCGTAGTAGCTGAACGGGTGATACTCGCGTCCGCAAATGCCCTTGATGTCTTCCATGTACTTGGCTACGATGTCGGGCACTTTGTCATAGAAAGGCTGTGAGGCTTCTTTTGCCTGGAAGAATATATCAGGGTTCTGCGCTGTACCTTTCGTGAAAGGCTTTTCAGGTCTCATTGAACGGTCTCTGAATGCTGCAATCGCGTCATAGTCAACAAGTTTCGCGAGGTCTGCATAGTCGAAAGCGTCAACCTTCTGAATCTCGTGGGATGTTCTGAATCCGTCAAAGAAATTCAGCACGGGTACAGATGACTTAATCGCTGTAAGGTGTGCAACTGCGGCCATGTCGTGAGCTTCCTGGACACTTCCGCCCGCAATCATCGTGAAACCGCACATACGGGTTGACATTACGTCGGAATGATCGCCGAAAATCGAGAGCGCGTGCATTGCTATAGCTCTTGCTGTTACGTGGAATACGCCGGGAAGAAGCTCGCCTGCAATCTTGTACATGTTCGGAATCATGAGAAGGAGTCCCTGTGATGCCGTGTACGTGCTTGCTAATGCTCCTGCTGATAATGCGCCGTGGCAGGCCGCCGCTGCTCCTGCTTCTGACTGCATTTCGGTTACTTTGACGGTTTTGCCGAAAATGTTTTTGCGTCCGTGCGCTGCCCATTCGTCAATGTGTTCGGGCATGGGTGAAGAAGGCGTGATGGGATAAATCGTCGCCATTTCGGAGAAGGCATATGCTACGTGAGCTACTGCCTCGTTACCGTCCATAGTTTTCCAGTTTCTTTTCATGAAAGTTAATTACCCTCCCTCTGGAATCGCTATATAAAATTGTGATTGTGAAAAATATATGCGTTGCTGAGTATTCTACTACAAACAAAAAAATAATAAAATAAAACACATAGCGTAAAATATTCCCAAGCGTATAAATTTCAAAAGGAGAATCAAAATTGCGGCTCAATAAAATTATGGATGAATATTTGTCCTCAAAGCCGGAGGATAAATGCTGTTGGTTTAATGGCGAATGGATTAGCAGAAAAGATTTTGCGGCACTCGCTGACAAATGCACGGAGTTTTTGCGGGCTGCGGGCTTCTCTGAGGGCCAGAGGCTCGCTGTGCTGATGCCTAATTCACCGATGACTCTCGCTGTGATTCTTGCTTGCTGGAGACTCGGCGGTGTATTCTGCCCCCTCAACGAAAAGACAGGCGAAATATCTCTCCTCAAAACATTAAACCTTCTGAAGCCTTTTGCGGTGATACTGTCTGAAAGCGTAAAGGGAGATTTAGAGTCTGCGCTCGTAAAAGCTGAATGGCCATGCGCGAGACTCGGCAACGAAAAATTTTCAGGCAGTGAGAGTCTCAAAGGCAAGAATCAAAACGCTGACGATTACGACAAAACATTAGCCGTCATATTCTCAACGTCAGGCACAACAGGCGACCCCAAAGCAGTACCGCTCACACACGCAAATATTCTCGACAACATTAACGCATGTCTGGAGCATGTTACGGATCTCAAGCCTGAAGACTCATTGCTGAACGTCCTCCCGAATTTTCACGCATTCGGCTTCACAATATGCTGCGTACTGCCGTTCGTGCTTGGCGCAACACAGGTAGTTGTTACTGGCTTCATGCCTCCGTCAAACGTCATCAAGGCTGTCGTTGCGACTCATCCTACAGTCCTGTTGCTTGTTCCTACAATGCTGGGATTCGTTGCGTCATATCTCGAAAAGCAGGGCAAAAAGTTATCGGGCATTAAGCTCTTGATTGCGGGGGGCGACAGGTACAACCCGAAAATTGACGATAGAGTCACGGAGGCTTTTGGTGTTCCTGTGATTGAAGGTTACGGAATTACGGAATGTTCACCCGTTCTTGCTGTGAATCCGAATCCATCTGTGCGCAAACTTGGTACTGTCGGGCCGAAATTACCGCGCTTTGAGCTGCAATTACGGAGCGAGTCAGGAGAATTGCAGAGCATACCGGGCGAGGGCGTTTTGTGGTGCAAAGGGCCTTCAGTAACAGCGGGCTACTATCATGCGCCGGAAATCAACAAGGAACGATTCATAGACGGCTGGTTCAACACGGGCGATTATGTTCAGATTGACTCGGACGGGTACATAAAGATTCTTGACCGCGTAACAGACATAATCATAGTCGGAGGATTTAACGTATACCCGCAGGAAGTAGAAGCGATATTAGCCGAACATCCCGCCGTGAACATGGCCGTAGTTGTGGGAATGCCCAACGACATCAGCGGAGAAGTACCGAAAGCCTACGTCATAAAGCAGCAGGGAGCGGAAGTAACAGAAAGCGAGCTTGTGAAGTTCTGCAAGGAGAGATTATCACACTACAAAGTTCCCAGAAGCGTTGAGTTTGTTGACAGCCTTCCGATTTCAGCAACAGGGAAAATTTTACGGCGCGTTCTGCGTCAGAAAGAAAGGGAAAAATAATGCGCCTCGAAAATATCATCATACCCAAGCTCAAAGAGAACACCTCCAAAAATTGCTACTGGTGGGACGGGAAATGGTACACACGCGAAAATCTCCTCTCACTCGTAAGCAACTGTGAAAATGTCTTGCGCAACGCAGGATTCTCACGCGGTCAAAAGCTCGTTGTGATGCTCAGAAATTCACCGTTAATCCCGGCATTGTCATTAGCGGTGTGGAAGCTCGGAGGAATTTTCTGCCCGTTGAACGAGAAAGCCGGACTCGAATCGCTGACGGGGACTCTTGATTTGATTCAGCCTTTCGCGGTTATCGCAGAGCATGATATACCCGAAATCGCAAAAGAATGGCCGTTCATTACGTGTTCGCTTGACAGTGTGAGCCTTCCTTCATTCACGGGAAAATCTCAAACTCCCGAATCGGACTCGCTTGCTGTAATTTTCGCCACGTCAGGCACAACGGGACTCCCGAAAGCAGTACCATTAACACACGGAAATCTGCGCTCAAACTGTGAGGCAACACTCGCTATGATTCCGTCAATAACGAGTGCAGATACATTTTTGACGGTGCTTCCTAACTTCCATTCATTCGGCTACACCGTAACAACAATAATGCCGCTTACGATAGGCGGAAAAATTGCGATTGCGCCGTCGTTCCTTCCTCCTGCCGTAACAATCCGGGCAATCACAGAGGCAAAAATTGATGTCATGTTCGTAGTACCTGCAATAATATCGTTCCTCTTGATGTCTGTCGAAAAAGGGAAAATGCCCGCAGAGCCTCTTTCACGAATCCGCGTAATCTGCACGGGCGGCGACAAACTTAACCCGAATAATCACAAGCAGGCGTTAAAGTTATTGGGACGCGACATAATGGAAGGCTACGGACTCACAGAAACTTCCCCGGTTATATGCGTAAACCATGACTGCGAGACTCAGAAAATCGGAAGCATAGGGCCAGTTCTGCCGGGCTACGAGTACAAGCTAAAGACACGCGAGGGAGAAAACACAACCGACAAAGAGGGCGTATTGTGGGTGAAAGGGCCATGCGTAACTCCGGGTTATCTTCACGCGCCGGAAATCACAGCAGAGAGATTTGACGCTGAAGGCTTCCTGAACACGGGCGATTATGTGAGGCTTGAGACACACGACGGTGAAGAGTATGTATACATTCTTGACCGCGTTACGGATATTATCATCGTGGGAGGCTTCAATGTTTACCCGCAGGAAGTCGAGAAAGTTTTAGCTGAACACCCCGCTGTACATCAGGCTGTTGTTGTGGGAATGCCTCATGACATTAACGGGCAGATTCCTAAAGCGTATATCATGCTTGAGGACGGAGCGAAAATTGACGAGCGCGAAATCATAAAGTACGCAAAGGAACATTTAGCGCACTTCAAAGTACCGAGAAGAGTCGAATTTGTTACGGAGTTTCCTCTCTCAGGAACAGGGAAAATTTTGCGGAGAGTTTTGCGCGACATGGCCGCCGGAAAGTAACACAAACAAAAATCCCCCGGCCATGTTTCAACCGGGGGAAAAATTTTCTCTCTTCTAGCTGTACTGACGCTCTACAGCTCCGTGAACTTCCTGCAATTTCGGTATATATTCCTGCCTGTAACGCCCGAAGCATACATCCATCTGCTCATAGAATGCAACGCTCTCAAGCCCTACGAATCTTTGTGCTATTGCTTCTGATGTCGGCATGTAACGTATTTCGCCGTCAAACATTTTCACGACAGTTACACCGCTGACTCCCTGCTCAAGCAAAATTACAGCCGCCGCGCCTATCTGCTTTCCGAAGTTTACATCATATGCTGACGTTGAACCGCTCCTGACGATATGACTCGGAATCACTTCACGTATTTCGGGAATCTCAAAAACGCCGGGGACGTACATTTCCGATGTCTTCATGAACTGCTTGATTTCGGGATCCTGCCTCATCATGTCTTCAAGGGTATCTTTGACGAAACGCCCCGCGCCCGCAAGTTTAGGATGACCGAATGAGTCCGTTTTTGCTCCGCCGCCGTCTGAGAATAAATTTCCGTCCTGCCCTCTTACGCCTTCAGCAACAACAATCGTGTATGTTCCTGCGTGAACGTCAGAGTTCAGGATACGCCGTATGTAGTAATGCTTCAAGTGAGCGTACACAGCGTTGAAATCAACGGGGACTTCAGGAATCAATATGCAGTCAGCATCAGCCGCAATACCGCCCCTGAATGCCGTATGTCCCGCGTAACGTCCGAAAACTTCAATCACCATAATACGATTGTGAGTCGTTCCTGTCGTCTTGAGATCGTCAACGATATTCGCGATTTTGTTGATGGCTGAGTCTCCTCCGACTGAGTACGTTTGAAGGTCTAAGTCCATCGTTTTGGGAGCATGTACGCAGGGTATTCCGTGCTCTGCGAGGTCAACAACAACGCTTCCAGTGTCATCACCGCCGGAAATCACGAGTCCGTCAATGTTGTGCTTACGGAGTCCCATCATGATTCTGTCGTATTTGTCGGGGTCATTGATCTTTGAGATTTTCACGCGGCTGTGTCCTGCGTCGCTTCCTGCGAACTGTGATGTGATGTGATCTGTTCTCTCCTCGTCAAGCTCCACAAGGTGATCGAAATTCACGAGGTTG
The DNA here is from genome assembly GCA_946183145.1 of uncultured Fretibacterium sp. GTDB lineage: Bacteria > Synergistota > Synergistia > Synergistales > Aminobacteriaceae > JAFUXM01. Next base: position 186,582 of record CAMGZM010000003.1, on the reverse strand, counting down.
TAGAGTCCCGCGTAACCGTTGGGGATCGTGTACGTTCTCATTCCGCGCATTAATGCTGTGCGTGCTGCTCCTCTGATTACGGCGTTAAGTCCTCCGCAGTCGCCGCCAGATGTAATTATGCCGATATTCTTTATCTGCTTCTCGCCCAAAATTGAATCTCTCCTTTGAGTCTGCAAAAAATTTTTTGAATGTGAATAATTATACAGTGAATTGAAAAATTTTGACCTGTCATTACTTCAGCAAAAAGAAAACCTCCTGCCGTTAAAGCAAGAGGCCGTGAAAAAATTTTCCGTGAATTTTCTGCGTGTAAAATTATGCGAGCTTTGCGCCGAACTCTTTGCACTCTGCTGCTGCGTCGTCGTCGGGTTCAAGATGAGCTTTTACCGTTGCGATCACGTTTGCGCCTGCTGACTTGCACCTTTCTTCCCACGTCCTGAGCCATTCACCGTCACCCCAGTCATATGACCCGAAAAGCGCGACTTTCTTCCCTGAGAGTTTGCCCTCTGCTTCCGTGAAGAACGGTTCCATCTCTGCTTCCTCTAACACTTCCGCGCCCATTGCCGGCGATCCGAACGCAATCACGTCATACCCGGCTAATTCGTCAACTGATGACTCGCCGACTGTCTTGCATGTTACGTCAGCCCCTGCTGCTTTTGCTGACTCTGCGATTATCCCGGCCATTTTCTCGGTGTTTCCTGTTGTTGTTACGTAGACGATCAAAACTTTTGCCATTGATTTAGCCTCCAGAATTTATTTTGTGTTTCTGCCCATGCCCCGCCATTATCAGCAAGGCGGCTTCACACTCTGCTTTTCTGTACTCACTGAAGATTCTTCTTGCCTCGTCATGATTCCCGTAAACTTTCCAGTAGCCCGGGCATGATGATTTTTCCGCGCATTTCCCCTCGATGAAGCATTTGACATCATCAGGCGGGTAATCCAGGAAGAGTCCTATCTCATGAGGGAAGCCCGAACAGAATTTTTCCCGCAAACATTCAAGGCAAGCGTCAACATCATGAAGCGGATAACCTTTTGAGCTGAGAATCCCGCAGGCCTTATCACAGCCGAGAGCCTTTGCGAGAAGATTACGCCGGAAGATTAACACAAGTGCATTGTCATCAGAGTCATCACCGAGCAAAAGCCATTCAAGCCCTAAAGGTGAAAGCCATTCATCAGCATGTTCAATCCACAATGAGCGCATATTCTCGCCCTTTTTGCGCCGGAAATTTATCAGCGTCGCGGCTTTTATGCCTTTGATAGTTGGAGCGCAGAAACAGTAAAACATTCCCCGCATAAAACTTTCAGCATCAGAACTCTTGATGTACTTCATGAATTTTACGATTATGCTTGCGTTATTATCCGTCATGATATTTTTTCCGTGAGTATGTTTTTGTTTGACGATACAAAATTATAATACATTCATGTTTTTGTCAAGAAAAAAAATCTGCTGCACTGGATTGCTTTGTGTAACGCTGTTAATATTCGCACGTTTAATTTTGGGTGAATGAAGGTTTAGTGATGGGAATAATTTTTTGTGTGCTTCTTGTGATTGCGCTGTCATCTGCTGCGTTTGCTTCGGGTCATTTCTGGCGTTGCAGTTTTTGCGGTAAAAGTGTCAGCTCTGACGAATGCCCCGCGGATAAAGGCTGCGACAAAAATCCGTACGGTTCTCATGACTGGCAGAAAATGCGCTGAAATATTTTCGAGTGAAAAGGAGGTGTGATTCATGAAAATTTTGCTGGTGATTCTGTTGATGCTCCTCGTGATTTCGGGTGCTGCGTTTGCTTCCGGGCATTTCTGGAGATGTCGTTTCTGCGGAAGGGGAGTCAACTCCGACAACTGCCCCCCGGCTGGAAAATGCGACAAAAGCCCATGGGGGACTCATGAATGGCAGATGACGCGCTGAGATCTGCGCTGTGAAAGAAAGGTTGCCTTCCCACAAATCGGGAGGGTGATTTTTTCTGTGCGTCTGAAAATCTAATGCACTAGATTAAATTCATGTCCGGCTGTTATGATTAGTACTAAATCTCAATGCCTTATCTTAATACGTCATTATTAGGGGGAAATTATCACGCCTTCATTCACGCTCACAGAAGACACAATGCAACGACTCCGCGAAAAATTCTCAGAGTTCCACCGAAACCGCGAAATTCTCAGCGGGATTCTTGGCGACTATACAGCTGATTACAGGCAGTCCGGCGGAAATGTCCTCGAACGTCAGGAATTTTTACGGGAAAAATACTCTAAGCGCGTTCCGAAATTCAATCATCTTGTGTGGAATGATGACGATGATTCAGAATTGTGGACAGCTGCGGACATTGCTATAGTTCTTGGGCGTGAAAGGTCTTCTGTTACTCGCACTCTCGCAAAGATTGAACGTTCTGAGGGCTGGCGGTCTAAACTTCTCGCTATAAGGCATTCGTCAAAATCTGAAAACGGACTCACTATATACTCATACACACGGGAAATTTTCACTCTCATCATTGACCGTTACGAGGAAGAATATTTGCAGAGATTCGCGAATCCCCGTCACGGAAAATCTCAGGACATCACCGAAATCAAACGCTTCTGGGAATATCTCAAGCAGTCAGCAGAAAGTGAGAAGCTCAGACTCACAGCAGAAATTTCACCCGAAATTCACGAGCTTCCAGACATCCCCCCGATGACATGGAACGATATTATGTCGCTGATTTGGCGAAAAGTTTTCACGGTCAGGACTGGTACATTCTTCACGGTAATATTTGCGTTCAGCTTTGAGTTTGCGCGGCGTTACGCATTCACAAAGCCTTATTTCACAGCAGGGGCGGTAATCATTCTCACAATTTCAGCCTTAATGATTCGGTTCAGGAAATGGCGGGTTGATGTTTTGTCCGACGTTGGAGCGGGGGCGTTATTGTTCGCGATCTTGTGGACTGTCGGAATAAGCTCGCACGGACTTTACGCGGCACCAGTGAAGAATACTAACAGGGATTTTCTCATGCAGGAGTCAAAAGGCTGGGTTGAAGCATATCGGATCAATGATGAGATTTTTGTCGTGGTTATTCCCATCATGTATTCAGATATTGCTGCTGATGTGAAAGAATTAGTTTATGGGATTAACTCACAGCCTGACAAAGTTATACGCAGAGAGAATCTCAGGGACTATTACGAGAAAATCACAAGCACAAAGAGCAATGATATACAGTACGTTACTTCACGATTGAGATTCATTGACGGAACAGAGTCGGAAGTGAGACGGAATAACCTGACGCAGCCCGGCAACCTGAAATCACCGGGCACTGAGGATTAATTTTGAGACTGTGCGCTTAACTCGCGGTATATCATCACGATAACGCAGACTGAAATCACGAACGTTAAAGCATCACTCGCAGGCATTGACCACAAAACACCATCGAGTCCCATGAACATCGGCATGATTATTGTGAGTCCCGCGCCGAAAATCACCTCGCGGATTATCGACAGCCAGGCAGAAATATACGGACGGCCCATTGCCTGAATGAATATGAACGCGGCTTTGTTGACGCACGCAAGAACTATCAGGCATAAATACGTCCTGAAACATTTTACTGTGAAATCCGCATAGTAAACGCTCTCTCCTGACGCACCGAAAAGCAAAGCTATATCAGCCGGGAAAATCTCAACAATCACAAACGCAATTAACCCTAATACAGCCTCGCACTTCAGCAGCAATGTGAACAATGACTTCACGCGGTCAGGCCGCCCCGCTCCGACATTGTAGCCCGCAATAGGAGTGCAGCTCGCAGACAGTCCCACAACAACCGAGATAACAATCTGAAAGAACTTCATCACGATACCGATTACAGCCATCGGGATTTGTGAATACTCAGGCTTTCCGAATATCGGATCTAACGCGCCGTATTTGTGAATCATCATGTTGACGCTTGCAACGCTAATCACTAATGCAATTTGTGAAAGGAAGCTGCACATTCCCAAAGGCAAATAACGTTTCATTAACGCCGGGTGAAAATGGAGATTGTTACGCGAAAATTCAACAGCCTTCATCTTGAATGCGATATAGCGGAATGACATGAACGCCGTGAAAATTTGCCCCATTATCGTAGCAACCGCCGCGCCGGTCATGCCCCAGTGAAAGCCGAATATGAACACAGGATCAAGAACGATATTTATCCCCGCGCCCATTAGAGTCGAAAACATTACGTAGTTCGGGCTTCCGTCAGCAGAAATTACCGGGTTCATGGCCTGCCCGAAAACGTAGAACGGTATACCCGGAATTATCCACGAGAAATACTCAACAGCAAGCCGGAACGTTTCATCATTAACACGTCCGCCGAAAATAGTAACAAGCTCTTCACGGAATACCCAGTACACCAACGCAATGACGATTCCGACAGATGACGACAATAACGCCGCACTTCCTACAGAGTCGCCCGCCTGTTTGGGATTCCTCGCGCCTAAACTCATGCTCACGAAAGCACATACCCCGTCGCCGATCATCAATGTGAATGCGAGGGCTATAACTGTCATCGGGAATACGACATTATTCGCGGCATTTCCGTTTGAGCCGAGATATGACGCGTTTGCGATAAATATCTGGTCAACAATGTTATAGAGTGCTGCAACCAAGAGTGAGACTATCAAGGGGACTGAGTAACGGATCATAAGCGTACTGATTTTTTCACGCTCAAGAAAAGAATTTGTGTCCAACATTTTCACCTTCTGAAAATTTTTCGGGCAAAAAAAATACGTATGCCCGTTATGCCCGGACTTACGCATTTGAATGCTGCACAGCGGGAATCATTATAGCACCGCAAATGATTATGACTTCACAAAAAACTTAGTGTAAAATTATTGCATCCACGAGTGAAGGAGGAGTCATCATGCAGATAGTACAGACCAGCATAATCACAAACACCGCCGGAAATGCAGTGCGAATCGAGCGAGGCCCGACAGTACGCAGAACCGAAACGCAGTATATACACGTAAGAGAGCCGATATTAGTCCAGCGTCCCAGAGTCGAGGACTTCAACAACCTTGTAGTAGTTCACGACCAGATGGAGCAGTACATATAGCGCAAAGCCCTTCCGTAAGATGAAACACTAAGAATCGCGGAAGGGTTTTTTGATTCGCGTGTGCTAAAATCGTTTTGCCTTCTGAGATATTCCGGGGGCGATTTATTTTTGTGTAGGAGGTATTATTTTCATGAAACGTAAACTTTTCACAGCGTTAATTTTTGTTCTCGTCATGGCCGTATCTGCGTCGGCATTCAGCGGAAATGAAAGATGGTCATTCAAGCCAGACGGCGCAATAACAAGCGGAGTCGCAGTCTCAGCAAACAGCGTTTTCTTCGGGACAGAAACAGGGAGAATTTACGCCCTCAATAAGAACACAGGCCGCTCAACATGGGAGTACAAAGCGGAAAATTCAGTGTACGGAGTCCCTTCTGTTGTCGGTGAAAATGTAGTGTTTGCGACAGGAAGCGGAGAAGTTATCTGCCTGAAAATTTCTGACGGCTCACTTGTCTGGACAGCAGGCGGAATCGAGGGAAGCGGCCAGAAAGTGAATGACGGACTCACCGATGGAACTGCAGCAGGCGGCGGACTCGTTTACGTCTCAAAGGCTGACAGGAAAGTCCACGCACTGAACGAAAATGACGGCCATACAGCATGGACATTCACGGCAAGCGATCAGGGAGTCAGAACAGCTCCGTCATACGCGGACGGGCTTGTGTTTGTCGGCGAATATGACGGGATATTCAGCATTCTTGACGCAAAGACAGGCAAGAGACTCAACGGAGGCGGCGCAGGCGGTGCAGTCAACACACCCACAGCCAAAAACGGAAATGTATACTTCTCAGCGTGGGACGGCTCAGTGAACGCAGTGCAGCTTAAGGGCATAGAGCCTCTCTGGAACGTAAATGTTCATGACGCAATCACAACACAGCCGGAAGTAGCAGACGGGAAAATTATCGTAGGAACAGGGCGCGGATCTGTAGTAGCACTTGACGAAAAGACAGGCCGGACATTATGGCGTTTCAACACAAATTGCGGGAGCGTTTCAGTGAAACCGATTCTCGCTGACGGGGTTGTTTTTGCAGGAGCAGAGTCGGGGCCTATGTTCGTGCTTGACGCTAAGACAGGGAAAAAGGTAGGCTTCCTTGCGGGCGAAAATGGCATTTCGGGAAATCCTGCGTATTCTGATGGCGTGCTTTACTTCAGCAACGGTGATTTTTATGCTTACGAGTAAGATTGCTTTAGCCGTTTTTGCGGTTATGGCTCTCTTTACCACAGCGGACGCACGTACAAGCCAAATGACTCCCTGGTTCAACTCGAATATTTACGGCACGTTAGCGAAATACAATCCTGCGCTGAAAGATGATTTTTACGGTGCTGTAAATCTTGAATGGCTCAAAGACGCAAAGTTAAAGCCCGGTTATGTGAGCGTGGGAGCATTCACGGAGCTTCAAGATACTATTGACGAGAGACTCAAGAGTCTTATGACTGACGTAACAATACCTGGCCATGATTCTGACCTCGTGAGGAAACTTTATGCCATATGGCTCGACTGGGACTCACGAAGCAATGAGGGACTCGCCGATCTTGGGACTCAGGCGGACAAAATCACAGCCATAAAATCAATCTCCGAACTCAGCGAATACTTCAAGACGGAAGACAGTTTTTACTGCGAGACAGTTATCGCGGATTTCGGTTTAGGGCGCGACAACAAGGACTCAGAGTCGTATAACCTCGAATTGTCATCAACACCGTTGTTTCTCGGAGACTCAGCTGAATACAGGAACAGGACAGCCAACGGAGACCGCACAAAGAAAATGCACGACTCTATTGTTACGTACATGCTGCGGCGTTTAGGCTACACGGATGAATTTGCGCGCAATATCCTTGAGAGTTCGTACAGGTTTGAGGAGAAAATAGCGGCTCATGAGATGACACTTCAAGAGTGCTATGATCCTTCAGCAATCGACAAAATGTATAACCCTCTCACGATGGAGGAGCTTCGGAAGAAATCGCCCGTTTTCCCGTTTGCTGACATAATAGCGGCTCACAACGCAGTATCAGACCTCATGAATCTTCAGGAACCCGAATGGCTGAAGGCACTGAACGAGCTTTACACCGAGTCAAACCTTGAGGACATCAAAGCATATCTTCTCGCAAAACTCGTGAAAGGCTATATCACTCTCACAGATGAAGCGGCTTACAGGCAGTACCAGAAATTAGCCCGCGAGCGTTACGGAATCACAGAGAGCAGACCCGACAAAGAATTAGCGGTTGATTTCGTTCATGGGAATCTTTCAGTGCCTGTGTCAAGAATTTACGTTGAGCGTTATGTTCCTGAGGAAGCAAAGAAGGAAGTTGAAGAGATTATCCGTCAGACCGTGAAATATTATCGTTCAATGCTTAACGCTGAAGGCTGGCTTTCAGAGTCGACACGAAAAAAAGCAATCGAGAAACTTGACGCTATGAGGCTTAATTCTGCATACCCGGACAAATGGGTAGATTTCTCAGAATTCAATTTCCCTAAAGGCGCAGGACTGTATCAGGCTGTAAAGGCTCTGAAGAAATACAAGCTCCAGAAATATTTTTACGACCGACTGAACACGAAAGTTGACCATGATTTATGGATTAATGATGTTGTTGTCGTGAACGCATACTATCAGCCGTCAGAAAACTCGATAAACATAATCGCCGGGATAATGGGCGGAGATTTCTACAACGCTGGAATGAGCCACGAGGAAAAACTCGGCGGAATAGGCGCGGTAATCGGGCACGAAATTTCTCACGCATTCGACACAAACGGGGCGCAGTTCGGCAAAACGGGAAATGTTGAGGCATGGTGGACTGAGGAAGACAAAGCACACTTCAAGAAACGTGCGGACAAGCTCATAAAGTATCTTGACACTTTCAGGGTTGACGACTCCGGCGAAAACTACAACGGCTCACTAGTTCAGACAGAAGTAATTGCTGACATGGCCGGGGTGAAAGCAATGCTCGGAATCGCAGAAGGCATTAAAGGATTCCAGTACGATAAATTTTTCAGGCAGTACGCAAAAATCTGGAAGATGACAATGACCCGCGAGCTTAACGACATGAGAGTCAAAACAGACGTTCACGCATTGCCGTATATCCGCGTGAATGCGATTGTTCAGCAGTATGAAGAATTTTACGGCACATACGGAATCGATGAGGGCGACAAAATGTATCTCGCTCCCGATGAAAGAGTCGCTGTGTGGTAAAAACGCTTTGAGATTTACGGGACTCCCTGTGAAAATTGCAGGGGGTCTTTTTTGTTTGTGATAATATTTTCCGTGAGGTGAAAAATTCATGAACAGAATAATCACTATAGGCCGCGAATTTGGCTCAGGAGGGCGCGAACTCGCAAGGCACATCGCAAGCATAACGGGCTTTGCGTATTATGACCGCGAAATCATTTCGGAGATCGCAAAACGTACATCACTTTCCGAGAAATACATTCAGAACGTGGCGGAACACAAGCCTGTAATCCCTTTTCCGATTCACACGGGGCGGACATTCTGGGCGGTTATTCCCGATTACGGGCAGGACGTTCAGAAGGAGCAGCACTCAATCATACGCGAGCTTGCGGAAAAATCGGATTGTATTATTGTCGGAAGGGGAGCGGATTACATTCTCAGAGACTCGAATCCCTACCGCATATTCGTTTACTCTGACGATGACTCAAAGCTCAAACGATGCCGCGAGAACAGCAGCAACGATTACGACAAAGGAGCGGAACTCACTGACAAGGAATTATCACGGAGAATTTTGCAGATAAACGAGTCGCGCGCGGATTACTACGAGTTTTACACGGGTCAGGAATGGGGATTGAAGTCAAATTACGATCTGTGCATCAACACAGCAAAGTGCAAAGACTTCATGAAGCTCGCGGAAGCAATCTCATCAATCATAATGTGAGTCACAAAAAACAGGACGGCTTTTTGTTACGGGCTGCCCTGTTTTGATTCTGCCTTCTACATTTCGTAGCGCATGATGTACTTTGTGTAGAGAGGTATTTTTGAGATAGTTTTGTCGAGACGGGGATTCCTGTTCCACATTCGGAAGTTCCGTATCTCGTCTTCTGATCTTCCTCCCGCGAAGAAATCATAAACACCCTTGCTGTATTTCTGAACGAAGAGGAAGAAGCGTCTTTTGCCGACATGAAGATAGAATGTTATCATGTCGTTTGCTTTGCTTACAGTGATTTTGTTTTTCAAAGCCGACTTGCCTCCGCGTTTCATTAGATTTTGGAGTTAATTATATTATCACAAAACACTACTATCAATCACTGAGTATTTTTTCCTAATGTCATGTTAAAATTCTTTCATCACATTTTTCAATCATCATAAGGAGTGTTAATCATGCGCAATTACCTTGACATTCTCAAGAAGATAGAAGAGACAGGAGCGAAAGCGTGGTTAGTCGGCGATACTGTCCGAATGATTGAGATGGGAATACAGCCCGAAACAATTACCCTCGCAATAGACTCTGATGATATGTACGCGGTTTCTCAGGCAATAGGCACAGGCACAGTAGATGCACGCGGGCCTTTTCCGGCGCTGAGGGGCGAGCTACTGGGGGAATCATTCAGGGCATTCGGACTCAGGGGCGGAACTATCGAGGATGATTTGTCGTTCAGGGATTTCAGCATTGAGGCGATTGCAATACGTTCTGACGGGGGAGTCGTTGATCCTTTCGGGGGGCGGCTCGACATTCGCAACAGGGTGTTGAGGCTCACGGGTGATAATGTTGAGCTGATAGACTCTGACCCTCTGAGGATATTGCGTATGCTGAGATTCGCGGCTGAGTTCAACATGGATATATTCTGGAAGACTGACGCAGACGTGAGGAAATTTCTTGATGTTCAGGCCGAAAGAATGAAGAGCATACCGACAGAAAGATGGGGGCGCGAGATTCTGAAGGGAATCAGGCACAGGCCCGCAAGATTCATAGAGTACTGTGATGTTTACGGACTTTTGCCGTTCTTCATTCCTGACCTCGAAAAGCTGAAGAAAGCATCTGACGGAAAAGGCAATACGATTTACGGCCATATTATTCACATTCTGCAAATCATCGAAAAACGTCTCGAAACAAACAAGATAATACAGAATGATACAGTTGTGCTCGCCGGGCTTCTCGGTCATCTCAATTCCGTAAAACCTGACTTAAGCGACAGAGACAAGCAGGCCGACAGAATGATTACAGAGTATATGACGCGCTGGAATATCACATCAGAGACTATCAGCAACGTACTTGCGATCATCAACAACTACAGACGCTTCTATGAGCCTGTTACTGAGGAAATGTTCTGCCGCCAATCCCTGAATTATTCCCGCACTGCTATGCTTGTTGCGCTCCAGTTCGCCAAATGCGCCGCGATTGCAGAGGGTACTGTCAGCAAATACCGCGATGTTCTCGACAATAACAGCTGGAATCTTAAGCAGGTACTGAGGAGATTCAAGACTGTAGAATTACAGACGGAAGGAGCATCACGCTACATGACAGGCCGTGAAGTAATGCACTTGCTTAACATGAAGCCGGGAAAAAGAGTCGGCGAACTCCTGGAGGGACTCGACATGGCAATAGGAACAGGGAAGGTATCATCACGAAAAGCAGCTGAGGAATGGCTCAAATCACAGACAGCATGAACGACACAATAGCGGCAATATCTACGGCATTGGGCGAGGGAGCAATCGCAGTAACAAGAATCTCCGGGCCTGATGCCGTTTCTGTATCACGCAAAATTTTAGCCCGTCAGGATTTCCCCGAACATGGCCGTATGTACTTGACGACTCTTCATGACAATGACGGGAATATTATCGACCGCGTTTTGTGCGTCTGCTTCAAGAGTCCCAAAAGTTACACGGGTGAAAATGTTGTAGAGATTCACACTCACGGGGGAATATTCGCGGCTCAAACATGCCTTGAGCTTTTGTTGTCGAACGGCGCAAGAATCGCAGAACCCGGAGAATTTACACGGCGCGCATTCATCAACGGCCATATTGATTTGGCGCAGGCTGAGGGCGTTTTGTCGGCAATAACTTCACGGAGCAATGAGGCTCTCAAAGCGGCGGCTAGGACTCTAACGGGCGAATTGTCGCGGGCTGTGATGAAAATTCATGACGATGTATTAACCCTTCAGGGGAAAATAGAAATACAGCTTGATTTTCCTGAAGGCGAGACTCTTGCGGGGCTTGATGTTGAAGGTGAAATCAGCCGGATTATCTCATCGCTTGAGGAATTGATACCGCGATGTTCTGCGGGAATAATTCTGAGTCATGGCGTTAATGCCGTAATCGCAGGCCGTCCCAATGCGGGAAAATCGTCATTGCTGAATGCCATTGTCGGACGAAAACGCGCAATCGTTACCGACATCCCCGGAACTACACGCGACATCATAGAGGAGTCAATCATTATCGGAGGAGTCCCCGTGAAATTCTCAGACACTGCCGGGCTTCGTGAGTCTGATGACGTAATAGAGTCGGAGGGAGTGAGGCTCGCAATTTCGGCCATGAATGAGTCGGATATATGTATCTATGTTCTTGACGGCTCGCAGAAAATTACGGCTGAAGATTCGAGTCATATACGCTCTCTTGAAGGACGTAACGCAATAATTGCAGTCAACAAATCAGACCTTCCGAATGAAATCGGCGGTATTGAGTCGTCATGCAAGGTGATTCACATTTCGGCAAAAAACGGTGAAGGCATTGACGCTTTGAAGACCGCAATATACAACATGGCCGTGAAAGATTGCTCAGTGTCATCGGGGCTTAACGTCTCGGCATTTCAGCTTGAGGAACTGCGAGGGGCGTTGCGTGATTTGAGGGAAGGAAGAGAGTCCGCCGCTTTCGGTGATGATGTTGCGGCGGGTCTTGTGGGGTCTGCGCGGTTAAGGCTGCTGCGAGTCTTGGGAGTTGATGCCGGTGATGAGCTTCTTGACTCCATGTTCAGCCGTTTCTGCGTGGGAAAATGAGTCATTCATAGCGTCAACAATAATTCTCACTGCCCCGCCCCGTGTCATTCCGTCATGATATTTTGCCTTTATGCTTTTCGTCATGGCCGCTTCTGCCCGTGAAATCATTTCTGCAAATTCCTTTTCTGTTACAGCCTTGTTGACTCCAAATTTGCCGGGGACTCTGCGTGTCTTTGAAGGCGTGCTTATTCTCTGCTTTGGGTAAACGGGGAATTTCTCAGGCTCAACGAGTTTATACAGAGTCGCAATCTGAACAGCTCCGTAATACTCGTTATCATCCGGGACATCTGAATATTCAGCAAGCGACAACATTACTCCCGAATCAGCAAGAACTTTCTGCACGTGTACAGCGTGAATATCGCGGGGCTTTACGTCATAACTTACTGCCAACGCCGCGAGAGTCCCAACTGCTTGCCCTGTCATCATGCAAACAGGCTGTAATCTTAACGCGCTTGTAGCAAGACGGGACATAGAGAGATTCTTTTCAGCCGCAAGAAAATTATCATCGCTCGCAGGTATAAATATTCTCATTGGCACCTGAAACGCTCCGGCGGGTTCGTGAGTCCTCATTGCCGCTTGACGTTCACCGAGTTCGTGTTCAAAGTCATCATCATCATCACCCGTATGAAGGTCTAATATGTATCCTCCTATTGCGATTGTGTCGGAGATTTCCTGATTCTTTTTCCCGTTCCTGTAACTTTCGGAGTTAGTGTAGATTGCGTGAGAATTGTACGTGTAATCTCCCACAATCCTGCGCGACTCTCGTACGTAAGGCACTGGCGGAAAATGACGGGCAATATTTTTCCATTCGTCCGGGAGTCCTTCTGCTTCTTTCGGGAGATCGTCATATTCATTCTCATCAACTGACCATGACTCGCCCAATTCGTTTTGAATGTAGTAGATGAAGTGAAGAGTCTTTATCAGTGCCTCGCGGTTAATGTGTTCCCTGAATGATTTATCCTCAAGGTATGCGATTGGGATTCCGTATTTCTCATCCCATCCGTATTGGCCCGGGTAATCATTTCCCCAGTTTACGCCCGTCTTTGTGATTCGCTTCCAGTCTTTGCGCGCTCCTGTGTAGCTTCCGGGTGAATATGAGTCTGGTACTGCCCTGTAACCGTTGTGCGCTGAAAACTCAGCAGGAAGTTTGAACGGCGAGCGATTCCCCGCTCCGAATGAATTTCGTGATACGTAGGCGAGATAATTTTTCCGTGCGCGTTCGTATTCCGGCAATGGCGATTTAGGCCGCAAATGTTCGGGGACTCCTTTCGGGTATTTACGGATTATTGCTGTCCACGTTATATCCTGAATCATTGAGTCGGGATTCATGTCTGGTGATACGGAATTTCCAGAACGGTATTTGAGTCCTGCCAGCGGTATAACATCTCCGTATTCTGTTGCGTCAATGAGAATCTTGCACGTGAAATTTTTTGAGCCTTGCGGAGTTTTGGCGGTGATGATTTTTCCGGCTGATGATGATTTCACGCTGATGATTTCAGAGTGATAAATTACGTCCGCGCTTTTTGCCATGTCCTTGAGAATGTCGCTTCCGACCTTCGGCTCGAATGCTTTTCCGTCTGTCTTCCAGTATGATGTAGCGATTGATTTCCTCATGGCCGAATAATGACTCCTGACTCTGTTCATGAACTCCCGGTAAATTCCGCTCTCTTTCAGCCGTGTCATGTCGTCCATTGTTGAGACTCCCGCCGCTGTTGCCTGGCCTCCGAGCATGTTTGTAGGCTCAATGATGAGTACGCTTGCGCCGAGTCTCGTGGCCTGAATCGCTGCTGAGACTCCCGACATGCCTCCGCCCGCTATGATTATGTCATGGGCAAATGAAGCTGACGATGAGAGAATGAGAAAAGCAATTAACGCTGAAAATTTTTTGTGCATGATTAAGCCTCCGTGTGATTGACATACTCCCCACGCCTGTCGCATAGCGCGCGCTAGCAAAGGCGGACGATTCTGGTATCAACAAACCTTGCGCTCTTGCGAGTGTCTTGTGCTTGCACGCCGTAAGGCACGGGTTCTCCTCCATTGGCTGGCTGCGTAAGCGCACGCAAGTATGTCCCAGCCATCAATATATTTTTTGCCGCGTTCTTATCCCTGTCGTGTATAGCATGGCAGTTAGGACACTCCCATTCTCTTATCTTTAAGTCCTTCACTGCCTTGTTTTTATACCCGCATTCACTGCAAAGCTGGCTTGAGGGAAAATACCTGTCCACAAAGATTATTTGAGTTCCTAACTTCATTGCTTCATACTTTAAGATTTCTACGAAGTTATAGAAGCCTAAGCTGTGCACTTTTCGCCCCCATCTACGTGCCATCCCTTTTATGTTCAGCGTCTCAAGGCATATTACTGCGTATTCCTCACAAAGTCTGCGGGCTGTCTTGAAGTGGAAATCTTTGCGCTGGTTATTTACTTTCCTGTATGTGCGGGCTAAATCTTTCCTAGCTCGGCTGCGGTTATGCGAGCCTTCTTTTTTGCGGGATAAGTTACGGCACTTCTTACGGATTGTCTTAATATTCAGCATGAAAAAGTACGGCGATTTTATGTTATGTCCGTCTGAACCTGTGAGAAACTGTTTCAGCCCGAAATCTAACCCGACGCTTTTACCCGTTCGCGGCTTGATGTTATCGCACTGATTATCACACACAAGATAGATGTGTATATCGCCGACATTATCACGCTTTATTGTTACAGTCTTGATTTTGCCCTCTATCTTTCGAGATTGAAAATACCCGTACCATTTTTTGCCTATGCGGATTTTGCCTATTAACTCGTCCAGCTTCCACCCTGCTTGTTTCAGGGTGAATGATTTATATCTACGCACTTTCTTAAATTTGGGCAGGGAACTTTTTTTCTTGCGTTTGAGGTTGCTCCAGAAAAGATTATAGGCACGGTCTATACGCTCTGCTATGTCTTGCACTGCCTGTGAACCTAGCTTGCTCATATACGCAAATCTTTGTGTATGCTTCAATTTAGCCAGATGATTTTTCAGTCGGTTAGCTTTGAGAGATTTCTTATACAACCTGTAATAGCGTTTATGCAAGGCTATGCAATGATTGTATATGAGGCCAGCTACATTAATTAGGCTCATTAAGGCATCATTATGGTCAGAATGATAGAGTTTGAAACAAAACGTTTTCATATTGGGAATTATAATATATTGCGCTTTCTATCCACATAGCTAAAGCTAGGGATTTTACGGCGAGTTTCGATAATGCTGATATTCTATACGACTGTGCTACAATTTCAGGAAAATTTTTTCAACGAGGGGTATTTATGGACAAAGTATCAAGAAAGATAAACGGCTCAGAGATATTAATACAATGCCTCTTAGAACAGGGAGTCGATACGATATTCGGTTATCCCGGCGGGGCAATCCTGAACGTTTACGACAAGTTATATGAACATCCCGAAATCCGCCACATTTTGACAGCGCACGAGCAAGGAGCTTCACACGCCGCTGACGGTTACGCGAGATCTACAGGCCGAGTCGGAGTCTGTTTTGCTACGTCCGGGCCGGGTTCAACGAATCTCACGACAGGAGTCGCAACAGCATACATGGACTCTTCTCCTGTCGTATTCATAACCTGCAACGTTAATTCGGATCTTATCGGGCGCGATTCATTTCAGGAAGTTGACATCACCGGAGTAACTCTCCCAATCACAAAATGCAGCTATATCGTGAGCAACGTTAAGAATCTCGCTGACACTGTGAGGGAGGCTTTTGCAGTCGCGAAAATGGGCAGGCCCGGCCCCGTATTGATTGACATTCAGAAGAACGCAACAGCCGATGAATGTCTTTATGAGCCTGTAACGCCTGAAGATTTCGTTTCGTCAGGAAGCAAACGCATATCAAGAATGAGAGACACACATCACCCCGCAATAGGTTACCCGGATATTGACGTTAAAGCAGTTGAGACTCTTGCGGAAATGATTGACGAGTCGGAGAAGCCGTTATTGATTTGCGGAGGCGGAGTCGTGCGTTCGGGAGCGTCGGAGGAATTTCGGACTCTCGCCCGGAGAATGGACTCACCTGTCGCAATTACCGTAATGGGCGGGGGGGCTTTCGGCGGTTATGATCCTCTCAAAACGGGCATGATTGGTATGCACGGATCACAGGCTTCAAACATGGCTTGCGACGCTTGCGACCTTCTTATAGCTGTAGGGTGCAGGTTCTCAGACAGAGTTACGCTTAATCCTGCGGGCTTTGCGAAGAATGCGAAAATCGTACACATTGACATTGACCCGTCAGAAATCAACAAGAACGTTAAGACAGACCTTAATATTATCGGGGACGCAAAAGAAATCCTGACTCTGTTGCTGTCGAAACTCAAGCGCGACAAGAATAATGACGGCTGGAAAAATTATGTCTTCTCATTCCGCCGCGAAACTGAATACGATGATCCCAAGAACGGAAATTTGACCCCGAAACAGATTCTTTCGTCAGCCGCAGAAATTCTCCCACAAGACACAATGGTTACGACAGATGTCGGGCAGCATCAGATGTGGGCGATTCAGCATTTCAGGTTTGATTACCCCGGCCAGCTCATAACGTCGGGCGGATTCGGCACAATGGGATTCGGACTCGGCGCGGCTATCGGCGTTCAGGCAGGAAACCCGGAGAAAACTGTTTTGCATGTTACTGGCGACGGCTCATTCAGAATGAACTGCAACGAACTTGCAACAGAGCAGTATTATCACATGCCGATTATCACGTTACTGTTCAACAATCAGACGCTCGGAATGGTCAGGCAGTGGCAGCACCTCATTTATCACGAGCATTATTCGCAGACGACATTAGACAGAGGGCCGGACTTTGTGAAACTCGCTGAGGCTTACGGGATTCACGGCGCGACGGTGAGGGATGAAGAGACATTGCGGAAAGTTTTGCGTACGGCTGTTGACTCACGTTCTGACGGACTCGGCTGGGTTATTGACTGCCGTATTGATATTGATGAAATGGTGCGTCCTATGGTCGGCGGAAACAGTTTCATCACAAATTTCATGCTCTATTAGGCGGTGAATGATAATGCAGGCAAAAGAAGACAGCAAATCCCTCAAGCGTTACACGATAATAACAGCTATGGACAATGAAGCGGGAGTCCTCTCACAATTGGCGCATTTGTTCTCACGGAAGGGATATAACATTGAGACGATAGCGGCGGGATGGACGGTTGACCAGAATGTTACGCGCTTCACGATAGAAATATATTCGGACGAGGAAAGAATAAAGCTCTTGTGCAGTCAGTTGCGAAAACTCGTGCCGATACATTACGTTGAGATTCTTGACCCGTCAAAATCAGTGCGGCGTGAATTGATGTTAGTGCGTGTACATGCAGCAGACAGGGCAGCAAGAAATGAAGTCATACAGATCTGCAACATATTTCGCGGCTCAGTTGTTGACATAACGCCCGATAGCATTACGGTGTCTGTTACGGGAGATGACCAGAAGACGGGAGCATTTCAGGATCTGTTAAAGGAGTTCGGGATAATAGATCTTGCGCGAACGGGTATAGTTGCGATTGAACGCGGAGAAATGTAAATCTCATAACGTCATCAAGATAACAAAAAGCCCCCGGGTTAATTCCGGGGGTAAATTTTTGCGCTGAATCGTGTTACTTAACAGCTATAACGGGATAATATTTCACTCCTTCATTAAGCCATGCGCTTACGGTAATTTTACGGCTTGAAGGCACCGTATCAATCTCCGCTCCCGCATCATCATAGAACTCTGCTATTTCGTCGTCCTCAGATTTTCCGCCCTCTTCAGGGTACGCGAACCAGAAAATTTTTGCGCCTTCCGGGACATTATCATACAGAGTCACCGAAATGTCATACATTCCCGAAACTTTCACGCTCACTTCAGGAAGTATTGCCGCGACTGTATAGCCGTTCCCGTCAAGCTCTGAGATTTGCGGAATTGCCGTTCTTGCTTCACCGAATGTTATTGCGGACTCTGGTTTTGACTCGCTGTCTGACTCTGGAGCCTGCGATTCGGATTCGGTATTCTCATTCTCATTCACCGATTCTGCTTCTGATTCTTTTTCCGGAAGTGATGATTTTTCCTCCGTGATTGTTTCCGGCAGACTCGTATTATCAGGATCAATTACGGCGAGCGAAAACTCTTTTTTGTCTTCACCGATTGCGTTCGAGGCCGTGAGAGTGAACGAAAATTCTCCGGCTTCTTTTGGAGTCCCGCTTAATGTTCCGTTTGAGAATTTTAGTCCTTCAGGGAGATCTCCATCAATAGCCCATCTGATAGTCTTTGTTCCTGTTGCTGAAAACTTCATGCTGTATCTTTTCTTGAGTGTTGCGTCCGTCAATGAGAATGCGCCTGCAGAAGATGAACCCGTTGTTATTTCCGGGGGAGTCTGTGTCTTAATTACGACTCGTTTTGTTGATTTCCCGTCAGCATTAGCGGCAGTTACGGTTAATGTTGTTGTTGTATCTCTTGCGGGTGCTGTTCCTGTTAATGTAGCGTCATAATCTCCCGTCTGAGTCAGCTCAAAGCCGTTCACTTTGTTCATGCTGTACGTTATGAATCTCGTTCCTTCAACCTGAAAATCAAGTGTTATGTCGCTGTTGACTTCGCAGAGAATGTTGACCGTGCTGTCTTCAGGAAGAGTGAATACGGGTCTTTCACCTGCGATTGTGAGATTCACTTTCTTTGCTGCTGATGTTGAGATTGAGTTTTGCGCGGTGAATATCAACGGGAGATTCTTCACGGAAATTCCCGGAGTCCCAGTTAGTGTTGCCGTGCCTTTGTCGGGGTCATTCGTGAAGACGATTCCCAAGTCCGACAATCCCCCGATGCCTAATTTCGCAAGGTCAGCGTCAGAAACATTACACGTTATCTCTATGGGCTTTGTGCCTGTTGCGTAAATTCTCGTCTCTTCATACTCTTCGCCGACTTTTGCGCGTGCTAATGTTGCTGAGAGTTTAGGCGCGACTCCGTTTACGTGAAAGTTTATCGTTGACTCATCTTCTCCGGCGGCGTTCGAGACTCTTATCTTCACCTCGTAATCTTCAGCTTCAACAGGAGTCCCCGTAATCGTTGCTGTAGTTCCTGATTCATTCTGCGTGAATGTCATTGTCTCAGGAAGTCCGCTTATCTCCCAAGCTATAGGCGTATTTCCTTTTGCGCTCAAACGTGCGGTATATTTCTTGTCTGTCGTTGCGTTTGAGATTTTTGTTGTCGTTATCGTGGGTTTCTGAAGAACAACGAGAGGCAGTCTTACTGTGTCGCTTCCTCCTGCGTTTGTGGCTTTCACTGTGAGCGTGAATTTTCCTGCCTTTTTCGGAGTCCCGTATATTTCTCCGTCGCTGTTTATGCTCATTCCTGAAGGCTGCCCCGTTAATTTCCATGTTACCGGCGATGTTCCGTCAGAGAGTGAGAATTTCACATAGCCGTAACTTTCACCCAATATAGCATCATCAAGCGTTGCAGGTGCGTTAATGACGGGCGGGCGTGCTTTGACTGTGAGCTTTACAGTTTTTGTTACGGGTTTGTTGTCGAGCTGTGTAGCAATATTTTCCGCCGTAATCTTTATGCTGTAAGTTCCTGCTGTTGTTGGAGTGCCGGTCATGTATGCCGTTGCGCTGTTGAGTGTTATTCCGTCGGGCTGTCCTTCTATTGTGATTGTGATCGGCTCTGTTCCTGTTGCTTCAATGTCATGCGAAAATTCCTCGCCTATCATTATTGCTTTGAGGCTTGCGATTCGTATTACGGGCTTCACTGGCTTTGCGTTGATCGTGAATGTTACTGCCGCTGATGACTCTCCTACTGATGTTACAGCCTTGAGAGTCGCGCTGTATGTTCCTGCTTTCGTGGGCTTGCCGGAAATGAGTCCCGCTTTTGTGAGCGACAATCCCGCCGGAAGTTTGTCGGACGTGCTCCACGTTGCTGAAGCTGACGGCGTTAATGTCATCTGATAGCTTAACCTGTAGCCTACGTAGCCGGTGATTTCGTCCTTGCTTATCACAGGAACGTCCCAGACATTCATTGTGTATGATTTCTTGTCGGAGCCGTAAGAGTTTGACGCTGTTACGTTGAATGTGTAGTTACCTTCTGTTGTTGGAGTCCCTGAGATTTCGCCCGTTGATGAATCTATTGCGAGTCCCGCCGGAACGTTTCCGCTTGTTGACCACGTTAAAGGCTTTGTGCCTGACGCTGTAACCGTGTAGCTGTATGCCTGGTTCATGTATGCGTCATCGGGATAACCGTCATGTATTCTCGGTGCTGTTCCTGAAACTTTGCCCGAAACTGTGAATGCCTTTATTGTTGCGTTTGCGCTCTGGCTTGCTCCCGTTACCCATGAAGTGCCGTTCGGTGAAAAGAAGCTGCCTGTATCAATCACAGCATTGTTAGACCATCCAGAAACTTTTCTCTCAACAGCCGCGCTTGAGCAGTTTGTGAACGTTACGACGACGGAAAAATATTCACCCTCCGAGAGCGTTACAGGAGTATCAAGCGTTACAGTGTGATAACCCGCGTAAGCAATAGTGCCGGAAGATGTAGAGACTCCCGCCATAATCCCGGAAGGAATCGGGCTGCTTGATGGCATTGATGACATTCCTGCGTAAATGTTTATCTCGTAATTCACGTTGTTGTTCGGCGTGATGAATCCGACTTCCGTTAATGTTTCGCCGTCTCTTTCTGACTTGAAGACGTTTGCGGCGTGTATTGTTGATCCGCTGTAGCTGAATGTGCTGCACCAGCCTAAAGCGTCATAGTAATACGCCTTCATTTTCTCGTCAGCTTTTTCCGTGATGAACGCGCTTCCCTCCGTCAAGTGCTGTGCGTAAGACATCCAGAAGCATCCGTTATCACCCGCGTATTTTGAGCCTGTCCACCATTCATCGCCCCATGAGTTTTTGATGAGCCATGCGCCGTCTACACTCGGTTTTGTCGCGAAATTGTTGCGTGAATAATTGTCGTCCCATCCTATTATCTGAACAGCGTGATTCGTTGAGCTGCTCTTGTAGTAATAGTTTGTTCCTGCTGAAGTCGTTTTGTTGTAACTTCCGTTGTTGCTCGCGTAATTCCCGACAACCGCGCCTGTCTCCATGATTCTGCGCTTCACTATGTCTCTTGCTGAGTCTGACGCGTTCACGTTCGGTTCTCCGGCCATGCTGAGATAATATATTTCCCGGACTCTTGCGGCTCTGGTGTAATCGTCTGGGCTTCCCTCTGAAGGCTGTTTGTTTTCGCCGTAAGGAACATCAGACTCGTATGCAGGCCCTGAAAGCCTCGTGAACAATGCCGCCGGATAAAATGAGTTTCCGCCATGCCCCATTACTGACGCAAAACTTGAGCTGTGCATATTCAGGAATGCTTTTGACTTGTCATCACCCCTGAAAGCAAACCACGCTAAATGCATTTCGGATAAATCGTAAGTCCCAAGCCCCTGCATCAGCATATTTGACTCAATTGCGCCGATTGACGCGAATGACCAGCATGTGCCGTAAGGAAGCTGACTCTTTACGCTCGTAACGTATGATTTTCCGTTCACGTTCCTCAAGTCAAACGCTGAAGGAAGAGTCGAGTCTTTGCGGTTCGGGAATTGTGATGTCTCAACAGGAGGATTTTCCGCGAGGTGCGACAAGTCCACAGGGAACGGAATATAACCGCCTGAATCATTTTCGCCGGGCATAGCATTCTTTGAGGACGGCAAATCTGACTCGGATTCGTGTTCTGACTGCCACTCTAAAAACTCTGGTGATAATGACTCAAAATGTCCTTCATCATCTGCAAATGCCGGAAGAAAAAACAGAGTCATAATCAGCAGCACAGAAACTGAAAAACGCTTCAAAAATTTCTGCATGATAATTACTCCTTTCATGATTTTATGTGTGAATAATTATTTTTCGGTGTAAACTTTCATTTATTTTATTACAGGTTGTTACGGACGGTGAAAAAAATTATGCGTTTGTTCATCACAACATTGTCTCTTCTGTGCGTAATCTCATTCGGCTATGCTCTTGCAGGTTACGGAAGCTCGTTATTCGGCGGGGGAATCAATACCGATTACGTAATCGGCGGATTAAGCGCGGGGATAATTTTCGGCGGTTCAGCTTTGGGTTTGTGGTACTGGAAACGCAAAGAGTTTTTTGAGTCTGACGAGTGAAAGACTCCGATTCATTTTTGCTGTGAATGAGTCAACAACATTAACTGCAATTTGAGCCTGCATGTATAATATTGTAATTCAGCAATTCACAAGGAAGGAAAAAATCATCATGGACATCACGAAACTTGAGCAGAGATACGAGGGAAAAGCAAAGAAAGTTTTTGCTACCTCTGACCCTTCATACTACATTGTAGAGTACAAAGACGATGCTACAGCGTTCAACGGCCTCAAGCACGGAACAATCACAGGCAAGGGCGTAATCAACAACAAGATGAGCAATATGATGTTCAGGCTTCTGGAGAAAAATGGAGTCAGGACTCATTTTGTGGAACAGTTAAGCGACCGCGAGACACTCGTCAAAGCCGTAAAGATTGTGCCTCTTGAGATAATCATACGAAACACAGCCGCCGGATCATTCTCAAAACGTTACGGAGTCGAGGAAGGTACACCGCTGAAATGTCCGACGCTTGAATTTTCCCTGAAGGATGACGCGCTCAATGACCCGTTAATCAACGACAGCCACATAATAGCGTTGGGAGTCGCAACAGAAGACGAACTGAAAGCGATTCGCGAAATGGCGTATAAAGTGAATGACGTGCTGAAGGAATTTTTTGCGGGAATTGGAGTCAAGCTCGTGGACTTCAAGATAGAGGCCGGAAGACTGCCCGATGGGACGATAATTCTTGCTGATGAGATTTCGCCTGACACTTGCAGATTTTGGGACGCAAAGACGAATGAGAAGCTCGACAAGGACAGATTCCGCCGGGACATGGGCGGGGTTGAGGAAGCCTACGAGGAAATATTCAGGCGCATAAACGGCAAAAATGTCTGATGAGATTCACGAGGAGTGCGGCGTGATAGGTGTATATCTGAATGATGAGGCCGGGCAAGCGTCTCACTTGGTGTATTACGGACTTTACGCGCTTCAGCACAGAGGGCAGGAAAGCGCAGGGATTGCGGCGAACTCTGCGGGGAAAATCGAGATCCGCAAAGATTTAGGACTCGCGGGTGAAGTTTTCCGGGGCTATGACTTCGGGAAATTGCCGGGTAATATCGCAATCGGCCATGTGAGATACTCCACAGCGGGCGACGGTTCACAGAGAAGCGCACAGCCTTTAGCGGCATCATGTCGGCTCGGCGAAATAGCATTAGCGCACAACGGGAATCTCGTCAACGCTGACAGCCTCCGTGAAATGCTCACAGATGAGGGCGTAATCTTCCACACAACGAGCGACTCAGAGTCAATCCTCAACCTGATATGCCAGCACGGCTCACGGGGAATCGAGGCGGGAATCAAAAACGCAATGAGTCTCATCAAGGGCGCGTATGTGTTAGTCATCACAATTGGCGATAAGTTAATCGGCGTGAGAGATTCATACGGCCTTCACCCATTGTGCATTGGGAAGCTCAAGAATGATTCGGGCTTTGTGTTTGCGTCTGAGACATGCGCGCTTGAAGCACTTGACGCTGAATTTGTCCGAGACGTTAAGCCGGGAGAAATTGTTATTGCCGACAAGGACGGATTACGGAGCGTTGAGCCTTCTCACTGGTGCAGGAAGAATCTTTGTGTCTTCGAGATGGTATATTTTGCGAGGCCGGACTCTATTGTTGACGGTGTGAGCGTGTACGATTTCCGCCGTCGCTGTGGAATGAAGTTAGCGAATCAACGAAAGATTGAGGCTGATGTTGTCATGGCCGTGCCTGATTCGGGAATTCCTGCTGCGATAGGTTACGCGGAGGCTTCCGGGATTCCTTACGGCGAGGGACTCATCAAGAACAAATACATGGGGCGGACGTTCATACTACCATCACAGGCAATGCGTGATGACGCTGTGAGAATAAAGCTGTCAACGATTCGGCGAAACATTGAGGGCAAAAGGCTAATCATCATTGACGACTCAATAGTGAGAGGGACGACTCTGCGCCGGATTGTGGGACATTTGCGCGATGCCGGGGCGAAAGAGATTCATGTTTGCGCGGCTTCTCCTGAGGTAAAATTCTCGTGCTATTTCGGGATTGATACACCGCATAGAGAAAAGCTGATTGCTGTGCAGAAATCCCCGGAGGAAATCTGCGAATACTTAGGCGCGGACTCATTGACGTATCTCAGTGAAGAAAGTTTGCGTGAAGTCTGCTGTGAGGACTCATACTGCAAGGCATGTTTTGACGGAAATTACCCGATGGAAGTCCCTGTAAGCGGAGGTGAATTGTCATGATAATAACTCTTACGCCTGAGCTTGAAGCGCGTGTGTCAGAATGGGGGCGCGAGTTCAACAGGCCGTGCGAAGATTTAGCGGTTGAACTCCTGAAAGAATACTTTGAAGACAGCGACACGGGAGCAGAAATATCCCAAGCCGTGAAATCAGGCAGGACAGAAATACATTCATGGGACAAAGTGAAGGACGAACTTGCAGCACTGGAAAATTGAGTTTGAGAAAAACGCACGTGATACGCTGAAGAAATTAGATAAGCCAATAAGAACGCAGATTGAGAAATATTTAGACAGGCTTTCGGAAATTGATGACCCAAGACAGCGCGGAAAAGGTCTTACTGGTTCACGTGCAGGGCAATGGCGTTACCGTGTGGGAGATTATCGCCTGATATGTGAAATACATGATGATGTCCTTGTTGTGCTTGTGCTTGAAATAGGACATCGTAGCAACATATACAAGCAGGCGTGATACAATAGCAAAGAGTTGCGGGGGTGGCGGAATGGTAGACGCGTCAGACTTAGGATCTGATACCCTCAAGGCGTAGGGGTTCAAGTCCCCTCCTCCGCATGAAAGTTTTACATTTACCATCACTTATAGTAAACTTTTCACGAATCCCACAAGAATCTATTAATCCTCGTTTCAAGGGGGCAAATTTTTCATGTCAGAAATTGTAACAATGGGTGAGTTACTCGTTGAGATAATGCGCCCGAAAGAAGACATACCGTTATACGAGTCCGATTACTTTCGAGGGCCGTTCCCAAGCGGCGCACCCGGAATTTTCATCAGCACGGCGGCACGGCTCGGACATTCATCGGCAATAATCAGCGGAGTCGGAAATGATGATTTCGGCGAAAATATTATGCGTCGGCTGAAACATGACGGCGTTGACGTGAGTCGCGTAATCATTCCTGAAGACGGCCATACGGGTATAGCGTTCGTTACGTATTTTGCTGACGGCTCAAGAAAATTTTTGTTCTACATGGATAACTCACCGTGCGTTAAGGCAAAAGCACCTGAGAATTTCGCAGGCTTTGAGGACACGAAATATTTTCACATAATGGGCTGTTCTCTGATGGCTGATGTGAATTTTGCGCGTGAAATCATCAAGACTATGAACATGATGAAGTCTCACGGCGTAAAAATCTCTTTTGACCCGAATGTACGACTCGAAATGCTGAAAGATAATGCGGTGCTTGAGATGTTGCAGGAAGTCTTCAGAAGCTCAGCAATCTTAATGCCGGGAGTCTCTGAGCTGAAAATGTTTGCGGGAAAAGAAAATCTTGACGAGGCAATAGAGTCAGTGTTCGCGAATCCATCGCTTGAAGTCCTTGTGCTGAAGAACGGCTCTAAAGGCTCAAGCATTTACACGCGAAAAGGACTCGAAGTCTCACAGCCCGTCTACAAAGTCATTCAGGAGGACGCTACCGGAGCAGGAGACTCATACGATGCCGCGTTTATTTGCGGACTCGCTGAGGGCAAAACGTTAGCAGAAGCCGCAAAAATGGGAGCAGCAGCAGGAGCTTTGAACGCCGCCGCATTCGGGCCGATGGAGGGGAAAATTTCACCCGAGTCAATTCGGAAAATGATTGAGGAGTCATAAACATATGGTATATATCGTGGGGGTGCACCCCTCGATTTTAAATTTATGATATAATAAAAGTTTAATATTATTTAATCACGTAAAAATTATTGAGATTTTATTTTAAGGAATTAATAATTATATCACAAATAAAAAAATGAGGGGTGCACGCTCACATACACATATGAGAAAGGAGTAATAATTACATTGCGGAATCCTTTGCTTGACATTTCAGAACGAAGGAAATCAGGAATACACGCGGGACTGCCGTCATATTGCACAGCCAACGAAATAGCAATAGAAGCGATATTAGAGCAGGGAAAAAGATTCGACTCGCCAATCCTCATAGAAGGCACAGCGAATCAGATTAACCAGTACGGCGGGTACACAGGAATGAAGCCGCAAGATTTCCGGGATTACGTTTACGGGATTGCGGACAAAGTGAGGTTTGACCGTTCGCGAATCATTCTCGGAGGGGATCACATGGGGCCTCTTGTGTGGGCGAATCTCCAGGAGTCTGAAGCTATGAGCCGCGCGCGTGAGCTTGTGAGATTGTGTGTCATGGCCGGGTTCAAGAAGATTCATCTTGACACAAGCATGAAAGTTGCGGATGACTCAAAGACTGAAAGACTCGCAGATGATGTTATTGCAGAACGCGGAGCAATATTGCTTGAGGAGTGCGAGAAAGCATATCAGGAACTGAGGAAAAATAATCCCGGCGAAATGCGCCCGGTGTATGTTATCGGAAGCGAAGTACCCATACCAGGCGGGACTCAGAATGACGAGGGACTCACAGTAACTAGCCCCAAAGATTTCGAGACAACGTTAATGACCTACAAGCGGAAATTCGAGGAGCATGGAATCTCTGAACGATGGCAGGACGTTATAGCCGTTGTAGTTCAGCCCGGAGTCGAATTTGGCGACAAGGACATTCACCCTTACAGCAGGAATGATGCGGCGAGTCTCACATCAACATTGCGGAAATACCCCGGCTTTGTCTTTGAGGGACATTCAACAGACTATCAGCCACCCGAAAAATTGCGCGAGATGGTTGAAGACGGAATCGCAATTCTCAAGGTCGGCCCTGCTCTGACGTTCGCACTGCGCGAGGGACTTTTTGCACTGAGCATGATTGAGCGTGAGTTAGTCCCGGAAAATGAACGCGCTAACTTCATTGAGACGTTAGAGTCCGCAATGCTCGAAAATCCGCACAACTGGGAGAAACATTATCACGGCTCAGAATTGGAGAAGCACATTGCACGCAAGTACAGTTATTCCGACAGATGCAGATATTATTTCAGCCTCCCCGAAATCAAGTCATCAATCACAAAATTATTCGCCAACATCGACAGCATAGCAGACAAAATACCCGCCGGAATGCTGAGTCAGTACATGCCGCGCCAGCACAGAAGAGTCAGGGACGGAAAATTACCGCTGAGGGCTTCCGCGCTCGTGAAAGATTGCGTTATGGCTTTGTGCGAGGATTACAATTACGCCGTAAGCACTAAGATTTACGATTGAGAGATGATAAATTTTGCTGGTTAAATCACGAGAATTATTGCTTGACGCACAGAGAAACAAATACGCCGTCGGAGCTTTCAACGTTGAGAATATGGAGATGGTGTTAGCTGTACTTTCAGCGGCAGAGGAAACTAATTCCCCCGTAATCATGCAGACGACTCCGAGCACCGTGAAATATGCCGGAGCTGATATGTATTTCGCGAACATCAGAGCCGCAGCAAGACGCACGCGAATCCCCGTAGCCTGTCATCTGGATCACGGAAGCTCTTTAGCGTTGGCGGTGCAGGCACTTCACGCGGGGTATACGTCTATCATGATTGACGGAAGCAAGCTGCCATTTGAGGAAAATATCTCGCTCACAAAGACAGTAACCGAAATTTGCCACGCCGTAAATATTCCCGTTGAGGCGGAATTAGGGAGAGTCGGCGGAAAAGAAGACAGCCTCGAAAATTCAGGCGACAATCCATATACTGACCCTGACGAGGCAAAAATATTTGTTGAGAAAACCGGGTGCGACTCATTAGCGGTTGCTGTTGGTACTGCGCACGGAGTCTACAAGGGAACGCCCCGGATAAATTTTGACGTTCTCGCAAAGATTCGTGAAGTTGTGAGTATACCGTTAGTGCTTCACGGCACATCAGGAGTCCCGGACGATCAAGTGATTCGCTGTGTGAGTATGGGAATGTGCAAGGTGAATTACGCGACAGACTTGCGGATCTCATACACATACGGCGTGAAGAAATACATGAAAGAAAATCCCGGAGTATTTGACCCGAAAAAATACGGCACATACGGAATGGAGGAGGTAAAACGCTACGTAAAAGAAAGAATGCAAGTCATCGGCAGCTGCGGAAGAGTATAAATCAACAGGAGGAATCATTATGGCATTACCCAATATCCACAAATACCCCTCAGAGAAATTAACGCCCGAACAGATAACAGCCCTCGAAACATCAGCAAAGAGAGCGAGAATAACAGCCCTTACGATGGTAAGCGCGGCAAAGTCAGGACACCCCGGCGGAGCGTTCTCAAGCATGGAGATGTTCATGACAGTATACGGAGTCGCCGACCTCACACCCGAAAATTGCAGCACAACAGCGCGTGATTATGTCGTAATCTCTCACGGCCATACGTCAGCAGGAGTCTACGCAACGTTAGCGGAATGGGGATTCGTTGACCGTGAAGAGGCAATGTCGCATTTCAGGCAGTGCGGCTCAGTCTTTCAGGGACATGTTGAGCGTGAAGTACCCGGAATCGATTTAGGCACGGGGAATTTAGGTCAGGGACTCTCAGCGGGAGTCGGATTCGCACTCGCACAGAAGGCAAATAATCATCATGGCCGCGTGTATGTTCTCATGGGTGACGGAGGACAGACAAAGGGACAAATCGCAGAAGCCCGCAGAATGGCAGTCTCTCAGAAGCTCACAGGCTTAACGGCTCTCATTGACTGGAACGACATACAGTTATCGGGAACTCGTCAGGAAATTTTGCCGTGCGACATTCGCGCATTGTGGGAGGCTGACGGCTGGGAGGCTGTAGAGGTTGACGGGCATTCATTTGCGGCAATCTATGAGGCTCTCAGGAACGCGGGCAAAAATGGCAAGCCCACCGTGCTTTTGTGCAAAACAGTAATGGGCAAAGACGGCTTAATCATGGAAGGAATCCCCGACTATCACGGAAAGCCAGTGCCAAATGACGATTACGCGAAAATTGTAGCTCATCTCGGCGGAGAACCTGACACGCTCGCAAAGGCACTCGAACGCCGCAAGAATCCTCCCACATTCGCAGGAAGGAAGATAGATTTTCCCCCCGCACCGAACATTGACACGGGGACTCCGTTTGATTACGAGGGCGAAAAGGCTTCAGACAACCGCGGCGCATTCGGCAAAGCTCTCGCTGATGTCGGCAAACGCAACTACAAGAAGGAAGGCAGGACTCCGATTCTCGTATTCGACTGCGATTTATCCCCGTCCGTAATGACAGGAGCCTTCAAGAAGGAATGCCCCGACAATTTCATTCAGAGCGGTATACAGGAACATTCAGTTGCTACAGCTTCAGGGACTGCGAGCCTTGCGGGAGTCGTCAGCGTATGGGCGGAATTTGGCGTTTTCGGCGTTGATGAGGTCTACAACCAGCAGAGGCTTAACGACATTAACCGCGCAGGAAACAAGACAGTACTGACTCATGTCGGGCTTGACGTAGGCGAGGACGGAAAAACACATCAGTGTATCGATTACGTTGGACTCATGCGTAACATGTTCGGCTGGAAGCTCGTTGTACCTGTTGACCCGAATCAGACTGACAGGGCGACTCGCTGGATGCTGAAAACTCCGGGCGATATTTGCATGGCTGTGGGACGTTCAAAGATTGACGGGCTGAAATATTACACAGGCAGTTACGGATTCACATACGGGAAAGCAGACAAGCTCCGCGAGGGTAAAGACGGCGCAATATTCGCACTCGGCTACATGGCGCAAATCGCTCTGAAGGCCGCAGACATTCTCGCGTCAAAAGGCGTTGAAGTTTCTGTTTACGGCGTATCATGCCCGCTTGAGCCGGATATGTCAGCGATAAACGAAGCTGTGAAGACCGGCCATGTTATGACGGTAGAAGATCACAACGCAAATACAGGAATGGGCGCAGTGATGGTACTTGAGTCAGCACGAAAAGGAATCGCACTCCCGAAACTTCAGACTCTCGGAGTGAATCATTACGGCGAATCGGGAAATTCTGACTCAGTCCGCGCTGAAATGGGACTCTCTGCTGAAAAGATAGCTGACTCGTTCATGAAAGGAAGATAGATTTATGGACGCAAAAACGTTAATCCTTGAGGGAAAAACAGCATTAGGGATTGAGTTCGGCTCAACGAGAATCAAAGGCGTGTTAGTCGATTATGACGGCCATGTGTTAGCGTCAGGGGTTCACGACTGGGAGAACAAACTCGTTGACGGCGTATGGACATATGACCTTGAGGACGCAGAAGCCGGATTACGTTCGTGCTACTCATCACTGCGTAAAGATGTCAAGTCGAAATACGGCGTAACACCTTCAACGTTCGGGGCAATGGGAATCAGCGCAATGATGCACGGCTATATTGCTCTCGACAAAGACGACAAGCAGATTGCCCGCTTCCAGACTTGGCGCAACACTAACACGACTCAAGCCGCTGACGAACTCACAGAATTATTTGACTTCAACATCCCGTTAAGATGGTCATGCGCTCATCTGTACCAGAGAATATTAGACGGCGAGTCCCACGTGAAGAATGTTGCTTCAGTCTTCACACTTGCCGCGTACATTCACTACAGACTCACGGGCGAGAAGGTTATCGGGATTGGAGACGCTGCCGGAATGTTCCCGATTGACTCGGAGACTCACGATTACGACTCCGACATGGCCGCAAAATTTGACGCTCTCATGAAGAAACACGGCCATGATTTGAGGCTGTTTGACGTTTTCCCGAAAGTTTTAGTTGCAGGAGACAACGCCGGAAAACTCACAGCAGAGGGCGCAAAACTCCTCGACGAAACAGGAACGCTCAAAGCCGGAATCCCGTTATGCCCTCCCGAAGGCGACGCAGGTACGGGAATGACAGCAACAAACGCAGTCGCCCCCGGAACAGGCAATCTTTCAGCCGGAACAAGCACGTTTGCGATGATAGTAGTCGACAAAAAGCTCAAGAAGTTACACCGCGAGATTGACATGGTTACGACTCCTTCAGGATTCCCGTGTGCTATGTCCCACGCCAATAACGGAACGAGCGATCTCAATGCGTGGGTCTCAATCTTCAACGAGTTCTGCGGACTCATGGGGATTACCGCCGACATGGGCGAACTGTACGGCAAATTGTACACACATGCGCTTACAGGCGATAAGGATTGCGGGGGACTCTTAGCGTACGGCTATTATTCCGGCGAAAATGTTACGTTCATCAACGAGGGAAGGCCGTTGTTCGCACGAATGCCCGACAGCAAATTCAACCTCGCTAACTTCATGCGCGTGAATCTCTACACGTCATTAGGCGCGGTGAAATTAGGAATGGATATTCTTCTCAAGGACGAGGGAGTCAGGCTTGACAGAATCACCGGGCACGGCGGACTCTTCAAGACTCCGTTAGTCATGCAGAAATTTCTTGCGGCGGCGGTAAATTCTCCCGTCTATGTCATGTCGACAGCGAGCGAGGGAGGCGCATGGGGAATCGCGCTTCTTGCGGCGTATCTTGCTGACGGAAAAAGCGCGGGTAAACTTGAAGACTATCTCAACAACCGCGTGTTCAAAGACTTGTCCGGGGAAGCTGTGAACCCTGACCCCGAAGAAGTGAAAGGCTTTGAAGAATTTACACAGCGTTACGTTGCTGGACTTGAAATCGAGAAAGCAGCGATTAACGCAATGAAATGGTAAGGAGGAAATATCATCAATGACGGCAATACATCAGGCGTTCAACTTGGGTCAGTCAATATGGCTTGACTACATCAACAGGGAGTTAGTAGCTTCCGGCGGTCTTCAGGAATGGATTAATCTCGGCGTTACGGGCGTTACGACAAACCCATCAATCTTTGAGAACGCAATCGCAAAGACAGCGGACTATGACGGCGCAATAAAATCACTTTCATCATCAGGAAAATCAACAGCGGAAATCTACGAGGCTTTAACGGTTCAGGAAGTCGGAGCGGCTGCGGACATTATGCGCCAGGTTTACGACAGGACGAACGGCAAAGACGGCTATGTTTCGCTGGAAGTGAATCCGCTCTTAGCGTCTGACCGTGATACGACTATCAGCGAGGCAAAAAGATTGTTCGCGCTTCTCAACCGTCCGAATGTCATGATAAAGATTCCTGCGACACCTGAAGGAATTTCGGCATTAACGGAGTGCATTGCGTCAAACGTCAACGTGAACTCAACGCTGATTTTCTCACACGCTCAGTATGTTGATGTCGCAAAAGCATATCTTGAGGGAGTAAAGCGCGGAGGCAAAGCGGCTTCTGTCGCGTCAGTTTTCGTGAGCCGTGTTGATGGTGCTGTGGACAAACTGCTTGCTGAGAAGGGCGAGTCGTCATTGTGCGGGCGGATTGCTGTTGACGGAATCAAGCTCATGTATCAGGATTTCAAGAGGCTGTTTGCGGGCGCGGGACTCGTTCAGCGTCCTTTGTGGGCAAGCACGGGTACAAAGAACAAAGCGTACTCCGACGTGAAATATGTCGAGGAATTAATCGGCCCTGACACAGTGAACACCATACCGCCTGCAACGCTTGAAGCATTCGTGAATCACGGCAAAGCGGCACTGACTCTTGAGACTGGACTCGCTGAGGCTGAAGCTGACATGAAGAGGCTTGCGGAAATCGGAATCAATCTCGGTGAAGTTTGCGCTAAACTTCTTGCTGACGGACTCAAATCCTTTAACGCTGCGTTCGAGTCGTTGATGTCGGCGATTGAAACCAAAGCCGGAAAACGTTAGGCATTTCGTCTCCCCTCTGTCTTTGTGCAGGGGGGATTTTTTTATGATATATTTCTTGCAAGAAGGAGGCGTGTAACTGTTGGAGAATGTTATCGAATGGCTGAGGGAAGCAAGAGGAGAAATAATTGCGGGGCTTGTGCTTGCGCTTCTGGGATGGCTGTACAGTCGTTACCGTTCATTCATGAAAATGTACAGGCTAAAGAAGAAGGAACTCGAAAGGATGGAGAATGATATGTTCAGATTTGGGAATACCAAGAAGGAAATTGAGAGTTTGCAGGAGGCACTGAAGGAGTCAGAAGCTCAAAGGCAGGACGTGAAGAATCAGCTTGAGGCTCTACAGCGGGAATTACAGCGAAAAGATGAAGCATTGAGGGAGTCGGAAGCAAAACCACAGAATGAATCACGGCGCATTGAAACACTACAGCAGGAATTACAGCGGATAAAAGCCGAGAAGCAACGTCAGGCAATGAAGGATAAAGAATTTCTTGAACTCTGCGAGTCTGGTAATGCCCAAAAAGTTGAAGAAGCCATAATGAATGGCGCAAATGTCAATGCTAGGAGAGATAACGGATTTACTGCTTTAATATTGGCGACAATAGGCCTCAATGCCGAGACAGTAAGAGTATTGCTAGATTATGGTGCGTATTTCAACGCTAAGGATAATGACGGTTTGACAGCTTTAGCGTGGGCTGAATATTACGGCTACACAGGAATTGCCAACCTCCTACGCTCATACGGCGCAAGATAGTAAACAGTCAGCAACAGACAGCAATACGCTCAAACATTAAGGCTTAACATCCGGCAAGTTATCCAGAAAATTTATGATATATGGGAGTGTCGCGCCAATCGTAATATTGTGTGAAGGCATTTTGCTTAGGAGTATATAGTCTTTTCCTTCCGCAAATGGCGTTCGCTCCCTCACAATTTCGTACAGCGTATCAATCTCAAGCGAGGCTATAAACTCTTTCACTTTGTCTGCAATTTGTTCGTAAATTATAGCGATTGACAAAATCATATCTGTCCATTAAATTTTACACATCCATTTTTCATTAACAAATATATTTCCTCACACACTGCTTAATTTTAGGGAGGTCTTAATTTTGGGCATTATTGAGAAAATGCGCCTTGACGGCAAGAAGGGCTTTGTTACCGGCGGCGCGAGGGGTATCGGCAAATGCACAGCAACCGCATTCGCTGAGGCCGGAGCTGATGTTGCTATCGTTGACCTTGACATTGACGAGGCAACAAAGACAGCAAGCGAAATCGCAAAAGCTACAGGGCGCAAAGTTATCGCAATCAAGTGCGACGTAACGAATGAAGACGACGTTAAAGCGATGGTGAATGAAGTTGTCGAAAAACTCGGAGGACTCAATTTCTGCCACGCAAACGCAGGAATTTGCATCAACGCTCCCGCCGATGAGATGACATACGCGCAATGGCTCAAAGTCATCAACGTGAATCTCAACAGCGTGTTCCTCACAGACACAATTGCGGGAAAATACATGCTCGCTCACGGAGGCGGCTCAATCATCAACACCGCTTCAATGTCCGCTCATATCGTCAACGTTCCTCAGCCCCAGTGCGCATACAACGCAAGCAAAGCAGGAGTAATCCAGCTCACAAAGTCCCTTGCTGTCGAATGGGCGAAAAGAGGAGTCAGAGTCAACAGCATAAGCCCCGGCTACATTGCTACGGACCTGATTAAAGCGTCGGAGTTCCTCAAGCCGTTAATCGCGAAATGGGAAGAGCTTTCACCGACAGGAAGACTCGGTACGCCTGAAGAGTTAGAGTCAATTTGCGTATATCTTGCGGGCGACACAAGCACATTCACAACGGGCGCGGATTTCGGTCTTGACGGCGCGTTCACATGCTTCTAGGCTTCAGCGTCCTTAACTGGGCGTAAGTATTCATAACACAAAGGAGATACAAACATGAAGAAGTTTATCGCACTTTTCACACTCGCAATGCTTCTCGCGCTCCCCGTCTGCGCAATGGCCGCTGACACCGCAAAGACAGAAGGAATACAGGCTTCCCCTGAGTTTTACGCAAAGGCAGATCTGAGCGTCCTCAAGGGCAAGAAACTCGGCATAACGATTCAGTCATTACAGAATGCTTACTGGGCGGGAGTCATGACAGCACTCGGTGAGATTCTCGAAAAGGCCGGAGCTGAGTATACGATTGTCGGATGCAATGACAGCTCAGCGACTCAGATTTCACAGATTGAGAACTTTGTTTCAGCCGGATGCGATTTGATTATGGTTCACCCGTCAGACGCGAACGCCGTTGAAGATGCCTGCGCTGAAGCCCGCAATTTCGGAATCAAAGTCATGTGCTGGGATGACCCGATGACGAACACCGACGCAAACTGGATACTCAACAATACAGATCTGGGAATTGCAATCGGAGAGCTTGCCGGAAAATTCATCAATGAGCATTTCACAGCGGACAAGAAAGCGGAAGTTGTCATAATCGGTTATCCTCAGACAGTAATACTTCTTGAGCGCGAGAACGGAATCAAGATCGGCATGAAGAATATTGCTGACGGAAAATATGAAATCGTAGCAACAACAGCCGCCATTGAAGCCAACGTAGCACAGAACGCAATGGACACGATATTGCAGGCTCATCCGAACGCAAAAGTCATCACAGGAATCGGTGCCGGCGCAATGATCGGAGCAGATGAAGCACTTCAGATTTTCACGGGCGGAAAAATCCCCGATGACATGGGAGTCTTCACGACGGACGTAACGAAACAGCAGCTCGGACAGCTCGCGGATCCCACATACCCAGCAAAGGGCATTATAGGCTTTGAGGGTTCAGACGAGGATACAGGGCGTTCATGCGCGTCAATGTTCGCGTTAATCCTTGAAGGCAAACTTGATGCCAAAAACGTTTTCAGAGGCGTAGCACCCATCACAGCCGAAAACGTCTCAAAGATCATGGCCGGAATGAAATAACAAACGCGAAATCCCAGGGGCTTCCCGTAAGTCATGGGAGTCCCTTTTTTTGTTGAATGCAGGAGGTGTAATACAGTGGCAGAAGATTATGTGCTTGAACTTGAGCATATACGCAAAGAATATCCCGGTGTCGTTGCGCTGAAAGATGTTACATTACAGCTCAGGC
This sequence comes from uncultured Fretibacterium sp., assembly GCA_946183145.1. GTDB lineage: Bacteria > Synergistota > Synergistia > Synergistales > Aminobacteriaceae > JAFUXM01. The sequence continues at coordinate 150,575 of CAMGZM010000003.1, read as the reverse complement.
GCGGAGAAATTCTCGGACTCATCGGCGAAAATGGAGCAGGAAAATCAACCCTCATAAAATGCTGCTCAGGCGCGGTAATTCCCACGTCAGGAAAAATTAGAGTCAAGAAGGACAAAGACGGAGAAGTCAGAGAGTTTTCACGGATGACTCCTCAGCTTGCTTCAGAAAACGGAATCGCGATAATCTATCAGGAGTTCAACAATGTCGGCGAATTGTCAGCGGCTGAAAATATGTTCTTGGGCCGTCCAATCCTCAAGAAAAACGGAATCGTTATCGACCGCAAAGCAATGGAGGAAGAAGCAGCAAAGGCTTTCGAGCAGCTCAACATTAAGATTAATCCTCGTACGCTCGTCAAAAATTTGTCCGTCGGCTATCAGCAAATGGTTGAAATCGCAAAGGCAATCCAGCAGAACGCGCAAGTCTTAATCATGGATGAACCTTCAGCACCCCTCACAACAAATGAAGTTGAAAGCATGTTCAAAGTTGTAGAATTGCTGAAATCGCGGGGAGTCTCAATCATCTACATATCACACAGGCTTGAAGAAATTTTCAGGCTCTCAGACCGCATAGAAGTTATCAGAGACGGCGAATATGTTGACACTCTCATAACCGACAAAGACCCCGCGACAATCCCTCATCAGGTTGACGATCTCATAAAGTTAATGGTCGGCCGCGAAATGACGCAGAAATATCCGCCGCGAAAACCCTGCGTACGTGATGAAGTTGTGCTTGAGCTTCAGAATGTTACGGGAAACGGCGACGAAAATATTTCCTTCAAGGTTCATGCGGGTGAAGTGTTAGGACTCGGCGGACTCGTAGGCGCAGGACGTACTGAGATTGCGCAGGTAATTTTCGGCTCACGTCCCAAAGAGTCGGGAAAAATTATCTTCATGGGTCAGGAAATTAACCCCAAGTCCCCGCGTGCGGCAATAGATCACGGAATCGCGTTGCTTCCTGAAGACCGGAAGAGGCACGGCGCATTGCTCACAAATTCCATCAAGAATAATATCTCAATGCCGATTTACGAGCGAATCTCAAAAATGAGCGTCATAGACTCAAAGACTGAACGCACAACAGCAGAGAAATACCGCGAGGATATACAGATAAAATGCCCGTCGATTCACCAGCTTGTGAAAAATCTTTCAGGCGGAAATCAGCAGAAAGTAATTCTCGGAAAATGGCTCGCTGCAAATTCAAAGCTGATAATTTTTGACGAACCTACACGCGGAATCGATGTCGGAGCAAAATATGAGATCTACAAGCTGATTAATGACCTCGTAGAAGCAGGAGTCGCAGTCCTCATGATTTCGTCCGAAATGGAGGAGCTAATCGGAATGTCAGACAGGATAATAGTCCTCGCAGAAGGCAAAATGATGGGCGAGCTTCAGAAAGACGAGTTCAACGCGGACACAATAATGACATACGCATCAGGCGTTATCCCTGAGAGCAAGAAGGAGGCAGTGTAACAACATGGAGCAGAACAGATTTGCGGCGGCATTCAAGCAGAACGCAATATGGCTTGTGTTCATAATCGAAATAGCAATTTTTGCGTACTTCAACCCGAAATTTCTCAGCCTTCCGAACATCATCAACATTTCGCGGCAGGTTTCGTATTACGGCATCGCGTCAATAGGTATGACGTTCGTTATTCTCATTGCGGGAATAGATCTGTCAATCGCGTCAATTGTCGTTCTTGTGAATGTCGTTTGCGCGTACTTGATGATGAATATGGGCTGGAACATGTGGCTTGCAATCCTCGTATCAATCGCAATGGCTACATTAATCGGAGTGCTTAACGGCTTTATGGTCTCGACGATCGGAATCCCGGCGATTATTGCGACGTTCGCATCACAAACGATTTTCAGGGGATTAGCGTACATACTTTCGGGCGGACTTCCGATTCCTGACGTGCTAAGATACGCGCCTGAAGTCGGACTCAATGGTGATCCTGCGTTAGGATTCTTTGCGCGGTGGACTCTGAATCACTGGAGCATTTTCCCGCGAATGGGTGTCGGATTGATTCCTGTCTGCGCGATAATCATGGTGATATGCTTCGCGGTTGGCAGCTTCATTCTCAACAAGTCATATTTCGGTCGTTACTTCTACGCTATCGGAGGCAACGAGGAAGCGTCAGAGCTTTCCGGGATTCGTGTCAGCAAGATGAAGTACTTGATTTACGCGCTCTCAGGATTCTTTGCGGGGCTTGCGGGAATTATCGTTCTTTCACGCACGGGATCAGCGCAGGCTTCATCACTCGTAGGCTTTGAGTTCGAGGTCATTACGTGCGTTGTGCTGGGCGGTGTTTCAGTCGCGGGCGGAATTGGCCACATGTCCGGGGTAATCGCGGGCGTTCTGATTATCGGCTCACTGAAAAGCGGAATGGTCATGATGAACGTAAGCGAGTATACGCAGATGGTTGTGCAGGGATTAGTTCTCGCGATTGCTGTCGGCTTTGACTGCTTCTCGAAAAAACGCCAGGCATCATAAATGTACGAAGTAAGCGCGGACTTAACAGAATATTTCCGTGAGATTGACCCGAAAAAACGCCTCGTGATTCTCGACTCGCTTCCTGAATCCGGGGGCGTTGATTTCGTTCGTGAAGTCTACAATGACCGCTATTCTGACCATGAAGGCAAGGGACGCAGAAATATTGACTGGTGGTTATGGCGCTGCATATGCCTTCAGCTTCTTTACGGGCGCGGGGGCTTCTTCCGGCATTTCAGGGACAAAGAAGTTACGACAATCATCAATGAGTTACGCATGAATGACACGGACGAGTCGCACAGAGCAATCTTGTATCACGAGTACAGGAACACGGCGCGGCGTTACTTGTCGACATGCAGGAGCGGAGATTACGCAAGCAGCTTTATGGGATTCAGGAAGGCAAGCGATGAGGAGAAAATCATGAAGGCTTGCGCGGATATTTGGCAGATGTCGGGAGGAATCGCAAAGAGAAGCGGAAATGACACGGCCATGAAATTATGGGTTGATGCTTTCCGTGAAGAGATTGTGAATTACGATGACATTTGCAGGGATGAATACGAAAGATTGAGGAAGGAAGATTCATAATGGCAACAATGGTACAGGAAGTAATGCAGGAACCCAAGCACATAATCTACAAGGACATCGAAATTCCCGAACCCGGCCCGGATCAGGTTCTCGTCAAAATCAAGAAGATAGGAATCTGCGGAAGCGACATTCACGTTTATCACGGGACTCACCCCTACACGTCATACCCGATAACGCAGGGTCATGAAGTCTCCGCGCAGGTCGTAAAAGTCGGCGAGTTCGTCAAAAAATTCAAGCCCGGCGACAGAGTTACGCTTGAGCCTCAAGTTGTCTGCGGAAGGTGCTACCCCTGCCTTCACGGGAAATACAATCTCTGTGAGAGCCTGAAAGTTTACGGCTTCCAGACGACAGGAACAGGGAGTGAATATTTTGTTGCTGACGAGAGGAACGTTACGCCGATTCCCGATGAGCTGAGTTACTCTGACGGTGCTATGCTTGAGCCTCTCGCGGTTACGATTCACGCGGCAAAACAATTCCCCGGCGTTAAGGGCTGCACGGCTGTTGTGTTAGGTTGCGGGCCGATTGGGATTCTTCTCATTCAGTCATTGAAGGCACTCGGAGCGGCCAAAGTAATGGCAACGGACATCTCAGACGGAAGACTCGAACTCGCGAAAAAACTCGGAGCTGATGTTGTCGTCAACACGAAAACGCACGACTACAAGCAGGCAGTACTCGACACATTCGGGCCGGACAAGTACGATGTCGCGTATGAATGCGCCGGGAGCGATATAACGATGGATCAGGCGATTCAGAACGCGCGCAAGGGAAGCACGATAATACTTGTGGCAGTTTTCGGGAAGAAGGCAAATATTGACCTCGCAAAGCTGAATGACTCGGAGTTAGACCTCAACACGTCAATGATGTACAGACATGAAGATTTCCTTGACGGGATTCGATTCGTTCAGGAAGGAAAAGTACATCTCAAGCCGTTACGCACCGCGCATTTTGCGTTCAAGGACTGGCCTAAAGCGTATGAGTTCATCGACAACAACCGCGAGTCAACAATGAAAGTTATCGTTGACGTTGACCCGGACGAACCCGAAGAAGCGTAGAGAGAAAACCACAATCACAATCGAACAAGAGCAGGGGAGCGATTTGGAGTCGTTCCTCTGTTTTTTTGCGCTGTGAATCAAATGATGCGGGAAATTTTATGAAGACATAACAAAAAAGACAAAGTTTATGCTATAATTTTCTTGTCTAATAAAAGCGCACACAATTAGTGCGGAGCATATTCTTTGTCTCTTGATAATTATATCACAAAGACAAGGGATTATGTGAATTAGTTGTGTGCAAAAAATTTTTTCCCGTTTCACAAAGTAACAAGTAACAAGAAGCAACAAGCGTTAAGGGGTTTGCAGTAACCAGTCTGCAAGAGGATTCATCTGTAAATAGGCAACGGATGAAAGAAGGAAAAATCACAGGAGGAAAAAATCATGAAGAGAACACGCAAAGGATTCACGCTCGTAGAATTGTTAGTAGTAATAGGAATCATCGGTGTACTCGGCGCAATGGGCTTGATTGGCGGCAAAGAGGCAAACAACATCGCGACTGCAACGAAAATTGTCGAGGACTTTCACATAATCAGCGCGGCAATGGATATGTACTATTCAGACAACAGGAGCGCGATTGACGCTGACGATGGTACTAAGATTACGGCTGAAAAAATTGTTAAAGCACTTGAGGCTTATGTAAAGAAGGACTCCAGCAAGATTGTTCATGAAGCTGCGAGTCAGACACCCGGCAAATTCCTCGTTACAGTTGTAGGAGCCTCAGCAACAGCAGGTTCCGAAACGTCAGTACATTGGTGGTTAAGCTACGCTCTTGATGACGGCGAGAGTGGCGTGGCAAAGATACTCGCCAACAAAGCAGTTCAGGAAAACTTCAAAACGGATGCTACCAGTGATACAGAGTATACTTCTGGTGCAGATAATAAGACAGTATTCTATCAGGTACGCTAACCACACACGAACAAACGACAACCTATAACCAAACAACACAATACAAATTGAGTCCCCACGCCTATAACGGGGACTCTTCTTTTTTCCCCGCGCACAAAAATTCCCTCCGCTTTTCACAGAGGGAACTCACTACTTGAACTCTACAATCGTTACACCGTAACCGCCTTCACCTTCAACGCCTAAACGGTAGCTTTTCACGTATTTCAATCGCGACAAAAGCGCGTGTACTTCCCTCCGCAAAATTCCTTCACCCCGTCCGTGAATTATCGTTACGACAGAATGATTTGACCTGTACGCCTTATCGAGGTAATTCGCGACCAACGGCATCGCCTCAGCTACGAGCATTCCCCGAACCATGATTGAGGACGGCACTGTCTCAGCTCTCGGAAGCCTCGTTGTGTCAGCAGGAGGAGTCGCAACCTGTGCTTTCTTGTCCGTCGCAATAAGCTGGCTCAATGGTACGTCAACGCTCATCGGCCCGGCTGTCATGTATGCGCGTCCGTTGCGAATCTCGTTGATGATTCCGACAATACCGCTTCCCGCTACCATCGCTGTAACTCCCGGTGCAGGCTCAAAAGGTTTCGGGCTGTTCTGAATCTCGCGCTCCGTTCGTTTCTGCTGCCGTTTGTCGATAACTCCTCTTAACGTTTTAAGCTCTCTTCTCTTCACGTTGTAACCTTTTCTCGCAATGTCCCTCGCTGACTCTTCTACACTGCGTATGATTTCTTTTGACGTTTCCTCAGCCTGTGAGATGAATTTCTCTGCTTTTCGGTCGGCGGCCTGCATAATTTTGTCGCGCTGTGTGTCGATTTCCTTCACTCTTGACTGATACGCACGCTTGAGGTCTTCTGCTTCTTTCATGGCCGTATGCACTTGTCTTTCTGCTGTGTCGAGGGCGGCTTTTCGTTCGTTAAGCTCGCTCATTATGTCCTCTGCTGTAACTTCACGCGAGTCAAGTTCACCCTGCGCAAGTCTCAAAACTTCCTCCGGCATTCCGTAACGGCGTGCGATTAATAGTGCGCTGCTTCGTCCGGGGATTCCCATTAAGAGTCTGTATGTCGGCTGTAACTTCTGTATGTCGAACTCCATGCTTGCAGTCTCGACTCCTTCTGTCGTCAATGCGTACTGCTTTATAGGGTTGTGATGAGTCGTTGCTAGTGTGATACAGCCTTTTTGCTTTAACGTCTCAAGAATCGCTACCCCTAACGCCGCTCCCTCGTGAGGATCTGTTCCCGCTCCGAGTTCGTCAAGAAGCACGAGTGATGATGATGTTGAAGCGTTGAGAATGTGAATGATTTTCTGCAAGTGCGCGCTGAATGTCGATAAATTTTGCTCTATGCTCTGTTCGTCGCCTATGTCTTCATATATCGCGTCAAATGTCCCGATTAATGTACCGTCCCTCGCTGGCAATGGAAGACCAAGCCACGCAATAGCCGTCATGACTCCCGCTGTCTTTAGCGTTACGGTTTTTCCGCCAGTGTTTGAGCCTGTTATTACGAGTGTCGAAAAGTTTTCACCGCATGAGACTGAAACGGGGACTGCCTTTTCCTTCAACATAGGGTGTCTTGCGTCAACAAGCCTGAACATTTTTTTTGCTGACAGCTCAGGGATTACCCAATGCTTATTACGGATTAAATCATCGCACACACAAAGAAGGTCTAACGTTCCTATAACTTTTTCGGCGTTGATGATTGCATTTTCGCGGGACAAAATTTTTCTTGTGAGTTCGAGAAGTATTAGCCGCTCCTCGTCCTGTTCGTCTTTGGTCTTGATGATGAGATCATTGTTGACGCGGGATAATGATTTCGGCTCCATGTATACGGAATTTCCTGACGCTGAACGTTCAACGGCGAGTCCGGGAAAACGGTTGATGTATTCTTGTCTCACTAACAGCAAAAATCTTCCGTCGCGCCATGAAAGCGAGCGTTCCTGCAAAATGTTCGTGATGTCGGAGTCCTCGAAAAGTTTTTGTGCTATTCGTCGTCCGTTGCGCTTGAGATTCTCTAGTTCCTCACGTATCACTGATAACTTGTGCGATGAATTGTCAGATAGTCTCCCGGAGTCCTCAACGACATTCAGCGAGTCAATTTCCGGCGTGAAATCTCCTATGCTCCGTCTTAATGCCTCAACAGAACCGTAATTTTTCGCGACATCAGCAAGCCCTTCACGGATTCTTTTCGCGCAGTTGAGTACAGCTCTGACTTTCAGCAATTCTTCACCCGACAAGATTCCGCTTCTCTTTGCGTTCGGAAACATCGGCGATACAGCGTCAAGAGTCGCATTGAACGTAAATTCCCCGTTATGGTCGGCCATGTCAAGCCATTCACGCAATAATTTCGAGCGTTCGCGCAATGAGTCAAAATCTTCCGCAGGCTTCAGCGATGACAAAATTAACTCCCCTAATCCGCCTCGCAGTCTTTCACGGAAGGGGAGCAAATTTTTCCCAAGCTCTAAGATTTCTGCTGTGCTTTCTGATATTCTCATCTACACCGCGCCCGTTAATGACCTGAAGTCTATTATGCCGTGTTCCTGCAAGATGTCCCGGAGCGGCGGCCAAACGTAAGAAGCTCCCTTCATGAACCAGCTTTCAGACATCCATTCAGTCGGAATCAATTTCGGGAATGACGACAAGAGCGCGTAAACAATCAGGGTGATAAAACCGGCCTTGAGGAAGCCTACAACCATTCCGAAAACGTGATCCGTAACAGAAAGCTGAGTAACCTTCACGACATACGACAGAATGAGGCCGATAACCGCGAAAATGATTTGAACAGTGAAGAAAATTCCCAGAGAACACATTAGCGACAATATATTACGGTCAAAAGAAGTGTCATTGATGTAACGCATTGCGATTTCGACAGCGGGGTCGCAGAATTTCCACGCACAAAACGTACTCACAAAGAACCCAACGAGGCCAATCACCTCACCTGAAAATCCATTCACGAGTCCGCGATACAGAAAAAATATGAGAATGATACCTAATATAGCATCAACGATTAACGCAACGTTATGCACTTTTATCACCTTCCTGTTAATTTACGCCTTGGGGGGCGCGGTAGTAACAAATTTTGAGACTTTCAGGATTAACAGCCATGCTCATATTATCACGGGCAATTTCGCACAAAGATATTACGTCAGGTTTCACACGCAAAATTTCAGCGTCAAGGGCTGTGCGTTCGGGGTCATCTGAGATTGTTACAGCGTCAGGATTCTCACACAGCCACGAACGAATCGACTCATGAGAATATTCTCCGGCATTCAAGAATCCCTCGCACGAGGCGTAAACGAATCCGTGTCCTGCGTAAATCACCGTCAAGATTTTTGCTGACGTTTGAGACTTCCTGAAAGTGTAGGGGAGTAATTCAAGCGTTGAGACTGGGATAATCTTTGCGCCTGAAGCATAAGCAATCCCGCCCGCATAAGCCGCGCCGACTCGAATCCCCGTGAAATATCCCGGCCCGTTCGTGAGCGCAATATAGTCGAGGCCCGGCCATGTGAGTCCCGCGTCATTCATGAGACGTTCGCAGATTTTCGGAAGCTCTGAAGTCTGTTTGCGTCCAAAATCTTCCTGAACACAGCCGCAAATTTTTCCGCCAGTCATCACAGCAGCGCCCGTAAGTTTCAGGCAGCAGTCAACCGCAAGAATATTCATCAGGAAATACCCCTTTCGATTCGGATTGTGCGTTCGTTTTCGCTTGAAGAGTCAAAATATATTCTCACGGAATTTTCCGGGGGATTCGTCCATCTGTCAGGCCATTCGACAAACAAAACAGCGTCATCATCTCCGGCGTATTCATCGAGTCCCGTCGCGCTCACTCCGTCAGGGTCAAGCCTGTACAAATCCGCGTGAATGATGAGTAATCCGTTGGGCGACTCGTACTCGTTAATCAGCGTGAAAGAAGGACTCCTCACTCCCGAAATTCCGAGAGCCTCGCAGACTCCACGCACAAAAACAGTTTTTCCCGCGCCCAAATCCCCGAAAAGGAGAATGACATTCCCGCCCGTGAGAGTCCCGGCAAATTCATGGCCGAAATTTTTTGTGTCTTCCTCTGAGTGTGAGGTGAAAATTTCTGACTCAGTTTTCATTTTTGCGGTTACGTTTTTCGGCACGGTGCTTCATGATTACGCGGAGAATTACGCACGACACGCAGAATATCACGGCAAATAGTACGGTCTTGGGAATTTCGACATCCGCGCCCGTTGAACGAGTTACACCGAATATGAACGCTACAGCCATTCCGAAACTTAGCACGCTCATCAATAAACCTTTTCGGCGGATATTCTCAGTCTTGCGGATCTCTGCGTCCCAGTCAACGCGCTTTCGTTTGTACGTCATTTTCCCGCTCTCAATCCGTGAATGACTCTGCGCAAAGTGTTCGCGATTTCTGATGCTAATACCCCGTCAACACCTTCACGCGACAGCAATTCGCCCGCCAAGCCGTGAACAGAAGCACCAAGCACAGCCGCGTCAAAAGCGTCAAGCCCTCCCGCAAGAAACGCGCCAATACAGCCGGATAACACATCGCCCGAACCAGGAACAGAAAGCTCCGGCCCTCCGTAAGGAATCTCAGCGAATTTTTCCCCGCAGGCTACAAGCGTGTGATGGCCTTTGAGGACGACACAGCCCCATCTTTCAGACAATTCACGGACTGCGCCGGGTCTGTCTGCTTTGACTTGCGCCGGAGTAATCCCTAAGAGCCGACCTGCTTCCCCCTCGTGAGGAGTCATTACGGAATCTTTTCGGGGCTTCAGGTCATCTTTTGACGATGCAAGAGCGTTGAGTCCGTCCCCGTCAACAAGAATTTTCGCAGGCCATTCGCGCCACATCCGGGACGTGAAAATCTCAGCCGCAACACTCCGGTCGAGTCCCGGCCCAATCACAAGAGCGTCAATATTTTTCTGTGCTAATGCTACGTCCTTCCAGCGGAATGCGTCATCATCAAAGCAGTAAATCACTTCCGGCAGACGTGAAGCACACACAGCGCAAACACTCTGCAATGACAACAGCGTTACGACTCCCGCGCCGCTCCTCAATGCACCCAGCGCGCTCAAAGCAGGAGCACCCGGATAACGCACCGAGCCTCCCGCAATAAGCAATCTTCCCCGGAATCCCTTGTGCATGTCCTCAGGGCGGGGAAGCAATAATTTCCTCAGTTCCTCAGCGTTCATTAAACTCTCACCATCTGCGGAGGTTCTTTTCCGGCAAATACTGCCTCAATGTTTCGTATCACCATGAAGCCCATCTCTTTGCGAGTCCCAAATGTCGCAGTTCCTATGTGAGGAAGCAATACGACATTACGGAGAGTCTTAAGCGCGGGTTCAACATCGGGTTCATGCTCGTAAACGTCAAGCCCTGCGCCCGCGATAACATGCCGTGTCAGTGCGTCCGCTAGTGCTTTCTCATCGATTACAGGCCCTCGCGATGTGTTGATGAGTATTCCGTCAGGCTTCATCTTTGCGAGTTCCTTTGCGCCGATTAGATGACGGGTTGAATCTGTCAGAGGCAAATGAAGACTCACAAAGTCCGAACGCTCTAATAATTCCTCAAGTCCGACTCTCTGCGCTCCAACTGACTCAAGGTGAAGTGAAGCTCTCCTGCTGTAGTACAAAACCTTCATGTTGAAACCTCTTGCGGCTTTGATTCCGAAATTAGTGCCGATTCTCCCCGCTCCGATTATGCCGACTGTACGCCCCGTGATGTCATATCCGAGCATGTATTTCGGCCCCCACGTGAACGACTCATTACGCACAATGTAATCTCCCTCAATGACTCGCCGAGCGCAAGCAAACATTAATGTGAATGCTGTATCTGCTGTTGCGTCAGTGAGTACGTCAGGAGTGTTTGTTACGTAGATTCCTCTCTCATTCGCCGCTTTAACGTCAATGTTGTTGAAGCCGACTCCGTAATTCGCAATGAGTTTGAGATCCGGCCCGGCCTGTGAAATCAATTCCGCGTCAATCGGATCATTAAGCATTGTGATAATTGCCGCGTAATTCTTGACGGCGTTCACAAGCTCTTCATGTGTTGCAAGCCTCTCTTCATTGTTCACGTCATACTCGCAGATATTTCCGAGTGCTTTCATTACGGAGGTGTGAAGGGTGCGTGTTACGTATACTTTCTTGTTCATGTTTTACTCCTCGATTGTGATTGTCTTGATTGTTACGTCTTCTTTCGGCCTGTCCTGCCTGTCAGTTTTCACATGGCCGATTTTCTCAACAACATTCATACCGTCAACAACATGACCGAATATAGCGTGATGGCCGTCAAGCCACGGAGTCGGGACGAGCGTAATGAAGAATTGTGAGCCTCCTGTGTTAGGGCCAGCGTTAGCCATTGAGAGAATGCCGGGAGCGTCATGCTTGAGTCCTTCGCCGAACTCGTCGGGAATCGCGTAACCCGGTCCGCCTCTGCCTGTTCCTGTGGGATCGCCGCCCTGAATCATGAACTTGTCGATTACGCGGTGAAAGATTACGCCGTCATAGAAATTTTTGCGTGCTAATGTGATGAAGTTTGTTACGGTGTTGGGCGCGAGGTCTGAATATAATTCGATGGTGAAATCTCCCATTGAGGTCTGGAATTTTGCGAGGGGACGTTTCACGGGTTCATCAGCGAATGCCGGGGAACATACGAAAGCGAGCGCGAGAATCTTGCAGATTAATTTGTACATGATGATAATGAATCCTCCTTAGTGTTGTGGAATGTCTGAATATAATATCACTATGCACAATCACACAAAGGACAAAACAATATGAATCTCACATTGCCGGAATTAACATCATCACGCTACAAGAGTCCCTCACAGATAATACGAGTCGTCAGTGAGTTATGGATGACGCAGGAAATGTACTGCCCTTCATGCGGGAATGTCTCACTGCTGCACCTTCCGAATAATTCAAGAGTTGCTGACTTCAAATGTGAGTCATGCGGGGAAATATACGAACTCAAAAGCAAGCGCGACTCAATCGGGAAAAGTATTCTTGACGGAGCATATTACGCGGCACTTTCACGGATAACGAGCAGCACGAATCCGAATTTGTTTGTGATGAGGTATCATGAAAATTCTGTTGAAGATTTGACGGTTGTACCAAAATATTTTTTCACGCCCGACATTTTGAAGATACGCCCTCCGTTAGCACAAACAGCGAGGCGCGCAGGGTATATAGGCTCGTGGATAATGTACAGTGAGATTCCAATCATCGGAAAAATCCCGGTAATCGAGTCTCACAGGGAACGCGACAAAGATTCCGTTCTGAGAAATTACGCAGAGGCCGTGAAGCTGAAAGTCGGCAATATGAATTTGCGGGGCTGGCTTATGGACATTCTGAAATGTACTGATAAGATCGCAGACGATATATTTTCGCTTGATGACGTATGTGTGTTCACGGATGAGCTGAGAGAAAAGCACCCTGACAATCACAACATACGCGCAAAAATCCGGCAGCAATTGCAGTATCTCAGGGACAAAGGATTTATTGAGTTTCTCGGCAATGGAAGGTACAAAAAAATTCGGAGGGGATAACATGCCAAAGTTTGAAGTTTTGATAATGGAGACGCTAGAAAAGGTTGTTACTGTTGAAGCTGACAATGAAGACGGAAGCATTAGAGAAAGCAGAAGACAGTTACAACAGCGGAGAATACATTCTTGACTCGGAAAATTTTACGGGAGTTGAGTTCAAGTTGTGGAAGGATGGCTTATTCAAAGTGTGGAATGATGAGATTGATACAGAATAACATCATTCATGACCTTAACGATTATGTTACGGGCGTTGAAACAGGACTCGATTCAAACGGTCGGAAAAACAGAGGCGGCCATCAAATGGAACATCTTGTAGAATACTTCCTCAAAAAATCCGGCGTAACATATTCACGCGAAATAAAAACAAGCATACTCACAAAGCAATTCGGAATCACACTGCCTGAATCATTCGCAAAAAATAAACGCTGGGATTTTGCCGTAAAAACTCTGCCCGCAAGCGGTCTCCCTCCGGGTGTCGGCCATGTCTACACAATCGAGTCAAATTTTTACGCTTCTTACGGCTCAAAAATCAGCGAAACCGCAAGAAGCTACAGACTTATAGCAGAGCATTCACGCAATATTCCCGGCTTCACGTTTATGTGGATTACTGACGGCAAGGGCTGGGAAGGCGCAAAGAATGATCTTCATGAAACATTCTCCGTGCTTGATACCCTCTTCAACATTAAGGACATGGAGAACGGAGTTTTCTCTCAGATTTTCAGCGCGTAAAAAAATCCTCCCTCACTCACGAGGAAGGACTCATTCTGCCATCTGCACCCCTGTTACATTCCTACGTCAATTCATTCACCGGAAGCTGTATTCTCGTAATGCTCTCAGAAAGCCCGGTGCTGTCGTCAATCTCAACTATTACCCCGTTGAAAGCCGCACCCGATTCGCTCCCCTCAAATTTGCACGGAAGCCCCTCGATGAATTTCGGCATCACTGAGTCATAGCTCACTCCTAATATACCGTCATGGCCGCCAGTCATACCCGCGTCAGAAATATACGCCGTCCCTTTCGGCATGATTCTTTCATCCGCCGTCTGAACATGCGTATGTGTCCCGACAACCGCACTAACACGCCCGTCAAGGTAATACACCATCGCCTGTTTCTCGCTCGTTGCCTCTGCGTGAAAGTCCACGAACACCGGCAAATTTTCACCGTATTGTGATTTCATCTCGTCAATAAGTTCATCAGCGCAAAAGAACGGGGAATCTATCGGCGGCATAAACACTTGTCCTTCAAGATTCAGAATGCCGAGCTTTTTCCCTTTTCGTTCGATTATCCCATGACCGCGCCCGGGACATGTCCGCGAATAATTAGCAGGGCGGAAAATCCTCATGTCCTCATCAAGAAGCGAGAATGCTGTCGGCTTGTCCCAGATGTGATTTCCCGATGTCATTGCGTCAACTCCCAAACCTATGAAGCTGTCAAAAATTCTGTCGGTTATACCTTTGCCGTGCGCGGCGTTCTCGCAGTTTATGATGACGAAATCAAACGGGCCGTAATCGCGCCTCAGAATCGGAAGAGAATACGCGAGAGTCTCACGGCCAATTCTCCACGCAACATCGCCGGAAAATAATATCCTCATTTCGCAAACTCCGATGCTTTTGTCTCACGTGATACGCTGACCCGTATTTGTCCGGGATATTTCAGCTCGGCTTCTATCCTTCTCGCTATGTCAAACGCTAATTTGTGGACTGTTCCGTCATCCGTCTGATCCGAATTGAGTACGACTCTGACTTCACGCCCCGCCTGCATAGCATAAGCCTTAGTTACGCCCGTAAAACCCTGTGCAATCTCTTCAAGTTTTTCGAGCCGCTTAATGTATGCGTCAAGACTTTCACGCCTTGCACCCGGCCTTGACGCGCTTATAGCATCAGCAACAGCTACAATCACTTCATACACTGAGTCAACTTCAAGATTATCATGATGGCACGCAATACAGCTCACGATTTCGGGACGCTCGCCTAATCTCCGTGCCAAATCCGCGCCGATTTCAGCGTGAGGGCCTTCCGTTTGTCGGTCAATCGCCTTCCCTATGTCGTGCAATAATCCTCCGCGCCGGGCTATTTCCTCGTCGACTCCAAGTTCAGCCGCTATTATTCCCGCGATCTGTGCGACTTCCATGCTGTGAGCTAAAACGTTCTGCCCGTAACTGAATCTGAATTTGAGCTGGCCTATTGTGCGTACAAGTTCGTTGTTCATGTTTTTGATTCCGAGTTCGAGAATGACATTCTCACCCTCTGTTATCATTTCCTCGTCAATATCACGCGCTGCCTTCTCGATTAGCTCCTCGATACGGGCGGGGTGAATACGTCCGTCAACAACAAGACGCTCCATAGCGCGACGGGCGATTTCTCTGCGTATAGGGTCAAAGCTGGAAAGTGTTACTGCTTCAGGTGTGTCGTCTATTATGAGGTCTACTCCTGTGAGGCTCTCGAATGTCCGTATGTTTCTTCCTTCACGGCCTATTATGCGTCCCTTCATTTCTTCTGACGGAAGAGGCACAACGCTTATGCTTGACTCTCCTGCGCTTTCGGCGGCGCATCTCTGCATTGCTCCTATTATGATGTCGCGTGATTTTCGGTCGGCTTCTCGCTGGAACTGCTCTTCTACTTCCTTCAGACGGAGTCCTAAGAGGTGTTTTGCGTCCGCTTCTGTTTTTGCCATGAGAATCTCTTGAGCTTCCTCGCGTGTCATGGCGGCGATCTCCTGCAATTTTGCTTCCTGCTGCTGAATCACTGACTCCAAATCGGCGCGGCGTTTCTCTAAATCCTCATGCCTTGCTTTAAGCTCGTCTTCTTTTCGTGTTACGCGGTCAAGTTTCTTGTCGAGGTTGTCCTCTTTCTGCTCTAATTTCCGTTCTGTGCGCTGAATTTCGAGTCGGCGTTCTTTGATGTCTCTTTGCGCTTCCTGCCGCAAGCGTGTAACTTCCTCGCGTGTCTCACTGATTTTTGCCTGCTTCACTCGCTCTGATGTTTCTTCCGCTTCTCTGAGCATGTTTGAGATTTGATTCTTGGTGCCGTTTACCCTCGAATTGTCCCACGCTCTTAACACTGCATAAGACAAACCAGAGCCGGCAATGAATGTGAATAATGCCAACACGTATTGCATGTCTTTTATCCTTTCTGTTATGTCAATCGATGAATTTATATTCCCAAAAAAAGAAGGGGTGCTGTTTTCAATCTCGTAATTGGGCAGATATGAAAAAATTTTACATTCTCACACGGCGTTTAACAAGCAAAAATTTAATGAGAAAGAAAAACGGCTTAATGTGATTAAATGCACTGGACAGTAAATAAATACGTAAACTATTATTAAAATCAAAAATTATGAAAGGAGAAATGCGATTTGCTTGAATGGATTGCATTGGGAGGAGCATTAATAGCGGGGTATAACTATTTTTTCGGAGACGACAGCAACAAAAGTAACAGCAATAACCGTGCGTCAAGTTCTTCGTCCGATTTCCCGTATTTGAGTCGCAGCGTTTTTGATCCGCGCAGCCCAACAATACGTACACTTTACGCCTTGGAAGACTGCGGAAATATACAAGTTAATGCTTCTAATGGTTCACAGTGCAGATTTACAGTTCCGGGCCTGAACGGAAGAAATGATCCGGGCGTGTATTTCTGGGTTGCTGACGGTTGGGATCTCAACAGTCAAAGCACATGGCTTCCCTATACATTTGATACGTGGCGCAAAAAGTCCAGCAAAAATAAAATTGACAACCTGCTATTATACTTAGGCAGCGCGGAGAAAATAGGCCGCCGCTTTCAGCAGTATGGAAATCCCGGGGGAAGCCAGAGTACGAATATAACATTGAATAAGGCTGTAGCACATCTTACAGCGAAAGGAAAACGCATCAGAATATATTTCAGTGAGACATGTGATTATCGTCAGGCACTAAATGACGAAGAGTGGTTGCTGGGAAATATACTGACGTTCTTCAACTACAAGAATAATTTATGGTGATTTAGGTTAAATAGGGAGGATACTCACACTTCTTTACGGCTTCCCTGTAAAGCGAGTCTTCCTCCCTGTGCCGTCAATCCCAAACTTTTTATCAAGCGCGTGATTATCCCCCGGCCTCGAAAAATATCCGTCTCTAACAGTCTCAATTTCTCCCATCGTCAAAAGCTCGCTGACCTTCACGAACTCGTAACCGTCAGCAGAAAGAATATCAACGACTTCACGCAATAGATTCACCGTTCCTTTTGGGACTAAGTTCGCGTGAAAGAGCAATATGCTTCCCGACTTCGTCATGGCCGCAACCTTTCTCGCGTTACGTTTTGCCCGATTGATGTCGGAATTGTCGCCAGCCTCCGCAGCTACGTCCCACTGAATCACACGCAGCCCCAATCCCGCAATAATTTTCAGCGCACGGTTGTTGTTCCTCCCATAAGGAAGCCTGAAAAGCACAGGCACTTCAGGAATATCATTAACGCCGGACTCCTCACGCAACAATTCATACTCGGATTGCGTCCACAAAATTTGAGCCTTGAGTCCTTCCTCCGACAATAAAGCGCAGTTCCCGTGACTCCAATTGTGATTACCGATCTCGAACAATTTTCCCTCAGTCATGATTTCTTTCACGCGCTGGGAATGAGTCCGCATCCATTTTCCGCCCATGAAGAGAGTCGCAGGGATTTCACGCTCACGCAAGAAGCTCATCACGGCCATGTCGCAGCCTGTTGTTGTAGTGTCAAGCTCGCACATGTCGAACGTAATCGCAACGGCCTTCATACCCTCAGGAAGTTTCACGCGGCGTATGACTCCCTCGTCTTTGCTCAAAGGGGGTAATTCATGAGACGGGATTAACTTTGCGGGAGGGGTTATGACGTTCGGAAATGCCCGGCGTAAATCGGTGCTTTCTGTCCTCCATTCGCAAAATGAAACTGACGCATTCAGCATCACAAACGCAAAAATCAACCGGGAAAAAATTTTTGAGAGTCTCATTTCGTAACCGCTCCTTTAAGCATAAATATTGTAGATTGATTATAGCCTCTCAGAATTTCATTGCCCGCCTTGAATTTTGAAGTATAATCTTTCACAATCCAATCATTATTACGAGGTGAAGACATTATGCCGCTCCCCGGCACTCAGGAAATACGCAGGCCGCTGCTTGAGGCATTCAAAGGTGAGGCTCCCCGAAATTTCTCAATTAATGAAATGCTTGAAATCATAGCTGAATATTACGGGTTGAATCTCAATGACTTTTCATCGGGTGATAAAAATATTTTACGGAGCAGAATAAACGAAGCTAAGTCAGACTTGAAGAAAAATAACCTGCTCTATAACCCGTCGGGAAATACATATATGATAACGAATGCAGGAACAGAAATTCTTGAGGGCGGCCCGGAAATTATAAGTGATGAATATCTTAAAGAACGCAGGAAGAAGCCTCTGCCTTTATCCGAAACTTTAGGGATTAAGCCTGTTAAGACTCGTAATGAACCTGAAATTTTGCCGGAAATTGATACTGACTCACAACCAGACTCATTAGCCGTTGACACAGTACCCGACATTGAGACTCCTGCGAATGATGAGACACTGCCGGAAGCTGATACTGAATCGCAACCAGACTCATTAGCCGTTGACACAGTACCAGATATTGAGACTCCCGCGAATGATGAGACATTGCCGGAAATTGATACAGAATCACAGCCAGACTCACAAGCTGTTGACGCAGTACCCGACATTGAGACTCCTGCGAGTGATGAGAATTTGCCGGAAATTGATACTGACTCACAACCAGACTCATTAGCCGTTGACACAGTACCAGATATTGAGACTCCCGCGAATGATGATACATTGCCGGAAATTGATACAGAATCACAACAAGACTCACAAGCCGTTGACGTAATACCTGATATTGAGACTCCTGCGAATGATGAGACATTGCCGGAACTCGACACTGAATCACAGCCAGACTCACAAGCCGTTGACGCAATACCAGACGTTGAGACTTCAACGGATGATGAGACTCCGCCGGAACTCGACACTGAATCACAGCCAGACTCACAAGCCGTTGACGCAATACCAGACGTTGAGACTTCAACGGATGATGAGACTCCGCCGGAAGCTGATACTGAATCACAGCCAGACTCATTAACCGTTGACATGATACCCAACATTGAGACTTCAACGGATGATGAGACATTGCCGGAAGATGATACAGAATCACAACAAGACTCATTAGCCGTTGACGCAGTAACAGATATTGAGACTCCTGCGGGTGATGAGACATTAACGGAATTTGACACAGAATCGCAAGAGGACTCACAAGCCGATGACACATTAACGGAAGATTTTGCGGGGAAGGAATCAGACGAAGCCCCTGAAGAAATTTTAGACACGGAAGAAGTGTACAACCAAATGCCCGAAGACATGTACGAACCAGACGAAACACAAGAAGACTTAACGCCCGAAACAGAACAGGAAGAATCACAGCCCGAACCAGAGCCGGAAGAGTCAGAACACGAAGAAGAATATGACCCTGAAATTCTTTCTGCTGCGATTCCCTCAAACAGTATTGATGACGTTATTGCGCGGTATAATTCTGAGCTTGCTGACGAGTTATTGATGAAGGCGGCCGGACTACCTTCTGACCGTTTCGAGATGCTTGTGATTGACCTTCTGTCGAAAATGGGCTATTTCGCGTTCCAGACAGCACGATACACTACAGAGTCATCCGGAAGCGATATGATTCACGGCGTAATCCTCGACAACAAAACAGGCGCGAACATCTACATTCAGGCACGCAAACTTTATCCCGGAAAAACTATAGGCAAAGCGGACATTCAAGACTTCATTGACGAATTAGCTGACAAGGGCGGAAAAGGAATTTACGCGACGACAGCAAATTTTTCCGAAAATGCGCAGATTCTTGCGGCTGATGAAAGACTGATGCTCATTGACGGCGTGAAGCTCGCAAATCTCATGATAGCAAACAATTTCTGCGTGAATGTCGAGAAAGTTTACGAGATAAAATCAATCGACACTGAGTCTTTCAGCGAATACGAATGAGAATATATCTCCTCAGCATGGGCTGCGCGAAAAACACCGCCGACTCCGAGCACCTGAAAGCCATTCTCGAATCATGCGGCCATGAAGTTATTGATGATGTTGACTCTTCAGACTGCGCGATCATCAACACATGCGGATTCATTCAAGACGCAGTGAAGGAAAACATTGATGCTATACTTGACCTTGAAGCCCTCAAGAATGACGGACGAATTAAGACTCTCATTGTCGCGGGGTGCTTAGTGAACCGTTACGGGAAGGAATTACGGCAGGAATTTTCCGGGACTGTGGATCTTTTCGCTCGCTCTGAGGAATGGAGCAGGATTATTCATTTTCTCGGAGGCCGTGAAAGCTCTAACTGTTACCCCGTCCCAATCAGCAACAATTATTACTCCCGTTACCTGAAAATCTCTGAGGGCTGCAACACATTATGCTCATATTGTGCGATTCCGATGATACGGGGAAGATTACGCAGTGTTCCGTTAAAGCGTGTTGTTGATGAAGCTGTGATTATGTGTTCAGCGGGGGCAAAAGAATTATGCTTAGTCGGCCAGGATTTGACGGTTTACGGACAAGACTTTTCTGACGGCACAAACTTGCGCTCACTGATTCACGCCCTGAATGACTCTGTGCCTAAAGGAACATGGCTTCGTCTGCTCTATCTTCACCCGAACAGAGTCGACGAGGCACTAATAGACTTCCTCATGACACAGGACAAAGTTCTTCATTATCTCGACATACCTATTCAGCATTCAGACCCGAAAATATTATCCCTCATGAACCGCCCATGCAAAGAAGGACACATGCAGAGAATTTTCACGTACATACGGGAGCTTGACCCGTTATTCACATTACGCACTACGATAATGACGGGCTTCCCCGGTGAAAGCGCAAAGAGTTTTGAGAGCCTCATGGATTTTGTGAGCGAGGTTGAATTTGACCGTCTAGGAGCGTTCATATATTCCCCCGAAGAAGGAACGAAAGCGGCGGAATTTCCCGGAAGAGTCTCACGGAAAACTGCCGAATCACGCTGCAACAGACTCATGAATCTTCAGGCGGAAATCTCACAGGCTCGCGGAGAATTATTCATCGGGAAAAAACTTGATGTGATGATTGAGGAAATTGACACTGAGAACGGCGAAATCTGGGGAAGGTCTTACCGCGACGCGCCGGAAGTTGACGGACTCATCTGCGTTGAGGGAGCTGAAAACGTGAACGCAGGTGATATTATCCGTGCAGAAATTTACGACTGTGCGGAAAATGATTTATTCGGGAAGGTGATATAGATGGTTACGATAAACTTATCAGGAAGGATTGACGCGAACAACGCCGGGACTCTTGAGGAAGAAATTTCATCACAGCTCGCAAAATTCCCCGGTGAGATTCCAACTTTTGACGCTGAGAATCTCTCCTACATATCAAGCGCGGGACTCCGGGTTCTCTTGAAGTTCCGCAAACTTTCAGGCGAAAAACTTAACGTGATTAACGCCTCTGATGATGTCTATAACATTTTCGAGGTTACTGGGTTCACGGAGCTGTTCAACGTCCGCAAAAAATTCCACGAAATTTCCGTAGAAGGCTGCCCTGTTATAGGCGAGGGACATTTTTCCGTTGTGTATCGTCTTGACTCTGACACTGTAGCAAAAGTTTTCAGCAAATTTCCCACAACACTTGACTCAATCATGGCCGGGCAGAAGTCCGCAAGAGAAGCATTCATACGCGGAATACCTACGGCGATAACATACGATGTTGTGAGGGCGGGAAAATATTACGGAGTCGTCTACGAGATGGCCGGGGCTGAAACATTAGCGGAGGCAATCTGCAAGAATCCTTCGCGGCTTGACGAACTCAGCGAGAAGGCCGGAAGAGTCCTGCGTGAGATTCACGGCGCGGAATTTGAGCCGGGGACATTTCCTGACGCTGTAGAAGTTTGGCGGAAATCAGCACAGACTATCTACGAACACGAAGCAATTTCACTCGCTGAACGTGATATGCTCAACAAAATTTTTGACCGTATACCAGTCCGAAACACATTCATACACAACGATTATCACCCCAAAAATATTATGCTTCAGGGCGATGAACTTTTGCTGATTGACATTGCCGAGGCTGCTTTGGGTTACCCTGCGATTGATTTCTCCTCGCTGCATTTCCTTGCGGTTTTGGTTGCTCCTACGATGAAGCGCAGCGGAAAAAAGCCGGAGGACGTAATCGGACTGCCTGATGATATGTCGCTGAATTTCTGGTACGGAGTTTTGCGCGGGTATTTCGGGACTGATGACGACGCAAAACTTCAGGAATACACGCGGGCATTCGAGGATTATTCCGTAATGCGTGCTGTTACGGCTATTGCAAGGCGTGTTAATGAGCCTAATTTCGCGCGGATAAAGATGGGAATGTCTCCTTTCATCGCAAAAATACCAGAAGTTTTTGACAGCCTCCAACCTATAGAAGGGATATAGAGACATGAAGATAATAAATCTTTCAGGGAGAATCGACTCGAACAACGCCGGAATTGTCGAGTCAGAAATTTCTTCACAGCTCGCGGAAAATCCCGCAGAGACTCCGACTTTTGACGCGGAAAATCTCACATACATTTCAAGCGCAGGATTAAGAGTCCTCTTGAAGGCCGGCAAAAAGTTAGGCGCAAAACTTGATGTGCTGAATGTCCCTGATGAAGTCTACAACATTTTTCACGTTACGGGATTCACGGAGCTGTTCAGGGTGATAAAGAAGCCCCGCGAGGTTTCGACAACAAATTTTGAGATGATAGGCGGCGGAATATTCTCGACAGTATACAGGGCAAGCGCGGACACAATAATAAAAGTCTACAACAAATGGGCTGTGACTCTCGCTGACGTTGATCGAGACAGGACAGCTTCACGGGAGGCATTCATTCACGGTATTCCCACAGCGATACCGTTTGAGATTGTGAGGTGCGGTCAGCATTACGGGCTTGTGTATGAGATGATTGACGCTGAAACATTAGCCGCAACAGTCAGAGATAACCCCGGAAGACTCTCAGAACTCAGCGCAAAGGCGGCGCATCTCCTCAGGAAAATTCACGCAACAGAATTTGAGCCGGGTACTTTCAGCGACGGACGGGAAAAACTCCGCGAGATGATTCAGAAACCCTATGACATGAAGCTAATCACTCAGGACGACAAAGAGATTCTTGACGGCATAATTGACAGAATCCCCGTCAGAAATACATTCCTTCACACTGACTATAACCCGAAAAATATCATGGTCAGCGGCGATGATTTGATTCTTGTTGACATAGGCGGCGCGGGACTCGGTCATCCTATTATTGACCTTCTCATTTCGTACTCGTTCTTTGTCGGACTCGCTTCAGCAAAGGATGAACATTTCCGCAAATTTCACGAGAGCTTTATGGGACTCTCAGCTCAGACTCTCGGCTCAATGTGGGGCATCATTATGCGGGAATATTTCGGGACATCGGACAAAGATATTCTTTCGCGTTACGGTGAAACAATAAGCGTATATTCGCTGCTGTTCATGATTTACGTTGTTACGCGGGGCGGTCAGCTTGTATCTAATGATGAGCGCAGAGAAATCTCAGCCGGAATTATGGCGCAGATCCGGGAGTCTTCCGTGAACCTGAAACCTATAGAGGGGATTTAGCATGAAAAATTATCCGTGGTATGTATGGGCAGCGAGCTTGTTCGGACTCGGATTCATTCCGTCAGGTATGCCCGGCACAGTTAGTTCAGCGTTCGCGTGTCTTGTGAGAATTGTTGCTGACGTTCCTTTGTGGGCGATTGTCGCAGTGTCATTCATAGGAGTATACGTTACGGGGAAATCAGAGACATACTTCAACAAGAAAGATCCGAGCTTCCTGAATATCGATGAGCTTCCCGGAATGTGGCTGACAATATACGCATTGCCTCAGGGATTCATAATACCGGGCTTCTTTCTGTTCAGGCTGATAGACATTCTCAAGCCGTGGCCAGTCTGCGCAATGGAGAAATTGCCGGGCGGATGGGGAATAATGGCCGATGACATTTTAGGCGGCATTCTCGGCAACGTAATACTTCAGGGCTTCAACGCATATTTTTATCATGCGGGATGGCTTTACGGGTTAATAGAGGTGATGACGAAATGAAAAATGCAGTACTTGCGGCAATAGGCGATGAATTATTGAGCGGTGCGAGGCTTGAGAGAAACGCTAACTTCATGGCCGGGAATTTTCACGCAAAAGGAATCAACGTAAAACGAATAGAAATAATTTCGGACGAGGAAGAAGAAATCATTTCCCTTTTGTCGCGATGGATCGGAAAAACTGACGTTCTCATAATTTCGGGGGGATTAGGCCCTACACATGACGATAAAACCCGCTATGCAGTCGCAAAATATTTAGGGTGCGGACTCAAACCTGATGACGAATCTTATGACCGCATATTAGCCCGCGTGAAAGATGATCCCCGGCGTTACGCATACACCGAGAGCGTGAGAGACCCGCAGGCAATGATTCCCGAACTCGCTGAAACTGTCTGCAATCCCGCAGGATTCGCATTAGGTATGAAGTTTACGAGAGACGGCACAAAAGTTATCGCATTGCCCGGAGTCCCGTTTGAGTATGAAGCGATGATTCGCCAGGAGCTTCCAGAAATTTTTACGCATGATGAGAGACGCACGGCATCAGTGATAATTCTTGACACTCCCGAAATGCACATAGCACAAAAAATCCCGGAAGTCATAAATCATTCGGGGCTTCACGTCTCAATCCTTCCTGCATTCCCGCAAGTTGAGCTGATAATACGCGGCGAGCCCGATATAGTTTCATGGGCTGAAGAGATTACGCACTCAAAGTTTGAAGGACTCGTATTGCCTGAAGGGTCTAAATCTCTAGCTGATGCTGTACTGATTGAGGCACGTAAAAAGGATATTCATGTTGCGTGCGCTGAGTCATGCACTGGCGGATTAGTCGGAGGCGCATTAACGGAGATTGCCGGAAGCTCTGATGTGTTCAACGGCTCAGCAGTAACATACAGCAACGAGTCGAAGTACAAAATTTTGGGCGTGAAACTTGATACGCTGGAAAAATTCGGGGCAGTGAGTTCTGAATGTGCGTGTGAAATGGCAGAAGGCGCGATGAAGATTTACGGAGCTGATTACGCGGTGAGCATTACGGGAATTGCCGGGCCTGACGGAGGAAGCGAGTCGAAACCTGTCGGAACTGTCTGGTTTGGCGTTGCGGGCGTTAATGGGACTCATTCGGCCATGAAAAATTTGCCGGGAAAACGTGAGGAAGTAAGAACGAGGGCAGTACGTTTTGCGCTTGCGGAATTGTGGAAGGAAATACGCAGATGAACTACCGCCCCTCACGGATTCGGCGGCTTCCTAATTCATCGAGACCGCTCCGCGATATTCTGCCAGAGTCTTACACGCCTGCGTGCGCTGTACATTCTCTCCAAAGGCGTTATTTCCTACGTCCCATAGGTATTTATTTTTATATTTTGTTTGCATTCTACTCGGATATTTCATAACGTACCACCCAATATATCCGATATACGTAAGTTTAGAAAATATATCACAAAAAAATTATAGAGATGGGAATCTTCTTGCGCGGTTTGATAAATTATTTTTTCAGCGTCAAAATGCTGTATACTTACCAAGCAAAAAAATCTCACACGAAAAACTATAAGGAGTGATTACACTGGCGAAAGCAGCAAAGAAAACAGGACGTTTAACCCGTGAACAGATTCTTGAGGACGCACTCGGCGAAATCCGCAGCAAACTCGGCGACGGCGCAATAATGAGGCTCGGAGATACCGCGAACAAAGAGATTGAAGTCATACCAAGCGGAGTCCTTCCTCTTGACGTAGCACTAGGGATCGGCGGTTACCCTAAAGGGCGCATAGTAGAAATTTTCGGCCCTGAAGGTTCAGGAAAAACGACAATAGCATTATGTGCGGTTGCAGAGGCGCAAAAGGCAGGAGGAGTCGCGGCATTCATTGACGCAGAACACGCGCTTGACCCAAGGCTCGCAAAAACTCTCGGCGTTGACATCGAAAATTTGTACCTTTCACAGCCTGACAGCGGGGAACAAGCTCTCTACATTCTGGATCAGATGGTGAGGACTGGAGCTGTTGATATTGTTGTTGTTGACTCAGTAGCGGCTTTGACTCCTCAGGCAGAAATTGACGGCAGAATAGGCGAGAGTCAGATGGGACTTCAAGCCCGGATGATGTCATATTCACTTCGGCGGCTCGCGTCAATCGTCGCAAAAACAAACTGCATCGTAATATTCATCAACCAGCTGCGCGCAATGATCTCAACAGGTTACGCGCAAGGCCCTTCAGAGACAACAACAGGAGGACGCGCCCTGAAATTTTACGCGTCAATACGTCTTGAAGTGAGAAGAGGCAAGAAGCTCGAAAAGAGTGATGTTACTATCGGCCATGAATTGTATTTGAAGGTCGTGAAGAACAAACTCGCGCCCCCTTTCAGGACAGCACACGCAAGCCTGATTTACGGCAAAGGTATTCCCGTCGGAGTTGCTGTTGTCGACATGGCGATAGATTACGGCGTAATAGGGCGTAAAGGCTCATGGGTTACGTACAAGGGCGAAACTTTAGGGCAGGGAAAAGAAGCAGTAGCAAAATTCCTCGCAGAAAATCCCGCATTGCAGGACGAAATCATGAAAGCCATAATGCTTAAAGCAAATGACGGTATAGGATTAATGCCTGACGCAAAAGAAGTTCTGCACAGTGATGACGATGATGTAGCTATGGCCTCTGAAGTCCCGGATTCTGATGATGAAGATGAAAGCGAAAATGATATGCTCGATATTGCTGACGGTGATTCGGATTCGGACTCTGAGTAAGTGAGAATGATTCCTCCTGTGAAATATGCGGGGGGAATTTTTTTTATGCTATAATTCCTCAAAATTCCAGCAATAAGGAGGTTGACAAATGTGAATTTGCGCCGCATAATGTTCGCAGTTCGCAGTTCGCAGTTCGCAGTTCGCAGTTCGCAGTTCGCAGTTCGCAGTAGCTTAGTCTGTCCCTTAATCCCGTTTTGTTATGGAGGCATTGCGGGATGAAAGTAGTATCATTTATTCCCATCAAGCTCAACAACCAGAGATTACCCGGCAAAAATTTACTTCCGCTGAACGGAAAACCTTTATGCGATTATATTTTTGAGACAGTATGCAATGTTGATGAAATTGATGAACGCTATGTATATTGCAGCGATGAGTCAATAAAATCTTACACAGCACTGTATGAACACCGGGGCTTGCGGTTCTTGAAGCGCGATAAATATCTTGACGGCTTTCAGGTTAAGGGGCTTGAAATTATTGATTACTTTCTGCGTGATGTCATGGCCGATATTTATGTTCTGACTCACACGACTCAGCCTTTCACAAAATCCGAATCAATCAGCAAATCACTTCATAATGTTATGAGCGGTGAATACGATTCTGCATTCTCTGCGGTTTGTCTCAGGGATTATATGTGGTATCAGGGCAGACCGTTCAATTACGACATGAAGGATATTCCTCGTTCACAAGATCTTGAGCCTGTATACATGGAGACAGGAGCATTCTTCATATTCAGGCGCGAAGTTTTCACACAAACAGGGCAGCGCATCGGAAAGAGGCCGTATATCTGCGAGGTTGACCAGTTCGAAGCAATAGACATAGACACAGCAGAGGATTTTGCATTTGCGGAGGCTGCTATGTCATATCTTGCTGGGAAATAACAGGGGTAGCAGCATGAAGAACATTCAGATTCTTGACTGCACACTGAGGGACGGCGGGCGAGTCATAAACTGCGCGTTTCCTGACAGCGAGATACGAGGAATTTCACAGGGGCTTGATGATTCCGGCGTTGATATTGTAGAAGTCGGATTCCTGAGAGACAAACGGAGTGTAAATTATTCCGGCAACAGTACATTTTTCACTGACACAGAGCAGATTGCACCATTCATTCCCCGCGCGAGAAAAGCATTGTACACGGCCTTTATTGATTACGGGATGTTTGATTTTGATTCGCTGAAGCCTCATGATCCTTCTTCGATTGATGCCATACGATTCGGCTTCACAAAGAAAGATTATGACAGCGCAAAGAATGATTTGATCCGCTGTATGAGACTCATTAAGGAGATGGGATACAAGCTCTTCATTCAGGGCGTGAACTCTCTGAATTATTCCGACATTGAAATACTTGAGCTTGTCAGCATGGTGAATGAAATTGAGCCTTACAGCTTTGGGATTGTTGACACTTACGGCGCAATGTATTCTGATGATGTAAGCAGGCTCTACGGACTCATTGACCACAATATGAAGCCTAGTATACGCATAAATTTTCACTCGCATAATAATTATCAGCTTTCGTTTTCATTTGCTCAGGAAGTAATAAAACTTTCAGGCGGAGTTAGAAAGCTCATAATTGATTCGACACTCAGCGGAATGGGAAAAGCCGCCGGGAATCTCTGCACGGAATTAATTGCTGATTATCTCATCCGCAAGCTGCATTATGATTATGACCTTGATACTATTCTTGACATAATAGACACGTATATACATCAGTACTCGCTGCGGCACAAATGGGGCTATTCAGTTCCTGCAATGATGGCGGGGATATATAAATCTCATCCGAACAACATAATTTATCTCACGGAAAAATTCAGGCTCGCAACGAAAGACATCGGGAAAATTCTCGCAATGATTGACCCCGTTAAGCGTCAGCGTTACGATTACGACAACATAGAGCGGCTCTACATGGAATATACAGCGTATAAAGTTGACGACAGCGAGGCAGTAAAGACTCTTAGGGAAATATTTTCGGGAAGGGAGATATTAATTCTTGTACCCGGAAAAACTTTCAGCGATTGTTATGAAGACATAAGAGAATACGCAAAGAAGCATAATCCGATTGTCATTAGCGTTAATTTCCTGTCTGATCTGCCCGGGACGTATGCGTTTTACGGTAACAGCAGGCGTTATATTCAGGATGCGCCGAAACACGAAAGCGGGAGAATCATAATCACGTCAAATATTTTGCCTGAGACTCCTGAAGATGTTATCACCGTGAATTATTACAGCCTGATAAACAGGGGATATAAATATTTCGAGAACTCCGCAATCATGCTGCTGAATCTTTTGCGGCGTGTCGGTGTTCAGAGAATAACTTTTGCGGGTTTTGACGGTTTCAGCCCTGAGAATGAGAATAATTTTTCTGACTCATCATTTCAGAATGACAGATACCTAGACAGCTTTTCACTTCTCAACAAGGAATTGAATCTCATGCTTCACGAATATTACGAAACTGTAAAGGACAAATGCGAGATAAAATTTCTCACTCCTTCGCAGTTTGAGGAAGCCTTCAGATAAAAACGGGCAGACATTTACTGCACATGACAATAAATAGTCTGCTCATAATTTTTCACACGTTACTTGCTGAGGATTTCCCCGCGCATTACTTCTCTTCCGAAGTCGGCGAACTCTATCAGCTTTCCTTCTTCAACAGGCTCCGTAATCACGATCATTGTTTGAGGAGAATAGCCTGCATTCTTCAGAACGTCCAGATCAACACGCACTACAGGTTCTCCTGCTTTTACGTCGTCGCCCTCTTTCTTGAGCAAAGTGAAGCCCTGCCCCTTCAAGTTCACAGTGTCAACACCGATGTGAATCAATAATCCTGTTCCGTCCGGCATTCTCATTCCGAAAGCGTGAGCCGTCGGGAAAATCATCTCTATAGTTCCGTTGACGGGAGCGCAGATTACTCCGTCAGAAGGCTCAATTGCTACCGTTTGTCCCATTGTCTGCTGTGAAAACATTGCGTCTTTCATCTCGTCAGGCCCGATAAATTTCCCGTTCGCAAGCGCAACAATCACATTATCCGGCACATCTGGAATCACTTCCGGCCCGTGCAGTTCTTCATCGGGAATCTTTCCTTTTTTCGCCCAAATATCATAGAGAACGTTGCACGCAACCCATGAGCCAATGAACGCAATCACGACTCCGCCTATTACAGCGTGAGCAAGATTCATCATCGTATATCCGAGTGAAGCAACGTCAGCAGGAGGAATATATCCCGGCAACACCAAGAGTCCCGGAGAGCCGCCCGCGAATCTCGCAACACGAGTCAATCCCATGTAGAGACCTCCGAGTCCGCCTCCGATCATGGCCGCGTAAAGAGGGAACGTGAAGCGCATATTCACACCGTACAATACAGGCTCAGTGATTCCGAGTACGGCTGTTAATCCTGCTGATGAAGCCTGCTGTTTTGTGTCGGGATTCTTTGACCGCAATGCAACCGCAAGACCCGCCGCGCCCTGTGCAACGTTTGACGGAAGCATACCGATAACGACAGAGTCCCATTTGACCGTCGCAAGATTATTCGTGCCGATTGGGATTAATCCGTAGTGAGTCCCGGTCATGACGAGAAGAGGCGAGAAGATTCCCACGACCGTAGGAACAAGCCAGGGGATTGAAGCGTTCATCCACGTGAAAAGGCTGTTTATGAGTCCAGATACCCATGAACCAATAGGGCCGAGAAGAGTTATTGTTACGACTCCTCCGACAAAGAGACTCACGAGAGGGACGGAGAAGAATTTTATTGCGCGCGGTGAAACTTTCTGCACCCAATGTTCAACGATTGACATAAACCAAACGCCCAAAATTATCGGGATAACTGACGAGGCATACACAGCTTTTGTTACGGGGATAAAGCCCAAGAATGACACGGCCTCTTTTCCTCCCATGAGTGCGACAAACGAGGGGTAAACGAGAATCCCAGCGAGTGCCATTGCGTTGCCCTGATTGCACTTGAACTTGCGGGCGCATGAAGCTGCGAGCAATACGGGCATGAAGTAAAACGCTGCGTCGGCCATTGCGTTAAGTATCGCGTGAGTCTGAGTGCCTGCCTTGAGGAATCCGAATGACGAGAAGAGAGCCATTAACGCTTTGAGGAGTCCTGCGCCGGTTATGGCGGGTATTATGGGCTGGAAGATTCCCGCTATGCTCTCAAGAATTTTGCTGAGTCGTGAGCGTGAGTCTTCCTTCTCCGCGTCAGGGTCATCAATTGCCGCTGAAGCCTCGAAGCCTCCGAGGGCTATAACTTCCTGATAGACTTGCGGAACGTCCGGGCCGATAACGATCTGGTACTGTCCTCCTGCGTTCACGACCTGAAGGACTCCGGGGGCTTTCTTGATGGAGTCGGTGTTGGGTTTGGAGTCGTCTTTGAGGGTGAAGCGCAGACGTGTTGCGCAGTGTACTACGTTTTTGACGTTTGATTTTCCGCCGATGTTTTCGAGGATGAGTGATGCTAATTCTTTGAAGTCCATTGTTTTGCCTCCTGTGAAAAATTTTTGTGTATTACTCTTTTGCGCTAAATATAGAAAATAACCAACCGAAAAATCCGTATTCTTTTGCCCCGTATTTGCGTAAAAGCTCTGCGGTTTCGGTGTGGCCTTCATCTTTTGCACATTGTAAAGCCGTCCTACCGTCATTGTCCTTAGTATTGATATCAGCAGCGTGTTTAATGAGAAATTCTGCTGTTTCTGTTTCGCCGCTATATGCTGCCCACCATAAAGCCGTCTTGCCGTGATTATCCTTAGCATCAATATTCGCGCCGTTTTTCAGGAGAACTTCCACTACATCTAAATGGTCATTCCATACTGCCCACCATAAAGCTGGATTGCCGTCTTCGTCCTTAGCATCAATATCCGCACCGTATTTAATGAGAAATTCTACTGTTTCTGTTTTGCATTTATATGCTGCCCACCATAAAGCTGTCCTGCCGTCATTGTCCTTAGCGTCAATATCCGCGCCGTTTTTCAGGAGAACTTCCGCTACATCTACATGCTCATTCCATGCTGCCCACCATAAAGCCGTCTTGCCGTGATTATCCTTAGTGTCAATATCCGCGCCGTTTTTCAGGAGAACTTCCGCTACATCTACATGGTTACTAATTGCTGCTCCCATTAAAGCCGTCCAGCCGTTATTGTTAGCGTTGACATCAGCACCGTGTTTAATGAGAAATTCTGCTGTTTCTGTTTTGCCGTTATATACCGCCCACCATAAAGCCGTCTTGCCGTCATCGTCCTTAGCGTCAATATCCGCGCCGTTTTTCAGGAGAACTTCCGCTACATCTACATGCTCATTCCATGCTGCCCACCATAAAGCCGTCTTGCTGTGATTGTCTTTAGTATTGGCATCTGCGCCATTCATTATGGCTTGTTCAACCTTTCGTGCATCACCTGACATGCACAGCTTCAAAAAATCACTATCATTCATTGTGGGGTGCTTTTTCATATGATCGTAAGGCTGTGATTTTTTCCCTGCAGCTGTTACTAATTTCTCCTCAGAAATAGTTTTTGCTTCCTTTCCGGCAATGGACTCTGACTTTTCCTCGTCAGTAGACTCTTTTTTATCATCTAAAGCACGACACAGAATGTATCCCAGCATAGCCAGCACCGCCACGCATATTATTACCCCCATAGCCCCGTACAAACTGTACACCCCTCCTAAAACTGTCAACACAAGTCCAATTACTTCCGCATATTCCTTCAGCCATGCAATAATAGTTTTCATCATTTGCCTCCTTAACTTTCAGCCATGATTCTATTCCTCCAAATTCGCACCGTCAGACTCAATCACCCCTTTGTACCAGTAAAAGCTGTCCTTCCTGATTCGTTTCAGGCTGCCCTGCCCGCTGTCGCCCTTGTCAACATAAATCATTCCGTAACGCTTCCTCATTTCCCCGCTTGACGCGCTCACAAGATCAATGCACCCCCACGCCGTGAACCCCATCACAGGAATCCCGTCCTCCGTTATTGCGTCCCTCAGTGCCAGCAAATGACTCCGCAGATATTCGATCCTGTATGCGTCATGAATTTTCCCGTCAGAGTCAACAACATCAACAGCTCCGAGTCCGTTCTCGACAACAAACAGAGGCTTCTGATACCTGTCGTATAACGTATTGGCCGTGATTCGGAGTCCTAACGGGTCAATCTGCCATCCCCATTCGGAACTCTTGAGATAAGGATTAATCACCGAGCGGAATACGGCATTCCCCGGCTTTGAATGATGAGCTATGATTTCAGGGTCTGTGCTTGTGCATCGCGAGCAGTAATACGAGAACGCTATGAAGTCTACAGTCCCATTCATGAGAGTCTCTGCGTCTCCGTCAGCAAAAAGATCCGTTATCCCGGCACGCTCAATCCTCTTCAATGCCCAAACAGGATAAGCCCCGCGCGCTTGTATGTCGGTGAAGAAATAATTATCCCGGTCCTTTTCGAGTCCGTCATAAATGTCATCGGGATTGCAGGAGTAAGGGTAGAATTGTCCCGCCGCCAACATGCAGCCGATTTTCGACTCCGGCATAATCTCATGAGCAAGTCTCACAGCTTCCGCGCTCGCTAAGAGTTCGTGATGCGCCGCCGTGTATTTCGTGCGCGTTTTGTCTTCTCCGTCAGCAAAAACTATCCCCGCTCCCATGAACGACATGTGAAGAAGCATGTTTATTTCGTTGAACGTTATCCAGTACTTTACGAGTCCCTTGTAGCGCGTGAAAATTGCCCGGCAGTATTTGAGATATGCGTCAATCATTCTGCGGTCGCGCCATCCTCCGTATTTCTTGATTAATGCTATTGGCGTGTCAAAATGATCTATTGTTACGAGCGGTTCAATTCCGTACTTCCTGCATTCGTTGAACAATGACTCATAGAAAGCGAGTCCGGCCTCATTCGGTGAAGCATCGTCGCCGTTGGGAAGGATTCGAGTCCACGCTATAGAGAGACGGTAGCACTTGAAGCCCATCTCAGCGAAAAGCGCAATATCTTCCTTGTAGCGGTGATACATGTCAATTGCTTGATGTGAGGGGTAAGAATATCCGGGAAGGGGTGAAAGCATTTCGAGTTCTCCGCGAGCTACACGCATTCTTTCAGGGCCTGCGGGAATCGTGTCGACGCTTGAGAGTCCCCGGCCGTCAGAATCATATGCGCCCTCGCACTGGTTAGCGGCTGTTGCTCCGCCCCAGAGGAAGCCGGAAGGGAAAATTTTTCTCGGCATGAAATTTCCTCCTTGATTTTATTTTTTGGGAATAAATGAATTATATATCATGCTGTGTTAAAATTTCTCCGTAAAAAATTGCGTAATAAGGAGGTTGACAGGGATTAATTCCCGCGCCATAATGCAGTCTGCAGTCAGCAGTCAGCAGTAGCTTAGTCTGTCTCAACGCCGGAGGGTATTTCAATGTCTAACCCTTTGAGAGCGTTCATAAATTTCAACAAGAAGTGCCATTCATTAATCGCAAAAATTTTCCCAAACACAAAACACAGCGCATACAGACATTACCGTGAAGAGGTCAAGAGAAATCTTGCGGATAATATTTCTGTGCTTGATATAGGAGGCGGAAAACGCTGCACATTTGCGGACGAATGCAGGACATACACGGGCATAAAGATTACCGCGCTTGACGTTTCAGCAGAAGAATTAGCCTTCAACAATGACGCGGATGAAAAAATAGTGTTTGACCTTACATCAGGCAAAAGAGTCCCGCTTGAAGATGAGTCTGTTGACATGGTAACGTCATCTTCTGTGCTTGAACACCTGAAGGATCTTGAGAGCGCAGTGAAAGAAGTCAGCAGAATAATCAAGCCCGGCGGAAAATTCATCAGCGTATTTCCCTGCAAGTTTGCGCTTTTTGCGATCATCAACCAGATTATACCCGGCTGGCTTGCGCGTAAGATAGTCTTTGCGGTATTTCCAGGCCGTGAAAAGATTGGCATATTCAAGGCATATTATGACCGCTGTTATTATCCTGCGCTGAAAAATTTATTGTCCCGTAACGGTTTCAGCAAGATAGATTTCATGTTTGACTACAATCAGGCGGGATATTTCTCGTTCTTTGAGCCGTTCGGGTTAATCGCGCTTTTGTGGGACTGCCTGATGTACATTCTTCACGTGAAGCCTTTATGCGCGTATATTTGCTTCACGGCGGAAAAATCGTAACCAAAAACCTCCCGCGCAAGTTCAACGGGAGGCATCATTTTTTCTTTACGTCAGAATATATTTCACTGCCTCAAAAATTAATCTGTAAACGTAATATAACTTGCTCATTCCGTATTTCTTGTGAATGGCGTAAATTTCATCAAGCCTCTTTTTAGCTTCCCGCAAACTTTTCTGCGTACTCATTCCCCCGAATGCGAAATTGCTTATCACTTTGTCGAGAGGGATTAACTTTTTCCCGTCAACATAAAGATGTGTCGCAAAGTCAAAATCATCATGAGAATTGATTAAGGGATAAGGATACTGCAAAAGTATTTCACGTGAAGCAAACGCAGCAGGATGACACCAGTGAGAAGTTGACCAGAAGAGTCCCCGTTTTGCGTGCTTGATGAAATTCCCTTTTTCCGTAACAACGTTGACACTTCCCCAAGCAAGATCATATTTTTCACGCCCGTATAATTCCGCCATAGTCTGAACCGCGTCAGGCTCGTAGAAATCATCAGCGTTAATTTGCCCGACAATGACTCCGCTTGCGAGCCTTGCGCCTTTGTTGAGAGCGTCATACATTCCCTTGTCAGGTTCAGAGATTACACGCATGGTTCTTCCGGGCTTCTCACAAAATTTTTTGACATACGACTCCGCTATCATGGCCGTGTTATCTTTCGATGCTCCGTCTATCACAATGTACTCTATATCCTCGTAAGTCTGATTCATAACGCTCTCGATTGTCCGCGAAATTGTAGCCTCTGCGTTGAATGAGACCGTCAAAACTGTAACAGGTATTGTGATTTTCATCACCTCATTTCGGGATTTAATGCCGCGATTATAGCATGATAAATTTTTCGTTGATGTTGACATTTTAGAGTCTCTCTGCTAA
Organism: uncultured Fretibacterium sp.; assembly: GCA_946183145.1. Taxonomy (GTDB): domain Bacteria; phylum Synergistota; class Synergistia; order Synergistales; family Aminobacteriaceae; genus JAFUXM01. Next base: position 115,145 of record CAMGZM010000003.1, on the reverse strand, counting down.
TCTTATCCGCGCTAAATAGTAATGGCACTCGTTATATATGAGTGCTAAAATCATGACAGGAGGTGAAAAAGCAAAATGACGGAAAGACAGTTAAGCATAATTCTTGCAGTAGTCTATGAGTACATAAAGACGGGTGAGCCTGCCGGGTCGCGCACAATCGTAAGGAAATACATAAAGGGATTGAGTCCCGCAACGATTCGCAACGAGATGGCAGACCTTGAAGAGATGGGATATTTTTCTCAGCCTCATTCATCATCAGGAAGACTCCCTACAGCAAGAGCTTACCGGGTATATATCGACTCCGTAACATCAAGGGCAAGAAGTCATCTTCACGCTGAGGACATAAGGAACGAGATTCTAGGAGGCAAAAGCGGGGTTGAAGATCTGCTCATGCACGTAACACACTTGATGGCGAGACTCACAAACTGTATTGCGGTTGCGGCGGTTCCGGCATTAGAGAGCGCAGAGATTCAGCACATTGACTTCATACTTATGGGAGGAAACAACGTACTTGCGCTCATTGTGCTTAAAGGGGGACTCGTACATCATTCGCAGTTCACATTGCCGTATGAGGTTGACGCAAAGACTCTTGAGGATTTCAGCAGGAGAATCAACACAATTGCGGCGGGTCATTCCTGGAGCGAGGTAAAAGAGGTTCTCTCACAGTATGCTTCTTCGGGGCTTAGTGAGGCGGAAACTTCATGCAGGAGCGCGATAACGGAGCTTGACAAGTTTCTTACGGAGCAGAATTACAAGTTTTACAGCTCAGGCGCAAGAAATATTTTAGACCTCCCGCAGTTTCAGACGATCTCACGCATTCAGGCTGTCTTGAATCTCTTGGAGCAGGAGAAACCTTTAGCCCGTCTCATAGAGAAATGCCGCAAAAGCAAAGCCCTCAACATCACATTAGGCGATGAGAATGAAGATGAGGGAATGGAGGATAACGCAATGATTCTCATACCAGCGCGCCCACGTCAGCAAAAGGCCGTGTTAGGTTTAATCGGGCCGATGAGAATGGATTACGAGAAATCAATCAGCGTTCTTGAGACTGTTGTTGACGCTTTAGACGAAGACTCATCAGGGAGGTGATAGAGAAATGGACGAGGAAAAATTAGACGAAACGGAAGAATCAGAACCCGAAATCACAGAAGATGATTCACAGAGTGAAACCGACAAGCTGAAAGAAGAGATTGACAGCCTCAAGAAGGAAATCAAAACAGTGAGGGCGGATTTCTTCAACTTCAGGCAGCGAACAATAAAGGAACGCACAGAGACACGTTCACGGGCAAAAGAGGAAGTAATCACGGAGATATTGCCCGTTCTCGACAACTTAGACCGCGCATTGTCAGCAAACAGTGAAGACACAGCGGGAATCGTGAAAGGCGTTGAGATGGTACAGCGTCAATTTGTCGGAGTTCTTGAGGGACTTGGAGTCAGCGTCATAAAGACTGCGGGAGAAAATTTTGACCCGTCAATTCACGACGCAGCAGGCACGGAAAAAGTTGATGACTCAGATCTTGACGGAAAAATCATAACGGAAGTCCTAAAAGGTTACAGGACAAAAGACAGAGTATTACGGGCAGCAAAAGTAATCGTAGGAAAAAAGTAAAGGAGAAAATATAAATCATGGCTAAAGTAGTAGGAATAGACTTAGGAACAACAAACTCATGTATAGCAGTGCAGGAAGGCGACCAGACAACAATAATCCCTAACAACGAGGGCGCAAGGACAACTCCTTCTGTCGTGGCGTTCACGAAAGACGGCGAGAGATTAGTCGGACAGCTCGCGAAACGTCAGGCAATCGTCAACGCAGACCGTACAATAATGTCAATCAAGCGCGAAATGGGAACGGATTACCGCGTAACAATTGACGGCAAGAAATATACACCTCAGGAAATCTCAGCAATGATTCTCCAGAAGCTCAAACACGACGCAGAGGACTATTTAGGCGAGAAAGTAACTCAGGCAGTAATCACAGTGCCCGCATATTTCACGGACGCACAACGCCAGGCGACAAAGGACGCGGGGACAATCGCGGGGCTTGAAGTTCTGCGAATCATCAACGAACCTACAGCGGCATGTTTGGCTTACGGCGAAAACAAGACGGACGAACACAAAATACTCGTTTTCGACTTGGGCGGAGGAACGTTTGACGTAAGTATTCTCGATGTCGGTGAAGGAGTCTTTGAGGTACTTGCGACTGCGGGCGATAACAGGCTCGGCGGTGATGACTGGGACAACAGAATAGTAGAATGGATGTCAGCAGAGTTCAAGAAAACAGAAGGTATTGACCTCTCAAAAGACTCAATGGCTATGCAGAGATTGCGCGAGGCGGCAGAGAAGGCAAAAATTGAGCTGTCGAACATGACAGAGACAACTATATCATTGCCATTCATTACAGCGAATCAGACAGGCCCGAAACACCTTGAGATGAAATTAACCCGTGCAAAATTCGAGGAGATGACAGCAGATCTTCTTGACCGCACAATAAAGCCGACACAGAGAGCATTAGAGGATTCCGGGTTAAGCGCGTCAGAAGTCGACAAAATATTGCTCGTAGGCGGCTCGACTCGTATGCCTATGGTGCAGAAGAAAATTGTTGACCTTCTCGGAAAAGAACCCACAAAGGGAATCAATCCGGATGAATGCGTTGCGGCAGGAGCTGCGATTCAGGGCGCAATCCTCAAAGGGGATCACAAAGACATAGTACTTGTTGACGTTACGCCGCTGACTCTGGGTATTGAAACTCTTGGCGGAATAATGACGAAAATGATCGAGAGGAATACGGCAATTCCCGCGCAGGCTTCGCAGATTTTCACGACAGCAGCCGACAATCAGCCGCAGGTAGAAATCGCAGTGTTTCAGGGTGAAAGGAAGATGGCACGCGACAACGTTCAGTTAGGGCAGTTCACGCTTGACGGAATCGCGCCCGCTCCGAGAGGCATTCCGCAGATTGAGGTAACATTCAACATTGATACGAACGGTATACTCAACGTTTCAGCAAAGGACAAAGGCACCGGAAAAGAGCAGAAAATCACGATTCAGTCGTCCAACCTGTCAAAAGAAGACATTGAACGGATGAAGAGAGACGCAGAAGACCACGCCGCCGATGATGAAAAGAAGAGAGCAAGCGCAGAGGCAAAGAACGAGGCAGACGCAGCAGTATTCCAGGCCGAAAAGTTAATGCGTGATTTGGGCGACAAAATGACTCCTGAAGAGAAAGGCCGCGTAAACACAAAGATTGACGCGCTCAAGAAAGCAATCGAGTCCAACGATGAAGCCGGAATGAAGTCGGGAAAAGATGACCTCGCAAAGACAATGCAGGAGTTCGGAACGAGACTCTATCAGAACGCAGGCCCGAACCCGAACGCTAACCCCAATGCGGGCGCAGGCAATAACCAGTCAGCAAATGACGGTGATACTGTTGATGCGGAGTTTAGCGACAAGAATTAGTGTGAAGTAAATATTTTGTCCCCCGGTTGAGACATGGCCGGGGGATTTTTTGTGCATGTTAATTCCTGCATTCATTTTCAGCAGGGGCAATAGTTCCGTATCCGCCTGATGAGTAGAATTTTTCTGTCCCGTCTTTGTACGATAAACCGCAGGGGATAATGTGAAACTTCGGATCAGAAATATTTTTTTCTGCCCATTCGAGTACTGACGGCGTGAAATCGAATGCAAAAACTTCAGCGTTAAATTCATGAATCAATGCCAAGTCAAATGATACATCCCAGCCTATACCAAAAGAATATACAAGCGGTTTGCATGGCATAAGCTCCGGCGCAAATGAAAAGCTGTTGCAGTAATTTCCTCTTTCCAGAGTCTTTACGTGCTTTTTCTGGACTAATGGCTTGTAAAAACGGAATTTCTTGAAGAAAAACCAAATACGGCTGAGAAATTTTACTTTACGGAGTCTGTTACGGACTGCTCTAAGGCAAGAAACATTGCGTGGTTCGTGGTTCGTAGTTCGGTTATGGCGGCCATTTTGTAATTTGTCAAGTCCTTTCTACCTAGATTTAAGTATTATATCAAAAAATTTTCCCCCAGTCTGAATTTTACCGGGGGTTGCGTTATTCTTATTCTGTGATCGGTTCTTCCTTCTTTGAGAGATTGAGCAATGTTATTCTGTGATCCTCAAGTCCCATTACGCGAATCGTCCAGCCCTCGTAGTAGAATATTTCCCCCTCGTCAGGAAAACTCCCCGAAATCGTAAGCACCAATCCCCCAATCGTCTCCGCATCATCGCTGTGAAAGTCCGTCCCTAATTCATCGTTCAGATTCTCAAGGCTCATTATTCCCTGCACAAGATATGACCCGTCATCAAGTTTCTGTATTTCGGGAGTCTCCTCGTCGTATTCGTCTTGAATCTCCCCGACTATCTGCTCTAATATATCTTCCATCGTAACAATACCCGCGACTCCGCCGTATTCGTCAACAATCACCGCAATATGCTTGTGTTCGCGCCTCATGTTTTCGAGAAGTTCAGCAGTCCTTATCGTCTCAGGCACAAATATAGGCTTCCGCAATAGTTCCCGGACTCCCGCAGACAAATCACCCTCGCAAAGATTCTTCAGAGTATCCTTCACGTAAAGTATTCCGATTATGTTGTCGGGACTCTCTTCGTAGACAGGTATTCGCGAATGCCCCTCATCAATAAACACCTTCACCGCTTCTTCAAGAGTCGAGTCTGCCTCAATCGCTATCATGTCGGTGCGGGGTATCATTATCTCGTGGACTCTCGTTTCGTCAAAGTCTATTATCCCGTCTATCATTCTCCGTTCGTTTGCCTCTAATGCGCCGGACTCCTCGCCGATCTTCACAAGCTGCTCAATCTCATCACGCGTAACAAAAACTTGCTGCGCTCCCAAATTTATGTGAAGCACAAAGCCTATAGCCGTTACGCATTTCTTCATCAGCCACGCAACAGGCGAAATCAGGAACGCAAGTATACGCAATATCGGAGCGGCGACAATCAAGACATTCTCAGAGTAAACCATTGCCGCGCTCTTGGGCAGAATCTCACCGAATATCACAATAAGAACAGTCATTACAGGCACAACAGCCACAACAGCAGCAGTGCCGAAAATCTCAAGCGCAATCCCTGAAGCCAAAGCGCTCGCGGAAATGTTCACGATGTTGTTCGCGATAAGGCAGACAGTAAGAGCCTCCTGCGTGTCATCAATCAGCCATTGAAACGTGGAGTTGAGATAACGATATTTCCCCGTCTCAATGAATGTACGCAATTTCCCCGTGCCTGTTGCGGTTATTGATGTCTCCGCGCCGCTGAAAAATGCTGACAGGAAAAACAGTACGATGAATCCTATGATGATTTCCGGCATTATCTCAGTGCCTCCAGAATTTTGCGCGAAATTTCGTCCTGCTTCGCCCACATGGCCGCTTGAGTCTCCTCTGTGTCATGGTCATAGCCCAAAAGGTGCAAAAACGAGTGAGCTATCATCAGGCAAATTCCTTCAGTCTGTGATAATTCGGGGTGAAGGCGTGAAACTTCCTCAGGGCAAATCACAATGTCGCCGAGCATCAACACGGGACTCATCATTTCGCCCGCGTCATCAAGCATCGGGAATGACAATACATCTGTAGACTCGTCAACGTCCCTGTAGTCGCGGTTCAATGCGCGTATTTCGTCAGCGTCCATGAACGTCAAAGAGATCTCTGCTGAGTCGTAATTTTCGCATGACGGGTAAATCTCTCGCAGATATTCTTCAAGGACTCCTGTTACTTTTTCGGTGCTGAATTTTCGTTCAATTTCTGTGCTGGTACAATCCGGGTTTGCGGTGCTGTTACTGCCGTCTGAATCTTCAGGGGCATCAATTGTTACTGATAACTTCAAGTTTCAACTGACCTCTTTCGTGTTTCTGATTATTTCCTGCGCTCAATCTTCTTTACATGGCGCGTGTGGTACATTGATATTAATACTGAGATTAGAGTCTGTTTTATCACAGTAAAATCTTTCATCGTAAATGCTACGTTCTCAAATTGATTCTCGTTTATTTTGCTCTGTATTACCTGCGCGACTATCTTCTCTATTTTTGCTACTGCCTGGCCTTTTCCGTCATTTGATTCATCGGACGCAAGCTCGCGGATATTTGCCGCCCTCACTGCCGCTTCAACTGAGTCCGTTATCATCAACAGCGCGGTTTCTCTTGACTGAGGCTTAGGGCCGGGATAACAGAACTGGCTCCATTCTACATTTTCGCCGCCTGCAACTGCTTTGTTGTAGAAATATCTCGTGCTTGTATCACCATGATGTTCTGCAATAAAGTCCCGGATTCTTTTCGGCAATTTTGCTTCCCATGCTAATTCGAGTCCGTCTTTTACGTGTGAGATTATTGCGAGTGAGCTTAACATAGGGGACATTGAGTCGTGAATGTTTACGCCTCCGCCCTGATTCTCTACAAAGTATTCAGGCTTGCGGAGCTTCCCGATGTCGTGATAATACGCGCCCGCACGCAATAAATTCGTGTCCATCCCTAACTCCATTCCTACAGCTTCAATCAATGTTGCTATCGTCAAGCTGTGCTGATATGTCCCCGGTGCCTGACGCTGTAAATCACGTAAAAGAGGGCTTGAAGGGTTGCTGATTTCACGTATGCTCATGATTGAGAGCGTGCCAAGGTATTCCTCGAAATATTGCAGGACTCCCATCATCATGTGAGCAGATCCCGCCTCAAACGCAAAGAACATCAGCGCACCAACAGAAAAACTCCTCAGGCTGTAGGGCGTTCCCTGAAAATATCTCAGTGTCATACGCAGAAGAGTCAGAATTACGGCCATGACAACAATTTTGTACGAGACCTGACGGCGCGACTCAAGATTTCGTAGAACGTAGAAGCCTATTGTCGGCGTGAATATCGCCATAGCTCCGAGAAGTATTACGTTCGTTACAGCCTGACCCGTAACAACAAACACTCCCGATGCCGCTGACATTGCCGCAATGCAGAACGCCATATAGTCATCAATGCACAATAGCGCAACGCTTGAAGCCGCAAGTGTACCCGCTCCGTAAATGCCGAATTTCGCCGCCACAGTCTCAAAAATCCACGCCGTTATGATGATGAACACTACAGAACGCCAAGTAGGTTTATGTTCGCCCGCGCCCCTGTTGAGAATGCTCATCCACAAAGGAAGCGACATAACGCAGAGTATCACCGCAAAAATCTCACCTACAGGAAAAACATCCTCCGTATAACCCTGAAGCCTGAGAAGTTCCGCTGTCTGTGTGGTAACAATTTCTCCCTTGCTGATTATCACGTCGCCGGGGTCTAGCCTTCTGTCTATCGTAGGCACTTCATCAACTGCCGCCTGCTTCGCAATTTCTGTGAGTTCGTCATCATGTCTTATGTTGAGATTCCCGAATCCCGCTAAAATCTGGTAGATGAAATTTGCGTCATCAGGTGAAACATCTGACTTGCTGATTTCGTCCCATAATATTTGGTTCGTGATGTGGAAATTTGACGTGTAAACTTTTTCGCGTTCAAGGCGTTCAAGGTATGAGACTCCCGCAGTGTATGAAGAGTTGAGAATCTGAGTCCGTCTCTCATCGGGCAAACTCAAAAACGCGGATATTAATCCTTCAGGAAAAACAGAGAGATATTCCGAGCTTTTCGCCGCCTGAATGTCTTTCACATCTCCGAGAGCCTCAAGCCTTCTCATCAGTCTGTCTTTTGCCGAGACATCACGGACATTTACGCCCGCAACGCTTTCACCGACCATAGCACGGAGCTTTTCTGCTGACTCTCTGTCATCGTAGCGCATAGGCGTTATGACTCTGTAGGTTTTCGGGGCAGTTCCGCCTGTCTTGAAGCTGTCTCCCCTGCTGTTGAGCACTGCCCATTGAGCGAGGACGATTAATATCCCGGCAATCAGGAGAAATATTACGGGAGTCGTGTACTCTATGAACGCTGAAAAGTTTATGCGCTCGAAAAAATTACGTTCGGAAGGGATTAATACGCGGCGTTTCACAGCTTGTTTTCCTCCTCGTAACGTGAATATGCCTGAACAATCTTTTGAACGATCTCATGTCTCACAACATCGGCGTGTGTCAGGTCAATGAAGCCTATACCCTTAATGCCGCCTAAAATTTCACGTACGCTTTTGAGTCCTGACGGTGAAGAGCCGGGCAGGTCAACCTGCGTAATATCTCCCGTAACTACAGCTTTTGAGCCGAAACCAAGACGAGTCAGAAACATTTTCATCTGGCGGGGGGTCGTGTTCTGCGCCTCGTCAAGAATTATGAAGCTCTCATTAAGCGTTCGCCCTCTCATGTAGGCAAGCGGGACAATCTCAATTACTCCCTTGTCAGCGTAACGCAAAAATTTTTCCGGCGACAGCAAATCATAAAACGCATCGTATAACGGTCTCACATAAGGCTCTACCTTCTCGCGCAAATCACCGGGCAAATATCCGAGACTCTCGCCGGCTTCAACAGCAGGACGAACGAGAACAACGCGGTTCACTTTTCCGGCTTTGAGCATTGAGACGGCCTCACAGACAGCGAGATATGTTTTTCCTGTTCCTGCCGGGCCTGTCGCAAAAAGTATAAAGTTATCGCGTATTGCCTTGATGTATGAACGCTGACCGGGAGTTTTAGCGCGGATTGGTTTTCCCCGTGATGTCGTGCAGATGATTTCGCTGTAAAGTGCTGTGAGATTCAGTTCATGGCCTTCTGCTTGTGCGTCCATTGCGGCGCGAATGTCATCGGTGTGAATCTCGTGCCCTTTTTCGGCGGCTGAAATCAATTCGCGTATGAGATGGCCTGCGAGCCTTACGGGTTCAGAATCAGGGCCGCTCACGTGAACGACCCCGCTTTTTACTGACAGTGATACGGGATAACGCGACTCAATCGTGCGGAAATTCTCATCATTGATTCCGAGAAGCCTCGCCTGAGTCAGTGCGTCCCCCGTGAAAGGTATATCCATTACGCCGGGTAAGCCTCCGGTGCTGCCTGTGCCTGTAGACCTGTGTCGCGGAGATGAACTTTTGCGTACTTCTTCGGGAGGAAATCTTTTGCGACCTGCGGGAACATTATCCACGTCAATGCGTCTTCAGGCTCTGTCATCCACGGCTGTGCGTCCTTTCGTGCCTGCTCCATTTCGGGCGGAATCTTCTCGCCTGGCCTGCATGTTATAGGCTCTTCATCGCCGATTGCCATCTTTTGGACTTCCGGATCCATCGGCGCGGGGGGCTGACCGTAATACCCTAAGAAATACTGCTTGATTTCTTTCGGGAAACTCTTCCATCTTCCGCGCAAAACGTTTACTGTTGCCTGAGTTCCTACCATCTGTGAAGAAGGCGTAACAAGCGGAGGATAGCCCATAGCCTTGCGCACAACGGGTACTTCATTCAGCACTGCTTCAAGTTTGTCGAGCGCGTTCATTTCGCGTAACTGGTTGACCATGTTCGAGTACATTCCGCCGGGGATCTGGTAACGCAAAATGTTGATGTCGACTCCGGCGATTTCCGGCAGCAAGTCTTTGTACTTCTCGCGCAACTTCTTGAAGTGATTCGTTATCGGTAACAGCTTCTCGATTTCGATTCCTGTGTCGTATTCTGAGCCTGCAAGAGCCGCAACAAGTGATTCTGTAGGGGGCTGGCTTGTCCCTAATGCGAACGGTGATATTGCTGTGTCTACGATTTCCGCGCCCGCTTCGATTCCCGCAAGATATGCCATGCTCGCGAGTCCTGTCGTGTAATGGCTGTGAAGCTCTATCGGTATATCGACTTTTGCCTTGATAGCGTGAACGAGTTTAGCGCAGTCCATCGGCCCGATAAGCCCGGCCATGTCTTTAATCGCGATTGAGTCCGCGCCCATTTCCTGCATACGTTTGGCCATTCCCGCAAATGATTCGAGCGTGTGAACGGGTGAAAGCGTGTAGCTCATGCAAAGCTGTAAGTGCGCGCCTTCCTTCTTCACTTGGTCAGCGGCGACTTCAACATTACGGAGGTCATTCAATGCGTCAAAGCAACGGATAATATCTATACCGTTTCCGACAGCTTTCTTCACGAACTCACGAACAACATCATCTGCGTAATGACGATAGCCTACGAGATTCTGACCGCGCAACAACATCTGTAACTTTGCGTTCTTGACACGTGCGCGGATGAGCCTGAGTCTCTCCCATGGATCTTCGTCAAGGAATCTCATCGCCGAGTCGAAAGTTGCTCCGCCCCACATCTCTAACGCCCAATAGCCCGCCGCGTCCATGTACTCAAGAACAGGGAGCATATCAGCAGTACGCATTCTTGTTGCGATTAATGACTGATGAGCATCACGCAGGCCGGTTTCAGTTATCCTTACTCTCTTTTCTGCTGCCATATCATTATATCTGCTACCTGAATAATATAGTGATTGGAATTTTCCTCGTTCTTTCCTCATCGCTAAGGCATTTCCTGCCCTCGTTCGGCGAGCCTACTAGAGATTTTACGGCAGTCCAGAGGCTTTTACTTCCCGCGTCAGCCCGCGGTAGCCAGGTTTCCCCGGATAAATGCTTATTCTGCCAACAGTCCCGGTTTTGGTAGCAGATAATCCTCCTTTTGTCCTGTGCCAGGCTGTTCGGCTATGCATTATTACTTTTCAGAAGCTATATGCAGCTCCTTCATTCTTTATGGAAAATTGACTGTATTATACTGTATTTGCACGGAAAATTAATGCGCTCCGTTATCGATGGGCTTATAACGTTCCTTGAAGGCTTCCGGCGGCATGTCTTTATAGTTTTTCACGAACTCGATGAACAATGCGTTATCATTCTCCGCAAGCTCAAGACCCGTGCAAATTCTCGGTATGCTGTAACATGCTTCATGTCCGAATCTCCCTCTGTCCTGAACAGAAAACGCAATCTCATAGCCCGCTTCTTTCACAGCGTCAATAACTTCACTGTTGTAATAACCTTCAGGATAAGCGAACGCACGAATCTTTTTGCCCGTGAAATTTTCCAGTATCTGCTTTGACCTCAATACCTCAATTTTCACTGCGTCAGGGGATAATTCCGTCAGCCGTGAATGTGATATTGTGTGAGAGCCGATAGATATATTTTCGTCAGCGGCCATCTCTGCAAGCTGTGAGTACGTTATGTGCGGATATTCTCCCGAAATGCCTCCTACTGTAAACGCTGTTATGAAGAATGCTGCCTTCATTGCGCGCTTCTTAAGCTCCGGGAATGCGTAATCATATATTCCCTCGTAACCGTCATCAAACGTAATCAGCACAGATTTTTCCGGGAAGCCCTCGCCTTTCTGCGTGTACGTGATGAACTCTTCAAGCGACAATGTTACGTAGCCGTTATTCTTGAGCCAGTCGAGCTGGGACGCAAAATCCGCCGGAGTCGTGTCGAACTCGTTAAGCGGAGTCGTTTTCAGCTCATGATACATTAAGACAGCCGGATAATATGCGCGGTCATTTGACGTAACGGAAGCATGACAAATTGAAGCCGTAAGCAGAACAAAGCAAAGCACAGCAAAAACTTTTCTCACAGAAGATTACCTCCTCAAAATTTCTTTTGCCTTGTCCCAGAATGAGTCAAGCTCTTCAAGCGTGTAATCTGAGATTGATTTTCCCTCGTTGCGGGCTAATTCCTCCATAATCATGAAGCGTTTTGTGAATTTCCTGCAGACTGTATTCAATGCCGCGTCAGGGTCAACATTGAGTCGTCTCGCAATGTTCACGGCCATGAATAACACATCGCCTAATTCTTCCGTCATGTGATCGGGGTCATTTTCTTTTGCGGCCTCTTTGAGTTCTTGAATTTCCTCGTCAAGTTTCGTGAATAGCGGTTCAGTTTCACCCGCAGGCCAGTCAAATCCGACATGCTTCACCTTGCCTTGTATCCTGTATGCTTTGAGCAATGGCGGCAAACCGTCCGGGATTCCCGCGAGGATCGACAAATTTTCGTGCTTCTCTTTTCGTTCCTCAGCTTTGATTTTCTCCCAATTCCGTAAAACCTCGTCGCTGTCTTCTGCTTTCACATTCCCGAAAACATGAGGATGACGGCGGATTAACTTATCACATACAGTACGCACAACATCTTTCATGTCAAAAGCTCCTGCTTCATTCGCAAGCGAGGCGACAAATACAACCTGAAGCAATAAGTCTCCGGCTTCCTCTTTGATTTCGGCCATGTTCTTTTTTGTGATTGCGTCTGCGAGTTCGTAGGCTTCTTCTGTTATGGAAGTGCGTAAGGTTTCAAGAGTCTGTTTGCGATCCCATGGGCAGCCGTCCGGGGCGCGTAATCTCTCGATGATATTCACGATTTCGTCAAAGTAATGTGAGCTTTCTATGATTGATTCCCTTCTTTGAATGAAAATTTATGTTGCTCGGAAAATTATATCAAGCTGTGATTTGATTCTTTTGCGTGAAATTTTTGATTGCAGACTTGGTTTTGAGGCTTGCGGGAATTGATTTGACATTTGTTTTTTGCTGCTGTAAAAGATATATTCTTGACTGTATAATTTTTCGGAGGGATTAAAATTTATGGCGACCATAGTAAAACGCAAAATCAATAATACAACCTAATCAGGGAGGAATAAAAATGTACTCGTGCAAAATAAATCTTGCGGGTAAATATTCATATCTCACGGAAAAATTCACAGCCGGACTCAAATGGCTTTCAGAAAACGACATCAGAAAATTTCCTGACGGTAAGCACGAAATCCCCGGAACAGATCTTTTTGCTGACGTTCAGACTTACGACTCAAAGCCCGAGAATGATTGCAGATTCGAATCAAATCATGAACACTTTGACATTCAGTATGTCGCAGAAGGCCGTGAATATTTCTGCGTTCATCCTGCTGAAGATATTGCGGTTGCCGAATCTCATCCCGAACGTGATACATACTTTCACGAAAAGCCCGAATCTTACGGGAGAGTCCTTCTCAGCTCGGGAGATTTCATCATCGTATCACCAGAAGAAGCCCACATGCCTAAATGCGCGGTGAAATTCCCGGAAAAAGTCAGGAAGGTTGTCATAAAGGTGAAAGCGTAAATTCATGCGCGGTATATTTTCCCTGTTAATCATAGCGGCTCTTATGTCAGCAGAAATTTCCCCGGCAAAAGCAGAGGTTACAACACGGCTCGAAATTTCCGGCGATATGCTGATACTGAGCTGGTCAGACTCCCGCGACGCTGTAATTTTCCGGCGTGATTCGGATTCGGGCTATAACGTTCCTCCGATGAAGATAGATATTCCGGGAAAATGGACTCTTGACGACAGCAAAAACAGCACAGAGTCAAAATCATCACAGAATATTTTGCCGCCGGGGATCTCAGGCCATCAATACACATACACATTCAGCGTAAAAGGCAGAAAGCGTGTCAGATGGTCAGCAAAAGGACTCCCCGATGGACTCAGAATATCAACATCAGGGAGGATTTCAGGGACTCCGAAAGAATCGGGGGTATTCAGCGCGGACATCACAGAAGGAAGAGAGACTCAGAAGTTCACGCTGAAAATTTTTGCTGACGGAAAGCCGGAGATTCTCACAAATTCGCTTCCTGACGCAAAAGCCGGAACTCCCTACGATTTCCGCATAAAGATGAACGACAGCCCCGCATCTGTCATCATGGCCGGAGAAATCCCGCAAGGACTCACGCTTAACGATGACGGGAAAATTTCAGGCACTCCCAAAACGCCGGGGGATTACACGATAGAGATTACAGCCGCGAACAGTTACGGGGAATCGTCAGCAAAATTATCCCTGAAAGTCTCAAGCCCTGACGCTAAAATCACAAAAGCACAAACGCCAAAGATTAACCGTCCTCCGCAAAGACCCAAAAGACCGCCGCGAATATCATCATCATCAATGAAACAGGCTTTTACGGGCGAGGAGTACACATTCACGCTTAAAGTTTCAGGCCCGGACAAAGTGAAATGGACTTGCAACTCACTTCCTGAAGGCTTGAGTCTTGATTCTGAGACGGGAATAATCTCCGGGATTCCTGTTTCTGACTTCAAGGGGAAAATCAGCGTTACGGCCATGAATGAAGACGGTGAAAAGTCATTGCGCCTGATTCAGTTCAGCATAAGGACAAAGAGGCCGCAAATCACAACAACGATTCTTCCTGAAGGATTCCTCAGCGAGGATTACAGGACGGAGCTTAAAGCAGAAGGCGGGAAGGGTATAACGTGGTCATTCAGGGGGAAAATTCCTGACGGCTTGAGCTTCAGCAGAGAGGGAATAATTCACGGAGTGCCGGAAAAAACCGGGCGTTTCAGTCTCAGCGCATCAGCAGAAAATTCCGGCGGAAAAGCTACACGCAGGTTTTCTCTCAGAGTCTCGGAGAATTTACCGCATGAATATCTTACAGCCGCAATAATGCCCGTGATAACAGTGAGTGATGACGGAAGATATGATTTCCCAGTGAGCATTGACGCGAAAATACCTGAGGGGGCAAATATCGAGTTTCATTCATTCCCGTATGGAGTTGAGGCAGAAGATGAAAATTACACGTTCAGAAATTCGGACGGAAAAGAGACTCTCACAGTCCCGGCGAATCATCATGTCATTGTGAATGCGTATCTTGAAGGCGGCGTGCGTTATGAGCCAGTAATCACAGCGAGGGTTAATACGGAAGAACCTAAAGCGGAGGGAGAACCCGCAAATGATACACAGCCTTTGCAGGGTACATATTCGGGGTGTGATTCGTTCGGTGTTATGTGCGTGATGATATTGATGATAATGTTGATGATGATTCTGACGGCTCGCAGGAGAAAATTATTTTGACACGAAAAAACCGGGACGCTCATTTACGCCCCGGCATTCATTTTCATGACGTTACTTTTTGTTGACGGCTTCATCCATCAGCGTATAGAGTTTCTCATCACCCAAAATTCTGCATTTGCTTTCACGCGAGAACACCATGATATTTTTCTCTGAAGGCGTGTAGGGTTTCCATTCGAGTTTTTCGGTTGAAGGATTCCCCGTCCTCATGAAAGCGAGAAAAGCATTTGCTGCAACGTCCTGCATTTTGTGCGCGTCATCATCCCCGGCAGTCGCGATTGATACTACGGGTATGTCAACGTTGTGGAAGATGTAAATCAAATCCGAGCAATGGAACGAAAGAACACCGCCGTTAACCGGGACTTCATAATCAAACAGGTATTCATACACTGGAGCTTTTGCGGTTGCAGTTTTCTCGGTTAAAACAGTCTCTTCAAGTCCGCGCCTGCATATGTAGTATATTGTGCTGCTGACTGGTGCCGCGCCGTAATAGAAATATGCGTCAGCGAGTTTTCTGCCTGGAAATACTTTCCTGAACTCCTCTGCGATTCCCTCTGCTTTGTCGCCGTATTTCTCCGTCAAATTCTTCATGGCCTCGTCATCTGTCCATGTATTTTTTCCCGGCCCTGCGACTCTCCAGTTGTAATTGAACTCAGAAAATACCGTGCTTCCTATGAACGGAATCTCATCAGCCCATGAGCATAATTTTTCCTGAATGATTACTCCGTCTGCTTCCGATGTCCAGTTCGTGCCAAGCTCAGAGCATACAGACTGCGCCGCGTTCATCATGTTGTAATAGTCGTAGGTCTCAAGCTCCGAAACGTCTTTAAGCCCTAACTTTTCGAGAGTGCCTTTCACTATTTTGTCGTTAAGCTCTTTCGTGATTAATCCGTATGAGCTGCTGAGTGCCGCCGCCTTGTGGAATGTTCCTTTTGCTGACGGCATACGCATAAGGTTGTTGACTTTTCCGCCACCGCCGTGAAAGAATACAATTACGGGCTTTTTGTCGCCTTCTGTGATTGACCGAGTCCAGACATTGAGATTCATCACAACCCTCGCGCGGATGCCCCTAGCTTTTGCTATGGGGAGGAATCGAGCTACTTTACTTTACTTTTTCCCTTTTGTTTCTTAAAATACAAATACATTAACAAATGGGCGTTCTGTAACAGGAACGGATAAAAATACACAACGGTCTTAGAGCCGTTCCGGGCTGGCATGTCGCCCTTGCGATTTTCGCATAAAAATTGCCAAAACATGAGGTGTGGGAGTAAGCCGTAAAAAGTAAGCGGATGAGTAGCAATGCTCTACCGGGTAGAGGCGAGTAAGCACGCCCCAGTGAATAAGGGTATTCTGAAGCGGTAACAAGCGTGTTCAGACATTAGTCCGTGTACCATACTTCTCTGAAAGCTTCCGGCTTTAGCCGTGAGGTGGCTTACCCGCTCCGACTTCTGTTTGATTCTGTATAGGGCAGATTGCGCCGTAAGACTGTGCGGACTTCACGCCATCCCACGCCGGGACTTTCTGCGGAGGCTCAAAGCGTTTTGCCTGTGCGTAAGGTATTCCCAAGAATGTGAATGTTTTTCCGTTCATGAAGCCCATCAACTGACCGCCGGAAATTTTCACGACAGGCGGGTTATTCAGGTCAAAAGCTGACACACTGCCCGCGAAAATGACAACGAAAAGGAACGCGCATAACAATTTTTTCATGATGAGATTTCCTCCCTCTGAAATATTTTGTGATTGTGTTTATGGAATGCGAGTATCTTATTACAGAGTGATAAAAAATAAATCCCCTGAACGCACAATTACTGTCAGCGGGAATAACGGTTAAAATAATTTTTTCGTGAAGCTGAAAATTTTTTGTGGGAAGCTATGAATTTATGAGGCTGAAAACTGCTTCGGGCTGCTGGTTCGCCTGAGACAATACAGCATCTTCAGCGCGGCTCAATATCTGGAACTCTATATATCTCATGGCCGATTTCGCGTAATCTGCATCAGTTATACGGCTGCGAGAGTCAGCAAGATTTTGGCCTGAGACTGTGAGATTTGCGATTGAATGCTCCAATGCGTTCGAGTACGATACAATTTGCGTTCTCTGCTTCACTATGCTGTCTATAGCCTCGTCAATGTACGTTACGGATTTTTCCGCAAGATCTCTCGTCATGACATTAACGCGGTCAACACCAAGCATATCCGCTGAGACATTCCCGAACTGTACGCTGAAAGTTTCCGCCTGATTCGTTCCCGTCTGGAATGTTAATCCGTTGTCCGAAAGATGAATATTCGCCGTGTATGCTCCTGTTGCTGTCATGCTGTACTGCTTTGTAGACTCGTCCCAAGCCGCAATAGTTCCCGCCATAGGGTCAAACTCGACATCAATATTCGGGTGAATTATCCCGCCAAGCTCATGGCCTGTAACCTTCATGTCAGAAACAACAGCTTCTCCCGTGTGGGCGTTGTAGATTGAGACTCTGTACGTGCCGTCTTCCGCGTCCTGAATCGTGTTGAGGCCGAAAGCGTGAATCAAGTCATCATTTCCCGCAAAATATATTTCCCCGTCAGTACCCTGAATTGCCGAGCGTATTACGAGAGTCGATTTTATGTCATAACCCGTAATGCTGCCTTCATCGTCATAAATTGCAGACCGTGAGAAAATTGACTCCGATGTATTTCCCGTTCCGTCAGAAATCACAGCAAACTGATTAGCGTCATCTGTATATGCAGCCTGGCCGAGTCCGTCAGCAATCGCCATATTGATTTTCTCGGCTGTATCCTTCAATGTGTCTTCGCGGTAAATCGTAACGCTTGCTGTTTTTCCGTCGCCCTGAATCAGAGTGAGTTTTTGAGGCTCATCAACAAGAAATTCTCCCTCAGAGTCATAAAACTGGTCAATCTCCCATAATGCTTTGTCGTAATATACTTCTATTGCGCTGTCGTCTTCATTCTCACCCTCAACAATCATAGTTTCTGTTACTGTCATAATATTGCTCTTCTGGACTTGCGCCGCTCCGGGATTAGACCTGATTTCGAGACGATAATTTGCTTCGCTGTTTGAAGTCCGTCCGTCTTCATCTGTCATTAAGAGTCCGCCTTTTACACGCACTTTTATTTTTGCGTCATCGGCTGACCACAACGCGCCTAAATTGCCGTTAAGGAGTCTTTTTGTGTTGAAATTCGTATAGTCTGAGATGTGATTTATCTGTTCTTTCAGCTCGTCTATTTCTTCCTGTATGTGAGTCCTGTCCTGCATTGTGAGTGTGCCATTCCCGGCCTGAACTGAAAGCTCCCTCATCCTGTGAAGAAGGTCATTTGTATCACCTAGCGCACCCTCAGCAACACGCAGCATTGATATACCGTCCTGAGCATTTCTCACGGCCATGTCGTAGCCTTTCACCTGAGCGCGCATTTTCTCGCTTATCGCCAAACCGGAAGCATCATCAGCAGCAGAATTTACTTTGAGTCCTGTCGCTAAAGGCTGAACCGATTTCGTCATCATGTTGTCCGTAGCTTTTGTAGCGTTCAGGGCGGATAACGCTGTAAGATTGTTGTTGATAATCACGGTGATCATTCCTTCTTCTGTCAAGATACTGGATTATAAGTTAATTATCGGGCATGAAGCGCAAAAAATAAATCCGGCAAATTCCCGCATTAACAAAAAACGGCCTCCCATAAAAGAGACCGCCGACTCAATTTCACATTCACATCATCATGAACGCAATCACAAATAGCAATCCCGCCGCGAATGTCATTAACCCGTAAGCAAGACTCGACGGAAGAAGCGTGCTTATTGTTTCCTGTTTCGACTCGTCCTGATAATATCCGAAATCTGTATCTTCAGGAGGACGGATGAATTTTATCCTCGACGCTTGAGACAATAACAGCGTTACAGGGCCTGCGGTGATTAGGTCAACAATTTTTGCGAACAATGAACCGATGAAAGGCAATAACAATCCGATAACGGGGCGGAAAATTGCATTCTCAATGTTAAGCCATGAAGGCCACAAATCAACATAAACAATCTCGCCTTTAACCCTCTCAGACTGAAGCACTTTGCGAATAAACAGGAAGTAAACAGCGACTCCAATCGTCAGGGAAATCAACGCGCCTTCAAGATTCTCAAACACGAAATAATGTACAGCGTGATGATGTTCCGGGCCGTGCATGAACGCAGAACCAAGAAACGCTATTTTGTCGCCGATTTCTGACGTGAAAATTCCGATTGCAGGGAGAATTAATGCTGACAGAGTTATGATTATCGCATTCGGCCATGAGAGATAAATATCTTTCTGGTGCATACCTTCAGCGGGTTTAGCGATGAACAGCGCAACGAACAATTTAATCACGTAAGCAGTTGTGAGTCCTCCCGAAATCAGGAAGAGCCATTCACAGACCGAGAACAAAAATTTTTCCGCGCCCGCAGTCATGAATGAGAGAGTCCCGGCTCCGTGCGATAATTCGTGCAGATGCTCAACAATCGCCTCATGAATTAGAGTCTTCCCTAAATAGCCATTGATTAACGGGAAACCCATCAATCCGAGTCCGCCCATCACAAACGCAAACATGAATAACCTTTTTCCCCGCCCGAATCCGCGTATGTCGTTGAGATTCAGTTTGTGAGTGTTCATGTGTACGACTCCAGCGCAAAGGAACAACACCAATTTTATCAGCGAATGCCCGACCATGTAGAGAATCGTACCTCTTACGGCCAAATCATTCTCATGTCCTAAGAAGCACTGCATTGCGATTCCCGTGAGAATGAATCCAAGCTGCGACATTGACGAACATGCGAGAGTGCGTTTTATGTTGACGGAGAAAACAGCAAGTACAGCCCCTAATACCATAGTGATAACCGCGAGAATCAGCAGCATGAATCCCCATCGCGGGTCGTGCATGAAGATTCCTGACGACAAAACGATAATCCCGAAAAGCCCGGACTTAGTGAGAAGCCCGGACAATAACGCGCTTGACGGAGCAGGGGCAGCAGTGTGCGCTGTAGGAAGCCAGATGTGAGACGGGAATATAGCCGCCTTAGCCGCAAATCCCACAAACACCAGGAAGCCCGGAACGTATAACGGTGATTTGTCCTGAAGCGTGAACTTTGCGAGAGAGTCAATATCAAGAGTCCCAGTGTAGTTATACAGCAGTATTAATCCCGTCAGCGTAACAAGGCCGCCGATTATCGCAATCGCTAAGTATGTCTGCGCGGCTCTCTGTGCTTCGTGAGTCTCGTCCTGAACAACCATAATGTACGAGAAAAGAGACATCATCTCAAAGAACATAAACGTCGTGAACAAATCCCCAGAAATGAAAACTCCCATTATTGAGCCGAGAGTCAACAATACGTACGTGTAGTAACGGTTACGGTTGTGATGATGTTGCAAATATTCCCGTGAAAAAATTGTTGTTGCCGACCACATGAACGCGATAATCACGGCATAAATGAATCTGAACCCGTCAATCTTCAGCTTCATTCCGAGTCCGCAGACTCCCGGGATAAATAGCTCCGTGCCGAGACTCCCCCACATCGACAACACAAACGCAAGCTCAATCACGCAAACAGCATCGGCCATGCAGTCGCGCACAAGACGACTCTTCTTGCCGGCGTAAAACGACAAAAGCCCCCCGAACATCGGCCACAATACGAGGAAAAGAAGCGCATAATTCCCCCTCATCTGTTTCAACCTCCTGAAATGAATTGTGATTTGTGTGATTGAACATATTATACTTGCAGCGCAAAAAATATTCTGATATATTGACGCTCATTCCGCGAAAACAGACAATCATACGCAGAAAGAAGGCGGCTTTATTGTTTCTGACATTCGGCGAACAGATTGCGCACTGGATGCAGAATCCTCACGAGCTTTATCACAAACCCTTTCACGTTATCGAAAATATTTACTACGTCGGAAATTACTGGACATCAGCATACCTTCTCGACACAAAAGAAGGCTTAATCCTCATAAATTCCACAATGAGCCAGACAGCTTATCTCCTCATCGACAGCATAAAGGCACTCGGCTTTGACCCGAAAAATATCCGCAGACTTCTCATCACTCACGCGCATTACGACAAATGCGGAGGCGCAAAAGCAATTCACGATCTAAGCGGCTGTGAAATATGGCTTGGGAAGCACGATGAATTTTACCTGACGGAAAGCAGGCACATGATAATGTTTGAGGACACTGTACCCGTTTTCCCGATAACAAATTTCTACGATTACGACAGCGTGATAGATTGCGGAGACATTCGGATAAAGCCGCTTCACTGCCCCGGACATACTCCCGGAACAACGTCATTCTTCTTTGACATCAACCACAAAGGGAGGACTCTGACTTGCGCGATTCACGGCGGTATAGGTGCGTCATTCCTTGCGCGTGATGTCATGGCACGGAGCGGAATACCTCTGTCAATGCGTGATAACTATCTTGCGAGCATCGACAAAGTGAGGGATATTCATGTTGATGTTGTGCTTCCTTCATACCCTGCGAGGTTCGTGGGCTATGATTTTTTCGGAGCTTCTGAGTCTGATGACGGGAGCGGGGACAGCTTTATTCATTCTGATGCGTGGGGGAAAAAACTCGACGCTAAGAGGGATGAACTTCTCTCAATGATGCTCAAAGAGGAAGAAATCTAATCCGCAAAAAAAATCCGGGGGACTCTCATCGAATCTCCCGGCTGTTTTTTCTCACTGTGCTATTTTGTCCTAATTGCCTTGCGTGGTGTCCAGAGTCTCCCTGTATGCTACTGTTGCATTGTAGTAATCATACAGAGCCTTGACCGCCTTCCTCAGTTTCGTATCTTGAGTGCTGTCATTAAGCACCGCTTTGACATATGACAGGGCAGAAAACTTAATGCCGAAAGGTGTACCCGCTGTGCCGTTCACAGTTGGCGTAACCGTTACAGTGAACTCCTGGCCGAGAAGGTGCGCGGAGATCCCCTTGAAGGTTACTGTATTGTCTGTTGTGGTGTCAACATCATCCCAGCCGCTGACTTTTGCTGAAAGCGTGCAGTTGTCAGCAGGAGTCAGAACAAGAACAAGCGAAGTGTCAGAGTCAAGACCTAACTGCAAGCCTATACCGTTATCCGCGATTCCCGTCATATCACTCGTTCTCTCAGGAATTGAAACACTGTCAAGACCGCTGGGAAGAGTCGCTACTTCGTCATCTGTTATCTCGTCGTAGCTGTCCATAGCCGTATACTTGTTGTCATCATTCCATTTTTCTCTTAGTGCTTCCTGTGCGTAATGGCCGTAATTCTTGATTGTTCCGATCAGGGCTTTAAGCTCCCCGTTGAAAGCCTCGTTATCATTCATCAGGGCATAATCGAGATACCTTTTCGCCGGGTACGTATTCGTTACTGTTTGGTTTGTGGGATAAGTCAGAGTTGCGGTGATTTCGTCGGCCATCTGTATTGACGTTATAGGGCATTCAAAAATGTAGTATGTATAATCGCCAATTTTTTCGGTCTCTGAAGACTTCACGCCCTCCAAAGTTCCTATGCCGCTTGTACCGATCGTGAATGACATTGAGCAGTCATCAGAATTAATCCCGTCAGGCAGGTAAACGTAGAAGGTTACGCCTATTTTCCCGCTGAGAATGAGAGCATGATACGCGAACTGCGGAACGTTTGAGCCGTCTTCAGGTGTATATTCGTTGTTCGTCCAGTGCGCTGTCATTGTGAGATCACTATTTGCTGTCGTTGGGATTGTGAAGTCGGCAGTCTGCGCTATGCCGGGGAGTTCGGTGCAAGTCCAGCCCGTAAATGTCCAGCTCTTACGCGAGGGGTTATTGAGCTTTGTTGCTGATCCTTCATTGTATGTTGTTACTTGATCACCATCATCAAACGTTGCGTTCTCTATGCCTATGTAGGTGATATTGTGAGGTTTGAGCCACTTTGCTTTGATGTAGGTGTCTTTTGTTACATCGGCGTTGAAATCGTAAGCAGTCGCATTTTCAGCTATTTCCGCGTCAGCATTCTCAACAGCATACCAGTTATCGAAAACGTAGCCAGTACGCGCAAGGTCTACGGGTCTTTCGGCTTTTGTCTGCCCGTACTTTAACATCTGCGTTACTCTGCTTCCCAAATCATCATCGTAAATAAATGTTACTGTGTAGCTTATGCCTTTATCATTGTAATAAGTGCCGTTGACATTAGACATATATACGTTCACTGTTCCCGTGTTGGACGTATCAACTGTTAAGACAGCGTTCCCAATCGTCAAAGCAGCCGAACCAAGATTAATGGCTGTAGCTTTTGTTCCGGCGTTGAGCTTCCCGAGTTCTCCATTACCCCAAATATTAAGTGAAACATTTGCGCTTCCATCATTTGCAATTTCGGTTACTTCGAGAGTTGCGTTCTCGATGACAATCGTAACGGGTTTATCAGCGTTATCACCGTCTCCAGCTTTAAGCACGAGCTTGCTGATTGTTACATTGTCTCTTGCGACATAGATTGTTCCGCCTGTGAGTGTCATGCTGTCTTGGCTCGTAAGCAGCGTGAAATCATTTGTCGTTATTTCTGTTCCCTCTTCGCTTGTGCCGTCGTAAGTGAAGTACGTGATTGGTTCAAGTTCAAACTCAGCCGCAACCGTTACAGCGCAATCAGGCATCGTGAATGTATATATGCCTTTGTTTTCAGTGTCAGCAGTCAGCGTTAAAGCTTCAGCAGTCTCATCATCTGTCTTCTTCACCGTAAGAGTATTTTCCTTCAGCTTATAGTAATTATCCGGCGTTACTTTCAGCATTACGGTATCGTTCTCTCCTGCTAAAAGAGAATCGCCGTTTGCCTTCGGTGAAGCTACTGTTACTTTGCCGTTCGTCATTTCGTCAATGCTAATCGTGATAAGCTCAGACGTTAGCGGCGTGAGTGTCTGTCCTGCAATGGCCGTAAGAAATTTCCTGCTGTCATCATTCTCATCATCCGTAATATCGCCTGAGAGAATGTACTTTATGCTGTCTTTCGTGAAGGTGAGATATTGATTATCTGCTACTTTGACATTCCCGGCGTACGTTCCTGCTTTAATGCTCGTATTATCGATGCTCGTACCATAGGAAGAAACGTAACTCAGCGTGATATTTGCGTCTTCCTGGCCGATAGCATTCACGTCAATATTTCCGCCGTAGATGTTGATCGTTCCGGCTTTGAGTTCTGCATTGTCGCCGCTGATAGAAACGCCGTTGATGACAATCGTATCTGCCTCTAAGCCGCCTATAATCTCCGCTGTTGATGCACCCTTCTCGCTGTAGATGTTGAGAGTCGTATTTGCGGCATTCTCTGCTTTTCCGATCTTGCCGTCCGTGCTTATCGTGAGTTCATTGCCGAGTATGAGGTTCACTGTGCCGTTGTTAGGAATCGTTAGTGCTGCGTTGAGTTCTTGAGCCTTTTTGACTCCGTATGTGCCGCTGAGTTCTTGTGCGTCTGCGGGGAGCGGATCAGCTTCAGTTATAATCTCTTCACCGTCCGCATTAATGTACGTTAGAGCATTGGGAGCAGGAGTTAGTGTTACGCCGCTAATATCTCCAGTATTACTGATATTGCCGGTGTAATTATGTTGTATTATCGTCTTTCGTAACTTTGAAATATTTTCCGTCTGCAACACTGACAGTACCTTTCTCAGTTACATAACTTGGTACCGTTATGCTGTCATGCTCCGCATCACTGTAACTCAGCGTGATGGTTTCATGAGCATTGAGTCCGCCGTTCGTTGTCGTGATCTTTCCGCCGTAAATATGGATGTTCAGGGCACTAATAGCGTACCCGGCACCCTCCCACTGCGTCGTAGGCAGCGTTGTCGTGATTTCGATTTTGCAATCTTTAGAGTTTACAGGCTCACCGTCGATTTTAGTTGCACGGAAAATACGGAGTGTCTCAGTATAACCACCTCGTATACCGTAAGTACCTGCTTTCGCTGAGACGTCAATCGTGAGTGAGTTTGCGAGAATTATATCGCGTGTCCCCCAGATATTGAGTGCTGCATCTCCGCTGTAAGTAATAGGGGCATTGATGACGTAAGCTTCGTAGGTACTCGACCCATAGAGTCCCTCGCTTGGGAGTTCAGTAATAAACTTAAATGAGCCATTGTCTTCTCCATCTTCTGTAACTTCTTCGCCGTTCTCATTAATGTAGGTTACCGTATGGCCTTCAGCAACTGAATCAAACAATGCCGCACCGAAAATTCCGCCGCACGAATGCAGATTATCACCGACAGGAAACATCAGCAACAATACTGCGAGCAATAAAAACGCTTTCCACAAGATTGTTCGTCTCATGGCATTTCCTCCTTTAAGGATTATTTTGTGTAATGATATTCCGAATAATTTTTTTTGCAAACTTTTTTTCATTAACCTCCCTCAGACAACAAAAAATCCCCCGCCCATTTCTGAACGGAGGACTCAATTTCTGAATCACAATTAATTTTCGCCGCGCCTTTTTGCCTGCCAGTGTTTATAGCTCTCAGTCTGCGTAACAAAAAGCACAACCAACAGCACAAACAGCGCGATTGATATATAGCTCGTGAAAATGCTCCCTAACATTCCCATCACTGAGCCGCCCTGCAACATTACTCCGCGACGGTAATTTTCTTCACATAAGCGAGTCAGAATCACTCCCAAAACGATTGGCGCAATCGGATAATTGAATCTCTTCAGGAAGTAACCGATTATCCCGAATCCGAACATCCACAAAATATCGTACACGCTGTTTCGTATTGCGTATGCTCCGATTACCGACAAGATTAATATCGTGGGCATTAGGATTCCTTTCGGGACTTCTACAATTTTCGTGAACGCCTTTATCCCCGTCAGCCCGAAAACTAACAGGAAGAATGACGCGACCAGAAGACTCGCAACAATCAGCCAGAACAAATCAGGAGTCTGTGAGATGAGATTCGGTCCGGGCCTGAGTCCCTGTATCGTCAATGCGCTGATTAAGACCGCCGTAACAGCATCGCCGGGGATTCCAAGTGTCAGCATCGGGATAAACGCTCCTCCTATTGCGGCATTGTTCGCGGACTCCGGCGCAATTATCCCCTCAACAGCTCCCTTCCCGAATGGCGCAGAGGGATTCTTCACGCTCCTTTTCGCCTGATCGTAACTCAGCAGCGCGGCTATGTCTCCTCCAGCACCCGGCAAAGCTCCGACTAACACGCCTATGATTGACGACTTCACAGTGAGCCACAAATATTTTGCTGACTCAGCCCATGACGGTAAAATTTTGTCGACTTTCTGCTTTACGGGAGTCGCTTTCATGTCGGTTATCTGACTCAATGCTTCAGACGCTCCGAAAAGGCCAATCATCGCAACAACGTAATCAACTCCGCTGTTAAGGTATACGATTCCGAATGTGAATCTTTTGACCGCCGTTTGTCCGTCAACACCTACGCACCCTAAGAATATTCCTATGCACCCCGCAATGAGTCCGAAACGTACCGAACGCCCCGACAATGAGCCGACCATCATCAAGCCCATCAATGACAGCATAAGATAATCTATTGAGTGAAAGTTACGCGCTATGCTTGCAACTAACGGAGCGCATGTAGCAAGCGCAAGAACGCCCAAGAGAGTCCCGATTACTGATTGAGACGTTGCGAGTCCCATCGCTTCACCCGCACGGCCCTTTTTGGCGAGCGCGTAACCGTCAAGAGCAGTTGCAACCGCAGCAGGCGCGCCGGGAATATTCAGCAGGATTGCAGAGCGTGAACCGCCGAAAACTGATCCGACATACACGCCGACCATTACAGCAAGTGCCATGTGCTGCTCCCATCCGAATGTGAACGATACGAGAAGCGATACGGCCATAGTCCCGGAGAGTCCCGGAATCGCTCCTACGTAAATTCCCGCGCATGTCCCGGCCGCAACAAGAGCAATCAGCCAAGGCTCACGAATCATTACGGCCATGTGTGATAATGCTTCCATGATTGAGACCTCCTTTTACGGAAATACAACGCTGAACAATACCCTGAAGACTACGACAATAAACGCCATAACGATTCCAGTCCACAGAATATTTTTCACGTAATCTTTTCGCGTCAAGTAGCACATAGATATGTAGAGGAACGCAGGAGTCGAAATGTAGAAACTTACTCCCATAACGAGCGAGGCACAATACGCGACAATTAACACGAGCATTATTACGACGTTTAACGGGAGGGCGTATGCTATTGCTTTCGTGAATTTCTCCCAAGTGCTTTTGACTTTCGAGAGGGGAGTCGACAGCTTGAAGTTCTCGATGACAGTCCACAATGCCATGATTACCCACAACGCGCTCACAAAGACAGGAACAGCGGCGGCTGAAGCGATTCGCGGGCCTCTGCGCAATGATATGCTGAACCATAAATCAACGGACAATTTCAGCGCAATCACTCCGAAAATCAGAACGATGAACGAGAATACTTTTTCTCCCGCCTCTAACGGGTGTTCCTTCACTACTATCATGTCATCCGTATCAACTTCAAGATTCGGATTCAAATCGGGATATTCTTTCTCTGTATCAGCCATTGAAATTTTCACCTCTTCAACAAAAATTAATCCCCCCGAAAATGAATCAGGGGGGTAATTCCGTGATTGTCAGTCGTCTAATGCTCCGCTTGATTTGAGAGCTTCAACGGTATTTTTTCGCCACGAGGAAATATACTGCGCTGCTTTTTCGCCAGTATAGCCCATAAAATTCACGTCAAAATTCACGAGTACTTTCTGATAATTTTCATCAGGGCCGGCCTTTTTGAATGCGTCTGCGAGTTTTGCTATTATTGCCGGGTCAGTTCCTTTTTTCGCAAAGACTCCGTAAAACGCTCCCCAAGGCAAATATTTGCTGAAGCCTGGAAATTCCTTCACGATTAACGGCACATCAGGAAGAGCGCGGGCGGGTTCATTCGCCATAACCGAGAGAAATTTTACGTCTCCTGCTTTGGCTTCCTCGATTCCCTGAAGGAGAAGGCACGCCGTAAAATCACATTCACCGTTTACGACAGCATTTTTT
Source organism: uncultured Fretibacterium sp. (assembly GCA_946183145.1). Lineage (GTDB taxonomy): Bacteria > Synergistota > Synergistia > Synergistales > Aminobacteriaceae > JAFUXM01. The sequence continues at coordinate 87,437 of CAMGZM010000003.1, read as the reverse complement.
GCGGCCGAATCGCTCTCATAAGGTATCATGTTGAACATCGCGCCGGTTACGTCCATTATGAACGAGCCTACTACCCAGGGGAGTCCGCCTTTGCCAGTCATGGAATATTTCAGCGTGAAGGGCTTTTCTTTAGCGGCATTGATGGCTTCCGTGAAGGTTTTGTACGGAGAATTTTTGCCGACGATTATTCCGACAGCCTCGTCGCCGATGAGATATACGCAGTCAAACTCATCATACGTTACTTCACTTATTCCGAGAACGTCATACAGCGCAGGATTTTCCGCGCCCATCAGCAATGTATACCCGTCAGGCTTCGCGTCATAAACATACTGAGTCGCAACTGAACCAGCCGCCCCGGTCATGTTCTGAATGATTATCGACTTCCCTAAATACTGTTCAGCGACTGCCGACAATGGCCGGATGAGTGAGTCTGTTGTTCCTCCCGCGCCCCATAAGACAACGCCTGTAATGTTCCTGTCAGGGTAATCAGCGAATGCAGGAAAGGCAAGCGCAAATATCAGCGTTAATGCGAGTAATTTCTTCATGGCCTAGTCAAAAGCTCCTGACTTCTTGAGAGCGTTGATTGTGTTTTCGCGCCACGAGGAAATATATTTTGCTGCTTCCTCGCCTGACCAGCCCAAAAAGTTTATGTTGAAGTTAGCGAGGACTTTCTGATAGCTTTCAGCGGGCCCGGCTTTTGTGAACACCTCCGATAATTTTGCGGTGATTGCGGGGTCAGTTCCTTTCTTCACAAAAACGCCGTAGAAAGGCCCCCAAGGAAGATATTTCGCGAAATCGGGATATTCAGCCGTAACTAACGGTATATCGGGCATGACTGGCACGGGCTTTTCTGACAACATGCAGAGGAATTTGAGATCTCCTGCTTTCCAGTCCTCGACTCCTGACTGAACTTTGCAGACCGTGAAATCACATTCGCCGTTCATGACCGCAGTTTTTGCGCTTGCGTCGCTGTCATAAGGAATCTGGTTGAAGAATGCTCCTGTTATGTCCGTGATGAATGCTCCGACCTCCCAAGGGAGTCCGCCTGTGCCTGTCGTAGAAATTTTGATTGTCCACGGGGCTTTGAGTGCCGCATCAATAATTTCCTTGAAGGATTTGTACGGAGAATTTTTCCCGACAACGATTCCGACAACCTCATCACCGATCAGGTAAACGCAGTCGAAATTGTTATACGTCAGTTCGGAGATTTCGAGAACGTCATAAAGCGCGGGGTTCTCTGCTCCCATCAAAAGCGTGTAGCCGTCAGCGGGTGCGTCATAAACATACTGAGTCGCAATTGAGCCTGTTGCGCCCGTCATGTTCTGTATGATGATGGACTTTCCGAGATACTGCTCTGCGATTGCTGAAAGGGGACGGACAAGCGAGTCAGTTCCTCCGCCTGCGCCCCACTGAACAACGCCCGTAACATTTTGCGCGGGATAATCTGCGGCGAATGAAGGAAGAGCGAGACAAAGCACAAAAAGTAACGCAAAGAATTTTCTCATGATACTATGAGACCTCCTTATGATTATGGATTTTGATTGCTGATTGTGTGAAAATTGGTTGCAGAGATTATATCATTGTGAAGTTTTTTACACTCTGTGTGATTTATGTATTTGAAATCACAGCAGAAAATTACGTATATTTGAATTGTGAACTATATCAATCTGTTATAGAATTATCATGTCAATTCAGAGGAGGCGCAAAAAAATTTCATGAGTGATTGTATTTTCTGCAAGATAGCCCGCGGTGAAATTCCGTCAAATTTTGTCTATGAAGATGAAAACGTAGCGGCATTCAATGACGTAAACCCGCAGGCACCCGTTCATGTACTTGTAATCCCAAAGAAGCACATAGCCTCCTCCGCAGCTGTCGATGATTCTTCAGTGTGGAGCAGCTTAATGAGCAGTGCCGTAAAAATTGCCCGTAAATTAGGACTGGAAGAGAACGGCTACCGTATGGTAATCAACACAGGCGAACAGGGCGGGCAGTCAGTACCTCACCTTCACCTGCACCTGCTGGCAGGACGTAATCTCGGCTGGCCTCCGGGCTAACTGAGTTCCCATGCTGTAAGAGAACCCGAAGGGAGGGAATGTGAACCATGACTACTGTTGTACGCAAAGAAGGCGAGCAGCTCGAAGAGACTCTGAAAAGATTCAGGCGTGAAGTTGCCAAAGTAGGAACGCTCCGGGAAGCACGCAAACGCGAACATTACGAGAAGCCCAGCGATGCCAAGAAGATAAAACGCGCAGAGGCAGCCCGTAAGCGCAAGAGTATGCGGAGAAGGAATCCAGGCTAGAATTTGAACGTTTTGCGGGGGCTGAAAGATGCTCCCGTTTTTTGTTGACTTAAGGAGGAATATTTATGCTCACACAGGACATAACACACGATTTGACTCAGGCCATGAAATTACGCGAAGAGCCGAGACTCTCAACACTCCGAATGCTTAAAGCCGAACTCCAGAAATTACAGGCGGACAAAGGCAGGGGAGTCGAAATCACAGACGATGACGTTCACACGGTTATACGCCGTCTCATCAAACAGCGAAAAGACGCGGCTGAACAGTACAAAGCCGGAGGAGCAATTGACCGCGCGGAGTCAGAACTCTCAGAGATAAGCATTCTTGAACCGTATCTGCCCAAGCAGCTCGGTGATGATGAGATTGACGCGATAATCACAGAGGCCGCAAAAGAGATTAACGCCTCATCGCCTAAAGATATGGGAAAACTCATGAAGGCCGTAATGTCAAAAGCAAAAGGACAGGCTGACGGCTCAAAGGTAAAAGAAAGGGTTACGGCGTTCCTTAACGGTTAAGGCCATGAAACGCACAGTAGCATTAATTCTCGCTGTAATAGCTTTAACGCTTGCATTTTCACCCGAAGCATATTGCGCAAAGAAGAAGAAATCACGCCCAAAATCATCACAGCCTCAGACACAGCCGGTGAAGAAGTCAGACCCTCACAGCTACTACAGGGGACTGAAGCCGGAGCAGGCAGAACAGGCCGATAATGTAGCGCGGAAAATCGCAGAGGCCGTAATGTCGGAAAAATCTTTAACGTCAGACCTTCAGCGCGTGAAAGCAGCCGCCGTAATTGTTGCGCGTTACTGCTCACGGTGCATGTACGGCAATGACCCCTACAAATATTACAGATCGCCTTACGGTGTTTTTGTTGCGGGAATATTCACATGCTCAGGTGCTACAAGGGCATTGGGCCGCGTTCTTGATTTCATGGGCTACAAATGGGAACACGCAAACGAAAATCAATACTCTCATCAGTGGTGCATTCTTGAAATGGACGGCCGGAAGGGTTTTGCTGACGGTCAGTTAGGCGCGGCGGGTTACGGAGAATATTAGCAAGGAAGGTTTCAAGCCGGGGGATTTGCGATTTCTCCCGGCTGTTGCATTTCTCTGAAAGGTAAGTCCGAAAAGATATTGTTTACATTCGCAATATGTGTCTGAATTGATTTGAGCCGGAATTTTACGCCGGCTTTTTCATTCTGTCAAGTTTTTCGGTATATCTCACCTTGAAATTTAGTCTCCTTTCACAATGACAACAGGAGCATATATTATCCCCTTCCTGAGCAACATTGAGAGAATAATTTTGTTGTTTTTCTGCACATTTGTTTTTTCATTCATGTATCATCATAAAATTCTGTAATTTCATCATCTTCGGAAGGCTCAGAGAAATTAGAGATGCAAATCAACTCTTCACACTTTTGAACGTCATCATAAAACGTAATCTCAAAGTCATACATAACTGGAATAACAGCCGAAATCATAGGAAGCACAGCGGCAATTTTCCCGCCTTCATAAAGCGCAGCATTGCCGAAATACACATACACATTATCATTTTCGTATACATTCGGAATTTCGGCCTCATTGTGTGTTAATGGTGTTAATGGCGTTGATGTTCCTGTATCTTCATGCTCAAGTGTTAATTTTGTACGAGGCTTGTGAAGTTTCACGTAATACCTGTATTATATCTTTCACATTCCCAAATTCAGAAGGAGGACTCATAATGCACACTCTGACTCTTAACAGCGGACTCAAAATCCCAGCAATAGGTTTCGGAACGTACAAAGCAACTTACAACTCAATCATGGCCGCGCTTGATGAAGGCTACAGATATTTTGACACGGCTTCGTTTTACGGGAACGAGTCCGAAATCGCAGAGGCTCTCACGCATTCAGGGATTAAGCGCGAGGATGTATTAATTGCGTCAAAAGTCTGGAAATCCGAAATGGGTTATGACAATACGATTAACGCATTCGCAAAGACGCTTGAGAATCTGAAAAGTGATTACGTTGATGTATATCTGATTCACTGGCCTAGACCAAATCTTGAGCTTGACGACTGGAAATCATCAGACCTCGAAACATGGCGGGCGATGGAGCATCTATACTCTCAGGGAAAAATACGGGCGTTAGGACTGAGCAACTTTCTTCCGTATCACGCTGAGAATATATTTTCACGCTGTGAGATTATGCCGTCAGTCGCGCAATTTGAGTTTCACCCGGGATATTTGCAGTTCCCCGCGCTGAATTATTACAGGCAGAAGGGAATTCAGGTTCAGGCTTGGAGTCCAATGGGACGCGGGCGGGTACTTGATGACATTCTGATTCGCGAGCTTGCGATGAAGTATCACGTTACGCCGCCGCAAGTCTGTCTGAGATTCTGCCTTCATGAAAACGTTATGCCATTGCCGAAAGCGTCGAGTCGTGAACGTATGCGCGAGAATTTAGCGTGCGTGAATTTTTCGCTTGATGATGAGGACATATCACGCATTGAGAGTATGCCCCCTATAGGCTGGAGCGGTGAACACCCTGACCGTGAGCGCGTGAAAATATGATTGCTGTTATAATTCAGTCATTCCCAAAAGACATTAAGGAGGCTGAAATATTCCCATGAACGAAAAATTATTGCTTCTTCCGATAATTATCCCGGCAATTTCCGCCCTTCTCATTACGACTCTTAACTTCAAGAGCCGGACTCAGCGCAACATATTCATAGAGTCATGCGTAATCTTGAACACTCTCGCAATTTTGCTCCTTGTGATTTATCCCCCTTCAAACGCATTAACGCTCTTCAGGTTCTCAGAACGTGCAGGATTTTCACTGAGGCTTGACGGACTCGGAATGGTTTTCGCCGTATTGATTGCTGTATTGTGGCCATTGACGACTCTATACGCATTCGAGTATATGAGCCATGAACACCGCGAGACATCATTTTTCGGCTGGTTCGTGCTGACTTATGGAGTCGTTTCGGGTATTGCGTTGTCGTCTGACTTGCTGACTCTGTATTTGTTCTACGAGATTATGACATTGACGACTCTCCCTCTTGTGATGCACGAGATGGACGGCCGTGCGAGATATGCGGGGCGTAAATATCTTACGTACTCTGTAGCGGGTGCTGCGTGTGCGTTTATTGCTCTGACTTATGCGATGTCGCAGGGAGGCGGGGAGTCATTCACACTTGGCGGGACATTCGGAATTTGGCCGAACAAGCCCGATAACATGTTGCTTGTTGCGTGGTTCTTGGGCTTCTTGGGATTTGGCGTTAAGGCTGCTGTATTTCCGTTTCATGGCTGGCTTCCTTCTGCGTCAGTTGCTCCGACTCCCGTTACTGCGTTGTTGCACGCTGTTGCTGTCGTGAAGGCCGGAGTATTTGCGGTGATTCGACTCACTTGGTACGTGTATGAGCCTGAGACTTTAGCGGGAACGTGGGCGCAATATGCCGCTTTCACGATGGTATGTATCACGATAATTTACGGCTCATCAATGGCACTTGCGACTCAGCACTTAAAGCGAAGATTCGCATACTCAACAATAAGCCAGCTGTCATATATTTTATTGGGAGTTCTTTTGCTGACTCCTGAAGGACTCACAGGGGCATTGACTCACATGGGCGGCCATGCAGTGATGAAGATAAATCTGTTCTTCTGCGCCGGTGCTGTTTTGTGCCAGACTGAGAGGGAATATCTTTTTGACATGCGGGGACTCGGACTCGGAATGCCGAAAACATTTCTTGCGCTGTTGATTTCGGGATTGGCGTTATGCGGTCTTCCACCATCAGCGGGCTTCATGGGAAAATGGCAGCTCGGAACGGCTTCGGCTTCTGTCTCAATGGGTCATGCGGGAATTGCTATGCTCATGATTTCGGCGGTGTTGACGGTGCTTTATGTGTTCTCGATATTCAGCATATTCATTATGCCGGGACAAAAATTTGACTTCAAGACAGCGAACAAGGGCGTGAAAGATCCGGGCTATGAGATGTTGCTGCCTCTTGGGATTTTGGCGGCGGGTTCGTTCCTTTACGGTATGTATTCAGAGCCGATGATAAACTTTTTCTCAAAGATAGCGCAAGGAGTGATATAATCTCGTCATTGCGTTTGCGCTTGTACAACGCAAGCGTGCGCTTGTAGCTCAGCGGATAGAGCGTTGGCCTCCGGAGCCAAAGGTCAGGAGTTCGAATCTCCTCAAGCGCGCCATAATTATGACATTCACAGCCTCGTCCATTTATGCGGGCGGGGCTTTTGCTTTTCACGTATGCTAGAATACTTTTCACATTTCATCACATCAAATCACAATTATCAGGAGGAATTTTCATCATGACAGACGGGAGCAAATACCTGCCTTACTCATCACGCAAAGGCAACGAGTCAATAGTATACTTCACGCGCGACTTGTCAGCGGACGGACTCAGAAAAATTTACGCACGAATCAATCAGCACATCACCGGGAAAATCGCCGTAAAGCTTCACACGGGTGAACCTCACGGCCCGAACATTATCCCGCGCCCCTGGGTCAAAGAACTCATCACAAACGACATACCAGGCGCAAGAATCATCGAGACAAATTCATACTATGAGGGCGACAGGTACACTACAGAGCAGCACCGCAAGACTCTCAATATTAACGGCTGGGATTTCGTGAACGTTGATATTATTGACGAGTTAGGCACAACATTATTACCCGTAAAGGGCGGTCATCACTTCTCAAATATGTCAATGGGAATCAATCTGCTGAATTATGACTCTCTTCTCGTTCTCACACACTTCAAGGGACATGTTCAGGGGGGCTTCGGAGGCTCAAACAAGAACATAGGAATCGGATGCGCTGACGGCAGAATCGGAAAAGCATGGATTCACACAACACCCGGGCAGCCTGATCAATGGGACATCGCTAACGAAGAGTTTATGGAGAAAATCTGCGAGTCGTCAAAAGCAACAGTCGACCATTTCGGGAAAAATATCGCGTACATTAACGTAATGCGCAACATGTCAGTATCATGCGACTGCGAGGGCGTTGCGGCTGAACCTGTAGTTACTCCGAATGTTGGTATACTTGCCTCGCTTGATATTCTTGCAATCGACTCAGCTTCCGTTGATTTGGTTTACGCGCTCCCGGAACATTTCCATCACGATTTAGTAGAGAGAATCGAGTCACGTCATGGCCACAGACAATTAACTTACATGAAAGAGTTAGGCATGGGCAACGACAGGTACGTGTTAATTGACACAGACAACGGAGACTCAAGAATTTACCCGGCCGACGCTGTGAAAGGTGTAAAGCCCTTTGAGGGTTAATTGATGCTCGGAGCAGTAGTAGGGGACATAATAGGCAGCGCGTACGAGCATGAAGGCATAAAGACGATGGATTTCCCGCTGTTCTCCGAAAAGTCTCACTTCACAGATGATACTGTTATGACTCTCGCAACGGCGCGTTCTCTGATGTACTGCATGAGAACTCGAAAAGACTCCGTAACGGAAGAAAGATTCTCGCGCTCATTCGTCTGGACGATTCGCCACATGGGCTGGAAATTTCCTGATGCTGGTTACGGAAGAGGATTCGCGGCATGGCTTCACGCTAAAGAGCCTCACCCATATCAGAGCTGGGGAAATGCGTCGGCCATGAGAGTATCACCGATTGCGTGGGCGTTTAATGACCTGCAGACTGTTGAGAGATTTGCGGAGATTACAGCACTTCCGACTCACGATCACCCGGAAGGCATAAAGGGCGCGTGCTCGGTTGCTGGTGCGGTGTATCTGGCTCGTACAGGACACACAAAGGACGAAATACGCGGCTACATCACGGGGAAATACGGCTATGATTTGTCGCGGAGTCTTGACGAGATTCGCCCGGATTACGTTTACTGCTCATCATGTCCCGGCTCTGTTCCTGAAGCGTTTACGGCGTTCCTTGAAGGTGAGAATTTCGAGGACGTTATACGGAAGGCGGTATCACTCGGCGGAGATTCCGACACATTATCATCAATAGCAGGATCAATCGCAGAGCCTTTTTTCGGAATCCCTACGCTGATTCAGGTTGAAGCATACGAAAAATTACACCACGATTTGAAGTACATAGTCTGCAAGTGGGAGCAATGGAGGAATTGACACAATGTTAGGAGCTATTGTTGGCGATATTGTAGGAAGCCCGTACGAGTTTGACAGGCGGCGGGACGAGGCGCACAGCATGAAATTTCCCCTTGTGCTTGAAGGCGTATCACATTTCACGGATGATACTGTTTTGACTCTTGCTGTTGCTGACGCGTTAATGAATGTTATGCCTAAGAGGGGCGGAAATGCTGACGAGGGAAAATTCCGCGAGGCCGTGAAGAAATCAATGCGCGAATTTGCGAGAAAATATCCTTATGCGGGTTACGGCTCTAGATTCATGTACTGGTTACTGAGGGACAAGCCCCAGCCTTATGGGAGTTTCGGGAACGGTTCAGCAATGAGAGTCTCGCCTGTTGCGTGGGCGTTTGATGATTTGCAGACTGTGGAACGTTTTGCGGAAATAAGCGCGGAAGTCTCGCACAATCACCCCGAAGGCATAAAGGGAGCGCAGGCTACAGCGTCCGCAATCTTCATGGCACGAACAGGAGTCAGCAAGCCCGAAATCAAGTCATACATCACGAGTCATTACGGCTATGATCTGTCGAGGACTCTGGATGAGATCCGCCCGTTTTACTCGCACGTTGAGACATGCCAGGAGACAGTGCCGGAAGCTGTTACGGCGTTTCTTGAAGGGAATGATTTTGAGGACGTTACGAGGAGGCTGTATCACTTTGCGGGGATGCTGACACGTTAGCGGCTATATCGTGCTCAATCGCTGAAGGAATGTACGGTATCCCGGAAGAAATTGATGATATGATGTTGCCATTGCTTGATGATTTTCTCACGGATAAATTGTTGAAGTGGGAATTGTGGCGCGCTTAGTGTAAAAAAAATTGGGAGATTCCTTTTTGGGAGTCTCCTTTTTTTGATGACGGTTAATCTTTTCTGTTTACTCCGGGGAATATGAAGTATTTGCTTTTCATAAGCTCGCTTGTTGTCGGCATTCTGGGCGGAGCTTTTCCTGTCTTGATTGCATACTCTAAAAGCTCATCTGCTGTCATCTTGTCTGCTTCTTCTTTTGTGATTTCCCTGCTGTAATCTAAAGACATGATAGCCCTCTGTGAAATATCGGTGATTTCTGGCTTATGCGGAAGTGCCAGTTCAATTCGTTTTCGTTGACAGGCTCAAAACCGCAGGCAATCATAGCTCCTTTGAATTGTCCGTTAGTGATATAGAAGCCTCCTTTATCATGTTCAAAATAGTGCTTCAGTTTGTAGCTTGAATGCTCGTGATTTGGAGTCTTGCGCAGAAAAATATTGCATATTATCCAATCACACAAACGCTCTTTTTTTTCATCGCTCAATTCCTGATAATATTCCGGCGAATTAATCATTTTTTCCGTCAAATTTTCTTCTCTATACATGATTACACGTCCTGATTCGCAAAATTGTCCTTCACAATGCAGACAACTTTCATCGGAAGGGTGATAATCATATTGTCCGGGGGATTAACCTGTGAGATCCATGCGGACGAAGGAACATGCCCGTCCATATCCGGCGGAGTGAGAACACCTACAGGCAATCCGCCCTCGCCCTTAAGGTATGCGAACATCTCGCGAATCGTTTTGCCTCTGTAATCTTCAGGGACATCAAACGCCGCGAAGCTATGCCCGTCATCAGCCGTCGACAAAATATCTTTGATGAATGCGGAAATTCCCTCGTTCTGTGTGCACATGGCCGTGATGTTTGCGACTAAGCTGTCAGAGTAAAGAATATCATCAACATGTGCGTACCTTGCGTAACGTTCGTTGTCGGGGTTGTCGAGTTCCATCACCGTGTAAATGTCCGGGGCTGTGTCCTCAACAGCAAGCGCAGTGAGTATAGAGTGTGAGTCGTCCTCGCCGAAATTCGAGTCTTTCAGGATTATCGCGCTGTGTGCTTTCTGTATTCCTCCGCGCAAAAGTGTCTCACGCTCTGAAGGGTTGCCCTGAACGTAGAACACATTGCTGTCAAGGTCAGCGGGTCTCTCCTTCGCGATTAATGCCGCCTGAGTCCCTGAGGCTGAAAGCTCGCGGAGAATGTGAGACGCTCTTGCGTTCCATCCGCATAAAAGCACATGGCCTTCAAACTTGCACGTATTTATACCCATCATCTCCCCTAATATCTGTCGTATCTTGCTGTTGATTATCCTCTGCAGAACTTCAGCAAAAACTACACCGAGAATCGCAACGCCGAAAATCGAAATCAGGAACACGATAATTTTCCCGCCGAATGTGTGAGGATATGACGCAAATTCGCCCTGCCCTATAAGCGTGAACATTATCGTCCAGAGCGAGTCGAAATATGATCCCCTGAAATCTTTTTCCAGCCACCAGACGAAAAACGCGCTCCCGCAGAGAAGCCCCGCAAGAACGAGCATAACCATTCCGAGCCTGTAATGAAGACTCTGCGCTAATGAATATCCACGTTTCGCGCCCTTCACGGTTTTGATGAAACTTTTTGCCGACATTGCCTCCCCCTAGTCCAGAAAATCTTTCAGTCTTTTGCTGGGCTGCCGTAATTTTCGGAGTGCTTTCGCTTCAATCTGGCGGATTCTCTCTCTCGTTACGTTGAACTTTTTGCCGACTTCCTCAAGCGTGTATGAATGTCCGTCTTCAAGCCCAAAACGGAAATGCAGTACTTCCCTTTCACGGTCTGAGAGAGTCGATAACATTTCCTCTATCTGCTCATGAAGCAAATGACCCGCGGCGGCCTCGTCAGGGCTTGGGAGTTCGTGATCCTCTATGAAGTCTCCGAGCTGTGAGTCTTCCTCCTCGCCTATAGGTGTCTCAAGTGATACGGGTAATTGTGATATTCTCCGAATTTCCTCAACGCGTGAAGGCTCAATGCCCATTTTCGCGGCTATTTCCTCGTCTGTAGGTTCGCGTCCCAATTCCTGAACGAGCAAACGCGACATTCTCACCATCTTGTTGATAGTCTCTACCATGTGAACAGGGACTCGAATCGTTCTGGCCTGGTCAGCAATAGCACGCGTTATAGCCTGCCTGATCCACCACGTTGCATATGTGCTGAACTTGAAGCCCCGCCGATAGTCAAACTTTTCTACAGCGCGTATCAGTCCTAAATTGCCCTCCTGAATCAAATCAAGAAAGAGCATTCCGCGCCCGATATATTTTTTCGCAATACTCACAACGAGTCTCAAATTCGCGTCAATGAGTCTCTTTTTCGCTTCAACATCGCCTTTCTCCATTTTCTGCGCTAAGTCAACTTCTTCCGCCGCCGTCAAGAGTGATACTTTACCGATCTCACGCAGATACATTCTCACGGGGTCAGTGAGGGGAATATCGTCAAGTTTTCCCATTTCGCTGTCAACTGTCGGGATAAATTCCTCGCGTGTGTCTGCCTGTGATGGCATTTTCCCGATTTCGGACTTGTCGACAACATCAATTCCCATCTCCTGAAGGTTCGTGAATATCCTGTCAAGAGTATCTGCGTCCCAGCTCTCTGCGGGCAAATGACGCTCTATATCATCATGAGTCACGTAACCCCTTCCGCTTCCCTCGTCAAGAAGTGTGTCTACTGCGTCGGTGCTTTTGTCGTCAGAAATTTCTTCTGCTGGTTCGGCTTCTGTGTTAGTTTTCTCGTCAGTTTTAGGCTTCTTTGTCCTGGATTTTTTTGCCTTTGTCTTTGTCTCTTTCTCCTGCTCCTGATCCTGAGTCTGCTCTTGTGCCTCTAATGTTTCTTCTTTCTTCTTTCTTGCCAAGAATATGCACCTCTCCTTACTGTATATTCACTGACGCGCCCATGAAAGGCGGAAAATCTTCCGTTGACGAACCCCCGACAATTTCACGAGTTCCGTCAAGCTCAAATTCTGAGATTACCCGGCTCGCTGATATGTCATAAGGGCTGTCATTCTCCCAGCTCATAAAGAAACGGTCATAGCCGAATTTCTCAGCGTAATACGACTGCCCCGGAGTACCGATAACATTCTTCACGTCATTCAAGACACGCGACAACGTTTTAAGATAGTCCGTACAGTCATAAAATGGATCATCACCCGCAACAGCAATAACTTTCGTCGTACCCTTGAAGATTCCCCGGCTCCATATCGAACACGCAGTTATACCCGCATTGAGTCCGCTTTTAGGGCCGGTGATGCCAAGCGACAATATCACAGCACGCTCTACTTTCTCGGAATATCCCAGTATCAGCAAAAAGCCAAGACTGAACGAGCTGTCAGCCTGATACCTGAAGAAATTTTCACGCGGCAAATTCCCAACACACCCAGTAAGAGGCGAGGCCATGAAGAAAAATTCACTGTCAAGATCTATACATGACCCGGCTATGCTCTTCAGCGTTGAGTCGTAAAATCTGTTGACTGAGACGGGCTGATAGTCTTTGCCGAAAGGAAACCACGGGGATATTTCTACGTATAACTCAGAACTCCAGAACGGTAATATCAGCTTGCGGCCTCCGATTCTTTCTCCTGCTTCTCACGGATAACTTTCACAACGCATTCAACGAGCTGTGTTATTTCCGGCTTCGTTACCTGGTAATTTGCTCCCACGCTGGCGGCCTTGTTCTTGATGTCATTGGCCATGATTGACGAGAATACTATTATCGGGATCGATTTCGTTTCGGGATTCTCCTTTATGCGCCTCGTTAATGTGAGTCCGTCAAGGCGGGGCATTTCGACATCAGTAATCAGCAAGTCGCAGTGTTCATTAGCTCCGACAATCGCATCATACGCAACTTTTCCATCAGGGCAGATGTGAAGATCCGTAAACCCGCTCGCCATTAACGCGTCTTCAACCTGCTTGCGAATCAGCGGCGAGTCTTCCGCAACAATAATGTGATAGTCGCCGGGATGCCCAACTCCCTCCATCATAGCAACAGCCTTCCCGGGGTCTCCTGAATGCTGAATGACTAGCTGCGGGCTTATCGTCTGCACTATCGCTTCATAGTCGAGAAGGAGTACATTCCGTGAGTCGCGCTTGATTACGTATAGTATCCAGTCGCCTAAATATTTACCCGTCATGCTCGCGTCAAGGTCTTCTGATTTGATTCGGTATATCCTTTCTACTGCGTCAACAACAAAGCCGAGCTTCACCTCGTTGAACTCCGCTATGATAACTTTGCTCTGCTCCATCGGCGTTACGGGAGGGATTCCCAAAAAGATTCTCAAGTCTACCATCGGGAGAACTTCTCCGCGCACTGATGTTATTCCGATTAACGCAACTGGTGCATCAGGGATTGAGCGAACCCCCGGCCAGCGCAGAATTTCCCGTGTCTTGTCAACGTTGATTGCGAAAGACTGATCGCCGAGTACGAACACGACTAACTGCCATTCATTAGTCCCGGCTTCAGTAGTAACTTTTTTGACTTCCTGCATTTGTGATTAAGCCTCTGCTTTCGGGTGAAAATAACAATGCTGACATGTCATTATATATTATCACATTTAATGCGGGCTTTTATGAGTCTCAAACAGCTTGTGAAAATGAATCATTCCAAATTCAAAATGTATAATAACGGCAAAATTTCAGGAGGTAAAAATCATGTCAGCAAGAAAAATTATTGCGATTCTTTTCGTGATGTTTATGTGCGTTCCTGCGGTTGCGAGCGATGTTGAAGTGTGGCAGGAACCGGGTGTAGATTTCGCGGGCCTGAAGAAAATTTTTGTGATGCCGCCGGTTTTGAGTCTCAAAGCAGGAAGTCAGCTAATGCCGCAGAAACAATTGCGCGCGGATTTCTTTGACTGGGTTAATCAGGGAATACGCTCGGCATTCGGGAAAAGAAGCAAGCTGCTTGTGAAGGATATTAATTCTGTTGTTGATGATATGAAATTCATTCACGGTGATAATGTTTCGCCTGACAGCCGGGAGTTTTTCAAGTGGGCGAATGAGATGGGATATACGGCATTCATTACGGCAGAAGTGAGGCAGGAATTTGTTACGGAGCATATACCCGAAACGACGAGGACATACACGGAGTACAGGACGATAGAGAAGAAAGATCACCGCGGGCGAGTCATTGAGACGATAACAATCCCGGAAGAAAGAACAGAGATTATCCCGGCTCATGATGTAACGTATTTGCAGACAGTGAGCGAGCCGAGACTCTACAGGACGAATGACCCGGACGGAGATTATATTTCGGCTGTGAACTACAGAATATACCGCGAATATCAAGGCGGGCCAGTGATGAAAGTTGTTGAGAATATCACAATCGCGTCAATGAAGAATCTTTTTGCAGGGAAAAAATAATCCGTATTGTTTTGTGTTGCTGTAATGGCAGGAGAAGTTTTAGCAGGTACAACTGTCAAGACATGGCAGAATCCTTCGCTGAAAATCGAAGAGATGTCGCTTGATGTCTTTTATGTGTCGGGTACTGTGAGCGTTCCGCAGAACAACGCGATAACAATTCCCGGCCAGAATGTAACATATCTTTACACGGGATGCCAGCCGAAATTGTTTCTTGCAGAAGATTACATGGGAGATTACAGAGCGGTTGCGAAATACGAAATAAACAGGCAGTACAGGGGCGGCGATGTGATAAAAGTCATAGAGATTGCCATAAAGGACTCAATCAAAAGCATGTTAACCGGGAAAAAGTAACGCAAAAAAAAATCCCCGTCATATTCCGGCGGGGACTCATTTTCACATGAACAAGAATTGAATCATCATCATGTATATCAATGTCCCTGCTGTAATGCTGATGAGAGTATTACGCTTCCACACGTGCAAAATCACAACGACAATGCACGCTGCAGCCTCCGGGATTCCGTGCGAGCCTGTGAAAATCTCCGTTCCTCTCAGGCAGTAAACCGCAAGCATAGCCATCACAGCAGGAGGAAGAACGCGCCCAAGATAGAGAATGAAATCCGGCCTCGACTTTCTGAACGCCACAAACGGAAGGAAGCGCATAAACGCCGTAACAGCTCCCGAAATTATCACGATATACCCCGCGTGAACGTCAAACATCAATTCTCCCCCTCATCGCAAAAAGCATAACCGTAACAGAAATCATTGACGGAATAAGGAAATTCCCCGCACCGAAAATCACGAGGCACAAAATACTTGCTGTGAATCCGATTAACGCCGGATAATGATTCTCAGCGTTGAGCCATTGCTCCGTGCATATGCTCACGAATAACGCAGTAAGCGCGAAATCAATCCCGCGAGAGTCAAACGGCAGAATTTCACCGAGCAGCGAGCCGATTACACCGCCCGTTACCCAATATATTTGGTCAAAGAGTGATACCCAGAAGCAATAATCCTCATCATCAGACTCACAGACAAGCGAATACGTTTCATCAGTCAGCGCAAAAATCATGTATGCTTTCTTGAGACCGTGAATATTCTTGTAGCGTTCGGACATTGTGAGGCCGTAAAATATGTGCCTCGCTCCCATCATGGCCGCCGTCATAGCAGCTTCAGTGAGAGCAGCCCCGCCCGTGAACATTTCAGCCGCAGCATACTGCATTGTCCCGGAGTAAATGATTATCCCCGTAGCGATTGCCCACAAAACGCCGTAACCTTTCGCGCTCAAAAGAATCCCGAAACCCATTCCCAGAACAATATACCCGGCCATGACAGGAACGGAGTCCCGGAATGCCCTCGCTATTATGCTTCCTGCAACGCGCATTTCAGCTCTTCACCCTCAAGATTCACGCTGATTGTTGAGTCTCCTTCCGGGATTTTCCCTGAGAGCATGAAGTCCGATAATTTGTCCTCAAGCATTGACTGTATAGCCCTCCTTAACGGCCTCGCTCCGTATTTGGGCTTGTAACCCTTCTCAAGAATTTTTGCTTTCACGTCATCAGCAACACGAATCTTGACTCCCTTTGTGTCGAGCCTCGTTGACAAGTCATCAAGCATTGTGTCAATGATTCGTAAAAGATTATCGCGTGAAAGGGGTTTGAAGACTGCCATCTCATCAATACGATTCAGAAATTCGGGGCGGAAAAGTTTATTTGCCTCGTCAAGAATGATTGACTTTGTACGATCCCAATCGCGTTCAGTCTGAGTCTCCGCATTGAGTCCGAATCCCAATGAGTTACCCTTCTGGGCTTCCTTTGCGCCGACATTGCTTGTCATGATGATTACGGTGTTGCGGAAATCTACCTTGCGCCCTTGTCCGTCCGTCAATTTCCCGTCATCAAGCACCTGTAACAATATGTTGAAGACATCAGGGTGTGCTTTCTCGATTTCGTCAAACAATACGACACTGTAGGGTTTTCGCCTGACAGCCTCCGTCAATTTTCCGCCGGATTCATGGCCGACATAACCGGGGGGCGCGCCTACGAGTTTCGAGACTTCATGACGTTCCATAAACTCGCTCATGTCGATTCGAATCATTGCGTCATCACGCCCGAACATGAACCGCGCAAGGCACCGAGCTAATTCCGTTTTGCCGACTCCTGTTGGCCCCATGAAGAGAAATGACCCTATAGGCCGCCGGGGATCTCTGAGTCCTGTACGAGCACGGCGAATCGCTCTTGATACTGCGCTCACTGCTTCATCCTGGCCGATTAAGCGTTTTGAGATTTCCTCCTCCATTTTCAGGAGTCGTGATGTCTCTGCTTCCGTCAGCTGCTTTACGGGGATTCCTGTCTGTTCTGCTACAACTGTTGCGATGTCCTCAGCTGTGATTCTGTGCTTGATGTTCTTGCGGTTCATCTGCCATTCTCTTTTTGCGCGGTCAAGCTCGTCTGAAATTCTGCGCTCCCTGTCGCGTAACTCCGTCGCAAGCTCGTACTGCTCAGATAACACGGCTTCTTCCTTTTTGCGCTGTACGTCTTCAAGCCTGCGTTCAATCTCGTGTATATATTCGGGAGGCTCAAGACCAAGTAAACGCGTTCTAGCTCCTGCCTCGTCAATGAGATCTATACCTTTGTCCGGCAAAAATCTGTCCTGAATGTAGCGCGAGGCCAAATTAGCGGCGGCGTTTATTGCGTCTTCCGTGTACATTACGTTGTGATGATGTTCGTACCTGTCTTTGAGTCCCTGCAAGATTTTCACAGCGTCATCAACAGGAGGCTCGTCAACCTGCACCGGCTGAAATCTCCGCTCTAATGCAGCGTCCCTCTCTACGTGCTTTCGGTACTCGTCCTGCGTTGTTGCGCCTATGAGCTGGAATGCTCCCCGCGATAACTCAGGCTTGAGGATATTGGCCGCGTCCGTTGAGCCTTCTGCATTTCCCGCACCGATTATCGTGTGAACTTCATCGACAAAGAGAATCACATCTCCTTTGCTGTCGGTCAATTCCTTCACGATTCGGCGGAGTCTCTCTTCAAATTCACCGCGGTATTTTGTGCCTGCTACAAGAGTTCCCATGTTGAGCTGTACGATTCGTTTGTCCCTCAAAGGCTCAGGGACTGTACCCGAAACTATGAGACGTGCGAGTCCCTCAACAACTGCTGTTTTTCCGACTCCAGGATCACCGATTAATACGGGATTGCTTTTCGTCCGTCTGCAAAGTACCTGCATGAGTCTGCGAATTTCTTTCTCGCGGCCTATTACGGGGTCAAGTTCTCCGTTTCTTGCTCGTTCGGTCAAGTCAACACCAAGATGATCAAGCGTAGGAGTCTTCATTTTTGCTTTACGCTTTGTGCTTGAGTCTACGTTTGATGATGATACTTTGTTCCCCGAAGTGCTTGCGAGAATCTCATTGACCTGCTTTTGAACCGCTGTAGGAGTCAGTCCCATCACCCTGAACTGCTGAACAGCCAAGCCGGAATCATCAGCAAGAATCCCAAGCAAAATATGCTCAGTGTCAACATAATTCACACCCATTTCACGGGCTTTTGCCATTGCGAGATCCATTGCGCGCTTCATTCTCTGGCTCATAGGAAGGTCAACGGTTTTCGCTAAAATGTCCTGAGATTTTCCGATGAGATCCCGAATATGTGCGGCTAAATTCTCCGGGTCTACGCCTAATTCCGCAAGTGCCTGGCAGGCTGTTCCGCCTCCTTCCGTCAAAAGTCCTATAAGCAGGTGTTCAGGTTCTACCATTGTATGACCCATATTCGCGGCTTCCTGATGTGCGAGCTGTACGACTCTTTTCGCTCTCTCTGTGTAGAACTGCCACATGAATTTTCTCCTTCTTCCTTTCGTCCCTTTATCCCATTATCCCGCAGAGCATATTGCGCAATAACTCTGCAATCTCGTATTCATCCTCGTAACGTCCCTCACTCGTAACATGCCTCAATGCTACCTCAATCAAAAGTCTCTCTCTTGCTGTGATAAATTTTCTCTCCTGCAATGCCTCAAGGAGTCTCCGCGCCTCACTGAGATTCATTGCGTCCCCTATTATGTCGTGAATGTGCGCTATTTTCTCGTCAGCACTCTCACACGTTATGCGGAATATTTTTATGTAGCCGTGCTCGCCTCTCCTGCTCTCAATCAGATAACCCTGCTCAGGCGTAAACCTGCTGCGTAAAACATAATTTATCTGACTCGGAACGCACTCAAACATTTCCGCAAGCTCTTTCCTTCTGAGGCTGATAAAATTTCCGTCCCCGCCGTCAAGCAAATCAAGTATATATTTCTCTATGTCATGTGATAAGTTCATGATGATTTTCATCTCCTTCTGCGCTGAATGTGAATTATATTTTATAGGTCAACGATAATCAACGCATGAATTGACTATTACCCCTTATCACATAAAATTGACTCATAAATCCCAAAGGAGTGTGAAAAAATTTTGAGCAATGAATCATTGTCAGGAATCCTCGAAATCAAAAAGTATCCTGATCCTGTTCTGAAAAAAATCTCAGAGCCTGTTACAGTTTTTGATGAGAATCTCGCAAAGTTCGTGAAGGATTTATTTGCGTCAATGAGAGTTCACGATGGAGTCGGACTCGCCGCGCCTCAAGTCGGAGTGCTGAAAAAAATTGCTGTCGTTGAATACGAGGGAAAAAGCTACGTTCTAATCAATCCGAAAGTTATCGATCAGAAAGGCATTCAGGAAGGTGAAGAGGGCTGCTTGAGTTTTCCGGGAATTTATGCGAATGTCATCCGGCCTCAATGGGTAAAAATTGAGTCCAAAGACCTTAACGGCGAAACAGTAACATATGAAGTTGAAGGATTTACGGCCCGTGCGTTCCTTCATGAGATGGATCACCTTTCAGGAAAATTATTCATCGATTACCTGTCGAATCTCAAGCGAAACGCAATCAAGAAGAAAGTCAGCAAGCATACAGGAGGCCATTTTTGATGTGGTTCATAGGCACGGGGATTTTTGCCTCGCTTTGTCTTGAAGGACTCGTGAAGAGGGGACTCAGTTTCACACGAATCATCACAGGCAACCCAACGCGCTCAGGACGCAATAACCGTGAGAATCCTTCAGCAGTCGAAATCACAGCATCACGACTCGGACTCAACGTAACACGAACGGGAAAATTATCACAGAATGAGGAGCTGATTACCGCGCTTGAAGCTGAGAATCCCGGAGTAATTTTTGTTGTTGA
This sequence comes from uncultured Fretibacterium sp., assembly GCA_946183145.1. GTDB lineage: Bacteria > Synergistota > Synergistia > Synergistales > Aminobacteriaceae > JAFUXM01. Next base: position 67,629 of record CAMGZM010000003.1, on the reverse strand, counting down.
CTTCGGGCAGATAATCCGCGAGCCGTTTTTGTCCCGGTTATGCCTCAACATTCACCCGTCATTGCTTCCCGAATACCGGGGGGCGGCGCCGATTCAGCGTGCATTGCTTGACGGAAAAAATCACACGGGCGTTACTGTGTTCCGTCTTGCTGCGAAAATGGACGCGGGGGAAATTCTCGCACAGTCAGAAATAGACATAGAGCCGTCAGAAAATGCGTCAGATTTGTACCTGAGACTCTCAGAAATCGGATGTGATATTGCGTGTGAGAATCTGAAAGGTGAGATGAAGTTTTCACCGCAGAATGACTCACTTGCGACTTACGCGGCAAAAATCGAGAAGCCGGAATTTGAGCTTTCATTCACGGACTCGGCATTGCGATTCGTGAACACTGTGCGCGCTCTTGATATGTCTGGAGGAGCTTACGCGGTAATTTCGGGGAAGAGAGTCAAAATCTGGCGTGCGTGCGTGAGAAAAGATATTGCGGGCGAATGCGGCCATGTCGTGAACGTTGAAGGGAATCCCGTAATAATGTGCGCTGATTTCGGCGTTGAGCTTCAGGAAGTACAGAGCGAGGGAAAACGAAAGATGACGGGGCGCGAATGGTCAGCGGGACTCAGGCTCAAAGCAGGAGTACAGATTGTGTAAAGTTTTGTGATATGCGCTATAATTACGGAAATTCACAGAAAACAGAAAAGGGCAGGTGTTCTTATGCCGGAAAATATGAACTCCAACATTGAAGAAGTCTGCGTAAAAGAAAACCGCTTCTTTGACGGGAAAATTTTGAGCGTGCGTTCTGATGATGTGCGTTTGCCTTCAGGAAGACTCGCAACCCGCGAAGTTGTCGAACACAAACCCGCCGTAGGTATGATAGCTTTCACAGACAAAAAGACAGTTCTTCTCGTGAAACAATACCGTTACGCCGTCCATGAAGAAACCCTCGAAATTTGCGCCGGACTGATTGAGCCGGGAGAAAACCCCGATCAGGCAGCCGAACGCGAAATGCAGGAGGAACTGAACGTAAAAGCCTCGAAACTTTACCGCATAGGAGACTTTTACGCCTCGCCGGGATTCTGCACGGAGCTTTTCACGCTGTATCTTGCTGAGGGACTTACACGTTCAGCACTTCCGCAGGACGATGACGAGAATGTTTCAGTCGTTGAAGTGAAGCTGTCTGACGTACCGACAATGATACGTGAGGGAAAAATACGGGACTCGAAGACTTTTGCGGCTCTCTCGTGGCTCATGGCTAAGGAGGGGATCGCCCCTGACCTATAACTTTTCACAGTCGCGCTAAAGGGTTTCCGTTTTCATATCACAAAAATTTTCATTAGGAGAGAAAAAATTTTATGTTAAACAATTTCAAGATTACGGGCAAGCTCACAATAGGATTCGGGATTGTCCTTGCGCTTTTCGGCGTTGCGGTGTTCTTCTCATGGACGAGCATTTCAGCGGTTCAGTCAGATGTCGCCTACCTTCAGAAAGTTGTTGACACTACGGTAACACTTGCTGTAAAGCTCACAAACCAGATAAGCTGGATAAGGGCATGTGTAAGGGATTTGAAGTTCTCAGAAAGCGACGAGGACATAGACAGATTGCAGAATTTCTTGTCCGGGCTTCAGACGCTCATAGACAGCGGGAAGCAGATGTACGCGCAGGATTCTTCACTCGTAACTTTGTCCGAAAACCTTCCGGAAATGGAGCGGATTTTACGCAATGCCGGATCAACAGCAAACAAGGTATACCAGATGATTCGCACAAAGCGCACAGTCTCCAACACACTCAACAAGGAAATCGACAAGATGATAGACCTTCTTACGAGCGTTGTGGATATGCAGTACCAGGTAACACTAAGCCAGCTAAAGACAAATCTTGAAGGCACGAGCATGGAGACATACATCAACCGCATAAGGCAGGCTGAAGCACTGACGACAGCATTCGCAGTAACAGCGAGAAATTACGCGGTAGCTCTTGACACAAGGGACGCAAAGATGATGAATGACATCGTGCAGCAGCTTGTGAACGGCGAGAACCAGTACAACAGATTCTACGAAAGCTCAACGCTGAAGGAAATCAGAGACCTTATGACGGCCGGGCGCGGGACATTCACGACGCTGAAAAACGGCTTTAATGACGTTCTCAACTCATTCACGCAGACTGAGCCAATGTTCGCGACTCTTCTTGGTGACGGACTCAACCTCGTGAACATAACCAACAAGATAACGGACGCAGGCACAAACAGAATCGTCAGCTTGTCGCAAGGAGTTAATGACTCGCTCGGAAGCACAATGACGCTTGTTATTTCGCTGGCGGCTGTTGCTATCGTATTGGGCGTTGGGATCGCGCTGTATATCGCAAAATCAATCTCCACACCTCTCGGCCGTGTTGTTGAGCTGTGCAAGGAAGCAAGCAACGGTGAAATGGCCATTACCCGCGCTGATTTCCGCTACGAGGGCAAAGACGAACTCGGCAACTTGGGCGATGCTCTGTCGGAAATGTTTGCGTCATTAAGCACGGCAATCGGGGATATTCGCGGGCTTGCGATTCAGAGTCATGAGACATCAGCGAACATGAAGGAAGACGCGACAAAGAACACCGAATACGCCAACAACGTGCGCTCAAACGTCGCCAATGTCGTCAAGCTCATGGAGGGCAACGCATCATCACTTCAGGAGTCCAACGCAGGAACAGAGGAAATGTCAGCCGCCTCAATGACAAGTGCACAGGCCGCAACAGACTGCGCGGAGTTCATCTCCAACATGACAACAGTAACAGGAAACGCAGTAGACACGGTTAAAGAGGCAATAGCAAACATCGTAATCCTCCAGAAGAAGACGAAAGAAAGCGGAGAAAAATTGCAGGAACTCGTAGAAAACTCAAACAAGATTTCCGAGTTCATTGGCGAAATCACATCAATAGCGGATCAGACGAACCTTTTAGCACTGAACGCCGCAATCGAGGCCGCAAGAGCAGGTGAAGCCGGAAGAGGATTCGCAGTTGTCGCAGAATCAGTACGCAAACTCGCTGAAGATTCAAGCCGCGCCGCTGAAAACGTCCGGGGGCTTATCGAGTCATTACAGCTCAGTGTGAGAGAGACAAAGACATCAAGCGATGAGACAGCAGTACTCCTTGACGAGACAACCGAGAAAGCAAACGGAGCGCAGGACTCATTAGCCGAAGCAATTGGGCAGATCGATAAAGCGAATGACCGTATACAGAACATCGCCGCAGTAGCTCAGGAGCAGGCAGCCTCAAGCCGTGAAATAGCCGCCGGAATCGACAACGTAACGAAGGCAACGACAGAAATTCTTGAGAACCTTGAGAGCATCAAGAACGACATGGACGAGACCGCGTTAATCGCAGAACGCGCCGCAACGGGAGCAGTTGATCAGACCGGGCTTGTTGAGAGCATCACGGAAGCACTTTCACAGTTCCATATTGAGGATGAAGGCCCAGCACAGAAGAAGGGCGGAGCAAGAAAAGCACTTCCGGCAAAAGCACCCGCTAAGAAGAAGGCTTAACCCCGAAATCTTGACGACAAAACGACAGGTGAGGAAGAGAAATTTTCCCCGCCTGTTTTTTTACGGCCATGACAGACAACCACGAATCCAATTTTGATTTATACGTTCACAAATTGCTGACTGACTCAGGAATCAACGCCGAATATCAGCACACCTCAATCACAGAATTGCAGAACGCGCTTTCAACAGCCTCAAAATCTCAGACAGGCGAGCGCGGAATGCCCGACTTCATTGCGAGTGTTGGAGAATTTCTCCTCATCATCGAGGACAAAGCAGACCGGGATAAATTATGCCTTCGCGACAATGACGGCAAAATCTCGCAGGACGTTAAAGCAACGAAAGATTACGCTCTCAACGGCGCGTTGTGGTACGCAAGAAAGATACTCGAAGGAAGCACGTACACGAAAATTTTTGCGTTCGGGAATGCCGGAAATCCCAAGCATCACACAATGAAGCCGATATTTGTTGACGCTGAAAAAATCGTTGAGCTTGCAGAAATTGAGACGTTCGGGAATTTTTCGCCGGAAAATATTGACGCTTATTATCACAGCGCAGTGTGCAAAGAGACTCCTCCCGCAGAAATTCAGCAGGCCGAATTACGCGATAAGGCTAAAACTCTTCACGAGCATTTACGCAATTACGGCCAGTTAGGAGACAAAGAGAAACCCCTTGTTGTGTCGGCTATACTGCTTGCATTGATGGAACAAGCTCACGGATTCAAGCTGGAGAGCCTCACGGGTGATAACGTTCATACGGACGGTGAAATTCTTTATGACTATATGGAGAAGAGTCTCAAACGCGCAAAAGTGAGTCCTGCCGTGAAACTTCAGAAAGTAATTGACCAGTTCACACTCATAAAGAACAGGCCGATATTGAACACACTGCGCGAAGAATGGAAGAACGAAAAGAATCCTTATGGCAAGACTCCGCTGAAATTTTTTGCCGAGTACATCAACAGCAACATTTACCGGGCTATACGTCTGGGAAATTCGCCGGAAGATTATTTAGGCATATTCTACAGCGAGTTCGTGAGATATTCAGGCGGGGACGGTGCGACGCTCGGAATCGTTCTGACTCCTTCTCACATCACCGAACTATTTTGCGACCTCGTGAACCTCAAAGCCAATGATGTTATCTTTGACCCTTGCTGCGGGACTGGCGGCTTTCTCGTTGCGGGAATGCACAGACTCTTGAGCCTCGCGGAAAATGACTCAGACCGTAAGCGCGTAAAGGAGACTCAAATTTTCGGCATAGAAATACGCGATGACATGTTCGCAGTCGCAACTACAAATATGATACTCAGGGGCGACGGGCAAAGCAATCTCATCTGTGAAGACTTCCTCATGAAAAATCCTGATGACATTCAACTTCAGCAAATCACAGCGGGCTTCATGAATCCGCCTTACTCTCAGGCAAAAAGCAAAGAGACGCAAAATTTATCCGAACTCAAATTCATATCGCGCCTGCTTGACTGCATATTACCCGGCGGAAGGGCTGCGGTGATTGTCCCGGTCTCTGTCATGATCGGCAAGACGAAAGAAGACAGGCAGCTCAAATCCGACATACTCAAACGCCACACCCTTGAAGGAGTCATCAGCCTCAACAAAGATACATTTTACGGCGTTGGTACTGTGCCGTGTATAGCGGTGTTCACAGCGGGCGAACCTCATCCCAAAGAAAAGCGCGTGAAGTTCATCAACTTTCAGAATGACGGCTATGAAGTCAAAATGCACAAAGGACTCGTGAAGACTGACAGCGCGGACGACAGGAGGCAGTATCTTCTTGACTGCTGGCGGGGGAAAATCTCTGACGCTCCTTCTGATTTCATGGTTGAGACTGTTATTGATTCCGGCGATGAATGGCTGCATTCGTTCTACTACTACAATGACGAGATACCTACGGAGAAAGATTTTGCTGACAGCCTCGCGGATTATCTTACGTTTGAGTTTAACATGATCGTGCACGGGCGGGGTTATCTGTTCGGAGTGAAGGAGAATGATACTTGACTGACGGGGAAATTTTCGCTTGACGGTGTGAGATGGGGATGCTTTACGCTTGATGATGTCTTTGACATTAAGCCGACAGCAAACGGAATCGACAAGGTGAAACTGACTCCGGGCGCGGGCGAATATCCTATGTTACACGCAGCGACATGAACAACGGCGTTAATATGTTCGTCAGCAAACAGGAAAGGTATAATCTCAACAGCGGGAATTGTATCAGCATAGGGCTTGACACTCAGACGGTATTCTATCAGCCTGCGGATTTTTACACGGGGCAGAACATACAGATACTCAGGCATGAAAGACTGAATGAATATACGGGGAAATTTCTTCTGCCTCTGCTGGAGCGTACGTTGTCTATTTACAGCTGGGGCGGAAACGGGGCGACTCTCACGCGTTTAAGGAGGAGCAAAATATTTCTTCCTGCTGATGACTCCGGGCGGCCTGACTGGAATTTTATGGAAGACTGTATGCGCAAGTGCGAGCCTGCTATGATTAGGCTGTATATTTCGCGGCTGAAAGTTTACGAACAAGACACGGAGATTCTGACTCTTGACGGCGTGAGATGGGGCAAATTTCGTATCGGCGATTTGTTCAGGCTTGAGCCGGGAAAAGGCAGGGGCGCGAATCATCTTGAAAGTGTTTCCGACGGCATATCATATTTAGGCGCGACAAACAGGAATAACGGAGTACTTGATTTCGTGAAGCCTGAGGAAAATTTGACTCAGAAGGGCAACTGCATTGTGTTCATCAGAAACGGCGAGGGGGCTATGGGCTATTCGGTCTACAAAGCTGAAGATTTCATAGCAACAAGCGACATAACAGCGGGCTATGCTCCGTTCCTCAACAGGTACACAGGAACATTCATCACAACCGTAGCGGACAAAGTGAGAGGACGTTACAGCTACAACTACAAGCGCAGTGATACACGCCTGAAGAACGAAATGATACAGCTTCCGGTTGATGACTCCGGCAATCCTGACTGGGCATTCATGGAACGATACATGCAACAGGAAGAACAGAGCCTCACAGGTGAATACACTGACAGCATACAGAGCAAATTACATAACACCCCCCCCCGAAATTACTTAGTCTGAAGTGCGTTGAATGGCGGACATTCTATATTTCTGATGTCGCTGAAATTGTTTCTGGGCATGACATTTATGACGCTGAGAGATTGCCGGGCGATATTCCGTACATAGGAGCTTCGGCCATGAACAACGGAGTAACTCATTTCGTGAGCAACAAAAACGAGACGTTAGAGTCCGAATGTATTTCCGTGAACCGCAACGGCTCTGTAGGCTATGCGTTCTATCATCCTTACGAGGCTTTGTACTCCAACGACTGCCGGAAATTACGCCCGAAAGTCAAGAACAGATACGTATCATTGTTCCTGACGACAGCAATAACATCACAGCGAGGAAAATACAATTACGGCTACAAAATGGGAACTGCAAGATTAATGCGTCAACAAATAATCCTCCCGGCTGACTCTTCCGGCAATCCTGACTGGAATTTCATGACTCAATACATGCAACAGACAGAACAAATACTCCTCGCAAGATACTTATCACACATAGCAGACTCATAGCACAAAAAATCCCCGAAGCATCTTCACTCCGGGGACTTGTTATCTTCTTTTACTGGAGCCGATTTTCGGATTTGAACCGAAGACCCCATCCTTACCATGGATGTGCTCTGCCGGCTGAGCTAAATCGGCCTTGAAATGAATGGTGGCGGAACATGGGTTCGAACCATGGTAGACTCCCGTCGACAGATTTACAGTCTGTTGCCATTGACCACTCGGCCATTCCGCCATTTTGTGTTTTACTCACTGGAGCCGGCGAGGGGATTCGAACCTCCGACCTGCTGATTACAAGTCAGCTGCTCTACCAGCTGAGCTACACCGGCTTCAACAAGTTAAACATTCTACATGCCGTTATTCATTCTGTCAAGCACTTACTGTATCATGTGTACTTCTCTGTTCGGGGACGCTGATACGACATTCGGATCTGACTTGAGATCTTTTGCGAGCTGCTCGGAAGATTTCGAGTCCGACACCATGAACACGAAAATATATTTGTCCTTGTTCGTGAGAGTCAGTGCGTCGTATATGTTTGCGACTTTTGCATTTGCTGACTCGGCTGTAAGGTCTATGTACTTTCGTATTCTCCCGGACTTCAAGCTCTCTTCTGTCAGAGTCATTCCCGCAGGAGTTTTTAGGACAGCGAGGACTTCACCACGTTTATTTTCTGTGGCCCATGATGAAAACGCCGGGACGATGAGACAAATTGCGATGAAAATTTTTAGTGCCTTCATGAATAATTACCTCCTGAAAATTTTTCGGGACAAAAAAATCCCCCGCGACAAAAATCACAGGGGAGATTCTAAATCCTTAACGTGAATTTTTCCTGAAGATTACAGCGCAAAGAATCAATGCGAGAGCAGAGAGTCCAAATTCGCAGCCGCCTCCGCCTGAGCTTGAATGCGCCCCCGTATCTCCTCCTCCGCTCACAGCCGCAACAACAGGCGCGTAAACTTTCCCGGCCTCAAGGTATGCCGAGATATTCACAGTCCTGTTTGAAGGGACGGTGTAAATCACATTGCCTTCACTGTCATAGAAAGTCGCCTGATCTGTATCGCTGTCAGACGCTTCAACGTAGCTTCCTATTGACGTATGTACGAACGGATGCCACACGAGCGCATAGCCCACAGGAATGTTTGAGGATAATTCAACGTTCGCAAAAACATCTGCATTATCGTACGTGTAAATTCCCGAAACGTTTACGCTTATCTCCGGGAGCATGGCCGCGATTAGTCCATTTTCCTGCGCTATTACTGCTCGTTCGTTAAGCATTAGTGATGATGTTGTTCGCGGATTCCCAAGCGTTACAGTTGGTGTTACGGGCGTGTCAGGCGTTATAGTTTTGTCGGGACTCGTCGTTGGTGTTACTGTCGTATCAGAACTCGTTACAGGTGTTACGGTTGTGTCAGAACTCGTTGTAGGCGTTACAGTTGAATCTGAGCTTGTTACAGGTGTTACGGTTGAGTCCTGGCTCGTTGTCGTAGTGTCCTGGCTTGCTGTGCTGGTTACGGCTGAAATTACTGGCGCGTATGTTATTCCTGCTTCAAGATATGCTGAGATGTTCAGGATTTTGTTTTCGGGGAGTGAGTCAATCACATTTCCTTCTGTGTCGTAGAAAATCGCGGGGCTTTCAGAAGTTTCTGATGTGCTTTCGTCAGCCAAAATTCTCACGTCAAGCGCAGATGATGACGCTCCGGGAGTCTCTGAAATGTTCCGCCTGAATGAGTGCCACACTAGCAAAGCTCCTGCGGGTACATCGGGCGATGAATTTACGTTTGCGAATGAGTCAACGCTGTCGAAAGAATACACGCCTGATACATCAACGCTAATCTCAGGGAGTATTGCGACAATATAGCCTCTTTCCTGTGAAAGTATTTCGCGCTCGCTGTCTGTCAGTGCTGAAAAACTGCGCGGCCTTCCCTGCCTGATTTGAGGGCCTACCGGTTTGTCGGGACTCACTTCTGCCGGGGGATTCACGGGTGCGTCAGGGCTGTCTGTGCTGCCAGGAGTCGGAGGTGTTACGGGGATTGTTCCGTCAGTTATCGAGAACATGAATGACTTTGAGTCATATCCCGCTGTGTTTGCGGCTCTTGCTGTGAAGCTGAATGTCCCGGCCTCTGTAGGTGTTCCGTGAATACAGCCGTTTGTTGTCATATCGAGTCCGGCGGGGAGATTCCCTTCTGTCAGAGTCCAGTATACCGGGGCTGTTCCGCTGTACTCAAGCTGTGCGGGTTCGTAGACAGTATTTATTACGCCGGAATGAAGAGTCGACTCGCTTGTTATTGACGGCTTGTCGAGGATTCTGAGCAGGTAAGTTTTTGAGTCGCTAAGTCCTGAGCCGTCTATAGCAGAAGCCGTAACCGTAAACCTGTAATCCCCCGCTTTTGTCGGAATGCCGGACAATTCGCCCCATGATGACAGAATCAGACCAGTATCAGAAAGCGCATCACCGTTTACGCTCCATGAAAGCTCTACTTCATTCAGTGAAGTGAACGTGAATTTGTAGATTTCGCCTTTCACAGCCTCAGGAAGTTTGCTTGTTGTGATTTCTGCGGGTTCTACTACGGTGATTATGACGTTTGCGTTTGCCGTCCCGTATATGTTGCTTGCCGTGAGAACTGCGCTGTATGTTCCTGTTTTTGTCGGGCTTCCTGTGAATACTGCGGTCAAATCTTCTTCCGTGAAGCTCACATTTTCGGGGAAAGCTCCCGCGCATCTGAATGAAACTTCAGGAGTGCCGAGAACAGGAATCCTCAAGTCCATATGAACGCCCTTCTCGTATGTCATCTCGTATGTGTCTGCGAGGAATGACGGCGCGGCATCTTCTACCGTAATCCTGAAGTCCCTTGTTGCTGTGCCGATTCTGTTTGTTACCTCTACAGCAAAACGATATTGATCCGGTGATGTTGGAGTCCCGCTGAGATAAATACCGTCTGAAGTTTTCTCAGCTGTTAATCCCGGAGGAAGAATGCCTAATACATACTCGCCAAAAATGTCTCTTGATCCTGGTATCCAGTTCCTATAACCTGAAGGCAAGGTTATTGAGTATGTGTAGTCTGATATGCTGTCGATTGCTATTGTGTCGCCGTATGACATGTTTCCGGGCGCAATGTCATGTGATGACGGGAAATCTGAAGGCAGCGCGATTCCGTAGATGTTTCCTGTAATGGCATTCTTCAGAGTCTTGTCTTCGATCTCCGGGATTCCTCCGTATGTTGACGGGACATTAAGATTTATGGAGTCCTGCCCTTCTGAGTTTGAGACTTTCACGGTGATTTTGTACGTCTTCAGCTTTTGCGGTATAAACTCAATGTATCCTGATGATTTGTCGATTGAGACTGCTGAACCGTCCGCAACTATATCCGCGCTGTTCGTTATCTCCCATGTGAACGGCCATGTTCCTTGGCTGAGGTTTAAATACATGTCCCACGATGAGCCTACATGCACAGGCTGTATTTCAACGTCATGAATTATCACGGGGCGGATTCCCTTGTTGATTTTTATCGTGTACGCTGCCGAATCATAGCCGTATTCATTCTCAGCCGTAACAAATATAGTTTTGCTTCCTTCTGCTGATGGTGTGCCGGTGATTTTGCCGTTGTCGAAGCTCAAGCCTTCAGGGAGTTCACCATCAAGAGACCACGTTATAGGCTCTGAGCCTGAAGCGTAAAACTTGAAGCTGTAGGACTGATTCACGACTCCTTCAGGGGGATTAGCGTCTGAAATTTCCGGGGTCGCGCTCTCGTATAATCTCCCGTTCATGTAGTCAATCGCGCCCCTGATGTCTAACATTCCGTACATTGATGTACCGTCGTCGCGGAGTACAGAGCCGTTTGCGCCGCCGACAATTGACGCTTTAATCTGGCTTGCGGTTGCGTTCGGGTAAAGAGATTTCAGCAGTGCCGCCGCGCCTGTAACGTGAGGTGCCGCCATTGATGTGCCGCTCATCATAGCATACGGGTAATTCCTCGTAACTTTGTCATATCCGAGATCTATCTTGTTGTCCTGTGCTACCGTGCTGTAAATGCCTTGTCCCGGAGCCGCAATATCTACGTATTTTCCGCTGTAGTTGCTGAAGCTCGCGCGGGTCATGTCAGATTTCGCCGCAGCTACAACTATCATGTTGTCGATTCCCCTGAATGATGCCGGATAAGCGTAAGTGCCTTGAGCTATTGTGTTGAAGTTTGCGTAAAAGACAGGCGCGCCGACTTCTGTCGATGAATTTCCCGCCGCAACGCAAATCACTGTCCTGTTAGTGTCGCTGATTGCCTTCAACGCTAAGTACTGCGGGTGATTCTCCGTGATGATTTCTTCAGGAGTGTAGAACCAGCCTCCGCCGATTGAGTAGTTCATGGCCGCAAGTTTCATGTCCGGGTATGTCTTGAGGAGACTCGCTACATAGTTCATGCCGGCAAGCAAAGTCTGCCCGTTTCCTCTTCCGTCAGCACCGATGACTCTTACGGAGATAAGTTTCACGTTCCAGTTCACTCCCGCGACTCCGATTCCGTTATCGCCAACCGCGCCGATTGTCCCGGCAACATGAGTCCCGTGATTGTTTTCGTCGTAATATGATGCCTCCGTGTAATTTGTTCCTGAGACAAAATTCATGCTGTAATCGGCCGCAAAGTTGTCCGCTATGTCGGGGTGTTCGTAGTCGATTCCTGAGTCAACAACTGCTACATATACGTTGTCAGATCCCTTGCTGTAGTTCCACGCGTAAGGGGCGTTTATTGCCTCCATTCCCCAAAGACGGTGATATTCTTTGTCTTCCGGGACTGTTCCGAGATCTTTTGACACCGCTTCAATGTGATAAATAGTGTTCAGTGAAGCCGCGAGGACATTGGGATTTGATGAGATTTTCCGAAGAAGTGATTTTGCGTCCTCATTGTCGGAATGCACTACCATGAAAATACTGTTGCTGAGATCAGACAGAGCATCAAAAGTTTTCTTGACGCTGACATTTGAAGACTGCGCGAATGACTGAACGGATGAAAGACTCTTCACGCCTCCTGATGATGAAGCTACAGAGCCTATGTTCACGCCCGAATCGTTACGGAGAACGACAATAACATCTCCCGGCACATAGTCAGCCGCAAATGAAGCCGATACCATGAAAGCCAAGAGAAAAAACACTGTTAATGCTTTTCTCATGATGATATAGATTCCTCCCTGTCAATATTGATTGTGCGATGTGAAAATTATACTCGTTATTAAGTATTTTATGCAAAAAAAATCCCCTCCGCCGTAAAAGCAAAGGGGGAAAAAGAATAATCCTTAAAGTTTTCTCATCTTCACAAAAAACAACGGAGCAATCAGCGCGAGACTCAGCGAAAAGAAATTGCATCCTCCCGAACTCGCTGACGGGACTCCTTCTGGGTCTTCTTTGTGTTCAGTCGCAGAAATAACCGGGGCATAAAGCGTATCAGCATCGAGCCACGCGGAAACGTTCACGATATGATTCTCAGGGACTGTGATTGTTATGTGGCCGTCTGAGTCCGTGAACTGAACATTGTCATCCGCCGCATCTTTCACCGACAACGCGCTTGAAGTCGTCCGGGCAAAAGGATTCCAGACCAGAGTCCAGCCTGCCGGGACATCAGCAGAAATTTTCACGTTCGCAAAACAGTCAATGCTTTCTGACGTGTAGAAGCCCTCAAGGTTTGTGCTTATCTCAGGAAGTATAGCCGCTATAACTCCGTCAGCATTCGTGATTGAGGCAAGCTCCCCGATTGTGAGCGATGAAATGTCGCGCGGTTTTCCCTCTGAGATTATAACAGTTTTCGGCGCGGGAGTGTCATGGCTTTCAGGTGCCGGGGGAATGTCGCCGCTTTCGGGGTCGATAGGCACATCACCGCTTTCAGGCTTTGAAGGCGTTGAACCTCCTGTGATGTTTATCGTGAATGTTCGCGTGTCATGGCCGGCTTTGTTCTCTGCGTCAATCGTGAATATGAATGTCCCTGACTCTTTCGGCGTTCCGTAAATATATCCGTTCTGTGAGAGTGAGAGTCCTCCCGGCAAAACTCCTTCTGAGACGCTCCATGTTAACGGGGCTGTGCCGTCTGCGCTGAGAATCGTTGATGTGTATTCAGTGCTGACTCTCCCGTTCGGAAGGCTTGAAGTTTTTATGACGGGCGCGGCTCTGACTGTAAGCGAGTAAACAACCTCTGAGTCTGCGCTTATGTCGGGCGATTCTGCCTGCACTGTAAACCTGAACTGACCTTCTTTTGTCGGAAAAGCCGTAAGATCTCCAGCCTGCGAAATTTTCAGGTTAAGTGATTCATCTGCTAAGAATATTGCCCATTTCATATTGATGTCGCTTCGGAGATTTATTTTTGCGTCATATGAGACTCCCTTCACGGCATCGGGCAGAAAGTGAGTGATTATTGCTGACGGGTCATGAACGTATGAATCAAATGTGCGTTCATCTTTTCCGGCTGAATTTTCCGCTGTGATTGTGAAAACGTAATGCCCGTTCTTTGTCGGCTTCCCGCAAATTATCGGCGTGCAGTCCTCGTAACGAATTTTAGTCCCTTCCGGCAGATCTCCGCTCACGGTGAAAGTCATCGGCGCGCTTCCGTAAACAGGAACATTGAACGAAATTTCCGTATCCTTCTCAAGACTCCTGAGTGTATTAAACATGCTTGTGAATACCGGCGCAGAATCTTCAACCGTAATGTTCAAGTCAGTGCTTTCGGCTCCCCAGTCATTCGAGACAGTAACAATCACGTGAAAATCCCCGGACTCTTCTGCTCTTCCTGTGAGAGTCAGCGTCTGCTTTATCGGGTCAAGAGGCTTATTCGCAATGCTGAATCCGATTCCTTTCGGCAGATTCTTAATGTCCCAAGAGAGCGGCTTTGTTCCGAGCGCGATAATGCTTATGTCATCATCATAAAAATCTTTGTCTTCCGAGCTGTATTTCACGCTGACGGGCCGTCCGAGCGCAATATTATGCTTGTTTGTCTCTGATATTTCCGCTGCTTTTGCTTCATTCACAGTAATCTTGAACGTGTAACTGTCAGAGCCTGAGTCATTCGAGACTGTTACGGGGAATGAATATGTCCCTGCCTTTGTCGGCTTGAAGCTCAATACCCCGCTGTCCTCGTCTATTTTCACGCTGAAATTAGCCGGGTAATCTCCGTTTGCGATGCTCCATTTCATTGGCCAGTCTCCCGCCGATGTATTAATATCAGCCCTGTAATCACTGCTAATGTAAGCGGGAGTCATATCATCAGACCTGAGAATAACGGGTGCTTCCTGAGGAGATATTACGAGAGTCAAAGCAAGGGAGCTTTTGCCGTAATTGTTTGAGGCTGTTACAGTGAAGGGGAATGAGCCTGACTCTTTCGGAGTGCCTGAGATTTTCACGCCGTCAAACGTGAGTCCTTCCGGCAATGCTCCGTCAACAGCAACTGTTACGGGCTGAGTCCCTGAAGCGTAAAACTCTGTCTTGTAACGCTGGTTCACGACTCCTTCCGGGGGATTCGCATCGCTGATTACCGGGGGCATATCATCAGACATCATTGCGGCCATGAAGTTTATCGCGCCCGTTAAGTCTAACAGTCCGTATGCTGATGTACCGTCGTCCCGGCAGTAATCCGCGTTCGCCCCTCCGAGAATCGCCGCCTTAATCTGACTCGCTGTAGCTTTCGGGAAAATTGCCTTGAGGAGAGCAGCAGAGCCCGCCACATGAGGAGCTGCCATTGATGTGCCTGAATTTGAAGCGTAAGGATATACTCTCGGAAGCACCGCATATCCCGTGTCATTCGAGAGCGTAAGAGGAAGCGTGCTGAAAATGTTCATGCCCGGCGCGGCAATGTCGACATATTTCCGGCTGTAGTTGCTGAAAGATGCCTTCGATAAATATCGATTAGCAGCTGCCACAACTATCATATTGTCGACTCCCAAGTAAGAGCCTATTTGCGCGTAACTTCCCTTGAGCCAGCTTGATGTTGTTGACTCTGTCGGCCTGCCTATGTCGTTATCCTCATTTCCCGCCGCGGCGCATATGAGAGTCCTGCCTATATCACTGAGAAGTTTTACGGCCAGCCACGTTGGATCATTGTCCGTGATTAATTGTTCAGGCGAGTCAGTGATGTAACCTCCGACAGAAAAATTCACCGCCGCAAGATTGAGCTTTGAGTCCTTTGCGAGGAGTCCCGATATGTAGTTGAAGGCCGCAATAATATCCGCCTCTGTTCCGCGTCCGTTCTTGTCGAGAATCCTTACTGAGAATACTTTTGCCCGCCAGTTTACACCTGCGACTCCCTGAGCGTTATTCCCGACTCCCGCTATCGTTCCTGCTACGTGAGTCCCGTGTCCGCGCTCGTCATAATACGCTGAAGGGTCATAATTCGCTCCCGCATGGCCGAGAAAGTTTTTGCTGTATTCGTGCGAGAAATTGTCTTTCAAGTCCGGGTGATTGTAATCTATTCCCGAATCAACGACAGCAACATACACATCATCAGAACCCGTTGAAATGCTCCATGCTTTTGGCGCGTTTATGGCCTCCATTCCCCACAATCGGAAATACTCTGAGTCGTTCGGGGTTTCGGGAAGGTTAAGCGTGTATATATGATTAAGCGACGCAGATATTACATCCGGGCGGGCTTTGATTTTCCGCAAGAGTTCATTTTCATTCTCTTTGTCGGAGTGAACAACCATAAAAATTTTGTTGGCTTTGTCCGAAAGAGAGTCAAAAGTTTCAACGACTTTCACATTATACGAGGCCGCGAATGATTTTACGGCTGAAAGAGATTTGACTCCTCCTGAAGTTTTCACGGAATTTATTCGGACTCCTGAGTCGTTCCTGAGTACTACAATCACATCACCTGAAACTGAATCCGCTGCTGACGATTCAGAAATCAAGAATGACATGAAGAATAATACGGCAAATACTTTCTTCATTACGTAAAAAAAACCTCCTGATGCGGGATTGTATCAGGAGGAATTATACTGCTATTTGCGGATAAAAGACTAAGTGATTCTGCTATCGTTTACTTCTTGCGCGAATATATTTTCACCGCAATCATTCCGAAAAACGCAAGACCGATTATTCCGAGATTACAGCCTCCGCTTGATGAGCTTGTTCCGACCTCGCCGGGGTTTTTGCTGACTGCTGAAATCACAGGCGCATAAGTTTTCCCGGCCTCAAGCCATGATGAGACATTCACGGTTTTGTTTGCAGGAACGTCCGTAATTACGTTGCCTTCTGAGTCGTAAAATACTCCTGACTCGCTTTCACCTTCTGAGGCTTCGACTGTTGAGCCTGTCATTGACCGCGTGAACGGATGCCATTTGAGCGTGTAACCTGCTGGAACGTCATCGGAAAGTTTAATGTTCGCAAAAATATCAACGCTGTTATACGTGTAGTATTCCGAAACGCTGACTCTTATCTCAGGAAGAACAGCCCCGATTATTCCGCCCTCGCTGAGAATAGCTGCTGACTCTCCGATTGTGAGCGATGAGATTCCGCGCGCGCTTCCTGTCGTGATTGTCGCTGCGGGTTTCACATCATGGCTTTCGGGTTTCACGTCGTGGCTTTCGGGCTTTACGTCGTGGCTTTCGGGTTTTACATCATGACTTTCTGAACCGTCAGAGGCAATATTCACAGTGTATGATTTTTCGCCGTATACGACTCCGTTTGCGGCTCTCAATGTGAATGCGAATACCCCGGATTTTGTCGGCGTTCCGAAAATATATCCGTTTGAAGCGAGCGTTAAACCGTTGGGGAAATCACCGCTTGAGACGCTCCACATTATTGGGGCTGTACCGTCAGCACTAAGCGTAATCATGTTATACGGGGTATTCATTGTGCCGTTGGGAAGGCTTGATGTGATTATTGCCGGTCGGTCTCTAACTGTCAGAGTGTAGCTTCTCGTGTGATGATTTGTTGATGAGTCGAGAGCCTTTGCGTCTATTGTGATGAGGAATTTCCCGGCCTCTGTGGGAATGCCGCTGAGGTCGCCTGAACGTGAAAGCGTCATGCCGGGAGGAAGAGTCGAATCTTCCGTTTTATCCCATGAAAGCGGTGTGCCAGTGAACGATGAGAATTTGAAGCTGTACTCTTCACCCTTCAGAGCGTCGGGAAGAAAGTTTGTTGTGATTACGGCAGGTTCTCTTACGATGAATGTTACATCTTGGCTTGCTCTTCCCAAGTCATTCGAGGCGTAAACAGTTGCGTTAAATGTCCCTGTTTCTGTCGGAGTTCCGTAGAAGAACGCAAAATTATCATTGCTCTTAACGGCTATTCCTTTTGGCAGAGTACCTTCAACCGTGAAAATTATCGGCGAGCTTCCTATAGCCCAAGTAGTGCTGGCTGTGTAATAGCCTTTCTGCATACTTTTATTTTCGCTTGACAACATGAAAGACGGAGGACGATCCACAATCTCAATCATGAAATCCCTGCTTGCAGTCCCGAATTTGTTTGAGACTGTAACATGAACATCAAAGCTCCCGGCTTCTTTTGCATGACCCCCAATCGTTACGGTTTCTTTGTGTGAATGTCCGTTGTTGTCGTATACGGTTTCTTTCCCGAACTCTAATCCTTCAGGAAGCCCGGTTATATCCCATGACATTGGCACGGCTCCTTCAGCGGTTATAGTATCCTCTATTTGCCTCAATACATAATCGGCCTCACTCGAAACAGCGTAACGCACACCCTTTATGCCTGACTTGAGGTCTTTTGACTCGATTGACGGGATTTTTGGTGTCTCAACTGTTACGGTGAAAGATTTGCTGTCTTGCCCGGCGTAATTCTGAGCTTTGAGCGTCAAGTGATACGTTCCTTCCTTAGTCGGCTTGAAGTTCACATAGCCCATTTTATCGATTGAAAGCCCGAACCCTGAAGGCATGTCAGAGCTTTCTATGCTGTAGATGACTGGCCAGCTTCCCTCGCTGATGTTGACGGGGAAAGAGTAATCCGCGCTAATCATGGAGTAATTTATATCGCTGTCCATGCTTATGACGGGGGCAATTCCTTTGTCAACGCTTACAGTGTATATCATTGAGTCATGGCCGTAATCGTTTTCAGCGTTGATGACAAATTCATATACTCCTTCTTTTTCCGTAACGCCTGTAATATTTCCGTTCTTGTCGAGGCTGAGACCTTCCGGGAGATTCCCTTCAACGCTCCATGTTATAGGCTCTGTTCCTGAGGCTTTAAGCTCGAACTTGTAGAACTGTTTTGCGGTTGCGTTATGGAGTTCGTGAGCTGAGATTTTCGGGGGATTGTTTTCACCGAGAGAAGCGGCTAAGAAGTCAGCAGCCCCGCGAATGTCAAGAAGTCCGTACATTGAAGTGTTGTTGTCGCGGAGATAATCACCGTTCGCGCCTCCGAGAATTGCGGCCTTTATCTGTGAAGGTGTTGCGCTTGGGAAAATGGATTTGAGGAGAGCCACAGCACCTGTAACATGAGGAGTCGCCATAGAAGTACCCAGCAGATCACCGTAAAATGAAGTCCGCTTAGAATTTTCCAGCTTAATAAGCTCTCTTTCATATATCGTGGAATTTTCCGCATCATGAGCGCGTATAGTGCTGTATATCCATCCGTTTATCGGCTGGCTAAGATTTTGTCTGTCAACATCTCCGCCCGGTGCCGCAACGTGTACATAATGACTGCTGTAATTGCTGTATGAAGCCCGCTGAAGCGTATAACCTGAAGCCGCAACAACAATCATATTCTCAATGCCCGGGTAACCTGCAGGGTAACAGTACGATCCTTTTCGGTTACTAATGCTGCCAGAAAGGTATGTTGTGTTCATGACAGGTGCGCCGACTTCTATGTTCTCATTTCCTGCCGCGACACAAATCACTGTCCTGTTGAGGCTGCTCAGTGCCTGAAGCGCGAGATATTGGGGATCATGCTGTGCGATTGCTTCGGACGGTGATAAAGGCGAGAAACCTCCAATCGACATATTAACCGCTGCGACATTGAGTCCGGGATTGCTCGCAAGAAGGCCGGTAATGTGATTTATTGCCGTTACGAAAGCGGCATTTGTACTTCTCCCGCTTGCGTCAAAAACTCTGAGCGAGATAATTTTTGCCTTCCAGTTTACGCCCGCAACGCCGACTCCGTTGTTGCCGACAGCCGCAATCGTTCCTGAAACGTGAGTCCCGTGATCGTTCGCGTCTCCGTAATTGTTGGGATCATATCCGCTGGTGTCCATTCCCACAAAATTCCTGCTGTACTCGCGCGAAAAATTGTCCTTCAGGTCTTCATGCTCAAAATCGACTCCCGAATCTATCACAGCAACATAGACATCTTCAGAGCCTGTTGACATGTTCCAGACTTTTGGCGCGTTGATGGCTTCCATTCCCCAGAGTCGATAATATTCCGGGTCATTCGGGATTCTTTCATCGGCGCAAAGGTGTACGACTCTGTTCAGCGAGGCCGCAACAACATTCGGGTTCTGCCTGATCTCGCGGAGAAGGTCATTCTCATTCTTTGTGTCAGAGTGAACGAGCATGAAAATATTATTGCTGACCTCTGAGAGTGCGTCATAAGTTTTCACGACGTTTACATTTGCTGACTGCGCGAATGATTTTACGGCTGAAAGATTCTCAACGCTCATTGCCGAATTTGCCGAACTGATTCGGACTCCCGATGTGTTACGCAGTACGACAATGACATCACCGGGGATTGCTTCATCGGCTAACGAGGGTGAAACGAAAAGGAACATGAAGAGGATAAACGCAAAAAATTTCTTCATGTACAAAAAACCTCCTGACTTAATTTTGAATCAGGAGGAATTATACTTTATGCCGTAATTTTCGCGTATATTTTTTGCCTCTAACGTATTTTGCGGTTATTCCATTTTTGTCGAGACCGAGATAAATTGCGCGTTCGAGTCTTTCGGGAAGCGGGAGCATTTGCGGATGAGGAATGATAGAGTCATCAAGCACAATTGCGTCAAACTCAAAGCCCGCTTCAAAGCTGCCTGCATTCCCGAAAAATGATCCTCCGCCCTTTGTCGCAAGATAGAAACTTTCAGAAAAAGAAAGAGGCTTTGCAGAAGAGTCTATATACCACCAATACAATTTTGACACCTGTATTGCGTCAGTGATTGCGCAGAAAATTGACTCAGTTTGTCCGCCAGCAACATCACTCCCAAGTCCGACCCGGATTCCTGCGTCAATATATTTGCGGATTGGTGCGATTCCTGAAGCAAGATTCATGTTTGAGTTAGGGCAGTGAGCAACCCACACGCCATTTTTGCGGATTCGCTCTGCCTCAGCGTCTGACGAGTAAACGCAGTGAGCCATTACAGTTTTTGCTTCCCTTCCGAACAAGCCGTAACGGTCGTAAGCATCTCCGTAAAATTCAGCTTCAGGCATTAATTTTTTCACAAGCTCAATTTCTCCGGGATTTTCTGAAAGATGAGACTGAACAGGCAAATCATAAGCCCTGCGGATCTCTGACAGCCCATCAAGCAGAGAATTTGAGCAGCCCGGAATAAATCGCGGTGTGATGATCGGCATTGTGAGATGATATTTTCTTTGCGCAGAATCACGAATGAATTTCAGTGTCTCAACAGCAGAAGATTCACGAAGGTCATCGGGGGCGTTCCTGTCCATGTTCACTTTGCCGACGTAGCTGACAATCCCGGCGGCCTCTATCAAGTCCATCAAGATTAACGTTGCTTCCCTGTGAATCGTCCCGAAAATCACGGCGCGAGTCGTTGCGCTCTTCTTCATGCTGTCAGCGAATATCCCGTAAGCGCGTTCGGCGTAATCTGTATCAGCGTATTTTGCCTCCTCAGTGAACGCATATTTGTTGAGCCATTCAAGAAGCTCGCAGTCCATGCCCGTCCCCCTGAAAGAATATTGCGGCGCGTGAATATGAAGGTCAGTCATTCCCGGAACAATCAGCGAGTCACCGTAATCAATCACAGGAATATTTATCAGCTCATCAGGCAGAGTCATATATACGCCCTGGCAAGTATCAAGGCGGCAAATCACATAAGCGTTTGGGAAAAATTTTATTTCGTCTTTGTTCGGCGTGAAGAGAATATTACCTTTGAGGGCAAATTGATTCATCAAAAAGCCCGCACGGATACCCCTAGCTTTAGCTATGTGGAGGAAGTGCGCTGCTTTACTTTTTCCCCTTTCTTTTTTACAATATTAACACATTTTAAATGGGCGTTCTGAGTAAAATTAGGATGGATAAAATACACAACGGTCTTTGAGCCGTTCTAGGTGGGCATGTAGCCTTTGCGATTTTCGCATCGCATAAAAATTGCCAAAAACAGCGATGGGAGTAAGCCATAAAAAAGTAAGCGGATAAGGTGTAAAAGCCTTTACCGTATAGAGGCGAGTAAGCACGCCCCAGAGAATAAGGGTATTCTGAGGTGGAAGTATCAAGCTCAGACGTTAGGCCGTGTACCATACTTCTCTGAAAGCCTCCGCCTTTAGCCGTGAGGTGGCTTACGTAAAGCATTCCCCCTGACACAAATAAAATCAGGGAGAATTATATTTTATGCTGTGATTTTTGCGTAACGCTCTGAGCTTAACACTTCAAGCATGAATGAATAGGGTGAAAGATTACCGCTCTTTATCATCGCAAAGACTCTCGGCGACAATCCGCTCACTAAAATTACTCCCTGCTCATTCATTGTTACGGGCTGTTGAGTGTTGCGGCTGTCAACGTTCCAGAATACAATTTGCGGCAATGTGTAGCCATTCTCAGCAAAAATTTTCTTGGCGTGATCGAAATTCGTCATGGCCGAGTCATCAGTGCATTCGTCAAATTCCATGTCGGAAATTATGTAGATAGTTGACGGCATTTCTGACTGAGGGATTTTGTGCTTCACCGCTGTGTTGAGTATCAGCTCAAAGACTGCCTGAATGTTTGTGTTTGCGGCCTCGTTGAATGTAGCGCAGTAATTCACTTTCTCGAAAATGTCAGAGCCTTTTATTTCAACAAGCTGAGGAGTCGCAGAAAAAGTGATGAAGTGATTGTGATATTCGCCCTTGCAATGTTCTGCAAAATATATCCCCAATGACACAGCAACAGCAATCGGGTAAACCGTATATCCTCCGTACATTGAGCCGGAACCGTCAGCAACAACAAGAGCATTTTCCCCCCTCGTGAAATCTTCCAGAGCGTTCCACGTAACATTGAGTGCTTTGCGTTCGTCATCGTCAATCATTCCCCGCGTGAATATGGGCATGATTACGTCATAGGGCGCAAGAGTCCCCGTATGAAGCTGTGATTTCCCCTCTGAAACGTCATGAAGGAACGCAGAATATCTTTCACCGTCATTGCGTATGAAGGCCTGCCGGTATTTCAGCATTGCTTTTGACGGCTGATGTGAATAGTCGAACGTGTAATCTTTTGTCCGTAAATTGTTCTCGATGATTTTGAGTCTTGCGCGTAAATTCGTGAGAGTCTTTCGGTAATCTTTGAGACTGAGTCCGAGTCCTTTTGCGAGCGTTACAGCTTTTTGCCTCGTCTCATAACTTGAAGCGTTGATTGACGGAAGCCATTTAGCGAGGAGAGAAGGAAAGTCGGAATTAGAGTCTTCTTTGAGCTGTGATGATATTGCGTCTATTGCTGACTGTTCACAGGGAGTCCCGATGAGAGTCAGAAGGTCATCAAATCGTCCGTATTCTGGAATGAGAGATATATTTTTGCTGACGGTTGACGGGGAATTTTGCGCGAGCCATTCGAGAATTATGCGGAAAGTTCTGCGCTCTCCGAGTCCTGCTCTGATGTCGCGGGCGTAAAATGCTATCTTTGCGGCCATGTCGGGATTTTCTGCGAATGCTCTCATGAATCGCTGCCGTATTTTGTGAGGCTGTGAATTTCGTAATGCTCCGATTGCTGCGAAAAGGTCAAGACAGTGTGATAACGTTGATTTGTGAGTCAGTGCAAGATTTTCTGTGAGGGTGTAATTAGCTTCGTGTTTGAGTTCGTCAAGCATAATATTTCCTCCTGAGATAAAAACAAGGCGCAGTGTTTTTGCATTTACAGTGCATATAAGGAAGTTTGCTGTTTGCGCCTTTAGTATGTCAAAGCACGCATCCCCGACTCACGAAGAGCCGTCTCATATTAGAGTAATAGTTTGCTGTTAGTGCTTTTACGGCGAGAATTATAGCATAGTAATTTTACTTCAAGAAATGAACGAGAATCGCGGAAATAATTTGCACAGAAACAATCATTATTGTCATGATTATTTTCAGGCGTGTCATGATGTGTTTCGCAAAAAAAATTGAGGCGACAAGGAAACAAATCCCTATCGCCCCCAAAATATATTCCGTGAATTAACGCGCTATTTCTTCCTGAAACGCATTAGCCGCGGTCATGTCGGCGGAAGAAAACGTGTAAAGCAATGATGAAGCATTTGCAGGAACCGCACAATTGATGATTAACGCGAGGGAAATCATGAGAATAAATTTCTTCATAGGTTGTATACCTCCGTAAAATGGATGACACAAATTATACCGAAAATTACTGAGATAAACAATCAGCAGCAAGATAAATTTTCAGCTTGCGTTTCACATTCTCCAAATCTGAACACGTGATAATCGGTATGAGCCTCTGAATCTCGTCTGTGTTTTTGTCCCACCATCTGAGAGTCAGCAAAAGCCCGGTTAATTCATCGTCGAATCTTTTGCGTATGACTCTTGCAGGATTTCCGGCGGCGATTGTATACGGCGGTATGTCATGAGTTACTGTGCTGTTCAGGCCGATAATGACTCCGTCACCGACATTAACGCCCGGAAGAATCGTTACGTTCTGGCCGATCCACACATCATTTCCGATGACTGTATCACCCTTCAGCGGCAAATCGGACATGGCCGGGGGATTCTGATTCCAGCCCCCGAAAATGTAGAACGGGAATGTTGTCGCGCAGTTCATTTGATGATTCGCGCCGTTCATCACAAACTCGACTCCCGCTCCAATCTGGCAGAATTTCCCGATAATCAATTTGTCCCCGATAAATTCATAGTGATGTGTAACACGCGACTCGAAATCACGCCCGGCATAATACGAGAAATCCCCGGCAATAATATTTGCTCTCGTTATTGTTGGCTTGATGTATGTTAATGCGTTGAAGTTCGGAAGGGGGAAAATTTTTTCAGGGTCAGGAAAATTTTTGTCCGTCATGATTCTTATCTCCTCAATTTTTGCACGCAGAGTAATACGCACAAATTTTTCATTTAACCTGTATATTCACAAAATAAATACAAATGGGATAATATGCAGTCAGACACTCCCAATAATAATTTTCACGGAAGGAATGATATACCCTGTTCAACGGTACAACAATCGTATGTGTGAGACGAGGAAACAGAGTCGCGATGGCTGGAGACGGTCAGGTGACTCTAGGCTCACAGGTCATAAAATCGGGCGCAAGAAAGGTAAGAAAACTTCTTGACGGAAAAATTTTGACCGGGTTCGCGGGTTCAACTGCTGACGCAATGACTCTTCTTGAGAAGTTCGAGGACTGCTTGGAGCAGGAGAAGGGCGACTTAATGCGCGGTGCTGTGAAACTCGTCAAAGAATGGCGGCTCGACAAAGCATTACGCAGGCTTGAAGCTATGATGTTAGCGGCGAACAATGAGACAACGTTACTGTTAAGCGGCGCGGGTGATGTCCTTGAGCCTGAAGGGGACGCGGCATCTATCGGCTCCGGCTCAGGCTATGCGCTTGCGGCGGCCCGTGCATTGTGCGAGTCAACAGACAAAACCCCGGAGGAAATCGCAAGACGTTCAATAGAGCTTGCGTCAGAAATTTGCATTTACACGAACAATCATGTAATAGTCGAGGTACTTGAATAACAATGACAACAGAAATCACAACAGAGAAAAAGACTCTCAATCCCGAATTGACTCCCGCAAAAATCATCGAACACCTTAACCGCTACATAGTCGGTCAGGACAAAGCAAAACGCTCCGTAGCAATCGCACTCAGAAACAGAATTAGAAGGCGCGCATTGCCCCCCGAAATTGCTCATGAGATTATGCCCAAAAATATTTTGATGGTCGGTCCTACTGGTGTCGGAAAAACTGAGATTGCCCGCAGGCTTGCCACGCTGTCAAATGCTCCGTTCGTGAAAGTCGAGGCTACAAAGTTCACGGAAGTCGGCTACGTGGGAAGGGACGTAGAGACAATCATACGGGATCTCACAGAGTTTGCTGTCTCAATGGTGCGCAAGAAAATGATTGAGGGAGTACAGCAGCCCGCGCTTGAGAAAGCAGAACAGAGACTCCTTGATGTAATGCTCCCTAAGCCTGAGCGCAAGTTCTCAATGCCCGATTTCATGAAAGCATTTTCGGGAAAAGATGACGATGACAACAAAGAGGAAGATCCCGAAGCAGCAGCCGCTGAAGAAGAACGCAACAACCGAACGCGCAAAAAATTCCTCAAGATGATGAGAGAAGGAAAGCTCGACGACAAGGACGTTGAAATAGAGATCAACGACAGCGCATCACCGATTTCAGTTTTCGGCGCGCCGGGCATGGACATTATGGGAATGGGCATAAACATTAACGAAATGTTAGGCGGAATTATGCCCAAGAAGACAAAGAAACGCAGCATGAAAGTCAAAGAAGCACTGCGAATCCTTCAGCAGGAAGAAGCAGAGAAACTCATCGACACAGACGCAATGTCAAAAGAGGCGTTAGAGCTTGCGCAGGAAGACGGGATAGTGTTCCTTGACGAGATCGACAAAGTTGTGGTTAAGGGCGGATCATCTCACGGCCCTGACGTAAGCCGCGAGGGAGTACAGCGCGATTTGCTGCCGATTGTTGAAGGCTCCGTAGTTCAGACTCGTTACGGCCCTGTGAAAACGGATCACATACTCTTCATTGCCGCCGGGGCTTTCAGCGGTGTGAAACCTTCTGACCTCATCCCCGAACTGCAGGGGCGATTCCCGATTAGAGTCGAGCTTGAGCCGCTTACGATTGAGAACTTGCAGAGGATTCTGACCGAACCCGAAAACAGTTTGATTCGTCAGTACGAGGCGTTAATCTCAACAGAAGGAACTGAATTGACTTTCACGGACGAGGCGACTCAGGAAATCGCAAAACTCGCGCACAAAATGAACTCTGAAATGGAAGACATCGGAGCAAGAAGACTTCATACTATGATGGAGCAGCTGTTAGAGGAAATCAGCTTCAGCGTTTCAGACATGGCCGAGACGAAAATCGAAATCACCGCCGAAATGGTGAAGGAAAAACTTGCGTCCCTTGTCGAAAACCGCGACATAAGGCGATACCTTCTCTAGGGAGGATTGAGTCTGAATGATGAAAATGCTTACGTTTTCAGCAGATGACGAAGCACTGAATGAACTCCTCAAGAAAACACGCAGAGTCGGCCGGGCATTTCAGGCAAAAAGAGAGGGAGAACCGTTAGACTATTATCACCTCGCGCAAATGCTCTCTGAGTTCTCGACCGCAAATGTGTACATTGCTGACAGTGCCGGGCGTTTGATGGGCTATCACTGGCTGCCTGATTACACGTCAAAAGCATTATCCGAAAGTTTTCGTGATGGAGTTATGCCCGATGAGTTTGTGATACGGATGAACAGATGCCGCGATTCAGAAATTCACGATGAGGACGCGCCTTTGTTCGATGATGATTACGACGGTGAAAAGCCCCAGAAGCATTTGATGTACGTCCCTGTTATCGGTGCTGGTGCAGAAAGACTCGCTACGATAATGCTTGTGCGTGAAAAATTCCCGTTCAACGTTGAAGACATACTGCTTGCCGAATATCTCGGAATGCTCGCGGGGATTCAGATTCTCAACGAACGCGCTAAAATTCTTGAGGAAACAGCAAGAAGCCGACTCAGTGTTCAGATGGCAATGCGTGCCCTGTCGTATTCGGAGCTTGAGAGCATGAAGCATATTATCGCCGAGCTGAAAGGCCCTGAAGGAGTCGCAATCGCGTCAAGAGTTGCTGACAGAGTCGGAGTTACGAGAAGCGTAATCGTGAATGCACTTCGCAAACTTGAAAGCGCGGGATTGATTGAGAGCCGGAGTCTTGGCATGAAGGGTACGTACATAAAGATTCTGAGTCCGTTCCTGCTTGAGTATCTCGACAAGCCTAAAGGGAGTGAAGGAATATGACAGCGATTCAGGTGTCAATGACATTCTGCGCGTTGTCATTCGTGCTGATGTTTGTTAGTGTTGGCCGTTTGATATGGCTCGCATACCGCGAAACAAAACATAAAGATTCAGAGCCTTCTATAACGCTGACACGCTCCGAGCTTGAAGACATCATAAAGTATGCAGTAGATTATGCAGTCAACAGAACACTTGAAGCAGTAAAGAAACAGGAAGAAGCAAAGAATCAGTAACAAGAATCAAAGAGACCGGGAGAATTTTTCCCGGCCTTTTCTTTTCTCACTTGCCTAAAATATCACGCAAATCTTTTTCCGGCGTTGTTATGGGCTTAATCCCAAAATTTTCCGCAAGATACTTCAGCACATTCGGCGAAATGAACGCGGGCAAAGTCGGCCCCAAACGTATATTCTTGATTCCCAGAGACAAAAGCGTCAGCAAAATACACACGGCCTTCTGCTCATACCAGGACAAAACCAGACTCAGCGGCAAATCATTCACCGTGCAGTTGAACGCCTCAGAGAGAGCAATAGCAACCTGAATCGCAGAGTAAGCATCATTGCACTGCCCCATGTCAAGCAAACGAGGAATCCCGCAGATTTCGCCCAAGTCCAAATCATTGAACCTGAATTTACCGCACGCAAGAGTCAATATCACTGTGTCATTCGGAGACTTCATCACAAAATCGCGGTAATAATTCCTTTCACCCCTCGCGCCGTCGCACCCTCCAACAAGAAAGAAATGACGTATTGCACCAGACTTCACAGCCTCGATGATTTTCCCCGCAACATTCATCACTGCGCCATGCCCGAAACCTGTTGTTAGAGTCCCGCCGGGTATATCATTCTCATATCCGCCTAACTCGATTGCTTTTGCGATTACGGGTGAAAAGTCGCGGCCTTCAATGTGTGTTACTCCGTCAAACTCAACAAGCCCGCACGTAAATACGCGGTCAATATAGCTTTCTTTCGGAGGCATGAGACAATTTGTCGTGAAAAGCAATGCGCCGGGGATTCCGTCAAATTCTTTTTGCTGATTCTGCCACGCTGAACCGAAATTCCCCTTAAGGTGTGAATATTTCCGCGGCTCAGGGTAAGAATGAGCCGGAAGCATTTCGCCATGTGTGTAGACGTTAATCCCTTTTCCCTGAGTCTGACGCAGTAATTCTTCAAGGTCTTTCAGGTCATGGCCGGTTATCACTATGAACGGGCCTTTGTCGACTCTCCTGCTGACTTTCACGGGAGAAGGAACGCCGTAAGACTCAGTATTAGCTTTGTCAAGAAGAGCCATGCACTTTAAGTTCACGCGCCCGGTCTCAAGCACAAGCGGCAATAACTCATTCATTCCGTAATCATCGCGGCCAATCGCTGACATTCCCCGCACAAAAAATTCATCGACATCATCATCACGGTAACCCAAAATTCTCGCGTGGTAAGCATATGCCGACATTCCGCGAAGCCCGAAAAGTATTAACGATTTCAGGGAGCGTATATCCTCGTCAGCGTTCCAGATTCGCGACATGTCATATGATGATGCGCCTGCGCGTTTTGTGATTGCGTTTACTTTTTCCGCGCTGAAGTTTACGTTTGTTACTGTGCTGAATAAACCATCAATGAATAAATCATAGTCATCACTCCCGGACATAGCAAGAGAGATCAACGCGCCTGTGAGTCTGTCCTGAGCGTCTGATGTAATAGCAGATTTCCCGCAAACGCCCGATGAGCCTTTACAGCCTTTGCAGTTTGTAGTCTGCTCACACTGAAAGCAAAACATAAACTATTACCCCCTCAATAAAAATTTTCGCGTCAAATATATAATAGCCGTTGTGAAAAATCATCTGCAATTATGATAAGGGGGAATCAATTTGCACATTACAGGAATGGGAATATACCGCCTAATATCAGGGGTATTCTTCAGGCTCGGAGGTCTTCAGCTTCTCAAGCGAAAATACAAAGGCGAAATCTCAGAGAGAACCGGGAATGTTGAGAATATCCCGGAAAATTCCGTTTGGGTTCATGCTGTCTCAGTCGGTGAAGTTCAATCGGCAAGCTCATTAATACGCCGGATAAAATCACGCAGCGCATATCCGTGCATAATCTCAACCGTAACACCAACAGGGCGGGAAATGGCCGGGAAATTATTATCAGGAGTCGCCGACAGAATAATCTACAGCCCGTTTGACACAAAACGATTCGTGAAACGCTCTCTTGACGCGATAAAGCCCGCAATCTACATCACAATGGAGACGGAATTATGGCCGGAAATTCTGACACAGTTAAAGGCGCGTAACATACCTGCATTTTTGGCGAACGGGAGACTCTCCGACAAAAGTTTTCAGAGAATGAGACGGACAAAATTTTTCTGGCGCGGTATCCTTGACGGCCTGAAAAAATTAATGGTACGTTTCGACAATGACAGGGATAAATTCATTGCGCTGGGAGTCCCTTCAGAGAAAATTATTGTTACGGGGGACTGCAAAGTAGACACGCTTTTAGACAGGCGAAAATTCACAGGGCCGGAAAAATGGAGCTGGCTGAAAAACGGAAATTCGCCGCTATTCACAGCAGGAAGCACACACGCAGGAGAGGACGAAATAGTGATCTCAGCTTTCAGGATGGCACGCAGGAAATTCCCCGGCGCAAGGCTCGCGATTGTTCCCCGGCACCCTGAACGCGCATTGATGACTATAGCCGCCGCATTGCCGTATGATGACGTTCACGCCGAACTGCTTTCACAGATTGAGCCGGGAAAAATCACAGCAGATATTATTGTTGTTGACAGAATAGGAGTCCTCTTTGACCTTTACGCCGCGAGCGATGCTGTTTTTGTGGGAGGAAGCCTTGTAGAGAAGGGCGGACAGAATCCTTTTGAGCCTGCGTTGTTCGGATTGCCTGCTATACACGGGCCATGTATGACGGATTTCCCCGACACTGAGAGAATGGACTCATACGGCGCGGCCATGTGCGTGCATAACGACTCGGAATTGTCGCGGGCCTGGTGCGAATGCCTTGAACCCGCAAACGTGAAACTCTCAATGAAGAACTGCGACTCGTATTTCAGGACACTCGGAGGCGCGGCAAAAAAAACTTGGGACGAAATAGAGTCATACATGCTTGACAGAAAAAACGATAGGGCGTAAAATTCCCCTTGTTGTTCGAGCAGGGCGGATAGTTCAGCGGTAGAACACCTGCTTTACACGCAGGGGGTCGTAGGTTCGAACCCTGCTTCGCCCACCAGTGATTTACTACGCGGGGTCGTAGCTCAGTCGGTTTAGAGTGTCGGCCTGTCACGCCGAAGGTCGCGAGTTCAAGTCTCGTCGGCCCCGCCAATAACCATAAATCACGGAATAATGCGAGGCGGGATAGCTCAGTTGGTAGAGCAATGGACTGAAAATCCATGTGTCCCCGGTTCAATTCTGGGTCCCGCCACCAGTAATAACGAGTTGCGGAAGTAGCTCAGGGGTAGAGCACAACCTTGCCAAGGTTGGGGTCGCGGGTTCAAATCCCGTCTTCCGCTCCAAAAGATGACGAATATAACAGCTTCAGGGTAAAAAAACTCTGAGGCTTTTTTGTTGCCATTATGATAATGAAACTGGTTTTGCTTCAGCGGCTTTCTTCTGTATTAATTTCTTCAGGCCGTCGCTTAACTGTACGCTTGATGATGAATAGTCTTCTGCATTTTTCAGCTCTTCATTTTCGGATTTAACTTTCTCGCAAGACATCACAAAATCTTCTTGAGACACGGTATTTTTATTTGTCAGCGCAGTTCTCACACACGCATCACGGACAGCCTTCTTTATGTCCCGGCCGCAAAATTCATACTCCTCTGCAAGTTCAGATATATTTACGTCATCAGCGAGGGGAATTTTTATGCCTTTGCCCCTTATGTGCTGCTCCCAGATTTTTTCTCTTGCGTCTTTTTCGGGAAGTGAAAATTTTATGCTTATGAGTCTTGCGTTGAATGCACGGTCATTAATTCGAGGAAGATTTGTCGCAAATATTACGATGCCGTTAAATTCTTCAAGAAGTATCAGAAGCTGACTCTTCATTGCGTTCGATGCCTCTGATGAATCGCCGGAGCTTTCAGAACGTTTAGCGAGAAGAGACTCGGACTCATCGATGAAAAGTACTGCGTCTTGTTTTTGCGCCGCGAGGAAAAGAGCCTTTGCCATTTTCGGCCCCTGACCTTTGTATTTGCTCGTTATGTCGGAATATGAAGCTCGTATGATTTTCCTGCCGAGTGATTCTGCTATTCCTTCAGCCGCCATTGACTTGCCTGTTCCCGGAGGGCCGTAAAAACTCATTGCGCACGTCGCAAAAGGCATGATGTTACGCAAGCCCCATTCATCAAAAACTTTTGACTCTGTTTCGATTACAGCAAGTGCTTCCTTTATTTTTGTCATGACATCTTCAGGAAGTATCACCCTGTCAAGAGAATAGCGCGGAGTTTCGGCCCTGTAATTTTGTGAAAGACTCTCGTAGTCAAACTCTCTGAGATCATCTGAGGCCGGATTCTTGTCCGTGATTTTGTCTTTTTGCGTGAAGGGTTCAGGACGGAAATCAGGATTTATGCTGCCGTAATTCAGCTTTATGTTGATCTGCTGACTGCTGAGAGTCTCAATGCTGCCTGCGGAATCGGTGATACATTTTTCGATGACAGATATAATTTCTTCAGCGTTTGAGCGTGAGTCGCCCATGACATAGACATCAACAAAATCAGGGCGGCCCGTGAAGAACTCAATATCGGAGTCCTTGAGCCGTCCGTAAAATTTCCTGAGCTTCTCCCGGAAGCAGGAACGTATTTTCCCCTGAGCAGAAAAGAATTTTTCAGGGAGGCAGATATAGATTTTCATCAGGCTACGAACATTCCATCGCCGCGCCTGAGGTGCATTGCTACTGTATCATCTACTCCGTCTTCGGTTTCGATAAGTTGAACTTTTCCCGTCATGTTTTTGTTACGATCCAGACCAACCATAAGATGAGTTTTTCCCTCGCGTTCAAGCTGTATTACGCTCTCAACATCATCGTATGACAAGTTAAGCTCTGCTTCTTTCTTCAGTCTGTCGATTTCCATTACGAGAACCTGACGAGCCATTTCCTCAAGAATTTGCTTGCGTATTTGTTCCTTCAGCCAGCTCCAAAGCAATTTGCCCAGCTTGTAGAAAGCAAATAAACCTGATGCGATTGCACCTAAAATCAAAGCAGTAAACACGGTTTAATCCCCTTTCATGTTACATGTCGTTAATATTTACGCGGTGTGCTTTATCTGCTAAATCAGCAAAAATATTTCTGAATCGCCATTGAGGATTGTATTTATTGATAATCTCATTGTTCAGAAAAACAATCTCATCGCGAAGGGCTTTTATTGTTTCATCTCTTTGCCAGCATTCTTCTGTGAGAGTGTTGCATTTTTTATTGAGGCTCTGAATTTCTGAGTCCTTTTCTCTGCACTGCTCACTGAGGGCATCAATTCGTGCATCTTTTTCCTGTATTTCATTAAACAGGTAAACGATTCCCCCGATTATTCCTGCAAGTATTACTCCTCCAATTAACCACATAGCAGATTTCAGCCTCCCAACGTAAATTTGCCGCCGCCGCGCTCAAAAAGTTCTTCAAGAATCGGCGTGAGATTCTCATAATGCACTAAGACTCTTTCACGCTTTGTTCCGGAAGTATCTGCGATTTCAAGAAGAATGCACTTGAAGTACTCGTGTGAATTGAAGTCAATCATGTAGCCTTCGCTCCGCAGTTTGTTCACCATCATGCTGAATGTCTCATTATCGACTTTTGCCGCTAATGCTTTTCCGCCGCTGTTCAGGATTTCTTTGTACTGCGATGCCCAGTTCCGTATATCTTCAACCGAGAATGTTTTTGCGTGAATAGGTTTTCCGAGCGTTTTCAGTACGATCTGCGTATCAGACAGCGTTGTCTTCATCCTCTTCATGTACCAGTTAGCCCAGCAGCCTATGCCAATACCGGCAGCAATACATAATATGAGCCACACATTCATTGAGCTGTAAAGCACTCCTTTGACGTAAAATTTTTTGGATAATTATTAATTTTATATTTGCGTAATAAAACGTGTCCAGTGCATTAGATTTTGATTACAAGATTTTTATTGACTGATGAAATTTTCCCGCTGATATAATATTTTCACACTCAAAACGAAAGGGAGAATGAAAAAATTATGTTTAGGATTCGTGCTTGGGGTATGCTTTTCGCTATGTGCGTGCTTGTTTTTGCGTTATCGGGCTGCGGTGGCGGGAGTCTTGACAGCAATTCAGATACGACATCTGACACTATACCCAACAACACAGCAGACACTTATGACACTGCGAATGTTCTCGCGGGTGAATGGTCAGTGCTGAATGATACTGTTGATACGATCAGCCTAAGATACAACGACACCAATATTCAGATGCGTATGATCTCGGCAAGAATGAATCTCGCTGATGTTTATCTTGAGGACAACGGTGGCATTCTCAGCATAAAGAACAGCAAGCAGGAATGGTACGTATTAGTTACAACTACAGATTATCAGACTCGTTCAGTGCCGTATATTGATGAGGACGGCAATTTGAGGTATCAGATTCAGATTGAAGAAGTCTACGAATATGACAGTGATACAGTCTCTTCTGACATAAACAGCTCCGTTCTCATGACACACGCCGGAAAAAACAAATGGCGTTTTGAGTTCATCAAGGACAACGGCGAACTTAACAGGCAGGCCACATCAATGAACATTGAGATAACATCAGAGTCAACGATTCACGTAAAGCAGCAGGACATAGTACAGGTAGCAAGCTATGATGTGTTTTACGAGGCAGAATTTGACATGAGGAAGGTAAGCAGTTACTAGGCTCTTCCGCAGTAAAACCTGAATACGCATTCCCGGCAAATTTCCGGGTCATGGGCTTTGTCATGGAAATCTTTGCGGATGATTCTGCTTACGGTTTCGTCAAAGCCCTTCATTATTTTTTCGGCCTCGTCTGAGTCATACGGATAAATTATTTCCGGGTTCGCTGAAGTTTCTCCAGTGTAATATATCTTCATTCTTTTCACGTCAAGCCCCGTTGCGTTCACGGCCATGTATGAATATGCGAAAATCTGCCTTCTGTATGTTTCGAGCCTCTCGCGGTCTCTGCTGATGTTTATGTTAGGTTTCGGGCCTGACTTGAAGTCTGTTATCTCTGTCTCGCCGTCAATCACTGAGAGCAAATCTATTTTCCCCTCAAGGATATAATCATCACGCACCGTATTAACGTCATACTCTGCACGGCGAATCGATGTCCAGTCATTTCCCCTGTAATTCACGTAGCTCATAATCTGCGACAAAGCATTTTCCCTCGCCGCCTGGCTCAAATATGCCTGCTCAGTCCGCGACAAATGTTCGTATTCCTCCGTAAACCATAAGGAAATATTCTCAGCCGTAATTTTGTCCTCCTCGTGATTTATCGCCGCCCTGTGTATGTCCTCAAGCACTGCATGAATCAACGTCCCTGTGAATGTGCTTGCGGATCGTCCCGGGATAAACTCAAGCTCACGGAAAAATTTGTATTGCAGCGGGCAAATCTCGTATGTGATTATGTCTTTCGTGAATGAATACGTGTTCTTCAGCCCTGAACCTTTCAGCGGGCTTATGTCAATCTCTGAGAGTTTCAGTGACTCGTCAGCGTCTTCAAGACTGTTATACTGACGCTCAAAGAATTGACTCGGCGTTCTGCTGTCCTCGCAACATGTCAGTATCAATAAATCCTGGGCGCGTGAGAACGCAACGTAATACAGCCTCCAGAAATCGAAATATTTTACGCGGTCTTCCGGCTCAAATTCCGGCCTCCTGTAATATTTACTGGAAATGTACTGAATAATCCCGCTGCCTGAATCATCACGCGGATATGCCCATAATGAGTCAGCAAAAACTATCGGGAACTCCATCCCTTTTGCCTGATGTATAGTCATGAATGCGACATGGCCGGGCGGTATTGTGTCATCTCCGTTCTCGTATTCGTCTCTTCCCTCGTCAAGCATGAAGCGCATGTATATATTCATCATCATCATGAACTGATTATTCATGTACTTTGCGTGAATGTTGTTGATGTTGTAGCTGTGCTCGTAATGGCGGATTGACTCAACGAGGCGCGACAAGTTTCTGGCCGGGCGCAAATCTTTTACGGGTGCTGTAATCTCTTTGTCTAACGCGTGCTTGAACGGCTCATACGCAAAAAGCTCGTAAATCATATCGGAGTATGTATAGCCTGTATATCCTGTGAGCTTTGCGTGATGATTCCGCTTTGTGATTATGTATTTCTTCAGGGCGGAATATTCCGGGCGGTTGATGTATTTCCTGACGCTTTCAACGCATGATTTATAGTACATGATATTCGGGGGTTCGACTCCGTTGTAGATGAATGCGCCGGAGTCCAACGCCTTTATGTATTCCGGGAAAATTAGAATCATGCAGCCTATCGCAAATTTCACTTCACCGCGCTGAAAGAACATGTTTGAACGTGGCAGGTAAACACTTATGTTATTTTCCTCAAGGAATTGTGAGAGTGCTTTTACGTCAGGAGTTTTTACGGAGCGGAATATAAATGCGGCTTGGCTGTAATCGGTTAATCTTCCTGAGTCTTTGAGGGCTGTTAATAGGTGTAAAATTTTCTCGTGCCATTCGTTTTTGTCATTTATTCCTGCGAGTCTCATAACAGCGGGAATTTTCCCCTCCGGCCTGAAGGCTTCGAGTTTCTTTTCGTGACGGAAATTTTCCCACGCAAAGAATTTCCCCGTGTCATTCATCCATGACGTGAAGAAATCTATTATCCCCGGCCTGCTTCTGTAGTTGAGCATGAGACGCACTATTTTGCACTCGTTATTTCCGAAACGCCCGGAAAATTCGAGAATGTTACGGACTTCAGCACCCCTGAATCTGTATATGCTCTGATCGTCATCACCGGCAGCGCAGATATTTTTCCCGTCGCCCGCTATCATCAACGCTATTTGCTCCTGAACATAATTCGTGTCTTGGTACTCGTCAACCATAATGTATTTCACACGGCCTTGAATGTCTGCGAGTATTTCGGGATTGTCGCGCAGAAGTTTATACGTCTCAACAAGCATTGCAGACCAGCTTAATGAATTAGTCCCCGCAAGAATCTCATCATGAAGTTTCATTGCATGGCCTAAGGCACGCACAGAAGGATTCGAGTCCCGCATTAATTCTTCAGGGTCAGCAAGTTCCTCCGAAAGTGTGTTAATGCAGTCGCGAATCTCGCATGAATTTTCCCATTTCCCTTTTGTCGTGAGAGCGTCAGAGAGTCCCGCAATGCCGTAAAATCTCTTTATGTTCTGCATAATCGCGTAAGCATGGCCGAAATCATCAAGCACCCGGAAATTCTTGCGCCTTCCTGTGAAGTCTGAGTACTCCTTGAGAATCTTCTCACATATCGCGTGGAATGTCCCTGAATACATTGCGCCCGTGTCCGCCTGAATGTTGCGGCGTGAAAGCTCCTGCGTTATTCGCGTAACAATCTCGTTTGCGGCTTTGTCGGTGAAAGTTGCGAGCATAATATTTTCGGGATTGACTCGTTTCTTCTGGATGAGAAATACGGCTCTTTGCACAAGCGTAAAAGTTTTTCCCGTTCCCGGTCCGGCGATTATGAGCAATGGCCCACTTGTTGATGTGATTGCTTCACGCTGGGACTCGTTTGCGTTTCCGAAATCGAAATCAGGCACATCATCAGGAGAAATTGACGGCTCTTCAGGTTTTTGCGCGGGTGAAACGCTCTCATCAATTCCGAGATATGTACGCAGAAATTCCCCGGGATTCTCGCTCCGGCAGAATGAGATCATGTTACGCTCGGCGTTGCGCAAGTCATTACGTGAGTAAAGCATAATTGCTTCTGATTTGGGATTGTCCGCAAGAATGTTTATCTGCTGTGAGAAGCTCCCAAGTGAGTCGGCCATGTCGTAATGAACCGTGAAGCGAATATCTTTGCGGCTGATTTCACGGTAAAGAATCATCGGCATGATTAACAGCGTGTCATTGAGTCCGTCAAAATCCCTCAGAGTTTCGCCGAGCTTGTATGCGGTCTCAGGAGTCGCACAGTAAATCACTCCGGGAATGTCTGCTTTCTGCGCTAATATCTCGTTAAGTGCTGACGGCTTGTTTTCAGCGCGTATGATTTTGACATCAACATTTTCACGCTCAAATCCCGCGACGATTTTCAGAGGCGTGTGAAGGTCAGCGAGTTTCGTCAATTCCTGACGTAATGCGGGGCTTGTTGAGTCCGCGAAAATTCCGGCTGTGATTCTTCCTTTTGTGATTGAGGCCATGAATGACGGCAAATTTTCGAGACTGTGAGAGATTCCCCAGCGTGAGATTATTGCGGTCATAGAAATTTCTGCTTTCTTCAGGGCTGAAAGTGAGTCTGACTCTGAAAGCTGCTGAATTGTCGCGTAAAGTATTTTGCACGTTCCGTTACGGACTTTGCGGAGAATTTCGCGGCGTTTTGATGGAGTGATTGAGGCTGTGAGAATTTCAGAGTGAGGAGTGATTAATGACTCGTCCGGCTCATCAGGAGTAAC
Source organism: uncultured Fretibacterium sp. (assembly GCA_946183145.1). Taxonomy (GTDB): domain Bacteria; phylum Synergistota; class Synergistia; order Synergistales; family Aminobacteriaceae; genus JAFUXM01. The sequence continues at coordinate 29,875 of CAMGZM010000003.1, read as the reverse complement.
AGCGAGGGTCACGCCGGGCATCAACAGCGCGGGGAGTCTGTAGCAGATACTTTTGCCGTAATTCTGTGGCATTGAGCAGAAGACATCACGCCCCGACAATAACGCATCAATGATTTCCTCCTGCCCCGGCCTGAATGAGCTTAACCCGAAATGCTGACGGAGAAGCGACAAGAGATAATTCGGCTTCTGCGGAGTCTCCGGGATTTTCGCGGGCTTTGCGGTTGTTGATGAGCCTGACTGAACGAGGGCGGCTAATTTCTGATTCTGCTCATTTGCGCGTGATAATTCGTCCTGAAGCTGCGACAATTTTTCGCTGAGGGATTCTATTTCGGTCTCGCGTGATTCGAGCGTTCGTGTAAGAGTTATTATGCTTGCGCTGAGAGTCTTTATCTCTTCGTCCTGCCTTGCTGATTTCTCGGTGAGTAATTTTGTGCGTGCGCTGATTAGGTTTTGTACCTGCTGTTTCTCTTCGTCTGTCAAGAATTTCACTCCCTTGTATGATGAAAGCTATTATAGATTAGGCCGTGAAAAAATTTTTGTACTGCTGAATTTCCGCGTGAAAGTGTGAAGAAGTTTCTTGATGCCAACAGTGTAAAATATGATGTCGAATGCCATGAATAAAAGATTTCCAGCAAAAAACGATAAATTTGCGGCAACTTTTGCATGACGCGGGAAGAATTGTCTGATAATTACCTTCGCTTAATGGTTAAACTTTTTTGTGATGATAAATTCTGTTGCAGAAAGAGTTTATATTTTGGGAAATTTTGCTGTCTGATCAAAGGCATTTTTGCGGTGTGAAAAATTGAGTTTTTGCTGAGATGTGCGGACGGAGGATAATATACGCTCTCAGTGTTGATGATGATTTATGAGTTTGAAGAGTGAAATATTGCGTAATTCCTGCAAGCGTGTTAAAATCCACAACATAGTAATCATGCAGTATATAGAGGATTACGAATGTTCCTATAAGGGATTGAAACGTTTGGAAATGATGTTGTTTGACTCGTCAACGTCTTATTACGAATGTTCCTATAAGGGATTGAAACTCTGAGTGCTCATTCCAGACCTGCACCTGTTTGATTACGAATGTTCCTATAAGGGATTGAAACCATTTCTTCATACAGCTCATTTTCCTCATGTGAATTACGAATGTTCCTATAAGGGATTGAAACCTTTGAAGTTTCTCTTGCTGCTGCCAGATCCGCATTACGAATGTTCCTATAAGGGATTGAAACCAGCAAGCCGTCCCTCCCAAGGCAAGGGTCTTCAATTACGAATGTTCCTATAAGGGATTGAAACTTTCTAGTTCACTACCCTCATCATATGGATCATTACGAATGTTCCTATAAGGGATTGAAACTCGGCAACTGTGCGGTACCAATCGAATACCGACGATTACGAATGTTCCTATAAGGGATTGAAACCCTAAAATATAAGACACTGGAATACGCTTAGTCATTACGAATGTTCCTATAAGGGATTGAAACTCAGCACTTTTAATTTAAAGGAGGAAAAGATATGTACGAGGATTATTTTGAGTTCGAGATCTTTGAAGAGAAAAATGGAATAGATTACTGGCAAGATAATAATGATGATGATGATATTTCCTATGATTTCGATGACTAATTGTAAGCAAAAAATTACGAATTTCCTATAAGGGCTAATAGCTCCCGAACAAAAACGGGGGCTTTTTTCATGCCTATGCACAAAAAAATCGGCCTCGACATTCATCAAAGCCGACAATTTTCTTCCGTATAATGTCCCGTTACGTTCGCTTCATGCCTCTATCGGGATTTCTGCCTCATCCTGCCGCGGCCATGTTGATGTCCATGTTCTTACGGGCAATCCCCAAATGTTAATGAACCCTACAGCCGCCGAGTGATCAAACGTATCACCCTCCGAGTATGTCGCCAAATCGTGGCGGTAAATGCTCTTCGCTGTCTTCAGTCCACGAACTACGCACTGACCCTTGAAGAGTCTCATCTTCACAACACCGTTCACATAACGCTGCGTGTCATTCATGAATGCGTTTATCGCGTCGCGCAACGGCGAGAACCAGTAACCCTCGTAAGTCAGTTCAGCAAATCTCACCTCAAGCTCGCGTTTCGTCTTCAGCACCTGCTTATCAAGAGTCAGAGTCTCAATTGCACGATGAGCCGCAAGAAGCACCGTAGAGCCGGGACATTCGTAAACTTCACGGGACTTGAATCCCACAAGCCTGTCTTCAATCATATCAATACGCCCGATACCATGACGACCCGCAATCTTGTTGAGCTTCAGAATCAATTCTGCGCCGTGCATCCTCTCTCCGTTAATTGCCGCAGGGATTCCGCCTTCAAACTCTATCTCTACAAATTCCGAAGTGTCAGGAGCTTCAAGGGGATTCGCTGTCATCTCGTAAGCGTCCTCCGGGGGTTCGTTCCAGGGATCTTCGAGAAGGCCGCATTCAATCGAGCGTCCCCAGAGATTATCATCCGTGCTGTATGGTGATGCTGCTGTAGCTCTTACGGGTATTCCGTGCTTGTTCGCGTATTCTATTTCGGCCTCGCGTGTAAAATGCCAGTCTCTTACGGGGGCCAACACTTTGATTTTCGGGTTGAGTGCCGTCGCGCATACTTCTATTCTAACCTGGTCTTGCCCTTTTCCCGTGCAGCCGTGAGCAACTGCTACAGCTCCCTCTTTGTTCGCGATGTCAACGAGTGTTTTTGCGATTAACGGGCGTGATAATGCTGACACAAGCGGGTACGTTCCCTGATACATAGCGTTTGCCCGTAAAGCGGGATAAACATAATTTTCCGTAAACGTCTTCTTGAGGTCAAATATATATGCCTTGATTGCTCCACTGTGAAGTGCTTTTGATTTCGCGGCCTGAAGGTCAACGTCTTTCTGTCCTACGTCAGCAGTCATTGTGATAACGTCATAGCCCTGTTCAGTGAGCCACATTACAGCGACGGAAGTGTCAAGCCCTCCGCTGTATGCGAGCACCGCCTTGCCTTTCTTTTCCGGCATGTGAGGATTCCTTCTCTCATGAAAATTTTTATGATGAGCATGATAATATCACAGGGGAATTAATTTTGCGGGAGGCCGTTAATGAAAGTTTCACCCCCTGAGAACGAATCCCAAGGGGTGATTTTTTCATCAATACGGCAATAACATCCACAAAATATTTATTATCGGCTCAAAAATGAAATTGATTATCCCAGTCATCAAAAGCACAAGCAGTATAATCATCCCATATCTTTCAAGCCAGTAATAATACTCAAGATACTTATACGGCAAAAACGCCTCCAGTACCCTCGAACCGTCAAGAGGTGGAATCGGAATCAGGTTGAACGCGGCAAGACCCATGTTTATGCTTATCATCTGAATCACGATTTTGAGTCCCGCTCGCCCCGTGAGGTCGTACCACCATTCACCGCAAAATCTCAGGAATAACACCGATAATATCGCCGTCAAAATATTTCCCGCAACGCCCGCAAGCGATACTATAATCAAATCCCTTTTCGGGTGCTTGAAGTACCGCGTGTTAATCGGAACAGGCTTAGCCCATCCGAATCCCACGAACAATAACATCAACGTCCCAACAACATCGAAATGTGCGAGAGGGTTAAGCGTCAACCGTCCGTATCTCTCTGCTGTCCTGTCTCCCACAAGATAAGCAGCGAGGCCATGACAAAATTCGTGGAACGACAACGCCCACAATAACGCCGGAATCGTAAGCAATAATGTTACAGGATCACGCAATAATCTCATCTTCTGAACAAATCCCCCAATCCTTTTTGGATTCCCTTCTTTAATTCTTCCTTCAGGCGGTCTTCTATTTGCTGCCTCGTGTTTTGCGGCTGAGTCTGAGTCTGAGTCCCTGTCTGCTTTTGAGACTGTGAAGTTTGAGTCTGCGTTTGCGTTTTTGTCTGTGAGTTCTGATTCTGAGTCTGCGTGTTCGTTCTGATGTTGAGAGTCTTCTTCAGCTCATCGGGCAAAATCTCCGTTGCTTTCTCGATTACTTTCTGTTTCACCTGCTCTTTTACGGACTCGGCCTTCTCTTTCACGGACTCGGCTTTTTTCTGAATCGTTTGCGCGGGAGTCTGAGTCGTCTGAGTCTTCGTGTCAGATTTCTCTTCAGCCTTTAGAGTCGACTCTCCTACCTTGAAGTTTGAGAACGCAAGATTATCCGCCCTTCCGTGTATGCGTAATGTTACAGTCCTGAAATCACCCGTTGAGGCATTTTTCTGCGCTCCGCTGAGTCCTCCCGTCAAAAACGCTTTCACGCTGTCTTCAAACCCTGATACGCCGCCTTTCAGCAATGACTCAATCCCGCCTTTTGCGCCTCCCTGTATAGCGTTGATTAGCTGATAGTTCACGTTCGACTCCGTGTAAAAGTCCATCGTCATGACATCGCCCGCAAAATTCACCGTCCCATTCTGTGAAAGTTTTGCGTATTTGTACAGCGCATCATTCTTTACAGCGTTAATTATCGCCCCGGACTTTATTGTGAATCTTCCTGTCTGAAGTGAGAGAGGAGCATTTACGCTCGCGAATTTGAATCCGTTAGACTTGTGAATCATCATGAAGATGTCAAGCCATTTGAAGCCCGTTACAGCCCCCTGGCCCATCGAGAAATTGCCGCTTCCTGAATACGTTACCTTGTCTTTTGCCGTTCCTGTTACCTTGAAGGTGAGCTTGCCTTTTCCCGTGATTTTCCCTTCGAGGCCGCCGGAAGCATCCTGAATTAATCCGTTCACGTCTACAGCATTCGCGGAAATGTCATCCGTGAATTTCATCGTGTCAATGTTGAACGTTAGACTGTTATTCAGAGTGCCGCCGTAAAGTTTTGCAGTCCCTCCCTTTGACGCAAAATTATTCCCAGAATATGACAGAGGCAAATTGATGTCTGAAAGTTTCACGCCGTAAGCAGACAATGACGGGATATTGAGACTCCCTTTTCCCGTGATATTCTTCTCGTTTCCTGTTACGTTGAACGTGAGAGTCGCAACGCCGGAAATTTTTCCCTTTATGGCCGGATAATCTTTGAGGAGCTGTGCGAGGTTTATGCTTTTACCATTGACATTAACATTCACTTTCAGCGAGGGCGATACGTTGATATTTCCTGTAGCTGTGATTTCTGCGCCTTCAACTTGTGCGCGTACATTCTTCAGGGCAATATTCTTCATGTCCCCGGCGATTTCAGCGACAAGATTATTCAGCGAAAATCCTGCGGCGTTAAGACTCGGAACGTTTGCGGAAAATGTCAGCGAGGGATTATCATTTTCCCCGGCAACTTTGAGAGTCCCGGAAAGATTCCCTTTTACGTCAATTCCTGATGATGAAGCAAGAGACGCGAGCGCGAGATTCTTGAAGTCAAAGCCGAAATTCAGCGGAGATTTCCCCGACACTGACGCATTTCCTGAGCCTGTAATCGTACCTTCACCGCTCTTTGCGTTAAGACTGCCGAGAATTATCGAGTCTCCGTTCTTGCTGACGTTCGCATTAATCCCCGTGAAAGTTATCCCGCTTGCTGTGAGAGATTTTGCGGCCATGTTCACGCTGATTTTCTCAAGTTTCGCTAAATCGCCGTCAAGCGCGGTAGTGAGTTCGAGTCCTTTTGCGGTGATTATGTCCATAGCCTGAAGATTTTGTGATGACGCAAGAAGATTGACTGACGGGTTATTCGCGCTTCCCTGAATTTTGACTCCCGCGTTGATGCTGCCTTTGAGCTTGTAGCTTTCGATGTCAGGCACGTATTCTTTCAGGGCTGAAGGTGTCATTGTGATTGTGGCGTTGATATTGAGCTTGGGATTTGATGAGGGAAGATCCGAGATTTTTCCGCTGACGTTCACGGGCATTCCGTTAATAGTTCCTTCTGTCTTGCTGAGGGTTAATGTTTTTCCTGAATACGCGAAATTTATTGCGGGCTTCTCAATCGTCTGGCCCCATCCGCTGAACTCCGGGCTGTTTATCGCTCCCGTAACATTAGGATTTGACGCAGTGCCTTTCACCGTAACGGAGGCCGTAATTTTTCCGCCTAATTTGTACTGCGGGCCGTCTGGTATCATGCTTTCGATTCGTTTGATGTCGAGTCCTGCAAGTTTTGCCGTGAGATTCATTCTTGGGTTCGTTAGGATTGACGCAACATTTCCGCTCAAATATCCCTGCGCCACCTCAAACGTAAATTTACCGTCAACATTCGCCGTGTCGCTCCCTGAAAGTTTCATCTGCGCTTTTATGTTCGTGAGAGTCTTCCCGTCATATGCTATTCTCGGCGCGCTGAAGTTCACGAGTCCGTTCAGTTTGTCGATATGCCCGCTTATGTTCACGCTGAAGAGTGAGACTTTTCCGCTTAATGGCTTGAGTTCGGGAATGCCTAAAATTTTGTCGAGTTCGTCAAGATATGCTTCGCTCCCGTCAAGTTTAACCATCACAGAAAGTTTTTCCCCCGGTCTCATTGCGGCTGCTATTTCTCCCTGAACAGGTATGTTGAACGCACTGGCCTGAATGTTGCTGACTGAGACTCTGTTCGCTGAGTATGATACGTTTGCGCTTGCACGTTCGACGGGGTAACCGTAAATTTTCGCTCCGAGATAATCTGCTGAGCCTGAAATTTTCGGATTGTCCATTGTCCCGGAAATATCTGCTGTGAAGTCTGCTTTTCCGTCAAAATCTTCTGCCTTGAGCATTGCAGGATAAAGCGCGGTTATCTCCTTGAGGTCAAAATCTTCTGCTGACGTATGGAGATCTATTTTCCCATCATTTAGTCCGCCGGTCGCAATAATTTTCCCTGAGCCTAAATGAAGCTCGGCTATGTTTACTCCCGTCAAGCCCGCAGACTCTCCCATGTCAATATTACCCTTCAGGGGCAAACCGTTAATGCTTCCGTCAACATCAACATCAAGTTTTTTCACGTCAGCCGCAATTTCTGTTACGTCAAAATTCACGAACGATGAAGAAAAATGACTGTCAACAATTTTCACGGAGTCTATCGGCAAATCGGGCATTTTGTTATCGGACTCATCTTCAGCGTATGCAGGTGATGCCGCGAATGTCCCGGAAATTTTCTTGTCATCTGAGGGCAAATTGAGATTCAGACTCTTAACAGCCGCGATAAATTTCTCAACGTCCATGCTTATACCGCCTAACGAGATTTCAGCGAGCCGCAAATTTCCCGTAACTATTGCCGGAAGATTCAATTTCACCGACAAGAATCCCGCCGAAAAAATATCGGTGCTTGATTTCTCGTCAGCGATTCCGAAATTGTGAAGCGTATAGCCCTTTATGGGATTGCCTGTGATTTTTTCCGCATTGAGTCCGATGCTGTAATTTTTGCTGAGAAAATTCTTTGCGATGCTCAGTGCGATATTCCCGCCGATGTCAGCGAACGAAAAGAGTCCTGCCGACACAATAAGCACAAGGAATATCATTATGATGAACTTCATGAAGCCTGAACCGCTTCGGTGTATTGGCCTTCTGCGTGGCTTTTTCCTGCGGTAAAGTTCAGGAAGCAAAATGTTATCTGCCATCAACAAATTCACGTCCTTTGCTGTCAGTGTATTGTGAGATTTTGACCGTAATTATATGCTATAAACGTGATATAGTTGACCTTTCAAAAAATTTTCACACAGGAGATAATTTCATGTCGATAATTTTTCCCTCGCTGATATTTTTTCTCACGCTCTCAATTTTCCTCAGAGCCTCGAAATCTCACGCATGTATGACGATTCTTGTTGGCCGTAACGCTTCCGCAACTGGTGAAGTTCTCATAGCTCACAACGAGGACGCGCCAGGAAGATGCACAATGCAGACTCACATTTCCGGCAAGCTCAGAAGACACCCTGACACAAAAGCAAAATTTGAGTCCTCACTCGCTGAACTCGATATGCCCGAAACACGCACGAGTCTTTTCTGGGCTGAAGCAAAATATTTTGACCCTCAGAATCCCGGCCCGTCATTTTGCGACTCATTCGTCAACGGACACGGAGTCGTAATCGTCTCGAACAACTGCGAGAAATCCCGCGAAGATTCACCCGAACTCACAGACGGCGGAATTGCTTGGGGCTTGCGTCGTATCGTTGCAGAGTCAGCGCACACCGCAAAAGAGGCTGTAGAGATTGCCGCGAATCTTGTTGAGAGATACGGATATGCTTCAAGCGGACGGAGCTATTCATTTGCCGACAAAGAAGAAATTTACGTGATGCAGATCGTTCACGGAAAACATTACGCGATACACAGAGTCCCCGATGATGAAGCAGCTGTGATTCCGAATCATTACACCATTCACGAGCCTGACAGGAAAGCACCGGGATATAGAGAGCTTGTTGACTATGCGATTCGCCGGGGATGGTACAAACCTGATGACGGAGCTTTTGACTTCAAGAAAGCATATCAGGCTGAGGACTCTTACGCTGACGAAAAGAACACGCACCGTCATGTGAGAGCGTTTCAGATTCTTCTTGACATTGATTTGTCGCCGCTTCTCATGAAGGATTGGGAGCCGCTTCCGTTCTCCATAAAGCCCGCAAAGCCCGTAACAATTGACACGCTCAAGAAAATTCTGCGTACACATTTCGAGGGGTCATCTTCATACACATCGCAGAATAATACGCCTCACTTCCAGAAGCCTTTGACCGTCTGCAACGCCGAAACGTTAGAGTCGTCAATCTTCCAGATTCGCCACAACCCCGACCGCATAATCATACGCAAGTCACTCGGAAGCCCGTGCTTTTCACCGTATATTGCGTGGTATTGCGGAATTGCGTCAATACCTGAGGGCTACGAGGACAAAGACGCAGACTCATCACTTGCGGAACATTTTGCGACTCGCGCTGACGACATGAATTGCCGCGACAATGCGTGGTACAGGGCGATGGAGATAAAAGCGGCCTGCGATATTCTTTACGCTGAGAAAGCCGCGATGATTCACGAGAGAGTCAAAGCCTTTGAGGACGAACAAGAACGCAAACTTTCACCGCTCGACTCACAGATTGAGCTGCGAATCCGCAACAACCCCGATATAGCGCGCGCAATGATGGAAGGAGTCGTAATGAGTCAGGCTGAAGACTTGAGGGGATTCACATCGGCCATGAAACGCGAACTCGGAATAATCACGGGGGAATCTCTTTGCGACATTGAGGCGGGAAAATCATTCGTGATTCGGATTCCTGCGGGTGAATTTTCTGCTGACGATCTCAATATTTCTGCGTGCAAATGCGGCGTGTCATATGCTGATTTCGGGAAATGGTCATCATGTGAAGGAGTCAAATCTTCCGGCGGAAATATCGATTTCACGTTTACGGGCGGAGAATGGCGGAATGACTGCGTACCCTGCTTCACGGATTTGTACGTGTCAATTTCTGAGAAGTCCGGCAGAAAATTTGCGGCAAGTGTCAAAATGAATGTTAGGGGATAAAAATGGCGCGTAAAAAGAATCATATTGATACGCTTTATGACCTTGTGAGGCTTGGCCCTAAGAAAGCAATCATCATAATCATCATCGGGATAATCGCATATTTTTTCGGCGGTGAGTCAGTCTTCAACGTTGGGAATGATTCGGAAAATCAGGACTTCATTCAGGCGGTAATAGTGCGTGCTGTTGACGGTGATACTGCTGTAGTGAGAATTGACGGGCAGGAAAAGCGCGTGAGATTCTTGGGCGTTGACACTCCTGAAACTGTTCACCCGAACAAGCCCGTTCAGTTTTACGGAAAAGAGGCGAGCAGCTTCACGAAAGAGTCATTAAACGGCCGCCGCGTTTGGCTCGAATATGACTCAAATCCTCAGGACAGATACGGAAGGCATCTCGCGTATATCTGGCTCAATAATCCCAAGACGATTAACGAGTCAACGATACGTGAGAGCATGTTCAACGCAAAATTGTTATTGGGCGGCTATGCAAAAGTTATGATAATCAGGCCGAATAAACGCTACGAGTCCGAGTTCAGAAAATTTCAGGACGAAGCAAGAAACAAGAAGTTAGGAGTCTGGAGTCAGTAGCGCGACTCTTTCTTCAAGACTCCTCAGCTCATATTCAGCGACAAGATTTATCATGCCTTCAGGATTTCCCGTGCCGTAATACTCACTGAAGGCATCATAATATTTCACTCTGTCGGAAAATTTCACGTCAACAGGCAAGTACCCTTCTTTCATCAATGACATGTTGAGAATTAACCGCCCTGTTCTGCCGTTGCCGTCAACAAACGGGTGAATCCCCTCAAATTTCAGGTGAAACATTGCCGCTCTGATTATTGCGTGGCTCGTATCATTCCTGTAATCATCTATGAGTCTCTCTACAAGTTCGGGGATCATAACGGGATCAGGCGGTGTATTTTCAGCTCCTGAGATTCTTACGGGGATTCGCCGGTAAATTCCCGCATCCCTCGGCCTGTCAGCAAGAACAAGTGAATGTACCTGACGTATCAGCCTCCCGGAAATTTCAGCGTTAATATTCTCCTCAATGAATCCGAATGCCTCCTTATGTCCGAATGCCTCAAGATGACAGCGCAAAGGCTTCCCCGAAACCGTAAGCCCCTCAAGCACCAACCGAGTCTCGTAAAGCGTCAGTGTATTTCCCTCAATCGCCGTTGAATTATACGTATACTCCTCGACAAATGAATCTCTCAGCCTCTCAAGCTCGCCTTGCGTTAATGGTCTCATGCTCAAAATTTTATCTTTAAGCGCGTCAATCTCATTCAGAATTTCATACGCCACGTGAAAATCATCTCCGTTATTGTGCTATGCTATACTCAATTTTCACGAAATATATCACAGGAGGAATTTTTCATGTTAGGTTACGGCTTAGACCCTACAATGATAGTGCTTGTTCCCGCATTGCTTCTTTCATGGTGGGCACAGCACAAAGTAAACTCAACTTTCAGCGAGTACAGCAGAATCCCGGCGAGGGGAAATGTTACGGCGGACAGCGTTGCGCGAATGCTCCTCACACTTTACGGAATGGCGAACATGCCCATCAATCACGTAGCAGGAAACCTCACAGACCATTACGACCCGCGTAACAAGACTCTCAATCTTTCAGACGGCGTTTACGGCAGCAACAGCATAGCTTCAATCGGAGTCGCAGCTCATGAAGTCGGCCATGCAATTCAGCATCACGAGTCATATTCCCCGCTAATTTTCCGTAACTCTATTGTCCCTGTCGTAAACATCTGCTCTACTGCGTCAATGCCTCTCTTCATTCTCGGTCTCATCATGGCTAATTCTATGCTTGTGAACATCGGCATAATGTTATTCACTGGCGCGCTGGTGTTTCATCTTGTTACGCTTCCTGTTGAGATTAACGCAAGCTCACGGGCTTTGACACTTCTTGAGGAGACACACACGTTATCACCGACTGAACTCACAGGGGCTAAGAAAGTTTTGACGGCGGCGGCATGGACATACATAGCGGCGGCATTAATGGCGGTCTCTCAGCTCGTAAGGCTGATACTGATTAGCAGGGCTTCAAGGAGAAACTAATTGCGGGGAATTGAAGCAGCACTCAAAGTATTAACGTCTGAGACTCCCGGGAAATTTTCATCCGAGTCGCTGAGAATTTTAGCTGACCGCGAGAAAATGAAATCCCCCGACATAACATTAGCTTCATCATTGATATATATCGTAATGAGGCGCAAAGAGTTATGGGAAAAAATCTCGTCCGATTACATCCGCGCAAAAGAGAAACTTCCTGACGCTGTGAACATAGCCGTGTTGATGGGTACAGGAGGGTTATTAGAGCTTCGGAGATTTTCCGGCGGAGTCCTCGTCAACGGGATCATAGAATATCTCAGAAGGAACAAGTCAACCGCAAAATATGCCGGGCTCGTTAATGCCGTATTGCACAAAGTCATAGAGAACGGAGAAGGATTGCTGGAAAAATTCAGGCGTTCACCATCCGTTGAAGGCCGCGCAATGTTCGCAGGGATTCCAGTATGGACTCTTCCGGCGTGGTCAAAGACTTGGACTCGCTCCGAGCTTAACGCGATTTTCGACATGGCCGAGATACCGTCATATTCAGCCCTGAGAGTCTCACCGGGAAAAACGGACGAGCTTTTACGGCTTCTTGACGAAAACGGAATACGTTACGCGAAATCAGACATATCACCCGCAATACATCTCAGCGAGTCAGCAATGCCCGCAAAAATTCCCGGCTTCAACGAGGGATTGTTCACAGTTCAGGCTGAAGGCTCAATCCTCACAGCGTCAATCGCAGGAAAATTCTACAAGTCAGGACTCATTCTCGACATGTGTTCAGGAAGGGGCGTAAAGTCAGCGCAAATTTTGCAGGAATGCCCGTCAGCAAAAATTGAGTGCTGGGAAATCTCAGAGGCACGCTCAAATTCAGCCCGTCATGAACTCGAAAGGCTCGGCGTAATCTCACGCGCAAATCTCAGAGCCGGAAATGCGTTGATCCTTGAGCCGGAAATTTCCCCGTCATTTGTCGTTCTTGATGCTCCGTGTTCAGGTTCAGGGACGTGGAACAGAAAGCCCGAATCAAAATGGCGGCTTGACTGGAAAAAATTTGACGCAACTGTAAGCACTCAGAAGAGATTGTTACACCGTGCTGTGAGTCTGTGTGAATCCGGCGGGTATATTCTGTACATAACATGCTCATTGCTCAAACAGGAGAATGAAAATGTTGTTGCTGAAATCCTGTCTGCTAATCCCGAATGCGCTGAAGTTTCGAGTCTTGTCGACTGGCCGAACAAAAAAGGAGATGTTTTCAGGAGGGGGAAGCCTTACGGGATATATATTCTTCCGGGTAATTCGTGGCTCGACGGCTTTTATTGCTCGCTGATTCTGAAAAGGGGGTAAATATTTTCATGGCAAATTTCTACAAAACGGTAATAGATATGTTCATTGAATTTTGTTCGACATCAACCGCAAAAGAAATCATTGACGCTGTTAAATCGGCTGAAGACATCAAGAACGAGTTTGACGCAAGCCACGCTCTTATAGCCGCGTCCGCAAAGAATACGCCGGAAGTAATATCCGCTCTGATTTCCTCAGGGATGAACGTAAACACAAAATCTTTTGACGGCGGAACCCCGTTAATGTTTGCGGCAATGGGAAATTCAGCAGAAGTTGTTGACGTACTCATTAAGGCCGGGGCTGACGTGAACGCCTCAAGGCCTGACGGACTCAACGCTCTTATGACAGCCGCGAAAAAGAATACTCCCGACGTAATATCATGTCTCATCAATGCAGGCGCAAAAGTCAACGCAAAAGACTCAAACGGAATGACAGCACTTCACCACGCCGCTATGAATAACCCTGACCCCCAAGCCGTAAAAGTCCTCACTGAATCCGGGGCTGATGACGTACCTAATAACAGCGGGAGAACAGCATTAATACTCGCGGCCATGCTAAACAATCCTCAAGTTGTTACGGAGCTGATTAACGCGGGCGCAAACGTGAACGCAAAAGACTCTGACGGGAAAAACGCACTCGATTACGCACGGGAAAATCCGAAAATTTCCGGCACTCCTTCAATGAGTCTTCTTGAAGAAATGACAACACTATAAAGAGAAGGGAATAATTATACTTGGCAACATTCCAGAAGGTTAAGGAACAAAATTTTATCGAGTTATGCTGCGGCGGCTCATATGATGAAATAAAACGCGTTCTTGATTCGGGCATTAATGTCAATTCGTACGTAAACGCTTTCAACGAGTTCGGATCTACTCCGCTATTCATGGCCGGGCGCGAAAATTCCCCGGAAGTCGTGAAGCTCCTCATTGATTACGGCGCAAACGTGAACTTCACAGCTTATGACGGAAATACGGCGTTAATGTGGACAGCCTCAGACAACACAGCAGAAGTTATTGACATTCTCATAAAGGCCGGGGCTAACGTAAACGCAAAAAGATATGACGGACTGACTCCCCTGATGGGCGCGGCTAACAAAAATACTCCCGAAGCCGTGAAAGTTCTCCTCAAAGCAGGGGCTGACGTTCACGCAGTAAACAGCATAGGGATGACAGCATTGCTTTACGCCGCAATGAACAACCCTCATCCCGAAGTCATAAACATTCTCATTGACGCGGGATCTGAAGACGTGAGCAACAAAAACGGACGCAACGCGCTAATCCTCGCGGCCATGATGAACAATTCAGAAGTTGTTGATACGTTAATCAAAGCGGGGGCGGACTCATCAGCAAAAGATTCAGACGGAAAAACAGCAGTCGATTACGCAAGGGAGAATGACAAGCTCAAAGGCACAGAGTCTTTGCGTAAACTTGAAGAATTAAGCAGGGAGGCGGTAATTTGAGGAAACATGACGGAGGAATAATATTCACAACGCTTATGATAGTGTCTGCGATAATTTTCGCGTCAGGAGCTGTAGCGGTCTACACAGTTTTCTTGAAGCCTGAAGGAAAATCAGAAGTGCCGAATTTCCGCGACAAGTCAATCGTTGACGCTGTAGCAGAAGCCGAAAATCTCGGATTAATCGTGCAGCTTGAGTCGGTTGCGTCAACAATGCCGGAAGGAAGAGTCCTCGCTCAGACTCCCGATGAAGGAACAGAGCTTCGCAGGGGATTAACCGTTGTTTTGCAGGTCAGCAAGGGCGGAGAGCTTCATGATGTCCCCAATGTTCTGGGAATGAGCCTCACTGAAGCGCAGACTGAAATCAAAGCTCAGGGCTTCACGATGGGAGATGTCGTAAAAATCCGTGAAAACAAATTCAAGCCCGGTGAAGTCATCGCGCAGAGTCCATCATCGCCCGCAAAAGCCTCTGCAGGACGCAAAATAGATCTCCTAGTTCAGGACGGAGCAGACGCAAACGGAATAATCACAGTGCCTGACGTGAACAGAATGACCGAGAAAGAAGCCCGCGAGGTTCTGACGGCAGCAGGACTCAAAATTCAGGGTGTTGACCGCGTATATAGTCCGCTCTTGCCTCAGGGACTCGCAATTGAGACAAGGCCGGGAGCAGGGAGCATTTTACGAGCCGGGCAGGGCGTAATCCTCAAGCTCGCAACTCAGAGAAGACCCGCCGGATTCATGGACGCTGACTCGAAAACCACAACAACCGCAAACGGTACAGCACGCCGCGTAACAAGCAACAGGGATAATGACGACAAACCCGCCTCGCAGACTCAATCCCAAAAAACTACAGCACAGACTCAGCCCGCAAAAACTCCCGAACCTAAACAGCCCGAACCCAAGCAGACCCCGCCGAAACAGGAAGAGGAATTTCTCGGACAAGATGATGACGCAATCACAAACGCAAAACCGCAAAGAGCTTCAACGCCTTCAACGCCTTCAAACGCAAATTCACAGAAAGATTCACAGCCGGCGAAGGCAAGCGCGCCCGCAAAATCTTCAGGAGGAAGCAAGACAGCGAGAATACGTTATCCCGTTCCGCCCGTAGGAAGACCCATGACCCTGAGGATAGAAGTTACTGACCCCGCCGGAAAACGCAACATAATGAACAGGCAGGTACGAGGAGGAGAGACAATCAACGCAACGGCTAATTACTCTCAAGAATGCCTGATAACGATATACCTTGACGGGCAATTAGTATGGCAGGAAAGGAAAGATTAATCATGCGCGAGTTTCTTTTTGCACCGTCTCTTCTTGGTGCTGACCCTCTGAATATTTCAGGAAGCATTGAGTCATTGGGGAATAATTTTGACTGGCTTCACCTCGATATTATGGACGGGCATTTTGTGAGAAATTTATCTTTCGGCCCGGATTTTTCACGCGCTCTCAGGAAGAAATATCCCGATGCTTTTATTGACGCTCATTTGATGACGGATAATCTTGAGACTGTACTTCCTCTGTTCATTGAGTCGGGCGCGTCATCAATCACAGTTCACGCTGAGACAGAGCCGCATTTGCTTCACGCTACACTCTCAACAATCAAGAATGCGGGAATAAAGGCCGGAATCGCTTTGTGTCCTCCGACTCCTGTAACACAAGTTGCAACTGTTCTTGATATGGCTGATTTAGTGCTTGTGATGTCAGTAACTCCCGGATTCGGCGGTCAGAAATTCATTGAGTCATCGCTGGAAAAAGTGAGGGAGCTTGCGGGCATTCGTGCGGCCATGAAACATAGTTATGTGATTGAAATTGACGGCGGAATAAACGAGAATAACATTACCCGCGTGATTCTTTCGGGCTGTGATGTCGTTGTGATGGGAAGCGCGGTTTTCCGTGAAAAGAATCCGGCGTTATGGCTTGAAGGTTTGCGCGTGAAAATAAAGGAGGCTATGAGGGATTTTGACAGAGCATGATGATGTACTCAAAGAGTTAGGGCGAATGATAACCGAACGCCGCGAGAGTCTCGGAATGACTCTAGAGACAGTTTTCGACAGGACAAAGATACGCCCTGAATATTTGCGTGGAATTGAGGCAGGAGACTACAAGAATTTCCCGGAAGTCGTATACATAAAAGGTTTCGTGCGTACGTACTTGAAGTTAATCGGCGCGGAAGATCTGCAGGATGACTTCATGAATCAGCTTGAGAGGGCTTTAGGTTCGCCGCAGCCGCCGCAGAAAATCGGCCACAAGAAGCAGCCCGAAGCAAAGAAGCCCAAGAACATGAACAGCATACTCGGCAACGGCTCATCAATGCCGCAGGGATTCAAGCCCACGAGTCATTTCTGGTTATTCCTCGTTTTGATTCTCGCGCTTGTCGGTACTGCTGCTTATGTCTGGTACGCTGTGAGCTACGGAGGATTAGACCTGAAGAACTTAAAGCTGTTCAGTTTTTCGGGGAATAACGTCGCGCCCCTTCCCTCTGAATTTGTGTCGAGCGATATTAATCTCCCAAACAGCAATGACATTCAGAGCGTTCCTGTTTCACCCGATGAGCCTGCCTCAGAAGAACCAGAGCCGGAGCCAGAACCGTATCTCGAAATCAACGCGGTAAATGACGTGTGGTTAAGCGTGTCATTCGGAGGAGGTCAGCCAGTTTTCAGGAGGACTCTGAAACGCGGTGAGTCTATGCGCTGGAATCTTGAGCAGCAGGCAAGAGTCGTTATCGGCCGTCCAACAGCGGCGCAAATCATCCTCAACGGCAAAGATTTAGGCATCGCAAATCCTACAGCAAGAAGATCCGAAACATATTTGTACAACCCCGACGGAACTTACAGCACAGTACAGAGAAGAAGCAGAAACTAGTTATTAGTGCATAGTGGGAAGTGGTCAGAATAAACGCTAATCACTTTCCACTTCACACTGTCCACTTCACACTAACTTTTCTTGCGCGATAAACTTTCAGGCGTTATCATTAACTCGAAAATCTCACAATACACATGAAAGAGGAGCTATAACAATGGCAGCAGAGGCAGTAAAGCCCTGGTGGCGCGAGGCAATCGAAACTGTTGTATGGGCGTTTGTCCTTGCGATGATTATTCGTACGTTTATTGTTCAGGCGTTTTGGATTCCAAGCGGCTCAATGATTCCCACGCTCGAAATCAACGACCGTGTTTTAGTCGCTAAATTCTGGAACTGGTTTTTTGAGCCTTCAAGAGGGAGTCTGTATGTCTTCCGTTATCCTGTTGATCATGAGCGCGATTTCGTGAAGAGAGTCATTGCGATTCCCGGCGACGTTGTAGACATCAAAGAAGGAGTCGTATACATCAACGGCAATCCCACAGAAGAAGAATACGTAAAGCGTCATGACAGATTCACATTAAGGCCGAGCAATATATTTCCTCAAGTCCCGTTCACAGTCCCAGAAGGAAAATATTTCATGCTCGGTGATAATCGCGGAAATTCGCAGGACAGCCGGTTCTGGGGTTTTGCTGATATAAGCGACATGAGAGGGCCTGTGTTTTTGCGTTACTGGCCTCTTAACAGAATCGGAATCCCGAAATAAATTTATGCCGCGCACAGTATGGTATCCCGGCCACATGGCCAAAGGGACTCGAAAGCTGAAGGAGTTAGCAGAACGCCTTGACGTAATTGTAGAAGTTCGAGACTCCCGCGCTCCTTTGTCAACATCATCGCCGCTGATAAAATCCCTCGCGAAAATCAAGCCCGTAATCCGCGTTTTGTCCCGAAAAGATTTAGCCGATCCCGAAAAATTAGCCTTGTGGATGAACGCGGTAAAATTCTCATACTCAGCAGACTTGCGAAAACGTGAAGGACTCTCACAGATTCGCCGTGCAATCATGAAGTTCAAGCCCTCGCACAGGGAAGTGAGGCTCGCTGTTGTAGGCATTCCGAATGTGGGAAAATCCCTGCTCCTGAATCTTCTCGCGGGGAAATCATCTGCGACTGTCGGAAATATCCCCGGCGTAACAAAGTCCGTAAGCTGGTACAGGAATGAAGGCATGTTGATTGTAGACAGCCCCGGAATATTAGACCCTCACGCGAAGGAAGGCGCGCACATGGTTTTGTCGTGGCTCGGATGCGCAAAGGCTGAAGTTGTCGGAGGCTGGGAAAATTCCGCATTGATGCTCGTAAAATTTCTGACTCATAACGACATGGCCGGATTGATTCCCGTTGAGGCTGACGAGTCCCCGGCAGTTACGCTTGAGATTATCGGGCGCAAATATGGCTGTCTGATTTCCGGCGGGCGCGTGAACATGGAATTAGCCGGGCAAAAATTCATAGAGGCGTTCAGCTCCGGGCGTTTGGGAAAATTCTGCCTCGAAATTCCGGGCGGTGAAAAGGCTGTTGACTTCAAACCTGATGAGGCAGATTCAGTTGTTTGACGACTTAATTCTCCCTATGAGATGCGGACATGATGACGCGATTTCGCTTTTTGGGGAGCTTAAGACACGAGGACTCATAATCGGAACTGACGAGGCCGGGCGCGGATCACTCGCGGGGCCTGTTGTGGCGGCGGCTGTATATCTCACTGATGAGCAGGAAGAATCACTAATTGCGATGGGACTCAGAGACTCAAAGCGTGTATCACCTAAAGGAAGGGAAAAACTTTTTTCGGCCATGAATGAAGCGGGAGTGATTTGGCGCGCATATATGGCTGACAATTTCAGGGTTGACCGCGATAATGTTCTCAACGCGGCGTTATGGGCAATGGGTGAATCAGTAACGAGGGTCGCACGGAAATTAACGGGTAATATTGCGTGTGTTGTTGACGGAAATGAACGAATCCCGGAGCTTGACATTCCGCAATGGGTATTGATTCGCGCTGATGATTTGATTCCGTGTGTTTCTGCAGCGTCAATAGTCGCAAAAGTCTTGCGTGATAGATTGATGGTGATATATTCCGAACGTTATCCGGGCTATGAGCTTGAACGCAACAAAGGTTATCCCACACAGAGACACATTAACGCATTGAGGGGAATCGGTCTCAGCGAGATTCACAGGAGGACTTTTTGCCGTAAAATCATGAACACTGACAGGAGGTATAAATTCTAACATGCCGCCTATAAACGTAAATATTGACAACGGATATAACCAAGCACAGCAGAACATAACGACAAACACAGGCCAGGGAAGAATCTCAACACAGCCGCAAATCTCACAGCCCGCACAAATAGCAGCAAGGCTCGCGGGAATGAAAACGGGTCAGGTTGTTGAAGGCAGCGTGTTAGCACAGAATCAGGACGGCACATATCTGGTGCGTGTTGACGTGAACGGAATCCCTCAGGAACTCAGAGCGCGCGCTACAGTCTCATTGATTCCCGGTGAACATTTCCGGGCATTGTGGGACGCTTCTGGGCCTGATGGCGTGCCTGTATTGCGTTTGTCGCAGGGTGAACTGTCTTTCCTCTCACAGATTCCCGCAAAAGACAGAGAACTTGCAACGGCTCTTTTAGCGCGTGGACTCCCGTTAAGCAATGAAGTTTTGACGGCGATAAAAGATGCTTGGAGGAAATCAGGAGGAACGGAAAATCTGTCATCATTCATAGAGTTATGGGCGCGTGATGTTCCTATGACGCTTGAGAATGCCGCGCTCTTATCACAATATGCGGCCATGAACGGAGCAGAGGCTACAGAAATGTGGAACAAGATTCGCCGCGAGCTCAAAGAACGCACGAAAGAAGGCAAAGACCCCGTTAAAGCGTTGAAATCCATGAAGGACGGAAGCGACGACGTAGCAAAATTTCTTCAGGCACAATCAATCCTCATGAAGTCCCCGCGAAATGACGTTAATCCGGCGTTATTGGCTGCACCTTTCTGGCCTCTCATGGACAGCAATACACAGCAGAATATGACGGCAAAAATTTATGTCGGCCGTTCGAGTTCTGACGGTGAGCAAAGATATTGGCAGGTTGGATTCGGGATTACTGGCTCAACATTGGGCGAGGTCGGCGGGCTTGTCGAAAGCGACGGGAAAAGCTGCAATTTGACTCTCAACGCCGAAAAACCATCAACATGCAGGCTCATCGAGAAACGCAGAAGAGAATTGCGGCGTGAATTGCTTGGAGTCGGAATCCCCGTAACATTTATCGGAGTCGCCGTGAAAGCTCCTGAAAATGCCCGTGATGTTCTTGCGGCAGGTCGCGGACTAGATATAACGGTGTGAAAAATGGCGGACAATAAACCAGACAAAGCAGTAGCAGTAAAATATGACAATCAGACTATGCGAGCTCCTGAAGTCGTAGCAAAAGGAGAAGGCTTCATAGCACGCAAAATTGTTGAGAAAGCAATAGAAGCTGACGTGCCTATAGTTGAGGATGCCGCGTTAGTTTCTGCGCTGATTTCGCTGGAACTCGGCGAGGAAATCCCCTCAGAGCTTTACGAGGTTGTAGCGAGAGTCCTTGCATGGGTCTACAAGCTCGACAAAGAATCATCACAGCCCCCCAAAATGAAATGATTACCCCTCAAAAGTTAGGGCGTTACGCGGAGGATTTAGCCGCAAAATATCTCGTCTCTATAGGATGGAGAGTCCTTGCGCGTAATGTCTGGAATCAATACGGCGAACTTGACATAGTAGCCGCCGACACGAAAGAAAAAGACCTCGTAATCGTTGAAGTAAGATGCCGCACAAAGAATAACATTCAGGACGCAATAGACTCGATTGACTACAGGAAAATGAATGCGCTTCTCAGAGCCTCAAACGAATATATTGACTCTATAGGGTGGGCGGGGTTTTGGCGTATTGATCTTATTGCCGTAACAATTGACGAGAAAAACAGCCTTGAGGATTGGGAGCTTCAGCACGTGAAAGACATTACGAGATGAAAAGAGCCGGGAGAATTTTTGCTGAATCCCCCGGCCCTGATGAAAATTCCTGAGCTAGTTTGCTTTCTTTATGATTTCGTCAAGTGCTTTGATTAACGGCTGAATCCTTTCGTCGTCCGCTGGTTTTTGCAGTGCTTCTTTTGCCGTAACTTTGTCGCCCCAGTACTGTTTGTTGCGTTTTACGCTGATGCTGATAACAGAGCCGTCAAGAGAGACACCCGCAAAGAGTCCCTTTGAGATTGAGTAGCTGTAGATTGACGCTTTAATCTGTGCATCCGTAGCAGCTTCCGCACGTCTTCCCACAGGCCCGGCAGCAACCGCGAAATCACCGCCCAATTTCGTTTTGCTTCCCATGAACGCGCCGACTCCACGTTCGTTTATGACTGCGAGGAGAAGCCCGACTTCCTGAATACCCGCCTGAAATCCGAATGAGCCGCCGCCGATGTTGTAGAAGCTAGGCCCGTACCATTTCCCGTTATCGTGCCTGAGGATCAAGCCCTCGCCGTATTCACCGCCCAGAATGAATCCCGCCTTGACCATTGACGGAACTATAGCGATTGCGCGTGAGGTCTTCACAGTGTCAGCCATTGTTGAAACGTCGTTTTCTGATGACATTTCCTCAATGATTGAGACAGCTCCGTTGATTATGCTTTCGGGAGATGCCGCCGCGAATGATGACCCCGCGAAAATCAAGAGTGCCATTAACGCAAATAATACTTTCTTCATGAATTACTCCTCCTGTTTTGTGATGCCTGAATTATGACACAAAATTATTCCAGTTTGTAGCCTCGCGGTGTAATCATTTTCCCGTCAAGTATGTACGTCTGAGAATTGCCGACAATAACCGTACACAGCATATCAATATCACATTCACGAATCTCGTCAAGAGTCATGACTCCGTGAGTCTCACCATCGCGGCCAATGTTGCGGACGAATCCCGCCGGCGTATCACCGTCATAATAACGCAGGATAATATCGCAGGCATTCCTGAAATTTTTGGGACGCTTTGAGCTTGCCGGGTTGTAAAGGCATATCACAAAATCGCCCATGCACGCAAAAATTAATCTCTTCTCTATAATCCGCCATTCCGTAAGATAGTCGCTGAGTGAGATTGTTACGTAGTCATTCATCAATGGAGCACCGAGAACAGAAGCGCACGAATTAGCCGCCGTAATTCCCGGGATAATTTTCACGTCAACTCCTGAGCCTGAAGCAATTTCGAGCATTAATCCCGCCATGCCGTAAACGCCTGAGTCCCCGCTTGAGACCAGCGCAACATTTTTCCCGAAATCACGCGCAAACGTCAAAGACCATTCACACCGCTCGCGCTCCTGAGTCATTTTTGAGGTGAAGAAAATTTTTCCCGGAAATAAATCATGAATCATGACTACATACTTTTCATAGCCCGCAATAACATCACATTCACGTAAAATATTCATGGCCTGAGGGGTAATAGTCTCACTTCCTCCCGGCCCGATTCCAACGACATATATCACAGGCATGATACGAACTCCCGAATCGCGTTTAATGCCCTTTTGCGGTGAAACTCGGCTCGCTCCTTTTTGCCGCGAATGCCAGTAACAGCCGGGAATATTCCGAGATTCATATTCATGGGCTGAAAGTGTTTCGGCTCTGTAGTCATGAGATAATTTATCAGCGAACCGATTGCGGACTCTCTCGGCCATGTACGCAGATTTTTCCCCGAAAGAAGCAATGACGCATTAATCCCCGCAACGAGTCCCATTGCTGTACTTTCTACGTAGCCTTCAACGCCCGTAATCTGACCCGCAAGAAATATATTATCCCGCGCCTTAATCCGCAAAAACTCATCAAGCACTGCCGGAGCATTCACGGAGGTGTTACGGTGCATTACGCCCAATCGCACAAACTCGGCATTTTCGAGTCCGGGTATCATGGAGAATACGCGCTTTTGTTCCGGCCATTTGAGTCCCGTCTGAAAGCCGACGAGGTTATAGAGAGTCCCTTCTGCGTTATCCTGCCTGAGCTGAACAGCCGCAAAAGGTTCACGCCCCGTACGTGGATCAACAAGCCCGCGAGGTTTCATCGGCCCGAATCGCAGTGTGTCATATCCGCGTTCAGCAAGTGCTTCAACAGGCATACACCCCTCGAAATATTTTCCCTTCTCAAAGTCATGCGGGGTATTTCGTTCTGCATGCGTGAGAGCGTCATAGAAGGCTGAATATTCGTCTTTCGTCATTGGGCAGTTGATATAGTCATCGCCGCGCCCGTAACGCCCAGTAACAAAAACTTTTGACATGTTGATACTTTCACGCATTATCACGGGTGCTACAGCGTCGTAGAAATATATTCTTTCACCCGCTATTGAGCGCAGATTTTCCGCAAGTTTGTCTGATGTGAGAGGCCCTGAGGATATTATTGCTGTCATGGCCGGAAGCTGTGTATATTCTTTGCGTATTAGGGTTATATTATGGTTGTTCGTGATACGCTCCGTAACTTTTTGCGCGAATCTCATTCGGTCAACGGCTAATGCTCCTCCAGCCGGGACTCGTGAACTTTCAGCGCATGACAATATCAGCGAGTCCATCATCAATAACTCTTCTTTGAGGATTCCCGCCGCTGTTATGCGCCCGTCTTTGTTCTCAGAGCCTAGAGAGTTGCTGCAAACTATTTCCGCAAGAAGCCCGGTTTTATGCGCTGGGGTCAAAATTTCCGGCCTCATCTCGTAAAGGTCAACAGTAAATCCCCGCCGTGATACCTGATACGCCGCCTCACAACCTGCGAGTCCCGCTCCGATTATCGTTATGTCGCTCATGATGTTATCTCAATTTCTCCCTTAACGTGTCAATATATTCCTGAGAGACTCCAATTTTACGCAGATATTTTTCTGCACATTCAGCGAGATTGACCGCCGACAAGTTTTTGACTCCGAAATCTTCCGACAAGAATCGGTAAAGCTCATTACTCAGCACAAAATCATACTCCTGTGAACCGGGCAATATCCCGAAATAGTTATAGAACGAAATCATGTAATCCCGCGAAATTTCCGGCCATGACGCGCCAGCAAGACTCTCAATGATCGCGCATACGAACCCGGCCCGGTCTTTGCCCAAGCTGCAATGAATGAGATACGGAGGGTTATTTACGGCCATGAAGTGAATCCCCCGCGCCAATCTTCTGCGGAAATCTTTGCTCTTGTACTTCATGTTGAGATTGAGTCCTATAACTTTCTGCTGACTGTAGTAGCTTCCCTCGTAGCCTTTGTGTTTCTTCATTCCCGAATCGGAGTCAGCAAGGTTGATGAATGTCCTGATGTAGGCTTCACGTGATAATTTGTCGGCGATTTCGTTGCGTTCACCCCATGTGCTTATGGGGGACGAGGATCGGAATAATTTTCCCGCTGAGATTCCTGAAGTCTGAATCATTCGGAAGTTCGCAAATTCTAAATCCGTCAAATTCGGGTAATCGGCTCTGTGTCGTCCGAGTCGTTTTGACAATGAGCGGTAAAAATTTTTCCCGGAAAATTCCTCCGCATAACATGAGAATGAAATTGCAGATATGATTATGAGAATGAGAAGAAAGAAAAGCCGCTTATGTTTCAAAGTTTCATCACCTCAATGAAAGATAAAAAAATACACCCTCTGCATAATAACAGAAGGTGCAAATCTGAGAATGCCGGAAATTATTTGCAGATTGAGTCTATCCAGCCAAAAAGCTCCGATGTGTCATAATACCCGCCGTGCCCTTGTCCCCATACTGCTTTGAAGTCAACGCTGCAGCCGGAATTTTCGAGCCTCAATGCGAGTACAGCCGGAACTGTCAGAGTAATATCCCTGTCATTAACGCCGTGCCTTATGCGCCAGAATTTTGCCTTGTCCGAATAGTCGAGAAACTCAAGCGGATTCATTGCAATGATGATTGAAGCGTCCGCTAATTTCCCTCCTGCTGTGCTGTGCTCTGATGAATAGTACGAGAAGTGCATATAGTCGAACAAAGAATTTTCAGGCGAGCTCAGGTCTAATTTGTCGAACGCCGGAATACTTTTCTCCCTCGTGATGAAACTTTCTGCATACTTCCTGATGTCCGCGCTAATCACCGTATCACCGCTGACATTAACCCAGTCTGCACTAACCGCCGTTCCTGAGTCTATAGCGTCCTGAGCTGCCTTAGCGTAAAGCCCGTTGATGTAGTGCCTGAATGTCTGTATTGATTCGTCATCGGGATCTTCCTCGTAAATCGTAAGCTCTACGCCGTCTTTTGTGAGGCTCAAAGAGTTAATGTATGACTCGAACTCCCACATTAAAGCCTCAGATGCTTCACCGTACTTTTCACCGCCGAATACCCATTCATATGCGCTGTCAGCATTATTGAGGTCAGTTACAGGGCAGTAGCATACGGACGCGAAAATGTTATCATCAGCTTCAGCCGCGCCGATCTCGTCAAGCCATTGCTCATAATCCCCGGCATTACCCGACGCGCCCAATAATGCCGAAAGATTCCCGCCCGAACTTACGCCGCAAGAAATGATTCTGTCAACATTTCCCGCAGGAAGCCTTGACCTGTTAGCGCGTATATATCTCACTGCCGCTTTGTAGTCTACGATTGCCGCCGGTGCAGTGCCTTTTGCTACGTTGCGCCCTCTGAGAGCGGGAGAAACTACAACGAGTCCCCGTGAAAGAGCGAGGCCGATAATGTTCGTGTCTGTAGGAGTCATTATGCTTGCGGCCATGTACCCGCCGGAATCATTCGGGATAAATATCGGTGCTGTGCTTGCTGAATAGCCGTTTACGTTCCTGCTGCTGAAATAAGGCTCAGGGATATACACGCTTAATTTCTGGTACTCCTCGCTGATAGGGTTCGAGACATATACCCTGTTGTTGTATGCTCTGTAAGCGACTCCGTTCACAGTCCCGGTCTCATAAATCAGGACATCAAACGAGAGTGTTTTGTTGCTGCTTTCTGTGTCAGTAATATCTTCGCTGGGGTCTTGCGTGGTTATATCGGGATTTTCTGTGTCCTCTGAATCATGTTGCGTAACATCCTGCGACGTAACATCACTGATGTCATCGCTTGTATCGTCCCTGATTGATATGAAGTCTATTGCGTCGCCTGTGCTGTCAGAGCCCTGCTCGTACAATTCACCCGCGACATAAAGTTTATGGCCGTTAAGGTTAATGCTGCTGTCTTCACAAGTGAGGCTGTCAATGTACGAGTCTCCCGTGAGTACCCATCTTGAGCCGACGATTTCAACATATGCCCTCGCCGATGTCCCTGAAGGGTTAATAGTCCCGGTGAAATATGATTCGTCAGTGAGGTACATATTCATATCAGACAAGCCGTCAAGGTAAATATCGCCGTCAAGATTCTGGTTGACTGCTATAAACTGAACATTTCCGCCGTTCACGCCCAAAGTGCCGAACTCTGAAGCCTCTACGCGAATTAATGCGCCTGACAGATCATTATTCGTTATGTTTACGCCGCTAATGTTGATTTCTGCTGTTGCGTTTGTTACGTAGAAGACATCCCCGCTGTTGTTTGTGATGCTTCCTCCTGCCATTGTGAAAATGCCTGTCTGCGTGTCAGGGTTTCCTGAACCGCTGTTGTATATCAATACTGACTGGAAACGCGAGCTGACTCCCTCAGACTGCACTGAATGCTTGCCCGTAACATCACAGCTTGCGAGAGTTACAGAGCTGTCACCGTTGAGAATTACGGCCTGAGAGACTCCCGACTCAAGTTTTGCATTCAGTATATTTACTTCACCTTCAGAGCGTATGACGGGAGAACCTGCGCCCGCTGTCGTGTATTTCCCGCGTTCAGCAGAGATTGAGCCGCCGCCCCTGTACGCGTGAATTGCCGGGGAAAAATTGCCGAACGTTTCAGCCGTAACATGATTAGCCGCGATTACCCCTTTTGACGCTGTCATAAGCGCGCTGGATCTCGGGCCTCTTGTTGATATTACGCAGTCAGAAATTGTTGCGGTTGTTCCTTCACCAAGCGAGAAAACACCCTGTGCATAATCGCCGCTCGAAAACACGAGAGAATCTCTCAGCGTGAAATTTGCCGCGTCTCTTGCGAGAACAGCCGCGTTTGACCCTGAATAACCAGATTCATCACCGCTTGCGCTGCCTCTTTTCGTGAACCTGTAGTATGAGTATGTATGCTCGCCGTTATTCACCGTGAGAGCGTTATCGCCGTTTTTGTCTGTGATTAATTCTGCCCTCACGTCAATATCCGATGACTTGAGATAGAGAATAGAATTGAGCCTCTCTGCTTCCTGAGCTGTGCTGCTGCTTCCTCCTCCGTCATCTTTGCTCCTGTAATCCATGTTGCACCCTGAACCGATGAAAAGCATCATCATCAATGCAATAATGCTGAAAAAGTATTTTGACCTCAAAACGATAATCCCCTTTCTGTGAATATCAGCGCAAATTCTCCGACAATAAGCGGGTAACTGCCTCTTGCATTTCGCTGACTGAGTGAGTTCTTGACCTCGCGCACTCCTGAGCCTGTTTTCCGCATATGATACACTTCCTGAACTCCTGACGTGATAATTTTCGGCCATGTTCATCAATTATGTCAATGTCGAAAAGCCGCCCTAAAGGTGAAAAGCTCTCTATGTTTACGGCCATGTCTTTCAGGATTTCGGGCTGAACGCTGCGAACCGCTAAAAGTAATTCGTCGCCTGTGTCCTCGTGAATTTCTGAGCAATCGAGAATTTCTGCGTTTAAGCGTGCGAGTCCTTCAAGCAGTAATATCTGCCCTATGTCGAATGCCCTGCGTATAGACTCGTTTGTCTTGACGGGGCCGGGAATGTTCATTGTGAATGATACTAACGGTGAATGATATTTTGTGAGAAAAGATTGCTGAGTGTTCGCTCTCATTTCACGGCGTGAGAGCATTTGCGAGAGTGTGATTTCGTTGCCAGTCATAATGAATCCCCCTGTCTTTGTGGAAATTATATCAGGGAGGCCGTGAAAAATTTTATCTTGCGAGTCCGTTTTCTTTGATGAAGTTTATGAATGCGCTGATGATTTTTTCTGTGCGCTGTGAAATGCCCTGCTCCGTAAAGTCATTCATTGCTGCGAGTGATTGAAGCTCGTGAATCTGCGTCGCGGGTTTGTTTTTGACATGACCGAGATAATATTTTGCTTTGTCCTGAAATTTGTAGTCAGCGGCTCGAATATTAATTTTCTTCTCAAGCAATGATTTATTGCCGATTGCCTCGATATTTTCCGGGATTGGGAATCTGTTGCGCGCGTAAATGTGTTCAATCTCAAGCACAGTTTCAAGCGGAATAATATCCTGCTGCGGATCAGTGAACGCGAACCAAGCGAGAATCGATCTTGTTATCGGCCTGTTGTTTGAGAACGTGTAAATACTCAGCGCGTTTTTCAGCTCTGTGATGTTGAAAGCGAATCCGTCAAACGTAACTTTTCTGCCGTTTACGATATTCAGCATTTCGGCGAAAATCGGAGTCCTGAGAATATTAACGCCCGGCCTTAGAATCGTGAACGCCCAAATGAACGCCGTAATCTTTGTGAGAAATTCATAGAAATCATCATCATCAAGGAGTCCGTCTGAGTCTCTGTTCTGAAGGAAATAAACGGAAGTGATATACGTCCACATGCTGTTAGGCGCGTAATTGAGAACGAAAAGCCGCCGTAAAACTCTTTCAGAAAATTTTGTCCTGTCCTGATTTGCGACATCATTCCAAAAATCCGCCAGAGCTTTTATGTTGTTGAAAGTCTGATGATGATATTTTCTGAGAAGGCTATAACTATCAGCCTCGTAGAATTTCCGCAGCCCTTCAAGAGTAGAGACTCTTACGCCGCGTTTAGCCCGCTCGAAATACATATAGCGTGTAAAAATTTCGTCCATAGGATTATCGGCGAGCTGAAAAATTTTCCCGCAGAGATTTTCGAGATTTTTCCAGTCCGCAATAAATTCATCCTTCAGTCCGTCATCAGAAAACGCTTTGTACAATTGAGCCTTGAAAATGTCAGAATCTGAAAGGGGCTTGCCTCTGTCGTTGAGTGTTGAGAAAATTCGCAGCGCGGTATCTTGAGACTCTGCCTTAATTGGAAGAAGTATGCAGTTTCCCAAAATCCTTATGGGAAGGAATGAGAAATAATCCGGCATAGTTGCTTTGAATCCGCTGATTTTGTCCTGAAAGAACCTGTAATTTTCCGCGTACCTGCTTTTGAGATGGGTTGCTGCCTCACCTGTAAGAAGTATTGTCTTGAACTCGTCTTTGTCATTGTCGGTAGCAGTTTCGGACTCAATTTTGAGTGCGGACATATTAGGTTCTCCAAAAGCATTAGTTTTCCACAAGCATTGCTCAATTTTGCTTTTAACGGCAAGAGATTTTGAGTCCTTCATGTCATTTCCATAAGCATGGTAGAAGGCGCGTAACAGAAGCATTAAAGTTGTAAGTCTCTGCTGGCCGTCAATGACTTCAAGTTTTTTGTCAGAATTTGTGAAGAGGACGATCGGCCCAAGAAAGTAAACATCATCGTCATCAAAAACATCACAATTATTATCAGGGAACGCGAACGACAGAATATCATTCCATAGTGTAGCACATTCGTTTTCCTCCCAAGCATACGGCCTTTGATAATCGGGGATGAGGAAGCACGAATTTTTGTCTGACAGTAAAGCGAAGACAGTTTTTTGTTCAATAGTGAGACTGATCGACATGCGCGGAAATCTCCAATGTGTATAAATTTTTTTAGGATAAATGAATTATATCATGATGGACGGAAAAACGGCTAATGAAGCGAGATATTAATCATTGATACGCATA
>CAMGZM010000002.1 GCA_946183145.1 uncultured Fretibacterium sp. | reverse complement strand
GTTCAGGCTCAGGTTCAGGCTCAGGTTCAGGCTCAGGTTCAGGCTCAGGTTCAGGCTCAGGTTCAGGTTCAGGCTCAGGTTCAGGTTCAGGCTCAGGTTCAGGTTCAGGTTCGGGTTCTGGTTCGGGTTCTGGTTCGGGTTCTGGTTCGGGTTCGGGAGCTGATTCGGGTTCGGGTTCTGACGGTTCGTTACTGCTGTCGCCGAATGAGCCGCCGCCGCCCTGCGAGTCATTATTGCCCTCACCGAATGAGCCGCCGCCGCCCTGCGAGTCATTATTGCCATCGCTGAATGAGCCGCCGCCGCCCTGCGAGTCATTATTGCCCTCGCCGAATGAGCCGCCGCCGCCCTGCGAGTCGTTGTTGCCCTCGCCGAATGAGCCGCCGCCGCCCTGCGAGTCGTTTTCGCCCCATGAGCCGCCCCCGCCCTGTGAGTCGTTATTGTTCATGGTGCTGTTGTCGGTGTTGTTGACGGTCTCTGAGTTGTCGATATTCATATTGTTTTCGGAGTTATCAACATTAATGCTGTTGTCTGAGTTGTCTATATACGTTGAGTTGTCCGACATGTCAATATACGTGTTGTTGGTGACCTCGTTAATCACTGTCGTGTTGTAATCGTCCGTGTAATATACCCAGTCTCCTCCGCCGATATAGCCGCCCGGAGCGTCATAACCGTAATATACACATCCGCCGTCGTAATATCCTCCGCAGTACCAGTAGCCAGGCCCCCAAGCGTCAACGTAAAGAAGCGGCCTGCTGTAAACCGGGCAGACAACAACGTCAAAATCATAGTATACCCGCCTGTAGCCCGATGATTTCGCCCTGTCGAACCACATTTTCGCTATAGCTATGTCGGCAATGACACCGATTCCCTTCTCAAATGCGACTCCCAAGCTGTTTTGTGCTAGCGCGTAACCTTTTTCCGCTGACTTCTGATAGAGCTTCACGGCCTGCGCGGGATCTTTCTTTACGCCCGTTCCTTTCTCGTACATTACTCCGAGATTGTACTGTGCGCTTGCGTCTCCAGCTTTCGAGGCCATGCCCCACCATTTTGCAGCCTCTCTGGGATTTTTCGCCACGCCCTGGCCTAACCAGTACATTGCGCCGAGTGAGTTTTGAGCCGCAATATTCCCGGCGTTCGCTGATTTTGTGTACCATTTCACAGCAGCTTTGAAGTCCCGTTTTACTCCGAGTCCGTTGAAATACATCACGCCCAAATTGTATTGAGCCTCTGAATTTCCTCTTGCCGCTGACTTGTTGAAGTAATCGAGTGCTTTGTGATAATCCTTCCTAACTCCCTCGCCGAGAAGATAGAGCGTCCCTAAATGACTCTGTGCTGAGGAATCATTTTTCTCCGCTGCTTTCTGCCACCATTTTGCGGCCTCGTTAAAGTCTTTCTTGACTCCTTTTCCCTCGTGGTACATGAGTCCTAATTCAACCTGTGCTTTTGTGTCGCCCTTTTCGGCTTTCGACTTGAGAGCGGACGCATCAGCACCGTATGACACTCCGCAAAAAATTACGAGCATTATCAGCGCGAATGAAATACTTTTCTGCTTCATGAGACAAGAGCTCCTTCCGTGTGAAAATTGAAGCGTGAAAATTTTAGCACAGGCGTTGAATTTAGCAGTCAGTAAGATTAACAGCGGGGAAAAATTTATGTTGTGAAAATTTTATGTGAGCGCATAACAAAAAGACAAAGTTTATGCTATAATCTGTTTGACGAAAACAAGCACACAATTAAGTGTGTAAGCATATTCTTTGCCTGATGTCATTATATCACAAAGGCAAGGGATTATGTGAATTAGTTGTGTGCAAAAAATTTCCCGTTTTGGAACAAGCAACAAGCAACAAGCGTAAAGAGGTTTGCAGTAACCAGTCTGCAAGGGGATTCATCTGTAATAGGCGGCGGATGAAAGAAGGAAAAAATCACAGGAGGAAAAATTGTAATGAAGAAAATGCGCAAAGGATTCACACTCGTAGAATTAATGATTGTAATCGGTATCATTGGTATTCTCGGCGCAATGGGTTTGATTTCAGGACAGGGAGCTACAAGCGCGGCAAAAGCGGCAACAATACTTGAAAATTTGAACTCGGCTTCGAGCGCAATGATGACGTATTACCAGCTCAACATGAACGATATAGACATCAATGGATTAAAAGACACAGCGGCTGATGAGACGGCAGGTACAGCAGCAAAAAGCAAAGAAGCTAAACTTGCGGAGGGTGCGAATCATTATCTCAAAGGTGCAGCAACCTTAAAGGCAGCAGCAACAGCAGGAACATACGAGGCAGGAGCTTACTCAGTCGCAATAGTCGGCGATGATGGAAACGCAAATCGGGATTGGTATGTTCTCTATCAGTTCGTAACAGATTCAACAGGCGACACGAAA
Organism: uncultured Fretibacterium sp.; assembly: GCA_946183145.1. Lineage (GTDB taxonomy): Bacteria > Synergistota > Synergistia > Synergistales > Aminobacteriaceae > JAFUXM01. The sequence goes on along the minus strand of CAMGZM010000002.1, from coordinate 302,893 downwards.
GTCAAGGATATCCTTGTGAGCAAAACGGGAGGAGATCTGATAGGGACTCTTCCGACAACAGCAGGCGGCACAGACGGTAAAGCATTCACCAAAGACAGCACTTATGTTGCAATCAAGGTACGATAAACGACAAACCTATAACCAAACAACACAATATAAATTGAGTCCCCACGCCTATTAGGGGACTCTTCTCTTATATCATCACCGACTCAATCGTTCCTCCGCCTATCACATATTCACCGTCATATATCACTGCCGCCTGGCCGACCGCAGGACTCTTCACGCGCTCTTCAAACTCAATCACTAACTCATCATCACGAGCCTGATTCACAACGCAGGGAATCTCTTTCTGCCTGTAGCGAGTCTTGACACACGCCCGGAAATTCCCCGGCAATTTCTCGCACGCAATCAGATTCACATCACGCGCAATCACACCGCGAGCATACAGCCCGGAGTCAGTCTCAGGCAATAGCGTTATGTCGTTCGTGAGAGTGTTGATATTAGCGACATACAGCCGTGATTTTCCAGCAACACCCAAGCCCCTGCGCTGTCCCGCCGTGTAGTGTATTATCCCCTTATGACGGCCGAGAATATTCCCGCGAGCGTCAACGAAATTCCCCGGCGGATAAGTTTTGCCCGTGAATGACGCAATGAATCTCCCGTAATCACCATCAGGCACAAAGCATATATCCTGTGAGTCGCTCCTCTTTGCGTTCACGAAGCCGAGAGACTCCGCCAATTTCCGCGCATCAGATTTCAGCATTCCGCCCAAAGGAAAATCAGCACGCCGTAATATTTCCTGTGAAAGCATGTACAGCACGTAAGACTGATCCCGCGAAATGTCTACAGCCTTACGGAGGAGATAACGCCCGGAATTATCCCGCTCAATTCGCGCATAATGCCCCGTTGCGATTCGTTCATGGCCGGATTCTTGCGCATGAGTCAGAAATTCGCCGAACTTTACCGACCTGTTGCACTCTATGCAGGGATTCGGGGTCCCGCCCGACTCGTAAACGTCAACAAACTTGCGTATAACTTTCTCCCGGAAAATTTCCCGCATGTCTATTACTTCATGGCCGATATTCAGACTCTCGCACACAGATTTTGCGTCATGAATATTTTTCCCGCCGTCATCAGCAAGAAGCATAGTAGCTCCCGTACACGCGCCGTATTTTTCGCGCATAAGAAAAGCGGAGACGCTGCTGTCAACGCCCCCGCTCATCGCAATTAGTATGCTCATGAAAATATTACTTCACCATTGCGCCGAGTTTCTGAAGCCTCTTCACTGCCTCCGAAAGTATGTCCTCTGTCCGCGCAAAATGGAAGCGAATCAGATTGTTGATTGGCTCACGGAAGAAGCTCGAACCCGGCACCGCCGCGACTCCGATGTTCTTTATCACCCATTCGCAGAACTCCAGATCACTCCAGCCCTTGAACTGCGGAAGCTCCAGGAAATTCGACACGTCAACCATCACGAAATACGAGCCTTGCGGAACATTGTGCTTCAATCCGGCCTCGTCAAGCCCTTCAAGGAACATATTGCGGAGTTTCGTGTATTTTGCCTTCAGTGCGTCGTAATATTCCGGGGGCAGCATGAACGCTTCTACGGCGGCTTCCTGCAATGGCGCGGCAGCTCCTACCGTCAAAAAGTCGTGAACTTTGCGCGCTCCGTCAACAACATCTGCAGGCCCGATGAGATAGCCGAGTCTCCAGCCCGTGATAGAGTACGTTTTTGACATTGAGTTGCATGTTATTACGTGGTCGAAAAGTCCCGGCAGTGCTGAAGCGTATACGTGCTTGTACGGGTCAAAGATTATATGCTCGTATACTTCATCCGTTACTATGAATGCGTCATACTTCACTGCAAGCGCGCCGATTTCGGTTAATTCTTTCTCGGTGAAAACTTTTCCGCAGGGGTTCGACGGGTTGCAGATTACTATAGCTTTTGCTCCGTTCTTGAAGCCGTCCTCTATAAGGTTTATATCATAGTCATATGTCGGAGGGACTAAGGGAATGTAGATAGGACTCGCGCCCGAAAGTATAGAGTCCGCGCCGTAATTCTCGTAGAAGGGTGAGAACACCATAACTTTATCGCCGGGGTTGCATATCGTCATCATTGCGGCCATCATTGCCTCTGTTGAGCCGCATGTGATTACGATTTCGGTCTCCGGGTCAATCTCGCGGCCGATTGCTTTGCTCTGTTTGGCGCATATTGCATCGCGCAAGTTCTTTGCTCCGAATGTTATTGCGTACTGGTGCGGGCCTGTGTGCGCGGCTTTTGCGAGGGAGTCCATCATCTCGGACGGAGGATCCCAATTCGGGAAGCCCTGTGAGAGGTTAATTGCTCCGTGCTTGTTGCAGATTCGAGTCATTCGGCGGATTACGGAGTCTGTGAATGTTCCTACCCTGTCGCTTAATTTGGGCATGGATTCTTCATATCCTTTCATTTTGAATCTTGCGTGAAATTTTACGTTTGCTTTTGAGAATTTGCAATATTTTTACAGTATGCGCCCGCGATTTTCCGTCAAATTCACCGCTCAATATCATATAATAATCTTATTATGCGTAACTCAATCACTTTCAGCAGAAATACACGGCTTCTTCTCAACGGAAGAGAAACATTTTCAGCCGTCAAAAACGCACTCAAACGCGCCGAATCTTTCATCAACCTCGAATATTTTTCCTTTCACGATGATGACACAGGCCGGACAATCGCGCACATATTATCGCAAAGAGCCTCACGCGGCGTAAAAGTGCGAATGCTTACGGACTCCGCAGGAAGCTGGAGACTCACACGCAAATTCATTCATGGCCTGAAAGAGTCGGGGATTGAGTTCCGCAGGTTTACTCCCTTCACGTTTCACAGGGATCACAGGAAGATCATCACGGTTGACGGCGTTACGGGTTTTCTTGGCGGCTTCAACATTGGCGATGTGTATCTGCGTCAGTGGCGGGACACTCACATTATGATTAACGGGGAAGCGGTTAAGACTCTTGACGGTATTTTTTCGGAGATGTGGACGAAATCAGGCGGAAATTTTGCGGAGTCTCATTGCGTTTTTGAGCCTTCAGAAGATGACGTGCCATTGAGAATCATTGCGGGCGGAACGGGAAAAGATTACCGGGCTGTTGCTGACGAGTTTATACGGGTGATCGATAATTCGTCAAAAAGACTCTGGATTACGACTCCATATTTTGCGCCGGACAAAAAATTTCTTGACGCGCTTTATGACGCTTCAGCAAGGGGCGTTGATGTGAGGCTCATAATTCCGTCATGGTCGAATCACGTCATTGTCTCTTGGGCTTCACAGTCATATATTGACGCTCTGATTGAGAACGGAGTCAGGGTCTTCACGTACGAGGGGAGATTCATTCACGCAAAAACGCTAATCGCTGACTCACATGTCGCTTCAGTCGGGACTGCAAATCTTGACGCATTAAGTTTCGGGATAAATTACGAGGTTCAAGCGTTCGTATATTCATCGAGGCTTGTTGCGGAGCTTGAACGGGTATTCATTGATGACTTGCAGAGCTGCACGGAGGAAACGAAATCAACCCGCGAGAAAAGAAAACGCCCGGCCATGATGAGACTGAAAGAATTTGCCGGACGATTGTTATCACCGCTATTATGACCGCTTAATCTTCAGGAAGTTATACACCCATTCTTCTATTATCTCCCAGAAAAGCCACAATAACACCGACAGCACCATCATCACGCCGAAAAGAATCTCAGCCCATAACGTTAAGCCGTCAGCAAACCCCGCCCCCGTAAGCGACAAAACCGCCATTCCCGGAGCGCGTCCCAACAAGCACACTAACGACAAGGGAAGCAGCTTCAGCTTTGTGAGACCAGCGAGGAAACATACAGCGTCATCCGGCAGTGCAGGAAGCAGGAATATCATGAAGAATGTCATATATCCGCCGTCAGAAATCACAGAGTCAAAACGATGGATAATCGATTCAGGAACTACTTTGCGCACTAACGATATGCCCAAGAGACGAGCTAATGACATTGCGACAAAACTCCCGATTACGAGTCCGAGTGTCGTTAATGCCCAGCCTTTCCAGAAGCCGAAAATGAATCCTCCCGCGAACGCCGCCGCCTGTCCGGGAATCGGAGCTATTACGACCTGCAAGACCTGTATCAATATGAAGAGCCATTCTGACCCCTCGCCGAGTTTGCGAAGTTCTGACGGGTTGTCGATATAGTGCGAAATTTCCGCGAGCCATTCAGCCGGGATTAACGGACGCAACGCCCATATGAGTTCGCCGATTATGAGAGTGATTGCGAACGCGGGAATCAATATCATTATGAGAGATGAGAATTTGCGCTTGAGAAGGGAAATGAAATCTTGTTTTTTCATATAACAGTGCCTTTCATGTACAAAGTATCGGGGCTTATGTCAATGTCGCCGGGCCATGTTACTGTGCCGTATTCAACCCTTGCCGAATGGAAAACTTTTGCGAGATTCTTGTACATTGGGATATTCAGCAATGGCTTTGTGTCATAAATTCTGCGCTCGCCGTTCCTGAATGTTACGATGATGTTATAGTCTTCAGCAGTTTCAACAGATAAGACTCTCGGCAGCATTTTTTCTTTTCCGTGAATAACGTCCATAATAACACCCCTTTTAACGCAGCGGATCAAGCGCAAAAACGGCTTCATATTCTCCGCAGTAAGCGTGCATGTGAGGTGTCTTGTGTTTGTCGTTATCATGTAAAACATTCGTATAATGATTCCAAAGAACAAACTTATTGTCGGCATACTGCAATCTCCCTTCTTTACAAAAAAAACGGACATCAGCAAAATTTTTCACTGATGCCCGCAATGTTCATATTTTTTCAGCGTTATTTATTTCCAGCCCACAGAAGCGAGGCTTACCCATTCGCCCTCTTTGAAGAATCTTGCGCCGCGGAGGTTCATTCCGTTTGTGTCTTTGATGACGTTTACTTTCACTTTGCGGTCTTCTGCGCGGTAATCTATTTCAACTTCCATTGAGTGCTTCTGAATCCAGCCTGAGTAGAATATGCCGATCTTAGCGCGTGTAACTCCGTCCCCTTTGTAGAAAGGCTCTTCAACATAATTCGCTTCAGCCTCTTCAACTTTCACAGTCGGATGGAAATCAGTAAGGACTCTTTCTTTCGCAAACTTCAGGAAATCAAATTCCCCGCTTGCCTGTGCTGCTTCAGTCTTTACTTCTTCTGCCGGTGCCGCCTCATCAGCCGCCAATGCCGCGCCCGCCGTAACAAGCGCAAGAACCATAACGAGCAATACGCCGATTAATTTCTTCATTGCAATGTTACCTCCTGAAAAATTTTTGTGCCTGAATTTTACCAGTATCACAGCAAAAATCAAACTTCAACGCCTCACGCACACTAACAATAAATTTCCTTCCCTAAGCGAAATTTCAGCTTCATGGCCGGGTAAAGTCTCGTTGCTTATGCCGTACTGATATTCGGGAGTAATAGTGCCGTCATCGAGGGGATATTTCGCGCCCGTTATCGTTATGCCGGAAGCTGTGCCGGAAATGTTCAGGAGCGAGAAGCACCGCCATATGTCAGCAACTTTCACGGACTCGCCCGCCGTTATCATTCTCATCTCGCAATAATCATCCGCAATCATGGCCGCAATTCCGTTACGTTTCAGCATCAAGAGCGCGTAAATATTTCCGAGTGTCATATCCTCACGCCCTCCCGTAACACCTGTCATCAAGACTTCACTAAATCCCCGGCGTATAGCTTCTTTCACGGCAAAAATCGTATCAGTGTCATCTTTCACGCACGGAAGAGTTATCACGTTTCTTGTGTCGTCAGGTTTGGGATGTGAGTCGAAATCGCCAATAATCAGCGAGGGACTCACGCGCAAAGAGTCAGAATGCCTCAATCCGCAGTCGCAATATATCACGAAATCGCCCGGCTTAAGATATGACCGTATGAGCGCATAATTCTTTATCTCCGCACCTCCGACAATCACGCAGCGCATTATTCAGCCCATCCCATATCCCAGAAACCCGCCTCGTATAGCGAGCATTCCCGGAAAATTTCAGCAAGGTGATTCATCTGTGAGTCCGTGTAATTCTCCGCTGACCTCTCAAGGCATGACACTAATACGCCGTTCAAGCCGCAATATTCCTCGCCTGAATATGTGCGTACCCATGAGCCATATAATTCGTGCTTCACGGATTCGGGATTACGCCTGACGATTTCCCGCGCAATGTCCTCATAGCTTAACGCGCAAGAGAGAATAGCCGCTAAGATTTCCGGCTCTCCTTCCTCGTATGCAACTCTGAGCATGTACGATGTGTACGACAGGTTAGCGAGTTCACGCGGGGCAGAGTCTAATTCCTCCTGAGTCACGCCGAACTTGGCCATGTAGCCTTTGTGTACGTTCATTTCAACGTTTGCGATTGCGTTAATGACTGATGAGAATAACCGCATTGTTTCGAGGCTCTTTGCTTTTGCGATTCCGATTGCGAAAACTTTTGCGTACTCGTTGAGATATAAATAGTCCTGTATGATGTAGCGTCTGAATTTCTGAGGGTCAAGAGTCCCCGTCTCAATTCCTCTCACAAAAGGGTGATTGTTGTATTCCGGCCAAATGTCAGAAACTGAAGCCATAAGAGTCCCGCGTATATCTTTTTTCCCGGCAAATTTCCCCGTTAGACAAAACGCGTGATTCATAGGGCCGCTTCCCTTCCCTAAGTCAAGCATTGCGCCCAAAGCACCCGAAATATATTCCTTTGCGAGCCTCACAGAGTCAGCGAGATTATGACCTTTTGCGAGATTCGCCGCGATTGCGCTGGATAACGTGCAGCCCGTTCCGTGTGTGTTGTCTGTTACTATGCGTTCGCCGTGAAACCACGTGAATTTGTCAGCACCTTCACACAATAAATCATCAGCATCATTCACGCAATGCCCGCCCTTTACGAGTACTGCACAGCCGTATAAAGCATTGATTTTCGCTCCGGCCTTCTGCATGTCATCACGTGTGCGAATCTTAATGCCCGAAAGAATTTCAGCCTCCGGGATATTCGGAGTCGCTACGATTGCGAGGGGCAATAATTCATCTGCAAGAGTCCTCACAGCGTCATCATCAATCAATTTCGCTCCGCTTGTCGAGACCATAACGGGATCTGCCACGATATTGCGGGCCTCGTAGAATTTCAGCGCGTCCGATATAACGTGAATCAATCCTGAGCTTGACACCATTCCGATTTTCACAGCGTCAGGGAAAATATCCGTAAATACCGCGTCAATCTGTGAACGCAAAAATTCCGGCGTAACCTCCATGATGCCCGCGACTCCCGTTGTGTTCTGCGCCGTTAATGCCGTTATCGCGCTCATGGCAAAAACTCCGTTCATCGTCATTGCTTTTATGTCCGCCTGAATGCCCGCGCCGCCTGATGAATCACTGCCCGCTATAGTAAGTGCCGTGTTCATGAAACAATCCTCCCTCTGAAACTTTCTATTGTGAAGTCTGAAATTTCCCGTATCATTTCCCATTGATGAATATTCGACTCATCTTTGACTCCGAACGTGATGAAGCCCGCCCGTTTTGCCGTCTCAACTGCGAACAAAGCGTCCTCAAACACTCCGACATTCTCAGGACTCAGGCTCAGAAACTCAGCGCAAGTCATGAAAATATCCGGCTCATGTTTCGTAGTCTCAAGCTCCGAGCATGTGAAGATTTCCGCAAAATATTCCGCGATTCCGTTGCGTGTTAATGCTGACGAGAGAAGCTCACGATTCCCGGAAGTCGCAATTACCATCTGTATACCCTTGCCGTTCATGGCCGAGAGAAATTCCCGGACTCCATCCTTCAGCGTTACTTCATCGCGGTAAAATCCTTCAATGATTCCCAGAATGCCCGACTGTATATCGCCCTCCGAGTCTCTGAGATTGTAGCGTGTCTTGAGATACTTGCAGGACTGCTCCAAACTCATGGGATAAAGTCTGCGTGATAAATTTTCTTCCGGCGTAATATTCAGGCTTTGAAGGTAACGCGCTCCGAGTTCGTGCCAAATGTGCATGGAGTCCAGCAATGTCCCGTCAGCGTCAAAAATTGCTCCCCTAAGATTCATGGCCGAAATATTTTTCCGACAACGCACGGAGATTCTCTGCTGCTCTGCGTATGTCATCCTGTGCAAAAATCGCGCTGATCACCGCGACTCCCTCAATGCCCGAACCCGCGAGAAGGTGAATATTCTTTGCGCTGATTCCTCCGATTGCGACAACGGGAATTTTTACGGACTCGCAGATTTCCCGCAATGTAGTGTGTGATACGTCTGCTGCGTCGAGTTTCGTGCCTGTGTGAAAGACCGCCCCCGCTCCGAGATAATCCGCGCCATGACTCTGTGCTAATCTCGCCTCGTCAGCATTTTGCACGGAGACTCCGAGAATTTTCCCCGCGCCAATAATCTCACGGACATTAGCCGCGCTCATATCGTCCTGCCCAACGTGGACTCCGTCAGCAGAAATTTCACGCGCAAGATTCACATCATCATTCACGATGAAGGGGATATGATTTTCTCGGCAAACCGCTTGTATTTCGAGTGCCTGAGATTTGAACTCCTCATAGCCCGCTGACTTTTCGCGGATCTGAATCATTGTTGCGCCTCCTGCAATTGACTCCTTCACACATTCAGCGAGAGTCCGACCGTTAAGCCAAGTGCGGTCTGTTACAGCGTAGAGCCTCAAACTTTCAGCCGATAATCTCATATTTCGCGCCCCTGTCTAATTTTTCGCCCGTCATGTTGTAGATTGCGTCAATGATTCGATTCCTGTATGTCGCGTTGCCGTCGTGTTCATGAAGATGTGAATAGCCGATTTCACCCGCAAGTCCCATCATGCAGACAGCCGCCGCGCAAGCCTCAAGTACATTTCCCGGATTAGCTGCGATGAATGCGGCCATGATTCCCGACAGCATACAGCCCGTGCCGGTAATGCGTCCCATTTCCGCCCGGCCGTTTCGGATTGCGTAACACTTCTCGCCGTCAGCAACAATATCGATTGCACCCGTAAGAGCAACGACAGCCCCTGAATTTCGCGCAAAGTCTCTCACGAATCCGGCCATGAATGCGAGATTAGAGTCGTTCACCGCGTCTGCTTTGTCAGCGTCAACGCCGTGAGTTTTCCCCGAACCTAACGCGAGAGTCTTAATCTCTGAAGCATTCCCCCGGATAACGTCAAACTTGATTTCCTTCATGAGATTTACGGCTGTGTTTGTCCTTAGCGCGCTGGCTCCTGCTCCTACAGGGTCAAGAAGCGTAGCATGTCCCAATTCTGACGCTCTTTTTCCGGCTCTGAACATTGACTCAATCGTCCGTGAGTTTAGAGTCCCTATGTTGATGTTTATCGCGCTGCATATCGCTGTGATCTCGTAAGCGTCTTCAGGCTCATCGGCCATTATCGGACTCGCTCCTGCCGCTAAGATTGCGTTTGCCACGTCATTGACAGTAACATAATTTGTGATGTTGTGTACGAGCGGTGATTTTGCGCGTACGTTTTCGAGGCATGTGGATAACATTATGATTCTCCTTTTTGCGGGAAGCCTTTTGCGTGTGAGAATTTTTGTGTGGTGTCATTCTGTAGTTCCTTGCGCCGGCATTACCCGGATCAAGTTATGATGGTCGGAAAATTTTTTCCCTCTCAGCCTGCAAGCAAGCTCCCATAAATTTTTGACTGCGATTGTGATATTATATCCGAAATTTTTTGCTTGAGACTGGAAATTTATCGCGTAATTTTTATATAACGTGCAAATCTTTCCTCACTTGACATATTTCCGTAAAACATGTAATCTAATCTTTGCAATTTGACGTATTTAATATTCTATTTGCGAAATATTTTCATTAACATTATCAGGAGGCTTTTTTTTCATGGCACAGGGAACTGTTAAATGGTTCAACGAGAGCAAAGGCTACGGCTTCATCACCGTAGACGACGGAAAGGACGTATTCGTTCACTTCAGCGCAATTCAGGGCGAGGGCTTCAAGACTCTTAACGAGGGTCAGAAGGTAACGTTCGACATCGTAAACGGCGAGAAAGGCCCCCAGGCTGCCAACGTCGTAAAGCAGTAGCGAGAAGGTCTCCTGCAAAACACCTGAAAAACTTCCAGCAGACGCAGCAGAGAATAACCAATGAGAATCTTGCAGAACATTCGCGGGGTTCTCATTTTTTATGGAAATTAAGAATGATTGCGGGGCTTGCTGATAAAATGAGCTGTCAGAACATGGCCGGGATAAACATAAACACGATGATTCATCACCGCCCGTGAAAAAAAGTGAGTCCCCTAATAGGCGTTGGGGGACTCTAAATGTATTGTGTGTTTGGTTATAGGTTTGTTAGCTGTATGTTATGATTCGTTCGCTGGTGCTGCTTCTGTTACTTTTCCGTCTCTGAGCGTTACATAGAATGTTCCTGTGTTTACGGCTGTAGCAGTTCCGTCATATTTTCCGAATCCGGGTATTTTCTCAAGCTCTGCAATAATGTTAGCACTGTCGCTGTCAATTATTTCTACTTTGACACACCATGTCTTATCTTGCGTCCATGTACTGCCTGTTGCCTTTTTTGTTAAGTCATTGGCTGTATACTTTACGCTTGTTCCGTTTTGCAGGTCTTTCCACTTGCCCATATACGCTTCAATCACTGTATCTGTTGTTGCAGTGCTGACATTGGCATCTTCCGTGTTGGAGTATATAGACGCTGCCTTTATAAATTCATTAATGTTCGAAGCTATTGTTGCTGCTTTTGCTTTTGCTGTCGAACCTGTAACGCTGACTGTCATTGCCGCCGTGAGTGTCGCCAGTATCGCAACGACAATCAATAATTCTACGAGAGTGAATCCTTTGCGTGCTTTCTTCATTATGATTGTTCCTCCTGTTATTTTTTCCTTCTTTCATCCGTCGCCTATTACGAATGAAGCCTCTTGCAGAATGATTACTGCAGACCCTTTACGCTTGTTACTTATTACTTTTGAAACGGGAAAAAATTTTGCACACAACTATTAACCACATACCCCGCCATGTGTTATAATTACCTCAGATAAGGTAAACGATTATGGAGAAGTATACTCATAATCATGTGCATATTTTATTTCTACGCAAAGAATATTATAGCATAAAGCCTTATCTTTTTTGTTGCGCCTTCACATAAAACTTTCACAAATCACATGCCTGTTATAATTCCCTTCATCACAAGGAGGGCAGGAAATGAACAGCAGAAATCTCACAGTCTCAAAGCGAATCGCAAAATCCGTAAGCGAATCAGGCGGACGAGTCTTTTACGTCGGCGGTTACGTGAGGGACAAAATTTCAGGACGCTCAAGCAAGGATATCGACATAGAGATTCACGGCGTAACGGAGTCCCGTCTCAATGAGATTCTTCACGAAATCGGCGAGCCTCTTAACATGGGCGCAAGTTTCGGCATTTTGGGACTCAGACATTACAGCGTTGATATTGTCCTTCCGAGATCGCTTGCAACTGGAGAAATTGATCCGTTTGTCGGCTACATGAACGCGGCAAAACGCAGGGACTTCACGATGAACGCGCTAATGCAGGACGTATTGACGGGTGAAATACTTGACTTTTACGGCGGAATTGATGACATACATAACCGCATAATACGCCGTGTTGATGATGATACGTTTTTGCTTGACCCGTTAAGAGTGATACGCGCCGCGAGATTTTCGGCTGTCATGAATTTTTCGGTTGACGAGTATACGCGGGATATATGTTCGTCAGTAGATATTTCCCGCCTTGCGCCTGAACGTGTGTATTCTGAGCTTGAGAACGCTATCACGAAATCAGAGTCACCGTCAAAATTTTTCGCTGAGTTATCACGCATGAATCAGATTCATACTTGGTTCGCAGAAGCCGCAAATTCTGACGCAAAAATTCTCGACATGGCCGCAAAATTCCGGGAAAAATCTTCATACGTGGCCGGATTCATGCTCGCTGTTTTGTGCCACGATTGGCCTGAAAGTGATACAGCGCGTTTTCTCTCACGCCTCACGAATGACTCGCGCATCACAAAATACGTTCTCAACATGGCCGGATTGTCGCAGAAATTTTCACGCATGACATTATTGCGGCTGTTTGACGAGGCCGAGTCCCCTGATGATTTCTCGCTTATGTCGGAGATTCTCACGGGCGACTCACATTCTGACGTTCTGGAAATCTATCATGAGCGTATGAGTCAGCCTTTTGTTACTGGAGCGGATATTTTGAGTCTCGGAGCGAGGCCCGGCCCTTTAGTCGGTGAAATTCTCAGGTACATTCACGCAATGAGGCTTGAAGGAGTCCCAAAAGATTTTCAGCTGACCGCGGCCATGAAGTATATCGGAGGTGAAAATAATGGTTGACGTAACACTTATCGGAACTGCCGCGCTTGCACCGATTCCCGGCCGTGCATTGTCGTGCGCTTTTCTGACATGCGGAGGGCATTCTGTTTTGTTCGACTGCGGTGAAGGCACACAATCAGCAGCTCGCAAGGCAGGAGTCAGCCTCATGAAGACGGATATTATTGCGCTGACTCACTATCACGGGGATCATATTTTCGGGCTTCCGGGACTCTTGCAGACTATGTTCAGCGCGGGGCGTACTGAGCCTGTGTACATTGCCGGGCCTGAAGGGTTATTCACCGTCATGTCGCTGATTTCGGGCTTGACGGGCAATCTTCCTTTTGACGTGAGACTCGCTGAAATTCCTGCTGACGGTCTGAGGCTCTGCGAAATGATTCCGGGCTGGCCTTATGAGTGTATATTGTCGTCATTCCCCGTGAAGCACAGGTGCATAGCTCAAGGGTATTCATTCACGTTAAACCGCGCTGGGAAATTCAGCCCGTCAAAAGCTCAGGAGTTAGGAGTCCCGGTTACTATGTGGAAGATTTTGCAGAAGGGAGAGTCTGTTTTTGCTGACGGAAAAGAGATTCAGCCGTCTCAAGTTTTGGGAGAAAAACGCAGGGGGATAAAAGTAGTTTTCACGGGAGATACGGCCATGTGCGAGAGTCTTACGGATTCGGCAGAAGGTGCTGACTTGATGATCTGCGATGCGACATACGGGAATGACTCGGAAGCTGAGAAGGCGACGGAACGCGGTCATATGACATTCTCACACGCTGCTGAATGCGCCAAAATTGCGGGGGTAAAAACTTTGTGGCTGACTCATTATTCGCAGAGTGTTACGGACCCGGCAATATTTCTCCCGAACGCGCAGAAAATTTTTCCTGAGAGCATTTGCGGTTATGATGGCATGTCGTCAACATTGAGGTTTGAGTCGTAATTCACAGTCAAAGGAGCTGTTACTATGTCAGAAGCAATAACACGGTTTCGCGGTGAGTATGAATTTCTCAGCAACTTTTACGAATGCCCGGTAACGTTTGAGGGGTTGACCTACGGAAGCACGGAGGCAGCTTTTCAGGCGCAAAAATGCACGACAGACGAGGAGCGCAAAGCCTTCACGGAGTACAGGCCGATGGACAGCAAGAAAGCCGGAAGAAATGTATCACTCCGTCATGATTGGGACTCTGTGAAAGTCGGACTGATGGAGGGGATAATACGCGCAAAGTTCACGCAGAACGCAGGACTTGCTGAGAAGCTCATTGCTACAGGAGACCGCGAATTAGTCGAGGGAAATAGCTGGCACGATTTGTTTTGGGGTGCTGACGGTAAAACGTTAGAGGGCGAGAATCATTTAGGGCGTATTCTCATGAAGATTCGCACGGAGCTGAAGCAGTCTCACTCGTAATTCACGCGCCAGAACCATAACCCGCAGGCCGGGACAGTCATCGCCGATTCTATTCTCTCGCTCCCGGTCAATAACTCCTCAAGCCATGAGAGACTCTTTTTCCCGCTCGCAACGCTGTCAATATTCCCGACGATAATCCGCACCATGTTTGTGAGGAATGATTGAGCCTTCACGCTGATGATTGAGAGATTCCCCCGCGTCCTGATTCTTAGTGTGTCAATCGTCCTGAAAGGGTCATCAGGGCATTCACCAGCCCGGCAAAACGCCCTGAAGTTGTGATAACCCTGAATCATTTTGCAGCATTCACGCGCTAGACTCATATCCCATGAATAACCGCTCTTTCTGTGCCACACAAAATTACTCATCACAGGCGGGCAAACATGGCCGTGATACACGAAATATCTATACTCCCTCGATAATGCCGAGTACCTTGCGCTGAAATCTTCCGGGACATAACGCGCCGTCATAATGCGGATGTCATCAGGAAGGTAGAAATTTATTGCGAGCCGTAATTTTTCGGGCTGAATGTTCTTGTCCATGCTGAAAGATGCGACCTGACCCCAAGCGTTGACTCCTTTGTCCGTTCGTCCTGCTCCTGTGATTCTTGTGGGAGTTCCTGCGATTTTTGCGAGCGCAGACTCTATTTCTTCCTGAATGCTTACTGCGTCCGGCTGAACCTGCCAGCCCGAATAATTTTTGCCGATGTACGAAACTTTTACCGCGTAATTCATATTACAGTCCCAATGCGAAAAATATCCCGACTCCCGTAACGCTCATCAATACGACGAGAGAGTCGCGCAATCTCCACGCTAACGGCTTTCTTCTTGTGCGACCTTTACCGCCGTCATACCCGCGAGCCTCCATAGCAACAGCAATCTCATCCGCACGCCGGAAGATTATCACTATCAGCGGAATCAGCACGGGCATGAATGCTTTTACGCGCTGGAAAATATTTCCCTGATCCAGTCTCGCTCCCCGTGATAATTGCGCCCTCATAATCTTGTCGGTTTCTTCCATCAAAAGCGGAATGAATCTCAGTGCCATTGCGATCATCATAGATACTTCATTGGCCGGAAATCTGAATCGCTCAAGCGGCCTGAATATCGCGTCTAATCCGTCAGCAAGCTCAAGCGGTGAAGTCGTAAGAGGCAGCATTACCGCAAACATCATCAATATCACGAGCCTGACCGCCATAAACGCGCCCGAAATTACGGACTGCAAAATATCTCCGTCCCTGAAAATCCCGGCTGCAACGTGAAATATCATCGTGAATACTGCGAGGAATAACACGGGTTTTGCTGACCTTATCACAGAACGCCATGAAATTTTTGACAGACTCACAATCATCATCAGCACTCCGAAACATATCACGACTCCCGTGTAAGTTTTTGACGGGAAAACGGCTGATATTAGTATGAGCATTGAGAATAATTTTGCGCGGGGGTCAAGCCTGTGTATTATTGAGCCTGTTGGTACGTACTGGCCTAAATTCATGTTCATTGCAGGCATCGTGAAAACTCCTCATAGTCATATATTAATGGGAAATCGGGATTAACTTTTCGTATCTCGTCTGAAATTCTCAGGACTTCCGGCCATGCTTCCGGCTTTGTAGCGTCCATAATGTCGCGTATGATTTCGTCCGGCTTTCCCTCGTTAATGACGCGCGAGTCCCTGAGCAATAATATTCTGTCGCTGCAGTGAAGTGCCATGTCAAGATCGTGTGTTACTGTTACGACTGTACGACCCTCATCACGCAGTCTTGCAAGCATTCCGAGAATCTTGCGCTGATATGACGCGTCGAGTCCCGCTAAAGGCTCATCAAGCACGATAACTTCAGGTTTTGCCGACAGCACTGACGCAATAGCAACGAGCCTCCGTTCACCGCCTGAAAGCGCAAGAGGACTCCTCATGAGAAAATCCCGGCTTAATCCCGCGCATTCGAGTCCGTAAATCACAGCCGAGTCTAATTCATCTCCCTTGAAGCCCGCGTTTTTCGGCGCAAACTCTAACTCCTCTTTCACAGTTGCGGAGAATAATTGATCCTCTGGATTCTGGAACACGAGTCCCGTTCTTTGTCGCAAAGTGTGAACTTCCGCGCCCTTTTGCGGCAATGGGAGTCCGTCAAAATATATTTTCCCTTCCTGAATCTTGTACAGTGCGTTAAGGTGCTGAACGAGAGTCGATTTTCCCGAACCTGAACGCCCGATTATAGACAGCCATTCGCCCGCGTGAATATCTGCGTGAATGTCTCTTAGCGCATAGGATTTTTCATCGTACCTGAATGAAAGCCCGTCAACCAGAAATTTATCGTGATACGTTGATGATGACTCTTCTTTTTGCTGACGGTGAACGAGATTCGCGAGTCCTTCCGGGAAAATTATGCCTTTAACGTCGCAATAACGTTGAATCTTGAGACTGTCGGGAACGCTGAAGCCTAAAATTTCTGCGTTGTCCCAGAACTCGTTTACAGTACCCTTCCATTTCACGCCGCCTTTAGAGAGTACTATAACTTTCTGAATGTCGCTGAAACTTTCTGACTCTAGCTGGTGCGTAATCTGTATGATAGTCATACCCTCAGCGTGAAGAAGCCGTAAAACTTTCTCGATCTTCCTCCGTCCTGAAGGGTCAAGCATAGCAGTAGGCTCATCAAGTATCAGGCATTCGACATTAGCCGCGAGGACTCCCGCCAAAGCCGCGCGCTGTTTTTCTCCGCCGGATAAAGCCGAGACCGCCGAGTCTTTCTTCTTGAGCATGTCAGTTTGTGAGAGTGCCATATCAACACGCAACTGAATCTCATCTGGAGTCAGCCCCTGGTTTTCCGGCGCGAACGCAACATCATCCTCAAGCATGGCCGCGACAATTTGATTCTCCGGGTCCTGGAACAGCATACCGATTGTGCCGCGCAATTCCCGGAAATCCATCTCCTGAATCTTTTTGCCGTTGACCATGCAATAGCCTTCCGAAGGGTCAATGATTCCGCCCATAATTTTCGCGAGTGTAGATTTACCGCTTCCGTTATGACCGAGTATAGCAACCCGCTCGCCTCTGGTTACAAAAAACGAGACGCGGTTTAATGCACGTCCCGTATTATTTTTTCCGTATGAGAAAGAGACTGAGCAGACCTCGATTAACGGGGGATTATTTCTGCTCTTCTCTTTCAACAAGTTCGATTACCGCCATCGGTGAGCCGTCGCCTTTTCTCGCGCCGAGCTTGATAATTCTTGTATAGCCGCCCTTGTCAAAGCTCTTATACTTGGGTGCTATTTCCTGAAATAATTTCGTAGCCGCCTGTTTGTGGGGCATTTTCGCGAACACTACGCGGATGTCATGAACTGAACCGCCTCTTGCGCGTGTGATGAGTTTTTCCGCGACTCTGCGTAACTCCTTTGCGCGTGTTACGGTTGTCGTTATGCTTCCGTTGAGGAATAAACTTGCGGCCATGTTGCCGAGCATTAATTTCCTGTGGCTTCCGTAGCGTCCGAGTGTCCTGTGGTCAACATGATGTCTCAATTTCTGCTTGCACCTCCTTAAACGTTTTCTTCTGAGTTTTCTCCGCTGTCGTCTGAATCATCGGAGTCGTTTTCGTCGTGAATCTGTGTTTCAGTTCCTTCTGCTGACGGGTTATCGTTCGGCCTGAGTTCGTAGCCTAAAGTCTGGAGTCGCTCTTCAATTTCCGTGAGGGATTTTTTGCCGAGGTTGCGAATCTTGAGAAGCTCATCGCGTGATCTCTGGAGAAGCTCGCCGACAGTATGAATCCCGCCGCGCAAAAGGCAATTCTCGCTCCTTATTGAGAGTTCAAGCTCATGTATAGGGTGAGTGTATTGCTCTGTCTTTGTCTCTTCTGGATCTTTATGCGGGATTTCAGGCAACGGGGGCTGCTCTTCAGGTTCTCTTTGTGCCTGGGGGGCAGTAGTTACGGTGTTGGCGATATGCCCGAAACAGTCCTCAGCGATTCTAGCGGCTTCAGTTACGGCTTCTTCAGGTGTTACAGCTCCGTTAGTCCAGACCTCAATAATGAGCCTCTCATAGTCAATGCTTTGACCGACTCTCGCATTCTCGATTGTGTAGTTGACTCGTTTCACGGGCGAGAAAATAGCGTCAGCAAGCATAGCGTCAACAGGTAACGGAGGCTGTGCGGGTCTTTCACGTTCCGCCGATAGATAGCCGACTCCCTGCTCAACGTAAATCTCCATAAGCAGATGGGCGTTAGGCTCAAGCGTGCAGAGTACACCGTCCCCGCAGAACTCGAAATCGTTATCCCACGGCATATCTTTAGCAGTGATGACTCCGGGATTCTCCTTGCGCGTGAAAAAGTCTTTTGGCAGATCGTCAGAGTCAAGCGTGATTATCTTGTACCCTTCAGAGAGTTTGCCGGCTTTGTCGCCTTTTGCCTTAATGGGAATGTGCTTCAGGTTCATGAGAATCTCTATAACGTCCTCGCGTATTCCCTTTATTGTGCTGAACTCGTGAAGTATTCCGTCAATCCTTACAGCAGTAACGGCAGCACCCCTTATTGACGAGAGCAGAAGCCTTCTCAGAGCATTTCCGAGAGTGTCGCCGTAACCGCGTTCGAGAGGCTCAATGAAGAGTCTCCCGTAATCATTAGTTTTTTCCTCGATATAAACTTTAAACTTGGTATTCTCCAAATTTAACGCTCCTTACTGGAAATTAGACGCGTCTTCTCTTGGGCGGCCTGCAGCCGTTGTGCGGAATCGGTGTAGCGTCCTTGATGAGGTTGACCTGAAGTCCTGCGCTCTGCAATGCACGTATTGCGCTCTCACGTCCCGGTCCCGGCCCTTTGACAACAACGTCAATCTCCGTTACTCCCTGATCCTGCGCTCCCTTTGCGACCTGACCCGCTGCCATCTGAGCGGCGAAAGGTGTTGACTTCCTCGCGCCCTTGAAGCCTACGTTGCCGCCTGAAGCCCATGTGATTATGTTCCCGGCCTTGTCGCTTATGCACATAATCGTGTTGTTGAATGTCGAATAGATGTGCGCGACTCCGTAATTGATATTCTTCTTTTCGCGTCTCTTGCCTTTTCTGGCCTGAGCTGATTTTTTCGGCACTTTTTGATTACCTGCTACGTAAAAAGTGTAATTTTATGTTGCTGACACTTTTTCGATTGTTCCTCGTTCTTTCCTTATCTCTAAGGCATTTCCTGCCCTCGTTCGCCTAAGCTAATAGAGTTGATACGGCAGTCCAGAGGCTTTTACTTTCCGCAATAGCCTGCGGTAGCCAGATTTCTCCGGATAATTTCTGCTTTGTGTTTTACATCCCGGCACGTAGCAGATTAACCCTCCTTTTATTTTTTGCCAAGATGATATTAGCGACACAAAACATAACAACTTGAAATAAATTCAGAAGCTGGACAATTTCTCCTGCTTATGCTGCTTTACTTTGTGGCCATCTTCTTATTGGCGACAGTTCTGCGCGGCCCTTTGCGAGTTCTTGCGTTGGTCTTTGTACGCTGGCCTCTTACGGGGAGTCCGAGCTTATGACGCTGGCCCCTGTAGCACCCAATATCGATGAGCCTCTTGATGTTCATTGACACCTCGCGCCTGAGATCGCCTTCAACTTTGTGATTGTCTTCAATCTCGCGGCGTAATTTCTGCGTGTCTTCCTCGCTGAGATCCTTAACCCTGATGTCAGGATTTACGCCTGTTGCGGCAAGAATCTTCTGCGATGTCTTGAGGCCGATTCCGAAAATGTATGTCAGCCCGATCTCGACTCTTTTGTCCCTCGGAAGGTCAACACCTGCTATACGTGCCATGCTGTTACCTCCTTACGCCCTGACGCTGTTTGTGTCGTGGATTCCGCGAGCAAATTACGCGGACGACTCCATGACGGCGGATTACCCTGCAAAATTCGCAGATAGGCTTTACTGAAGGCCCTACTTTCATTTGTCTATCACCTATTTATATCTGTAGATTATTCTGCCCCTCGTCAAATCGTAAGGGGTAATTTCGACAAGCACCTTATCACCCGGAAGAATCCTGATGAAGTGCATTCTCATTTTTCCGCTGACATGCGCGAGAACCTTATGCCCGTTTTCAAGCTCAACTCTGAACATTGCGTTGGGCAGCGGCTCTGTGATTACGCCTTTTACCTCGATTACGTCCTCTTTGCCGGAGTTATTCGCCATCCGTTACGCTCCTGTGAAAATATCCCGCATTAATGTTGTTACCTGCCTTTATCTTTTCTGCTAAATCCTCTGCGATTCTTGACGTGCCTTGAAGGTGCTTAGGGTTTTTCTTTTTGGGATTGCTGACGTTGAATCTTTCCGGCCTTATGAGCTTTAATCTTCCGTCAGACTCGAATCCCGCGACTACATACTCAAGCCCCGTATCTTTTCCGCGCCGTGAGATAACGATTTGTCCTACAGAAAACTCTGCCACGGTGTCAAAATCTCCGGCCCGTCGTCAAGAACAGCTATCGAGCGTTCAAAATGCGCTGCGTCAGACCCGTCGACTGTTGAAACTGTCCAGCCGTTAGAGCCTGTTTTCACTTTCTCGCGCCCGGACATAATCATAGGCTCAATCGCTATAGTCATGCCAGCTTTGAGCGTCATACCCTGCCCCGCCCGGCCGTAATTCGGGATCTGCGGTGCCTCGTGCATTTTCTGCCCGATTCCGTGTCCTGTGTAATCGCGGACGATCCCATAGCCTAACGGTTTAAGGTAGCTTTCTACTGCGTTCCCAATGTCGCCTAAAGTATTTCCCGGCACTGCCTGAGCAATAGCCCTCTTCAATGACTCCTCTGTAACCTCAAGAAGTTTCCTGCGCTCCGGGCTTATTTCGCCTACAGGAAACGTGCAGGCCGCATCCCCGCAGTAACCGTTCACAATCGCGCCAACGTCAACGCTTATGATGTCGCCTTCCTGAAGTATTCTCCTGAAACTCGGAATGCCATGCACAACTTCTTCATTGATGGACGCGCAAATAGTCCCGGGAAAAGGAGTCATGCTAGACATTGGGCGGTAATTCTTGAATGCCGGAATGCCGTTGTTCCTGCGTATATGCTCTTCTGCAAGCTGGTCAAGCTCGCCCGTTGAGATTCCCGGACGCACAGCACCGCGCATGATCTCAAGCACTTCTGCCGTAACGCGCCCGGCGATTCTCATGAGCTTTAATTCTTCTGGAGTCTTCAGCTTAATCATGTTCGAGCGTCTCAACAACCCGCGCAAAAACTTCCTCAGGCATTCCCGTAGCATCAATCTCAATCAGCAGACCCCGCGCCCTGTAAAACTCTACAAGTGCTTCTGTCTGTTCATGGTAAACTCTCAGGCGTTCGCGGATTGTTGCCTCGTTGTCATCATCGCGCCTGTAAAGCTCTCCTCCGCAGGCCTGGCATCTGTCATGTTCGTGAATGTTCGTAACGTTCCCGCATTCTTTGCACACCGCGCGGCTTGTGAGTCTCTTCACGATCGCTTCATCTGAAACTTTGAACATGATAACGCCGTCAAGTTTCGTCTGAGTTTCGAGAAATTCCGCCTGAGCCACTGTGCGTGGGAATCCGTCAAGCATGAATCCTTCACCGGGTTTGAACTCCGCGAGCTTCCCGCCGACCATCTTCATCACAATTTCGTCCGGGACTAACTGCCCTGCGTCCATAAACTTTTTGGCTTCGAGTCCGAGGGGCGTATTGTCCTTGAGGTTCTGACGGAAAATATCACCCGTTGAGATGTGCGCTAAGTTGTGGCGTTCTTTGAGGAAAACGGCCTGAGTACCCTTTCCGGCCCCAGGCGCGCCTAACAATACAAGTCTCATGATTAACCCCTCAGAAAGCCTTTGCGGCCGCCGCCGGATTTCTTGAGGATTCCGTCATAATGCCGCATGAGCAGTTGAGCCTCAATCTGATTCACCGTGTCCATCGCAACGCCCACAACGATTAACACCGCCGTCCCTCCAAAGTAGAAGCTGTTGATGTTGAGGATTGACGACATTACGTTAGGGATTAAGGCGATTACCGCGAGGAAGACAACACCGCCGAGAGTGATACGCTCCATAACCCGCGTGATGTAGTCTGAAGTCGGCTGACCCGGGCGAATGCCGAGAATGAATCCGCCGTATTTCTTCATGTTGTTTGCGATGTCTGTAGGATTGAAGACAACCGCCGTGTAGAAGTACGAGAAGAAAATAATCAGAGCCACATAGCAGAGAATATAGAAAAAGCTGTTGGGCGTGAACAATGCGCTGATGAATCTTCCTGTCGCGCTCTCACTGAAATAATTTGCGATCGTATAGGGGAAAATCAGCAGTGAGCTTGCGAAAATTATCGGGATGACTCCTGACTGATTCACTTTCAGCGGGATAAACGTGCTCTGACCGCCGTAAATCTTGTTGCCCACGACTCTTTTTGCGTACTGAACAGGGAGTCTCCTCTGTCCTTCCTGCAACAATATACAGCCCGCGACAACGATAACCATCAATACGATTCCGACAAGAAGACCGATAACGCTCATCGACCCTAAGCGAACCATGTTCCACGTCTGAAGGATAGCCTCCGGAATTCTTGCGACGATACCCGCGAAAATGAGCAGTGATATTCCGTTGCCGATTCCGTGATCTGTCAGTTCCTCGCCGAGCCACATAACCGCGACCGATCCCGCAACAAGCGTGATGATTACGAGCAGCCAGTCGAGAAATCCTCCCTGCATAATTCCGAGACTCCCTAACCACGCTGTCATTCCGATAGCCTGAACGACCGCGAAAACTACAGCACCGTAACGAGTCCACTGCGTAATCTTCTTATGTCCGTCAGTCGAGTCCTTCTGCAATTTCTCAAGGTACGGGAAAATTACAACAAGGAGCTGCATAACGATGCTTGAGTTGATATACGGAGCGACACCAAGCGAGAATATTCCGAAACGGCTCAAAGCTCCCCCTGAGAACAGGTTGAGGAAGTCCATAACTCCCCCGCCTGTGCTGAAGAGGCTTGCGAGCGCGGCACGGTCAACGCCGGGGCTTGGGATGTATGCGCCGAGCCTGAAGATGAACAGAATGAAGAGGGTGAAGAATATTCTGCGCTTCAGATCCGGCAGCCTGAAAATATCACCCAATGACCCGAACATTAGACTACCTCATGAGTCCCGCCGGCAGACTCGATTTTCTTCACAGCACCCGCGCTGAATGCTCCGGCCTTAATCTTGAGGGCTTTCGTGAGTTCACCGTCAGCAAGAACTTTCACGGGGATTCCCTTCTTGCGGATAATCCTCGCGGCGTACATTGCTTCAGCGTCAACTTCTGCGCCCGCGTCAAATTTCTTCTCTAATGCGTCAAGGTTGACTACCTGAAAGACTTTTGCGAATCTTGCGTTGTTGAATCCGCGCTTGGGAGTCCTTCTTGTGATGGGCATCTGTCCTCCCTCAAAGCCCGGCTTAACTCCGCCGCCTGTCCTGGCCTTGTCGCCCTTGTTGCCTTTTCCGGAAGTTTTGCCCGTTCCGCTCCCGATACCCTGACCGAGTCTCTTGGCCTTGTGGGTTGAGCCTTTAGCGGGGTGCAAATCCTGTAACGTTATCATTCGACAACCTCCCATTTCACGAGGTGGCGCACGTGTTCAATCATTCCGCGAATCTGCGGCGTGTCGTCATGCTCTACTTCTGAGTTCAGCTTGTGGAATCCGAGAGCCTTTATTGTGCGCTTCTGCCTTTCGGGGAATCCTATTGCGCTTTTGATCCACTTTGCTTTAATTTTCGCCATGTGAATCACCTTCCGCTTCTGCGCTGTCATCACCTGCAAGCCCTCTGAGCTTCATTATCTCGGACTCTGTGCGTGTTATCCTTATGGCCTCAAGTGTTGCGTGTGCTACGTTGATTGCGTTTGATGTTCTTCCCGTAACTTTCGTAACAACGTCCTTAACCCCGCCAAGCTCCATAATCGCCCGGACGACTCCGCCCGCAATGACTCCCGTACCTTCAGGGCAGGGCTTGAGGAGGACTCTTGCCGCTCCGAACTCGCCGACAACGGGATGAGGAATCGTATTGCCCGCGTGTTTCACGGAGACCATATTCTTTTTGGCTTTCTCGATTCCCTTGCGGACAGCCTCGGCGATCTCCTTAGCTTTTCCGATTCCTGTGCCGACCTGTGATGAGCCGTCCCCTACAACTACGAGAACTGCGAAACGGAATCTTTTTCCGCCCTTTACGACTTTGCTTACGCGGTTAATCGCTACTACACGTTCCTGAAGCTCTGCTGCCTCTGTCTCATTTCTTCTGGGCATCAGAATACAAGCCCTCCTTCTCTGGCAGCCTCAGCCACCGCCATAACTTTACCGATATAGGCATGTCCGCCCCTGTCGAACACAACATTGCTGATGCCTTTTGCCTTTGCGCGCTCGGCTATTGCTTTGCCGATTACTTTTGCGGCTTCAACGTTGCAGTGTCCTTTGAGTTCGGGCTGTAATGACTTGTCGAGGGTTGACGCTGATACGAGCGTGTGTCCTTTGTCGTCATCGATAACCTGAACGTAAATATTCTTGAGGCTTCTGAAAACGCAAAGACGCGGCTTTTCTGCTGTTCCTGCGAGCGTCCTGCGTAATCTCTCATGCCTTAATACGCGCATGTCATTTCTGCTTCTCTTCTTCATGATGATTTATTTCGCCCCAGTCTTGCCGGCCTTGCGGAGGATATATTCATTCTCGAACTTGATTCCTTTTCCGTGATAAGGCTCCGGCGGTCTGAATTTCTTTATCAGGGCGCATGTCTGGCCAACTAATTCCTTGTCGATTCCCTTCACATGAAACTTGATGGGATTTTCTACTACGATTTCGATTCCTTCAGGGGGCGTGAACTCTATCGGGTGTGAATATCCGAGATTAAGCACCAGCTTTTTGCCCTGAAGCGCGGCTCTCCAGCCTACCCCGACGATCTCCATTGTCTTTGAGAAACCAGCCGTAACACCCGTAACCATGTTCGCGATTAGTGCGCGTGTCATTCCGTGCCAGGCTCTCGTCTGCTTCTCCTCGTTTGAGCGCGAGACCTTAACGAGTCCGCCGTCAACATCAACAGCGATTCCGGGCATCAACTGAGCGTGAAGCTCGCCTTTCGGGCCTTTAACTACTATGTCAGTGCCTTTGACTTCTACGCTTGCGCCTTTTGCGATTTCTACTGCTTTGCGTCCGATACGAGACATGATGATTAATCCTCCTTACCAGACATAGCAGAGGACTTCCCCGCCGAGACCTAATTTTCCGGCTTCGACGCTAGTCTTGAGTCCTTTTGACGTTGAGAGAATCGCGAGGCCGAGTCCGCCCATAACAACGGGTATTTTGTCGCGGCCTACATAGATTCTTCTTCCGGGCTTGCTGATTCTGCGGAGTCCCTGAATGACTCTCTCCTTGCTGCTGCCGTATGAAAGGTAAATGCGAATCTCTGCATACGGTTTTGCGGGGTCGGTGATCATTCTGAAATTCCTGATATAGCCCTCGTCCTTTAAGATTCTGGCTAATGCTAACTTCATTTTGCTTGAAGGAACGTCAACGCTTTCGGCATAGGTCAAATTTGCGTTGCGAATCCTCGTAAGCATGTCTGCAACCGGGTCATTAACGTACAATTTCAACCCGCCCCCTTTACCAGCTTGATTTGACGACTCCGGGGAACAGTCCCTCGCGAGCCATCTTCCTGAAGCAGCAGCGGCACATGTCGAACATACGGATATAGCCGTGAATCCTTCCGCATAACGGGCAGCGGTTGTGCTGTCTTGTGCTGAATTTCGGGGGGAGCTTTGCCTTCAACTTTAATGCTTTTCTTGCCATTTTGTTATTTATGCCCCCTGATTTCCTGTCCTGAACGGCATTCCGAGTCCCTTTAACAGCGCAAATGCTTCTTCATCCGTCTTTGCTGTCGTTACAATTGAGACATTCATACCGCGTGAACGTATTACTTTGTCATAGCTTATCTCAGGGAAGATTAACTGTTCGCGTAATCCCAAGTTGAAATTTCCGCGCCCGTCAAATCCTTTGCGTGAAATTCCCTGAAAGTCTTTGATGCTCGGCAGTGCCAACGATATAAGCCTGTCGAGAAATTCCCACATCTTTGCGCCCCTGAGAGTTACACAGCAGGCAACCGGCATATTCTGACGCACCTTGAAGCCCGCGATTGATTTCTTTGCGCGTTTCAGCAAGGGCTGCTGGCCTGTTATCGCTCTGAGTTCCGCTATTGCCGCGTCCATGAATTTTATGTCGAGCTTTGCATCGCCGACTCCGATATTCACGACGACCTTCTCGATTTTGGGCATCTGCATAGCGTTCTTATACCCAAACTCACGAAGCATTGCGGGCGCAACTTCATTCTTGTACTTCTCAAGCATTCTCGGTGTCATGGCTTAAAGTCCTCCGCGATCAATAATTTCTCCGCACTTTTTGCAGACGCGGACTTTCTTGCCGTTCTCAAGGAATGACGCTCCGACTCTTGTTGCCTTCCCGCACTGGGGACAGACAAGCATAACTTTGCTGGCATAAATCGGAGCTTCCTGCTTGATGATGCCGGACTGCGGGTTGTTCTGGCTGGGGCGGACGTGGCGCGACACCATATTTACGCCCTCGACAACTACAAGATCTCTTTCGGGAATCCTGCGTATGATTTTGCCTTCCTTCCCTTTGTCCTTGCCGGTGATAACTTTCACTCGGTCATTCTTCTTTAATCTAACTGTCATTTTCTGAATCTCCTTAGCGAAGCGCAACGCAGTTATACTACTTCAGGAGCGAGGGACAATATACGCATGTACTTTTTCGCTCTCAACTCGCGACCGACAGGCCCGAAGATACGAGTCCCGCGGGGTTCGCCGTTTGCGTCAATCAATACTGCTGCATTGTCGTCAAAGCGCACGTAAGTCCCATCTCTGCGCCGGACTTCTTTCTTTGTCCGAACGATTACGGCCTTAACCACGCTTCCTTTCGCTATGTTGCTGTTCGGAATGGCTTCACGGACTGACGCGACAATAACATCGCCGATCGTGCCGTAACGCCGTTTGCTTCCGCCCATAACCTGAATGCAGAATAACTTTCTTGCTCCCGAATTATCAGCGACATTCAGGACACTCGTAAGCTGTATCATTTATTCCTGAACCTCCTCTGATTCTTCCGCCTCACTGCCGAATACAGGAGCTTTCCTCATTACCTCGACAAGCTCCCAGCGTTTTGTTTTGCTCAAGGGTCTTGTCTCGCGGATTCTCACTTCATCACCCATCCCGCAGACGTTCTCCGCGTCATGAGCGACATATTTCTTTGCGCGCTTGATTCTCTTTCCATAAAGCGGGTGTTCCGCCATTCTCTCAACACGGACGATGATTGTCTTGTCCATCTTGTTGCTGACGACTATACCCGTTCTTACTTTACTCGGCATTGTCGGCTTCCTTTTCTGGCTTACTTGCTGCCTTCTCGCCTGCTATAGTCATGAGCCTTGCGATTGTCTTCCTGACTTCGCGTATACGGCTTGTGTTCTTGAGGTGTCCTACAGCATTCTGAAAACGCAGGTTGAATAATTCTGTCTTGTACTCCTTGATTTTTCCGGCTATTTCTTCGCCCGTTAATTCTCTGAGCTTTTCCGGCTTTACGCTCGCGTCCATCAGGCTAATCACTCCCTCCGCTGCGTACAAAGCGAACCTTCAGGGGCAGTTTGTGGCTTGCTGTCCTGAAAGCCTCCTGCGCTACGTCCTCAGTAATCCCGGAGAACTCGAACAGAACGCGGCCTCTCTTCACTGCTGCAACCCAGTATTCGGGCGCGCCTTTTCCTTTACCCATACGAGTCTCAAGAGGCTTCTTTGTGTACGGTCTGTCAGGGAAAACGCGAATCCAGATTTTTCCGCCCTTCTTCATTTTGCGGGAGATCGCGACACGTGCCGCCTCAATCTGACGCGCTGAGAGCCATACATTTTCGAGAGCCTGAATCCCGTAATCACCGAACGCTATTGTTGTGCCTCCCTTTGAGATTCCTCTGAGCGGGGATCTGTGGGACTTGCGGTATTTTACACGGCTGGGCATTAACATTGTGATTACGCCCCCTTATTTGCCGGCCTGTTACGCGCCGGACGTGCCGGAGCTGCTGCCTTCTCGTTTTTGCGGTCGCGGTAAATCCACACTTTGCACCCTATAACGCCGTACATTGTTACAGCCTCTGAGAATCCGTAATCAATATCAGCCTTGATTGTTGACAGGGGTAACTGTCCCTCGTTGTACCATTCTGTACGGGCGATTTCTGCACCGCCGAGTCTCCCTGCAACCTGTGCTTTGATTCCCTTAACGCCTGCTTTTGTTGCGCGGAAAATTGCCTGCTTCATTGCCCTGCGGAATGATACTCTGCGTTCGAGCGAGCTTGCGATTCCTTCTGCTACTAACTGTGCTTCAACGTCAGGATTCTTTATCTCGTGGACGTTCACCATGACTTTGCCGCCTGTGATGGCCTGAAGCTCATTCTTGATGTTCTGAATCTCATTGCCGCCCTTGCCGATCACAACGCCCGGACGAGCTGTGTGAATCGTGAAGCGCACAACAGGCCCGACGCGCTCAATCTCAATGCGTGAAATTCCTGCGCCTTCCCATTTCTTCATGATGTACTTGCGGAGCTTTATGTCCTCATGAAGTTTCTTCGCGTAATTCTTCTTGTCGGCGTACCATCTCGACTGGCATTCTGTCGAAACTCCGAGACGGTAGCCGATTGGGTGTACTTTCTGTCCCATTCTCTATTTTGCCTCCTGCTGACGTTCGCAGAGTTTCACCGTTATGTGCGTTAATTTGTGGACGTAGGGGTGAGCGCGGCCCATTGATACGGGTCTGAATCTCTTCATTACCGGCCCCTGATCCGCAAACGCCTCGTGAACATACAGCTTGTCCATGTCCATGCCGTAATTGTGTTCTGCGTTCGCCATTGCGCTGTTCAGAACCTTGAGGATTATCCCCGCGGCTCTCTTGTCGCTGAATTTCAGTATTACCTGTGCGCGTTCGGCTGATTTTCCGCGTATCAGCGCAAGAACCTGACGGACTTTGTACGGTGATATTCTGGCGTTTTTCGTCTTTGCTACTGCTGTCTTAATGTCTGCCATTGTTCACACCTACTTCTTTTTGTCCTGGCCTGCGTGATGCCCGAATCTTCTTGTCGGAGCGAACTCGCCCAGCTTATGCCCCACCATGTTCTCGCTGATGTAAACAGGAAGGTGCATTTTCCCGTTATGCACAGCGATTGTGTGTCCTATCATCTGAGGCACTATCATTGAACGCCTTGACCATGTTTTGATTACTTTCTTTGCGCCGGAGACGTTCATTGCTTCGATTCTGTCGAGGAGCCTCTGTTCAACAAAAGGCCCTTTCTTACTTGAGCGCATTTATTTTTCAGCTCCTTCTACTTGTCATAACGCCTGCGGATAATAAGCCTGTCTGACGGCTTGCGCTTGCGTGTCCTGTAACCCTTCGCAGGAGTCCCCCAAGGTGATACGGGGTGCTTGTTGGATTTTGATTTTCCTTCACCGCCGCCCATCGGGTGATCTACGGGGTTCATTACCATACCTCTTACTGACGGCCTGCGACCCTTCCAGCGGGTTTTTCCGGCTTTGCCCCACGAAATATTATCGTAGTCTTCATTGCCGACCTGCCCGACCGTAGCCATGCACTCAAGAAGCACTAAGCGCAATTCGCTGCTCGGCATTCTGATATAGGCGTATTTGCCCTCTTTCGACATGAGCTGCGCGGAAGTTCCTGCTGCCCTCACGAGTTTTGCGCCGTTTCCGGGCTGAAGCTCTATGTTGTGAATGAACGTACCAACAGGAATATCCTTGAGCTTTAACGCATTGCCGGGGGTAATATCGCTATCAGGGCCTGAGAAAATCACATCGCCGACATTGAGGTCTTTCGGCATGATGATATAGCGTTTCTCACCGTCAGCATAATGAACCAGTCCGATTCTTGCGTTGCGGTTAGGATCATATTCGATCGTCGCAACTTTTCCGGGTATGCCGATTTTGTCGCGCTTGAAATCTATTATGCGGTAAGCTCTCCTGCTGCCTCCTCCGATATGGCGCATGGTGATTCGGCCTGTGTTGTTTCTGCCTCCATGCTTGCGGAGATGGACGACTAACGAGCGTTCCGGCTTGTCTGCCGTAATGTCCTCGCGCCCCTGAATTGACATATGACGGCGGGCGGCTGTATACGGCTTAAACTGTTTGATTGACATGTTCCGTTTTCTCCTACTTTATATCGATGCACCCTCGAAGAACTCTATGTGCTGATCCGGCTTGAGGGCAACAATAGCTTTCTTCCATGAGCGCGTGTAGCCTACTGTCCTTCCGCGCCTGCGAAGTTTGCCCTTCACGTTGATTGTGTTCACTCCGTCTACTTTCACATTGAAGACTTCCTCAACGGCCTTGCGAATCTGAATCTTGTTCGCGCTCTTGTGAACTTCAAACGTGTATTTGTTCATCGCCATCAGTGAGCTTGATTTCTCCGTGATTACAGGGCGTATGATTATGTCGTGAGCGGTCAGATTCATCTTGAATAAACCTCCTCAATTTTCGCTACAGCTTCGGGAGTAACAATCAGATTCTTTGCGTTCAGAATGTCATAAACGTTAATGCTTGCGACGTTGATGCACTTTGCGCCGGGCAAGTTTCTCACCGAGCGGACGACATTCACGCCGTTGTTGTGGTAAATGACAAGTGTCTTGCCGAATCCGAGTGCGTCAAAAAGATTCTTGACGGCCTTTGTCGAGGGCTTCTCGATTGCGTCAAAACCTTTCACGACAGCCATTAACTCTTCGCGTACCTTGTCGGACAAAACGCTTCTTAACGCCAAACGCATAACCTTCTTGTTGACTTTCTGATGATAGTCCCTAGGGTGCGGGCCATGTGCTACACCGCCGTGTACCCAGATCGGCGAACGTGTACTTCCCTGACGTGCGCGGCCTGTGTGCTTCTGCCTCCAGGGCTTTTTGCCGCCGCCGGAAACATCTCCGCGTGTCTTTGTGCTGTGAGTCCCCTGACGGCAATTCGCCAAGTGAGCCACAACAACCTGATGTATCGCGGGCATATGCACAGGGACATCAAATACTGCTGATGAAAGCTCCATTTCTCCGGCCCTGTCGCCGCTGAACTCATATACTTTTACGAAAGGCATAGTATTTTTTCCCCCTTATGCTTTCTTGTAGAGGGCAAGCAGGCTGTTTTTCGCGCCCGGTACTGCACCTTTTACGAGAAGTAAATTGTTCTCAACGTCTACGGCCATTACGGTCAGATTCTTTACGGTTACCTTGTCGCTTCCCATGTGGCCGGGCATTCTCTTTCCGGGAAATACTCTGCCGGGATACGAGATTGCACCGCTTGAGCCTCCGTGCCTGTGCTCGACTGACGTACCATGACTGAACTGTTGCCCGCCGAAATGATGACGCTTGATTACGCCTGCAAAGCCTTTACCCTTTGAGATACCTTTGACGTTAATTTTCTCGCCCGCCTCAAAGAGATCTGCTTTCAATTCCTGGCCGACTTCATAGCCTTTCACGTCATCGAGCCGAAATTCCCGAAGTGTTTTCTTGGGTTCAAGTTTCAATTTCTCGAACATGACCCTCTGCGCTTTGGACAGCTTCGCAGCCTTCACAGCCCCGAAGCCGAGAAGAACGGCGGAATATCCGTTCTGTTCAGGGGTTCTCAGAGCAACGACAGAACATGGCCCGGCAAGGACGACCGTAACAGCTACGGCCTGTCCCTCTGAGTCATAAATCTGTGTCATTCCGAGTTTTTTCCCCAGAATCCCTATTGACATAATTAATGCTTCTCCTTACGCCTAAAATTTTATCTGTATGTCCACGCCTGAAGCTAAATTAAGCTGCATAAGCGCGTCCATAGTCTTCTGTGTCGGTTCGATTATGTCTATAAGCCTCTTGTGAGTCCTCATCTCGAACTGCTCGCGGGCATCTTTGTCCTTGTGGGGGGATTTCAGGATTGTGATTCGCCCAACCTCCGTAGGGAGGGGAATCGGCCCTGAAACCCTCGCTCCTGTTGACTGCGCCGTCTCTGCAATTTGTGCCGCCGAGATGTCTAAGACTCTGTGATCAAATGACTTCAGACGAATGCGGATTTTGCGTGCCATTGTGTTTTACTCGATTATCTGGGTTACAACCCCGGCTCCGACTGTGTGGCCGCCTTCACGAACTGCAAAGCGGAGTCCTTCTTCCATCGCTATAGGCACAATAAGTTCGACCTCAAATGTCGCGTTGTCGCCGGGCATTACCATTTCTACACCCTCAGGAAGTTTGATGTTGCCGGTAACGTCTGTTGTCCTGAAGTAGAACTGAGGCTTGTAACCAGCAAAGAACGGTGTATGACGGCCGCCTTCCTCCTTCTTCAGTACGTAAACTTCACCCTTGAATTTCGTATGAGGAGTAACTGTGCCGGGCTTTGCGAGAACCTGTCCGCGCTGTACTTCGTTCTTGTCGATACCGCGTAACAATACGCCTACGTTGTCTCCTGCCTCTGCGCTGTCAAGAATCTTCCTGAACATTTCAAGCGATGTTGCAACTGTCTTCTGAGTGTCTCTGCTCATTCCGACGATTTCAACAGCCTCGCCCGCATTGATTACGCCGCGTTCAACTCTTCCTGTAACAACCGTGCCGCGTCCTGAAATTGTGAACACGTCCTCAATCGGCATAAGATAGGGCTTGTCGATTTCGCGAACAGGATCGGGGATGTAATTGTCGCATGCGTCCATAAGGTCAAATATCGGCTTGCAGATAGGATCGTCCTTCTTGCCTGTGCCCTTTTCGAGTACTTCAAGTGCCGAGCCTCTGATAATAGGAATGTCATCGCCGGGGAACTCGTACTTGTTGAGAAGCTCGCGGACTTCCATTTCAACGAGGTCAAGAAGTTCGGGGTCGTCAACCTGGTCTGTCTTGTTCATGAATACGACAAGCGCAGGGACGTTGACCTGACGCGCAAGAAGTACGTGCTCTCTTGTCTGGGGCATAGGGCCGTCAGCAGCCGAAACAACGAGGATTGCTCCGTCCATCTGAGCAGCTCCCGTAATCATGTTCTTGATGTAGTCAGCGTGTCCGGGGCAGTCGATGTGCGCATAGTGCCTCTTCGGTGTCTGGTACTCAACGTGGGCGATGTTGATTGTGATTCCGCGCTCCCTCTCTTCGGGGGCTTTATCGATCATGTCATACGCTGTGAACTCCGCGAAATTCTCGGTGGCAAGGCACTTAGTGATTGCCGCTGTGAGTGTCGTTTTGCCGTGGTCAATATGCCCGATTGTACCAATATTTAAGTGAGGCTTGGTGCGCTCAAACTTTTCTTTTGCCATTTTTATTAACTCCTTACTTTGTTAAATTCTTCCCTGCAAAATCTTTTCACTGACTTCTGCGGGGGTTTGCTCGTAATGGTCAAATTCCATTGAGTAATTTGCGCGGCCTGAAGTCTTGCTCCTCAAGTCCGTTGCGTAACCGAACATTCCTACAAGCGGGACAAAGGCTTTCACCTCGCGGGCATTGGCTTTCATTTCCATTCCGTCAATACGTCCGCGCCTCGATGACAAATCGCCGATTACGTCCCCTAAATATTCTTCCGGCGTTGTTACTTCAACTTTCATCACCGGCTCCATCAATACGGGGTCAGCCTTCTTCATGGCCTCTTTGAATCCCATTGAAGCCGCAATCTTGAACGCCATTTCCGAGCTGTCTACTTCGTGATAACTTCCGTCAACAAGAGCTACTTTCACACCGATAACGGGATAACCTCCGAGAACGCCCGACTGTATAGCTTCTTCGAGTCCCTTTTCGACAGCGGCAATAAATTCTTTCGGAATCGCTCCGCCTACTATCTTGTCTTCAAACTCAAATTTTCCGCCTTCAATCGGTTCAATCTCAAACACTACATGCCCGTACTGGCCTCTTCCGCCTGACTGACGTATGTACTTGCCTTCTGCGCGCGCGGGTTTCCTTATTGCCTCGCGGTATGAGACCTGCGGATTTCCGACTTTCACATCAACGCCGAACTCACGCTTGAGCCTGTCAACAATGATTTCAAGGTGCAATTCTCCCATGCCTGATATTACCGTCTGGCCGCTCTCCTCGTCATTATGGACTCTGAATGTAGGATCCTCATCTGCTAAAGCGTTGAGTCCCTTTGAGAGTTTTACTTTGTCCTGCTGTGTAGCTGGTTCAACTGCCAGAGATATAACCGGCTCAGGAAATTCCAGACTCTCAAGCACAACGGGTTTTGACTCGTCGCAAAGCGTATCGCCTGTCCTTGTGGCTTTGAGTGATGGCACTGCTACAATCATTCCGGCTTCCATTGAGTCGATGTCCTCGCGCTTGTTTGAGTGCATTCTCATTATGCGCCCGATTCGCTCTTTCTGCCTCGATGTCGGATTGTACAATGCCCCGCCCTTGTCCATTTTCCCCGAATAAACGCGGAGGAAATATATTTTTCCCAAGAACGGATCAACCGCAACCTTGAACGCTAATGCCGAAAACGGTTCATCAACGCTGCTGTGTCTCTCTACTATCGTTTCCGGGTCAGTCGGCAAAAATCCTTTCACCGCAGGAAGGTCAACAGGACTCGGCAAATATTCCACAACCGCATCAAGCAGAGGCTCTACGCACTTGTTCTTGAAAGCTGAACCGCATAATACGGGGACTGCCTTCAATCCTATTACGGCCTCGCGCATTGTCTTGCGGATTAATTCCGGGCTTACGGGTTTTCCCTCAAGATAGAGCATCATTATGTCATCGCTGAAATCTGAAAGAGATTCTACGATCTTGTCTCTTCCCTCTTTGGCCGCCATCGCTAATTCGGGGGGAATTGTTCCCTCTCTGGGAGGCTGTCCCAAAACGCCGGGGAAGTAATACGCTTTCTGCTCTATGAGGTCAACTACGCCCTGAAAATCATCTTCCGCGCCTATCGGTAACTGTATAGGGATCGCGTTCGCCCCTAACTTTTCGCGCATGGCCTTTACGACTGACGGGAAATCAGCTCCGATTCTGTCCATCTTGTTGACGAATGCCACTCTCGGAACATCGTATTTGTCCGCCTGCCGCCATACTGTTTCGGACTGAGGCTCAACACCCCCTACTGCGCAGAAGACCGCAACAACTCCGTCAAGTACGCGCAATGACCGCTCTACTTCCGCTGTAAAATCCACGTGGCCTGGCGTATCAATCAAGTTGATAGTATGACCCTTCCACGCACATGTAGTAGCCGCTGAGGTGATTGTTATTCCCCTCTCGCGCTCTTGTTCCATCCAGTCCATTGTCGCATTGCCTTCATGAACTTCTCCGACCTTGTAATTACTGCCTGTGTAGTACAGGATTCTTTCACTGGTCGTTGTTTTTCCGGCATCGATATGGGCTGCTATTCCTATGTTTCTTACCTTGCTAATGTCCTGCAAAAATTAACACCTGCACAAATAGATTTTATCCAGACTACCAGCGGTAATGTGCAAATGCCCGGTTCGCTTCCGCCATTCTGTGCGTGTCATCGCGGCGTTTGATTGAAGCTCCTTCGTTCTTGTAGGCATCCATCAACTCACGCATGAGTCTTTCACTCATAGGCATTCCCTTTTTGGCACGGGCATATGACACTATCCAGCGGATCGAAAGCTGTACTCCGCGTTCCGGCGTAACTTCTACAGGAACTTGATACGTTGCGCCACCTACACGGCGGGGACGTACTTCAATGTTCGGTGTTACGTTTGCCATTGCCTTCTCAAACACTTCAAAGGGTTCAACGCCTAATTTCTCCGCAGCTGTCTCTAACGCGCCGTAAAATATTTTCTCGGCTGTGCTGCGTTTTCCTCCCATCATCAATGCGCTGATGAATCTTCCCGCAGCCGCGTTGTTAAATCTCACATCGGGCTGAGGCTCGCGCTTCTTGATATGTCCTTTTCTCGGCATGATTCAGAAATCCTCCCTAATTGGCTTTCGGTCTTCTCGCGCCATACTTTGAGCGGCTTCTCTTGCGGTTCTCAACGCCTCCGCAGTCAAGAGTCCCTCTTATTATATGGTAACGGACGCCGGGCAAGTCCTTAACCCTTCCGCCACGCACAAGAACTACTGAGTGTTCCTGCAAGTTATGACCGATTCCCGGTATGTATGACGTTACTTCGATGCCGTTTGTGAGTCTCACACGCGCAACCTTGCGTAACGCTGAGTTCGGCTTCTTGGGGGTTATCGTGTAAACGCGGGTGCATACTCCCCTACGCGCCGGATTTCCCTGCAATGCCGGAGAATTGCTCTTGCTCTTCTTCTCCTCGCGACCTAATCGCACTAACTGATTAATTGTCGGCACAAGTCTCTGCTGTCAAATCGTCGCTGCAAACTTTACGGGAAAATTTTTCTCCCTATCAACAGCAGATTTCCCCTCCTTCCTGAACATTTATAGATGCTGAAACAGCCTGTTAATCTTAGCAAATACACGCGCTTAATGTCAATTCCTTATCTGAATCTGTATTTTGATTGTAAATGTGTTCAGCAAAAATTCTCACTGGGTTATTAATACACGCTCTAATCTGTCAGCTACAAAATTAATATCGCAGAAATCAGCCTTGATGTCATTCATGTCTAAAAGCTCAGGCACAATATATTTCACCTTCTCAATTAACGCATCGCATGACCCTGATTCAAGCGCGAGGCCGGGCAAATCATCGCTCTTAGCAACCCATATATCCGCTTCATTGTCCCAGAGAATTTTCACTTTGCACTGCATTATTATTCCCCTTTCAGATTGTCATACCCCGGCTTGTTGTAGATCAGCGCGATAAACTCAAGCTCACCGTCAGAATTATTCTCTAGAGAGTGCCACTGACCTACGCGAATCACGCACACTTCTCCCGCGTGAACATGAGTAACCCTGCGTTCATTCTCCGAATCTCCCTCGATGAAATCCCCCTCGCCCCGCAGGATGTAGTACGGCTCTGTGTCGTTCACATGCTGATGCCATCCCACGCTCGAACCAGGCGCAAGCACTATACGCGCATAAAGCCGGCCATGTCCGTTAAGCTCTTTCGGCGGAACTATCACATAACGCATCGCCTTGCCTTTTCCGCCCGCAAGATTTTCCGCTTCGACTCCTTTTACTTCACGTACCATTTTCAGAATTCCCCCTCAGCTTTAAGATGCTGTTATTATATCCGCATACCCAAATTTTCATTCGGCTGTTGAATCCCAAAAGACTCAAAATCGATTCGGTGTCTTTGTCAAAAAAATCCCAAAGCAAAATCGAGTCTTCAGTCCCAAAAATCTCAAAAGCAAAACGGGCTTCAAAAGCAACGGACTCAAATCTCAATCCGTGATAAAATTTTCTCGCTTTAATCGGCAAATTAAATAGTTATCGCGCAATTGCCGAAAAATATCGTGAAAAATGGAATGCTATTTGTATCCCCAAATTTCTTTAAGCAAGCATACAGCTTTGAACGATGGCAGAAATTTTTTCAGGAGGAAGGTTTTTTGCTGTTAAAGTTTATGGCTGTCAGTGCAAAATTAATTCATCATAACTTCAGGGAGGCGGTCAAAATCACAAACAAACTTGCGTATAGGGGCAGGGCATTAAGTTTTGTGCCTAAAGGAGAAAGGATTTCATTAATTTTTCATCCCGAAATTTCTTGCATAATATTAATGGGAAGAAAAGACAAGGAGGTTTAGCAGTTATGAAAAAACGTATTACAGGGCTTGCGCTGGTTTTGGTGATGCTCTTCGCGTTCAGCGCGTGGGCGACTCCGAGACTGCGCATAAACACGTCAAAAATCGCGGACGTAACAAAAGGTGATCCTGTTAATGAAGAGCTTGACTTTTATGAGGAAGACCTCGACAGTGTTACGTGGACAGTTGACCCGGAAGAAGCGGGAGGAATCAGCTTCGCAAACGGAAAATTCACCTCAGATGCAGCTGGGAAAACAGGCAGCTACACGTTCAAGGTTACAGCAACGGGAACTTATACGGATGCTAACGAGGAGGAGAAGACCATCGAGGCGACAAGGACATACACCATCAGAGTAAAGCCGAAAGCTCCCGGAGACATCGTTGCTGACGGACTGGACGGCTATGACCTTGACGAGCTTATTGACGAAACAAACAAAGCCGGTATGCTTGTCGATACGGATATGGAAGCAGACAAAGTTGTGTTCAAGACAACAGCAACTCTCCCGGTAACATACACCGTAACAGGGCTTCCTGCTGGAATCAAAGCCGAATTTGACAACAAGAGCAACGTAGAGGGCGATACTGATTCTGAGAACAATGTAGAAATCAAGCTCAGCGGAAAACCCACAAGAGCCGGCGTGTTCAGCGGCATCATGGTAACCGTAAAGAACAATTCCGGCACATCAAAAAGCGGGCCTTATACCCTGAGAGTTTTCGAGAAGGCTAAAGTAACTACAAAGAAAATCCCCGACATAACATGGGGCAAAGAGTACTCGTTCAAGCTCTCGGCTTCAGGCGGATTCACTGGCTACCCTGTAACTTGGGACTCTGATGTAATTGCTACTGAAAAGCTGACAGCAGCAGGCTTAACAGGATTTACGTTTGACGCTGAGACGGGGACAATTTCCGGAACGCTCACGACAGCCGACAAAGATAATGACACTTTAAAGTTCGCGGCCTCAAGGGACAAGGAAATAAAGCTTTCATTCGCTGTTAACTCCCCGCTTAAGACTGATGACTCAAAATCAGATACTGTAGAGCTGCCGATTACCGTCAAAGCAGTAGCCCCCACAATCACGAACAAGGGCGATATACAGGGAGATTTTGATGACGCTAACCTCACCATATCGAACACAGACGGGAAAATTACTCCTGCAAATACAGAGCTTGAGTTTGAATGCAGCGGCCCCGGCACTATAACATGGAGCGTCTCGAAACTTCCGGACGGCTTTGAGTCTGTAGATGCAACTGAAGATGATCCGTTCAAGATTAAGGTTGCCGATGTTATGGCTCAGACCATCAAGAGATTCCCTGTTTCTGTTACGGCGAAAAACGGCGCGGGTTCTGACTCTGTTACGTTCTACATGAACGTTGACCTTGCTGACGGCGACAAGGTGAAAATAAGTTATGCTGAAGGCGCAGATAAGGAACTTCCTGAAGGTATCTACAAAGTTGGCGATTCTGCAGACGCTGAAGCGATAACCACCGAGAGTGAAGCACTGCCCGGAATTGCAGGAGCAAAGGCTAAGAGGTCAGGAAGGCTCCCGTCTAACAAGAAAGAAGACCCCGCACACACAATCGCGCTCTATGCGTACCCCGGTCCTATAACGTGGTCAGCGAGCGGGCTTCCTGCGGGTATGAAGCTCTCAGTCGACAAGTCAGTCAGCTTTGACACGAAAGCATATCTCACAGGCAGCTTCACGAAAGAGACAAAGAAGGATCATACCTACACGATAACCGCGGCTAACAGGACATTCGGCACAAAGGACTCAATCACAAAAAAGATTACGGTTTACGCTGAGCCTCAAATCAAGACGAACGCCCTGCCCCAGTACACAATCGGGAGCAACTACAACGGGAAAATCAACGTTACCGGGCTTGATGCTTCTGTAGATGTCACGATTGAAGTTTCAAGTGATGCTGGCGGCGCACTTCCTGCGTCAAGAGGAGCGAATTTCCCGGAGGATGAAGACGAGTATTACCTCACATTCGACAAAGACAAAATGGCGATAACAGGAATGCTCAACAAATTCCCCGGCGCAACGCCTACAGCGGCTGACAAGTACATTCTTACGCTGAAAGCCACGATAACGGCGGAGAACCCTGCGTTTAAGGGCGAAAATGCTATAACAAAGGAAGTTCCTATCAAAGTCAAGGGAATTGCTCCAAGGTTCATGACATCGAGAATCAATGACTTTGAGGGCACTGGCGAAAATGCTGACTTGGAAGGCGAGAGGCACATAATCAGCCTCACGGGTACACAGCCCATCACCGTTACAGCACTCATTACCTCAGCTGACGCAAAGAAACTTTCACTCGGTGAGGAAGATATTACGATAGCCGTAACTGACGAAGACGCTGAAGGCGGAACCGCGCTTCCTGCAACAAAAAAAGCTGATGGTACACCTACATTCACCATCAAAAAGCGGACAAACGGCTCAGCAACGGAGCTTCTTGTGGGATATGCGGCAGACCAGGGATTTGCGCTTGCGGGAATACCTCTCACAATCACAGCGGACAACGGAGCAAGCGATGCTATAACAAAGGTCTACAAAGTCGGCGTAACTGGCGCATCACCTGCGATTTATCGGAACGATGCTTTAGCCTCAAAGGATATTACTGTTGAAGGTCCTGCCGGAACTCCAATTACCGAGATAGTGTTTACAGCGAACGGGGACAAGCCGTTAGAGTTCTCGACAAATCCGAAAATCGGCACGACAAAGAACGGCCTGAAAGCAGAATCAGCAGACGGAACTTTGACAATCTCAGGAACTCCTACAAGCGGCAAAGAGACAAGCACACTCTTCACCGTAACGCTTACGAACCCGCAGACGAAGAAGAAGTACTCGCGCAAGGTTACGATAAGGGGACTCGTAGCACCGACAATCACCACCCCTGTCAAATCCCGCACGAAAGAGATCGAAATCGGCAAGACGATGAACTTCAAGCTCGCCGCGAAAGGCTCAAAGACTATAACGTGGTCGATTGATGATACTTCTCTTGCGAAAATCTCGAATGATTTAGGGCTTTCATTTGATGCTAAGACAGGAACAATCAGGGGTACTGCAACGGGCGCAACGAAAGATACAAACGGTTTATACTTGCCGCTCACAGTAATGTTTACAGCCAAAAACGCGGCCGGAAATTCTACACCAGTAGCAGCGACAATCGGAGTCAAGGGCAAAAAGCCTAAGATGATGACGAAGACGATCATTTTCCAGGTTCAGAGTACTGATAAGAAGCTGTCAGGAGATGCAACACTGATGACGGATATTCTTACGACTGACAAGACCGCTGATGTGAAGTGGGGAATTTACGGCGGAAAAACTACCGTCAAGCCTCTTGAGAAAATCAAGGTAGCAACGTCAACAACTGACCGCAATTACGGCGTGATTGATGTTGACGGCTTGGAATCACCGGCAGACATCTGCGCGACAAAGGGCGCAACGCTCAAAGTGTCAGCGGACAATATCGGCACAGCGATAAACGGCAATGTGAAGATTGTCATAAGAGACCCCGCGCCGGCGTTCAAGGCTCCTGTATACCAGAGCGGTTCAGGAAAGCTGGATATTACGGCCAATAAGACATCAGCGAAAACAGGCACAGTAACATTTGAGATTGAGGACTGGGCCATGACGGGCGACACCGGAATGAAGTGGGCAATCAGCACTAGGCCGACCGGAAAAGTTACAGCGGCAATCAAGCCTACAAACAAGAATAAGAAAGCTACAGTAACAGTAACGGTAGGCAAAGGGTTAGCGAGCGCAGATATTTCCGCGAAGGAAAGAGCAAAGTACGCAGCGGACGGACTCAATGCAGATCATTTCTGGACAGTTGTCGGAGTAACAGCAACGAATACTTCAACGAACGCATCGACAACGTACAAAGTTTCGATTGACGTAACGCCTTATGATGTCGGCACAACTGCACTTCCTGCGGAGAAGGACGCGCTTCCCGAAGAGCTTGCAGAAGACAAAGAGCTTGCAAAGGAAACAGCCGAGGAAGAAGAAGTTGCTGAAGAAGAGCTTGCTGCTGAAGAAGAAGAGCTTGCAGCTGGTGAAGGCACAGTAACATACGGCCGTGCGCGTACAGAGTCAGGACTCACTCAGGCAGAACGCAAAGCACTTTCTGAGGGCGGATATGTCATTGCGGCAATTCTCCCGGAAATCACGACAGACGCGTCAGGGCAGTACGATCTTGATATAGTTTCGCTCGATGAGGCAGCAGCAGAAGGAGCCGAGCTTGTGTGGTTCGCATTCCCGCGCAACGCTGAAAGCACAGAGGATGACTCAATCGCTGAGTTCTACGATGAGGCCGGAGCTGAGATTTACGCAGTCCCGGAAAGCAAGAAAGTTGTTGTGTCGCCGTGGCTCGAAGCTGAAGTAACTTACGCGCCTGTTATAGCGGTCAAAGCACCGTTAGCAGGAGACGCAAAGACTTCACTCGATGAGGCAGAAGAAGGAGACACAGTAACAGAACAGGCAATTGAGAACGCAGCAGAGACTCCCGCAGAAAAGTAAACGGAATCTCTCAGATAATTAACGAGTAACAAAAGCACCCTGTCTGAAAAAGGCGGGGTGTTTTTTCATGCGGTTGACAATTTTGCGGCGTTGTGTAATTATTCTGACGTTTCAAATTTTAAGAGGAGTTAATTTATCACAGTGAACAGAATCAATCTTGCATCAGCAATTTACTTCATGAGCTTTTACTTCTGGTACTTTTATCAGAGGCTTAAATTTCTTTGGCTGACGTAAGGGGACAAATTCACACATTTACACACAGGCAGCACAGCACCTTCTGAATCAGTCAAAGGATTTCGGGAGGTGCTTTTTTTTGCAGGAAGGATTGAAATGAACAAATGCCCGCGAATGTAAAAGCTAATGACGGTTACAGTATAAGAATACGCCGGGGGATAATAAATCTTCTCGGTGTCGAAATATTGAGGCTTGCAGAAGAGTCTTACACGGAAATATTAATCGTTACGGACGAAAAAGTATCAGGGCTTTATCTGCCTAAAGTCATAATGAATTTCCAGGAATGCCCAAAGCCTGAAGGAATGAAGATACGAGTCTGCGAGCTGATAATAGACTCCCATGAAGGCGCAAAGAATTTCAGCACAGTCTCAAAACTTCTTGATGACATGGCCGGATTAGGACTCTCCGAGAAATGTATCGTTGCGGCGATTGGCGGCGGAGTCGTCTGTGAAACTGTGGGATTCGCGGCGGGCTGCTACATGGGCGGCGTAAAGCTCGTGCTTGTTCCGACAACATTGGCGGGAATGATTGAGGCTTCAGCGTGGCAGAGCGCATTTCTCAACCTCAGCGCGGGGAAAAATCTTGCAGGAATGTCGTGCCGTCCCTCGCTCGTAATCTGTGATACGGAGTGTTTAGCGACACTTTCACCGGAGGAATATAAATCAGGAATCGCAGAGGCTCTCAAGACAGCAATAATGTCAGGCGAAGAACTGTTCAGGATATTCGAGCGCGGAGATGCCGCAAGCAACACGGAGAAAATCATAGAAGGCTGCATAAAATACCGTGCAGGTTTGAGTCCCGAAATGCGTACGAAATGCCTCGGCTATGCTCTGGGGAATGCGATCGAGACTCTGAGCGGCTATGAAGTTCAGCACGGACTCGCACTCGCTCAGGGAATCGGGATAACGGCTCGCGCTTCAGCAAAACATGAATGGTGCAATGAAGATACGTCAGCAAGAATCCTTAATGCGCTTTCAAGAAACAATCTGCCGTCAGAATGCAGGAGATTCACGGCGCGTGAAATATCCCAAGCGTTAATCAACGGCCGCAAAATTTCAGGGAATGGCTTTGAGCTTGTAGTCTTGTCGGAAATAGGGCGGTGCGATGTAAAAAGCGTGAGTGAAAATGAGCTTGAAGAAATAATATTGTCAGGCATGGAAGAATAAAATGTAATATAATATTCAGTAATATGAAATGAACGCAGTAATGTATCATGATGACAGCTTGACAAACGATAAAAGGAGGGTTAATCTGCTACCAAGCATCCGGGCTGTCGTGCGGAAATAAGGCACATTTAGCAACATTGACATAATAAAAATGATTTTTCGGGAGAATACCCGCTACCGTGGGCTACACGGGAAGTAAAGCCTCTGGACTGTCATACCAACCTTAGTAGCGTTTGCAAAAAGGGGCAGGAAAGGCCTTGAAGAAGGAAAGAACGAGGAAAAATCCGATAAGTGATACATTACATAACACACACTTATTTGGTAGCAGGTGCCGTTCAGAATGGACATTCGTTTTGTGCAGCGCGGGTGCGAAATTGATGACAGGCTCAGGGATTACATGGAGAAGAAAATATCCAAGCTCGAAAAATTCTTCAGGCGTATCATGAACTGCCAGATAGTTGTAACGCACCACAAAGGCAGCTTCAACGTTGAGACTACAGCCAATGCAAACGGTGTAATTCTCAGGGCAGAAGAGGACGCATTAGAACCCCGCAAGGCTTTTGACCAGTCATTGAAGAACCTTGAGCGGAGGATCAAGAAGTACAACTCATATCTCAAGGACAGGGCGCAGCTTGGAGCGGGCGAGGAATTTTCGTTCAGCGTTGATGATGAAGATGACGCAAACGCGCCGGCTATCGACAAGGTGAAGAAGGTAGAAGTTCACCCTATGGAAGCAGCAGAAGCGGTAATGCAGATGGAGCTTGTCGGGCATGAGTTCTTTGTGTTCCAGAATGCAGCGTCAGGAGAGATTAACGTCGTCTACAAGCGCGGTGAAAACAGCTACGGACTCATTGAACCCGTAAGATAATCAGCACGGAATAATTATCCCCCCGGTGTGAAAGCCGAGGGGATTTTTTCATGCGCTCAGAAAATCATTCAGCCATTCATACAGCGGATTTCCGTCACGCAATAATTTTCCGTCAGGAGACGTAAAAGCATGTTTTGTGTAACCTTCTGCGGCAATTCTCCCGGTGTCGGCATGAAGCACTTTGCACGAGAAAACTACGCTGACTTTCGTGAGTTTCGTTACGGTTGTCTCTATAAGTATTTCGTCCTCGTAACACAGCGGTGATTTGTACCTGCAATGAGCCTCTACGACAGGTAATAATACGCCCTCTGATTCCCATATCGCAAAGCTCTTACCGTTCGCACGGCAGAAATCACTTCTTCCCATCTCAAACCAGTTAAGATAATGCGCGTGATATGCGACTCCCATTTTGTCGGTCTCGCCATATCTGACTCGCGTGCGTGTGATACATTTTGCTTCTGACATGTTAAAGCCTCCGTGAAATTTTTTTCATATTATCACATGGCATATAAAATTGATTGACTTATTATCACATGGCATATAAAAAAACAAAGGGACGGTGTTCTTATGTGGGATAAAATTATCGGTATCCTCTCGCTGTTATGGGATGTAGGTTGGGATGTTGTAACCGACTCAAGAGTTGATGACGCGAAAAAAGAAGCACACGAATTAGCCGCAAAGTTATCAC
The DNA here is from genome assembly GCA_946183145.1 of uncultured Fretibacterium sp. Taxonomy (GTDB): domain Bacteria; phylum Synergistota; class Synergistia; order Synergistales; family Aminobacteriaceae; genus JAFUXM01. Next base: position 258,065 of record CAMGZM010000002.1, on the reverse strand, counting down.
AGGAAGCTAATATGTGGCAGAGCTGGTTCTGGATCGCAGTAATAGTTATAGTTATACTTGTAGTAATCATGATACACAAGAACACGGACGGCCGCGAATAATCTTCAAGCCTTCTGTTTTTGCGGTTGTCATTTCTTACAGTCCACCAAAATTTTTTACGCTAATCTTATCACAAGCACTAAAGAATCAAATTGCCGACTCAAAATCGAATCCCCCTAAATCAAACCGCCGAGTCAAAATCAAATCTCACAGAATCGAATCGCAAACTCAAATTAAATCCCGCAAAAATTCTTGAAATACCCAATCTGCTATAATCACGTGTGAAACTTCAACAGGAGGCCAAAACTTTCACACATGGAAATCACTAACACATCACCGACTGAAGAATACGGAGCAGAAAGCATAAAAGTACTTGAGGGACTCGAAGCCGTCAGAAAACGCCCGGGAATGTACATCGGCGATACATCATCTCGCGGGCTTCATCATCTCGTGTATGAAGTCGTTGACAACGCAGTAGACGAGGCAATGGCGGGATTCTGCGACAAGATAGAGATTACTATTCACCCTGACGAAAGCATTACAGTACAGGACAACGGGCGCGGCATTCCTACAGACCCTCACCCCTACAACGGAAGACCTACAAGTGAAGTCGTCTTGACGGTGCTTCATGCGGGCGGGAAATTCGGCGAAGGTGCGTACAAAGTTTCGGGAGGTTTGCACGGAGTCGGAGTCTCTGTCGTTAATGCGCTGTCAGAATGGCTTGTTGTTACGATTGCGCGTGATGGCACCGAGAAGACTCAGAGATTCGAGCGAGGAGTCCCCGTAACAGAATTAAGCGAGGGAGTCCCGGCAAATTGGCGCGGAACAAGAATCTCATACAAGCCCGACAGCGAAATTTTTGAGGACGTTCATCACTCGCTTGACACACTCAAAAGCCGCTTCAAGGAATTGGCGTTCCTGAATCCCGGCCTGAAAATCTCCGTTCTTGACGAGAGGACGAATGAATCACGCGAGTATTTCTTCAAGGGAGGTATCAGCGCGTTCGTGAAGTATATTGACCGCGACCGCCTGCCCTTGTTCGCAGAGCCTGTTGTGCTTTCGGGAGTCCGCGACAACATAGCGATTGACGTAGGATTTGAGTACAACGACGGCTATCAGGAACATATGTACACGTACGCAAACTTGATTCACACGATTGAAGGCGGGACTCACCTTGCGGGACTCAGGTCGGCCATGACACGCGCACTGAATGAGCTTGCGAGAGCGGGAAAAATTCTGCGCGACAAAGAAGAGAATTTATCCGGCGATGACCTCAAAGAAGGTTTAACCTGCGTTTTGTCCGTGAGACTCTCTGAACCTCAGTTTGAAGGCCAGACAAAAACAAAGCTCGGCAACAGTGAAGTACGCGGAGCTGTAGACTCATTCATCTATGAGGGGTTAATCTCAGCGTTTGAAGACCGCCCCGAAATAGTGAGGCCGATTGCGGAGAAAGCTATACGCGCAAGACGTGCAAGAGAAGCCGCAAAGAAAGCACGCGAATTAGTCCGAAAAGGCGCGATGTCAGGCATGAGTCTTCCGGGAAAATTGGCGGACTGCTCCTCAAAGAAAGCTGAGAACACAGAGCTGTATATAGTCGAGGGAGATTCAGCAGGAGGATCAGCAAAGCAGGGAAGAGACCGTAAATTTCAGGCTATATTGCCGCTGAGGGGAAAAATTCTGAACGTCGAGAAAGCTCACATGGACAGAATGTTAGCGAACCGCGAAATTCAGACGATAATAACGGCTTTAGGCTGCGGAATCGGGAATGAATTTGACGCTGAAAAACTGCGTTACCACAAAATAATCATCATGACAGATGCAGATGTTGACGGAGCGCACATAGCTACATTACTGCTCACGTTCTTTTACCGGCATATGCCCGAACTTTTAGCGCAGGGGTATCTGTATCTCGCACAGCCTCCGCTTTACAGGGTGCAATACGGGAAGGAAGTCAATTACTGCTACACAGACCGTGAATTACGCCAGAGAGTCGACAGCGCAGCAGACCCCTCAAAAGTCAGCGTACAGCGTTACAAGGGACTCGGAGAAATGAATCCCGAACAGTTATGGGAAACTACTATGGATCCCGCTAACAGGATTCTCAAACAGGTACAGCTTGATGATAATCTCCTTGCTGATGAATATTTTGACATTCTCATGGGCGACAAAGTAGAACCGCGCAGGCAGTTCATAATCGCAAACGCACATGAAGTAAAGAATCTTGATGTTTAGGCGGTATTGTGCTAAATGGGCATTCAGAATCAGCCGATAACCTGTACAACGAGATATAATAAAACAGTTACAGGGGGAAAAGATTAATGGCACCGACAAACAACGCGCAGTACACATATCAGGCTACAAGAATCACAACAGCAACAAAAGAGCAGCTGCTCCTCATCACCTACGACATAGGAATCAAAGCGTGCAGGACAGCGGAGAACGCAATGACGGCGAAAACTCCCGATTATGACCTCGCGAACAAGGAAGTAATACGCACACAGGAAGTAATACGCGAGCTTATGGTTACCCTCAACAAGGACCGCGGCGGAGAAATGGCTGACAAACTCATGCAGCTTTACGAGTATATGTATCAGCTTCTCGTTGACGCGAACATGAAGAAAGAGCCGGACAATATCCGAATAGTTCGGGGAATGTTGGAGGAGCTTAAGCAGACATGGGAGAGCGCGTTAATGCAGCTGCTCCAGAAATATCAGGAAGAGCATCCCGAAGACAGAGACCTTCAGAATGCCATGAATGAACTTGAGGGCAAAACGGACGAGGCAGCAGCATCATACAAGGCAGCGGCAAAAGCTACAGCACCGTCATACAAAGCCCCTTCACCCGCGAAAAATGCAAAAGCAGGAACATTCACACTCGCAGGATAAGATACTTCAGCAGGCAAAAGACCTGATTCAGCGCGAGATAAAATTTTGCAGGACGTTAAGGGCAATGATTTCGAGGGAACTTGAAGCCATTGTCCTTAATGGTGATATGGACGAGCTATCACGAATCCTTGAGCAGAAAGACGAGATTATTTCACAGCTGCAATTGCTTGCTGACGGATGGCGCGACATTCTTGAAGAGTCCGGGATTGACTCAAGCGTTCAGACTGCGGACGGATTCGGAATGAGACTGCTTGAGCTTTACCCCGATGATGAGGAACTTCCCGCGCTGATCGAACAGAGCCGGGAAATTGCCGGAAGCATAATCAAGGCAGAAGATGACGCAATATCAGAGATCGAGAAATATTCAGCGGGATTGCGTTCTCAGATGGTTTCACGAGCGCACGCAAAGAACGCCGCCGCAAGCTATGCGAAAATGGGAGGGGGATATTTCTACTAAGTCATGAGAAAATTTTTACTGTTAATCGCCGTAATAATATTTATCCCGTCAATATCATTTTCAGCCGAACCTGACCCCGATTTAGCGAAAGAAGTAGAAATAGGCCGCCGCGCAGTAAAGCAGATAGAAGCAGAATGGCCGCTCACATCAGACCCCGCAATAACATCAAAACTTGAGATGATACTAAACCGCCTTGAGCCGTATATGTCCCGCCGAATCAACTGGGAAGTTCGACTCGTAAAGACTGAAGCACTAAACGCGTTCTGCCTTCCGGGGGGATTCATATTCTTCACGACAGGGATTATTGACGCGCTGAAAACTGATTCGGAACTTGCTGCTGTGATGGCGCATGAGATGATTCACGCTGACCGCAAGCACTCTCTGCGAATTGCCGCCGACTCCGAAAAAACAACGCTCGGAGCATTGGCCGTAATGATACTTTCAGGAGGAGCATTAGCCCCGGTGATTCTCGCACAGGTAGCACAGACAGCTATAACGAGTTCGTACACTCTTGAGCTTGAAGCAGAAGCTGACAGGCTCGGAATGAACGCGCTCATAAAGTCGGGTTACTCACCTACAGGAATGATTACGCTTTTTGAGCATTTCATGGCCGAAGAGTACAAACAGCCTCTAGTAGATTACGGGATCTACATGAATCACCCGACAACACCGAAAAGGCTCGCCGCCGCCGTAAAGATTCTTCATGACAGGCACATACCGATTGAGCGCAAATATTCGCTTGGTTTGCTGCGTACGGAAATCCGTGAAGGCTCTAAAGATATTTCACTGAACATTGACGGGCAGAACGTCATCACAGGCATGAAATCTCCAGAAACACGCGAGCTGATGACATCAATACGCTCTGAGATCGACAAGTATTTGCAGCTTGAGTTAGCTCCGTATGAGATTCATGTTGAGAGGGGATCTCTGTATATCGGAAATCACTTCATAGCGGGAAATTCTGACGGAATGACAAAGCCCGATGAGATTCGCAAAAATCTGCTGAGAGTCATAAACGCAGGAAGAGCGAAATACCCCACGTCAAAATTCTTCAAGTGAACTACCCCTCCTCACGGTTATAGGGGCTTCCTGTCGCGCAGCGCACGCAGTAATTCAACGAGGCAGCGACTCAAGTTTTAGGGCTTGAGTCGTCTTACTCGCGCTTTTTGCGAGCGTTGTACGTCCTCTCCAAAGGCGTAATTTTCCTGCGTTCCACAGGTATGTTTTTTCGCAAGCAATATCATATTTCGCGCCGCGTGAATGTCTCTGTCTTCACTATATCCGCATGAACACTGATATACACGGTCGGATAACTTGATATCCTTTTTCAGCTTTCCGCATTCGGGACAATATTTCGTTGTTGGTTCGCTTGAAGATAGTATTGTTACTCGTTCTTGCCTTATCAATTTCGCCTTCACAAGTCCTAATACCGAATGCTGCACTGTACGCCCAAACAAGCCCTTATGCCAGCCTTTAAGATTCTCATCCTGCATATATATGTGTTTGTGTTCTAACAGCTCATGCACGATTTTATTTGCTTTATCCTTTTTACGGCCCGATAACTTTTGATATGCTCTGTGTAATAACTTTCTGACTTTGTACCGACCCCGGAACGGGCGCGCTTGCGCATTGTTTGAACCTTTTTTGCGCCTTGCGATTAACCGTTGGCACTTCTTTATTCGTTCACTTTCTTCAATCAGTATTTTATATTTTCTGCCGTCTGAGGTCGTTATTGTAGTTTTTATTCCCATGTCTATACCGATTGCAGACTTGTAATTACGTTTTTCACCTCCTTTATTCTGATAGGTCGTTATTGCTAGGTAGTAACCATCAGGAAGATTAAGCAACTTGGCATTTGCAAATTCTATTCCGGGAATATTCCAGAATTGATTTGCTCCCTTTATCCGTATACGTTCCGTGAACCCCTGAATCCCTATATGATTTATATCATAGAATCTGTATGTTACTCGATGCTGCTGAAGGTTTATTGAAGCATAATCGGACTTGTAGCGAAGGCTTCCGACAGTGTGCTTATTTTTCTTTAGAACTGACAATGATTTAAGGCTGTGCTTTATGCCCTGAATTACAGACTGCCTCATTTGCGATGAGATATATTGCAATTCATGCGTTACGGGTTTGCGGTCTTTATCCAGTCCGTGAACGGTTATAATTTTGCTGTCATAATCATTAATATCATAATCATTCATAAAGGTTAAAGCGTCATTGTACAGCTATTTAGCTTCAACAAAAAGCATTTTGAGATGAGTTTTCTGCGCTTCGTTAAGGTGAGAGATGTCGATTTTAACTCGATACACACGGCAAATCTGACTTTTTCGCTTTTCTCTCGTCTGTTTGCACTGTTCGCGTATACGGTTATTCTTGGCTAATCTCTCTTCTTCTGTCATAACAATATCATATACTCTTCTTGCGGGAATTTTTTGAATGGCGACCCCGGGGTGATTCGAACACCCGGCCTACGGCTTAGGAGGCAGTCGCTCTATCCACTGAGCTACGGGGCCTTTGACTTTCGACCGCAAGAATATAGCAACAACCTCCGTTTTTGTCAAACCGTCAGCAATCTTCAGCTAATCATGTTCACAAGTTTCACGAGAAAACTCTCCTTGAATTTTATCGCTTTCACCGGGCACATTTCATGACAGCAGTAACACCTTATACATTTAGCGTAGTCAAAATACAAGTGCTTGTTCTCATGTCTCAATGCCCCAGCCGCGCAAATCTCAGCGCATCGCCCGCAGCCTATACATTTTTCGGGAATATGAACGGGCTTTGAGGTCATAAGCCTGTCGAAAAACGGTATATTAGGCATCAACCGCATAGACCGTGTTTTGGGAATCTTCACGCCGGGGAATATGTGAGATGAGTCTATATCGCCCTCAATTTCTGACGCGAATGACTCGCACTGAGGGAGATTTCGTTTCTTCGCGGCCATGTAGAGCGGGTAATCCTCAAGTTTTCCGCCGAGCATTTTGCACAATGAAAAATCCATCGACAACGCATCAACGCACGCGCCAATTATCCCGAACTCGTAAGGATCTCCTGATGTCGGGCCGTCGCCGTGCATCCCTATAACGCCGTCAAGAATCGTGAATGAAGGCTTGACACCGAGATATATATCCAGCAGCAATGACGCGAATTTTTCCCGGTTAAGTCCTACGTTGTAATGCCATCCAGCTTTGAGTCTTCCCGGAACGCAACCGAAAAGATTCTTTACGCCCATCGTCAAATACATTTGCCCGTGAGTTTTCAGCTTTGCGAGGTTGATTACTTTGTCCGACTCTAATACATCCCTGCTCACCTGAATACGCCGGAAATCCGCATCATCATTCACAGGAAGATTCACGGGGTCAGCAAGTTCATGGCACTCAATCCCCAATTCACGCGCTATATTCATGAACCCGGCTTTTTCGGCGGCATTCTTGAAGCTGTCAATTCCGGGACTGTCAGCGATGAACGGAGTCCCGCCCGACTCAATCACAATTTTTGCGACTGAACGAACGATTGAGGGATCTGTTGTTACTCTGCGTTCTGGGTCATGGCCGGAAACGAGATTAACTTTCAGGAGGACTCTATCGCCTTTGCTGATGAAGTTTCTTGCGCCTCCGAAATGTTCAAACGCTCTCAGTATTGCCGCGTCAATTCCGGTTTGCTCGTAATTTTCCTGCCGTATGAATAGTACTTTGCTCATTACTTTTTCAGCCATTCATTAATTGTTTCGCTGTCGATTTTGTTTGCCTTGATTCCTTCATGAACATTTGCGCCGGGGCAAAGCTCACGTATCTTCTCCGTTGCTTTTGCGCATGAGCTTCCGCCGCTTGTGCAGAAGGGGTAAATTTCCTTGCCGCTGAAATCATACTGTTCAATCCACGACACAACAGCCATCGGGCATGTGAAGAACCAGACGGGGAATCCGATTATGATTCGCTCGTATGATGAGAAGTCCTCTATTTTTGCGTCAGTGAGTTCGGGTTTCTCGTTGTGCTTGAACTCTTTGCGTGACTCAAGAATAGTCATGATGTAGGTTGAAGGATATTGTTTTGCGGTTGTGATTTCGTGAAGGGTTGATGAAGTTTCGCGCGCTATTGTTTCGGCAATTGCTTTAGTGTGTCCGCTCTTGCTGAAGTATGCGACTAATGTTTTCGGCATGAATTTATCATCTCCGTTTTTATTTTGTGATTATACACTATGCTATACACTGTGCTAAAATTCCTCATTAATTCATATCACACAAAAGAAAAGAGTTGTTGACATTGACGGTTTCAATCGCTATAATTGCCCGTTGCCCGTTGCCCGTTGCCCGTTGCCCGTTGCCCGTTGCCCGTTGCCCGTTGCCCGTTGCCATAATTATGCCTTCATGCAGGAGGCTCGGCAATGATGAGGGTACTGCGTGAAATCAAAAGCAAGCTCAAAAATATACTTATCGGAGAATTTTCCACTTCACGATTCTGGAAACTAAGACAGAAATCATCACATTCAAGAAAGCCGCTCAAATATATATACTCACTGCTTTATTCAAGATACTTACTCAAATACGGAGCCTCAATCCCGAATAACAGCGAAATGTCATCATGCCCCTGTTTTCCTCACGGCATAACGGGAATATTCATATCAGGAGCGTCAAAGATAGGCTCAAACTGCACAATATTCCATCAGGTAACAATAGGATCAAACACACTCGAAGGCAGCAAGAACAGAGGCGCGCCCGTAATCGGCGATAACGTTTTCATAGGCTGCGGAGCGAAAATCATAGGCGGAATCCATATCGGAAATAATGTCTGTATAGGTGCTAACTGTGTTGTAACTCGTGATGTCCCGGATGACTGCACCGTAGTTATGCCGGAGTTCAGGACGATAACACGAAAAGGCAAAAATCCTCCTGCGTTTATCAGTCTCGGTGATTTTATCAAGCAGAAAGAAGGCATTATATGATGAAAAAATTTAGGAGAATATTAGCAGTACTGTTTATTTTCGCGCTCGGATTGTCATTTTATGCAGAAATTATCACGGTCAATTTTGATTTCGAGAAGGTGAAAACATCTGTCGTAATTTGGTTCTCTAAGCACCGCCGCAACAGTGCAGCAATGTTCGCAAAAGATATACTCCGCAGCACATACAGAGTCGCAAAGAAATATCTGAGCAAGAATCCCGAAACGGAAAAATTCTTCATTCCTCCCGTAATGACTGATGATGAGCGCAGAAATTTTCAGGGCGCATTCAGGATATTATTCTGCGGAGATCTCATACTTCTTGAAGATCAGGTGAAACGCGCGCAGTTTGATGAAATGTTTGAGTATACCCGCAAATATATTCAGTCAGCTGATATTGCTGTCGGTGTCTTTGAGGGGCCTATGGCGGGTGAAGAAGCAGGATATTCACGGGGCAATTATGACGACGGAAAAGAGTTAGCTCTGAATTACCCGGATTCTTTCGGTGAGGCAGTGAAACGCGCAGGTTTCGATCTCGTTACGATGGCGAATAATCATCTTCTCGACAAAGGGAAGCCGGGAGCTTTGCAGACGCTCAAGACTTTAGACAGAATCGGACTTCCTCACACAGGCTCTTACAGTTCACAACAGGAAAAAGAATCATCATGCGTCAGGCTCATCGAGAAGGACGGACTAAAATTTGCTTTTCTCTCGTACACATACGGCTCAAACGGTTATGAAGAAGAAGACCTGCTTTTTTCTGATGACCTGAAATTTTTGACATCTATCATTGTTGAACCGTCAAGCGAAAATTTTGATGCCGTTAAAGAAAGCGTGAAGAAAGATTTTGACCGCGCAAAAGAATTAAAGCCCGATTTCATTGTCGTATTGCCTCACATGGGCGAGCAGTTTCTCACAAAGCCGGATGACTATCAAAAGACATGGGCAAAAATTTTCACGGATTTCGGAGCAGATATTATCCTCGCGGATCATACTCACTCAGTGCAGCCCGCAGAAATCACGAATTTTAACGGCAGAAAAGTTTTCACAGCATGGTGTCCGGGAAATTATGCGAACATTTACAGGTACTACAACGGCGATGCAGGCATTCTCGCAGAAGTCTATATTGACAAGAACAAGAAGGAAATCATCGGAGGCAGTATCATTCCTATGTGGACATTCTCATACATGAACGGAAATTATCAGCCTGTTCCCATGAATGTTATTGCTGAAGGGGAAATTTCTTCACAGCTCACTACATACGACTTTGAACGCGCTGAAGAGGTCAACAAGGTAATCACGTCTACAGTTTTCGGCCATGAGTTTTATTTTGACATGGTGAGGGAGAAATATTATTTTGACGAGCGCGGCTATATTCGCGAAAAAGTTTTGCCGCTTCAGTCTGATGCAAGCAATTCAAGATTCATGAAGCTGATTAATTCACATGAGTCTGTGTGCTTTGTCGGCGATTCTGTAACGCAGGGTTCAAGGAATGGCGGCTATCCTTACTACGAGCCGTTAATGAGTCAAATCAAGGCCGAAATTCATAACGTCTCATACGGCGGCGGAACTGTTCAGTCTCTCATTGAACATGCAGACGAAATCACAGCGACAAATTCCGGGCTTTATGTTATTGCGATTGGTACAAATGATGTACGTTACCGCGACGCTAGAATATGCGCAATGACTCCTGAGGAATATATTTCACGCATTCAGTCCCTCGAAAAGATTATCAGCAAAAAATGCAATGATGCAAAATTCGCGTATATCGCTCCGTGGTGGTCAGATGACGGCGACAAAGCTACACAGCTGAAATATGACGAAAAATTTTTGATGAATGAGTCATATTCTCAGGCTCTCAAGAATCACTGCATACGTGAAGGCCATGAATATTTTGACGTGAACGGATACATTTCGGCAAAAGTCCTCGCGTCAACAGCAAGATATTATCTCAACGATCACATACACCCAAACTCACGGCGCGGAATATATTTGTACTCTGAGGCTTTGACTCTCTGCGAGTAATTTTTCTCCTCTGCTATAATCCACAAAATACAATCCACGAACAAGGGAGAAAATCATAATGTCATTTCCCAGTGATATAGAAATCGCGCAGTCAGTAACGCCCGAAAAAGTTATTGATGTCGCGTCAAGTATAGGAATTTCGGAAGATGAGTTAGAGCTTTACGGAAAATACAAAGCAAAAGTATCACCCTCCGTAATGAAGAGATTAGCCGGTAAGCCCGACGGAAAATTGATACTCGTTACGGCAATAACACCCACGCCCGCAGGTGAAGGAAAAACTACAACGACAGTAGGACTCACAGACGGACTCCGCAAAATCGGCAAAAACGCAATGGCAGCATTACGCGAGCCGTCATTAGGGCCGAGCTTCGGACTCAAAGGCGGGGCAGCCGGGGGCGGTTATGCTCAAGTGATTCCGATGGAGGACATCAATCTTCACTTCACGGGAGACCTTCACGCGATAACGACAGCACACAATCTTTGCGCGGCCATGCTCGACAATCACATTCAGCAGGGCAACGAGCTGAACATTGACCCTCGCAGAGTCGTATTCAGGCGTGTAATGGATCTCAACGAACGCGCATTACGGAATATAGTTATCGGTCTCGGCGGAAAAGCTCACGGAGTCCCCCGCGAGTCAGGTTTTGACATCACAGTGGCTTCTGAGGTCATGGCGATTCTGTGTCTTGCTTCTGACTTGATGGACTTGAAGGCGAGACTCGGCCGTATGGTTCTTGCGTACACTTATGACGGAAAACCCGTTACGGCTTCCGACATAGGCGCGGCGGGTTCAATGGCTGTATTGCTGAAGGACGCGATAAAACCGAATCTTGTTCAGACTCTTGAAGGGAGTCCCGTGTTCATTCACGGCGGGCCATTCGCGAACATTGCTCACGGTTGCAATAGTATTCAGGCTACGAGGCTCGGACTAAAATGCGCGGATTATCTCGTTACTGAGGCAGGATTCGGGGCTGACTTGGGCGCGGAGAAATTTCTTGACATAAAATGCCGTGTTGCAGGGTTGAAGCCGGATGCGGTTGTAGTTGTCGCTACTGTGAGAGCGTTGAAGATGCACGGAGGACGGAAGAAGACCGAGCTTAACACGGAAGATCTTTGCGCGCTTGAGGCAGGAATCCCCAATCTCATGAAGCACATCGAGAACATACAGAAATACGGACTGCCCGTTGTCGTTGCGATTAACAGATTCCCGAATGACACGGAGAATGAACTCGCACTTGTCGCAAAGAAATGTGAAGAGTTAGGCGCGTCATTCGCACTCTCTGAAGTCTGGAGCAAAGGCGGTGAAGGCGGAAAAGAATTAGCCCGCAAAGTTGTTGAAGCATGTGAAAAGCCGTCATCATTCAGATTCATTTACGACTCGGCCATGAGTCCAAAAGAGAAAATGAATGCAATCGCGCGCGAAATTTACGGGGCTGACGGAGTCGACTTCACGGCGCAGGCGGAAAAAGATTTAGCGCAGATTCACGAGCTCGGAAAAGATGATCTTCTTGTCTGCATGGCAAAAACTCAGTACTCACTTTCGGACGATCCCGCGAAAATCGGACGGCCTTCAGGATTCCGCATTACCGTTCGTGAAGTGAGACTCTCTGCTGGCGCCGGCTTCCTTGTCGCTGTTACGGGTGAAATTATGACAATGCCCGGTTTGCCGAAAAAACCTGCCGCGCTGAATATTGATGTCGATTCTGACGGAAAAATTACGGGGTTGTTCTAGTCATGGCTGATGAATTGATGAGCAAATCATGTGCTGAGTTCACGAAACTTTTAGGCGCAAAAGTCTCAATGCCCGGAGGCGGGGCGGCTTCTGCTCTTGTCGGTGCGTTGGGTGCTGCATTGTGCGAGATGGCCGCGAATTTCACTGTCGGCAACAAGAGATATTATGACGTTGAGCCGGAAATGAAATCAATCGTTGAACGCGCGGAAAAAATCCGTGTGCGTTTCCTTGAGCTTGCTGACGAGGACGCAAAAGCATTCCCGGAACTTTCAGCCGCGTGGAGACTCCCGAAAGATTATCCCAGCCGTAAAGAGATCTTCACACGCGCAACTCTCAACGTATGCAAAGCTCCTCTTGAGATGGTCAAATGCTGCTGTGAGGCTATAGACCTTCTTGCGGTTGTCATGGAGAAGGGAAATGTAATGCTGATTTCGGATGTTGGCTGCGGTGTATCACTTTGCGAGGCCGCTATGAGTTCGTCAGCAATGAACGTATACATCAACACAGGAAGCCTCAAGGACTGCCCGGAAGCCCGCGAAATGGAGTCGCAGATTGACTCGCTCATGGCCGAATATCTCCCGAAAATTGATGACATCTCCGGAAAAGTTACGCTAATCGTCAGGAGGGTTTAACGTATGGCGGAATTGCTGAAAGGAGTCCCGGCCGCAGCGAAAATCACGGAGGAATTATCATCACGCTGTGAAAAGTTAAAGGCGCGGGGAATCATTCCCACTCTCGCAATGTTGAGAGTCGGAGAAAAGCCCGGCGATTTGTCCTACGAGTCAGGCGCGGAAAAACGCTGCGCAAAAATCGGAATCACCGCCAGAAAAATCATTCTCCCGTCCTCAGCGTCAAAAGATGAGATCCTCGGCCATGTTCACGAAATCAACAGCGATGAATCGATTCACGGTTTCTTGATGTTCCGTCCTCTTGACGACAAAGACACAGAGTCTTCAGCGCGTGAGATTCTTTCTCCGTCAAAAGATGTTGACTGCATGACAGATGAATCACTCGCAGGAGTCTTCACTGGTTCGGGGACTGGTTACCCTCCGTGCACAGCTCAGGCATGTATTGAGCTTCTTGACTTCTACGGGATTGATGTTGCCGGGAAAAATATCGCCGTAATCGGGCGGAGTCTCGTGATTGGCCGCCCCGTCTCAATGCTCCTCATGAACAGAAACGCAACCGTAACAATCTGCCATTCACGAACGCAAAATCTTCCGTCAATCTGCCATAACGCTGACATAATCATAGCCGCAATAGGAAGGCCGAAATTTGTCGGTGAAAATTTTGTGTCATCAGGCCAGACAGTAATAGACGTTGGGATTAACGTAGACGAAAACGGGAAATTATGCGGTGATGTAGATTTTGACAGCGTATCAGAAATTGTGCGTGCGGTGTCGCCTGTGCCGGGCGGAGTCGGTGCATTAACAACGGCAGTCCTCGCAAAGCACGTTATAGAATCAGCGGAGAAATTGTTGAAGTAATGCGTGATATTGATTATATTCTTTCTTTCTGCGTGAACCTGAGCCGAAATATGATTATGAGCGGTGCGAATCTTGAGCGTATTCACACGGCTGTTAATACAGTCTGCCGGGCTTACGGGTTAAGTGATGTCAGTATATTCTTGCTGAGTACTCATATGTCAGTGAGCGCGGTTGATTCTGATGGCAATTATTCCTCGCGGCAGATCTCCATTCCTTCATCGGGAATCTTTCTTGACCGTCTGCGATCTCTCAATCAGTTATCGTACAAGATCGCCGAAATTACGCCCAATCCCAAAACGTTATCACAGATGCTTGACCGTGCTATGAACGTCAGCGATTACCCGGATTATGTTGTTCTTGCTGGGAAAATATGCGCGATGCTCTGTCTTGGTGTGATGTTTGGTGCTACTGCGTGGGATTTGATTCCTGTTGCTGTTATTACGGCGTTGATTCATTTCCTTATGTCGTGGCTTGAACGCAAGGGGCTTGACCGTATGTTAGTGAACTCCCTCACAATGTGGTCGGCTGCTTCTGTTGCATTGGCGTTCATATATTCGGGCTTCAACGGAAATTTCGCGGTCATAATGATAACCGTGTCAATGCTCGTGATACCCGGCATTCCTCTGGTTAATGCGATGCGTAACTTGCTGTGCGGAAGCGAGATAAACGGAATATTGCAGATGCTGAAAGTTTCAGTTGAGACTATGGCTCTTGCGCTGGGAATTTACGCGGCGTTCATGATGTTCGGAGTCGAGTCGATGATTAGCCCGACAGTTTCAGCACCTACTGACCCTGTATTGTTGATTGCGCTATCGTTCGTTGCGTCAATAGGATTCGGCGTGAACTTCAGAATCCCTCCCAAAGATTTATGGCTTGCGGGACTCGGCGGTGCTTTGTCGCGAGTGTCGTTGATATATCTTCCGGGGATAATCGCGGGGCGTTTCTGGTTTATGACTCTCTCGGCATCGGCGGCGGCATTGTACGCAGAGTTTTTAGCGATAAGACGCAAACAGCCTTCAACATATTTCGTTTACCCGTCAATAATTCCGTTAATCCCCGGTGATCTGTTCTATTACGCGATAACGGGTATATATCTCGGTGCGCGTGAATGGGTTGAGCTTAACGGAGTCAACTGCCTGATTTCGCTTGCAGGTCTGAGTATGGGATTCGTATTAGCGTCAACAGTTGTTATACACGTCAGAAGGAGAAAATAGCGTTAACGGCAAAACGATTCTTTGAGGAACACCCCGACGGCGCAATAACATGAATACGGCAATGAGACTCTCTTTAGCCAACTGATTTGTCCTCATTGCGGCGCGGAGATGGAAGAATATCTGCATATGTTCTGGGACTGATTCGCACATAAAAACGGGGGGAATCATTTCGCGGTTTCTCCCGGAAATTTCACCTGATTAAGGAGGTCTGAAAATGCAGGAAAAATCTTCACATAACAGCCAAAAGCCTTTGCGCGTGCATCTCAATCTTCAGTCATGCGGAGGGCGCAGCGGTTTCGCGACTTATGAGACAGAAATAGCATTACGGCTCGCAGGGTATAAAGACATTGACATATCAGCGTCATATTTTTCACTCACTGAGAAAAACACAGAGAGATTTAATTTCCCTATGAGGCAGATAAAATTTCATCCCTATCTTGCATTCAACTGTGGTTTTAACAGAAAGACAGCGGCAATGTCATTGTTGAATTTCACGCGGCCTTTTTTCAGCTGCAACGCGTTAATGAAGGGCGGCTCTGATGATGTGTATATGTTCTTTGAGAACAAGATCCCGGAAATAAGGCTCAAGGGGAAAATTATCGCGGTCATTCACGACATAATACCGCTTAGGAAAAGCAGCATTGAGACGTTCAAAGGAAGAATACATTTCAGGTCAGCAAAGCACGATATAGAGAGGATACTAGCAAGGGCAGACAAAATCATAACGGACTCGGAGTACTCGAAGTCAGATATTCTTGACTTTTTCGGACTTAATGACAACGGTAAAATTGAAGTCGTTTATTGCGGGGCAGATGTCTCTGATTTCTCACGCTCATATGATTTTGACGCTCTCAGGAAAGAATACGGACTCCCGGAAAAATATATGCTTTATTTCGGGCGGTGCGCTCCACACAAAAATTTATGCTCGCTCGTAAAGGCTTATTCTTTGCTCCCTGAAAGACTGCGTGAAGAGTACAAGATAGTAATCACGAACCCGGACAGCAGCGTGATACATTGCGCGGAAAAATGCGGAGTGTCGGACAACATGCGATGGATATACAGAGTCCCGGACAAAGACAGGCCAGGAATTTATCAGGCTGCCTCGTTGATAGTCCTTCCGTCTTTCTATGAGGGATTCGGGCTTCAGATCGTCGAGGGAATGGCGGCAGGAGTCCCGGTTCTTTGCTCAAACGTTACGTCAATGCCAGAAGTCGCAGGAGATTCCGCAATCCTCATTGACCCGAATAACATTCAGGACATATCACAGGGAATCGAGCGCGGACTTACGGACGAAAATCTCAGGGCTGAATTAATCCGCAAGGGTTATGAGAACATAAAGCGTTTTTCATGGGACAAGTCAGCCGAAAAAATTCACGGCATAATCACAAGCCTTTAACGCAAAACGGGAGGAATCATTTTGCGACTCCTCCCGAAATTTTTTCACTGAAGCTCGATATATTTTGCCGAAACGTAACCCGATACGCCGGACTCTTCATCATAGATGTAATACCATTTCGCACCGCCCGGAGAATCTGCCTCGCTGTTCACAGTAACATGCGCTCCGTTGTCTAACGCGTCAAGTATTCGTGATTTCGAGCTTGGTTTTTCGCGTATATTGAGACGGTCATTCGCTGCAATGTTTATCACAATTCCTTCTGTGGGATATTCTATTCGCTTGGGCTTGCTTTGCGGATTGCCTTCAAGTGAGATATATTTTGCTGACACATAACCCGATACCCCTGACTCCTCGTCATAAATGTAGTACCACAATGATCCGCCGGAAGAATTAGCCTCGCCGTTCACTGTAACACGCGCTCCGTTATCTAATGCGTCAAGTATTCGTGATTTCGCGTTAGGTTTCTCGCGTATATTGAGACGGTCATTCGCTGCAATGTTTATCACAATTCCTTCTGCGGGATATTCCTTGCGCTTTTCTTTCCTTGAGGCAGCAAGGGCAGAGTCAAACGTCATAAACATTAACGTGAAGGCAAGAATAACGCCGATAAATTTTCTCATTCTGAATTTCTCCTTTCATACAAAAAACGTGAGAAGCCTTCATGCCTCCCCCGTAACATCACTCACTATTTCGATTTCTTCGTGCGCTTTGTTTTGACTGACTTTTTCGCGGGGGCAGCTTTCGTTTTTTCCTGCGGCCGCTGCGGGGCGTTAGTCATGATGTCTTCAATGTCGAACGCCTTATAGCCGAGAGCTTTGTTTGTATTGTCGACTATTACCCGGAACGCGTCATAACCTTTAACTGATCCGTGCTGCTTCTCATACTTCTCAATTTCTTCGGTGAGCTTCTTGAGTTCCTCAGGTGAATTTCTGCTCCACTGATGGCTTAACGCGTTGCTCCCCTGCCCGAATTGAGGCTTTTGTTTCCCGCGCTCAACCTCAACAAGAATGTAGCAGTAACGCTTTTCTATTTTCCTGCTTCCGTAAGGGATCTTAGGGTCGTAAATCTCGATGTAGTACTGCTGAGTCCTGCCGGGCAGCTTCACACTGAGCGGTTCATCTTCAGGGTTGTCCTTCTCTGTTACAGTTCCGATTATTTTTCCGTTCAGGTCAAAGACTCTCAGCCTCAGCTTGTCATATACGCCCGTGCCATTGTAGTTGTAGTAGTCCAAATGAAATGTTACAGTGTCCCCGTCAGCCACAACGCAAATAGGCTGTCCGCTGTTCAGGAGTCCGTCTTTTTCCGCCGGTGTCCTGCCTTCCGCGACAGGCTTTGAAGCCCAGTGCCTTGGGAAAACCTGTATGTCGTCATGAACGAAATCGCCGGACTTCGCGTCATACGAAAATGAATAATTGTCCCTGTCATGCTTAGTCTTGCTGTCAAGATTCACAAACGCAAAATCAAACCTGTCGAACGCTTTGTACGTCCTCACAACAGGGACTGTACCCGCTCTTATGCTCCCGCCTATCAGCAGTACAGGGTTGTCTATCCCCGCTATTGCTACAGTACAAACGAGTACAGCTGCAAATACGACGGCCGCGAGAAACGATTTTTTCACGCTTAAATCCTCCTTTCACACAAAAAACGGGAGGAATCATTCACGACTCCCCCCGTAAATTTTTACGTTTGCCCTAGAACAACGGAGCAAGCACCAGTGCTACAACAGTCATTAGCTTTATGAGAATGTTAAGCGCGGGGCCGGCTGTATCCTTGAACGGGTCGCCTACTGTATCACCGACAACTGCCGCCGCGTGATTCGGTGAGCCTTTGCCGTTGAAGTGTCCTTCCTCAATGTACTTCTTTGCGTTGTCCCAAGCACCGCCCGAATTGGCCATGAATAACGCCATCATTACGCCCGTAACAATTGCGCCGCCGAGAAGACCGCCAAGAGCCTCTTTGCCGAGAAGGAATCCCACAAGAACAGGCACAGCGATAGCCATAACGCCGGGTACTATCATCTGAGTCAAAGCAGCGTGAGTCGAAATCTCTACACAGCGGTTTGAATCGGGCTTTGCTTTTCCCTCCATTATGCCGGGAATCTCGCGGAACTGTCTGCGGACTTCCTCAATCATTGAGCCTGCTGCCTTGCTCACTGCGTCAATTGAGAGCGAGCAGAATATGAACGGTAACATACCGCCGATGAGCAGTCCCACAATGACATACGGATTCATGATGTCGATCTTGTCGATATGCGCCGCCTGTGAATACGCCACGAAAAGCGCGAGTGCCGTTAATGCCGCAGAACCGATTGCGAGTCCTTTGCCCATTGCCGCCGTCGTGTTGCCGATTGCGTCAAGATGGTCTGTGATTTTGCGCACGCCTTCAGGAAGCTCGCTCATCTCAGCAATTCCGCCTGCGTTGTCTGCTATTGGGCCGTATGCGTCAACGCTCAGTGAAATTCCCGTAATCGAAAGCATACCTACAGCCGCGACCGCTACACCGAACATACCCGCAAGATAGTAGCTGATGAGAGTCGACAAGCAGATGAGCAATACGGGGATTCCTGTTGACATCATTCCGAGTGATAAGCCCGAAAGAATTACCGTAGCCGCTCCCGTGTCTGATGATGCCGCAACGCTCTGAACGAACCTGTAATCACCTGACGTGTAAATCTCCGTAACGATTCCGATTATGATTCCCGCAATTACTCCTGACGTAACAGAAAGGAATACGCTGAATGAGTTTGAGAAGAAGAATAATATGCTGAGAATGAATGTTCCGGCAATCATCAATCCGCCCGCCACAAACGTCCCTGTTCTGAGAGCAAACGCCGCGTCGCCGTCCTCAATGCGCTTCACGACTCCGTCCATGCCCGGAAGTTTGCCGATGATAGCGCGTACTTTGCCCGCGTAGGGTGCTTTCTGTGAGATCATCATGCAGCCGACGATTGACGAGAATACGCCCCAAGCTGCAAGGAACAGAGGGAATCCGATTCCCCAGAGTCCGAGAGCCTCGCCGCCCTGTGTGAATGAGTACACAGCTCCGATAGCCATAGCCGCAAGTATTGAGTTGACGTATGACTCGAACAAGTCCGCGCCCATTCCGGCAATGTCGCCAACGTTATCGCCAACGTTATCGGCAATAACAGCGGGGTTGCGGGGATCATCCTCAGGGATTCCGGCCTCAACTTTTCCGACAAGATCCGCGCCTACGTCAGCAGCTTTCGTGTAGATACCGCCTCCGACACGTGCGAAAAGTGCTATCGAGCTTGCGCCCATTCCGAACGCCGTCAAAGCCGTAACATCATTCAGGAACAAATACGAGAACGCGAGTCCGATGAGTCCGAGTCCTACAACTACCATTCCTACGATGCTTCCGCCGGAGAAAGCTACCTCAAGCGCATTCCCTGCCGCCGCTGAAAGTATGCCTTCTGATTTCGGAGCTTCAGGAACAACAACGGGTTCTGAGTCAGCTTCTGCTTTGTCGAGGTCAACGGATTTCTTTGATGACTTTGCTGCGGGCTTTTCTTCCGCCGGCATTCCTGCAAGAGCCGCATATGTCGTTCTTCCGTTTGAATTTGTTGCGACATACATACCGATCCAGCCTGCTGTAGCTGAGCATAACGCGCCAAGCACAAACGCAAACGCAGATCCGAGTCCGAGTCCGGGCGCAGCGATGAGCAATACTGCTACGACTCCCACGAACGGTGCGAGCCATGAATATTCTTTCTTCAAGAACGCCATAGCACCTTCATGAATGATTGATGAGAGTTCAGCGACTCTCGGATGACCGATCTGACTCTCTTCGAGCTTCTGGTAAACTGTCCAGGCATATAACCCGGCCAATGCGCCAAAAACTAACGTAACAAATACTAAGAACAGCCACATAAAATTTTAGCCTCCCTGTTTTGAGATTGTGAATTGCTCAATTATAGCCTAAAAGTCTGTCGTAAGTGTAAAAGTTTTCATTGCGCTATTTTGCGCCGTATCTGCGTAAGAGATTTGCGGTTTGGGGGTGGACGGCTCTTGTCGCCCAACTTAAAGCCGTATTGCGGTCATTGTCCTTAGCGTTAATATCTGCCCCGTGATTGATGAGCCATTCTGCTGTTTCGGTGTCGCCTGTATCTGCCGCCCAAATTAAAGCCGTCATGCCGTCATTGTTCTTAGCGTTGACATCTGCCCCGTGATTGATGAGCATTTCTGCTGTTTCGGTGTGGTCGTTCTCTGCTGCCCACATTAAAGCCGTCCAGCCGTTTTTGTCCTTAGCGTTGACATTCGCACCGTTACTTATTGCTTCCTTAACTTTCACAGCATCGCCACGTCCGCAGAGGTTCACAAAATCTTTATCACTCATTGCAGACCCTTTTTTCATCGCAGGGCGTTTTGTCTCAGGCTTTACTTCTGATTTCCGCAAAGACTCCTCAAGTTTTCGTGCTTCCTCCTGAGCGAGTTTTTCCTTGCGCTGAATCTCCGCCCTTATACGTTCCTGCTCCTTGTGCTGTTCCTCAAGCTGTCTCTGAATCTCTGCGTTTCGTTTGGCCTCTTCTGCTTTACGGGCTTCTTCCCTGAGTTTTGCTTCGGCGAGTATACGCTCTCTTTCTTGCCTTTCTGCCTCAAGCTGCCTCTCAATTTCTGCTCTGCGTTTTGCTTCCTCTTCTTGTTGAGCCTTCAAAGCCTCTTCATGACGTTTCTTTTCCAGCTCAAGCTCTAATTCTGCTCTTTTGCTGGCTTCCTTCTTGCGCTGTTCTTCAAGGTCTTTCAGCACCTGCTCAATGTTCGTATCATTGTCATTTTTCTTCGGGCTTTTGTATTTCGTGAACAATGACCGCAATCCCGGGAATGCCCACAGCACAAATATAAGCAGCAGTGTACGCAGCAGTGTACCGATAATTTCTCCCGCAAACTTTTTCAGACCTTCAAGCAAAAACTCAAACCACATGTTATTTTCTCCTAATTTTGTGTGAATGACCGAAATTATACCCTAGCTGAAATTTTCAGGCATTAAGACTCATACCGTCAGACTCAATTACGCCCTTGCACCATTAAAGGCTATCCTTGCGAATGCGATTGAAAGTTACTTTTCCGCATTTAATACGGCAATTATAATTACAAAAATTAATGACGAAGGAGGAAAAAAAATGTGGCTCGCAAAGAGAACAACAATTTTCAAACGCAAAGACAAAATTACGTGGACAAAAATTAAAGAGCTTCTTTACTCAGAGGGATTCAAAAGCGTAAAGGCCGGGCATTATTCAGCAGACTCGCTTTTCTCATGCGGCTGCGGGGCTAAACTTGATCCCAGGAATTTCGGCGCAAACGGAAAAATTGACCGCGATATATATTTTGTTGACGTTCTCAATGAAGATTACGAACGCGTTAAAACTCTTCTTGCGTCAAACGGAATCGAGGCCATTGTTGATGATGATGTTATCGGCAAATACGGGAGGGTATGAAAATGACGGATAACGCGCAAAAACTTGTAGTGATAATTCAGTGTGATGATGTCATAAAAAGATGTTCGGGATTCTTGTGCATGAGAGATTTTTACGAACGCGCAGGAAAGTTCGAAGGCTACCCGGAAGGAACTCGCTACATGTCTTTTACGTGCGGAGGGTGCTGCGGAAATATTACGGTTAAGCTCGAAAATTTGTCAATGAGGCTCCGCAAAGAGGGAATCAGCAAGGATGATGTTACGATTCATTTCGCTACGTGCATTTGCTCCGAGAATGCTCACAGACTCCCCTGCCCGTTCATGAACAGAATGAAGGCACTTTTGCAGCACAAAGGCTTCGGAAATATCGTATTAGGGACTCACATCTCAAAGAAAGCTCAGGCAAAAAGGGACGCAGGAATCTACAGAAATTGGGAGTAAAAATAATCTTGCAATTTGAGCAAAATGCTGTAAACTTTGCGCGATTTTCCGAATTAAGCCGATAAGACCAATAGGCAAAAGCATTCCTCAAAAAGTTCTGGCGGACACTGCCGGGTATAGTCGGAAAATGAATCACCCATTATATTTTTGGAGGAATGTTATTTGTGCAAGCGTCCCAATCTTTTACTGTCGATTTCTGTACTCCTTATTAGCGCGTTAATTGTTACGTTCGGTGTTGTTGATGTCGAATTAGAGTCAGGCTCTCACTTCGGACTCGGACTTCCCGCGCAAGTTCCTCTGTTGTTCGCGGCAATATTCGCGGCTCTAGTCGGTGCGCTGTATCTTGGGCGTTCGTGGTCAGAGCTTGAGAAGGGCATGGCCGGAGCGATTCAGGTCTCAATTCAGGCGATTGTTATCCTCGTTCTTGTGGGATGCCTCGTAGGCTCATGGATTCAGAGCGGTGTTGTTGCGACTATGATATATTACGGGCTTGAAGTCATGACACCGAGATATTTCTACCTTGCCTCGCTGATAATCTCCGTTGTTGTTGCGATTGCTACGGGCTGTTGCTGGACTACAAGCTCAACTGTAGGAGTTGCGTTAATCGGAATAAGCGCAGGACTCGGATTACCCCTCCCAATCACAGCGGGATTCGTGATTTCGGGCGCGTATTTCGGGGACAAAATTTCTCCGCTCTCAGACACAACGAACCTCGCCCCGGCTGTAGCAGGAAGTGAACTCTTTGAACACGTGAAAGCTATGATGCTGTCAACAATTCCCACACTCATAATCACGGCAATAATCGCGTTCATGATGGGCGACTCCGCTCAGGGTTCAGACGGAGGAAGAATCGCGCTGATTCAGAGCATGATGCGCGCTGAGTTCAACATATCGCTGTGGGCATTCATTCCGCCGATGGTGATTATCGTGATGGCATTCCTGAAAATTCCCGCAATCCCCGGAATCGTCTCAGGAATCGCGGCAAGCATTGTGTTATCACTCATTAGAGGTTCAACGCCATTTGAGACTCTCAACGTTCTTTTCT
This sequence comes from uncultured Fretibacterium sp., assembly GCA_946183145.1. GTDB lineage: Bacteria > Synergistota > Synergistia > Synergistales > Aminobacteriaceae > JAFUXM01. The sequence goes on along the minus strand of CAMGZM010000002.1, from coordinate 234,971 downwards.
CCGGCTACGTTCCTGAACACTTAGGGACATTCGCAGAGGCCGCAACACCTGAAGCAATTACGGCGGCAACAGGGGCATTCACGAGCGCATTCACGGCGGGCAGTCCTGCATTCAGCGTAACGCCTGAAGTTTTCTCGAAAGTCGGAGGATTGCTCACTCAGCTTTTCACACGAGGCGGAATGACATCAATGTTAGAGACTATATGCTTGATAGTTGTTGCATTATCGCTCGGCGGAATTATGGAGGTCTGCGGATTCCTTGACGTTATACTTGACGCGTTAATGAGGCACGTTAAGAGCGTTGCGGGGTTAATCGGCTCTGTTCTTGCGTCGGCGTTTCTGGCGAATGTGTTTCTCTCCGAACAATATCTATCAATCATCGTGCCCGGGCGAATGTTCAAGCGCGCATTTGACGAGCGTACATGGCCGAACGGGAAAAAACTTGCGCCCGTAATGCTGTCTCGTTCGCTTGAGGACTCCGGCACAATGACAAGCGTATTAGTCCCGTGGAACACATGCGGGGTTTACGTGAGTTCGGTTTTGGGAGTTGCGACTCTCGATTACCTGCCGTACTGCTTCATGAACTGGCTGAATCCTCTTGTGGCTTTTGCGATGACTGCATTAGGACTCGGAATAATCTGGAAGAACGAGAAAACAGAAGAGGGAGTCTTCATTGCTGAAGCTGAACCAGTTACGGAATAATTGAGAAGAAATTTTGCGGTTGACGGGGGAATTTCTCGCCAGCCGCTTTTTTGTTGACTAGTCTTCAGAGTTGCTGAAAATATCAATCCCGCCCGCGTCCTTGAACCCGTAAGCAGAATAGAACGGAACGCCCTTTGATTCAGCCTGAAGTACAATTTTTTGCCCGTTTTTCCCGTGAGACAATCTGCGAATCTCATTCATCATTGCCGCCGCGATTCCTTTTCGCCTCATCTCAGGAAGAACCGCGAAATAATATACTCCCGACAAATTATCATCATCCGTAATCATAAACGTACCGCAATCACGGCCATGAAGCACCGCAATATACAGCGCGAAATTTTTGCAGCTCATCAAGTTTTCAGCAAACGCAAAATAATCCTCTGACGGTTCATCGTCTTCATACTCGAAAGCAGTCCACGAACATTTAGCCCAGCGCAGAGAATCTTCACGCGACGTTACAGCACTGAACGTTACGGAATCATTTCCGCGAATCGAAATCACAGAGTCAGAATCAAGACTCATTGCCCGCAATTGTCCCCCGTAAAATAATCCAGCGTCAGAAAGAATCTCATTCCCTCCGTCAAAAACAGGCCATGTGAATCCCTCGTTACGCTTGCTGAAAAATTTTGCTGCTGCTTTCACGGTCTCAATGTCATTCACGCAACCGGGAAAATACACCCAGTTTTCAGCCTCAGTTTTTGTTGAAACGCAGAAGCCATTACCGAGAGCAATACTTTCATTTGACGGAATATTTCTCAGGCACTCCATCATGAACCGCATATCACGCAAGGCATCATTCACCATCAAAATACCTCCTCAAGCCCGCATGTAAGCATCAAATCTTTAACCGCAGGGATAATTTCACCGTTAATTTTTTCGCGGTAAACTGTTGACTCTGATTCGTCATTGTCATTTTCAGAAAGTTCATTTTTGAGCCGCTCTGCAATCTCTGTAATCTCGTCATTAGTCCGGCTCATTCCGTCGGCTTGAAGCTCTAAAATTTTTGCGCGTGTATTCTCGCGTTCTGCTTTGAGGTCTAAATCTTCCTGTGAGAGTTCGCGCAATTTGTTCTGAAGGTCTCTGCGTTCGTCAGGCGTAAGACATGCGGCGGAATAATCTTCCTCGTTCCTGAAACCCAATGCCAGAAGCCTCTTGTTGAAATTTATCTCATGACGCTGTAAATCCTCGCGGCCTTTTGCTGTCTCAGTTTCAAGCGTGTGAATATCGGTCTGGATTCTTTCGAGTGCCTGAGATTTTGCGTTCTTGTCATCGCGGCGTTCGTTGAGCTGTGAGCGCAATGACTCGACATCTGCATTCATCCGCGACATTTCGTCATCAGGCTTTCTTGACGCAAAAAGAATGATCCTCTGCTGCTGAACTGAATCCCTGTCAGCCTCTACAGCTTTAAGGCGGCTCAATAATTCCTCGCGTTTGACTCTGAGGGACTCTTTGCTCTTCTTCATGGCCGACATTTTTGTGTTTGCGAGAGATAATTCGCGTTCAAGCTCATCACGTTTTACGGAGCCTTCCTGCCAGTCGCGCATACGTTTTTCGAGGACTTCAACGACTTCCGCCGGATTCTTGTCGGGGAGAGTCTTATAGCCGTAAGCCGTAATCTGTGAGATTAATTCACGTTTGAGGCTCGCTAAAATTTCGGCCTGAGTCTTTGTCTCTGTGTCAAGCTGTTCTTCCTCTGCGCGCGCGTTCTGAACGGCAAAAAGTGCGTCCTGCTGAATGCGTGTAACTTCCTCGCGTGTCTCACGGATTTTGTCAAGCTCATCGGCGGTGGCTTTCATTTCGCGTTCGGCTTCCTCTGCTGTGTCGGCGGCGTTGCGTGCTAATTGCAGTGTGTCGCGTGTTCTCTGTCGTTCACGGTCTATTTCCTCAAACGGTGAAATTCCCGCGCTCATTTTGAGTCCCAACAGTGAAACTTTTGATGATATTTCCGCTGTGAGTTCGTTGATCTTCTTCCGTAATTCCGCTTCACCGCGCCCGACTTCTGTGCTTTCCTCGCTGAGTTTTCCGGCTTTCGTCTGTCTTGTCGTCAATGCGTCTCTGAGTTCGGCTAATTCCCGCTGTGTTTCCTGCAGCTGCCTGTGAACTTGTTCGGGATCCGGGATTGTCGCGCCTGATGTGTAGGGATGAGTCATTGAGCCGCAAAGGGGGCATGCCACGCCGTCCTGCAAAAGTTCTCTCACCGCGTCAAGGTCTTCTATTCTGCGTAAGAGTGCCGCGCGTTTTTCGAGGCGTTCTGCTTCCTGCTGCAATTCGTGAATCTTCCCGGACTGCTCTATGTCGCGTATGTTCAGTGTGCGAGTCTCCTGCTGAATGCGTAATCTTATGTCCTGAAAATTTTTGAGCTTGTCTTCAAGGCTTCTTACTTCCTGAAATTTTTTGTACAGCTCGTCAAGGTCAGAAAGTTTTTTGTTGCACTTCTCGCAGATTTCGCGCCATTCGGTTATGGATTTGCCTTTGAGTGTACCCTCGTAGAATGCCCGCGCCCTTGCGTAATTCTTATCGATTACGGCATAACGGTGATTTACGTCCGAGAACATCGCGCTTCTGTCGTTGAGGGTTGATTGTGCCTGCAATTTCCGCTGAATAGCTTTTGACCACGCAATTTTGAGTCCCGTGTGCTTTTCATCGGCCTGAACGAACATAGCAAAACATTTCTGAATGCCTGACAACCCCGTCTGCAATTTCTCATCTATTGAGTGCTGCTGCAAGAATTTCCGGGCTTCACGCAATGCGACTTCAAGACGTTCGAGGGATATTTGCTCCGACTCAACTTTTGCGGAACATTCGCGGTATTCACGCTCTGAGTCTTCGTATTCATTCCGTGCCTGAATTACTGCGTCGGATCTGTCTGAGATTTGTGCGTCAAGTGCTTTAACGCGCTGTGCGAGATTTGCGAGTTTTGTTTGTTCGGCTAATTTGTCGCGGTATTCTGCCTCAATGATAGTGAGTGCCTCTTCTGCGTTCTGCAGTGCTGTTCGTGCTTCGGTCAAATCATCGCGCAATGAGTCCTGACGGATTTTGTTTTTCCCGCGCTGTTCCCTCAAGTCCTTTATTGCTTCGTACTCCTCGCCAAGCTCCAAGGTTTTCCCGCCGCGTTCGAGACGTTGTTTTGACGGTACAAATAGCGCGGTGCGTCTCTCAAGGTCTGCGCGTTTTGCGTCAATATCCCTCAATTTTTCCTGCTGCTGTAATTCCTCCGCCCTGTGCTGTAAAATTCTGCGTAACTCTTCAAAGTCTTCAAGTAATTTCTGCGTCAAACGGATTTTCCCTCCTCAAAAAATATTTTCCCGTTCCTGCCGATGACCGTCATATTTCCGCACCACTGGAAGATGAAATTTCCTCCCTTGACGATAAGCCCGGCTAATTCGCTGCACCTTCCCCGCGATAAAGTTTTGAGTCCCAATTGCCGCCCCAAATCACGAATCACAATCGCAATATCATCATGAGAAAACTTGCGGAGCTTCCTGCGGTCAAGAGTGTGCGAATCATCAAGGCATGACGTGAGAATTTCCCGGCTTCTTTCGTCCTCATTATCGCGTATCTTCCTCATGTCCTCCCCGAATTGCGCTAAATGTTCAGCGGCTGAAGCGTTGATGTTGGACTCGATTGCGGGCAGAAGTTTCAGCCGTATGAAGTTCCGCGTATATCTGTCGTCATTGTTCGTTGAGTCCTCGCGCCATGAATAGCCCCTTGAGTGCAGAATCTCACGCAGAAATTCACGCCTCAATCCCAAAAGAGGCCGGAAAAACGTAACGCCGTAAGCCTGAGTCGATTCCGTCATTCCTACAGCACCGCGAATCCCTGTCCCCCGCAAAATGTTGAAGAGTACAGTCTCGGCCAAGTCGTCGCGGTTATGTCCGAGCATGATTGATGTGATTCCGAGTTCACGCGCTGTATCTGCTAATGCGTTAAGGCGGAGTCTTCTTGCTGACGTTTCGAGGGACTCGCCCTTCATTTTTTCTGACGGAACATCAACCCTCACAGCCCGGAAATTTGCGCCGAGATTCTTTGCGAACATGGCCGTGAATCTCTCGTCATCGTCCGACTCGTTTCCTCTTATGCCGTGATTGATGTGTACAGCTGTAACATCACCGCCGTAAAACTTCCTGAACAGCCACAGCAGCGCGAGCGAATCCCCTCCGCCTGAAACAGCAAGAGCGATATTACGCCCGTTTTCAGGAAGCCACGACTGACGAGTCCCCGTCTCAACAAAATATTTTCTCAGAACGTAATCTGAAAGGTGATACGGGATTTTTGCCGGATTATTTTCCATCGCCGTATAACAGCCTGTAGACTTCAAGATTTGCGCTGACCTTCTGAACGTAATCGTTTGTCTCAGAAATTTTCACGGCTTCAACCCATCGCGCGAGATCCACATTAGCCCCGCCGTTTTTGAGCCATTTCCGGGCATTTCCTGAGCCTGCGTTGTATGCGGCCATGACGTATTCCTCGCGTCCTAGATTCTTCTTCAGCCAATTCAGATGAGACGCGCCTAGCCTTATGCTGTCCTTAGGGTCGTAAAGGTTGTAGTTCGGAATCCCTGCACGTTTTGACTCCTCTTTAGCTGTTGCGGGCATGAACTGCATTAATCCGGCCGCGCCTGCCCAGCTTCTTGCGTTAGGTTTGAACGCGCTTTCCTGACGCATTATCGCCCAGATGAAACTTGTCTCCGTTCCGTATTGCCTTGATGCAGCGTCAACGATTGACTTAAACGGACGTGGGTATAACGCTTCAAGATCCTGACGGTACATAGTTGTTGATGATGTCATGAGAGTCTCAAGCCTTTTTGCCTCCGCGTAACTTTCCTCAAGCCCAAGCCACCGCGACAAGTGCAAAGCCCGGTACAATTCCCGCGTGCTTGCTTTTGGCCGTGAAAGTCTCAAGTATGCGTGATAGATATATCCCCATTGCTCAAGCTCCGTAGGCTTAAGAGTCAAATTCGGGTTCGTCCCGTCAACAATTTTAGGCTTCTGACCCGTCAAGAACGCGTAAATCGTGAGAGGATATTTCCGCTTGAGAAGAGCGAGTGTGTTTGCTGATGCCTGACTCTGTCCTGAGAGTGCCTGAGCCTGTGCGAGCCAATAGAGAATCCTTGCGCGCCTGTATTGATTCACCCCCGGAGCATCGCACTGCCTGAAGAGTTTTGCGGCCTCTGCGTAATTCCCCGCGTCCATATTCCGCCACGCACGCGCCCACAACGTATTGAACGCGAATGTTGTCCCGGGAAATGATCGGAGTATTTGAGCCTCCAGCGCGTCCCTTCTTGCTGTGTTCGATTTCCCTGTGAGATTCACGAGAGACTGAAGCGCACGTGCCTGAACGTTTCCCCTTCTTTCACGCGATATACGGTCTAATACTCTCATGCAGGAGTCGCGCATTCCTTTGTCTTTTGCGAGGGCTGCGATTCTTATTACGGAGCTTGACGCGTAAGAGTTTCCGCTGACTGCGAGATTTCCCCACATGTTCAGAGCGTCATTGTTCCTCTTGAGCCGTGAACTTGCCCACGCCCGATAATATTGCGCCTTGCGTCCTGTTGCGCCCGTAAGAATTTCGAGGGCTGAAGAGTTGTTGCCGACAGTGTGATAGTGAATGCCTAACGCGACCCGTATATTGTTGTTCGGCTTTGCGACTCGTGAAAGCACTTCTGCTGCTTCCTTGCTCCCTGCCTGAAGCTCTAACAGCTGCAGCGCGTGTGAATTGATGTCCCTGTTGCCGGGTATCTGAATGAGTTTCGAGAGCGTGAAAATTTTGCGTTCGTCCGTTCCTGCGTGCTGTAACATTCGCGTTAATCCCGTGAGAGCTGCTGACGGATTGCCCTGCGAGTCGTTGATTCGGTATTGTGCCATCGCGACATAATATTTCAGGTCAGACGGCGCGGAATTATACAGCGAGTTTGCGAGGGTTAATGCTTTCTGAGGCTGCCCGATATTCTCATAGCCCAAAAGCAGTATCATCTGTGCATACGGCCTTACGGACGCGGGAAAATTTTTCGACTGTGATTCGAGAATTGTTACGGCTTCCGGCCATTTCTCCTGGAACCTGTATGCGTTCGCCATTAGTGAATAATCGCGTGCTGTTTTCTTCTTGATGGCGTTGAACTGAAGCTCCATTTCTGTCCATGAACGCCGCCAGAATAAATCCTCAAGTTTTGACACAGCATATGAATTTGAAGATGTGATAATGAGAAGTGTGAATGTGATTGCGAGTGTGCAAAATTTTTTCAGCAAATTTATTTCTCCTCTCGTGAAATTGAGAATATTATAGTTGTTTTGTTGTCAGAAAATTTTTTGTTCGGAATCATAACAGACTTTTCATGTTAGAATTGCTCAACTCAAATTAAAATTGCTATTTATGAAAGGAGTTATCAAATTTCACATGGCCGGAAAAAAATCACACATTGCAGATTTCTCTTACTTTTTTTTCTCGCTCGTACAAATTCTCATTGATATATTTCTCTGTCAGATATGCTTTCTGATAATGCCCCCGCTTGAGTTTGAAGTCCGCGTATTTCTCACGGGCGCGTATATTTCATGCCTGACATTCTACAGGCTTTACGGCTTCACGAACTGGACATTATGGGAGGAAACATCATCAGTCCTCAAAGCATGGTTATTGACTCTCCTGATTGATGTATTATTCCTCTTCACCATAAAATTCAGGCTCTCAGCGTTAAGACTCTTTATTGCGGTCTCTCTTTTTGTGCCGATGACATTGGCGGCGAGATACATATTCCGCGTAAAGTTATTCCGTTCGGGATTGCTGGTTAAGTCCGTAATCATACTCGGAGCGGGCGAGGCGGGGAAACTTTTTGCGGGCAAAATTTCGTCATCACCTTTTGCGATTCGGAGAGTTTCATGTTTTCTTGACGATGACGAGTCGAAACAGGGCGGAGAAATTTCGGGCGTGAAAGTTTTGGGAAGGCTCTCGGATTTCGTGAGGGTTCAGAGTGAAGTGAAAGCAGACGAGGCAGTGATAGCGATTCCGACAGCATCAAGGCAGGAATTAGCCGGGATTCTGAATACAGTTGAGCAGCATATAGGGAGCGTGCTTTACGTGCCTGATATGTATATGCTTACGGTGTCTTCAGCCTCAATGAGCGAGCTTGACGGAATGCCGGTAATATCATCGTCGCAGGGACTTCTGAATCCCGTGAACATTGCGGTTAAAACTGTGATTGATTACATCGGCGCGGTGATTGCACTTTTGGTGTTCTCGCCTTTCATGATATGGGCAGCGTACAGAATCAAGAAGGAGGACGGCGGGCCTGTATTTTTCGTTCAGGATCGAGTCGGATGGAAGGGAAAACATTTCATGACCTACAAATTCCGCTCAATGCACATTAACGCAGACGAGATTACGAAAAAACTTTTCAGCGACCCGGAAATTTTTGCGGCCTACAAGAAGGGAATAAAGCTCAAAGATGATCCCCGCCAAACTGAAATCGGAGCATACATCAGAAAGACAAGCATTGACGAACTGCCGCAGCTCTTTAACGTGTTAAAAGGAGAAATGAGTCTTGTCGGGCCTCGTCCGTTAATGCAGAGTGATGTTGATATAGTTTACGGAGAAGAGTTCACGAAGAAAGTTTACGCCGCTAAGCCCGGACTCACAGGAATATGGCAGGTAAGCGGGAGGAGTGATCTTGATGCGGATTTCAGGCGCGAGATTAACTGCTACTACGTTCACAACTGGAGTGTATGGTTAGACATAGCGATTCTCATGAAGACTCCGTTAGCTGTTGTAACGCACAAGGGAGCGTATTAATCTGCGTGTATAATTAGCCGTAAAAATCCCGAAAAGGAGACAACAATAATATGAATGCGTTTGAGACATTGAAGGAGCGCGGTTATTTCGAGTGGTGCACGAATGAAGAGCGGCTCTCACAAGTCATGACAGAAGAGATGATTACGGCTTACGTAGGATTTGACCCGACAGCGGACAGCCTTCACGTAGGGCATTTGATTCCGCTGATGGCACTGGGATGGTTACAGCGTGCGGGACACAGACCCATTGCGCTCGCAGGAGGCGGAACGGGACTCATCGGCGACCCTTCTGGAAAAAGCAAGGAGCGCAACCTCATCACCCTTGAAGCGGTCATGCACAACATAGAGGGCGTGAAGAAACAGCTCGTGAAATTCCTCAACTTTGACTGCGGTGAAAACTCTGCGCTTCTCCTCAACAATTACGACTGGTTAAGCAAAATTTCTTTCCTCGATGTGCTTCACGATGTGGGAAAATATTTCTCCGTCAACAACCTGATAGCCCGTGAATATATCCGCTCAAGACTCGAAGACCCCGAAAAAGGAATCTCCTACACCGAATTTTCTTACGTGCTGCTTCAGGCGATGGATTTCAAGTATCTCAATGAACACTATAATTGCCGCTTGCAGATGGGCGGAAATGATCAGCAGGGGAATCTTCTTGCGGGTTCTGACTACATACGCAGGACGACAGGCGCGGAAGTTTTCGGACTCACTCAGCCTCTTTTGCTCACGTCATCGGGGACTAAGTTCGGAAAAACTGAGGCTGGTGCGGTGTGGCTTGACCCGGAGAAAACAAGCCCGTACAAGTTCTATCAGTTCTGGTTCAACACGGAGGACAAAGACGCAGAAAGACTCCTCAAGCTGTATACGTTCCTTCCGATTGACGAAATCAAATCCATCATGGCCGAACATGAGCAATCCCCGGAAAAGAGAGTCGCACAGAAGAAATTAGCATACGAGGTTACAGCGACAGTACACGGAGTTGACACGGCAAAAAGCGTAATCACAGCCAGCGAGATTCTGTTCAACCCGAAAATTGATTTTGCTGACGTTAGCGGTGAAACATGCGAAATGCTGAAGCAGGAAATCCCTTACGCGAAACTTGAAGGCTTGAGTCTTCCTGCGGGAGTCGTTAATGTCCTGTCAGCGTCAGGGGCTTGCGAGTCAAACGGCGAGGCAAAGCGCGCAATACGTCAGGGAGGAGTCTCGGTCAACGGCGTGAAGATTACGGACGAGAAAGCAGAGATTCCCCCGTCAATGTTAATCGCGGGAAAATATTTGTTCCTCAGAATAGGCCGCAAGAAATTCAGCATGGCCGAAATTGCATAACATGCACACATGCACATGGTATATTTCCAGGAGTGTCAGCGATGTTTTGGCGCAGGTCATAAAGGATATGGCCAACGCACTGCGGAGTCATTCCCGGAATATTGATATTGACGTAATCAGCGCAAAGGAGTCCTACAAGGCAGGCTTTGAGCGTGTGAGAAATATTTTCAGGAAGCGTGAAATATGGCACTTGTTCGGGCGCGCTCCGTTTTGGTGGCGGATTGTTAGATTACATTCGCGGACTGTTCACACATTGCTTGAGAGTAATTATTGGGCGGGTCATCCGTCAAGATTTTTCACAGAGGGCGCGAAATCGGGCGAGGCTGTAATCTTCCCGGTATTTGATCCGTTAAGCTCATACACTGAGGACGGGAAGAAGGCTGTATTTGTCCGTGATAACCGCAAAGTCCCTGAAGGTGATTACGAGGTTGCGGACATCACGGAGAAATTGTTACGGCCTGAAGCGTTAAGCGGGATATACATTGCGAACGACACAGGGCCGCGCGAGGCAATGAGGGCGGGGATTCTGACGATGCGGGGAGTCTGCGTTGCGTCTGAGAAGTCCGGGTATCTTGACGAAATTTTAGGGCCTGACGGGTATTTTCTGATTCGTGATGATGATGATTTGCCCCGGATAATTCAGCAGGGACTCGGCAACAGGGGAAAGCATACGGCCATGACAGCGCGTCATTTCCTCAATTCCCGGCGGTCTCATGAACGCTGCGCAAGCTCTATCGTAAGCCTTTACAGGAAAATAATATCAGAATGAGCAAACTTGCAGTAAAAGCGATAAAGTTATTCACGCACCTTGCTGACACGGGCGCAAAAGGAAGAATCACGCAAAAATTTCTGTCGGGACTCCTCAGAATGATTCACCCTCGCGCAAAAGTTGCTGATGAGAATCTCAAGCTCGCATATCCCGATGCCCCGGAGCAATGGCGCAAAGATATTCAGGGCTTAATGTACGATAATTTAGCGTGGACAATCACGGAGATATTAGCCCTTCAGAAAGATCCCTCACAGATTTTTGACTGGGTGAAAACTTCCGGCAATCCTGAAATCGCAGACGAACTCATTGACGCGAACAAGGGCGCGCTGTTTCTGTCGGCGCATTTCGGGAACTGGGAGATTATGGCGGCATGGTACGGGCAGTACACAAAGAGTCGCAATCATCAAATGTACGTTGTTACACAGCCAATTCACGACAAGGACATATCAGACTACATTGACGGCGTTCGGAAGCATATCGGCTTTGACATTCTGCCTAGTGATTACTCCGTGCAGAAATACGCGAGACTCCTCAAAGCGGGGAATCATATCGCGCTCCTTAATGATGTTGCGGGAACGGGGAAAATGATTGTGCCGTTTATGGGACATGACGCTACGAACATGCCCGGCCCGGCGATTATGGCGATGCTCTCAGGAGTTCCGATTATCCCGGTGTGCATTTACAGGAACGCGCCGTTTCAGCACGAAATAGAATTTTTCCCGCCGATAGAGATTCCAGACTCAAATTTGCCGCGTGAAGAGAGACTCCGCAAAATAATTCTTGAATGCAACCTTGCTATAGAGAGATTCATACGAAGAAGGCCGGAGCTTTGGTTCTGGCTTCATAAAAGATGGAGGCCGTAAAAATGTTACTGACAAAAGATTTCACGTTCGACGCAGCGCACAATCTCATAAACTATCACGGGAAATGTGAGAGGCTTCACGGACATACATACAAGTTGCGTGTTGTTGTTGAAGGAACTCCCGACTCTGAAGGAATGATTATCGACTTCATAGAGCTTAAAGCAATTGTGAAAGAGCGCATACTCTCACGGCTTGACCATTCATATATCAATGAAATAATCCCTCAGCCGAGCGCGGAAAATATTGCGTTATGGATTTGGGGCGAGCTTGAAGAGTCTGTGAAAAGGGAGAATTGTTCATTGTATGAGATTCATGTTTGGGAGACAGCAGACAGCCGCGTGATTCTCAGGAGGGACGATATGACAGAATGAAGGACGTACAGAAAGAATATGACTCCCGCAACATTCAGATTGACCGGGTCGGAGTCCGAAACGTAAATTACCCGATAATCACACTGTATCAGGACGGCGGGACTCAATCCACAATCGCAAGAATCTCAATGAGCGTATTACTGCCGCGTGAATACAGAGGAACTCACATGAGCCGATTCATTGAGACGCTGGAAGAATATCGCGGCCGTGTCTCACCTCATAATCTGGAGGGTTTTACGCGCCGTTTGTGTGAGAAGCTCAACGCCTCAGAAAGCTCCGTGAGATTCCGTTTCCCCTATTACTTCAGAAAGAAAGCCCCCGTATCAAAAATCGAAAGCTACAGCAAATGCGACATAGATCTTCAGGCAAATTACATCATGGGCGGACATCTCGACATGATTACGGGACTCGCGTTAAGTGTTCAGACATTATGCCCGTGCTCAAAGGAAATCTCACAGTACGGAGCGCATAATCAGCGTGCAGTTGTCTCACTCAAAGTACGCTGCAGGGGACTCGTCTGGTTCGAGGAATTGATAGCGATGATTGAGGAGTCAGCTTCATCACCCCTCTATACATTGCTCAAACGTGAGGACGAGAAATATATCACTGAACACGCATACGAGAATCCGCGATTTGTTGAGGACGTTATACGGGAGTTAGCAGTGAGGCTTGACAGTGAAGAGCGTATTACGTGGTACAGCGCAAATGTTGAGAGTCAGGAGAGCATTCACGATCACAGCGCATTTGCGGAGATTGAGCGCACAAAATGAGTCGGCGTAAACGAAGGGGACTCCCTCAGCGTTTGCTATATTACTCGCTGTTCATATTCATATTCGTGATGGCTTACCGCGTTTATAGGACGTGGTACGAGGACTACAAATTTTCTCATCCGCGTGTCATTGAGGCAGTAACGACAAATTACAGCGAGGAACAGCCCCTTGACGGTATATTGCTGTGGGATGAGCAGTTGATTTACGCGACAAAAAGCGGCTACATCACATACCCTTCACCGCGTCCCCGAATGGTTGCAAAGGGAGAAATTCTCGCGGCTGTTGACGGCTCTGCGATATATGCCCCTTATCCCGCGTACTTTTATCCCGGGCTTGACGGACAGGAAGGGCAATGGGTTTACCCAAAGTTATGGCCGGATTTCGCGCCTTATCCCGAATTTGAGGACTCGAAACTCATCGATGACGGGACATATCTTCAGCGGGGGGATCCTATCGGGAAATTGATTCCTCAGCCGCAGATTCTCAGGTGCATAACCTATCTTGACACATCACCATCACTTGAACGGACTCTCAAGAACAAAGACAACCCGCAGATACGAATCCGAACAGAAGACGAGGGAAAAGAGAGAAAAGCTGATGTTGTCGCTGTGAAATCTTCAGGGCAGACTCTCAAAGTATATTTGCGGCTGCCGTTTTTCCCGCCGGGACTCGTAAGGTCAAGGAGCTTTCATGCGAGCGTTATTACTGACGTTCAGAAAGGCATAATGATTCCTGACACAGCCGTAATCACTCGCGGGGGAAAAAACAAAGTCTTCATTCTTCAGGGTAACAGCCCGATTCTTAATGACGTTGAAGGATTCCCGGCTGATGAGGAAAATTTTTTCATCGAGAAAGGAGTCAGGCACGGCGACAAAGTGATACTTGACGCTTCAGCGATAAAAGACGAAAAAGAAAGGATTTGGTGAAAGTTGAACGCAGAAGAAATACGCGAACAAATCGACTCCGCAATCACAAAAGCAGGACGCAAAGACAAAATATTTTTCGCGGCAGTCAGCAAGACTCGAACGGTTGACGAGATGAAAGAGGCCGAAAAAATTTCGTGGGTCGATTACTTTGGCGAGAACAGAGTCCAGGAAGCAGAGTCAAAACGGAATGTTTACGGAGAGTCGCGAATCCCCTGGCGTTTAATCGGTCATCTTCAGGCGAACAAAGCACGAAAAGCAGCAGAAATTTTTGACACAATAGACAGCATTGACACTCCCGAATTAGCGCAGAGACTCAACAGAATAGCCGGTGAACTCGGAAAAATTATCCCCGTATTGATTGAGGTGAACACTTCCGGCGAGGAAAGCAAATCAGGAGTTGAGCCCGCGAATCTTTCACCGCTTCTTGACGCTGTAATGACACAGGAAAATTTGCGGCTTGAAGGCTTCATGACTGTAGGGCCGATTACAGATGACGAGCGCGAAATCAGGAATGCTTTTGCGGCATTGAGGACTCTTTCTGAGAATGCACGAACGAGAACAGGACTCGAATTGCCGACTCTCTCGATGGGAATGAGCGGAGATTTTGAGCTTGCTGTTCTTGAGGGTAGCACATTGATTCGGATTGGGACTCTTCTTTTTGGGCCGAGGGATTACGGAAATCACTAATATTTGTTTTTTGTGTGAACACTTTCGACTTTATTAAACGCGTCATTTTTAGTTTTTGTTATAATTTTTGAATGCTTTAAGCGGTTAGTCGTTCCGCATTAACAAAAATGTAGCAACACCATCAAAAGCAATACGGGGAAACACTTTCCTCTCGCCGCAGCGTAGCACAAATGTGAACTATGACGGGTTCTATGAGAAAAGGTGCAAGAAGTAAATCAAAGTAATGTTGTGTCCTTTTTAGGGCTATACAGTAGGGGCGAAGTGTACACGCCTGCAAGAATAAGGGCTTGATGTCAAACTTCTTGCAAATTCTGTTATTCTTGTTGCAGAAAGTACACGGTATATTTAAGCCCATTCACAACTACATAATTTTACGGGAGGTTGTTAGCGTTGAACTTCATGAAATTTTTCGGATTCGAGAATGACGAGGACGATTACGACGACAGCGACGACTACAAAGAAGAACCGCGCAAGAAATCATCACGCAAAGAAACTTCATCACGTACATCATCAGGCGGCTCAATTTCAGGCGGAAAATTGATTCTCTTCAACGGCATAGCGTCCGACAACGACAAACGGAGACTCCGCGAGGCATTCAACAACGGCGCAATGATTCTCATAGACCTTCACACACTCAACCAGCGCGAATTTGACGAGGACGGAAAAGACTTCATCACCTTCATGGGGGGAGTCGCATTTGCCCGCAATGGTGAGCTGAAATTCATTGAGCCAGCACAGTATCTTGTTACTCCGCGTCATGACATGTTCGAGGTTTGGCCGGAAGGAGGAGCTGACGAATGAGCGATTTGCTTACAGCCAAAGACGTAGAAGTCAAAATCTTCAAGAAGGTTCGTTTCGGAGGTTATTCCGTTCCTGAGGTTGAAGACTTTCTGAATCAGGTTGCAGATGATCTTGAAGCCTACGTGACTCAGCTTGACGAGAAGGAAGCAAGAATACAGGAGCTTGAAGCGTTTGTGAAAAAGCAGGAGGCCATGACGGACGCAATCAAGGACGCGTTAATTCAGGCACGCAAAGCCGCAAAAGACATGGAGGAGCAGGCACGCACTCAGACCGAGAAAATTCTCGCGGAGGCAGACGAGGAAGCAAAACAGCACATAGCAGAAGCTGACGGAATCGTTCAGGAACGAATCGACGAGGCAGAACGCAAAGCAAACGACATAATAGCCCAGGCAAGAATGGCGGCTGACGAAATCACGCAGTCAACGCAGGACAGGCGCGCACAGGCTGAATATTCACTCTCAAACATTGAAAGCGAGCTTGAAGCAAGACGACGTGAAGCACAGACTGAAACAGAGGGAATATTGTCGTCAGCAAAAGAAGAAGCCAAAAAAATTATCGATGACGCAGAAAATGAAAGGGCAGAATATGAGCGTCAGATAAGATTCTTGAGCCTTCAGAAGCAGCAGTTCTTGAAGGACGCGTATTCATTGCTGATAGATTTCGGGAAAATTGTAGACCGCGCACAGGAAGATATTGACGAGGAATATTCACACGGAGAAGTCTACGCAGATTCACACGAAAATACGCCCGCGCCCGAAAATAACGCGGAAATTCCCCAGCAGACTCAGGAAGCCGGCGAAACTGTGAATGACAGCGCAGAAGGGGAATAAAGCCCGCCTGACTTCACCCGTAACAATCCTCGCGGGAGTCGGCCCGAAAAAATCCGAAGCACTCGCAAAACTCGGAATATTTACGCTTGAGGATCTCTTTTTCCTTATGCCCCGCCGATATGAGGACAGGAGATTCCCCAAGCCTTTATCACAGCTCACACCGGGTAATACTGAATGCGCCGTTGCTGTAGTCTCTGAAATCGCAGAAAGAAACGGGCGGACAGAAGCAATAATTTCTGACGAGTCAGGAAATGCCCGCGTTGTGTGGTTCACAGACAGAATCGCCGAATTTGTGTACGAGGGTATGAGGCTCGCTCTTTACGGCCCTGTGAATGACCGCTATATAGATTTCCCGCAGTTTACGCACCCCGAATTTGAGATACTCTACAGGAACAAGACTCCGACATTAATCGGCAAAATATTTCCCATTTACCCGGGAACGGCTGAACTTACTCAAAGAGCAATCAAGAAATTTGTTGACACTGCCCTTGATACGTACGCTGAATCATGCCTGAAAGATTTTCTGCCTGAACGAATAACATCACGCTACAAGATGATGAGCCTTAAAGACGCGATCATGACGGTACACAATCCGCCAGATGAGGACAAATTCATACGAGCAAGAAACAGACTCTCATTTGACGAGTTATTTTTGCTTCAGGCCGGAGTCATAATGCGGAGAAGGGCTTTCACGGGAAAATATCACGCTGACATTCTGAAGCCGGGGAAAATTTTCGCGGAGTTTGAGAACGGACTCCCTTTCACGATGACTGACGCGCAGAGAATTGCAGTCTACGAAATTTTGCAGGACATCGAGAAGCCTTATCCCATGAATCGATTATTGCAGGGTGATGTAGGCTCAGGGAAAACGATTGTCGCAATTTTCGCGATGCTGGCGGCGTGTGATTCCGGCGTTCAGTCCGCATTCATGGCACCGACAGAAATTCTTGCTCAGCAGCACTACATGAGCCTGAAGAGATTTCTTGACCCTCTTGGCGTGAAATCCGCGCTCTTGACAGGAAGCCTCAGACAGTCAGAACGCAATGAAATTCTTTCGGGACTCTCTGACGGAAGCATAAATATAGCCGTTGGGACTCACGCTCTTTTCTCGGAGGGAGTGAAGTTTCAGAATCTCTCACTCGCTATTGTTGACGAGCAGCACAGATTCGGAGTCCTTCAGCGCGGTAATCTCACGGCAAAAGCTATAGCCCCTCACACTCTCGCAATGACAGCGACACCGATTCCCCGTACTCTTGTGATGTCGATATACGGAGATTTAGAGGTCTCAACGCTGAACGAAATGCCAAAAGGCCGCAAGAAGATTAAGACAGTCTCATTAACGCCGCCGGAAGCAAAAAGAGTTTTCGGAATGATTCGGGAGGAAGTCAGCAAATGCCATCAAGTATATTGGGTATGTCCCGTAATTGATGAGAGCGAACGGGATTTGCACAGCGTAACAGAAGCGATTGAACGCATAAATTCGGCCATGCCTGAAATGAGAGCCGCTGTACTTCATGGCCGTATGAACGCTGACGAAAAATCGCGGGTAATGCAGGACTTCAGCGCGGGGAAAATTGATATTCTTGTCGCAACTACTGTGATTGAGGTCGGTGTTGACGTTCCGAACGCTGCAATGATTGTGATACAGGACGCGGGGCAGTTCGGACTCTCTCAGCTTCACCAGTTGAGAGGGCGAGTCGGTCGCGGTGATGCTCAAAGTTATTGCGTTCTTCTTGAGAATGGCGACATAACAGACACGGGGCGTGAAAGAGTCATGGCAATGGTAGAAACTTCTGACGGCTTCGAGCTTTCGGAGAGGGATTTGATTCAGCGTGGGCCGGGGGAAATCTGCGGGACTCATCAGCACGGTGTTACGGATTTCAAGGTTGCAGATTTGATTCGTGATGAGAAAATTTTGATCCTTGCGCGTGATGAGGCTAAAAAACTTCTTGACGATGACCCGAATTTGAGCAGTGAACCAGATTTGAAGAAAGAAATTTTACGGAGGCTCGGCGGAGTCCTGGAGCTTGCAATAACATCATGAAATCATTTGAAGAACTCATTAACCCGGAGAACGAACAGCGGGAAAAATTCTTTTCGTACCTTCTCCGGCGGCCATGCACATACAAACAGGCGCGTGAATATCTGCGCAAGATGAAATTTCCTGAAGAGCTGCTTGACGAGGCGCAAAATTTAGGGCTGATTGATGATTTGTCGTTCGCGAAACTTTTTGCTGACGGCCATTTGCGATGGGGAAATATCAAGATTTCGTATGAGCTTTCAGTTCGTGGAGTCTCACGTGAAAATATACGTATTGCGCTTGATGAGATTGCTGACGAATCAGAAAGAGCGCGTGAAATTTCTGACGGATTGCGCGAGTCCGGCCTCGATGAAAGGAAGATAAAATCACGGCTTATTTCCCGCGGTTTCACAAACAGGGCAGTAAATGAAGCGTTAAGGGAGAATTAACCGACAAGAAAAAACCCTCTGGCCATGAAAGACCAAAGGGGCATAGAATTTACGCGTTCTTGTTTTTGTCCTTACCTTTAGCCTTGAAAGCTCCTAAGAGAGTCCCGCTTACAATTCCCGCTGTGAGTATTCCGGCTTTCTTCACGACAGATACGGCGGCTTTCCCTACTGTAGTTCCGGCATTCACCGCAGCTTTTCCCACAGTAACACCAGCATCAACAGCAGCTGAGCTTACATTACGCACCGTTGACCCTATGACGACTCCAATATTCGCGCCCGCGTTGAAAACATTTGCGTCTTCATTTTCGGCTTCATGTTCATTGACATCAAGAACGGGGCGGGAGTCTTCCTTCTTCTGAGGCATAAGGCTTGATGATATTACGGTGATTTTTGACTTTGCCAGCTCAATTTTCACGGCTTCCGCCAGCGTGTTATAGTCTATATTCTGCCCGCGTTTTTTTGCTGCGTCTATCTGCTTATTCAGGAGTGCCTCGAAAATTTGAGGCGGAACGGGATTCAGCTTGGGATTGTTTTTGACCTGCCCCACAAGCCAGTTTGATATAGCTTTTGCTAATTTTTCCATTATGAAGCCTCCTTACGCAAATAGCTCCGAGATAATATCAGCGACTCTTTCTACCTTGTTGACCTTCACGACATTTGAACCGCAGAAGAATAACCCCGTCTCCCAGTTCCCGACTTGAGCATCAACCAACGCCGCCGCAATGCAGAATGTTTCCTTTGTCTTGCGGTAGCGGCAATGTGATAGGCAGTTCGCGAAACATGGTTTGCTTTCTACGTCGCCTTCAAGATATTTCGCCACAAAAGGATTCTTTATCGCCCTTCCCGGCAAACCTGCGGGGCTGTGAATCAGTACAACGTCTTCTTCCTTTGCGTCAATATACGCCTGTTTGAATCTGTCTGACGCGTCCCCCTCAACTGTACATGCGAACCGAGTCCCCATCTGAACGCCAGAAGCACCAAGCGCAAATACCCTCTCAAGATCTGCTTTGTCCCAGATTCCTCCGGCGGCTATCACGGGAATATCGCTCTTCATCTCATCACGCACATAACGCACAACATCAGGCACAGCATTCTCGAGTCGCAATGCAGGATCATAAACCTGTTCTATCGTCATCGCTCCCAAATGCCCCCCCGCTGTAGCAGGCTCCTCAACAACAAACGCATCCGGGACTCGGTGATATTTCTTCTCCCAATGGCGTGTTATGAGGCTCGCTGCTTTTGCTGATGAGACTATCGGCACTAATGCGACATCGGGAAAATCTTTCGTGTAATCAGGAAGTCTCAGAGGAAGACCCGCCCCCGATATGATTATGTCCGCTCCTCCCTCTGCTGAAGAACGCACCTGCCTGTCGTAATCCGTCAATGCTACCATGCAGTTCACCGCGATTATTCCCTCAGGGCCGGCGATTGATTTTGCTTTTGAGATTGCTTCCTTGATTACGATCTCGTTCACGTCAAAATAGTTATGCTTCTCTATCTGGAACAACGGAGAGTCATGCGCGAGTCCTACGCTTGCGATTGTACCTATTCCGCCGTTTTTCGCGACATGGCCGGCTAAGTTCGGGCCTGATATATCGACTCCCATTCCCCCCTGTATTAGAGGGTACTTAGGCTTGTATTTCCCAATCCTTAATACAGGCATGGATTCTTTCAACTTCAGCACACCTTTCATTTTGTGATAATTACGCAAAGTATATCATGTTATGAGCGTGATTATGCACGTTTGAGACTCACTGTGAAGCAAGTCCCTTCTCCCTTTTTGCTGACGGCTGAAATTTTCCCACCGTGAGCCTCTACTGTAGCTTTCACGATTGCGAGTCCGACTCCGCTTCCTCCCGTAACTCTTGCTCGCGACTCATCTGCACGCCAGAAACGCTCAAAGATATTCGGAAGATCTTCCGGCGCGATTCCTATTCCAGTGTCAGAAACTTCAATCACAGCTTCATCATCACGCGCATACAACCGCACTTTCACATTTCCGTTTTTGTCGGTGTAACGTAATGCGTTGGATAACAGGTTATCGATTACATGACGGAATTTTTCACGGTCAATTTCACACTTCACATTCTCAAGCTCCGTTGAAAGATTTATTTCTGACTTTGTGAAAAGAGGCTTGAAACTTTCAGCTACATATGCGAGAAATTTTTTCATGTCTGTGATTTCAAGGTCAAGGCGCAAAGTTTCTCCCTCAATCCGCGACAATGCGTCAATGTTCCCGATGAGATCCGCGAGTCTCGTCATCTCATTAACGCAGAGTGTCAAACGTTCCTGTGTCGGCTCTAATATCCCGTCAGAAATCGCTTCAATCTGAGTTCTTGTTACGGTCAAAGGTGTCCTCAGCTCGTGCGCTATATCAACCATCAAACGCCGCCGTAATTTTTCCTGACCCGCCAATGACCGCCCTAAATCTTCAACGCCGCGAGTCAGTGCGTCAAGCTCCCGGATTCCTACGGGTTTTGCTTCCTCGTGAATGTCATAATCACCCCGCGCAATATTTTTCGTACGCTCAATCGCAAGTATCACAGGACGGCTCAATTTCCCCGCGACAAAATACCCAAGCCCGCACGCAAATACTATCATCAGCAGCGCGCCCGCAAGTGTGTAGCGCACAAGGTACGAGATGAACGAATTTTCGTAGCGTCCTGAAGGGATTCGGCGTTCGATTTCGAGTCTTCCGGCATTCCCTGAGAGTTTCACGGTTATGTACTCGGTGTTTGGTGTGTTTTCTGACGGGGGATTTTCCTGCTGTGCGCTGTGCATTCTTCCGTGCATCTGCCTGTTCATGTTCATATGCGGGGGACGGAGGGTATATACTTCACGGCCATGTGAGTCGATGAGAGATATTGTCATTGCTGCCCATTGAGGAGCGGGGCGGAGTATATCTCTCACTCTGCGAATGTCCCAAGCGTCTCCCTCTTCATGATAGAGAGCGGATAATGACTCGCCGAGATTCTCAAGGTCTGCCTGCCTGCGCTGTATCTGGTATTTCCTGAATCCCTCAACGCTTAATTTCAATCCTAGAAGCGGAACGACTATTCCCGCAATGACAGCAAGAATCACATAAAGCATGAGGAAATGAGATCTCAATGATTTACTTCTCATCGTCAAGCCTGTAGCCGAATCCGTAAATAGTTTTTATCCATCCGTTTTCATGGCCGGGTTCAGCGAGTTTCTTGCGGAGATTCTTCACGTATGTGTCTATAGTCCTGTCGAAACCGTCATAATCATCACCGAGTGCAGCGCGTATGATTTCGTCTCTTGACCATGTGCGGATAGGTTTTGAGGCGAGAGTCGAAAATATGAGGAACTCACTTTTTGTTACGGGGATAGATTTTCCGTCCTTGCGGATCTCTACGCGTTCGGGGTCAATCTCTATTCTACCGTCAGCGCAGAATCCCGCCGCAATATTGTCCCTTGAGGCTGACGGCCGCAAGTGTGCGCGTACTCTTGCCATTAACACGCGGGGGCTGAAAGGTTTTGACACGTAATCATTCGCGCCAATGTCGAGTCCGTAAACTACATCCGACTCACCTGTTTTTGCCGTAAGCATAATGATTGGGACTTGTGATTTCTCGCGTATACGCCTGCAAACTTCCTCGCCTGAAAGTTTAGGGAGCATTAAATCGAGAATGACGAGTGAAATATCTTCATGTGAAAAAATTTCGAGTGCTGAAAGTCCGTCAGAAGCTGTTACTGTGTCATATCCTTCACGCTTGGCATATGCGCTTACAACTTCAGCAATTGCCGCTTCATCTTCAACGATAAGAATCTTCACGGTAAAAAATTCTCCTTTCACAAAAAATATAGATTGATTTCATACCGCGTTCACAATCAGGGATTATTCTATCAGCGTTGAAACAAGGAGGTAACAAAAAATGAAAACGAAAATTGCAGCAGCGTTGAT
Source organism: uncultured Fretibacterium sp. (assembly GCA_946183145.1). Taxonomy (GTDB): domain Bacteria; phylum Synergistota; class Synergistia; order Synergistales; family Aminobacteriaceae; genus JAFUXM01. The sequence goes on along the minus strand of CAMGZM010000002.1, from coordinate 212,749 downwards.
GATAGTAACAGCAGGAAGCGTATTGCTCGCAGGGAATACAGCAGGAGCAGAAGAGATAAAAGCATCGAGGCATCACGGGCATATGCCGCCCCCGCGTGAATGGAGAGAACCGCCGCATCATGGCCCGCATCATCCGCCTCCGCCGCACGGATTCAGGGAGCCTCCGCATCACGGACCTCATCACCCGCCCCCGATGCACGGATTCAGAGAGCCGCCGCATCACGGGCCTCATCACCCGCCGCCCCCGCCACATGAATGGAGAGAACATCATCATCACAGGGACATTCCGCCGTATAGAGGGGAAATCGGAGTTCCGCCGCGCTAGTATATATACGGAGCAAAACCGAAAGGAGAAATCATACAATGAAGAAAGCATTAACAGCAGGGTTGATATTAGCGGGAATAATCGCAATGTTGGGAACGTCATTCGCAGCACAGCACAAACCGCCGAGAGATTTTGACGGCAAACGCCCGCCGATGATGAGCCGTGATATTCGCAGCGACAAGAACAGGCCGCCTCTCCCGCCGGATAACAAGCATCCGAGAGTCAGCCGCGACAGAAGACCGAATGAAGGCAAAAGACCGCCAATGCCGCCGCGCTCAGGAGACAGGAGACCGCCGGAATTTGACAGAGCCACAAAACAGCAGGGTGTAGAACCCAGATAACATTTTAGGAGGAACAAAATCATGAAGAAAGTATTAGCACTCGCATTAGCACTCGCAGTTTGCATCGCAGGAACATCAATAGCAGCACCGCGCAACCCCGCAAGACAGCCCGCGCCCGCAAGAATGAATCAGGAAATGCCGCCGAGAATGAATCAGCCCGCACCCGCAAGAATGGAACGCATGAATCCTGACGCGCCGAACACGCCGAATATGCCCCGCAATGAAGCTCCCTGCCCGCCTAAGGCAAGACGAGGAAGCAGAATCTTCACGCCCGACATGCCCAAAGAGATCCGCGAGAAAGCAGCCGAACTCGCAAAGCTCAGAATAGACCTTGAAGAGGCAATGACATCACGCCCCATCAATAAGGAGAAAGCTCTTGACGTTCATGCGAAAATGCAGAAGGCAAAGCAGGAGATAGAGACATGGAGATTCACACGGAGGCTTGAGCGCATAGAAGCAAGACAGAAAAAAGGACTTCCGCCCGCGCCTGAAGATATGAGTCCGTCAGCAGAAGAAGAAACAGAGACTCCTGAAAACGCAGCACCAGAAAACGAGTCAAAAGAGTAACAATCACAGGAAGAAAATCATTCCCCCAGTCAGTAACATGGCCGGGGGATTTTTGTATCTATATTTCCCTGATGATGATATTTCTTGCCTCGTTCACCGAAATATTTTTCTGACTCGCAATTTCTTTCACGTCTTCATACTCCGGGATCTTGCGCAAAATTTCTCCGTCAAGCTCCGTAACTTTCACATGAATTTTTCCCAATGACGTATCACACTCATCAATACGCCACTTCAGGCGCAAACGGTCAAAATCTTTCAGCCTCACTCCCTGCGAAGTTGTGTGCGTGAGAATTACCCGGCAAATCTTCACAGCGTCATCAGGTTTTGACATGCAGCAGAGCTTAACGCCCGGACGAAACTTTTTCATGCTGATATTTTCCGTCCACACATCAAGCGCGCCAGCCTCGAAAAGTTTTGCGCATACAGTCTCATAATCCTGCGGGTTCATGTCGTCAATGTTGCATTCCTCAAGCGTCAATTTCTCGTAAACTAATCCGCTTACCTCGTCCGCGCTGTCAATCATCACGGCCCGTAAAGCGTTAGGCATATCTTCCGACTCATGATTCCCGAATCCGAAACCTGACGCGTAAATTTTCCCCGCCGGCATTGTCCCGAATCCGTCAGCAAGAATCTTCACCAGCAACGCCCCTGTAGGAGTCGTACGTTCCATCGGACTCCCATTCGCGAAAACGGGAAGGCCATGAAGCAGATATTCAGCAGCAGGAGCAGGAACAGGCAGTACACCGTGAGCGCATTTCACCGTACCCGAACCGACATTAACAGGAGAACATATCACACGCGGCCAGTCTAAAGCCTCCATCAGCACAAACGCCCCGGCAATATCGATAATCGAGTCGACTGCTCCGACCTCGTGAAAGTGAATCATGTCCGGGGTTGTTCCGTGTACGTGTGCTTCTGCCTCAGCGAGTAATGAGAATGCCCGCAATGTTTCGCGCTTGACCCTCTGAGAGAGTCCGCTTCCTGAGATTATCGCCTCGATGTCGTGCAAATGCCTGTGATGATGATGTGAGTCATGTTCGTGAGCGTGCGCGTGTTCATTGGCGTGTTCATGGCCGTGTTCGTGCTCGTCGCCGTGAAAGACTTTTACGTCAAAATTTATCCCTGCGATTCCGTTCCTTGTCGTATGCTCTATCAGTATTTCGTACTCGTCATCAATAGAGTGAATCTTTGCTATTTCGCGTATTAATATTTCGGGGTCATGAACGAGATTCAGCAATGCCCCGATGAACATATCCCCGGCGATTCCCGCAAAGCAGTCAAGATATAACGTCTTCAATCATTAATCCTTCTTTCTGGTGTATGCTAGTAATTCTTCAAATGGATCTGTTTTTTTTGCTGACTGTTCAATTTTTTCACTCTCACGGTGATACGGTCTCGCGCTTCCTGAAACTGCACGCAGAACTGTGCGCGGTTCATTTTCTGCGAGCATAGGAACAACTGTAGACGAGTCAATTTCGCACGCAAAAGATATATCATTGCTGTAACCGATCTGTGTCAAGTATTGTGCGTGAGTAGATTTCCTGACGCAAGACTCTGTGTCTTTTCCGCTGTTCTGCCACAACGTTAATGCTATTCTCGCGCTGTCAGACATTAATACTTCACCATGTCGCTGCAAATCCTCAATCACAGCCCCCGCGCATAAAGTATCTTCCCAGGATGGGCGGTGCTTTCTCCCTGAACACAAAATCCCTATGCGAGTCCCAATCGTCAAAGCGTGGTCAACACATGCAGAATAATTCCTGAAACTTACGGCCATTACAGGACAGCCGGAAGACTCAGCCTCAAGCAATGCCCCCGTGCCGTTTGTTGTTGACATTACGCCGCAATAGTGAGCGCGTATAACATCATACGTCAAATCGAGCGGAGAATTTCCCATATCAAAACCTTCAGGCGGAATCCCATTCACCTCACCCATGAGAAGAGGAGATGACCCCCGCCCGCGCAATTCCTTCACGAGTTCACGCGCTTCATCAGGAGTTTTTACGGGGTAAAGCTCAGTGCCTCCGAGTTCAAACCAGCGTGTCATTACTGTTGTAGCTCTGAGAACGTCAATAACCATCCATAAATCAGCAGACGGGAGATAATTCCCCCCGCCCGCAAAAACTAAATCAGCCTCGTAATTTTCCGCCATGAGTTAATACGCTTTCGCAAAAACTGTGAGCCTTGCACCGTCATTGCCCGTGATGATACATTTACCCGTTGCGTTACCTGGCAAAATCACGCGGGGAGTCGCTCCTGTTTCTTCACGGATTCGAGTCTCATCTTCCTTTGTGCCTCCGAAATATGCGCGCACGAATCCACCTTTGTCCGCAATAATTTCCTTCAGCTCTTCATATGTTGACGCGTCATGTGTATTTTCTTCCCGGAATTTTTCAGCCCTCGCAAAAAGATTCTTCTGAATGTCATCAAGCACTTTCTTCACTGCGGGGATAACTTCATCATTCGCAACGTCAATTTTTGTGCCTGTGTCGCGGCGCACGAGTCTCACAGTTCCGGCTGCTAGATCCTTTTCGCCGAGTTCGAGACGTAACGGGACTCCCTTCTGAAGGTGCGCGAAAAATCTATCTCCCGGCCTCATGTGAAAATCAGTATCAACTTTCGTATACATTCCGCCTAATTCCGCGTCAAGATTGGCGGATAACTCTTTTGCTTTGGGGAGAATGTCATTCTCTGCGACTGACTCATCTTTTGAGATCGGGAGGATTACGGCCTTCACGGGAGCGATTCTCGGAGGAATGATTAAGCCGTCATCATCTGAGTGTGTCATGATAAGCGCGCCGATTGAACGAGTCGAGAGTCCCCAGCTTGTAGTCCAGCAGTACGATAATTCGCCGTCTCTGTTCTGATACTGAATCTCGAAAGCCTTTGCAAAATTCTGACCGAGAAAATGACTCGTTGCTGACTGTAACGCTTTCGTGTCGCTCATCATTGCCTCACATGTGTACGTGTCTTCAGCACCGGGGAATCTTTCGCCCGCAGTTTTCTCACCCGAAAGAACCGGCACCGCTAATTCTTCCTCAAGTACTTTCTTGTAGACGTGTAACATTCTGATTGTTTCCTCGCGCGCTTCCTGCTCTGTTTCGTGGGCTGTGTGTCCTTCCTGCCATAAAAATTCTGATGTTCGCAGAAATAGCCGGGGACGTTTTTCCCATCGCATTACGTTGCACCACTGGTTGATGAGTACGGGCAAATCACGCCATGACTGAATCCATTTCGAGTACATATAGCCGATAACTGTCTCTGATGTCGGGCGGACTGCGTAAGGCTCTTCAAGTTTCTCGCCTCCTGCGTGAGTCACCATAGCAAGCTCCGGGGCGAATCCTTCAACGTGTTCTGCCTCTTTGCGGAAAAATGAGTCGGGAATAAGAAGCGGGAAATATGCGTTTACATGGCCGGTGCGTTTGAACTCAGCGTCAAGTTTTGACTGTATATTTTCCCACAGCGCATAGCCTGTAGGACGTATCACCATACAGCCGCGAACGGGCGCATAGTCTGCGAGTTCTGCCGCTTTGATTACGTCAAGATACCACTGCGAATAGTTTTCTTTTCTCGGTGTTATGTTTCGTGCCAAAATTATTTGTCCTCCTTTTGTGATTGCCAGATTGTTTTTACTTCATACTTGATGATTTCGCTGTCTTTTGTCAGAAGCGTTAAATCTCTCTCGATTGCTGTTGCGATAATGATACGGTCAAAAGGATCTCTGTGAATCAATGGCAGCTTCTTTATGCGCTCGAAATATCTGCACTCTAAGGGAAGAACGGTAATTTTCTCTTTCCTGCATCTGTCTTCAAGCTCAAAGATCGTCATAGGCAGATTGATTTTCCCGGTTGTCTTCTTTATCGCAATTTCCCACAATGTAGCCTGACTGAGATAAATATTCTCGCTGGTATCGATTATCCTACGCACTGCTTCAGGGAGTCTCCCGCTTGTCTCGATGTACCAGATAAACGCGCAAGTATCAAGCAAATACATCATACGGCGACCTCCTGCAATTTTTCCCGCTTGCTTTCGCGCATAGCTTCAAGAACACGCCTCTCATCATCAGACACGAAATCCATCGGGTCATTGAAATCGTCAGACATCCATATTTCACCCTCAACCCATCCGCCGGAACGGTATTGCTTATCCTGTTTTGCTTCCGGCATTTTCTCTTCTCCGAATCTTGCTATGAGATAACGCGCGAAATCCATAACCTCTTGCCATTTTCCCGCAGGAACTCCCTCAAGAACCTTCAAATCTTCCTCACGCAGTATCATGATTACCCCTCCTCTCAAAAATTTTTACGGCAGCGGATAATGATCCCAAATCGGAACGCCTAAGAAAAATCCCGTCTTCAACTCCTCAGAGCCGTACATGATTGCGAGTTTCGTATCGATTATGTTGTTCGGGAAATTCACGGCAAGCCCGACTTCCCACGGAGCATCTATCTTCGACCAGCCTTTATCCATCGCATAGCCCCAGCTCGCGAAAATTTCCCCGGCCAAAACTCCCACAGCCGTGCGGTTAAGTATCTTCCTTACAGCGAGATTAGCCCAGAACATTCTTTCGGCCTCTATGGGATGCTGAGAGACTGAGTACAATTCCTCAGCAGCTCCGAGATATACGGCGTGGCTTCTCTTGTTCATGTCGCCTTCAGCAAATCCCAGACGCAAATACGTCCTCCATGATTTTGAGACATCAAGCGGCTTGAAGTAACTCAGCCTGTAATTTACCTCGTCAAAGTTCGGCCACCACGCATTAATCTTCCACGCATAGCCCCTTGTAGGGTCTGAAGGCATGTCAAGTGTGTCATATTCCGCAAAGAATGTTATTCCGCTCGACTCTGTTCCGTCTTTGGGCGATATTGAGGAACCGTCAACATGTTCATACGCGTAACCTAGTCCCATATTCACATCTCCCCATGTGAAGAGGTGCGCTATTCCTGCCGCGTATCTGTCCCAGTCCCTGAGGTGGTCATCTTCTCCGGCGGGCTTCCAGTTCTGAGCCGAAAACGTTATCTGCCATCCTGACATAGGCTGCGGGGCTGTCTGATATGTCAGGTCAATTCCCATTTGCTCGCCGAGTTTAGCGACTCCGATAAGCGAGTCATATTCCGAAAAGATTCCGTTCATTTCGCCTTTGAGATAAAGCCATCTGTTTGGGTGAAGGTTCGTTGTGTAACCCGATATTCCTAATTTCAGCTCAGGAGCTTTTCTCACGTCAATACGCACAAGAATATCCCCCGACATTGTGCGCCCTAACTGGTAATCAGCCATTTCAACACCGACTGATTCGCCTAATCGGTCTAATTCATCATTCACTGCTTTTTCGTCTACAGGTTTCCCGACCCAGCGGAGAGTTCTTTTTCTCACAAGCGCGGCCATTTTCGGCGGGAGTCCGTGTACCTCTATATCTCCTACAATATTGCTCAAGTGCCTTTCTTCATTCTGGAGCGTGAATAGCGCAGGACCGTTTTCCGACAATGCTTTTATCTCGTCAATATGCTTCATCGTCTCTTCAACGCCAAGCGCAATAACTATTTCAGGGTCTATATTGTCAAGCGTTCCCATACCCGATGTGTCTGGCTTGAGAAGTATATCCGCCGCTAGTGCTTCCTCGTCCGTAGTCTTCCTCATTAGAATCGTGAGCGACTGATTCAGAACGTCCATGTACGAATTTACTCCGCCTTCCATTTTCCCGGATATGTCGACCGCAACAATAGGAACGCCGGGGAATAATTCTTTTGCTGTGTAGACAGGAAGATTTGAGACTATTCCGCCGTCAACAAGAAGATGATCGTCAATCTTCCACGGCTCGAACACCATCGGTATCGACATAGATGCCCTCATTGCCGCCGCTAAATTCCCTTCCTTGAGCACAACTTTTTCACCCGTGTTTATGTCTGTCGCTACTGCCGCGTAAGGTATAGGGAGATTGTAGAAGTCTGTCTCTGTTACGTGCTTCATGAGCTGAGAAAAATATCTGTACAGCTTGTCGCCCGTCAGCATTCCTTTAGGCCCGGTCTGCCCTTCCTGCTTCTTGTATGTGAGAAAGCTGACTGTGTTTGTTTTTGCGCGCCTGTCATTACCCGTAAACACGAACATAGGCCCGGTGTTTTCACTCAAAAGGCTCGGAAGGTCTAACTCCTTCAAGATTCTGTGCATGTCCTTTGTAGTATATCCGCTCGCCCTCAATGCTCCCATCAATGCGCCCATGCTTGTGCCTACGATCCCGATTATAGGGATTCCGTTAAGCTCTAACGTCTCCATTACTCCGAGATGAGCGAATCCCTTTGTGCCTCCTCCAGAAAGCACAAGAACAACTCCCGCTTCACCCTGAAAAGGACTCAGCACGATTACACATGCGGCCATGAAGACATAAATTAACCGTCTCAACATAAATTTTCTCCCCTTAATGTGAAAAACGGCTCCGGCCCATTCAGACCAAGAACCGTTTAACAAATTTTCTCTGTCAAAATATAAAGCTATTACAGGCTAGTCAATCTTGAACGACAGCACAAGATAAAGCCCCCCTGAAGGCTGAATCTCAAAAGGAAGTGTGAAGCTCCTCATGCCGTTATCCTCTTTCGTTACGTTCCTGATATTTTCCCCTATGATTAATTGCGGCGGCGTTACATCAACAGTGCCCAGTGCGCTTTGAACTAGTGCGCGGCCTCCGATCATGTTCGAAAGCTCACCGATTACGCTCATTGAGACATCATCACCGAGAACAGGCGGTATCATTCCCCCTGACATCACGCTGATGATATTCTCGAAACCTTCTTTGTTGAGCATGATATTCACCGTTCCGCGAGAACCTACACCAACGACTCCGATTAATGCCGTTGTGCAGATATTGCCGACTTTTATCCCGGGGGAAACTTTTGACTTGTTGAGGGTGATATTAAGCCCCACTTCTCGCCCTACGGAAAGAACAGCCGATGCAAAACTATTTACCAGAGCGATTAGTTTATCGTTACCGGCCATCTGAAATTAATCTCCCTCCCTGTATTTTATTGACTTGGATTTGAATTTGCCACATATTATAGCTTATTCCGCCGTATATCTCTATATTTTTTCAGACCTCGCAACGCAACCGCAAACGCAGCAAGATCATCAACGACTCTCGGAGGCACTCTCATTCCTTCAGGCAAAAGACGCAGAAATATTCCGGGCTTGTGAATCTTCCAGTAGAGATTACGCGCTTCAAGTGTCGTATTTCTCTCGTCAACTGTGATAATCTCATGGCCGGTTAACGTCCTCAATTTTTCCGTGAAATCTCTGCTTGTCGTTCCGTCCCCGACTGCTATAAACTTTACCCGCGCAATAAAATCTTCAGCACAAAAATCAACATTGCGCTCAATGATATACGACGTGAAATCGTCAAAAAATTTCTCAGTCTCAGATGACGGAAATATACCCGACAGCAACAATTCTCCGTCCACATTCACAAACGCGAATCCAGTTTTATCCCTGCCCGGATCGAATCCCAAAGCAACAGCGCAGCCCGTATTGTTATTCATTGCCTAATCCCTGTTCCCTGTACACTGAACACTAATCACTTTCCTAACGTATATTCCCATTTGTCGAGAAGCCAGAGCCATTGACCCGGGAATTTCCGTATGAGGCTCTCTATATGCTCGTTGCAGAGGCGTATGCTTCCGGCCATGTCCGCGCCGAATGGAAGCCCGTTAGAGTCGTTCATGTCGCTCAAGATTCCCGATAAGCGTATATGATGTTTTGACGGGTTATTGATGTCGCGCCAGTAAACGCCGTGAATTATCGGGCAGTGAAATTTGCGGTATAACTTCACGATTCCTTCATGAGTTCTTGCGGGTAGTCCGAAAAATTTTGAGTCTATTCCGTCTTTGCGCGAGTCTAAGTCCTGCATAATCACTAAAACTTCTCCGGCCTTCAAGACCCTGAATATTTCACGCAGCCCCGTATCACTGTCAATCATGGCCATGTGCGAGATGTCTTTTCGTGTTGACATTATGACCGACTCGACTCCTTTGTCCCTTTGAGGGGTATATACTGCGTGAAGGTGAAAGCCCTCGTGAATGACTCTTGCGGCGGCATATTCCCAGTTCGCAAAGTGCTGGCACATGAGAATCGCGCCGTTTCCCCGCGACAATGCAGAGCGCAAAACGTCAATGCTTTCATCGGGAAATTCTACAAGCTCATTGATTCGTGAAATGACTTTTGGGAGACGGATAAATTCTGTTACGGACATTCCGAGATTGATGAACGAGTCGCGAATGATTTTGCGTGAGATTGTTACGCCGACTCCGAGCGCTTTTACGCAGCGAGCCTCGCACCTGTCAACCTTCTTCCAGAGAATGAGACGCAATAATTTCCCCGCGAATCTTCCGAAAGCCAATGCGAAACTGTGAGGCATGAATCGAATCATGCGCACAAGAAAATTCAGCGTGATAATTCCTCCTGTTGAAATTTTTTTCCTATCATATCATGTAAAATTATTGTGATATTTTCACGGGGAGAAATTTTTATGGCACTGAGAGAATGCAAGGTCTGCAAATCGCTTTACGATGATGAAACCTACATAGGCACTACGGAAATATGCCATGACTGCCGTATGAGGCTTGAAGGCACTTACGGCCGTATACACAACTACATACGCGACCGCGGGGAGATAAACATCCACGACATAGCCCGCCTAGCAGAGGAAACCGGAACAACCCCCGCCGAGATGGAAATCATAATAGAGCTTGGCTGGCTTGAGCGCGACATACAGACATACGGCACAACAATATCAGACCGTCAGAAACTCGCGAAAGAATTTGCTGACGAACTAAGGAAGATGATCGACGAACACAAAAAAGTACTCACATATGAGGGAGCTAACCACAGGTACAAAATCAGGCGCAGCAGGAAAAAATAACAGGGAGGGTATATAGATGGCATTAACTGAATGCAAACTTTGCAGGAGGATTTACAACGGCTTTGAGGGGCAGCGAATATGCGGGGACTGTATACGTAGGCTTGAAGAGATATACGGCCAAGTTCATGAGTATATGCGCGACAATCAGGACAAGAATTTTGACCTTGAAACGCTTGCTGACGAAATGGAAATAAGCCCGGTAGATATTCAGGCGCTTGTTGACCTGGGATATATTGAGCGGGACATGCAGACATACAGCAAGGACAAGAAGGGAACGCGGCAGAAATTAGCGGAGGCGATTCACGCGGAGGCCGAGAAACTGAAGCGGAACATAACGACATACGGCGGAATACTTTACGCGAGAGACTCACAGCACAAGAAGGACGAGAACCGACAGTACGTTTACGACAGCCAGAAGAGGAAATGATGACACGAGAAATAATCATTGCGGGGATATTCGGCGCGTGCATGGGATCATTCCTGAATGTCGCAGCGCACAGATCTATACAGGGTCGGTCATGGGCGGGGAATGACCGTTCAGTCTGCGAATCATGCGGCCATGTTCTCGGAGCGTTTGAGCTGATTCCGATTCTCTCGTGGCTGATTCAGGGCGGAAAATGCCGGCATTGCGGGGCAAAAATTTCCGTGCGTTACGTTCTTGTTGAGATTGTCTGCGCGTTAATGGCCATGTCGATAATATACCGCTGGGGAATCTCTTGGGCGGCGTTAATCGTGGGCGTTGGTGCTTGCGGTCTTGTGGTGAACTCGCTGACGGATTTAGAGTCGGGAGATATTTTTGACGTTTTCGCGCTTGCGCCGGGGATTTTGTGCCTGCTTCTGAGAATTGCGGGGGGAAAATGGGCGGTTGCTGACGGACTCGCGGGAGCTGCTGCGGGCTGGGGAATTTTTGCGGTGATAATAGTGCTTTCACACGGGGGAATGGGCTGGGGAGATGCTGTATTCATGGCGGGAATCGGTGCGGTGATGGGCTTGAAGTTCACGCTGTTTTCTTTTTACGCGGGAATAATGGCGGGGGGCTTCTTTGCGATCGTCATGATGATAATCGGCCGTCTTCATTGGGGAAAAGGCGAGACATTGCCGCTTGTGCCGTTCTTGTCGGTTGGGTGCTTCATCACGATGATATTCGGCCCTGAAATATTTTCTTACCTGAGCGCGAGAATTTTATCGCCCGAAATACTTTCACTTTCCTGGCCTTTCACGCTTTAAGCACATAAGAAAACACCCTGCCTTTTTCTGACAGGGTGCTTTTTGTTACTCGTTAATTCTCTGAGAGACTCCGTTTACTTTTCTGCGGGAGTCTCTATTGCGTCCTCAATTGCCTGTTCTGTTACTGTGTCTCCTGCTTCTGCCTCATCGAGTGAAGTCTTTGCGTCTCCTGCAACGGGTGCTTTGACCGCTATAACAGGCGCGTACGTTACTTCAGCTTCGAGCCAAGGCGACACAACAACTTTCTTGCTTTCCGGGACTGCGTAAATCTCAGCTCCGGCCTCATCGTAGAACTCAGCGATTGAGTCATCCTCTGTGCTTTCAGCGTTGCGCGGGAATGCGAACCACACAAGCTCGGCTCCTTCTGCTGCTGCCTCATCGAGTGAAACAACATCAAGATCGTACTGCCCTGACGCGTCTGTCGTGATCTCAGGGAGAATTGCCGCAATGACATATCCGCCCTCAGCGAGCATTGAGCGTTCTGCCTGGGTGAGTCCTGACTCTGTGCGCTCACGGCCGTATGTTACTGTGCCTTCACCGGCTGCAAGCTCTTCTTCTTCCTCAGTGAGTGATTCCTCTGCGGTTTCAGACTCAGGAAGCGCGGCTTTGTCTTCCGGCGTTGCGTCCTTCTCTGCGGGAAGTGCCTCCTCAGTCGAATATGCCGCTACGTTTATGGCAACTTCCTTTGAGGCCATTGCGCCGGTTGATTTGTTCTTTGCGGTTACTGAGAATTTAGCTCCGTTTATTGCTGTTGAGATTCCTTTTGCCGCCGTCAATGTTACTGTGCAGGCTGTACCGTCGCCGTTCACTCTGGGGGATGAGGCTTTCACTGATGCGGTTGAAGGCTGTGCGCCGATCTTCCACTCAATTTTTGTGTCGCCCGTCATCATCTCAGAGGTATTTGTCAGCTCGAACGTAACATCTTCCGTTACGGTAACGTCCTTTTCACCATGCATGGATACTGTGTCCTTGTCAGCCTTAACTTCGGGGTCTTTGTCCTTGATGATGAACTTCACGTTTCCAGTAACTTCCTGACCTACGTTGTGCGCGACTACTCTCAAGTTCACGCCCTTTGTCGCTGTCGGGAGCTTAGCACCGGAGCTGGCAAGTTTTCCGAGATTGTCTTCGGTCTCTATTTTCTCTTTAAATCCCCATGTCGCGTAGTCAGCACCATCAGCCCATCTCCATTGGATAGACGCGCTCTTGTCGTTTGTCAGGTTGGTCGAAAGCTGGCAGTCTGCAACATCATAGCTCTCATTGCCGCGCTCAAGCGTAATCGTCTTCGTGGTCAGCTTGGGTTTCTTGCCCTTAACGCCGATTTTGACTTTTGCCGAAGCGTTTTGAGCTGCATCGCCTGTTGCTGTGTTCACGGGCTTGATAGTAAATTCAAGCGGCTTATAATCCATCTTGCCTGAATTGTCTTCTGAAGTTGCGGCTGTGGGCATTCCTTTGAACGCTCCCGTTGCGGTGTCAAACTCAAGGCCGACTATTTTAAGGTCATCCGCATTATTCGTTGAACTATCAGCGATTTCCCAGACTATAGGCGCGTAAGCAACCATGTTTGTGGCAAGTTCCTTCACAAACGGCTTTGTATCCGGCGAAGTCTTTATGTAAGCCCTCTTTGAGCCTTTAGCGTTGATCTTGTAGCTCAGAGTCTTTCCGACTTCCGTAACTTTTTCGGTAAGAGAGCCGTCAGTAATCTTTGTTGTGATTTCCGGCCTCATCTGACCGATAATCGTAACTTTTGCCTGTGATTTCTGCTTGCTTGTCGGGTTCGTTACCGTAAGCGTGAACGTTGTCTTTGTCTCTCTGCCTGATGTCGGAGTTCCTGAGATTACGACTGTTCCGGGCTTTCCTGTTTCACCCTGCGTAACTTCTGCATAAAGTCCGTTCTTCGTCTTTTCAGAAGATGTGCCTGAAGGTGATACCGTTATCGTGTAGGGAAGATCCGCGCTCACAGTGTACGTAACATCATCAATTGCTGTTCCGTCTGTCTCGAAAATCGTTATGTCTGGCAAAGCGGCTTTTGATCCTCTCTTCCATTCAGGAGCATCCCCGGTGATCGTAACTTTCAGAATCTTGTCGCTTGACCTGAGTTCGACTCTGCCTGTTCTGTTGTTGAGTGCTACGGCGTTTCCGGCCTGAATCTTCACGGGGAGATTCGTTACGGTATATGTTCCGCTTGCTATGCTCTGCAATTTTCCTTTGCCATCGAGCTTTGTTGCATCGTACACAAAATTGATACCCAGCTTGTTGCTTGGTTTGTTGGTCAGGTCAATATATTTGTTGTCCTTAGCATCAGTATATGTGCCTACACCGAGAGCTGAGGCGGCAGTAGCGACATCCTCAAAGTTCAGGAGTTTTTGAACATCTGACTCCGAGATAAGAGCCTTCATGTAGATGGGCTTCGTTCCCGTTGCTACAACATCACTGCTTGAAGTCGTGTCCTTCTTCTTGAATTTTCCGACGCTTGATGTCGTAATTTTCGTTGCCGTACCCTTAACCAGAACTTCTATCTCAACGGGATCTGAGGCCTGCGCTACTGATGTTCCTTTCGCTACTGTAGCTGTTGCGGTAACTTTGAGCCTTCCGCTTGCGGGCATCCTGTCGAGGCTTCCGACGATGACGGGCATACCTGTTTTCGCGTCGCTGCTTACTGTGAGCGTGGATTTTCCTGCGGGAGTCGCTGTGGGCTTGAAGTTCTTTGTTGACGTTGAATCTACGACTCCTTTTGGTGCGGGAAGTGCCGTTGTTGTGCCTGCTGGAACTTCAGCGATTGTTACGACCCACGAAAGATCCGAGCTGCTTGCGCCTGACCCTGTGATTTTACCCGTATATTCCTTCTCAAGCGTGATTGCGGAAAGTGATTTCGTTGAGATTGTTGGCTTCTTGAAGAGCCTGAAGTCCTGAGATACAACAGCCTCGTAGCCTGTGGGCTTGTTCACCGCTGTAATCTCGTAAATGCTCTGCCCGTTCTTGTCAGCTTTTGTTGCCGCTGTGGGAGTTCCTACAACCCATACTTTTTTGTCATCGGGAACGCTCTTGTCAAGTGAGAGTTTCAGTCCTGCCGGAAGATTCTTAGCTCTCCATGTTACAGGGCCGAATGCCGCCTGAAAAGCAGTATTTGTGATAGCCGTCTGGCCGTCAACCTTTACGGGCGCAATAGCTCCCTTGTTGGGTGTTATCTTGAAATCTTCCTCCTCCGCGCCGATGTTGAACTTGAGCGGGATTTTCTGAGAGCCGAGAGCGTTCGACACAGTTACGGTTGCAACATGATTCTTAGCTGTAACTTGGGGTTTTCCCTCAAACGTAACAACCTGGCGTGAAGGATGATCCTCGTCCTGAGCCTGAGCCGTAGCCGTAATTCCCGTAGGCAGGTTTTCATACGAGAAAGTAAACGTGCCGGGGCCTGTTACCGAGATAGGATATTTAGTATCTCCATCTTTCCATTCTACATCGTTGAGAGCCGTTAATGTGGCCTTGTTGAGTTCGTTCTGTGCTGCCGCAGCGTTATTTACGAGAACGGGTTTTACTCCCTTGATCTTGAATTTTACGTTCTGTTCTGCTGCCGTAGTGCCGACAAAATCATTTACGACTGTCAGCGTAAGGGTGTTGAACTCTTTTTCGGCAGCTGTGCCGAGCGCGAAATCAGTTGCGGATTTGTCAGATGACTCATATCTTCCTGCAAGTATTCCCTTTGTGGCGTTGGTGATCTTGAGGCCGGGAGAGTTTGAGGTTGACTTGATGGCATACGTAAGCGGGTGCTTTGTGTTCTCTCCGCCTGTTGCCGGAACTGTGTACGTGTAGTTCTGGCCCCAAGTGATGTCGGGAATTTTGTCGACCGAGATTTTTGGCTTGTTGACTACATCAAGGATATACGGGCCGCCCTCTATTCTTCCTCCTGAGTTCTCCGCCGTGATATATATCTTGTCATAATATCCCGCTGCCGGCTTTCCTTTAAGCGTTACACCGAATGCGCTTGTCTGCTTGGCGTTCGGTGTCGATGTGTTAGCGTCAGCCTCGAGAGTGAGTCCCTCAGGAAGTCCTCTAGCCGTGAAAGTTACGGGAGTAGTAACGTTCTGGAGTTTCCATGTCAGGTTGTTTCCGATGTCTACGCCTCCCTCGACGAGAGTCAGTTGCCCTGTGATAGCTTTCTTGCTTGAAGCCTTGTCTCCCAAGTCAGCAGGCTTTCCTCCCGCTTCTGTCTGCCACGCTGTAGGCTTTATTCCTGTAACAACGAGCTTAACTTGTTTCTTGACTTCCGTACCCTTTGTGCCGTCTGCCTTATTGTTGTATGCAGTTACGGTTATCGTTACGCCGTCTGTAATCTTGGCTACTTTGTTGGCTGTTGACGCGAATGTAACATCTCTTGTTTTTGTAGCATCAGCAAGCGCATCACCGTTCTTACCGCCAGCTGTTACCGTAACGCCGTATCCGTTAAGGGTCGTAGCATCAGGAGTAAAAGTGATATATTCCGGGTAACTGTTGAATGTGATCTTGTTGCCGGTTATTGCTGTACCGCTGGAATCCTTGAGCGAAAGTGCTGACATTGCCTCTCCGGAGAACTCCGCCGCATCTTCTCCTGCGCTGATTTCCGGGGCTGGCTTGTCAGGTACAGTGATCTTGATGGTTGCGGTTTTAGTTTGAGCAGTAGCACCTGAGCCGAGCGTGGCTGTTACAGTAACTGTGCCTGAGCGTTTGACTGCTCCCGTAAGAGTCATCGTGTGTGTCAGTGCATCCGTCTTAAGAGGTGAGCTTGTCGGGGAACAAGTAATTTTGGTAGAGTTGTCGACCATGCCCGTAGGGTCTACCGCGACAGTCCAAGCCACCGAACTAGCATTAACGTAGCCAGAAGGCGCAGAAGTTGCTGATTTTGTGCCCGCTTTCAGCGTTAGTACAATCGCGTCATTCCCTGTCGGAAGCGTTGCTGCAGCGGCATACTTATCAAACTTGTAAGATTTCTTGTTAGTCGCCAAACTGTTGAGCTTGTAGTAGTTCGTAGGGTTGGCAGCCATCGCCGGAAGAGCCATCACCCACAGCGCAAGCAAAGACAGCAATGCACTACATAAAATGCGTTTTCTCATATTGAACAAACCTCCTTGTCCTTTCTTCCCATATTTTTATTTTTTGATTCGGGATATTCTGAGATTTTTACTGCGTGTTGCATTTTCCTGATGGGGTTCATCATTGAATCCCCTGCCGATTTTGCGCGGGTTAAGTTTTTTGCGCTTTCACCTCCTTGATTTTTGACGGATAAATAATGTGATTGTGAATCTTTTTCCCCTCTCCTCCTGTCTGAGGGTTAGCAGAAAGAATATTATTCTCCTGCTTGTCATTCGCAATATTTTTCGGAAATACACGGGATATTCTTTAATGCTGATTCTATCACAGCAAGGCTTCATTCATGCTCCCTGTCCTGTAACCCTTCAAATCGAGAGCAACATAATGAAACCCGCAGCCCTTGAGAGCGTCATAAACTTTTTCGCGCGTCTCATCATGAATCATTTTGGGGAAATCTTCCGGCAAAATCTCAACCCTTGCTAAATCACCGTGAACTCTCACACGAATCTGACGGAAGCCCATCGACATCAAAAACTCTTCGGCGCGTTCAACCATACGCAATTTTTCAGCCGTAATAATTTCACCGTAAACGAATCTCGACGCAAGGCACGCGAAAGAAGGTTTGTCCCACGTAATGAGATTCATTTCCCGCGATAAATTCCTAACGTCTGACTTTGTGAACTGGCAATGAATCAGTGGGCTTATGATTCCCAGTTCGTGAAGTGCTTTCATGCCCGGCCTGTAGTCGCCTAAATCATCAAGGTTTGAGCCGTCAATTACGTTTGAGATTCCGTTTTCGCGGGCGGCGCTGATGATTCGCGTGAAGACTGCGCGCTTGCAGATGTAACAGCGATTCGGGGGATTGAGATTGAAGCCGTCAATTTCGGCCATGTCAATATGAATCTTGATGTGATGAATGTGATTGTCCGCGCAAAAATTTTCGGCCTCGTTCATTTCGCGGCTCGCTGTGAATGAAGCTGAGACTGTTACGGCTATAGCTTTGTCCCCTAATACATCATGCGCGACTTTGAGGAGTAATGTTGAGTCGACTCCTCCTGAAAACGCAGCTGCGACGCTTCCGAGTGCAGATAAATATTCCTGAAGAATTTTGAGCTTTTCCACGAGAAATTACACCCCCTGAATATACGAAAAACCCTGCACGCTTTGTACAGGGCTTTACTCTTAGCGGAGAATGGAGGATTCGAACCCCCGGAGGCTTGCACCTCAATTGATTTCAAGTCAACCGCCATCGACCACTCGGCCAATTCTCCCGAAAACGCGCAAGATTATAGCACATGCTGTAAAATTTTGCACAACATCAACTTTCAAGGGGGCGTGAAAATGTCAGAGTATGCAGTCTCAAAAGTATATCCGTCGGACAAAAGGAGCAGTTCACAGATCGAAAAATTATTGCTTGCTGAGGGGATAAGGCGCGACAAGAATCTAGATTACACGTGCGCGGTTTACGATGAGGATTACAGCGTAATTGCGACCGGGAGCTGTTTCGGAAATACATTGCGCTGTATGGCGGTGAGTCATGAACATCAAGGCGAGGGGTTAATGAATCAGGTTGTGAGTCATTTGGTGCAGCATGAGTACGAGCGGGGGATAAATCATTTGTTCCTTTACACTAAATGCAATTCGGCAAAATTTTTCGGGGACTTGGGATTTTACGAGATTGTTCGAGTCAATAATCAGGTTGTCTTCATGGAGAACAGGAGAACGGGCTTCAGCGATTACTTGTCGGCGTTGTCAGAAACGAAACGCGAGGGGAAAAATATCGCGGCTCTTGTGCTTAATGCGAATCCGTTTACGCTCGGCCATAAATTTTTGGTTGAGAAGGCAGCAAGTGAGAATGATATTCTTCATGTATTTATTGTGAGTGAGGACGCGTCATTAGTTCCGTTTGACGTGAGAAAGCGTTTAGTGATTGCCGGGACATCACATCTGCATAACATCATCTATCACGACACAGGGCCGTACATCATAAGCGGCGCGACATTTCCGAGCTATTTCCAGAAAGATGACGAGGCAGTGATCGAGAGCCACGCGAATTTAGACCTCGAAATTTTTGTGAGGATTGCCGAATCTCTTGGGATTAATGCGCGTTATGTCGGTGAAGAGCCTAAGAGCCTCGTTACGGGAATCTACAACCGCATAATGTCGGCGAAACTTCCCGAACACGGAATCAAGTGCGTGATTGTTCCGAGAAAGACGGAGGGCGGAAGAGTCATTAGCGCGTCAGACGTTCGGCAGGCCATAAAGGAAGGAAGGCTTGAGGAGATTCGCGGGCTTGTGCCTGAGTCGACGTATGAATATTTTGCGGGCGGCGAGGGTGAAAAGGTGATAGAGAGAATCAGAGGGACGGAGAATGTGATTCACTACTAATAAACGTTTGACCCTCTTTATCACATGGCCTAAAATTTTTTACGATAAAGGGGGTAATATCTTGCCAAAAATCTCACACGTTAAAGACATGACGGAGGGAACAATCTGGAAGCACCTAATCAGTTTCGCGTTCCCTCTGTTTATAGGCAATATCTTTCAGCAGCTGTACAACACCGTAGACAGCATAGTAGTCGGGAATTTCGTAGGCTCTGACGCTCTCGGCGCGGTAACATCGACAATCCCAATCGTAATTACTCTCATCGGACTCTTCATCGGACTCGCAATGGGCGCAAGCGTAGTAATCTCTCAGTATTTCGGCGCGAAAGACATTCCCAATCTCCGAAAAGCGACTCACACCGCTGTAGTCTCTACAATAATTATGGCTCTCGTAATCTCTGCAATCGGTTACTTCTCGACACCTTATCTTCTGCGAATGATGAACACTCCCGAGTCAGTATTCCGTGAAGCTGTCGTTTACCTGCAAATTTTCTCGCTTGGACTCGGAGGCACTATGCTCTACAACATGGGAAGCGCGATTCTCCGTGCAGTCGGTGACTCAAAACGTCCTCTGTATTTCTTGATACTCGCGTCAATCCTCAATATATTTCTTGATCTTCTTTTCGTCATAAGATACGAGTCGGGCGTTGCGGGTGTTGCTTATGCGACAATAATATCTCAGCTCGTTTCAGGGTTGATTATCTTCTGGATTTTGTTCCGCAGTCATGAAGTGCATAGCCTCACATGGCGCGAGATGAGAATCGACACGAAAATTTTGCGGAGGATTATTGCTGTAGGATTCCCGGCGGGCTTTCAGATGGCCGTAACATCATTCTCAAACGTTTTTGTTCAGGCATATATCAACGCATACGGAGCGGCCTCAACAGCAGGATGGGGAATCTATGCGCGTGTTGATGCGTTTGTCATTCTTCCGACTCAAAGCATGGCGATGGCAGTAACAACTTTCGTGGGACAAAACGCAGGAGCAAGGAAGCCCGAAAGAATCCACAAAGGACTCCTTCAGGGGTTATTTATATCATGGGGCATATCAGCATGTATCATCACAAGCATTTACATTTTCGCGCCGTATATCGCCGGGCTTTTCAACCAGGATACAGCGGTTATAGGTTTCGCGGTTTTGTTCCTGAGACTCAATTGTCTTTTTGACCCGATGAACGCAACGAATCAGATTGAGGCCGGAGCTTTGCGCGGTGTCGGCGACTCTAAGAGTCCAATGTTCATTATGTTGATGTCGTTCGTAGTCTTCAGGCAGATATATCTGTTCATCATTTCGCGTTTAACGGAATCAGTGTATTTTATTGCAATCGGCTATCCTCTCGGCTGGATGGTCTGCACGGCCTTAATGACTCTTCACATTAAGCGGGCAGGCTGGGACAAAAAGATAGCAGCTTTACGATAATTCATAAGGAGGTAGATTTTCATGAAGAGAAAAATTTTTGCGCTGTCAGTTTTTGCGGTGATGATTCTTTGCTGCCCGGCGTTTTCTGAGACTTACGCAGAGGGTGAAGCACTTGCGGTTTTCAGAGTCCCGGAAGGAGTCAGCGTTTCAGCGGCGTGTGTTAATGTCGCGGAGTCTGCCGGGAAAATTGGCGCGTCAGTAGCAGAGACTTACGAGACGTTATCAGAGATTGAGGGAAAAATTTTCGTTCTCGTACGTTCGTCAACAAAATCAACGGAGCAATTGATTTCCGACCTCAAGAAACGCCCTGACGTAATCACAGCATCACCGAACTATTACGCAAAGAGGCAGTCATTCAGCGCGTCAGAAATTCCGAATGACCCAAGCGCGGATTTATGCTGGGGACTGAAGGCCATTAACGCCCCTGACGTTTGGGAAGTTACGACGGGAAGCGAAAATATTTACGTGTGTGTTGTTGATACAGGAGTCTACAAGCACCCCGATTTGACGGGCAATATAGCAGCAGAATACGGATTCAACACTCAGACAGTGAGCGGAGATTATGACCTGCGTAACGTAAGCTGGGACTCTGATTTTATCGGTCATGGGACTCATGTAGCGGGTACAGTCGGCGCGGTCGGAAACAACAATATCGGAGTCGCCGGGGTAAACTGGAATGTGAGAATTATTCCTGTGAGAATTTTTGACAACAAGAATGCTTATGAGACGATCAATTTTGAGATTCGCGCACTGAATTACATTGCGAATCTTCTGCGTAAAAATCCTGACTTGAAACTTGCCGCGCTGAATTTCTCACTCGGTGCTGCTCTTCCTGTAACGCCTCAAGAAATGCAGAATGATGTCTACTACATGGCATATCAGGCACTCGACTCGCTGAACAGGACGTTAATTGTAGTTGCTGCTGGAAATTCCGGGGTTGAGACAGGAGCAGCCGCGCTTTTTGACGAACCCGGCAGCAATCCTCAGTTCAAGAAGGGAGATTATTTTTATCCCGCGTCATTCACAGGGCTGAATAATCTTATTGTTGTTGGTGCTATAGATTCGGATGACACTGCACCGTCATTCACGAACTGGGGCGAAAAAGTAGACATTGCCGCGCCGGGAGTCGATATTCTCAGCACGTACTCACCGATTGCAATAGGAGGCAGAAGCCCGGCCATGTACAGATACTCATCAGGAACATCAATGTCAGCACCTCATGTTACGGGAGCGGCGGCTCTCCTCATGTCAGCATATCCGAACGCAACGCCCTCACAGATAAAGGCAGCCTTACTTGAGGGAGCGAATAAGAACAAGAATCCGCTTGTTTATCCTTTTGCAGGATTTGTGAAAGATTTTGTAGCGAAATGGACACAATATTTAGATAACGGAATAGAGACGGGAATTATTGCGCCCGAATCGCGTGATGCAGAAATTGCACAGATTACGCGCAATGCTGAAGAACTTTACGCCCCATACAAACAGCTTGACGGAACAGGGAGAGTCAGCCGTATGGGACTCCTTGACGTAAAAGCGTCGTATGAGCTTCTCGGCAAAAACGTTATGGTTACGGTTGGCGGCGGGTCATCTTCAGGTTGCAGCGTTGGAGTCAGTGCGGTGATTGCGATTCTTGCGGGAGGATTCATTCTCAGGCGAAAAGCGTAAAAGCTCAAGGGATGACGGGAGGCAATATATTTCTGCTCTGAGCCTCCCCAAGCCTTTCGGTAGGGGGTTCTTGAGAAGTTTGATTTTAAGTTTCCACCTACAATAGCAGGCATCCTTATTCTCAAAGGCGTGGCCAGTCCGCCTCTAGCGTAGCCCCGTAAGGGACTGTATAGCCCTAAATAGGACACAACATTACTTTGCTTTACTTCTTACACCTTTTCTCATAGAACCCGTCATAGTTCACCCAGTCCGGAGATAAAAATCTCTAAGTGCTACGCTGCGGCAAGAGGAAAGTGTTTCCCCGTACTTCAATTTGTTGGTGTTGCTACATTTTTGGTAACGCGGAACGACTAACTGTAAAATTATTATACTATATTGCGCCTTATATCCACATAGCTAAAGCAAGGGGTTTTACGGCGGGTTTCGATAAGCGACAGAGGAAGCGACCGATTAGCCTCCGCACTGTCAGAGGAAAAAGCAGCTAATACACCTTCAGAGCAGCAAGAAGACTCTTCACCCGAAACACCTTCAGAACCAAAAAGCAGAATCGTTACGACACAGGAAGAAATTGACGGCTACAACGCTGTGAAAGCAATACTCAGGAACAAAGCAGACGTTAAGCGCATAACCATAAAAGACACTGTGAATTACTGCAATGTTCTTCTTGACGGAAACCAGAGAAAACCCCTCTGCAGATTCTACTTTAACAACACAAACAGCAAATATATAGGCTTTTTCGGCGAGGACAGGAAAGAAACGCGAATCCCAATTGAAACGATTGACGATATATATCTTCATGCGGACAAGTTATATGTCATTCTGAATGTATATCTCTCATCTGAATCCGAAAAAAGCACAAAGAAATCACAGCCATCAGAATCAGAAGCCCAATAACGCGCCGTGAAGATAAAAATTCCGCGCATGATATAATTTCCGCAACTTTCCATAACACAAAGGAGATGTATTCTCATCATGCGTAAAATTTTAGCGGCGTTAATGCTCGTGTTAATGCTCAGTGTTTGCGCGTTTGCTGACGACGGAACAATCAAGGTCGGAGTCTTCAACTGCTTGACGGGACAAAATGCTTTCGGCGGACAGCTTGAGCTTGAAGGCACACAGTTAGCACACTCACTTTTCCCCGAAATCGCCGGGCGCAAAGTCGAGCTTGTGATCGTCGACAACAAATCCGACAAAGTAGAGGCCGCCAATGCCGTAACACGTCTCATTGAGAACGACAAAGTGAACGCGATAATAGGCACATACGGTTCATCGCTCGCAATGGCCGGGGGAGAAGTAGCAGAGAAAGCCGGAGTCCCCGTAATCGGAACTTCATGCACGAATCCTCTTGTTACTGACGGCAAAAAGTTTTACTTCCGCGTCTGCTTCATTGACCCGTTCCAGGGCGCAGGGGCAGCGACATACGCATTCAGGCACTTGGGACTCAAGAAGGCCGCGACTCTCGTAGACATGTCGAATGATTACAGCGTAGGACTCGGAAAATTCTTCCGCGACTCCTTCAAGAAGATGGGCGGAGAAATCGCAGCGAGTCTGTTCTACCAGTCAGGCGACACAGATTTTACGGCGCAGTTGACAGCACTAATTGACGCAAAGCCGGATATAGTTTTCCTCCCCGCGTATTTTGCAGAGGGCGCAATAGTCCTCAAGCAGGCCAAAGAACTCGGCGCAACGTTCAAATTCATCGGAGCTGACGCTATGGACAACCCCGAAATTGTTACGCTCGGCGGCGATGCTGTAGAAGGATTCATGCATACAACATTTGCGTATGATCCCTCAATGCCCGAAATGAACGACACCGCAAAGGCATTCACAGAAGCGTGGAACAAAGTACACCCCGACAAAGCACCGAACGTTAATTGCGCTTTGGGTTACGACTGCTACATAATGCTGAAGGACGCAATAGAGAGAGCCGGAAGCGCAGAACCCGCAAAAATCCGCGACGCTCTCGAAACCGTGAAAGACCTTCCGACAGTTACGGGAATGACGACAATCAACGCGACTCATGACG
The DNA here is from genome assembly GCA_946183145.1 of uncultured Fretibacterium sp. Taxonomy (GTDB): domain Bacteria; phylum Synergistota; class Synergistia; order Synergistales; family Aminobacteriaceae; genus JAFUXM01. The sequence goes on along the minus strand of CAMGZM010000002.1, from coordinate 188,831 downwards.
CAGAGAAAGACATGGGAATCGTTGAGATCAAAGACGGAAAAAAGACCTTTATCGGAATCGTGAAACCTGAAGTGTGAACTACCCCCGCCCGTTTTTAGCGGGAGCTTCCTCATTCAACGAGATTGCGACTCAAGTCTTTGGGCTTGGGTCGTCTTATTTTCTCTCCAAAGGCGTTAATTCCCTGCGTCCCACAGGTATGTTTTTTTGCAAGCAATATCATGTTTCGCGCCGCATGTATATCCCTGTCTTCCTTATATCCGCATGTGCATTCATATACTCTGTCTTCTAACGTTATGTCTTTCTTCAATTTTCCGCAGCATGGGCAATATTTTGTCGTTGGCTCTTTCGATGACAAGACTGTTACTCGTTCATGTTTCATCAGCTTGGATTTCACTAATCCTAACACTGAATGCTGTACTGTCCTGCCGAACAAGCCTTTATGCCACCCGGAAATATTTTCATCCTGCATATATACATGCTCATGCTCTAATAACTCATGCACGATTTTATTGGCTATGTCTCTTTTACGGCTGCTTAATTTTTGATATGCTTTCTGTAACAACTTTCGGGCTTTGTATCGATTGCTTGAACATTTTTGACGCCGGGCGATTAAACGCTGGCACTTCTTTATACGTTCACTTTCTTCAATCAGCACTTTGTATTTTTTACCCTCAGATGTTGTTATTGTCGTCTTAATTCCCATATCTATACCGATTTCGGGTTTGTATTTCCTCGTCTCACCTCCCTTATTCTGATATGTCGTTACTGCAAGATAATAGCCGTCAGGAAGATTTAACAGCTTGGCATTTGCTAATTCTATCCCAGGTATATTCCAGAACTGGTTTGCGCCTTTTATCCGTATACGTTCCCTGAAGCCTTGAAGCCCTATGTGATTCATATCATAGAACCTGTATGTTACATAATGTTGCTGAAGGTTGATTGATACATAATCTGACTTATAGCGCAAATTGCCGACTGTATGATTATGTTTCTTGAGAACGGCTAATCCTTTCAGACTGTGCTTTATGCCCTGAATGACAGATTGTTTCATCTGCGAGGCTAAATATTCAATCTCATGTGTTACGGGCAATTTATCTTTGTCAAGTCCGTGTACTGTATGAGTCGCTGTATCGTATTCGTTAATATCATGTTCATGTGAGAAGGTCAGCGCGTCATTATAGAGCCATTTAGCCTCGACAAAAAGCATTTTGAGGTGAACTCTTTGTGCTTCGTTAAGGTGAGAGAAGTCAATTTTCACGCGGTATACTCGGCAGATTTGATGCTTGCGTTTTTCTCTGGTCAGTCTGCATTGTTCGCGTATACGGTTGTTCTTGGCTATTCTCTCTTCTTCGATCATACAAATATTATATCTTAATAGCGCAATTTATTTTTCGGCTTCTTGCGTAAAATAATAAAAATTTCCCGGCTCTGTTTTTTTATGGACAATGATACAATCTCTTAATCCTAAATTCAGAAAGGGCTGAAAATATTTGAACTTTAACATATTCATTCAGCATTTCATTAACGCATTGAGTCTCGGCTCACTTTACGGGCTTGTTGCTGTGGGCTATACGATGGTGTACGGAATATTGAGGCTCATAAACTTTGCTCACGGTGATATATTCATGCTCGGCGCGTATTTCGTATACTTTGCGACAATCGTCTATCATCTTCCTTGGGCAATTGGCGTAATAATCGCTGTAATCCTCACGACAATTTGCGGACTACTCGTTGACCGAATCGCATACAAGCCATTGCGTGAAGCTCCGCGAATCTCTGCACTGATCAGCGCGATAGGAGTCTCATTCTTCATCGAGAATTTTGCGGTCGTAGTCTTTACGGGAATGCCGCGTCCTGTCGTACAGCCTCCGATTCTCATGAAGCCCATTGAGTTATCCGGCGGCGTGAGATTGATTCCTCTTGGGATTCTCGTTCCTGTTGTGTCATTCGTGCTAGTCGGGGGACTCTTGTGGCTGCTCTACTGCACGAAACCGGGACTTGCTATGCGTGCTATATCATTCGACATTGAAGCAACGAGGATGATGGGAGTCTCCGTCAACAAAATTATTGCGCTTGCGTTCGGACTCGGCTCTGCATTGGCTGCTGTTGCGGGAATAATGTGGGCACTGCGTTATCCTCGTGTTGAGCCGTTCATGGGAATGACTCCGGGAATAAAGGCGTTCATTGCGGCGGTGTTCGGGGGAATCGGATCGGTGCCGGGCGCGATGATAGGAGGATTAATTCTCGGCTTCGTTGAAATAATGTCGGTTGCGTTTTTCCCGACTCTTTCGGGGTATAAAGATGCGTTTGCGTTTTTGCTTCTGATAATGATACTGCTATTCAGGCCGACGGGGCTTCTTGGTGAGAAACTGGAGGACAAAATATAATGAGACGCACAAGAAATTTAATCCTCACTGTTATTGCTGTAATACTTTTAGCATACTTCCTCGACAAAGCTCCCCTTCTCCTTAACGGTTACTGGCAGAGAATCTTGAACCTAATCGCAATCAACGCAATACTAGCATTAAGTCTCAACCTGATATACGGCATTACGGGAATGTTCTCGCTCGGCCATGCGGGATTTATGGCGATTGGCGCGTACGTTTCTGCGTTGCTCGTTCTAACTCCGTCGCAGAAAAATGCGATGTGGATTCTTGAGGACATTTATCCCTGGCTGCTGAAAGTCAACACACCTTTTATCGCGTCAATAATCATTGCGGGAATCGTCGCGGCGTTTTTCGGGCTTCTAGTTGCGCTTCCTGTATTGAGACTCGGCGGTGATTATCTCGGAATTGCTACGTTAGGTTTCGCGGAGATAATACGAATCCTCATCACAAACACTGCGAGACTCACAAACGGCTCATTAGGATTGAAGGGAATCCCGGCATATACGACTCTGTTCATGAGCTGGGGCTGTTTAGGGGTTGTTCTATTGTGTATGGTGTGCATGTTACGGAGCAATTTCGGCGGTGTATTGCGGGCTGTGAGAGATGATGAAGTAGCAGCGAGAATGATGGGGATAAATACATTCCGCGTTAAGGTGCTTGCGTTCACACTGGGGTGTTTCGGCGGGGGACTCGGAGGCGCGCTGATGGGAAATCTGATTACGACAATTGACCCGCGAATGTTCATGATTACTCAGACGTACAACATATTGATGATAATCGTTGTGGGCGGACTCGGAAGCGTAACAGGCTCCATAATCGGCTCTGCTCTCGTAACAACAATGCTTGAATGGCTACGTTTCGTTGAGAATCCAATCACAATAGGCAGCATAAATATCCCCGGAATCCCCGGCATGAGAATGGTAATTTTCTCGCTGCTGCTGATTGTCGTAATCATCTTCAGGCGCGAGGGCATTATGGGAATGCGCGAGTTCACATGGGATATATTTTTCCCAAGACGCAAGCACAAAACGATAACAGAGACTCACGACTCCGAATCGGTGCTTGAAGTACGGAATGTTACGCTGAAATTCGGCGGATTATCGGCGATTGATGATTTGAGCTTTGACATTAAGCGCGGCCAGATCATGGGACTAATCGGGCCGAACGGAGCGGGTAAAACATCAGCCTTCAACGTCATAAGCGGGTTCTACAAGCCGACATCAGGCACAATAAAATTCATGGGCGAGTCAATCGGAGGATTAAGCCCGGATAAAGTCTGCCGTGCGGGAATGAGCAGAACATTTCAGAATATACGCTTGTTCGGCCATGAAACAGTCTTGCAGAACGTAATGACAGGCTCGCGAATCCGTCAGAAATATTCATGGTGGATGACACTTGCGCCGTTCATATTCACTGACGTAATACGTGAGGACTCAGCCGCAAAAGCTCGCGCAATGGATTTGCTTTCACAGCTTGGTCTTGATACGTTTGCTTACGAGAAAGCATCATCACTCCCATACGGAGCGCAGAGACGACTCGAAATAGCGAGGGCATTGGCGACCCGTCCGAAATTCTTGCTACTTGATGAGCCTGCCGCCGGAATGAATCCGCAAGAGTCTGAAGAGTTGTTACAGTTTATACGCAGGTTACGTGATGAATTCGACCTGACAATATTATTGATTGAGCATGATATGAAAGTTGTTATGAATGTGTGCGACTATATTCACGTACTCGATCAGGGAGTCCACATCGCACAAGGAACGCCGGAGGAAATCAAAGCCAATCCGCGAGTCATTGAGGCGTATTTAGGGAAGGGGGCGGCGTAAATGGAAGCAATGTTGAAGATTGACGGACTCAACGTGAATTACGGTGCAATACATGCGGTGCGTGATGTCTCACTCGAAATCAACCGGGGCGAAATCGTAACGCTGATCGGCGCGAACGGTGCAGGGAAATCCAGCGTGATACGTTCAATCATGGGACTGACGAAATCAACCGCCCGCGAAATGACGTACACATCACCCCGCGACAACAAGCCCGTGAATATAGCAGGCCGTCCCGCAGAAGATCATGTGAAACTCGGAATATCATTAAGTCCAGAAGGCCGGAGAATTTTGCCGCAATTGACGGTAGAAGAGAATTTGCAGCTCGGCGCGTATATCCGTGATGACGTGAAAGAAATTGCCGATGATATGGAATATGTTTACTCGTTGTTCCCGCGACTGAAGGAACGACACAGGCAGAAGGGTAGCACACTGTCAGGAGGAGAACAGCAGATGTTAGCGGTTGGGCGCGCATTGATGAGCCGTCCTGATCTGTTAATGCTTGATGAGCCGAGTTTGGGACTTGCGCCGATTCTTGTTGATGAAGTCTTTGCGATTATCCGTGAGATTAACGCGCAGGGAAGAACGATATTGCTTGTGGAACAGAACGCTTTTGCCGCATTGAAGGCCGCGCACCGTGCGTATGTTCTTGAAGTCGGAGCTGTGAGTCTTTCGGGGACTGGTGCAGAGTTGCTCAACAATCCGAAAGTGAGAGCCGCATATTTGGGAGGCTAGGAAAAATTTTGTCCCCCTGTTGTTAATGGCGGGGGGATTATTTTATGATTTGTCTTCTTTGCGGAAAGCTTTAACGATAAGCGATATTCCTTCAGCGATTGCACCGAAAAGAGACTTTATGACCGCGACAATCTGAGGCATGACAAGCAGAGTAATCAACGTCATAATAAGCCATAAATCCCAATCGTGCATAAAACCTACATCACGCTTCATTCTCTCTATATCATTTTTCATTACAACAATTTCTGATTTAAGCTCCGAAAGCTGTTTGTCCGTCTGCGCAAAATGCTCCCTCAGCAGTAATTCAAGCCTCGACGTATCAACAGCATTATCTCCGCTAGTCATTATTCATCATCTCCCTTCATTCTGACATTATACACATTACGCCGTGAGCGCGGGAATTTCCTTAACACCTTGTAATTGTACATTCCCCGTATCAATCTCCGATAATTTTTTGTTCAGAGTCTCAAGAATACCTGCCGTAATTTTTTCAGTCTGTCCGCTCTGAGCTGTGATTTCGCGTTTCGTTTCGTGTATGCTCTCTATCATTTTTTCGCGCCGTAATCTTGCCGACTCAAGCTGCTGTGCCGTGTGTGTCATCTGTAATGCTATGTCCCTCTGAATCGTCTCAAAGTACAAAGTGTGAACAGAAGTCCCCGCCTCATAGTGTGAGAGAATCTCAAAGAGTGCCGGAAGTTTCTGCGACATATACTCTTCATGATCGTCATTGATTGCCCGCGTAAGTTCGTCGTAAAAGTTTTCAGCCTCACGGACTGCCTGCAAATTTCCATGCTCAATTATTGCGAGCCTCTGAGCCGCTAACTCGTTAAGTTTTTCCTGCATGGCCGATATTGCATCAGCGATTATCACGAAGCCTTCAGCCCTCGCACGTTCCTGCGCGATTCTGCTCTGCGTTTGTGCCTCGATGATGTCAAGCTGCGCGCGCCTCATAAATTCGAGTCGTTCCTTCTCCATTCCCGCGAGCCTGATTTGTGAGGATGACTCAATCTCTGCGCGTTCCTTGTCGATTTGCGCCGCCTTCACCCGGTCGGGGTCATATGTCGTTGTGTTGTGATTCGTTGTCGTGATTGTGTGAGTGCTTGTGCTTCCTCCGCTGTAACTTTTTCCGGCGTATGATGAGACAGCGTTTGCTACAGTTTTTCCGCTGCTGCCCGTCAAGAATGATGATAATTTTCCGACCGCGTTTGAACAGAATGACATGATTCCCGAAAGAAGTCCCATTATTTTGCATCCCCTTTCTTTAGAGCCTTGCGCATTCTCGACACCAAAGAATTGTATTCCTTGTTCCGCCGCGAAAGCTCATCGCCGTATGACTTTGCGTCAGACAGATACACGTCGTAATTTTTCGCCTTCAGCTTCATGAACCCTTCAAGAATTTCTGCTGAAACATCACGGAAATCATCATCATCAATTATCGAGTCAAGCGGAATGTCCAGCAACGAGTTAGCCCAGTTGATGATAAATATTCTGTCAGCAGGACTCGCGCACGTGAATATTATCTCCTGCAATTCCCGCTGAAATTCTGACGCGCAGTCGTAAAGCATACTTTCTGTTTTGATCTTCTCAAGGAGACTCCCCGCAGGCTTGTCTTCAAACTCCTGAAATACAAATTTCCTCTCCTCAAGGTAAAACTTATCGACCGCAGATTTATACCCATCAAGAACAGCTATAACCCTCTCAGGAATCGTAACGCCCTCCGATTCATTCGCAGAAATATCACCCTTCAATCCCCATTCAATGACAGGCTGCAACTTCCTCTCAATCTCAAGACGCAATGACTCCCAGTCTTTGAGCCACGAGTCAAAAGTTTCATTGTCAACATTATCCCTCATACATGAATCCACAAGCCGAGTCATTAACGTAGTCTTGAAGACCCTGAAATTTTCTGACCAGTCCGCGAGAATCTTTACGGCGTTGATGACAAAATCACGGTGCGACTCGAAATACTCAATTTTCCGCAAAGCATTCGTGATGATTCGTGCTGTGTTCTCTGCGACAAGTGCGAAATCAGCGCGGGGTTCTTCTGCGATTGCTGCAAGTTCGGTTAAGCTGTCTGTGCTGTCTATGCGTTCTTCGAGTTCATCGGCCTGACGTTTTACGGCGAGGATTTTTGCCTTCACTGTGTGCATTGCGAGTGAAAATTTTCGGCGGAAGGTCTCTTTTCGTTCGCGGAGTAATTCATTCTCTTCATGTGAAAGCGCGGGGCTGTCCTCATATTTTCGTGAAAGCTGCAGGGCTATCGTGTTTGACTCGCGTATTGTGTCTTCCTTTTCGCGCTCGTAGGACTCAATGAGGGACATTAATCCGTCTATCCATTTCTGCAAAGCCTGAAAGTATTTGATGACTGAGGAGTCTATTGCGGTGATGTCGTATTGCGCGAGGGATTGTGTGTAATCGAACTCGGACGATAATACGCGGTGCGCTGTGAGCTTGTCAATTTGTGCGCTGAGTTCCTGAAGTCTTGACTCAAGCTGAGGTTTGCGGACTTGCGGCTTGTTTTGGTTGATGAAGAGTCTGCCGTAAAGCTCTGTGATTTTGTCATCTTGGAAGATTGGCCAGAGATTATTTTGTGTGAAAAGGTCCAGTGTTGACTGCGGATTGTTTGAATCATAATGTGTCTTTGCGATTAGTGAACGGTTGCAGGGGATTAACCAGCCTAATTGATATTCCGTTGTAGATAAATTGTCTAAGTCTATTCTGCCTGATGACGTTTGCCAATAAACTTTATTCTTTATTCGATGATATTCGCCCTCTCTGAATGGAAATGTTAAGTCTGAAATTAATTGCCGCATTTCGTAGCCTGTAGGAAATACCCATCCCGTTATCCCGCTTATCACGTCAAAGTTTCCTATTGTGCCGCCCCGATAGTCGAAGTAATCCAGATTAGCCCACAAAAGCCCGGTGTCTTTGTCCATGAGAATATACTTGTTATCCCTGAAGAAATACCACCGCTGACGCTTTATTGCCTCAAGGATTCTGCTTACGCCCTGTTCGCTTTCGGACTCAATTCCGCTTAGTTCGGCCTGTAATTTCTCGCGCTCTGAGAGTAATTCTGAGAGTTCCGGCATGATGTTTCCTTCTTTCTTTTGGGAATGCGAATATTCTACAGTAATCACGCATTCCGTCAAATGCACTTGAACACAAAAAAGAATGTCCCTGCATCATCACAAGGACATTCATTATTTTCATCAAACTGCACACGCGGGAGAAGTTTTCACACGCTTAATACATTACGGGCAACATATTCTGTTGTGCCTGCTGCTGAAGGATATTTGTTGTCTGCGCGTAAAAAGCTGGCGCGTAAATGGTCGGCGCGTAAACGTTTATTATTGGTGCAACGTAAATGTTTGGCATTGACAGTTGAGCATTGACAGATACCGATTGAACATTGACTATCTGCACAAAACCTGCTGTGTTTGACATCAATATTTGAACACTCGTCATTATCATTTCATTCACCTCCCTTCTACGATTTTTGCCTTCTTAAAGCTGCGTATTTTTCTCCCGCGTGCTAATTTGTTAGTATAAGCTGCAATTCAACGCCGTCAAATTCACATGATGATTACGATTTGCCGTCTTTGTGGAAGACTCTCGCGATTTCCGAAATTGTTTCAATGACTGTCATAACAAAAGCCTTCATGCCTTCCGTTATTTTAGGCAGCGCAAGCACAGTAACAAGCACCATAATAAGCCATAAATCCCAGTCGTGCATAAATCCTACATCACGTTTCATTTTCTCAATGTCATTCTTCATTACAACAATTTCTGATTTAAGCTCTGAAAGCTGTTTGTCCGTCCTCGCAAAATGCTCCCTCAATAACGACTCAATTCTCGAAACATCATCGCTTGCCATAATGTTTATCTCTTTTCATGTGGATGCGAATATTCTACATGATACACACACGCCGTAAAACCTGAAAAAATTTCATTGGAGTATTTTTACGGATAAGAGTATAATCATAATTACGTAGAACTTACAAGATTAAATTTTTCCCAAGAGGTGATTACTTTGTTGAAACGTTTTATTTTGGCGGCACTTGCTGTTATGTTCGTTGTTGTCATGTCGGCTTGTGCTTACGGCTCAGATACTCTCCCGGCCTCGTATGATTTGCGGGCGTTGGGGCGCGTTACACCGTGAGGAATCAAGAGTGGCTCGGAACATGCTGGGCTTTCGGCGTAATGGGTGCGGTTGAGAGCAACTATCTCACAAAGTATGCGAACGATGACGCTTCAGTCAGCACAGCGCGTACGATTTTGGGAGATGTCAACAGCGCAGACTTGTCCGAGCTTCATATGGCGTGGTACATACGCAATGACCCCGACAAGAGATGGCGCGAGACTTCCGTAATGCCGCGCAACAGATCTCTTGCCACTCTCAGCAGCGCAAGTTCTCTTACGGCATCGGCATATCTCACGAGGATTGACGGCCCTGTACTTGAGTCATCGCTTCCGTATCTGTCAACGGCTCTGCTTGGGAGAATGGGCTATTCACCTGTGGTGCTTGGTCAATGGTACGACATGGGTCAGTATCCTACGTATGAATTTCTCCAGACGCTGGCAAACACACAGTCAAACGATCAGCTTTCAAACGATGTTGTTCCTATTCTGCCCGGCCTCAAACAGAACCCGGACACTTACGGTATAAAGCTGAGGCTTACGGATATACTTTACGGCTCACGGACTCCCGTAACACTTACCACTGAAAGCGATGACACTGGCAACCGCATAAGTGATGACGTTGTGAAAAGGCTCATAATGGAGCATGGCGGAGTCGCTATAGGCTATAAGGCTGAAAACGAAGGCGAAAACGGTCCGGCGTACTACTATTCAAAGTCGGGAAAAAGCGGTAATCATGAAGTAATGATAGTAGGATGGGACGATAATTATTCAGCGGACAATTTCGCGTCAAAAGACCGTCCTTCCTCAAATGGCGCGTGGATCGTCAAAAACTCCTGGGGAACTGGCTGGCCTTCTGATGTAACAGACAGCAAAGATGAAGGCTACTTCTACATGTCCTACAATCAGTACATAACAGAAGGAGCAGCGTTTATCGTTGAGGATCTGCCCGACACGCTCAAAATTTACCAGCATGACCCGTTAGGATGGTGCAGCACTTACGGAGCGAGCAATGATACACTTTACGCGGCTAATGTCTTAAAGGTTCGCTCAGACAATGAACAGCTTGAAGGAATATCATTCTACACGACAGAGGCAGGAGCTACGGTTGACTGGACAGTCTACTACAACTTAGGCACGAACAAGCCTACACTCGCGCCATACACAGCCGGAGCGGTCAGCATAAGCGGCACTGTAACATATCCTCATGCAGGCTATCACACGCTGAAAATATCAGACACTGTATCACTCACTAAAGGGACGTACTTCTCTGTTGTGCTGAAAGTTACGAATCCGACAGCAAAGAATCCTCTTGTTGTTGAGCGGAAAATTGAGAATGAGTCAGATTTCGCGGCGGTTCATGATCTTGAGAGCTGGTTCTCTGTTGACGGAAGCACATGGTTTGACGGAGTGAATATGCTTAACGGCAAAAAGCACACTCCTATGAACGCGACAATAAAGGCATTCACGATAAACGGATCAGGCACGGAGACTCAAGCGGACAAGCTGACAATTCTCGGCAAAAATCTCGACTCCTTCATGGATGAAGTGAACGTGAGAAATGTTGAGTCAAGCGAGGACGTTAAGCCCAACAGCAATATACCCGATGAGCCTCTCAGGGAAAGGGTGATATTTGCGGCGGCGAACCTGAGCGGAGATTCATACATCGCAGGCACAAAGATAAATTACTGGCTCGCAAACATAACAGAAGAACGCGAGTATGTTGAAGCCTATGGATCAAACCCGGACACTGCATATCCTACGGGAATGTCGCCGTATAAAACTGAGCGCGAATATGATCCGCTGTTTGAGGAAGGTTACGAGCCTGATGTATTCTGGGCGGCGGGGGACGGTGCTGAATATCCTGTTTACGGGCCGTTTGTTACGTCTGTCGACAAAGAAGGCTATGTGTATCTCAATGTTCAGAATCTCGTTCATGACAATGACAGCAGGGACTTAGGTTCAATCCCGAAAGGCTATTACGATTTCGTTTACACTGGCCCCGACGGTGAAGAAGGCTTTATTGGAGGCTTGGAGCTGAGACTCGCCGCAACAGACCTCAACCAGCCCGAAATACCTACAAGCCCGGACATTAGCCCGGATATAAGATACATAAGCCGGGACGTTATTGTGAGCCAGGACGTTATACGCTACGTAAGCCATGATGTACCAGTCGCAAGCCGTAAAGTTGTTGTGCAGTACGTAAGCCGTGATGTTGCTGTAGGAGTCGGAAGCTCATCATCAAGCGGATGCACTTCAGGATTCGGACTCGCGGGATTGATTCTTCTCTCAGGACTCGCGGCGGCCATGAAGAAACGTTAGACTCAAACCGCAGTCGTAAAACGTAAAAATTCATCTCCTTGTCTCAAAACGGCAGGGAGATTTTTTTTGCGCAAAAACCTTTTTGTAATGCCGTAATGCTATAATACTTGCCATATTTCACAAACAACGGAGGATTTTTTTATCATGGCTAAATTTTGCGAATGCTGCGGGCGCGGGCCTGCTTCAGGAAACGCAGTAAGTCATTCAAACCGTCATACACGAAGACGCTGGAACATTAACCTTCAGACCGTAAGAATCGATGCGGGCGACGGCGAATTGATGAAGGTGAAAATCTGCACCAAGTGCCTTAAATCCGGGTTCGTAAAGAGGGCAGCTGTCAGCGCAAATGCAGATTAAGCACTGGGATAAAGATCATTCAGCAGATTCGCTCTTAGTGCTTTTGCGTGAGGAGGACTGCAAGAATCTCGCACCCTTTGACGGGGATTTAGGCGCGGTTCTCGCAGACCTTGTTTCGCGCAAAGACTTCAACGGCAAGAAAGGCTCTCTTCTCCGCGTTCCGTTGGTTGAAGGCTGCCTGTATCTTTGCGGACTCGGCAAGAAAGAGAAATGCTCCCTCAGCGTAATTCGTGATGCTCTCTTTCAGGGATTGCGGAAAATCGGAAAATCACGCGGGAAAATTGCGGACGTAAAAATCTCTCATCTTTCGGAATATGACGGCTTGTCGTTTGCATTAGGCGAGGCGGGCGGATTATGCGCGTATTCATTTGACAGCTACAAGACAAAGGGAAAAGACTATGAACCGTTTTCACTGGCTGAAATATATTCTGATGTTTGCGGTGATGAAGTTTCAGCGGGGATTAGGTTTGCGGAAGCTCAGATATTTTCCCGTGAAATAGCCAATGAGCCGGGCTGCGCTGTATGTCCGTCAACAATGGCCGAAAAAGCCGAGTCCCTCGCAAAAGAATACGGATTAACGTGCGAGATATGGGACGAAAAGAGACTCATTGCTGAGAAGATGGGCGCATTGCTCGCGGTAGGAAGCGGATCAAAGAATCCCCCCCGGCTGATTCACCTGACGTACAAGCCGAAAAATACGCCGTCAAAGAAAATTGCGTTTGTCGGGAAGGGAATAACGTTCGACAGCGGCGGACTGAACATCAAGCCGGATAACTACATGCTCACGATGAAGGGCGACAAGACTGGGGCCTGCAACGTACTCGGAATCATGAAGGGAGTCGCTGAACTGGGACTCTCTGTTGAGGTTCACGGCTTCATGTCATGCGCTGAGAATATGCCTTCAGGGAGTTCGTACCGTCCTGACGACATAATTACAGCACGAAACGGAAAAACGATAGAGATCAACAACACTGACGCAGAGGGAAGACTCGTACTTGCTGACGCTTTATGTGTAGCGAGTGAGTTAAAGCCCGATGTGATTATCGACATGGCCACATTGACGGGGGCTTGTGCTGTAGCGTTAGGGAAATACAGAGCGGGACTCTTCACGAATGATGACGGACTCGCGGGGAAAATTCTAGCCGCTTCAGAATGCAGGGGCGAGCCTTTCTGGAGAATGCCTCTTGAAGACGAGCATATAGCCGAGTCGCTGAAGTCTCCGTTTGCTGACTTGGTGAACGCGGGAAACAGATACGGCGGCGCAACATTCGCGGCGTTGTTCCTGAAGGAATTTGTTTCTGACGGAATCGCATGGGCGCATATGGACATTGCCGGGGTAGATTTCTGCGAGAAGGAATACGGCGTTTACTCAAAGGGCGCGACATCTTTCGGAGTCAGGACATGCCTTGAGTATCTTATGAGGCTTTAGGGGAATGATTAACAGGTCAGTAATTTTACCCCCCCCCCTACTAGTATATTCACGTAATAATTACTCGGTAATATTATCAGAAATTTGCCGTGAAGGTTTTGCAGTTGAAGAGACTGTGAAGCCCTCACGGTTTTTTTGTGTTTGCTGAAAGGAGGAAATCATGAACATAAAACTTGACATACCAGAGAAATTTTTTGAGGGTGAAGAGCTTTGCGGTTATTACGTTTCGCCGGAAATGAAAAAAGTGTGGGCGGTTCAGCTTGATTTGCTTGCGGAGTTTTCGAATATCTGTGAGAAGCATAATCTCAAATGGTGGATGGATGCCGGGACTCTCTTGGGTGCAGCGAGGCACAAAGGCTTCATTCCGTGGGATCATGATGTTGATGTAATAATGATGCGCGAGGATTATGAACGTCTGCTTGCCGTAAGTGCTGGGGAGTTCACTTATCCCTATACGCTTATACATTTCGAGAACAGCTTTATGAACGTAACATTTTCACAGCTCTGTAATGATGCCACTACTATGTTAATGCCGACAGAACGCTGGGCTATTATGCAAGGTTTTCCGTTGAAAATCAGCGGAGGAATATCGCTTGATGTTTTTCCTGTTGATAATCTGCCGGACAATAAAGACGAAATAATTAAAGTAGTGAATGAATTGCGGTCTTTGTCCTGGAAAGGTACGCGAATAGCTTATCTGAAAGAGTTATATTTTCCGAGCAAGTCTCCTATCAAGCGTCCGCTGAAAGCTATTGCACATGCCGTAATGAAGTATATCAATTTGGATTCTAAAAAGTTCATCAGGAAGTATGCAGAAATATGCAGGACATGCGGAAAACCTGACAGCAAATTTGTCGGCAAGCTGTGTATGGCGGATCATCAAATGAAACCTGCAAGTGAGTTTATGAAGCGCAGAGTGTGGCAGCGTTCAGATTTTCAAGACACTGTATACCTTCCGTTTGAGATGCTGACTCTTCCTGCCCCGTCAGGCTGGGAAAATATACTCAGCACATTTTACGGAAACTGGCACGAGTTCGTGATACGCAAAATTAACGGCGTTACGGAGTCGGAAGCATTTTTCTACGACACTGAACACCCATACACATACTACACTCAGGAAGGACATATGCCAGAATGAAAACTAGCCTCAAAATTTTTATCTGTGCGCTGATTCTTCTCGCTGCCTTCTGGAAATTCGAGGCTATATCTTCCCGTGTACTGAGAGCAAGAAAATTCATCGGCCATCAATATCACATCTGGAAGTCTCACAGGCGTAAAGCAGACCTCAAAGACCTTCAGCCCCTCGAAACTAACGGCAATGAATGGTACGCAAAATATCACTTCATCGCACACAACGGCGGAATTATTGAGGGAAGACTTCACACAGGATCAAGAGAAGCATGGGAGCATTCATACGAGCGCGGAGTCAGAATCATTGACGCGGATTATGAGTTCACATCGGACAATCACGGGGCAATCCGTCATAGCTGGAAAGAAGCTCTTGAGCAGGGGCAGGAACCTAACCCGATGACACTTCATGATTTCATGTCAGCACCTATCAACTACAAGTATCACGCAATGGCCGCTGAAGATATGATTGACTTCATGCTTTCACACAAGGATGTATATATTGCCGTTGAGGCAAAGCACGACGCTGTGAAAGTTTTTGACTCGCTGGTTCAGACCGCAAAGAGAATGAACGCTGAAGAAATTTTGTCGTGCGTAATCGTGAGCCTCTATGACACGAAAGACATTGACCGGGTGAAAGCTGTATATCCCTTCAAGAATTTTGCGCTGAGGCAATACGGATGGCAGCACAACTGGTACGAGCTTGCAGAATTCTGTGTGAAGAATGACATTCACGCCGTAAATATTTTCGACTTTGTGATTGACGCTGACCCGGAAGGCGTAAAGATCCTCACGTCAAAGGGCATTCACATTTTTGCGGCAATCATAAACTCACTCTCACAGCTTCAGGCGTATAAAGATTTGGGCGTTACAGGAGCAGTAAGCGATTACCTGAGCGAGTCGGACTGGGGGCTTCTGAGATGATTTACGATCTGGGATATACGACAGGAGTTTTTGACATGTTCCACATCGGACACCTGAATATTTTGCGGCGTGCAAAGGAGCATTGCAGGCGGCTTATTGTAGGAGTCAGCACCGATGAATTAGTCATGCAGTACAAGCACAAAATACCGATTGTTCATCTTCTCGACAGAATGGAAATTGTGAAAGCGATCCGATATGTTGATGATGTAGTTGTTCAATCGGATATGGACAAGTTCAAAGCGTGGGAGCGTCTCAGGTTCAACGCGATATTTCACGGCGATGACTGGAAAGGCTCTGCGCTCTATAACGATTTGGAGGAAAGATTAAAGGCTGTTCATGTTGATGTTATATTCCTGCCTCACACTGAAGGAGTCTCGACAACAATCCTCACTGAGATAATCATACGCGGAAATTACACACATACTAATAATCAATTACCCCCCTCACCAGTTACGTAATAATACATAGAGTTTTTCGGAATTTACGTTTTGAGATTTTCGAGAAACATCTGGAAATTGCCTCAATCGCTGCAGTTTGCTCTCCTACGTCATGTACATTGATGACAGAGATGGGCGAAGGGACAAAATTTCACAGCAAGACATATATAATACGTGCACAAAGATTTACGGAGGCGTTAAGCTCTAATGAATGCTGAAAAAGAAATGCTGAAGTATGTTCGCTATTCCCACGTTTTTATGGCGGTGTTTGTGCCTGTATGTCTTGCTGTGTCGATCGCGCTGATTATTGCGGGAAGCCTGAAAATTTCCGGGATTGTGGATTTGCCTGTTTCATGGCCTGCGTTGCCTGTAGGATTATTTCTGCTGGGATTCGTGTTTGTGCCGTCGTTAAGTTACAGGAGAATGATAAATTTTCTCAGGGACAACGGAATATATCAGGAAGCAGTTACTGATTTCACGTCTGCAAAATCCTTCATGAATGACCGTCTGAGAATGGGCGACAAGTATATTTTCTGCAAAAGGAAGTGTGTCATTCTAAGATATTTTGACATACGCAAAGTAGTTCAGGATTATCGTTTTGAGAACGGACAAGAGACAAGCCGGACTCTTAATGCTGTCGACACTTCCGGGAATGTGTGGTTTCTCTGCGATCTTAAGACTAATACAGACAATCAGCCCGGACTGAAAGAAGCTTTTGACTTCATGACGAGCAGGAACAGCGGAATAACTATAGACTTCTGAGTCTGTAACATCATAGGGAGAAAATTTAATGAATACTGATGACGAAATGATTAAGTATGTGCGTCCTTCGCGTGTCGATGTATTTTTGCTTACGCCTCTTGTGTTTGTCATGTCAGTGCTTGCTGTCGTGGCGGCTGTGGCAGAATTTTTCAGCGGGGAGAATATTTATCTGTGCATGATGCTTTTGTGCGTCGGCCTGTTCTTGATGTGGCTTTCGGTTTCTCCGTTCAGGGATTACAGAAAGATGATGAGATTTTTCACGGACAGCGGCATATATCATGAAGCGGCTGCTGATTTCATTTCGGCGCAGTCATTCATGAAGGATCGTATGAGAATGGGAAATAAATATATTTTCTGCAGAAGGCTTTGTACTGTCATAAGGTATAACGATATTCGCAGGGTATATCAGAATGGCTTAGAGGCAAACGGAGCAGAACGCGCCCGGGAACTTAAAGCTGCTGACACTTCCGGCCATGAATGGAATCTCTGCTTGCTTAAGCCTAATACCGACAATCAGCCCGGACTGAAAGAAGCCCTCGATTTCATGTTAAGCAAAAACAACTTAATCACAATAGAGAGTTAAGCGCAAAAGAAATCCCCCTTACCATTCGCGGCGAGGGGGAATAATTTTACAGCAATGCGGGAATGATTCTTGTGTTCACAAAATCTATAATGCTTCCGCCGAATATACCCGTCATCACAGCTCCAGTAGCAAGCAGCAACAGCGGCACAATCATTTTCAGCGGCAATAACTTAAACGGAACAACGCTCGAATAGTCGTAATCATCTCCGGGGAAAAAAGCATCCGTAACAATCGGCAGCAAATATCCCGCTGTAAGCAGTGCGCTAATCATCAGTATCACGATCCCGAACATTCCGAAATTCCCCAAGCCTAACGCACCCGCGGCCATGTACCATTTCGCCGTGAAACCTCCCGTAACAGGAAGCCCGATTAACGACACTGACGCAAGCGCAAAACACGTCATTGTGATGGGCAATTCTTTTCCGACTCCGCGCAACTGGTCAGCATAGTGATAGTTCGCGCCCTGAAACGTGAAGTATATTACGACTCCCGCGCTCAGGAACAAGCAGCTTTTAGCCATAGCATGAGCCGCAATCTGTAGCACAGCCCCCCGAATCCCGTCAGGCGTAAGAAGCATCATCGCAAATACAACGTAAGAGACCTGACTCACGCTCGACCACGCAATACGCTTCTTCAAGTGAGGCTCTATGTATGCCATCATCGAACCCGTGAATATCGTCAGCAATGCCATGCACAACAGCGCAGTCTGTACCCACGTTCCGCGCAAAAAGTCATCGCCAACAACGTAATACACGACTCGGAACATCGCAATCACTCCAGCTTTCGTTATGAGTCCTGAGAGTACTGCGCTTGCTGGTGTCGGTGCCTGAGGGTGTGCAGTAGGAAGCCACGCATGAAGGGGGACAATTCCGGCCTTTGCTCCGAATCCTACGAGAGTCAAGAATGTTACAGTCAAAAGCATTCCTTCATGATGTTCAGCCGTAATCCGGGCCATGTCGAGAACTCCCCCCGGCGTGAACTCCATCGATACGCCGTAAACCTGAAAGAAGAAGAATCCCCCCAACGCCATAGCCGCGCCCGTGAGTGAGTAAAGCAGGTACGAAATTGTTGCGCGGATCGACTCGCGTTTCTGTGAGTGCATTACGAGAGGGAGAGTCATAAACGTCATAAGCTCGTAGAACATGTAAAGCGTCAAAAGATTCGCAGAGGATGCAACGCCGATTAATATTCCGAATGTTGACAAGAAGAACGCGTAAAATCTGTCGACAGGAGGCCGCCTCCGCAAGTACTCAAACGCATATAACGTTACGAGAGGCCATATGAACGCAACAAGGCATGAAAACGCCCGCGCAGGGTAATCCATCCTGAACGCAATAGAAAGCGTGTCAGTGATCCGCCACAAGGTTACGGATTCCCCGTTCGTCAGAATCGCCGCCGCAAATGTCATTGCTGACGTTACGAATGTCATCACGCCTACGTAAATATGTCTGTCCTCGAACAATGGCCGCGTGAAAAGCGCGAACCCCGTAAAAATCGGGAATATTATCGGTGAAAGTATCAATATTGCTCCGCTCGTCATAGCACATTCACCCCCCGTGTAATAAGTCTGAGCAACGGAACGCAGAACAGTCCCAGATAGAAATTCAGCGCAAGAAATACGAACATTGAGACTTTATACGACAATGTAGGAGAATGAGCCGTGAAATTCTTTTGAGCGTCCTTGTTGTGAGTCAATACGACGATAACCGCCGGGACATAATACAGCGCGTTCAGCACCGAGCTAGTTGCAAGTGCCGTTAATGCCCATATCACCGTCGAATGGTCGAATGACGCAAGAGTCAGACTCAGTTTTGACGCAAACCCAGCGAATCCCGGTATACCCATCATTGAGCAAGCCCCCGCGATTAGTCCTAATCCCGCCCAAACATTAACGTAGAACGTACCCATTAGAGCGTGAAGACCTTTCTTGTGTCCTGCTGCGTTGCTGAGTCCTCCTGCGGCTGTGAACAGCATGGGCTTTACGCACGCATGAACGATAATGTGAAGACATGCCGCGGCGATTCCTGCTACGGTGTTAAGCCCGACTCCCATGAAGATATAGCCGACTTGCGCCACGCTTGACCACGCAATCATACGCTTGACGTTCTTTTGACGCAAAGCATGAACAGATCCCATAATCATGGCCGTGATTCCGAGAATGAATATCACAGTGTCCATTCTCAGAAGGTGTATAACTTCAAGCCCGAATACCCGGTAGAATATCTTGATGATCGTGAATATATGACCTTTCAGCACGAGTCCCGACAAAATTGCGCTTGATGCGTTTGTTGATGAGCCGTGAGCATCGGGAAGCCATGAAGCAAAAGGATATAACGCGCTCTTTATGGCAAGCCCCGCTGTGATTAATGCAAGTGAGACTGTCAGAGGCATCATGTATCTTTTTGTCGCGACAAGCTCGCCTATTGCCCGGTGCATGTTCTGCATGAGCAAATGACCCGTCAAATCGTATAACAGGCATATTGCTATCATAACGAGTCCCGAACCTACGAGGCTCATAACGAGGTAACGCAATGCGGCTCTTACGGTCTCCGCGCTTTCTTTCACCGCAACGATAGCGCACGCTGCAATAGTGTTGATCTCAATGAACACATACGCGGTGAAAAGGTCATTCGTATACGTCAACGCTAAAAGTGAAGCCGTCAGCAGATTCACAAGCACGCAGAAAATATTTCTCCGTTTAGGTGCTATGTCCTCTGCTGTTGATGAGAAATTCCCCGTCAAAGATAATAGCATCGCCACGCAGAACACTAACGACAATACAGCCTCAAGAGGCCCTGCGCGCAATTCATTCCCCCAAGGAGCCGGGAAATGTCCCATCGCAAAGTTGAAGCTGTGAGTCTGTCCTCCTGCTGTGAGTTCGTAGAGGAGATATGCAGACATTAGTCCGACAAACGAAATTGCGAGGCACGATAACTTTTCGGGGATTCTGTTTCTGTTCGGCAAAAGCGGGGTAATTATCGCGCATATCATCATGACGAAAATACTGACGAACGGGATATTGTATGCGAGCATTCCGATCATGAAAGCACTTCCTCTTCTGCCGCGTCAATTTTGGCTTCAATGTCTTTCTGTTCCTCCGTCATTCTCATTAACGCCTCGTCAATGTTGAGAGTCCCATAGCTCTCGTAAAGTTTCAATGTCAAAGCCAATGCGAACGCCGTAACACTCACGCTTACGACAATTCCCGTCAGAACGAGTCCGGCAGGAACGGGATTAACGTAGACAGACGCAGAATTAATCCATCCTCCTGAGCCGTTCTCAATAAGAATCGGGGCGGCTCTTCCCTCAACGTAACCTTTTGCCGCGAGGAAGAGATATACAGCCGTGTCCATGATGTTAAGTCCGATGATCTTCTTGATGAGATTGCGCTGTAACAGTAAGTTAGTGAGTCCGATTCCTGAGAGAATTACGGCGGCGGCCTCGTAATGATTGAGCAGTAATTTTTCGAGCATGTCTAAATATCCCCCTCGCTGAACAAGGCATAAAATCCGTAAAGAGTCCCGGCAACAATGAGTCCCACGCAAATATTCAGAGGGAGTATCAATCCTCCGCTGAGAATGTCGCCGATTGTGCCTTTCGGTATGATTGAGTGAATGTGATTCGCGCCCGTGAAGAATGAATAGCCTTTTGAGAGCGCGTAAATCATGAGAGCAGTTGAGCTTGAGACTATGAATGTGCGTTCATTGAAGAAGCTGTGAACACGTCTGAATCCGTAAGCATTAGCCGCGAGAATTAACGCTGTGCTTAGGATTGCGCCTCCTGAGAAGCCTCCGCCTGGGGATAAATGTCCGTTGATGACGACAACGCAGCCCATCATGAGAATAACGGGTATTGAGAGGTTAGCGACTCCGCGTAAAATCGCGTCATCCTTTCTGAGAGTGCTTGCGGGGGGTGCTCGCTGCAAGAAATTCCGTCCTGCTGATTCTGTTTTCGGGGACTGTGAATCATCGGCCTTGTTGCGCCGTGAAGCTCCCAATAACATCAAGACGCTTACGGCCGCCGTGAAGAGAACCGCCGACTCTCCGAATGTGTCAAAAGCCCGGTAATCGAGAATGAGTCCGGCGACGATATTCTGCGCTCCTGTTTCGTGTCCTCCGTGCTCAACGTAACGACGAATCACTTCATTGTTTGCGGGGTTCCTCTCATGGCCGAAAGGTGGCAATTCCGCAACAGTAGCAAGCAATAACGAGACAATGACGACGCATGTTAATACGCTGAGTCCCGCATAAAGCACTGAGAACAAATGCAGGCCGTGAATTTCGAGCCATTGATTATAGCGTTCCTTGAGTGTTGCCTCGTGGAAGCGTGAATATTTGTCCTTTGGTCTTTGCGTGAAGGGTAAATCGGGGGGCGGTTCAGGCGGGATTACTTCATTTTCGGGGCGCGGGCCTATGCCCATTACCCAGTTGAAGAAGGACTGCCATATTCTGCGTAATTCTTCGTTCAAGGTGTGATTCTCCTTCCGTGTTTATTCGTAATGTGTCCACATTCTTTTTACGCGGACTATTCCTTCATAGGGCGTTCCATCCGGCGACAAAATATTTTCCGTGTTGCCGATAAGGTCATATACAAGCCTGTGCTGAACGTAACGAGATACATTTACCATTCCTCGCCGGGGTCATACGCTGTATATTCCGATAAAGGCTCCTGCCCTGCTTTGATTATGCTCTCGGCCATGCCCGGAACTGAATGAAGGTATAAAGTTTCCTGTATTGAGTTCCAGTCATCTTCAGAGAGGAGAACGGCATTTTTTCCGCTGTCGTTTATGATTGTCAGGGGTAAGTTGCTGTCGTTTACCTCTGAGATCAGCTGAGGGAGGTTATTTTGTGCGCTGGATATAGTGATTGCTGTCATATTTTGCCGTCCTGAATGGTGTTAATGTTGTCCGTTGATGTCTGTGTGTTCATTGCGTGAGTCTCCTTGTGTGCGGGCTACCATGTTTCGCCGAGCTGTTTTAGTGCTTCCTGAGCTGGTGTAAATCCCTTCTGTGCAGCTTTACGATAAAACTTAATTACATAGTCTCTGTCCTGTCGGTAGTATCTGAGACCACGATAATATAACTTTTTAGCGCGTTCTTTAGTGCGTTCTTCTCGTTGTCGTTCTTTAGTTTGTTTTGCTTTAGCAAGTTTTTGCTCTGCCTCAACAAGTTTTCGCTCTGCCTCAACATGTCCTAAACTGGCAACTTCGCTAAAACACCTTATAGAGGCTAAACAATTCTGTACACCTCCCCCATTTAAATAACTTAGACCGCGACGATATATCTCTTCAGTTTCTTTTGCTTCATCATGTTTTTGTATTGCCTCTACATGTCCCAGACTGGCAGCTTGTTTAAAACATTTTATAGCTGCTGAATAATCCTGCTTTACACCTTCTCCATTCAAGTAACTGAGACCGAGATGATATAGCTCTTTAGCCTGTTTCTGTCTTTGTTGCGCTTTTTGTTGTGCTTTAACGAGTTTGAGTTTTTGTTTTGCCTCAGAATGCCCCAAGCTGGCAGCCTCGCGAAAACATTTTATAGCCTTTGAATAATCCTGCTGTACACCCAAATAACTTAGACCGCGATGATATAGCTCTTTAGCGCGTTTCCGTCGTTGTACTTCAGCAAGTTTTTGCTTTGCCATAGAATGTCCCAGACTGGCAGCTTCGCTAAAACATTTCATAGCCTCTGGATAATCCTGTGTTACATTTTCTCCATTCAAGTAACTTATGCCACGACAATATAGTTCTTCAGCGTGTTTTCGTTGCTCTTCCGCGCGTTTTTGCCGTTGTTCTTGAACTAGCCTTTTCTTCTTATAAGCTCTCAGTTGGGAGTATGCTTTAGTATTAGCATTAACATTAACATGTTCAGCAAGTTTATCGCAACGCTTTATTGCTTCCGTATATCCCTGTTCAGCGGCTTTTAGATACCAGCTTAATGCCACCCTGTCATTCTTATCGACTCCTAAGCCGTTTTCATACATGATTCCCAGCATAAATTGAGCCTTAGCAAGTCCATATTCCGCTGCTTTGCGAAACCATTTGAGAGCCTCCGAATAATCATGCGTTACTTCCTCGCCGTGATAGTAAATCTCTCCCAGATTGTATTGAGCCTGAGTATTTTCCTCTTCAGCGCATTCTTTCCAGTAATCAAACTGGCTGAAAATGTGTGATGTCATTTCTCTCCATCGTCCTTATGTCCCATCCTCCCAATCTTACGCAGCGCAAGAAAGAATAGCACGCTCGTTACCCCCGCGCCTACAGCAGCCTCCGTAATCGCTAAATCCGGCGACCGCAACAGCACCCATATCACCGCCATCACCAAACTGTAGCTCATGAAGATAATCACCGAGTTCAGCAAATTCTTCGAGATCGACACAGCTACAGCGCAAACTATCAGGAACAGCAGTAACAGCCACTCAATTATTATCATTGCCGTGTTCCTCCGTAAGGTCTACAAAATCGCATATCTGCTCCAAATTCGGATTAGTCTTCACTTCAGCACGCGCCACAAGATGACTCGCCGCAGGGTTGCACAGCCACAAGAACACTATCACCAGTCCCAATTTCAGCGAGTACACAGTGAACCCCGAAAGCACTATCAATCCCGAAAGCACCAACAACGCCCCTAACGTGTCGCATTTCGCCGCAACATGAATACGGTTGAGCATCGTCGAGAACCTGAATATTCCGGCCGTCGCAATTCCCAGCACAAATAGCCCCGCGCACATCAGCACGCCCGCAATTATTACCCGTGTCATTCCTTTTCTCCCTCTTTCTTCTCTATCACTGAACGCGCAAGCACCACGACTGACAGAAAACTTATTGCCGCGTATATCAGGCATATATCAGCAAGATAGCTTTCTCCAACAATCAGCGACAATACAGCGATAAGAAGTATTATCTTTGTTCCGATTATGTTCGCCGCTATTATCCTGTCCGAAAACCTTGGCCCTAACGCCGCCCGCATCAAGCACAAAAATATTGTGGCCGAAAGAAATACCGCACTCCCGATTAACAGAACGCTGCGCAAATTTTCAGCATTAAGCATTGAATTTCCCCTCCATTACAGCAAGAAGCCTCTCGAATATGCTCCCTTCAAGACCGTCTGCTATTTCCCGGTTCAAAGCGTGGACAAGAAGATTTTCACCCTCAAGAGATACTGTGATTGTTCCCGGCGTTAATGTTATTGAGTTCGCAAGCGCAACCCTCGCCGCATTCGTCTTTAACGGCGTGTGAAACTTCACGAGGCAGGGCTCGACTTCAAGATTTGGTGAAAGTACCAGCTTTGTGATTGCGAAATTGGCCTTGATGATTTCTACGAGAAGTACAATGACGTAAAGCAAAATGTGAGGGAGAATTTTCACGGCCATGAAGAAATTTTTTGCTGTGAGATTGAGATGAAGCACTTTGCGGATGAACACGTCAAGCATGACTGATATTAACGCTCCGGCAATGATTATCTCAAACGTAATCCTCCCGTTGAAGATTAACCATAACATGAAGTATACGAGGTTCAAATATATACACCTCCGGCATGATTTGATTTTGTGTGAAAATGTGATTGATGACTGAAATTTTAGCATAGCGCGTATGAACTACCTCACCTTGCGGGTATAGAGGCTTCCTAATTCAACGAGGCTGCTTCGCGGTGTTCTGCCAAAGTCTTACGTCCTCTCCAAAGGCGTTAATTTCCTACGTCCCATAGGTATTTTTCCTGTTGAGTGCTTTCTTCCTTCATCGACGGAGCGAGCTGCTGTCCTAGCGGCTGGCTTGCGGTTTTTCGGTCATCTCCAGAAGCGTCAATTTCCTTGCTGACTCAGTGGTATTTGGTTTTGTTGCTCTCTTGTCTTTTTCTGCTCGGCCCAAATATTTTCTGCACGTGCCGCCCCGTATATCTGGTTTACGTGAGCATTGAAAAAATTATACTATACGTAACTCAAATTGACTCAAGTCATCTCCTACTTATTGCGCGGTCATGTTAAGATTAATCCATCACAATCAACAGAAGGAGAAATTTTTTCATGAGCGATATAACATTTAATGAAGAATGCGTGCATGTCGTCTTTTTGGGACTGCCTAACGTACCCGGAATTGCCGCGGAGATTTTCGGCGCGCTGTCGGCACATTTCGTTGAAGTAAGTATGGTTACTCAGAACACTATGCGCGGAGGGCGTTCGGATCTCTCATTCCTCATTCCGAAAGAAAGACTTGATGACGTTATCCCCGTTTGCCGCGAAGTCTCTGAACGTGTAGGCGGTCAGGGAGTTTCCTTCATGTCAGAAGTCGCAGCTATAACTGTCGCGCTTAAATCCCCGGCTGATTCGGCTCATGTCCTCGCAAAAGTCTTCAGGGTTCTTGCCTCCGCAAACGTAAACATTGAGATCATCAACTCAACATCAGAAAGCGCAATCTGCATAGTCAGCAAGACACACGCACGTGAAGGCCTTGAAGCTCTGAAGAAAGCGTTTGAGTAACTGCTGTAATCACGTCATAACACAAAAAGGAGGAAACATTCAATGCCGGTAGAACAGGTAGAGTATGAAGAGTTCAAAGAGAAGCTGCCCGAATTGATGGGAAAAGTGCAGTACAGTGATAATCATCAGGTCATAGTTACCCGCCACGGTGTACCCCTCGTAAAACTTGTTGACTATTACAGTGGGCCGCAGGAGATTAAGCTCGGAGTAGCGGAAGGAAAATTCATTATTCCCGACGATTTCGACACGATGATGAGCGATGAAATTGCTGAAATGTTTGGGGTGAAGTAGCATGAAGTACCTGCTCGACACTCACATGAAACTTGAGCATGTCTATACCCTCGAAACACTGAAACTTCCTGATGATGCCCCACAGCATAAAGACCCCTTTGACCGCATTCTCATCTCTCAGGCCAAATCAGAACGCATGACTTTCATCACTCATGACGACAGATTAACCGCCTGCAATGAACCCTGCATACTTTATGTATAAATTCACGCGGGCATTGCTGATTTCATTTATCCGTAAAATTACGTATAGGAAAAATTTATCCCGTGTTGTAATATATGCACCGTCCTACGGGAAATACCTAGTAGGAAATCGTCAAAAGACGCACAACTCGATTAACCAGAAGGCAATGAAAGGAGATGCACTAGTCCCCGTTCAGCCATTAAGGAAAAGAGTTAATTGCGGGAAAACGCAGAAGGTCATAAGTGTTTGAGCCTCTGTGAACTGCAAAGAGGTTATGAAAGGAAACAAGGCAACTTTCTATTTACCCCCCGCAGTATTCAGGGCTTGATTGCTAAGACTGAGTGCGCGAGACGATAGCATATTGACAATTTCATATAGGGGGTTATTCGTTATGAAAAAGATAGCAGTATTAGTAGCTATTGCAGCAGTAGCAGCACTTGCAGCCCCGGCGTTCTCGGCAATGACAAACCCGTTCATGGACGTTCCGATGAATCACTGGGCATATGACGCGATTGGACAGCTCGCAGTTCATCACATTATCGACGGTTACCCGGACGGCCTTTACAGAGGCAAACAGCCCGCTACACGTTATGAGCTTGCGTCAGTCGTTGCCAGAGCACTCGCAATCGTTGACATGACAAAGGCAAGCAAGCAGGATGTCGAGATGCTGAAGAGGCTTGTTGTTGAGTTCAAAGATGAGCTTGAAGCACTTGGCGTGAGAGTTGACGAGCTTGACGAGAGAGTAGCGGTTCTTGAGAGCAGACTCGGCGGATGGCACATTCACGGAACAGCGGTAGTTGATGCAAGATACAGGAAGGCAGAAAGCTCATATACTGGAAAGCCCGACGGCACAATTACGTTTGATGAAGCAAGACTGTGGTTTGAGCGCACATTTGGCGAGAATGACGAGTTCTTCTTCGCAGCTAGAATTCGCGACGAGGGCGGCCAGAAGGGTGCAGCCAGTGATATTCGCTTCGACAGGTTCTATGTGTCAATGCCGTTCTTCATGGATACAAAGTTCACGCTTGGACGTTTCAACTACAACATGGGCAAGGCATATATTCCCGATGTAGCTAACACAGGCGGCTGGTACGGCGACCCGGTTCTCACTAACCTTACTGTAACAGGTTTCGCGCTCGAAAAGAATTTCGGCATGGGCAACTTCCTTGTGTATGTAGCTCATGATGACAAGACACCTAACGCGGAACGCAAAGCGGGTCAGTTCAGGAATGCGGCAGAGGGTCTTACTCCGTTCAGCACCATCAACAAGTATTCATGGCAGATCTTTGCGATGGGTCAGTTCCAGTTCACGGAGAATGTTGGATTTGACTTAGGCGGACAGGCATTTATCGGCGACAACTCATCAACAACGCCTTACGCGCGTAATGATGCAGCAGTCAACGTGAACTCACGCGGCAAAGTACTTAACTGGGAAGGCGACGAGAACTTCAAGAATTTGTGGACAGTTTTCGCAGGACTTCGCTTCAACTTCAACGAGAACATCGCAATCAAGGGTTCGTTCTATCACCAGAAGATTAACGCTGAGCGTGTAGGCTATAACGAGGATCGTACATCATTCGGCTGGAGAGATTACGGTTATGGCTGGAGAGACACCGGCGGAAGCATTGTTGACAGCGCAAACCACTGGAGAGCAATCATTGACGTGAAGCAGGAAGCTCTCAAGTTCACCAGCTTATGGCTTGAATACGGCCAGTACAAGGAAGGCTTCTGGGCTCCTCAGGGTATGAGCAGCATATTCTTCAGCGAGAGCACAGTTCTTGAGCCGTTTGTAGGTTACGGCAGCCAGGCTATGGCAGACATCAACTACTGGAGAGTCGTGCTTGGGCAGAAGTGGAATGAAAAGTGGGCTACTCACATCTTCTACTATGGCTACAAGGTGTCAGACGCTATTGCTAAGTACAATGCCACTACAGGCGCGTTCCTCGGCTATGAAGACGCAAAGCCTTATGAGCTGGGTGTAGGTGTTCAGTACAAGCTCAACGATGCCACGACAATGGGTCTTAACTACGTACATGTTGACAGCGATCTGCCGGCATGGGATAACGAGACAGAGACAAAGGACGACATCGTAAGGTTCAGGACTGCGGTCAGCTTCTAGTCTTAATAAGTGCATTAACGAGTATCGAATAATAAAGGCGGGATTTTCCGAGTGTGGGAAGTCCCGCTTTTTCGTATCTAAAAGGAGGTGAATAGAATGAAGGCTAAAACTATCGAGAAAACTAAACTCACCGTAACCATTGACAAGCAGATGAAGAAAGAGTTTCTACAGCTCTGCGAGGATATTGGATTGCCAGCGTCCGCCGTCGTAAGTGCGCTCATGAGCCAAGCCGTAAGAAAGCAGGAAGTCAAATTATCGTCCCTCGATCTTAACGGATTTACTCCCATTGAAGCCGCTGAACTCAAACGCCGCGTTAAGGAAGTCAGAGAAGGCAGAGGCAATTTGTACATGAAGGAAGGAGCGTAATATATGCGGGGTATCTACTGGCATCCAGATGCTTGGGATAACTATGTGGACAATCAGCCCCAAAAGTCATTCCTCAAGAAAGTTAATGCCCTCATCAAAGATATTCAGCGCAACGGGTTCAAATGTTCCTACGGCAAACCAGAAATGCTTAAAGGTCATCTGCAAGGTTATGCAAGCGTCAGAATTGACAAAAAGAACAGGCTCGTTTTTTGCGTTGATGATTTGCAGGTCAGTATTGTCGAATGCGGTAGTCATTACGGTGATCATTAACAGAATTTCCCCCCTCAGTCTGAATTTTGCAGGGGGGATTTGTTGCGCTATTCTGCGTTGTTGCGGGGCTTCTTGGGCTTGCGGCGTTTCGGCTGGGGAGATTGCACCGCGTTTGATGCGGGGGATTTCGGCTTCGGCTTGGGAGTATTAGCGCGGGCTTCCGGCTTCTTGGGCGGCATTGAGGCTTTTGGCTTTAACGTCCGGAGCGTCTTCAGGCGTTCAGCTCGTGCTTTTATCGCCGCTATTCGTTCCGCTGATTTGCGCTTCTTCTCCGCTAACTCTTTATCCTCGCCCCATTCTTCCCCCTTTAACACCGTCTCTTTGAACGTCTCAAACTCTTTTATCGCAACGGGAATTAAACGCCCGCCCGGAAATCGTATATTCACTTGCTCATTTCCCACGTCTAAACTTTCAAGCGTGTATATTCCCTGCTCCGTTCGGATCTTCGCTCCAGGTCCGGGTAATGTTGACCACAATTCAGAGTATAATTCCTTCTCGTACGACATACAGCACATTAACCTGCCGCAAAGACCGGAGATCTTCATCGGGTTCAACGCGCTTCTTTGCTCCTTCACTATTCGGATACTTATCGGCGAAAATCCTCGTAACCAGTATGAACAACAGCATTGCCGCCCGCATGACGATATTCCCTGCACTATTCGCGCTTCGTCCCGTATTCCTATCTGCCGCATCTCTATTCGCGTTCGGAACTCATACGCAAGTTCACGCACAAATTCTCGGAAATCTACTCGCTGTAACGCCGTAAAGTAAAAGTATAAACGCCGTCGGTCTAACATATATTCTGCGTCAACCAGCTTCAAGTCAAGACCGTATTCTGATAATATATCACGCCCGACTAAAAGCGCGTCTTCTTCCTCCTGCCGGCACGTGTAATAGTTCTCTATGTCTTCCGCATCGGCCTCGCGCACGTATTCCACTTCCTGTATCATCGCTTCGGAAGCATCTTCCATTCGAGACATCGTTGTACGGTACTTTTCACACTGCTCAGGCGTTATTATTCCCCCGGGTAATCCCATCTCATAGCCCCGCAATGTCCGTATCACTGCCCATTTCGGACGACATGTGTCAAAATTATTCTCGTCGCTTATCTCCGTAAATCCTAAATACCTAGGCTTTCCGAATATTGTTAAGTATGTCTTCATTCTCATTCCCTCCATCCATTAACATTAACATTATTAGGTCGCTTAACATTGGGATTGATATATTCTTGCGCTGGGCTATCTGTCTCAGCTTCTCTAATATCTCTGCCGCTTCAAGATTTCCGCGCTTTTGCTCGTATTCCTCCCATGACGTTATGTCGCTCAATATCTTTTCGTCATCAAGAGTGCTTTTACGCGCTTCCGTAAGCCAGTCTACCCACTCCTGCGGGTCTTGCGGCATTATTGCAGGCCGGATTTCCTCGTCAGACGTTATTGTGGTCAACTGTACTCGGCTACGCAACGTCGGAAGAAATAATCTCTCGTCCTCCATCAGGAAGAGTATATATGCGTGGGACGGCGGCTCTTCCGTCAGTTTCAGCAACGAATTTCCCGCGCTCTTGTTCAGCTTGTCCGCATTCATTATTACTGCTATACGCTTCTTACCCTCCAATGGCTTCATCGCTATGCTGTCGATTAACCACCGGCAATTCTCTATCGTCGGAGGCTTCTCACTCGTTCCGATTATCAGCATATCAGGGTGTGAAGGGCGGTAATTCTCAAGTATCACGCTCGCTATTCCCTCTATGATTTCGGCATGATATTTTAACGGGGCTGTTATCGCCTGAGACTGTGTGAGCTTTCCGGCTTTTGTCTGACGCAACAATTCTTGATACTCTACATTAGAAGCGAAATCAGGCATCCTTTGATTTCCTCCATTAATGATAATGCTTTCGTCTTGTCGCCCTCGTACATGAATGCTTCTTCTAATTCGTCCATCGCTTTATTCGCACGTTCTATTGTGATGTACATTTTGCGGTCCGTCTTACGCCATCGCATATCGCGCTTTATTCGGAAACCTTGAGAGGCACGCTTCAACAGTTCGTGCAATACACTGCGGTATTCAGTGATTAATTTTCCGCCGGGGTATACTGTGAGCTTGTCTGACAACTCATAGAGACGGTCTAAAAGCTCTTCAAGTTCCGCAGAAATCATCGCGCTGTCAAAACTTAATGAGAAACTATTTACCGCTCCCGCTGAACTCCCGGGATTATGCGCTCCGTATTCTATCCGAGGGGCTGTGCTTGAGCCTTCATTCGTTCCACGCTTTATCTGGATTGACATAGCTTCTCTCCCAATTTTTGCGCTATCTCCGTAAATGTTTCGTCCTCCGTCAACCCTTCACACTTTACCCGTATCATTTTGCGTTCCTGCGAGATTTCACGGTATCGGCTTAATACTTCCGTGAGATATGGCAGTCCTTGCACCTCGAATTTGTCGGCCATTTTTCCACGCTTCCGTATTCGCTTCACCGCTTCTTCAGGCGAGATGTCAAGATATATTTCCGCGTCAGGCTTCGGGAAGTTGCATAACTCTATAAGGCTTTGGGCTGTCGGCGTGTTCTGGTACGCTAATGTTGAGGCGTTCCAGCGTTCACAGATTACATTATATCCGGCTTCCAGCGAGGGCAATATTATCCGGCTTGCGTGTTCGTTCCTGTCTGCCAAAAATATCAACAGCTCCGTAAATTTATTCAGCGTGTGATTTAACAGAATTTCACGGAATATATTAGGCTCATACGTGCATATCGTCGGCGTTTGCGTAAAGGCTTCAAGCCATGATGATAACTTTTTGGCCTGCGTTGATTTACCGCTTCCGTCTATTCCTTCCAGCACTATAAACTTTCCGCGCATTATTCCCGCTCCGTATGGATTACTCGCCTCATAAGGCCGTCTATGTAGTATTCGCTCGTCAGGATCTTCAGCGTTCCTTCCCGTATCCGGCGCGCTTTCGTCTCACTGAGATATTCTTCTTCCTCGGGCAGTAAATCAGGCTCACGTTTTGACTTGGGCGGTTTCGCTCCCTTCTTGCGCGATTGCGTTATACGCTTGATTAGTTCCCCGCTCCTGTCCGCGTTAAGCTCAATGATTAACTGATTGTTCCCGTCAGCCGCTTGAAATTCCGTCAGCATGTTCTTCAAGCTCGTTATTGACTTCCAGCCCCCCGATATTCCCGCCTGCTGGAATGACTGCGTTCCTCCTCCGCGTACTATCAATTCCATTACTCCGCTGGCATCTTCTGGAACTCTCAGCGTGAATTTCCGCGTTATCGGCTTCTTACGGTAGCTTCGGAGCTTAATTGTTACGTCAAGGCTTTCTCCGGGCTTTGCGTCTGAGGGGGCTTCTACGTCCTCTATCAGCAATACTTTGGGAGTTTGCGTTACTTCCGCCGTTATACGAAATCCCGTCGGCATTATCTCACTGAATGGCTGGGATAAATATGCGCTCAGTATTTGCTTGGTCTGCTTGAATGCCTCGTCCGTTATGTTAGTGTCAGAGTAAAATATATCCTTGCGCGTCCAGCCTTGCGGCACTTTTTCACCGTCTATACGTAATTTTATGCTCATCGTTCCCTGCCCCTTTCGCCCCCATGCGTCTTCAGCTAATCCCTTCACTATTCCTTCTATCAGGTCTGCCGTCAAATTCTCGTCTGTTATCGTACGGAATTTATACGTGTGTTCGGTCTCAAGGTCTAAATCTCGCATCACAAATTCACACCCTATTGATGAACCATAATAACCAAATTTTCCGCTTATTCCCGTCTCCCTGTCCTGCGTTACTGTTCCGTTCACCGCTCCTGCGCTCGTCAGTTTCATCGGAAATTCCGCGCTGTCTATTATCTTATGCACATATGCGCTTGCTGATGGGTATTGCACCGTTCCACGCTTGAGAAATTCATGGCCGAATGCCAGAAATCTGCCGTGCCTGTCTACCGCCGTTACTGTCCCTGACGCACTTAACTGGGCATCTCCCCACACTAAAAGCACTGATATTGACGAACCCGGCCTCAGCCTTTGGGACGTTACTTCGGAGTTCCTCATTACTGATATTCCCGGCATAATTCTTACTCCAAGTTTGCGCGATAACTCATCTATTGCTTTGCTCGTATTCGTCAGCCCTGTCAAAAATACATCTGACATTCTCAGGCCATGAGCATCATATTCACTAAGACGGCTCATCGCTGTTATCGGCATTACTAACGCCAGTGTATGATCCGTATGCGTCCAGCCGCTTCGCACCGCTCCGAGCAATTTACCATCTACATATACTGGCGAACCGCTCATACCTTGCGCGAGTTTCGCACCAATCAGCTGTATGAGTATCAAATCACGGAAATTTGCTGAAGGTGTCTGAGGAATGACACTGAGAATTTTGACAGGTATACGCGAAATATCATAGCCGTGAAGAACAGTAAGCATATAAGCATCTTTGTGATGAAGAATATCGGAATAATCAGCGACAGGGCAATCAGGAACAAAGACAGATGAAAATGACGGAGAAACAAAAGCCGCAAGAAACATGAAGGAAACAGAAGCGAAAAAAGCGAGGAAACGCCTAAGCATGACGAGAGGAGAAGAGGAGAAAAGCCCTGATGAACGGCTCAATATCGCCATCAAGAACAGACTGAACATCAGAAGAGGAGAAATTAGAGCGGTGATCTTTAACGAGATTGTAGGGGTGTAGTACATAACTGCGGATTTGGCTGCCCCATGTCGACTCTTTCTTCTCGCCTACTACTGACGATAATTCCTGCTCGCGTTCCTGAACGGCCATGTCGTAAAGCCGGCTCCTTAACACGTGCATTGCTGTCTGCCTGTTCATGTGCTGGCTTCTCTCATTCTGGCACGTTACTACAATCCCCGTAGGAATATGCGTAATCCTCACCGCGCTGTCTGTCCTGTTCACGTACTGACCGCCCGCACCTGATGCCCGGAATGTATCTATTTTCAGATCCTCCGGGCGTATATTTATGTCAACATCATCAGTAATTTCAGGCGTAACCAGCACGCTCGCAAAACTCGTATGCCTCCTGTGCGCACTGTCAAACGGAGATATTCTCACAAGACGGTGTATTCCCCCCTCAGATCTCAACCAGCCGTATGAATATGAGCCTTCAACCAAAAGCACAGCACTCTTTATCCCCTGCTCAAAATCACGCGCTACATCAAGCACCTTAACCGCAAATTTCATCCTCTCAGCAAACCGCATATACATCCGCATCAACATTCCGCCCCAATCCTGAGCATCAAGACCCCCAGTCCCAGAATGCAACGTGAGAATAGCATTCGAGCCGTCATATTCACCGCTCATCAGCAAGGAAAAATTCTCCCGCTCAAGACGTGATGAAAGCTCCGATGACAACCGCTCAAACTCTGAGGCTATCTCCGCATCATATCCCTCATCAAGAAGCTCAACCATAACACTCAATTCATCAAACGTACTCTCTACAGCACGATATGTATCAATCTTCGCACGTACGTCCGACAAAAGTTTTAACGTTCCTTCACGCGAGGGATTATCCCAAAATTCAGCAGATGATGTTGCCTTCAGCAAGTCTTGTGATTTTTTCTCAAGCGATGGGATGTCAAAGACTTTCCCGCAAAACAATTACCTTGTTACGCAGTAGCTCCAATTCTGAATGAAAATTATTATCCATATGATTAATTATCTCCGTGAAATTTTTGTTTGCTCATAATGATAACACACGTAAAGATGATATACTCTGAAATCAGCTTATAGTAAGGAGGCTTCATACAAGTGAACGCAAAAATATTCTTCACAATAGCCGGAGGGGTAGCGCTGTTCCTTTACGGCATAAAATTATTGTCGTCGTCATTGCAGAATATGGCCGGGGATAAATTACGCCAGCTTCTTGGGACATTGACGAAAACACCCTTGCGCGGGATTTTAGTCGGCATTCTCGTAACGGTGCTCATACAATCGTCAGCAGGCACTACCGTAATGACAGTATCATTCGTGAATACCGGGTTATTGTCGCTCAAACAGGCGTTAGGGCTTATCATGGGCGCGAATATAGGCACTACAGTAACAGCTCAGTTAATCGCGTTCAACATTGATACGTTAGCATTGCCGCTCCTCGTCATCGGCGTTTTCTCGTCTATGATTTTCAGCCGAAAACAGCTCGCTTATCTGGCTAGCGGTCTCATAGGATTAGGCCTCGTGTTTCTGGGAATGCAGACCATGAAGTCAGCCTCGCACGTAATCTCACAGTATCATGATTTGCTCCTAGTGTTAAGCTCAAACCCAATCACAGGCGTTATCGCGGGTATAGTCCTCACAGCGTTAATACAGTCATCAGCGGCGACAATAGGGTTGACGATAGCAATAGCCTCGCAGGGTCTAATCACAATCGACGCGGCATTACCGATAATATTAGGCGACAATATAGGCACAACATTAACCGCAATAGTCGTATCTCTCAATGCCTCAAGACCCGCCAAGCAGGCCGCTATGGGTCATGTACTCTTCAACCTCATAGGAACATTGATATTCCTCGCTATACTTCCGTTTTACCGCGAAATTGTTATCTCTACTTCTCCAGATATTGGCCGTCAAATCGCTAATGCTCATACTATATTCAACGTGCTTAATACGATACTGTTCTTCCCGTTCGTCTCACTTCTTGCAAAACTTATTTCAACCATTATCCCAATAAGGCAGGAAGACAAGCCCGAAGATGTAATGTATCTTGACCCGAATTTAATCAACGTATCCTCAGCAAGCGCAGTAGAAGCTGTGAAAGATGAATTGTTGCACATGGGAAATATAGTGCAGAAAATGTTTACGCTGATACGAGAGACATTCTTCAGCTTTGACGAGGGCAAAATGGAGGAACGTCGCAAGAAATTCGACAGCCTGGAAGATGCCGTAAACAAAATCACCCGTGCAATCTCAGAATATGCGTCCGAAATCTGGCAAAGGGGCGTAAGTGATGACGTATCTACCGTATTAGGCTGTTACGTGAACGCGTCATTAGACCTTGAGAGAATTGGCGACCGTGCAGAGAACCTCATAGAACGCTCTGACGTTATGAACCACTATTTGAGCGACGAGGCTATAGGCGAGTTCAGGGACATGTACGACACTACATCAAGGGCAATAGATTTATCCCTGTCATCAATTGAGCATGAAGACAGCGCGCAAGCATGGGAAGTAATCCGTGATATAGAGAAGAAAATTGACGGTCAGGAACGCACTTACCGTAAACGCCATATTGACCGCCTTAACAGAGGAGAATGCGACCCAGAAAAGGGCGTGAACTTCATCACCTTGCTGTCGAACCTTGAGAGGATTGGCGACCATTCAAACAATATAGCCGGGTATACGCTCGATATATTAGCGATGGACAAGAAGTCATGAAGAAAATTACAGCCCTCACGGTGATAATATTTCTGGTGATATGGCATTCTGTCGACATAAGCCCCCAGCGCATAACGACAATAAACGGCTCAGCGTCATTCTATGATGTAGACGGCAGATTGTTTCACGTGAGATTATCCCCGTCATCAGAGTGGCAGATACCTATAGCATTAAGCGAGATGGGTAAATGGCTTCCAGTAGTAGCGGTGAATGCGGAGGACGGCCGGTTTTACGGTCATATAGGAGTGGACGTACTATCATTGATGAGGGCGGTATTTCAGGACATAACGAGATTTGACACGGTATCAGGGGCATCAACAATAACATCGCAGGTAATCCGCATGGCCGTATCAGAACGTGAAGGCAGAAAGCGAACGCTGTCAACAAAACTGCGAGAGTTTATGATGGCGGTGAAGCTCGAACAATATCTGACGAAGGACGAAATACTAGAGGCATATTTGAACCTAGCGCCGTTCGGAGGGAATATCAGGGGAGTACAGGCGGCATCATTGATATATTTCGGCAAAAACGCGTCTCAGATTTCCCCCGGTGAAGCGTGTATGCTAATCGGAATGCTTAAAGGCCCGACATTATACCGCCCAGACAAATACCCCCGTAACGCGCTTAAACGCCGCAACGAAATCATATCGCTGATGGAACGCAAGAAAGTATTTACGCATGATACAGCCTTACGCGCCCGGCTTGAGGAACTTCCCCAGAAGAAATACAGTTTACCGTCAAGAGCATATCACTATACGGAGCTGATACAGTCCTCACATCCCAATCACACACGAAAGTACAATACGTGCCTGAACATTGAGCTTCAGACGAAGCTGGAGGGGATATTACGCAGTGGGCTTGAGGAACTGCCTGATGGTATAACGTATTCAGCCGGAATAGTGGAGAATGATACGGGTGATATAGTGTCATGGGTAGGTAATGCGCGGTTTTCGTATGCTGGTGATTGGGTAGACTGCGGAAGATCTCTGCGCTCGCCTGGTTCAACGTTAAAGCCGTTTGCGTATTTATGTGCGGTTGAGACAGGGATATTAACGCCGTCAACAATGCTGTATGATACGCCGTATGAATTTTTGGGACGTGCGCCGCGGAATTTTGACCTGACATACAGGGGAGCGGTAACAGCGAGAACAGCCCTTCACGAGAGTTTGAATGCGCCTGCGGTGAGGGTTATGCGAATGACGGGGAAAGGCCATGTGCTGACGTATCTTCGTGCGATGGGCTATAGTCATTTGGTGAACAGTGCCGAATATTACGGAGATGCGTTAATCTTGGGAGGATGCGACGTAACATTACTAGAGGAGCTAGAAGCGTATACATGCCTTGCGTCAGGAGGCATACACCGAAAGTTGAGACTGCTGACGGAAGATGTATCAATTCCCTCACGAAAAGCGACGGAGGGGGGAACATGGATAATCAGCGAGATATTGAGACATGACGGGCGCAAGAATTATGCTGTGAAGACGGGAACATCATACGGGTTGCGAGATGCGTGGGCATGTGCATATACGCCGGAATACACGGTGTGCGTATGGTGCGGAAATCCAGACGGCTCATCATGGCCGGGGTTAATCGGAGCGCAGGTATCATCTCCCGTAGCGTTGAAGATATTGCGGGCTGTAACGGTAAAATCATCATGGTACACACAGCCATCAAGCGTAACAGTACGCAAGGTATGTGCATTATCTGGGAAGCCTCCGACGGCCTTATGTCCCGTAACGAGGAATGATTACGCGGTAAGTGATATAACGCAAACAACGCCGTGTAATATTCATACGGTGAAAGGGGCTGTAAATCTTCCCTCAGCCTTGACGCATGAAGGAAGCGCGAAATCCCGCCTGAATATAGTCTCACCGATCCCCGGAGCATCATACATAGCAACGCCGTATGACACTGAGCGAAAAATCCCGTTAAAGGCAGAAGGCGCAAAAGGGATTATTTCATGGTATATAGACGGGAAATATACAGGAACAACGGAAGCCGGGCGGATAATGTACAGTAATATATCTGACGGAGAACACACAGTAAGCGCGAGTGATGAGAGGGGAAATACAGCGGTAACGGAAGTAAGAATACAAACGCCCGGAATAAATCGGAGCGATAAATTATTTTAAGGAGGCAAATATATGGGAAGAAACTATCATCGGAACAGGACAGCCGACACAGAGCGGTTAAACTTTATAGCATTGGGGGGATTGGGAGAAATCGGCAAGAATATGTATGTTCTTGAATACGGCGAAGAAATGATAGTGATAGACTGCGGGCTGAAGTTTCCTGACAGTGAATTGCCCGGGGTAGATTACATAGTGCCGGACATAACATATTTGGAGCATAACCGTGAGAAAATCAAGGCGATAATCATAACGCACGGCCATGAAGACCACACGGGCGGGCTACCCTATGTATTACCGCGCTTGCGAGTGCCATTATACGGAACACAGCTGACACTAGGATTAATCCGTAACAAGTTGCAGGATGACGTACCAACATTACGCCCCGAATATCATGAAATCCGAGCCGGGGATGTCATCAAAATCGGAGTATTCACAGTACGGTTTATAGCGGTAGCGCATTCAATCCCTGACGGAGTAGCATTAAGCATAGAGACGCCATTAGGCCGAATAATTCACACTGGAGATTTCAAGCTGGACAGCACGCCGATAGATGGCCGTATAACGGATTACGGAGCATTAGCAGAGGAAGGCGACAAAGGAGTAATGCTGTTATGTTCGGACAGCACGAACGCCGAACGCAAGGGAATAACGCCCTCCGAACGAATAATCACGGGGACGCTTGATACATTATTCCGGCAGTACCGAACACGGCGGATAATAATCTCGTCATTTGCGAGCAACGTGCACAGGATACAGCAGGTAGCGGATGTAGCTTCAAGGTTTAACCGTAAAATTGCGTTTATGGGACGGAGCATGATACGTAACGCGGAATTAGCGCGTGAGACAGGTTATCTGAAAATCGACAGCAAGATGATAATCTCAATGGAAGAGATCTGGAAGTACTCCGACAATCAGCTAGTAATAGTAACGACGGGAAGTCAGGGCGAGCCATTTTCGGGACTTGTAACGATGAGCCGGGGCGAGAACCGATTAATTGAGTTAGGAGAACACGACGTAGTATTTCTCTTAGCGTCAGTAATACCGGGCAACGAGAAGTTAGTGAACAACACGGTGAACCGATTATTTTCGCAGGGGTGTGAAGTAGTGTACGAGAAGGAGCGTCAAATTCACGTATCAGGCCATGCGTCAAGCGAAGAGCTGAAGATAATGCTGAACCTAACGCGGCCGCAGTATTTCGTGCCCATACACGGCGAGTACAAGCACCTAGTGAGACATTCGCAATTAGCGCAGGAAGTGGGTATAAATCCGCACAATATATTTCTGCTGGTGAACGGGGATATACTGACGTTCACGCCGAATACGCCTCCCAAGAAGCACGGCCATGTGCAGAGCGGAGCTGTAATAGTGGACGGGAATGCGGCTGGAAGCATAAAGTCTGAAGTGCTGAAGGAACGCCGAGAACTAGCGGAAGACGGAGTAATAGCGGTGTCATTAACGGTAGACGAGCGTGGTAAACTGATAGCTCCAGTAGCGATAGAGACGCAGGGGGTATTTATCTCTGAGGACAGCGCGGACATCTTCAAGGAGCTGTACGCGGTGAGTGAGCAGACAGCGCAGGAATTATCCGGCCACCGTGCGAACGCGGAAGCCCTGAAGAAGGCAATTCGTACGCGGGTGCGAGATGTATTGCGTAAGCGTAACAGTTCGTTTGCGGTGATAATGCCGATAGTGAGCGTGAAGACGCGGGACAACACGAATATCTACGAGAAGGAGTTTTTCTAGAATGCAGTCGATAATACTGGGAGTAATACAGGGGATATGTGAATTTCTGCCGATAAGCAGT
This sequence comes from uncultured Fretibacterium sp., assembly GCA_946183145.1. GTDB lineage: Bacteria > Synergistota > Synergistia > Synergistales > Aminobacteriaceae > JAFUXM01. The sequence continues at coordinate 148,792 of CAMGZM010000002.1, read as the reverse complement.
TCTGGGCATTTGGCGATAATGCAGATATATATGGGAATGTCAGAGAATATGCTGACGTATGATATACTGTTACATTTTGCGACGTTATTAGCGACGGTAATATACTTCAAGCACGATATATTGATGATATTGGTTGACTGGTTCAGGGGTTGGACTGGTGAGCGTAAATCAGGCTGGATATATGGGTGGTCGATAATCCTGACGACATTAATCACTGGAATAATCGGTATATTGCTGAAGCCTACAGTAGAAAGAATTTCACAGAACATAACGCTAGTAGGAGCGGGAGAAATATTTACGGGTATAATACTGTTACTGATGCCGATAATGGCGCGTCCTCGAAACTTCAACTTGCTGACGCTCTCAATAGCAGTAGGAATAGCGCAGGGGATAGCGGTATTACCCGGAGTATCACGTTCAGGGATGAGTATATTTGCGTGTATGATAATGGGAATGGGAATAAGCGAGGCATTTCGTTATTCATTCTTGATCTCTATACCTGCGATATTAGGAGCTGTGATGCTAGAATTTCTGAAGGCGTTACGAGGAACGGGAGCGTTATATCTTCCAGAGTACGGGATAATAGGCTGTGCGAGCGCGTTTATACTAGGATTGTTATCATTGATGATAATGCGCCGGATAGTGAAGGTAAAGAACTGGTCATATTTCGGAATATACTGTATAATCATGGGGATAATTGCGGAAGTGTTAGTCAGTAACCCCTCGTTTTTAGACGAAGGTTTGAGAAAAGCCTTTGCTGACTAGCCTAAGTCTTGAAATAGAGACTACGTTACCCGCAAATATATAGGCATCTGCGGACGTAAATCCTAATCTGTAGCACTGCGGTTTGTGATTAAACAGTTCTGAGGGGTAGGGACAGTGTTGCAAACGTAAAAAACTGCGGGATAACATTGGCGAAGGATTATAACGCTAGCGGGCGGCGGTCTGTTTTATGTTAGCAGATATTTATGTCCGTTTAATTTTTGGCGATACTACAAAAAGAGGTTTAGCATGATAGTATTAAGTTCGGGCAGTCCGCGGCGAAAAACATTGCTGGAGCGCATCGGAGTAAAATATAGAGAATATACCCCTTGCATAGACGAGGGACGCGCAGAAGAAACTCCAGAGGCCTGCACAATGAGACTAGCCAAGGAAAAAGCCATCAAGGGAGCAGAGAAATATCCTGAGGACGTAATAATATCAGCGGACACGGTAGTAGTTATCGATGGTGAAATACTAGGCAAGCCGTCAGACCGTAAAGACGCGGTTAGAATGTTGCGCAAGCTCTCCGGCCGAACGCACGAAGTAATAACGGGAATATGTGTTATTGGCCGGAAATGTGAAGTTCGTGCAGTTAGTACGCTAGTGAAATTCCGAGCCTTAACGGAGGCGGAAATAGTTTCCTACGTGTCTACGGGCGAAAGCGACGACAAAGCCGGGGGATACGGAGTACAGGGAAAAGGAAGCCTGTTAATCGAGGGAATAACGGGAGATTACTACAATGTGGTAGGATTGCCGTTATCGATGTTATATGACATGCTTCAATCGGAAGGCATCAATCTTCTGTAAACATTTTCCCTAACGCCCCATCCTAAAGCCTCGTGGGTAAACGTAACGACATTATTGCAAGCTCCTTGAAGTCCCATTCTGAATTTGCCGGAGTGCGACATAAAGGAGTAAAGTTTTTTGTCATGAAGAACGTTAAGCGCGCACTCAGCGAAAGCAATCGGGCTGTTACTTGTGAGAATTTCAGAATTTCCGAGTAATTTTTTCTGAACGCGTTTTCCTTTATTGTCAGGAGCGATAACGGGGATGCCCAAGCCGGCGCATAACTGGTTAGCGGTGCCGCCCATGCCCAAGAGAATTAACGCATTATCAGAGGCAGTAGCAATATCATCATAGGACAGGTTGATGACGGAATTATGTTTCACGAGATTATTACCGTTATGTAACCAACCGTGAAGCTCGCAAGCCTTGAAGAACGCGTGAAAGTCGAGAGTAGGAGCTAATACCATTCTATAGAGTGTGAAGCCATGAGCGGCTAAAATCTCTACAGCCCCGAGCAAAGTTGCAACGTCAGAAATTGCGCTTTTTCTGCTACCGGGTAAAAGAAGGATTACGTTTCCATTTTCGCAGTGAGTATCACCAAGCAAATCCATAATGGGATTACCTGAATATGTAGCATTACCGCCGATTTGTATTGCGGTAGGAAGATCTCTAGTCCAAGTTTTGAGTGTGAAATTCCTGATGAGTGTGCGTTCAGTTCTCCAATGTCCAGAGATATATACGGTTTTGGCAGTAGCGACAAAGAGGGGATTTCTGCCCGTTCCCCAAAGAGTATTGAGGAGTAAATAGACATCCCCGACACAAACAGGGGTCAAGATGTTGCGTGATATATTCTTCCAGTCATTGAGCTGTTCACGAACCTGACGCAACAAACCTGCTTTAACGTCATGCCACAATTCGCGCAAGGAGTACTTGAGGATACCAGCGGACGGAGTAACGGACTTAGCGGAGACGACATTAACGCCTGATTTCCTGAAAGCCTGACCATTGCCGACGAGAGGGAAAGCCGATACATCAGCGAGGGGATAAGCAGTTTTCATTTTCGCGGCCAATACCGACGCAATAGCATCCTCGCCATAGCCATTAGACGCGATGACGATATTGGGCCTCATGATTTCAGCGAGTTTAGCGGCAAATCTCCCGAACTCCTTAACAGTAACTTTCACTTTTGGTACAGCAAGAGGGAGCGCAAAACTATTCAGCAAGTCATCTGTTATGTTGGCTAAATCTTTTTCGGTGCATGTCATGAACTCCGCGCCCGATTTCACAGCCAAGTCATTAAGCGTATTGATGTCGTCAAGAGTATATCTGTGATGGTCTCTGAAGGAAGAATTACCCGTGATTACACAGCCCCTCTCAAGAAGTGAGCGTGTGAAAGTCTCCGGGCTTCCAGTAGCGGAGAAAGCGAATACCTTTGCGCCTTCATGAGGAGTGCAGAATAACCACCCGTCAGCAACGATATCCGACAAGAAAATATATTCCGGGTCAACAAATTTTCTCACGGTGTCATAAACCTTGCGTAATTGCGAGGGTTGAGACATGGCCGACTTAGTGATGACGGCGATATGAGCGCGTTTCAATGCTGTAACATTTTCCCTCATGATACCCGACGGAGCGAGCTTCCCATTACCGAAGGGGCATAAAGCATCAACGAGGACAATATCGCAGTCCCTGAACATAGATTTATGCTGAAAAGCGTCGTCAGCGATAACGAGTTGAACGCCCAAATCACGCAGAGCGTTAATGCCGTCAATTCTTCTTTTTGAGACAGCAACAGGAACGCCCGTTAATTTCCGTGAAATCATGAGAGCTTCATCACCCGTAATATCTCTTTCGCCTTCTCCGTTGATGATGATAGTAGCTTCCTGAGCTTTTCCCATATATCCGCGTGTAACAATTCCCGTATTGATACCTTTTGAGACTGTATATTGAGCTAACATGATTGTGAAGGGAGTTTTGTTAGTTCCTCCGTAAGTGAGATTGCCTATGCTTATGACGGGCAAAAATGGCTGTTCGGTGTGAAGTAATCCGTGAGACCTCAAGAAATCCGATATGCTGACGAAAGCCCCAGTCCCCCAAGAAAGCGGAGTTAATACCGTGTCAAAGAGTATATTGCGCTTTAATCCTTTAGCATGAAGAATGTATTTGTTATAGATGTCCGTAAAGTTCAGAATAAACGCCTCCCAAAGCGATTAGCTGATTATGATTTCCGCACTCGATAAATCTGCCGTCTTTAAGCACATAGATTTTATCAGCGTTCTTGATGGTGCTTAACCTGTGAGCTATGATGATTGATGTGCGTCCATTCATGGCCTGATTTAATGCTTTCTGTACAGCGAGTTCCGAGACAGTATCAAGCGAGCTAGTAGCTTCGTCAAGAATGAGTATTCTGGGGTCTCTGATTACGGCTCTAGCGATTGCGATACGTTGTCTTTGACCTCCTGAGAGCGTAACGCCCCGTTCACCGACGAGGGAATTATACCCATCGGGCAAACTCTCAATGAACGCTGAAATGTCAGCAATATCGGCGGCAGTTTTGACTTTGTCCATGTCGATATGCTTTAACCCGTAAGCGATGTTGAAAGCGATTGTGCCTCTCATGAGTATACATTCTTGCGGAACGATACCAATTTGCGAGCGTAAATCTTTGAGGCTGAAATCGGCTGTATCATTATCATCAATGAAGATATGACCTTCCGACGGCTCATAGAAGCGTGGAATGAGGTCAGCAATTGTAGATTTCCCTGAACCAGTAGGGCCGACAATGGCGATTTTTCCTCCTGCTTTAACGTCAAGAGTTATGTCGTGGAGAATTTCTCCTTTGTCGTAGCTGAAAGATACATGCTCAAAGCGCAAATTTCCTTTTATGGGTATATGCGGAGCGTTGATATAGTTTTCTGTTGGAGTGTTGAGGATAGCGCAAATTCTCTCGGCACTCGCAATACCGGTCTGAATATATCCCATCTGATTAATGACGCTTCTTATGGGCTGAACCATGAAGGCAATATATCCCGTGAAGGAAATCAATTCTCCCGGAGTAAGTTCCCCGTCAATAACGCTCCGTCCACCGACCCAGAACACCACAGCGAGAGCGACAATCAGGAACACTTCAATTATTCCCGCTAAAACTCCCTGAACACTTACGGCCTTAAGCAGAGCGTCATAATTCCCTTTTCCGGCAATCTTGAAACGCTCTAATTCTTCGTCCTCATTCGCAAAGGAGCGTACAACCCTCACGGCTGAAAATGCCTCCTGAGCAGTAGCGGTAATATCGGCTAAATGTTCCTGAACGTTATGGCCTGCAACGCGTAATTTCTTCCCTGCAAACGACAGCAACATACCCACGAACGGAAGCACAATCACAATCAGGCAAGTTAACCGCCAGTTGATATAGATGATGAAAGCGAACATTCCGAGAAAAGTAATCAGGTTGAACAGAAGATCTATAGCCGTCTGAGTAACGATATTCTGAAGTGTAGAAGCATCACCCGTAATTCTGCTCATCAAGTCTCCAGTTCTTGAGGCGTAAATAGTGCCGAGCTTCATTCTCATCATATGGTCATAAAGAGAGTTGCGAATGTCCATAACAACCCCTTGGCCTGCCTCGTTCATGTAGTAGCGTTGAAGGTACATAGTTACGGCTTTAGCACCGAAAATGATTATGACAGCAACGCAAATGATGTTGAGCATGAGAATATTTTTCGAGATTAATACATCATCAACGACGGACTTAAAGAGATACGGCGGTATTACGTTAAGGCCTGATGACGCGAGCATGAAGACGACAGCAAGAAATATCTTGAGCCTGTATTTTCGTGTGTATGAGAAAAGCATTCTGACGGGCTGAGAAATCATGATACATCACCCTTGCCCGTAGCAATGTCGCAAAGCCTTTGAGCCGCGCCGCTTTCACCTGACAGCCTCAATAACTCCTCACGTACAGCCTTTAATCCTTCAGCGTCATGAATATCATCATTAACGCACTGAGCAATCATATCAGCGTCAATATTTCCCCATAATTCACGCAAGATATTTTTCTGGAATGTTCTGTTAGGGAGGGAGATAAATCCGTTCCAGTTGTTGACGGTGCGAATGAGTGCTTTTTTCCTGATGAAATTTCCGACGACAGGAAGCCCCGCGAATATTCCTGCAATCCCTGCGACAGGTATATGAGGCAAAAACTTTTCTGGAGCTACGACAATCCCCGGTAATCCTGAGTGCATCATCTCAAAGTTATTAGTTCCCGGCTGAGTAACGGCGTAATCAGAATTTCTCATAGCAACACCCGCTCCGGCTCTTACGGGGTTAAGACCTTCATCACGCCATAACTTAATCTCATATTCTGGCATAAACTGAGGGAACAGCGAGCGTATTCTAGCGTTTGGGATAAGCTGTAAAATCTTGTCGCGTAATTCACAGAGCCATTTTATGACGGCCATTCTGATATTGGGTCTGCTTCCCGGCAAAAAGAGAATGCGCGGTGAATTAATGTCTTTGTACCAGTCCCAAGAGTTAATAGCATTGGGTGAAAAGTCCATGTTTACGGCATCTTTTACGAGGTCTCCAATTGGAATGGCGTTGTTTGTTGACTGAACGTTAAAGGCAGTGAGGAGATTTGCGCCGCTGATATTATTCTTGTGCCTGTAGCTGTAAACGGTGAGGGGAGCTTTTGAGAATTTAGCCATCCTCAAGCCGAAAGAAATATCTCCTCCCATCTGAATAATTGTGTCAGTACGTTCGTCAGAAATATCATGCCATACATTAGCGAAAGAAGAAGGGCCTTGAAGTTTGTCGACACCGAGAAGTGAAGCGGCTTCTCTTTCATGGCCGGAAGAAAACGGGCAGGGCAGTAACCATAACGAAATCGAATGCCCTCTCTTGCGCAGTTCTGAAGCAACAGGGCGAACCCATCCCCATAATTCTCCCGGACCGTTAGTAAGTATAGTAACTCTCATGTGAAAAAATCATCTCCTAAATATGAATACTGTAACACAAAATCTTCACATGAATTATCTAACATTGAAGAAAAAATAGAAGGGAGAAGAAGAAATCATGAAGAAAACAATAGCGGCAATAACAATAATGCTTCAGGCAACTACAGCATACGCATTAAGCTGGGACGACGTAACGCAATACGCTTCAGACACATGGGACGGAATGACGGACTATGTTATGAGCTGGTTCAGCCCTGACAACACAACGCCTTCAAGCGAGACATTAACGGTGAAGGATGACACGATGCCGGAAATTATAGCGTCAAACTGGGACAAATTAGCGGACACTCTCAACGACACATTGACGCTGAAGGACAAGCACGACAAATTACCCGAAAGCGCGTGGTTTGGTGAGGACAAAGAGAGCAACAGCAAGAAGATAAACGAGCTTTTAGACCGAGCAATAGTAATCTTGTCGGGAAGTGATGCGGGAAATTCGCGTACAGAAGCCGTAAAGCTCCGTGCAAAAATCACATCATTACGCACCGAGCTTGACAAGCTGAGAAATGAGAGGATAACCGCTCCCGACAGCACATATTTCTTTTGGCGGAACACAAAGGGCAAAATTGACGCGAAAATCACAGCAACCGAGAACGAAATCACCAAGACAGAAGCGGAAATGACAGCGATGACGGCGAAATTAACGGGAGAGCTTCACGAGATGGGATTAGACCTTACGGACGCGCAGACAGATATACTTCTCAATTCAGTAACGGGAGAAGACATACTGAAGAACACGGTGATATTCGAGAACGTGAAAGACGTAGTAACGAAACTTGAAGAATTGTCGCAGAAGGAGACCAACACGCTGGAAATCACGAAGCGTTACACGGGAATGTACTTAGTGCTGAATGACTTGCTGATACACACGCAGGAAGGATTAGTGCGCAAGATAGACGGCGAATACAAGCCAATGTTATCGGAACTCGTGAAAGAGGCTGAAACACTCAGGCGTGAAGCATTGTCGAAAAGCAAGAACAGCGACTACACCTCAGCACAGAGAAAATCATTCTCACAGAACGCCAAATCAAACGCAACGACAATCGAGGCGGCGAAATTATACGGTAAACTTCTGGACAGTCAGCGGATGGGATTAATGACTAGCATACGTGAATTGCGGCTGAACCGTGATTTAGCGGATAACACATACAGGACGGTACGAAGCTCAAGCGAATTGCGCGGGCTGATACATTCGGGATTGGAGGCATTTGACGCAGTAACGGGATTAACGATGCCGGAGCTGAAAGTATTTGAGAGCGGAACAATGCGCTCAGAATTTGACGAAATCAACAGGAGATTGAAGAAGTAAGGGTGAAAATAACGGCCGTCCGTGAGAAAATTACGGGCGGTTTTTTTGTGTAAAAGGATGGTGCAGAGATGGCAATAATACAGATAGTGCAATGGGACGACAGCATAAACTCAAACGATGTATTAGCGTGGCGGTATGTTGACCGTAAGAACCCTGCAAAAAGTGATGAGTTAGGGAACTGGACACAGCTTGTAGTGCGTGAGACGCAGGAGGCTATACTCTTCAAGGACGGTCAGGCGTTAGACTTATTCGGTGCGGGTCGTCATACACTTTCAACCAACAACATACCGATGTTAGGACGGCTGATAAATCTTGCGACGGGCGGAGAAAGCGCGTTCAAAGCGAGCGTATGGTTTGTGAACAAAGCCGATGTTCTTGACGTGAAATGGGGAACGCAAAATCCCATAATGCTCCGTGATCCTGAATATCAGATCCCGATATACGTGCGTGCGTTCGGGCAGTTCGGGATAAGGGTCAACAACAGCCGGCAGTTTTTGCTGAAGCTCTCCGGGAACAAATCATCAGTAACTCGCGATGAGGTAGCGGAATACTTCAAGGGCTTGATACTTTCACGTATGGGCGACATGATAGCGACATACATAGCCCACAAGAAGATAACAATCTTTGAGATAAGCGCATATCTTGATGACATGTCAAAAGAGGCAGTAGAGAGAATACGCCCTGAATTGTCGCTTTACGGGATTGAGCCGCTGAATTTCTATTTCGGCTCGGTGAATGTAGTTGATGATGACGAGGGCATAAAGAAGCTGAAATCAGCAATGGCTGAACGTGCAAGCATGAACGTAATGGGAACGAGCTACCAGCAGAAACGCTCATTTGACGTAATGGAGTCTGCCGCGAAAAACGAGGGAGGCGGTTCTCTGATGGGTGCGGGAATGGGATTAGGCGCAGGTATGGGAATGGGCGGAGCGTTCGGACAAATGGCGGCGCAAATGGGGCAGTACATCAACCCGAATAGCGCGAATAACGCAAATCCCGTAACACCTTCTGCAAATCCTCCTGTGAATAATTCCGGCTCAGTTTGTCCGTCATGCGGTCAGAGTGTCCCGGCAGGCGCGAAATTCTGCCCTCACTGCGGTGCGAAACTGGTATGCTCAAATTGCGGAAATCCGTTAATCCCCGGCGCGAAATTCTGCCCTAACTGCGGCCAAAAGATATAGAGGAGGGTTAATCATGGGAAAATTCTTCAGCAAGATACGCCAGGTCATGAATATATTTCTGATTATGGCGTTGATAGGAGTAGCGGCGGCATTCTTTGCGTATTACCTTACGACGCCGGAACAGCGCGGCCAAACGTTTTGGATTTCGGCGGGATTTCTGCTGTTTGCGTTAATTCTTGAGACGTTAATTTTTGCGGGAATAGCTTGGCTGGGCAATAACGGGAAAAATATCCCTGTCAGCTTCTCGAAGGCTATACTAGGCGGGATATATTTCCTGTTTGTGATTGTGGCGGCTATATGGTGCGCTTATGCTTCATGGAGCGTAACGAAATATATACTCGTACATGTCGGCGGTCTTGTTGTGTTTCTTGTGCCTATGGGACTGATCAACATGGCCGAATTGAAGCTCTCAAACGCTGAGTCACGACAGCAGGCGGAAGGCCGTGTAAATCTCGAGTCAATGTCCTCACGACTGGGCTATATTGCTGACGAGATGAGGACGGCGGGAATGAGTCAGGATGCGATTGCTCATGTGATGAGATTCGCGGAGTCCGTGAAGTATTCAGATCCGACTCCTGCAAGCGGTAAACTTGAGCGGGGACTAGAAAACGCCGTGAATGATATTGAGAACGCCGCAAAGACTCATGACTTCGAATCCGTAATGAGAGCGTGTACACTAGCAGAGCGCGCATTAAGTGAAAGAAATGATTACGTGAAGAACGCGAAGTAACGAGAGACAAAACGCCCCCGGTGCAAGCCCCGCCCCTTACGGGTGTCGGCCATGAAACCGGGGATTTTTTTTGCGTCAGATTTTGGGTGAAAACATGTTCATCTTTATCATCTTGTTGACCTGAATTTGAAGATAGCCCGCCCCGAATAGTATTAGCATTAACGCTGACGGAGCTATAACGTTTACGGCCTGTGATTTCTCCATGAAACCGGCTGCGTGTTCCTGAAGAATTTTGCGCGTGATGAACGCCAGCCATCCCGACGACAATATAACGAGGCTCAATACGACATCAAAGACAGTATACGCAGACTCCTCATCAATTCCGCTGACAATATACTCTGTGATTTCCGGCGGTAACAGGAACAATCCCGCATACATGACCGCGAAAACTGCCACAAGCCAAGCGGGGAGCTTTGATTTTGTGCCGAGAGAATTTAGCGGCTTCAGTCTCATTGCGTACCAGTACACCGAATACAATCCCATTGTTACGACATAAAGCACAGCGACAAACGAATTTGCGACAAACTTCATGGCCGGAAGATTCTCAAGAGCCTTTTTGCGTTCGTCATCCCTGAGTTTTGACTCCCGCTCTCTGAATTTCTCTTCACCGTAAGGCGTAACAGTCCCGCAATAGGGGCATTTCTCGCAGGATATTTCGAGGGGTGCGCCGCATGACGTGCATTTATTCATCATCAATCACTCTCACTTTCTCCGCAAATATTATCACAGACATAAAAAACCCCGGTCATGGTCAACCGGGGCTTATCCCTTGAAAGGAGGTGTGATGTTGTGTGTTGTGTGCTATTGTGTTGTGTGTTACTCTGCTGAAAGTTTCCTGAGCGATTCGACTTTTGCCTTCTGCGCTTCAATCTGTGCTTTCAGTGCTGCTTCTTGTGCTTCAAGATTGGCGAGGCGGTCTTCTTCTGTTTTCTGCAAAAGTTTCACGTTCTCTGAAAACTGGCTTGATACAGCTTCCCATTTCGCAAAATCTTCCTTGAGGCTCGCAACGTCATTAAGTCCGCCCTGCTCTATTTTGTCGAGCCTGTGTTCAATCTCCGCGAGTCCTGCTTTAACCTCGTCAAGTTTGGGCGCAAATTTATTCTGCATTACCGTCCACATGATATTAAGCAGTACGATAACGGCGATGACTCCGATAATGATTTTCTTCTTGTTGTCTGGTGCCTGAGGTGATTTCTTGTCTTTCTGTGCGCTCATTGCAAAAAATCCTCCGTATCAATAAAGAAAAGAGGCCCGAATCAATGAGCCTCAATTTTTCGCAAACTACTTAACCTCTACTTCTGCTCCTGCTTCTGCGAGCTTCTTGCGGATCTCTTCAGCCTCTTCCTTTGACACGCCTTCTTTTACGTTCTTGGGCGGGTTGTCAACGAGTTCTTTTGCTTCTTTCAGGCCGAGCGACGTAATTTCACGCACTGCCTTGATGACTGCGATTTTGTTTGCGCCGGGAGCTTTGTAAACGACATCAAACTCTGTCTTCTCTTCTGCGGGAGCTGCTGCTGCGCCTGCGCCAGGCATGGCCGCCATCATAACGGGAGCTGCTGAAGCTGATACGCCGAATTTTTCCTCAAGAGCCTTTACGAGTTCTGAAAGCTCAAGCACTGACATTGATTCGATAGCCTGGATGATTTCTTCTTTGGTCATAATAGATTTTTCCTCCGTAATAATAATATTTTGATGCTATGCTGCTGTTTCTTCTTTCTTTGCGCGAATCTGATCGAGACATGTAACGAAATTCCGCATTGTTCCCGCAAGAACGTTGACGAGTCCCGAAATAGGCGCGGCGATTGTCCTGACGACCTGACCTCTGAGAGCTTCTTTTGACGGAAGATCCGCGAGTGCCATCAACTGCGCTAAATTCAGCTGCTGATTTTCGAGCTGTCCTCCCTTCAGGATAAATGCTTTCTGTGTTTTGTCGTTGGCGTAATCCTTGAGGACTTTTGCGACGGCTACGGGATCATCATAGCAGAGCGCGTAAATGTTCGGGCCTTTCGTCATATCTTCGGGAAGCTCAGAGAGTCCCGCTTCTTTCATGGCGATTGCGAAAAGTGTATTCTTTGCGACTTTAAGCTCACCGCCTGCCTCGCGTACTTTGTGGCGCAATGCTGTACTCTGCTCAACGGTCATTCCGCGATATTCTGCGACAAAAACGGCCTTAGTGCGCGATAATTTTTCCTTCAGCCCGTCAACAAGACTGTATTTCACTTCTGCCGGCATGTTCTGTGTTTCACCTCCTTCATAAAAACAAGCTCCCCCCATTATGACACAGGAGGAGCAGTTACACTCTCAGTTTCTCACTCCTGGGCAGGATGATTAAGCGTCAAAAGCCCCTGCTGTCTTAGGAATATATATTTATGTTGTCGAAAATTTTTACGGTGCTGCTAATGTCTATAGGGCTAATTCTTTCTGCGCTGATGCTGTATCAACAGGAATCCCCGGCCCCATTGTCGGAGCAATTGCGATGCTTCTTACGTATGTTCCTTTTACGGCGGCGGGTCTTGCTTTGTATATCGCCTGCAATAACGCTTTCACATTGTCGTAAAGGTCATCAGCGGTGAAATCACGTTTTCCGGCGGCATTGTGAGTAATTCCGGTTTTGTCGGCTCTGAACTCAACGCGCCCGGCTTTGATCTCTTTTACTGCGGCGGCAAGCTCAAATGTTACTGTTCCTGTTTTCGCGCTGGGCATTAATCCCCTCGGGCCTAAGACTTTACCGAGACGGCCGACGGACTTCATCATGTCGGGAGTCGCTATTACCGCGTCAAAGTCCATGAATCCGCCCTGAATCTGCTGCACAACGTCATCTCCTCCGACTATATCCGCGCCTGCATCCTGAGCCTCTTTGATTTTCTCGCCCTGAGTGATTACGAGGACTCTTTTCGTTACGCCTGTTCCGTGAGGAAGTGATACAGTGCTTCTTACCTGCTGGTCGGCGTGTTTGGGGTCAATCCCTAAACGCACGTGTACTTCTAAGCTCTCGTTGAATTTTGCCGTTGCTATTGTCTTGAAAAGCTCTACAGCCTCGCGGAGTCCGTATAATTTTCCCTCCTCGATTTTGCTTGCGGCTTCTCTGTAACGCTTGCTTCTCTTCATGTTTCTACCTCCTGCGGTGATTAACGGGTTAGATTTTACCCTTCCGCTTGTGCGTGATTAGTCGGTGATTTCGAGTCCCATTGAACGCGCTGTGCCTTCTATCATTCTCATAGCGGCCTCGACATCGTTCGCGTTAAGGTCTTTCATCTTCAGCTCGGCAATCTCTTTGACTTTTGCGCGGGCTAATTTTCCGACTTTCGTTTTGTTCGGCACTCCTGAGCCTGACTCAATCCCTGCTGCTTTCTTGAGCAATACAGCCGCGGGGGGAGTCTTAAGCTCGAATGTGAAGCTCCTGTCAGCATACACCGTGATAACTGCGGGAATGACTAATCCGGCCTGATCCTGAGTTTTCGCGTTGAACTGCTTGCAGAACTCCATAATATTCACACCGTGCTGGCCTAACGCAGGGCCTACAGGGGGCGCGGGCGTTGCTTTTCCGGCGGGCAATTGCAATTTTATCTGCCCTACAACTTTCTTAGCCATGATAAAAATTTTCCTTTCTGTCTGTTACTCAAGACCCTAAATTTTCTCAAGGTCTTTGTAATCTATCTCAACTATTGATCCGCCCAGCATGTCATTCTTGAATTTCACTTTGCCTTTTCTCGCGTTGATTTCTACTACTGGCCCCGTGAAACCTTTTCTGACTCCTTCTGCTGTAACTCTCACTGTGTCGCCGGGCTTGAGGTCAATTTCTACTTTAGGGCTTTCTTCTGACTTCTTCATGCCGGACATTATTTTTTCTACTTCATCTTCCGACAGCGGCATAGGGTGAGTCCCCGCGCCAATGAAGCCAGTTACGCCGGGAGTGTGCCTGACTGTGTACCATGACTGCTCGTCAAGAACCATCTCAATCATGACATAGCCGGGATAAAGTTTGCGCGTAACCTCGCGGCTTTTTCCGTCTTTGATGACCGTGTTTGTCTCAGTCGGTATCAGTACCGTGAAGATTTTGTCCTGCATCTTCATGGCCTTTATGCGCTGGGTGAGATCGTCCTTCACACGCTTCTCATAGCTCGCATATGTCTGCACAACATACCATTTACGTTCGCCCGGCATGATATTACCTTAACCCAGAAGAGCGCGGAATATCCACGCAAGAAGGAAATCAACCAGACCAAGATACAATGAAACGCAAAGTGTAAAGACTATAACAACTAGCGTCCAGTACCATATTTGTCTGCGCGTAGGCCAAGTAACTTTTTTGAGTTCGGCTTTTGCTTCACGTATGAAGTTCATTAGCGAAGACATTTTTGTGGGTTTCTCTGCTGATGATTTTGCCATTATGCTTTGTCCTTATGATAAAGAAATGGCAGGCCCGGCAGGACTCGAACCTGCAGCCCCCGGTTTTGGAGACCAGTGCTCTGCCAATTGAGCCACGGACCTGCGTGAAAATTACGGGCTGAATTTTACAACACGGTTAAACTTTTGGCAACACTACTTTGATTCCTTGTGAAGCGTTGAAGCGTTGCACCATTTGCAGTATTTCTTGAGTTCAAGTTTCTTTGCCTGCTTCTTTTTGTTGACGGTTGTTGTGTAATTGCGTCTTTTGCACTGTGTGCAGGTGAGTCCGATTATGTCTGCCATGTGAAAAAATCTTCCTTTCGTGATTGTGAAAACGTGAGATATTTTAGCACAGCGGGATATAATTTTTTCGGAGGGTTATTAATCAATGTATGAAATTATCGCGGGGATTATTTTTGCAGTTGTGTTGTCTGCTCTGGTGATTGAAAAACGCAGTAAGCAGGATAAAAACGATGATGAAAAATTGAGTTTGTCAGAAATTGAATCCAAGACTGAAACTCACAATGACGAATCGCAAACTCAAGAAGAAAATCACAATGCAGAGGAAAAAACACAAAGAGAAGAACAGACAAATCAGACCGACGAATCTCAAAGGCAGCTTGAAGCACAAAGTCAAACACTCAAAGCGCAAGACGGCCATAAATTAGGGAGGAAGTATCAGCGAGCCGGGGATTATGGGAAGGCTGTATATTGGTACAAGAAAGCGGCGGAACAGGGACATATCCAGGCGCAATTCATGTTAGGGAGTATGTATTATGACGGGGACGGAGTGAGGGCGAATCTCTTTGAGGCCGTGAAATGGTATCACAGAGCCGCAAGACAGGGACATATTCAGGCGCAATCAATTCTGAAAACTATTTTCACGAGCAGGAGAAACGCAAAACGCGACAAGCTGAAGAAAGCTGTAGCAAAAATTTTCAGTTGAGTCAAAAATTGCCGGAAGGGTTTATTTTCACGTTGACGCTATAAAATATTGGCCGAAAAATTTTCACAGAGGTGATTCAGAAATTGACACGCAGAAAAATTTTAGGCTACTTTATGATTGAAGACGCTCCCGGAGGAAATCAGGACTGGCTGCCCGAATGGGATATGAACATGGGCGGATGTGCTGCCGTAACAGCCTGCGACACGTGCATATTTCTTTCACGCCGCGACGAATACAGATCGCTATACCCTTATGACCCCGAAAAGTTATCGCGCTCCGATTTCGTGAAGTTCGCATCATCAATGAAGCCGTATCTTTATCCCCGCTATCACGGAGTCGATTTGCTCGAAACGTATATTTGCGGCTTCTACGATTACATGACTCACGCAGATAACACACGCTTGATCCTCGAAGGAATTTCCGGGAATGTACCCTATCACGATTTCGCACAGGCAATCACAAATCAGATTGACCGGAATTTGCCCGTTCCTTTCCTATTATTACATCACAAGAATCCCCGTCTTGATGATTTCCAGTGGCACTGGTTCAACCTCGCCGGCTACGATGAGTCGGACAATGGCATAAACATTCTCACGGTAACTTACGGCGAATATCAATGGTTCAGACTTGAGGACGTTTACGAGACAGGTTACGAGCGCAGGGGCGGAATGATACGGATAATTGAGCGTTCGTTGTGATATGATTGACGAATCCATTAAGCAAAGGGGTAAATTTGCATGAACGAGAGATACGGCCCGCAAAATTCACGCGGGGACAATGATACAAATTACCGCATTGACCTTGACGAAATGCTTCTAAGAAACCGACAAAGGCAGCGTAAACTTCAGCATGAGCAGGAGTACGAATCACCGCGCCCGCATAAGCCCTCGCAGAAACCGCGAAAACGCAAGCACGTATCAATCATGAAGATTATACTGATGACGATTCTTTTTGTCGTTCTTCTTGCAACGGGGGCATTAAGCGCGGGAATTGCGTGGTATGTCGTGAAACTTTCTGAGGATTTGCCGAGCATGGTCGAATTAGCGAATCCCCGCAACAGTCTTCCATCTATTATGTATGACCGTAACGGTGAAGTTATTGCGCGGCTCTTCATCGAGAACAGGACTCCTCTTGAGCTTCATGAGATGTCCCCGAACATCATACGTGCAGTTTTGGCGGCGGAAGACTCAGCATTCTACCAGCACGGAGGAATCAGAATCGGATCGATATTGCGTGCGTTGTGGACGGACGTTGTAGAGGGCGGAAAAGTTCAGGGAGCAAGCACAATCACACAGCAGTTAGCGCGAAACTTATTCCTGACTCACGAGAAGAGCATAACGCGCAAGGCAAAAGAGATAATTATCGCAATGAGGCTTGAAAAACTTTTCCCGAAAGACAAAATACTAGAACTATATCTGAACACAATAAATTTCGGCCGGGGCGCATGGGGAGTCGAGACGGCGGCGCGCACATATTTCGACAAGTCAGCAAGAGATTTAGACGTAGCACAGTCGGCAATACTCGCGGGATTAATCGCCAACCCCGGACGCTATAATCCTCAGTCAAGCATAAGCAACGCTAAAGCCCGTCAGAATTACGTTCTCGGACGAATGGAGACTCTTGGCTGGATTACGCCCGAACAGAGGCAGGCGGCATATGACGAGGAATTACAGTTCAGAAGCCGCGCAAACAAGATTGAAGAGTTCAACATGGCTCCTTATTTCGTGTCTCATCTTCTGTTCAATGACTTATTGCCGAAATACGGAAAAGATGAAGTTTACAGCGGAGGAATGGAGATATACACGACTCTTGACCTCAAACTTCAGGAGAAAGCCCGCGAATGTATACAGGGACTCAACAAAAACGTAATGGGCGCGTTGGTCTGCATAGAGTCAGAAACGGGAGAAGTATTAGCACTTGTCGGAGGAAAAGACTTCAAGGACAGCAAATTCAACCGAGCGACTCAGGCAGTCCGTCAGCCCGGCTCAAGTTTCAAGCCGATTGTATACGCGGCGGCAATGGAAGAAGACGTAATGCCCAGCGATCATTTTCTCGACGCTCCGATAACGTTCAAGCAGGGAGGCAGCAAGGGCAAGGGCTGGTCTCCGCATAATTCCGGCGGGGGCTATTCTGGTGAAGTTACGTTGCAGCGCGCGCTTGTCGGCTCGTACAACACCGTAGCAGTTAGAGTCGCGGCATATATAGGAACGGACTCAATTGTGAAGATGGCGCGTAATATGGGAATTGAGACGAAATATTTGCCTAATGATTTATCGGTTGCGCTAGGTTCTGCGAGTCTGACACCGCTTGAAATGGCTGTTGCGTTCAACTGCTTTAACAACGGCGGAAAAAGAATCGTCCCTCTAATGATACGCGAGATAAAAGACCGCGACGGAAATACGTTAGAGAAACGGCAGACGGCGGAGACTCAGGCCATGAGACCCGAAACGGCTTACGCATTGCGCTCAATGATGCAGGACGCAGTGAGGGCAGGAACAGGAAAGCCCGCGGCAATCAAGAACATCAACACATTCGGCAAGACAGGAACGTCAAACGATTTCATTGACGCATGGTTCTGCGGAGGCGTTCCCGGACTCACAACGGTTGTGTATGTCGGGCGCGATGACCACAAGTCGATGGGAAAACGTGCTTTCGGCGGAACAATGGCCGCTCCTGTGTGGAAAAAGTTTATGACATACGCCGCTGAAGAGCAGAGTACCCCGGCGAATTTCCCCGCACCGCCTGACTGGGTAGAAGTCGACAAGGTATCAATATGCCGCGCAACTGGCTATCGTGCTCGCGGAGGGTGTCAGGCAGTCCCGCTTTATTTCCCGAAAGGAAGAAGCCCTACTGCGTCATGCCCTGTTCACGGAGGAAGCTACAGAGCCGCCGACAATGATCCGAGAGGCCCGCGCTTGTTCCTCGTTGAACAGGATGATACGTATCTCGCACGTTCGTACTCAGAGCCGAGAGACTCAGACCGGAAGAAATCATCAGAGCAGCAGGAAGCATCCGCCCCGCGTCCTTCTCAGCAGGTCAGCGCACACGCAACAAACGCAGCAGTGCCGAAATCTTCAGCACCAGCACCGAAACGAAGCGAGCCTAAACTCAGCGAGGTTGAAATACGTTACAGGCAATTGCTGAAACAATACGGCTTGGAGTAAGAGATATGATTTGCCCCCGGTGTGGAAATCGCATCGAGGGATTTTTTTTGCGTAAAAGTCTGAACGTGCTATACTTCTTTCATTTTCACACAAAGGAGGAAATATTGTGAGACGGTTCACAGTATTATGTTTTCTGTCTGTGTTCATGTGCGTGATTTTTGCGCCACGTGCATGGGCAGATGTTGCGATTAATGAGACGAATTTCCCGGATGCAACCTTCAGGCAGTATGTCAGCGATAATTGTGATACTGACTATAACGGGAATCTCAGCGATGAAGAGATTGCGGCTGTAACAGATATCACTGTCGGCGGGGGTATTTCAAACCTGAAGGGTATCGAGTATTTCACTGCTTTAACGATGCTCAACTGCGAAAACAACCAGCTGACAGAACTTGACGTTAGCAAAAACACCGCGTTAAAGGATCTATACTGCGACAACAACCAGCTTACAGCCCTTAACGTGAGCAACAACCCCGCGTTAGAGTATCTGAGCTGCTACAACAACCAGCTGGCAGAACTTGACGTGAGCAGCAGCACCGCGTTAGAGAAGCTGTACTGCGACAACAACCAGCTTACAGCCCTTGACGTGAGCAAGAACACAAAATTAACGTATCTGAGCTGCCACGACAACCAGCTGACAGAACTTGACGTGAGCAACAACCCCGCGTTAGAGGAGCTGGAATGCTACGGCAACCAGCTTACAGCCCTTGACGTTAGCAGCAGCACCGCGTTAAAGGAGCTGGAATGCTACAGCAACCAGCTTACAGCCCTTGACGTGAGCAACAACACAAAATTAACGAATCTGACCTGCTACAGCAACCAGCTGACAGCCCTTGACGTGAGCAAAAACACCGCGTTAGAGGAGCTGTACTGCTCCAACAACAAGCTGACAGCCCTTGACGTGAGCAACAACTCTGCGTTACAGACTCTATACTGCTACTACAACCAGCTTACAGCCCTTGACGTGAGCAGCAGCACCGCGTTAAATGATCTGCAATGCTACCGCAACCAGCTTACAGCCCTTGACGTGAGCAAGAACACAAATTTAACGTATCTATACTGCTACAGCAACCAGCTGACAGCCCTAGACGTGAGCAAAAACACCGCGTTACAGCAGCTATACTGCTCCAACAACAAGTTGACAGCCCTTGACGTGAGCAAGAACACAAATTTAACGTATCTGAACTGCTCCAGCAACCAGCTTACAGCCCTTGACGTGAGCAAGAACAGCAATTTGTCGAATCTGGAGTGCAACGGGCAGAATACTTCAGGCTCAAACATCATCTACACAGGAGATGCGACATACCCATACGAGCATATATTCAGCTGGGACATTTCAGCGGATAAGATCGCTAATATTTCAGATGTTGCGGCAAAAGACTCAAGCGACGCGGCAATCACAGTATCATACGCGGACGGCACAGCGCGTTTTGCCTCGCTCCCGTCGACAGTAACCTACAATTACGCGACAGGTAAAACTGCAATGGACGTAACAATGTCGGACTTTTCATTAGCCGTTGGGATTAACGCGACAATTTTCCCGGATGAAAAGTTCAGGGCGTATGTCAGCGATGATCTTGACACGTACAATGACGGGTATCTCAGCGAAGAAGAGATTGCGGCTGTAACAGGTATCGATGTCAACACACAGGGAATTTCCAGCCTGAAGGGTGTTGAGTACTTTACGGCTTTAACGGATCTGCGCTGCTACAACAACCAGCTGACAGAACTTGACGTTAGCAAGAACACAAAATTAACGTATCTGACCTGCGACAGCAACCAGCTGACAGAACTTGACGTTAGCAACAACACCGCGTTACAGACTCTGTCCTGCTATTATAACCAGCTGACCGCCCTTGATGTAAGCAATAACACTGCTATAACTTATCTGAACTGCTCAAACAATCAGCTTACAGCACTTGACCTGAGCAAAAACACCGCTTTAAAGTGGCTGCACTGCTACGGAAACCAGTTGACCGCACTTGATGTGAGCAAGAATACCGCTTTGGAGTATCTGTTCTGCACCAATAACCAGCTGACCGCGCTAGACGTGAGCAAAAACACCGCATTAATAGAGCTGGACTGCGGAAATAACCAGCTGACCGCGCTTGACGTGAGCAACAATACCGCTTTAACGGGGTTGGCCTGCGCAGGGCAAAAAGTTTCAGGCTTCAGCGTAATCTTCACGGGCGATACATCATCCCCCTACAAGATAGATTTCAGCGGGTACATTTCCACCGGCAATTTTACGAACATCTCCGACTTTACGGCAAAAGACTCCAACGATGCGGAAATCACAGCTACATACGCGGACGGCGTTGCTCAGTTTGCCTCGCTCCCGTCAACAGTAACCTACAATTACGCGACAGGCAACAGCAAATGGGTAATGGACGTAACAATGTCGGACTTTTCATTATTCATTGAGATTAACGCGACAATTTTCCCGGATGGAGCGTTCAGGGCGTATATCACCGAAAATTTTGACTCAGACAATGACGGGTATCTCAGCGAAGAAGAGATGACAGCGATAAAGGCGACAACATTTCTTGATGTCAGCGGACAACGTATTTCAAGCCTGAAGGGAATTGAGCTTTTCACCGGGTTAAAGATTCTGTACTGCAATGACAACCAGCTTACAGAACTTGACGTTAGCAACAACACCGCATTGACGAGGCTGAACTGCAACAACAACAAGATTGCGACTCTTGACGTGAGCAATAACACCGCATTGACGTATCTGAACTGCGGCAGAAATCAGATGACCTCTCTTGACGTAAGCAATAACACAGCTTTAACGTATCTGAACTGTGCCAACAATCAGCTTGCCGGACTCGACATCAGCAACTGCACAAGCCTTGCCCCTGATTATCTCACCGCCGACTCAGACATCATAATCACTCACGGCACGCGGGACGGCCTTCCCTCATTCACGGATCACTCGCTCATCCTCAGCGGGCAGTTAGGACTCGACTTCTACGCAAATGTACCCGCAAGCACTAACACAAACGGAGCATACACAGATTTCACGGTCAACGACAAAACAGGAAGCCCGGAAATGTTCAGCAATGCCGATAAAGTTGGTGATGATTACAGATTCACGTGCTACATAAATTCCGTGCAGATGGCAGACACAATCACCGCAATGTTCTGTTACAGCAATGACACGAGAAACATGGCCGCCGTTCAGGATTGCAGGGTAACAGACTACCTTGACGCAATAATCTCAAGCACGGATCTTAGCGCAAAATCCCCGGACCTCGTTGCGCTCGCTGAAGCCATAAAAGATTACGGGCATTACGTGCAGATTCCTCTTTCGAGATATAACAGCTGGGACATTGGCACCGACCACGCGGAAATCGAATGCGTGAATAAGAACATCGACTCAGACAGCGCAGATGTCAAAACAAAACTCCAAGCGTATGCACTCAGCAAAGACATTGAAGGCTCAGGAATCGAAAAATTAACGTATGACCTTGAGCTTGACTCGGAGATTACGCTGAACATATATCTCACGCCCGGAAATGACGCGGGAAATGTCAGCGCATATATTACGGACGATTACGGCGACTTTGACGGCAAAACGAACATGGCCGTGTATGATCCTTCTGAGAATGCGTACGTTGTAACAATCGGCGGGATTTCAGCGCACAAGCTCGGAAGATTCTACACAGTCAGCATCACAACAGGCAAAGGAAGCGGCTTCACCGTGAAGATGTCTGCGCTGTCGTATGCGAACGGCGTAATGCAGGCAGAAAATGACGGCGAAAATATTGATGATGATCTCAAACGCGCTGTGATTTCTCTGTACAAGTATTACATAGCGACAATGACATACAGAGATCCGACATTCACAGAGTGATTCGTTTTCCGTGAATATTTTTTCACATTGCGGTATACTTTCATGCGTTGCGATTTTTCGTAAGCATCAACGGAAGGAGGTTTGCAGGATGAAAGCGAAATATGAATCCCCCGAAGCTGAAGTGATACTCTTTGACGCTGAGGACGTAATCACAGCAAGCGGTGAAGGAAGCGGCGACGAGGCAGGACACACAACAGGAGCAGAAGCAGACACAAGGCTTCCGAGAATATAAACCATCGGGGCAGGAGAAATTCACAAACTCCCGCCCTGTTTTTTTTCCGCAAATATATTAATTGGGCAGGAGTCAGACTCACAGTGGAATTTTTGCCGTGCATCACGCTGAATGATATACTCTCACACGTGCAATGTTCAACAAAAAAATATCTATTTAGGAGGAATTAAGCATGAAGAGATTCATTGCGCTGTTTGTGTTGTATGTGCTTGCTGTGCTTCCTGCGTCTTGTGCGTTTTGTACTGAAAGTGTAGAGATTAATGCGCAGAATTTCCCGGATGAAAAGTTCAGGGCGTATGTCAGCGATGAGCTTGACACGGACAAAAACGGCTCTCTCAGCGAAGAAGAGATTGCGGCTGTAGCAGATATCAATGTCAGCGGACAGGGTATTTCAAGCCTGAAGGGTATTGAGTATTTCACCGCGTTAGAGTATCTGTACTGCGACAACAACCAGCTTACAGCCCTTGACGTTAGCAACAACCCCGCGTTAGAGTATCTGAACTGCTACAGCAACGCTCTGACAGCCCTTGACGTGAGCAATAACACGGAATTAACGGATCTGCAATGCTACAGTAACGATCTGACAGCCCTTGACGTGAGCAGCAGCACCGCGTTAAAGTATCTGGAATGCGACAACAACCAGCTTACAGCCCTTGACGTTAGCAAGAACACAAAATTGACGCATCTGAGCTGCTACAACAACCAGCTTACAGCCCTTGACGTGAGCAGCAGCACCGCGTTAGAGTATCTGACCTGCTACAGCAATCAGCTGACAGCCCTTGACGTGAGCAGCAACACAGCTTTAACGTATCTGGACTGCGACAGTAACCAGCTGACAGCCCTTGACGTGAGCAAAAACACCGCGTTAGAGGATCTATACTGCCACAGCAACCAGCTTACATCACTTGACGTGAGCAAAAACACCGCGTTAGACTATCTGTTCTGCTTCGACAACAAGCTGACAGAACTTGACGTGAGCAGCAACACCGCTTTAACGCGTCTGCGGTGCTATGGCAACCAGCTGACAGCCCTTGACGTGAGCAAAAACACCGCGTTAGAGTATCTGATCTGCAACGGGCAGAATACTTCAGGCTCAAACATCATCTACACAGGCGATGCGACATACCCATACGAGCATATATTCAGCTGGGACATTTCAGCGGATAAGATCGCTAATATTTCAGATGTTGCGGCAAAAGACTCAAGCGACGCGGCAATCACAGTATCATACGCGGACGGCACAGCGCGTTTTGCCTCATTTCCGTCGAAAGTAACCTACAATTACAAGACAAGCTACGAAGATAAGGTTATGGACGTAACACTTTCGGACTTTTCATTATTCATTGAGATTAACGGGACAATTTTCCCGGATGAAAAGTTCAGGGCGTATATCAGCAATGATCTTGACACGGACAATGACGGGTATCTCAGCATAAAGGCGGCAACAAGTATCGATGTCAGCGGACAGGGTATTTCAAGCCTGAAGGGGATTGAGTATTTCACCGCGTTAGAGTATCTGTACTGCGACAACAACCAGCTGACAGCCCTTGACGTGAGCAATAACACGGAATTAACGTATCTGAACTGCTACAGCAACGCTCTGACAGCCCTTGACGTGAGCAATAACACAAAATTAACGTATCTGACCTGCTACAGCAACCAGCTGACAGCACTTGACTTAAACAGCAACACCGCTTTGACGAGTCTGTACTGCGGGAATAACCAGATTGCAGCACTTGACCTGAGCAACAACGCCGCTTTACAGAGTCTGCAATGCAACAACAACCAGCTCTCAGAACTCGACCTCCGGAACTGCCCAAGCCTTACGCCCAATTCCATCACAGCCGACTCAAACGTCAGAATCATTCACGGCAATATGGACGGCCTTCCCTCGTTCACATCACACTCGCTCATACTCAGCGGGCAGTTAGGACTCGACTTCTACGCAAATGTACCCGCAAGCACCAACACAGAAGGAGCATACACAGACTTCACCGTCAACAGCAAGACAGGAAGCCCGGAAATGTTCAGCAATGCCGAGAAAGCTGGCGATGATTACCGCTTCACATGCTACATAAATTCCGTGCAGATGGCAGACACAATCACCGCAATGTTCTGTTACAGCAATGACACGAGAAACATGGCCGCCGTTCAGGATTGCAGGGTAACAGACTACCTTGACGCAATAATCTCAAGCACGGATCTTAGCGCAAAATCCCCGGACCTCGTTGCGCTCGCTGAAGCCATAAAAGATTACGGGCATTACGTGCAGATTCCTCTTTCGAGATATAACAGCTGGGACATTGGCACCGACCACGCGGAAATCGAATGCGTGAATAAGAACATCGACTCAGACAGCGCGGACATCAAAGCCAAACTTGAAGCGTATGCACTCAGCAAAGACATTGAAGGCTCAGGAATCGAGTCGCTTATGTTTGACCTTGAGCTTGAATCAGAAACAACACTCAACATATACTTAACGCCCGGAAATGAGACAGGAAATATCACCGCATATATTACGGACAGTGACAACGAATTTGACGGCACAAAAAACATGGCCGTATATGACCCGCAAAATAACAGGTACGTAATCACAATCGGCGGGATTTCGGCGCACAAGCTCGGAAAAGTCTACAGCGTTAGAATCACAACAGGCAAAGGAGAGAATTTCCCCGTGAAAATTTCTGCCCTCTCATATGCTGATGCCGTAATGCAGGCTGAAAATGACGGCGAAAATATCGATGACGATCTCAAGCGCGCTGTGATTTCTCTGTATAAGTATTACGCTGCTACAATGAAATACAGGGGTGAACCTTTAACCGAGTAATTCATAAGCAGCAAACACAAAGCATAAATCACCGGGGCAGGAGAAATTCACAAACTCCCGCCCTGTTTTTTTTCTGCAAATATAATCCTGTTTAGGATATAATCAGGCTCATCACACAAAAATATTTATCACGGAGGGAAAATTTATCATGGCATTGTTCGCACAGGACAAGAATCTTGCTATGGAGTTAGTGCGTTCTGCTGAAGCTGCTGTTATGGCTTCGGGGCGTTGGTTCGGACTCGGCGACAAAAACGAGGTTGACCGCGCTGCAGTTGAGGCTATGCGCTACGTTTTGCACGGAGTCGCGATGAAAGGCGTTGTAGTTATCGGCGAGGGTGAAAAGGATGAAGCTCCCATGCTCTTCAACGGCGAGGAAGTCGGAACAGGTGAAGGCCCTGAAGTTGATATAGCTGTTGACCCTATAGACGGGACTCGATTAATGGCGCAAGGGCAGGACGGCGCAATAAGCGTAATCGCCGCGGCTCCGAGAGGCTCAATGTTCAGCCCTGATAATCTATTCTACCTCAACAAAATTGTTACAGGCCCTGAGGCAGCCGGATATATCGACATTCAAGCACCAATAGAATTTAACGTGAGAATCGTAGCAAAAGCAAAAGGCAAAAAGATAGAAGAGACTACTGTTGTAATGCTTGACCGTCCGAGAAACAACGATATACTTCAGCGCGTCAGGAAAATGGGTGCAAGAGTCCGGCTCATTGGTGACGGTGATGTAGCTGGCGCGTTGATGACGAGTCTGCCCGGCCATGAGACAGCAGATATACTTCTCGGAATCGGCGGATCTCCTGAAGCTGTGATTACTGCGTGCGCTATGAAGTGCCTTGATGCTAACATGCAGTGCCAGCCATATTTCAGGAATGATGACGATGAAGCGCGGGCAAAAGAGCGCGGATTGACACGTGATACAGTCTTGACGATTGACGATCTTGTGAAGAGCGATAATGTATTTTTTGCGGCGGCGGGAGGTTCTGACGGTGATTTATTGCGCGGGGTACATTATCACGGCGCGCATATTGAGACGAGTTCTCTTTGCATGAGGAGCAGCTCAGGGACAATACGATTCATATCAGCGACTCATTCACAGAAAAAACTTGAGGAAATGGGCGGGAATATCGCCTATGATCCGTCAGTAAAAGAGGAGCTTGGACTCTGATGCACATACTTAGCGCGCTCACTGCATGGCTTGTTGATACCATTGGCAGAATGGGCTATACCGGCATTGTATCGCTGATGTTCCTTGAATCGTCTTTTTTCCCTTTTCCCAGTGAAGTTGTCATGCCCCCGGCGGGTTATTTGGCGTGGAAAGGTGAAATGTCTTTAACGCTCGTTCTTCTTGCAGGTATTGCCGGGAGTTTATTGGGCGCGCTGTTCAATTACTGGCTTGCGGTGAAGTTAGGCCGGCCGTTATTGCTGAAGTACGGAAAATATTTCTTCATCTCAGAGGAATCAATCGACAAAGCCGACAAATTTTTTCAGAAACACGGCCATGTAAGCACGCTCGTAGGAAGATTGCTGCCTGTAATCCGTCAGTATATCTCACTTCCTGCGGGGATTGCGCGTATGCCGATGAAAACATTTATGCTCTTCACGACAATCGGGGCGGGCGCGTGGGTTATAGTTCTGACATTCGCGGGCTATCTTCTCGGTGAACATCAAGACTTGCTGAAAGAATATCTGCATGTGATAACGCTTGCATGTGTCGGACTCGCTGTGCTGATTGCAGGAGGATATATTCTCTACATCAGGAGAAGGCGCAAATCATGAGCGGTATACCCGGCGTAACGTTAAGGGGAATGGAGGCAATCCCGGTTGAAGTAGAGGTAGAAATCACCGGGGGGCTTTTTGCGGTGAACATTGTCGGAATGCCTGATACAGCCGTGAGAGAGTCAAAGGAGCGCGTAAGGTCTGCTCTGAAGTCATTGGGACTGAATCTCAAGGGCAGAATTTCCGTCAACCTTGCTCCCGCTGACATACCCAAAGAAGGCGCATTGCTTGATTTGCCGATTGCGCTGGGAATGATTTCGGCTATGGGCGCGTTGAAGCAATGTCCCAAGGCGTTATACATGGGAGAACTTGCGCTTGACGGACGGTTACGGCGCGTGCGTGGAGCTGTTCCGGCCGCGTTTCTTGCGCGTCAGAAGAATATACCGCTCTATATCCCGTCAGAAAATGCCGAGGAAGTCGCGTTAGTTCAGGGAGTCGAAGCATATTGCGCTGATAATTTGTCCGAACTCGTAATGATGCTTAAGGGGGAAGAAAAGCCCCGCCCGTTGCCGCCCGCATATATCCCGGAAGCAAAGATTAACGCTGATCCTGATTTCGCAGACATAAAAGGACAAATGCAGGCAAAAAGAGCAGCAGAAATTGCCGCGGCAGGCCATCACAATTTGTTGCTTGTAGGTTCTCCCGGAAGCGGCAAGACTCTAATCGCAAAAGCTATCGCCGGAATTTTGCCCCCTCTCACTGATGACGAACTTGTAGAGACTCTCTTAGTACGCAGTACTTTGGGAATGAAGCCGGAGCCGGGAAGGACTCGCCCCTTCAGGACAGTACATTTCACAGCAAGCACTGTGTCAATTTGCGGAGGAGGTTTTGACTTGCGCCCGGGTGAAGTCTCACTTGCTCACAGAGGAGTTTTGTTCCTTGATGAGTATACAGAGTTTCACCGGGATTTGACCGAGAGTCTGCGCGCACCGATTGAGGACGGCCAAATAGTTGTGAGCCGCGCTTCAGGTTCGGTAACATATCCTTCGCGTGTGCTGCTGATTCTTGCGGCTAATCCATGTGCGTGCGGTTATCTCGGAGACCCCGTAACACCCTGCAAATGTTCACAGTACGAGATTGAACGCTACAAACGCAAACTTTCCGGGCCTATCATGGACAGGATTGACCTACAAATAGCCGTGCCGAAATTAACGCCTGAAGAATTATTGTCGCTCGACAACAAAGGCATGTCATCAGAGCCGAGCGCGTCAATACGAAAACGCGTAATCAATGCGAGAAATATTCAGATTGAACGCTGGAAGGAATACGGCTACACGTGCAACGCTGAAATACCCGAAAAGTTAGTGAAAAGATGTTTGACTCTTGACGACGATACACGCTCATTTCTGGCAAAAGCCGCCGCGAGATTCAACTTGTCCGGGCGCGGAATGAGCAGAGTGCTTAAAGTTTCGAGGACTATTGCGGATCTTGCCGGTGATGAAGACTTGCAGAAAAAACATGTCGCTGAAGCATTAAATTACCGCCAGCAGTCAGGAAGGTAAAGACACAAAAAAATCCCCCTGGTGTTTTATGCCGGGGGGAAAATTTTTCGCTTAATCGTCGTAATAATCATCGCGGGATTCTTTTACGGCTTTTATGTGGGCTGTTATGAACGCTATGAAAACTCCCAGAGAAAAGCCCATCACTGTGCCGATAATCATGATTACTGCGCGGCGCGGTTTATATTTCCAGTCGGGCGGGGTTGCGCGGTCTATTATCTGAACTGTTGAGAAGTCGCTTGCCTCAGAAAGTTTTGCGTTCTCGTACTGCCTCAGCATCGTATCATATTTCACGTTTGCGAATCTCAAGTTACGGTCACGGCGCATATACTCAACACTGAGTTCCGGGACATTCCCAAGCGAGGAAAGAATATCCCCTGAGAGGACTCTTCCCTGCCGTCTTTCTGTGCGCTTCTGTTCTTCCTCAAGCCTGTGAAGCTCTTTAGTCATGGCATCAAGCTGTGAACGCGCGAGTTTGAGACGGGGATTATCTTCACGGGCATAGCTTGCGAGCGATGAGATTTCTACGTTTTTCGCGGCAATCTGATTCCTGAGTGAAGCTATTGATCCGAGAAGTGAGGCTGTCTGTGAACCAAGCGAAAGTACTCCGCTGTTCTGCTGATATTTCATCATGTCCTGTTCTGCGTCGTGTAACTGCTCTTCTGCCTGTTTCAGCTGATTCTCGAAAAATTCACGCCGTTCAAGCGCGTCTTTGTATGACATATCCCTCATCTTTGCTTGAAGCTGGTCAACAAATTCATTCGCTATGTCAGCAGCTTTCTTCGGGTCTTCATCGAGATATGCTATCGTAACGACTCCGCTTTCTCTGTCTTCTGTCGCTTCAAGGTTGCCAAGCACAGTCCGCCTCAGGTGAAGCCGTATTTCCTCCTCGTAATATTCCTCAAGGTTAAACTTTTTGATTACAGCATCAACTACACTGTTGCTTTTCAAAACGCCTATTAACATCTGCCCGCCTGAACTCGCGCTTGAGAACCCCATGAAATCCGCAATTCCTCCAAGCTGCGCCATTAAACCGCCGCTTCTGCTCCCGGGAGGAAGAACCTTGCTTTCCCCCCTGTAAATGAACGGGGCTGTGAACGCATAAATTGTAGCAGCCGCCCCGAAAAGAAACGTAAGCAGAAAAATTAATCCTTTTCTCCTCCATAATATGCTCCATATGTCAAGCAGTGATAACTCTTGTTCGTCTTCATACGGCATGTGTTGAATCAAATCCCTTCATGTGAAATTTTCCGCTGATTATAGCATTAGCCGCCGTAAAGCACATTGATACACGCATCACTTAACGCCTTTAGGCTCGAAACCTGTTTTTCGTCCGGGAGTCCCGAAACAGCATAAGCAAGCGGCAATTCAGTACAGCCCATCGTAACAGGCACATCACGTTCGCGCCATAATTCACGCACAACGTCATTCATTATTTCGCCCGCCGTTTTCATTTCTCCGGCTTTAACTTTTCTCACACATAATTGGACTCGCTCCTGCTGACTCGGTGAGGGCTTGAGAAAATGATAGCTCATTCTCTGCGCGCATTCGGGGTAAATCATGCTCTTCTGAGTCCCGTCTGTCGCAAGAAGCCACGAGCAATTACCCCGACTCAATTCCTTTGCGGCGTTCACAGTAGCTTCAACGATGTGTATCAATGGCACGGGCAATTCATCCCTGAAGCGGTCTATGAAGTAATGCGCGGTGTTGCACGGAACTGCGAGAACATCAGCCCCCCATTTGACGAGCTGCAATAAATTTCTTCGGATGACGGGCAGAGGATCAGGGCCGAGTCCCATAAGTCCGTCGCTTCTGTCGGGAGTCTCAGGATCTGAAAGCATGATGATTTTCGGGTGCTGTGAGTCATTTTCTGCGGGGCAGTCGCGGGCTAATATGCGGAGAAATTCAGCGCACGCAGCCGGACCCATTCCGCCCAATACGCCTAAAACTTTTTCAGGACATGCTGACATAAAATTTACGCCTCCTTTTGATGTTTGCGCTTGATTAAATTCATGAATGGAATAAAATTTCTCACATACTACCATATTTTTCAGAAGGGAGAAAAATTTTTCATGTATTCATTTTTAGGCGGCCTTGTGATTCTTGTGCTTGGCTATATGATTTACGGCGCAATTGTCGACAAGATTTTTGCACCGACAGACAACCCTACACCGTGCGTAGCTCATCCTGACGGCGTAGACTTCGTGCCTATTTCGGCGGGTCGTGCGTTCCTGATTCAGCTTCTGAACATCGCGGGACTTGGGCCTATATTCGGCGCGTTGACGGGAGCAATCTGGGGGCCTCAGGTCTATTTGTGGATAGTTTTCGGTACGATTTTCGCCGGAGCTGTTCATGATTATCTCGTCGGTATGCTCTCAGTGAGGAATGACGGAGCGAGCGTATCAGAGATCACCGGGAAATATCTCGGAGGCTTCATGCTTCAGGTAATGAGACTCTTCTCTGTCGTGCTTCTCGTTATGGTTGGAGTCGTCTTCATGGTAGGGCCTGCCGGACTTCTCGCGCTGATGGTGACTCAGGGTACAAGCGGCGCTGTTGGTGCTGCTGCTGCCGGTGCTCCTGCTACTGCATTGGGCTATACTGCCGGGGAATGGACAAAGATTCTCACGGTCGTAATTCTCATCTATTACTTCCTCGCAACATTGCTCCCAATCGATAAAGTTATCGGCAAGATTTATCCCGTTTTCGGGCTTTGCTTGATATTCATGGCAATCGGAATCGGCGGCGTAACAGTCATGAATCATATCAACGGAACAAAACCGATGATTGAGCTTTGGGAAGGCCTCTACAACATGCACCCTAAAGCGGACTCGATGCCTATATGGCCGTTAATGTTCATCACGGTAGCTTGCGGAGCGATTTCGGGATTCCACGCCACGCAGTCGCCGTTAATGGCACGCTGCTTAACGTCAGAGCGTCAGGGAAGATTCGTGTTTTACGGCGCAATGGTCGCTGAAGGAATTATCGCGTTGATTTGGGCAAGCGCGGGTATTGCGTTCTACAATGCGACAGACGGCGGATTTTCGACAGCGGGACTTCTTGCGGTAGGCGGAGGAAACTCAACGAGCGTATATCAGATCTCTGTAGGACTCTTAGGGCCTGTAGGAAGTATTCTCGCGTTATTGGGCGTTGTTGCATGTCCGATTACGTCAGGTGATACGGCATTCAGAAGCGCAAGATTGACCCTCGCTGACTGGTTCAAGATTGACCAGAAGGGAATGGCGCCGAGACTCCTTCTTGCAGTTCCGTTACTCGCGGCGGGCTATGCAATTTCGTTCCTTGATTACGGAATCGTATGGCGTTATTTCTCATGGTCGAATCAGACTCTCGCAATGATAGCTTTATGGGCTGGCGCGGTGTATCTCTGCAGGAACGTCAGCAAGGGTTCAAGCCTCATGGCCGCAATCCCGGCTACATTCATGTCAGCGGTCAGCGTAACATACTTCTGCATTGCTCCTGAGTGCTACTTGATGCTTGACAGGACTCTTGCTTACGGAATCGGAATCGGAGTCGCAATATTATTCGCGCTGATTTTCTGCTTCACAACTTACCGCAAAGCAGAGTAGAGGACGAAATCATGAAGAAAGTAATTCACGTTGTAGGAATGGGCTGTGAGAAATGCGTCGCTCATGTGAAAGAAGCTCTTGAAGGACTCAACGGTGTTACGTCAGCAGAAGTTAGCCTCGACACCAACACGGCGGTAATCACAATGTCGAATGATGTTGCGGACACGGCGATAATCGCGGCAATTGATGAAGCTGGTTACGATGTCAGCAAGATAGAAGCGGCGTAACAGTAACAGAAAAAATCAAGCGGGTTGTGTGAAAATGCACAGCCCGTTTTTTTGCGGCTATATTCCGAGAAGTGAGCAATACCAATCGGATAACTTTTCAGCCTGAGTCTTGATGTCAAATCCTGCGTTGCGCGCATACTGACTCATATCGCGCCTCACATGGCCGTCTGAAATTTTCAGTGCCTCTTCAGCCCATCGAACCGCAGAATCTCTCAGCGGCATAAAGTGAAAGTTATCACAAATTTTTGCTTCAACAGGAAGTTCAGTAGATGCAATAACAGGAAGCCCGGAAATTTGAGCCTCAACCGCCGCCATCCCTAAGCCCTCGTAAAGGCTCGGAAATATAAATACGTCCATTGCCTGATAATATTTCTCCATGTCGTGAACGCTTCCCAAAAATATAACGCTCTCACTTAATCCGGCAGATTTCACTTTGTCCCTGAACATGTTGAACAATGGCCCGTCCCCCGCAAGAAGAAGCACAGAGTTTTCACGCCTTTTGCGAATCTCAGAGAATATATCCATCAGGAAATCATGATTCTTTACGTGAACAAATCTTCCTGCATGGCCGATTACGAATTTTCCCGTCAGATTCAGCTTCATTCGGATATCATTGCGGACTCGCTCATTATATGCGAATCGTTCTGTGTCTATTGCGTTAGGCCAGACTCTTACGCGCCCGGAGTCCATTGCCCTTTTGCCGAAAAGCCATCTTCCTGCATATTCTGAACACGCGCAGAAATGAGTCGGGAAAACTTTTGCGAACGGCCTCAAAGTGTACTTCATCATGTTGCGTTTTGTCTCGCCGCGTCCTTTTCCGGCTGTGCTGTGATTGTGCGCGACCCGGATCGGGATTCCTGCCTTCCATGCCGCAAAAAGGGGAAATACTGAAAGCGTATTAAGATGGGAATATGCAAGCGGGTAATTGTTTTCCGTGAAAAGTTTGTACAGTGCTTTGTGATATGAGACTGGCTTCTGGTACGGGGGAATCGTTATGACTTTTCCGCCGAGTGATTCTATTTCGTCCTGCAATACGGGATTTGATGAGTCAGAGTCTATAATGAAGTCATATTGTATCTTTGTGCGGTCAATATTCCTGTAGTAATTCATCACAACGGCTTCGACTCCTCCGTTCTGCATCTTGCCTATTATGTGTGCGATTCTCACGGGCAATTTATAACTTACGGCCGGGATATTTCCTGCCATTGTCAAAAGTTCCTTTCATGCGGGATTTTCACGGATTATAGCACAACAAAAAATCCCTCCCCCTTTTGCGGAGAAGGGACAAAAATTTTTCCTTCCGTTAATCCTCGTGATGTTCCATCGGAATCTCTGCCATTCCGTTTTTCTTCCTGTAATCGTTCAAGGCCGTGTGTATTGCTTCCTCAGCGAGTACTGAGCAGTGCATCTTTATCGGCGGGAGTCCGTCAAGAGCTTCCGCAACCGCGCTGTTCGTCAGGTTCCAGGCTTCCTCAACCGTTCGTCCCTTGATGAGTTCCGTTGCCATACTCGACGAAGCTATAGCACTCGCGCACCCGAATGTCTTGAACTTCACATCCTCGATAATTTTCGTGTCAGGATTCACCTTCAAGTATATCTTCATGATGTCCCCGCATTTAGGATTTCCCGCCTCGCCTACACCGTCAGCATTCTCAATCTCTCCTACGTTGCGAGGATTCATGAAGTGATCCATTACCTTTTTGCTGTAATCTAATGCCATCTCTATTTTTCCCCCTTGATGTAGTCTTCCCATAATGGCGACATTGCCCGGCGTCTTGCTACAATTTCCGGCAGAACGTCAAGAACGTAATCTATCTGCTTGTCGTCCGTCAATCTCCCAATCGTGAATCTCAATGACCCGTGCGCCATCTCATGCTTCAGTCCCAGTGCTAACAGAACGTGCGAGGGGTCAAGGCTCTCTGATGAACACGCGCTGCCTGTTGAGGCTGATATTCCTTTTGCGTCAAGGTCAAGCAATAACGTTTCACCCTCAACGCCGATAAAGCTGAAATTGATATTGTTCGGGAGTCTGTGATTTCCTGTTGCGCCGTTAAGTTTTGCGTGAGGAATCCGCTCTAAGATTCCTGCTATGAGTTTGTCTCTTCTTGCTGAATTTACCGCTATGTCATCCGCGAGTCTCGTCTGCAAGATCTCCATTGCCGCGCCGAATCCCACAATGCCCGCTATATTCTCGGTGCTTGCTCTCCGGCCATGTTCCTGTGCTCCTCCGTGCACAAAATTTTCCGGCCTGAGTCCCTTGCGCATGTACAACGCTCCTACACCTTTAGGGCCGTACATCTTGTGCGCCGACATTGAGAGCATATCTATATTCATCGCTTTTACGTCAATTTTGAGGTGCGCTGCTGCCTGTACCGCGTCAGTGTGAAACGGTATATTCATCTCATGGCATAATGCGCCGATCTCCGCAACTGGCTCGATTGTCCCGACCTCGTTATTCGCGAACATAACAGACACAAGAGCGGTCTTGTCGGTGATTGCTTTGCGAACGTCATCAACACTCACAAAGCCTTCTGAGTCGACAGGAAGATACGTTACTTCAGCACCTTCTACTTTCTTCAGATATTCGCATGTGTGAAGTATCGCGTGATGCTCAATCGCTGTAGTGATGATGTGATTTTTCCCGGCAATTTTCCCCTTCTCAAGAGTCCCTTTCAACGCCCAGTTATCCGCCTCAGTCCCGGAGCCTGTGAAATATATTTCTGACGAGTCTGCGTTAAGTGCGTCTGCTACCTGCCCGCGAGCTTTTGAGATTGCTTCACGGCTTTTGCGTGAGAATGAATAGACGCTTGAAGGGTTGCCGAAAATTTCCCCGAAATAAGGAGTCATTGCCTGCAAAACTTCCGGGCTTGTCGGAGTCGTTGCTGTGTGGTCTAAGTATACGAACATGAAAATTTACTCCCCCTTTGATTTCTGTGCTTTTCTCCTGGCCTCTATGCGTTCGGGGTCAGGCTGTGCGTCAAGAAGGGTTAATGTTTCGTCTGCTATGTCCTCAAGAGTCGTTGACTTCAGAATCTCATCTACTGAGCCTTTGACTTTGCGCCACAAGTTGAACGTGGGACATTTCACGGCGTTCTCGCAGCCTTTGTCCGTCTGGCACGATCCGAATATTAGCGGCTCACCGATTGCCTGCAAGATTTCGGCGATTGTTATCTCGTTTTCCGAACGCGCAAGCATGTAGCCTCCCTGTGAACCTCTCACGCTCTCAAGGATTCCTGCCCTGCGCAATTTCCCGAACAACTGCTCAAGATATGCTGACGGGATATTCTGACGGGCTGCAATGTCGCTGACTGATACAGGCTCTTGCGGGTACGTGCATAAATCTGACAACGCACGCAGGCTGTAACGCGCTGAAGTTGAAAGCCTCACGAAAATTTTATCCCCCTTGACTAATTTTGACGGCGCAAAGAATAACATACCCGATAATTTTTATCAACTTTAATCATGTTGTGAATGTCTGCGCGAAATGATATATTACTTTCATTCCCAAACAACAGGAGGAAAAATATCAATGAAGAAGCTGATGTGCTTTACCGTTTGCGCTGTGATGATTCTAGCTATCTCTGCGGAAACTTTAGAGGCGGGGACATCTTCCGGCTCTTTCAGGCTGGACAACTATTCCGGCTATTTCGGGCTTGATAACATTGTGGAAATTTCCGGCGGCAACAGCAGCGTAATAATCCCTGAGCCGCCACTAGGCGCGGTGATGGATTCCGAATCATTTAACATCATATCACCACATGACAAAAAAAATCCCGTTATGACCTACGCGAGGAACGTACAGAAAATATACAAGGGCGGACTATGGAATACAACTGTTCAAATGAAAGGCGAGCTTGTCGCAAAACCAGCAGCGAAAAATTCCGTCCCCAGAGAAAAAAACGGCCTCCTCAACCCAAGAAATCCTGTCATCGTCCAAACTAACCAAGACAATGTGATTCTGTGGATTGAGCAGCAGAAGTTAGAGTTTGAGCAAGTATATGAGCTGAGAATGCTCGATGCAAAAGGAAAGCCTCTCGGTAAAGTAACATATGACAGCAACAGAGCAGAAATAAAGATTTCCCATACTCCACAGGATTATTACCTTGAGTTCAGCCTCGAATGGGGCAACGGCAAAAGGTATTATTATTATGTCCTCCTCAGAATGAACACAACGGACTCAAAACCTGACCTTTCACAAAGCGAGATAAAATTCGCTGCCTCAGTCCTGCATGACTACATGAGCAAGCACGGTATTCCGAACTATGAAAGCATATCCCGAGAGGATGACGGGGAAATTTTTATTCTTTTCTCCAGAATCAAAATGCTACAGATGGCTGTACTGTCCGCAAACCCTGAAGACAGGAATCTCGTGTCTGATTACCTGAAAGCCCATAACATGAAATACTGCGACATCAACCGCGAGCATTACACGGCCATGATGAAAACTTTGGCGGAAAATAAGAGAGCCTCCATTGAAGACTACATGCGGCGGCACGGAAAAACTTATGACACTATGACCGGTGAGGATATTCTCGACATGGCGGAAGAACAGACACGGCGAACTAATCAGGGGTCAAACGCTCAGGTTATGACGCTGCTGCAAGACTACATGAAGCGACACGGCATAAAACGAATGGAGGACATGACAGAAAAAGACATGGAAGACTTTCAGCGTGAGCTTACAAATAGAGAGAAAGCAGCAAAACAGAAAAAAGGGAAGAAACGGAAGTAACGAAAATGATTTCACATGACCAGTACGAGAATTACATCGCGATTCTGCGTGAAGAATTAGTGCCTGCTATGGGCTGCACCGAACCAATAGCAATAGCTTACGCATCAGCAAAGGCGCGCGAAACTTTAGGCGGTGAAGCAACACACCTTCATGTATCGTGTTCAGGCAACATCATCAAGAACGTCAAGGGCGTAATCGTCCCAAATTCAGGAGGGCAGAAGGGAATCGAGGCCGCCGCGATTCTTGGTGCTGTAGGCGGGGACTCATCACGTGAGCTTGAAGTAATTTCCGGCGCGGATGATGACGCAAGAGCATTGACGCGGAAACTTGTGCGCGAAAATTTTTGTGATGTCTCACTCGCTGAGGATGTCCCGAATCTTTTCATTGAGGTTACAGCGGAGAGTCAGAATCATAAATCACTCGTCCGAATCGAGAACTTTCACACAAATATCACGCTCGTAAAACTTGACGGAAAAATCATCTGCGAACATGCTCCCGAAAAAGTGAGAGTCGATTCACAGTCAACAGCAGACAAAAGCATGATGACATTGCGCGGAATTGTCGAATTTGCTGACGGTCTGAATGTTGCGGACGTTGAAGAGATTTTAGCGCGTCAGGTTGAGTACAACGTGAGAATTTCTCAGGAAGGACTCGACAACAAATGGGGCGCGTGTATCGGTAAAACCATGATTGAGACTTGGGGCGATGACGTGAGAACTTGCGCATGTGCCCGGGCCGCCGCCGGAAGTGATGCCCGTATGAGCGGATGCCCTCTGCCCGTAATCATCAACTCAGGAAGCGGGAATCAGGGAATCACCGTAACATTGCCGATTGTCGAATATGCTGAACGATGGAGGATTTCACGCGCAAAAATGTTCCGTGCTTTGGCCGTAAGCAATCTCGTATCGATATACATCAAGCACTTCATAGGCTCATTGTCTGCTTTCTGCGGTGCTGTGAGTGCTGCTTCAGGAGCTGGCGCGGGCATAACGTACATGGCCGGAGGAGATTACGCGAGCATAGGACGTACAATCACAAACACCCTCGCTAATGTCGGCGGAATCGTTTGCGACGGAGCTAAACCGAGCTGCGCGGCTAAAATTGCATCCTCAGTCCACGCGGCAATATTGGCGCATCACATGAGCATGAATTATGACGAGTTCCGGGGCGGTGAAGGATTCGTAGAAGATGACGTTGAACGCACAATAAAGAACATGGGCTATATCGGCAAAATTGGCATGAAGGAGACTGACCGCGAAATCTTGAACGTGATGATTGACAAGGTTGATGTTGACTCGTGCCTGTAATAATTTTTCCGTTAGTGCGTTGTGTTATTGCCTGCCATAAAATAAAGACTTCAAAAAATTTTCAGGAGGTTAAAACGTTATGGACAAGTCATTAACGTCAAAGAACGGCCCGTTAATCGCAGGAGGGTTAATCGGGCTTATTGCTGTTGCGCTGGCTCATTTCGGCAATCCGGGCAATATGGGATTCTGTGTTGCGTGCTTCACGAGGGACATTGCCGGGGCGTTAGGTTTTCACAGGGCGGGAGTCGTCCAGTATATCCGGCCTGAGATTCCCGGCTTCATTCTCGGCTCTTTCCTGTCAGCAATATTTTTCCGTGAATATTCACCCCGCGGCGGCTCATCACCTGCTGTGCGATTCGGACTCGGAATGTTCGCTATGTTGGGCGCGCTGGTGTTTCTCGGTTGTCCTTGGCGCGCGTATTTGCGTGTTTCGGGAGGCGACTGGAACGCGTTATACGGTGTTGCGGGACTCATTGTCGGGATATTTATCGGCATAATATTTTTGTGGAATGGATTCAGCCTCGGAGCTTCTGAGTCGAATCCTAAAGCAGCAGGACTCATAATGCCATTGATAGCAGCAGGACTCTTAGCGTTCTTGTTTCTTGCGCCTAAATTCGGGGATAATGCGCCCGTGTTCTTCTCGGAGAAAGGCCCCGGCTCACAGCACGCGCCCGCGTTAATGGCATTGGGAGCGGGATTGATTGTCGGATGGCTCGCACAGCGTTCACGGTTCTGCACTGTCGGAGCTATACGCGATTTTCTGATGATGGGTGACGGGTATTTGCTCAAGGGGATAATCTCATTCATGATTTTTGCGTTCGCGGCGAATTACGCGCTCGGAATGTTCAAGCCGGGATTCGAGAATCAGCCTGTAGCGCACACAAATGAAACATGGAATTTCTTGGGAATGGTTTTGTCTGGACTCGCGTTTACGTTAGCGGGCGGTTGTCCTGGTCGTCAATTAATCATGGCCGGAGAAGGCGACTCAGACGCAGGAATATTCGTTCTCGGAATGCTCGCAGGTGCGGCGGTCGCGCATAATTTCTCGGCTGCATCATCAGGAGCGGGAATCGGTGCTTACGGGATTCACGTAACAATTATCGGCTTGATATTCTGCGTTTTCGTCGGGATATTCTGCAGGGAGAAAGGAGAATAATTCATGAACGACATTATCACGGTTAATGCGTCAGGGCTTTCATGTCCTCAGCCTGTAATGCTCACCAAGAAAGCGTTATCAGGACTCGAACACGGCCATGTTGAGATACTTGTTGACACAGCGACTTCACGCAACAACGTATCACGATTCGCGAACAATAAGGGCTGGAATGTTGATGTTGAAGAACGCGACGAGGGCGGCTACAAATTAATCCTCACGAAATAATTTTGACGTGGTAAAACTATGGAGCGAAAAATAGAAGTCAGCAAAAGCAAGTGCATTCACTGCGGACTCTGCATACGGGATTGTTTCGTGTCATGCCTGAAATTTGACGGTGAGAAATTCCCCGTTTACGCTGATGGGAAGTATTAGCCTATTCACCGAGAGGCACAAACACAGACGCTCTTCACTTCTCAATCGTAAGCACACGCGCGAAAATGGACGAGCTGCGCAGAGTATCACATGAAGCACTCATGAAACTTGATACCGACTCGCCAATGATACGGACGATAACGAGTCTTTCAGCGTCAGGGCAGGACATAATATTTCGCGGCGCACCGTCAATGATTTCTGTTTCGGTTGACAGGGAGAAAACTACACGCCTAATTTTGTGTTATTGATGGGAATACCCGCCGTGAATTACAGAAGAGCAGTTCAGAAAGATCCCGCGTTCATTACAATCGTGTGAGAGAAAAATTAATCCCCCAGTCGAAAAAGGCCAGGGGAATTTTTTTGTCATCATTTGGCGGAAGCGTGTGGGGATTGAACCCACCAGAGACAGCCATAACCGCCCCTCATCAGGTTTGAAGCCTGTGCCCGTCACCAGACGAATCTCACTTCCGATTTGTGCGTGAAAAACAGCGACATGAATTATAATGTAACAATCACGAAAAATCTATCAGGACATGCAAAATCATAATGGCAATTTCAGAATCCGGCAAAAACTTTTCGTACAGGATATTATTCGAGCGCGTCTTTGATCCGATTGCAGTACACAGAATCGAGGACGGCAATATTACTTTTGTTGACATTAATCCAGCATACGAACGCGTAATGAAGCTCTCACGCGATAATGTCATCGGCAGAAAATTCCATGACGTTTGGCCGAACGCCGAGTCAAAATGGTCCGGCATAATCCGCGACTGCTTGGCCCAGAATCGCACAGTTCATTGTGTCGGTGAAAGCGCGGACATTGGCGGCTACCTTGAGGCTATAGCGTTCCCGATTCCAACGGACATGGCCGCAGTGATATTCCTTGACCGCACAAAGCTCAAACGCTCAGAAGATGACCGCCGCAAATATCAGGCACAATTGCGCGAGCTTGCCGCAAGACTCACAATCTCAGAAGAAGACACACGGAGAAGAGTCGCAACGGAGCTTCACGACAGAATCGGCTATGATCTTATCTGTCAGCTGAGAATGCTGCGCGAGATCGAGTCAATGAATGACGCTGAGAATATCCGCCCTCAGATTCGCAGTCTCATCGCAAACACCGAACGCATTATTTCAGGAAACAGGAGCTTGATATTTGAGCTCAGCCCCCCCGCGTTAAGGGAGGCCGGACTCAATCCTGCACTTGAAGAGTTAGCGCAGAATATTCTTGAGCCTCACGGAATATCATGGCACGTAATCACACGAGGAAGCGCAGAAGAATACAGAGCTGATGATTCAGTCTGCGTGATTCTCTACCGAATGGCGCGGGAATTGCTGATTAACATCGTAAAGCATTCGGGAGCGTCAGCCGTCAACATCATAATCAACCGAAAGCCCGAAAATATTACGGTCGCAGTTGAGGATAACGGAAAAGGTTTGCAGGGTAACACAAAGGGATTCGGACTCTTCAGCATAAAAGAAAGATTGCTTGCTTTGGGCGGGAATCTCAAAATCATATCCGAACCCGGAGAAGGAGTTATGGCCGTTATGACTTGCCCCCTGAAAATGAAGAAAGGAGACATTCTGCATGACGACAAAAATACTTCTGGCAGATGACCATGAATTATTTGTTGAAGGACTAGCAGAACTCATGAAGAAGAAGCCCGACATTGAATTAATCGGCCGGGCAAAAGACGGAGCAGAGGCAGTAAGGCAGGCGTTCGCGTTAAAGCCGGATATTATTCTGCTCGATATAGCAATGCCCGAATTAAGCGGGATAAAAGCACTCAGGCAGATTTTGCCGAAAGTCCCCGAAATCAAAGCAATAATGCTCTCAATGTACAACAGCCGTGAATTGATAGTAGAGAGTCTCAGAGCTGGCGCGGTCGGCTACATCCTCAAAGAATGCACGTCAGAAGAGCTTTACGAGTCAATCAAAACTGTGATGATGGGAAATTTCTACATAGCAAGGTCATCGCTTGAAGTCCTCGTTGAAGACTATTTGCGGCTATTGCGTGCTGATGAAAGAAATTCGGCGCGCCTGTTGTCTGAACGTGAAAGGGAAGTGCTGAAACTTTTGGCTGACGGTAAAAACGCAAAGGAGATCGCTTACGATTTATCCATCAGCAAGAACACTGTAGATGTTCACCGACGGCACATCATGGAGAAAACAGGATGCACGAGCATGGCCGGATTAGTGCGCTACGCTATACGGGAGGGCTATTGATGTCCTACCTGAACAACGCGGCGACTACATGGCCGAAGCCTGAATGCGTGATTGATTCTGTGCGTGATTTCATGCTCAAAGGCGGCGCAAATTCATCACGGGGAAGCAATTCACAGCGCGACATGAATACGATGAATATCATTCTCGACTGCCGGATAAAACTTGCTGAGTTTTTCGGAGCATATGACGATGACCCGATGAACGTAACTTTTACCGCGAACATAACGGAGTCGCTTAATGTCGTATTGAGAGGCTATCTCCGTCCTGGAATGAGCGTGCTCACGTCATCAATGGAGCATAATGCGGTAATGAGACCTCTGCGGGCGTTGGAGTCTCACGGCGTAAATGTCGGGATTGTTCATGCGGATTCACGCGGGCTGATTCACATTGACGATTTCAAGCGCGAAATTGAGTCGTCAAAATATGATTTAGTTGTGATGACTCACGCAAGCAATGTATGCGGGACTGTTCAGCCTGTGAATGACATCGCAGAAATTTGCCGGGCGCATTCCGTTCCGTTTGTGCTTGACACTGCGCAAACAGCCGGAGTGATTCCGATTAATGCGTCAGAATTGGGACTCGCTGCATTGTGCTTCACGGGTCATAAATCGTTAATGGGGCCTCAAGGCACGGGCGGAATAATCTGGAATCCCGAATTTGCCGCGAAAGTTGAGCCGATAATCACGGGCGGGACAGGCAGCTATTCACACCTTGAGACACAGCCGGAAGATATGCCCGACAAGTTTGAGTCAGGAACTCCGAATTTACCCGGCATTGCAGGACTAAATTCCGCGCTTGAATGGCTGAATGTTACGGGCTTGCAGAAAATTTCACAGCGTGAGAATGATACGGGGCGTTACTTCCTCGAACGTTTGAGGACTATTGCGGGTTGTTCATTGTCGGGAATGCCTGAGATGACCGGGCGTTTGCCTGTATTTGCGCTGAACATTTCGGGGAAGGACAACGGGATTTTAGCGGACGAGCTTTCACGGCTGGGATATGAGACGAGGCCGGGACTCCATTGCGCGCCGTCAGCACACAAAACTTTAGGGACATTTCCGCAGGGAGCATTGAGAGTATCACCGGGATATTTCACAGAGGAGGGGGAAATAGATGGGTTCATTGACGCGCTGAAAACGTTATAGCTTTCAGGAAGGAAGACACAAACAAAAAAGCGAACAAAGCGAACAAAGAGGCTCTCAGAATTTCCGGGAGTCTCTTGTTTTTTCTTGTTACGGGATTAATACCCTTTCCATTTGTTTTCAGTGCCGTTGATGATTCGCACGATGTTGGTACGATGCCGCCAAACGCACAGCAACGCAAGGAGGAACGCAAGCACGGTGAAAGTTACGGGCGCGCCGAGCATAGCAAAGCATACCGATATAGAGAAAAGCGATAACATTGACGAAAGAGAAACGATACGAGTCATCCATCTGAGAATATACCAGAGTCCCCCGCTGAATAACACAGCCGCGAATGACTGATAAGGCCATATGAAGAACAATGTCCCGTAAGTTGTCGCGACTCCTTTTCCGCCTTTGAACTTCAGCCAAACGGGATAGTTATGACCCACAACGACAGAGAACGCAGATACGGCCATGATGATTTCTTTCTCCTCATTCGGGACTATATGCGCCGCCAATAACAGCGCGAATGCACCCTTCAGCATGTCAACAGCCGCCGTAAACCATGACCACGCAGCACCCATCGCGCGCCCGACATTTGTCGCCCCTATTGCCCCGGAGCCTATTGTACGAATGTCCAGCCAGTCGCGTTTGCCTGA
Organism: uncultured Fretibacterium sp.; assembly: GCA_946183145.1. Classification (GTDB taxonomy): domain Bacteria; phylum Synergistota; class Synergistia; order Synergistales; family Aminobacteriaceae; genus JAFUXM01. Next base: position 104,926 of record CAMGZM010000002.1, on the reverse strand, counting down.
TGAATCTTTGTGGAAGAGTTTTGTTACTATGTAGCCTGTAGGAAATGAGCCGATGAGATACGAAACTATTACCCATAAAATTATACTTCGCATTAATTTTCCCCCTTTAAGGTTTAATCTTTTCCGCTGATACGGTCTGAGCCTTTTTTGATGTTAAGCGCGGTTAAATCTTTGTCCTTGAGAATGTCCCACCTGAAATTGAGAACGAGAAGAAACAACGCAGAAAACGGATCAACCCTCCAAGTTTTATTATCGCTGAAGCTGTCATGAAGTGTCTTCAGCTGGCGGACTCCTTTGTCGTCATTGTCCATGTCGTCAAGAAATTTCCTGAACTCCGACAGAGTATCAATCCCTGAAGCCCTCAGAATTTCGCACAAGTACGAGAAACTTTCACGCAAGTAATCAGCATTCGGCGTAAACTCAGGAAATCCCGCAGAAATCGCAGCAGTATTCCATTTCCCCAACAATGACGGGTCATCGTGAAACACTTTGTAGAGTTCCTCATCTGTGAATACTGTTTCAGCCGCTACAGGTTCGGGGGGCTTTTTTGCTGACGGAGGGACTAAGAGAGCTTCATTCTTTATCTCATCGCGGAGTGTCAGAAATCCTTTGTCGGCCTTCTCAAGCATAGCACCGAGCAAAAACAATTCACGCGTAAATTCGTCTTCTGACTCAGTGCCTACAGTCTGACTCACTTTCGGGAGGATTGTAGCCCATGCCTCTTGGAGTAATGTGCGGAGTTCGAGACGGAAATTCAGGTCTTTGTACTTCTCCCATTCTTTGAGGGTTGAGCGTGATTTTGACAGTGAGAGAATGTATACGACAGCGGGATAACCGAATCTTCCGGGGTCTTTGAGGACTCTTGAGTTTGACGGGAGGGAGCGCGACGGGTCAACGTCAAACTCGGACTTGATGAGCGACTCAATTCTCAGAACGTCAGCAGGAAACCGCAAAAGCACACGTATAGTTACGAGGTCAACACCCGCTAAATCTTTTTCCTCAAGAGTCGTCAGCATACGCAAAAGCTCCGCGGGAGGTTCTGCCCATCCCTCAATCGCGTAAAACTCTACCCCCTCAACTTCAACGAGGTCTTGAATCAAGTTGCGTATTCTTGCGGCGTATTCCTCGTAAAGTTTGAGGCTCTCTACGTATCTTATTCCGATTTCGTCAATTCTGCGCTTGTTCATGCGGAAATTTTATCACAACGCGGTAATTTCACTTCTTCTTATGCTCATCGCTCCATGAAGGCTGTACGCTCTCAATGATTAAATCATGGCCGGCCTTCACTGCAACTTGATACTCATCCTCATACACAATTTCGCCGGGCGTGTTTGTGTAGACGACATAGAAAGGGTGATTGTATTTCTCAAGGAGTTTCATTGCCGGAGTGATCAGCTTCATCATTTCTTCTGTGTTCTCGGTCTTGAAGAAGCATACAACATTTTCTTGTCTCTGGCACTGAGGCGGCCACGGAAGAATCTCAGAGAACCACAAATCAATCTCACGGAATAATTCTGCGTCTTCAGAGTCCATTATGTCTTTCTGAATCAACGCCCAGCACATAGAGAAGATACCCTTTGCGTACATTGTGTTTTCTGCAAGCTCGCGGCCCTGAATGCGTACATATTTGAATCTCATGACGGAATGCCCCCTTTTTGCGGATTATATTATTTTTGGGGACAAGTCGCAAAAAAAGAATCCCCCCGATGTGTTTCAGGAGGATATTTGCCGTCTGAATATGTTACTGTGTGTCCATTTCCCAAAATACTGCCAGTACGGCAACTACACCGAGAAGAGGATTAATGAAGTATGCCGCAAGACCAAAAGCCAGACTCCCGAATCCAATTTTTACTGTAATCAATGTCAGCAACATAGAGATAAACTGAAGTGGCGCAGGGATTCGTTCTTGGTATTCGAGCATAAAAACGCCTACAATCAGACAAACAACGCAAATCCCGATGAATATTCCCAGTGAACGCTCAAAGGCAAAATACAAAGCCGCCGCTGCAATGCATGATATTATGCACTTTATTGTTACCACAAGCACATTCATCGGCTTTTCAGGCTGAGACACTGCCCCCGAATTTCCGCCAGTCTCATTATCAGCAGCGACAACAGCAACCGCCTCCGATTTTCTCTCAGCGACTCTCATTTCTTCCGCAACCCTGTAACGCTCTTCAGCAGCCCTCACGCCCTCAGTGTATGCAGGAATCGCGGCGCGTATATCCTCACACTCAGCTTCAGCCCCCGGATTAATGCTGCCATTGCCCAGTAAAATCGGCGTGTCAAGTATGCTCTTCACAGCACACGCCAAAGCCCTCGCCGCGGCAATCACTCCGCACTCGTCCTCGGTCAGGTCTTCAGCATTTATCTTGTCGCTCCAGAATGATGTCTTCTTGCTGCTGACTATACGCTCCATAGTCTTGGCCACCGGGGAAAATATTGCGTTCACGTCAGACAAAAGCGCGCTGAACATTTCCGCCCTCTCAGAAATCGCACGGCATAATGTCTCTTGAGTCTCCATTTTCGCGACGGCTCTTTTCGCTTCAGAGTATGTACGCCTCGCCTCCGACAGATTTTCATCGGCCTTTGCATTCGCGCTGAATCCCGTAAACAGCATTACAGGAGCCGCAATTGCCGCAAGAGGAGTAACCGCCGCACCCAATGCCAGCGCAGACCCAGCGAATCCCGCCGCACCTGCGACATTCCCCGCAAGAAGAGCACCGCCAGCAGATGCAAGAGCACCCGTTACGGCAGGAAGAGAGCCGCTAACCGCAAGGCTGATTAGTCCGCCTGTTACTACACCTTTGGCCGCGCCCGAATATTTGTCCTGATAGATGTCGGACATTTCCGCAAGCTCAAGCGCACCCATCGGAGTTATCGCGAACCTGCTTATCTCGTTAAGGCCGGGGGAGTCTTTCAGGTTTATGTCTTTCACCTTCTCCCATGAACGGAGAAAACGCCTCACTGATGTCTGCAATACTTCCCTCTTTGACGTTCCCAATGCAAGCAGCGATGACTCTGTCTCATGCTGTGCTGACTCTAATGACTCTTTAGCTCTGTTGTATTTCTTTTCTGCCCTCTGAAGATAGCTCTGCGCTTCCTCGTTCTTCTTTTTGGCTTTGCTGTGCTGTGATGCTCCGAGCAAGGCTGCCCCTGCTCCTATCACTAACCATGGCACCGGCATAATGATTCCTCCTTCATGCTAAAATTCGTCAACAGTCCCGTCTGACAGAAAAGCACGGAACTCCCGCGTGTTCTCGTATTTCACCTGGCCGCCTAACTTCCGGGTGATTTTGTTCGCCGCGGCTATTATCCCGTCAGCGTCATCATTTGCCAGCGCGAATCTCATCTGCGACAAAGCGTCGTCAAAACAAGTCCGGCAGTCCCTGAACCATTCACGCAGGTATGCTTCAAGCTCCGCCCTGAATGCTTTTCCCTGCCTCACAGCCTCTTCACACTCAGCTATGACTCTCTCACGCTCTTCACGCTCAAGCCGACCTGACTGCAATTTTCCGATGAGAGTGTTATATAGCTCGCCCGTCATTAGATTCCCCGCAAGCGCGCCGACTGCCCCGCCGATTACAGGAATCGGAATAAGAGACTGCCCAACCGCGAATCCATAACCCGCACCCGCGAGTCCCGCTCCCTTGTTCCCAATCTCAAGCATAAATTCTTCTGTGTTAGTCTGACCCTCAGCGTAACGTTTCACAGCCCCGCCCAATGTCATAACCGCCGTAACAACCTGCGCGGGTACGTTGGACTTCATGAGACCCTGCACGAACTTTGACGATGACCACGAAAGAGCCTGCGACAATGTTGCGAGTCCCCCGCTCACGGCATATCCCGTAACAGCTCCTTTCCCGCCGTCCTTCACAGTGTCGGAGATTGCCTCGCTCGCTGATTTCTCGCCCTTTATGACTGCTGTTATGTTCATTATTCCCGACATAGTGAGGGCAGTCCCTCCGGCGTAATATGCACCCTGAGTCCCGGCCTCGTGGAATGTCCCGGTGATGTTCCTGGCTGTTGACGACCACCGCAAATTACGATTCACGAAGTCTTCAGCAGATTTCCCGCGCTGTGAGGCTCTGCGCTCTGCTTCGGGTGAAAGTCTGAGTCCTCTTTCATCTCTGTAATCCCTTTCGGCCATGAACTCGGAATTTGTCCGGGAGCGTTTGGCGTTGTTGAATGCGCGTGAGGTTACCTCGATGTTTTCAGGGCTGTTGGCGGCGTTCCGTATGTCGTCATTTGTGAGAAAGGGGTTATCCTTGTGCGCCTCGTGGATTCGTTCGAGGGGGTAAATGTGGTCGGCTTCGGCTGAATGTTTCTGCCAGTCTGAACCGTATAATCTTTTTGCTTCTGACTTTGTGAGGGTTAATATTTCGCCTGTGTAAGGGTCTCTGACTGTAGCTTCACTGCTGAACAGCGACAATTTCGCGCGGTGTTTTGCTGACGGGCTGTCGTAGAGATTTCTGCTTCCTGTGTAATTCTGAGATTTTGTGAATTTTGCGGCGGCGTTTTCGGATGACGTTTGCGCTGAATCGGCGGCGGCTATCGCTGAGGCTGACTGAGAATCATACCCCCCCCCCCCGGGCAAGTAATTTTATCTTCCTTCTTCTTTCTGCGTTTCAGGAACTCGAACAACTTATCACCCCATTAATATACTATATGGATAATAAAATTTTAACATAACGGGAGGGGATCACAAACTAAAATGTTTCAGTGCGACTGCTGCGGACTCTGCTGCCGTAACATCAAGGGGATAAAACTTCTTGCGCCGTTCGATGACGGAAGCGGGACATGCGTTTATCTTGACCGTGAAAATAATCTCTGCACTGTTTACGGTTCGCGGCCTTTGGTCTGCAATGTTGATGAGATGTATGATGCTTTCTTTAGGGATAAGATGACGAGGGAAGAATTTTACGCTTTGAATTACGATGCGTGCAAAAAATTGAAACGTCAGCAAAAAAATTAACAGTCAAAAACTGAGGACTTCAAAATATTTCTTGCAAGTGAAAACTCAGAGCTTCAAAAAAATTTTGGGACAAAAAAAACGGAAGGCCGAAAAATTTTCCGTCAGCCCTCCGCGTAATTTATGATTCTATTTTCCGTCGGCTAATTCCTGCACACGCTGAAGAGGTAATCCGCAGGCTTTTGCTATTTCGTCAAGCGCGATTGTTCCCAGCCTTACGAGATTTTGCGCTATGCTCTCGCTTTGAATGGCTATTCCTATTGCTTCACCTCTGGCTTCACCTCTGGCTTCAACTTCACGCTCCCATTCATCAAGCACTCCCACTTCTTTCACCCCCTTTATTACTCCTGCTTTGTCTGCAAAAACAGGGTCAAACATTTCTTCCGGGTTCATGCAGTGAAAATCGTGCATGAGCCTTCCGAGTCCCGTAGAAATATCCTGACATGACGCATTCACGTACACGATGTGCGAACCGTCATTGAAGGGTTTTCCCGATTTCTGAATTACGCGGTCAATGATGTATATCGGCTCGCCTTCTCCTAATACGTCTTTTTCCGTGATGAATATTACTATGCTCTTGCGCGTCTTCAAGGCTGAGTAATGCTCATTGGGCTTCAGGATATTCACATCAAGCATCGCGCTGTTGTATCTTGCTTTTTGCGGACTCGCACCTGATGAATCATTCTGTATTTCCGCGTCTATCTGCGTGCCGTTCTTTTCACGCGCCCAAATATCAAGCCTCACTGAACGCGAATCATCTCCCGCCGTAAGAACATACTGCACTTTCACAGACTCTACAGTCAGATCCGGCCTGTTCAGAATCACACGGAGCATTCTTTCAGCACAGGGAATATTATCCCGGAAAAAAATCCGCATGAAGAAATCATCCATCAGCGTCAATTTCTGGAATGCCGCAAATTTTTCCTCACTCGTAATCATGGCCGCGTTATCTCGGTGAAGGCACTATGAAATCTTCAGCACCTCCAGCCAAAACAGGAAGGCTTATCATTATGTCCTTGCTGCAGCCTATAAATATTTTCCGCGTTATCGTGTTCGTGATTTCGCCCTTGTCGTCAAAAATTTCTGCTTTAAGCTCAAACTCAGGCCCTACAACTTTACGCATGTCCCGATCTCTTGGCATAAGCTCGGCGGGTTCTCCTCCGTTAATGCTCACGTTGATTTGCTCAAGTGCTTTGTAGTCGTTCACTGTCTTGTTGTCGAGGAAGATTCTATGTTCACGCCCAATGCAGAACAGCCAGAAACCTAACGCAACGAGTCCCGCAATCACAATCAGCCTTTGATACCAGCGCATGAGAAAACGGAAGAACGATAACCCTTTTCCGATATACAGAATCAGCCACAAAACGACAAGCGCAATTACAAACGCAAGCTCATAGCTAATCCCGTAAGCGTCAAGAAAAGTTTTCACGACATCAAGATATTCATTCATCACAGACATGATTACTCGCCTCCCTTATTCCCGCGAAGACTCCGGCGTGCTGCTTCACGTTCGCGGTTTCTTCTCCACGCATGAAGGACTAACGCAATCGCTATTATTCCGTAAGACACAAACACACGGAAATATTCTCCGATTTGCGCGTCGCCGATGAGATTTTTCCCCGCAACTGGTGCGACGATAAACATCAGGTGAAAGAGTATTACGCCCGCGAAAACGTTTGCGATTGTTGCGCGTGAGACACTTGCGCCGCCGATGAGCAATGCAGCGATTGAGAACATTCCGGCCTGGTCGTGGCTGTTGTACGTGTTAAGAGTTCCCATGTTCTGAAGGTAGATTATTTGTCCGTAACACGCAAGCACAGTTGATATTACGATGGCGATGATACGCGTACGGTTGACGGGGATTCCCGCGCTGTCCGCAACACTCTGGCTCTGTCCTATTGCGCGCATGTCCTGACCGAGCTTTGTACGCCTGAACCACATAATGAACACGCAGAACAACGCAATCACAATGAGAGTCGCTAACGGGACTCGTATTGACCCCTCAATGAACGGTAGCTGAATCATCATGAATGACTTTGCGCCGTTAATGCTGAGGAACTGCCCCGCGTCTTTCGTCCCCGTTATGATTGTGGGAATGAGGTTGTCGAGAATGCCGCGAATGCCCAAGAGACTCACAGCGTTGCGCACACCGTAGCCGCGTGAAAGAAGCAATGTAGGACTCGTGATTGGGATTATCCAGCCCATGAGATAAAGCACGGTCATTTGATACACGCCGTTGATGAAGAAGCCGAGAATATATCCCGTAACCATCTCGCGGCCTTTCGCTCTGTTCATGATGTACCCGCAGAAAATTCCGAGAACTATTGCGATCGGAGTCCCTATGAGACACGCTAAAACCATTCCCGGAATGCCGACGATTCCCCAGTCGCATATGAATAATAATCCTATCTGCCCGGCCATAGCTCCGAGTACCATGCCGAAATTCAATCCCATTCCGGCCATGATGGGAATCAGAAGCGAGAGAATCAAGAACGAGTTGCGCCCGATACGTGTCAATAATTCCTGAACGAGATAGCTCGCCGAATATCCCGAAAGAGGAATAGCGAACGCCGATATTATTATGAAGACTGCCGGGACTGCGTTGTTTGCGATTTTGTCAAAGAGTTTGCGAATCATCTTCCGGCACGCACCTTTCTTGTGAGAGCATAGAGAATCATTCCGTTGCTCACGATTAAACGTATGACTTCTGACATGTCAGTCTGCAAATAGCTGTTGATTACGCTCGGTGTCATCGTCAAAATTCCCTGGAACAAAAACGTTCCGACAATGACATTCAGAATCCCGGCTTTGTTGACGCTCGCGCCTCCCAATAATATTGATGCTACAGCAGGAAGAGCCATGTAGAACGGCCCCATGTAAAGCTGAATGAAGCCGAAACTTTGCTCATACACGATAATCCCGATCGCGCCGAGAATTGTAGAGAGCATTACGGAGATCGTCCGCATTCTGTCAACATTAACGCCAGATGCACGCGCAAATTCAGGGTTAGAGCCGACAGCAGTCATGGCCGTACCCGTCTTTGTACGCATGAATATCCAGACAAGAACTGCCATAACCGCAAAGAAGATTAACATTCCCGTAGGTATGTAGAGATGTATATCATCAGTCTTAATGTTAAGCGCAAGTGAATCGCTCAGAACATGCAGCCAATATCCCTCGACGCTTATTGTTGTTCGCAAACCTTTTCCCGCATAGCCCCATACCATTGTGGGATGTTTGTACGGGAGAAGCAGCCACGCAATACACATGAATGATACTGACGAGAAGCCGACGTATGTAGCTATCATCATCTCATCGCCCTTGACGCGGTTCAGCAATTTCCCGTAAAACCAGCCAAGTATAGCAGCAATTGGAATCGCTATGATTATTGCTGAAGCGAATCCCAGAGGCTCGCGCCACGCCGTAACAAAAATATCATTGAGCCACGAAATTTTGTACTGAGTCCCAAGCCCCGAAAGCCACGCTAAAATCTCCGTGTTCCATTCAATCGAGAGCGTTGCGCCCAAAAGTCCCGCGATAATTCCCAGAGGCAAGCCGAAATTCAGACCGCATCCCGCCTGCACCATCGGTATCATCGCAAGCACCATTACACCATTCATGCCGAAACGAACGAGAGTATTCGACAGCGATGTATCAACCCTCACTCCCACGAACGGAGCAGCAATAAACAGCGCAAGCAGGAAAAGCGCGATAATTATTCTCGGCCATCCCGCATTCTGTATGAATCTCTTTATCATGCTGACTCTTCTCCCTCCTCTTGATGTGTCTGACCCATCATCAGCATTCCGAAATCTTCAGCAGGACTTGAAGCCGGCAATATCCCCGCGATTTTCCCCTCGTCAACAATTGCTACACGGTTGCAGACTGAGCGCAATTCTTCAAGCTCCGAACTTGTGATGATTATCGTTGTGCCGTTCTCGCGGTTGTATTCTTTGAGCGTGTCAAGTACGAGGGACTTTGCGCCGATATCGATTCCTCTTGTGGGTTCGCAAATCAATAATATGTTTGGACGTAACACGAATGCTTTTGCGAGACATACTTTCTGCTGATTTCCGCCGGATAATTCGCCCGCTAACTGACTCGGCCCTGTGCATTTTATGTTGAGGCTGTCAATGTATTTGCGTGCTTCCTTCCTCATTGCGTGTTCGTTCCTCATCTGGAAGATATACGGAATCCCAAGCAAGAATCTTCCCTGCGTCTGCATGGCCGTAAATGTGATATTCCAGTCTAACGGCTCATCAAGCAAGAGTCCGACTCCGCGCCTGTCTTCGCTCACGAATGCCATCTTTCTGCCTAATGCTTTGCGGGGTTTGTTGAGAGTCAGAGAACGCCCGAAGAGTCTCACGCGTCCGCCCGCAGGATAGAGTCCCATAATGCCGTTTGGGATTCCCAGCTTGCCATGACCCGCGAGTCCTCCGATTCCGAAAATTTCACCCTTCATTACCTCGAACGAAACATCACGCACAGTTTCACCGGGCATATCAACCCATAAATGTTCAACCTTTAACGCGGGGCGAATCTTCTTTTTCTTCTTCTGCTGTGTGAGACTGTCTGAAGCATTTTCGCTCTCAATGTCTTCTGGCTCTTCCGGGAGTTTCTGAAGGTCAACTTTCTTTTCACTCTCACGCCCAACCATCAATGAGGCAATCTGACGCGCTGAAAGTGATTCGGCTGGCTGATCCGTTATGAGTTTTCCATCTCTCAAGACAAGAATACGGCTGCAAAGTTCTTTCACTTCGCTTAACCTGTGAGAGATGAATACGATTGCGATTCCCGAACGCGCTAACTTCTTGAGGGCTGTAATCAAAATTTCAGCTTCTGATTCCGCTAACACTGCTGTAGGTTCATCGAGGAACAACAAGCGTGTATTCTTTCGGTCAATCTCTCTTGCAATCTCTATGAACTGCTTGTAGCCGACGGGCATCTCACTCACAATCATATCGGGATTGATGTTGACTCCCAATGTGTTAATCGCCGCGCTTGCTCTTGCGTTCATTTCCTCGCGATTTAACGTTGAGACTCTGTCGCTGAAAAGGTAGCTCAATGATGAGCCGTTGAGAACTTCACGATTCAGCAAAATATTTTCTGTTGCTGTGAAGCCGGGAATGAGTGAGAACTCTTGATGTACCATTCCGATTCCTTGTGCGAGTGCCTGATTCGGGGATGTGAAGTTTACCTTTTTCCCGTCAACAAACAACGCTCCTTCATGGCCGCCTGTCGATGAGATTACCGGCATTCCGAAAAGTATATTGAGAAGGGTGGATTTTCCCGCTCCGTTTTCACCGACAAGCCCAATGATTTCGCCCGCGTTAATGTCGAATGATATATCAGACAAAACACGGTTGCCGTAAAATTCTTTGCCGATGTGGTCAAGCCGTAATAATGGTGTATTGTTTTCCGACAAAATAATCACCTCTTGCGTAAAAAGAAAAGGGAATGCGCCGGAAATTAACGCACTCCCCGTGAAAATATCAGTGGCAAGTGGATAGTGTAAAGTGTGCAGTCCACTTCCCTAACCCCTAATCCCTGTTCCCTGAGTCTTACTCTGCTGTGGGAGGGGTCATGCGGATATGGAAATACTTTTCGGGGATTTCGACATCAGCGAGTCCGAGATACCCTCCGCCTAACACGTAAGTATCCTGCCTCAGAAGGATAAATTTCGTGTTCTTCACACCTGTTGCGGCCTCTGTGAAGTAGCTTGCACCCCAGTGCGCGCCCGGGCAAAATTCATCGTAAGCCTCGCGCATTTCCTTCAACGCCTGAGCAGTTCCGAGCTTGTTCGTGAATGTGCCTTCAACATAGCGTTTGCCGTATTCAGCAAGTGCCGCCGTAGTCGTATAGCCCCATGAATACGCCCATGTTCCCATACGTTTGCCGCCTCCTGCTTTCACTACAGCGTCTTCAACTTTCTTGAGGATTGCGGGCCAGTTACCCTGCTCATCTTTGAGGTCAATGCCTAACGCGCCGGGATAACCCATCAAAGGCGAGGGCAAATCAGCCTCAACGAAATAACCGCCAAGTGCCGCAACCTGACGTAATAACGGCTCTGTATGTCCGTCATTCGTGCAGAAGAACGCCGCATCTTTTCCGTACTTCTCAATCCACGCGGGCATGTTCTCAAGAATATACTGCTGTGCTCCGGCCATGCCTACATCGCTCGTCGGATCTGGTGCTGTCTCAAACACGAATTTGATTCCGAGGTCCTTGCAGGCTTCCTCCATGATTGCGCGTCTGAGTCCGAGTGTCTCATAGCTCATATGACGGGGGAATGAAATGTGTACGAAAGTTTTTGCGCCCATCTTCTGAGCACCAAGCGGAATCGTGTAGCCCCTTCCGATGTGGTCAGTGTGAGTCGCAATGTCAGCAGCTTCTGTGATTACGCCGGGGTCTTCATGAGGCTCGCCCGCAAGAAGAAGTATATCGTTCCTCTTTTCGCGGACTCTCCTGAAGCCTTCAGCCGTTCCCGGTACTGCCTGATTGACGACGATAACCTTCATCAACGGATCATCAGCAAGCCCAACGATCTGGCTTATCGTGGTTTCCTGCTCTGAGGGGAAATTGTCCGGGTAAGTGATGTGTACGATCATTCCGCCGTCTTTAGCGTCGCCGTATTTCTGAATCATAAGCTCCGCGCCTCTGAGGTCATCTTCTGACTGTGAGACTGTCCCGGTCATTATTCCGATGTGGAACTTCGCAGGCTCTGCGGCAAATGACGCGCATACGAACAATGAACACACGAGCATTAATGTTACTGTGAGTTTCAGTTTCAAGGGTAAGTCCTCCTTGCTAAAATTTTTTGGATGACAATTATTATATCAGCTGCAAAAAGTTTTACCCCTTAACGCAACCCGCAATATGACTCATTAATCCGTCAAAACTATTTTCAACCTCGTAATCGATTCCCGCTGACCTGAAAAATTTTCTCGCACATAAATTTTTTGCTTTCTCTGAAGGCCTAATTTCCCGCATGTCTGTTGTGCCTTTTGTCTCAGCAATGAATTTTCGTCCGTCTTTCATGAGAATCACCCAGTCAGGAGTATAACGGCCGCCCGGAGTCGGAACGCTGAACTTTTCCGGGAGCTTCACATGAGCAAAGATTGAGTCTTCCCTTTCAGCCTCAAAAACAAATTCACGCTCAACGTTCGAGTCGCACGGCGTAATGTCATAGAGTCCGCGTTCGGGAGTCTCCGCCGTCATTGAGTCAGATCTCATAACGTCAAATGATTCTGCGAGCGTTGCAGGTTTCGAGTCGTCAACGGGTTTGTAGAAAATATTTTCGGATGACAAAGAATTTTTTGCGCCGCGTATTATTCGTGCTGTCTCTGTGATGAATACTTCAGGATTGATTCTGTACATTGCGAATTTCGAGCGGTCAATCCTCTTCAGAATCTCACAGATTACTTTGCGCGTTAATTCCGTCATGGCCGCTAGCCTTCCCACAACATCATATTTCACACGGCCCGATTCAGGATCAACAATCATTGTGCGCCGGGACTCTTTCGTGAACGTTACAGCGGAATCTTCAGCAGTCATTTTCCCGCGCTCAATAATCATCATGGTACGCGCTATGTTAAGCTCCGTGTCAATGTCATCAACACACCTGCGTATAAATGTACCCTCATCAAATTTCACGGAATAAACCTGCCTGATGTTAATTATCCGCATAAATTCCCGGAACTCAGGAGACTCTGAAATTCTGCGGTTAAGATGAGCGACTCTCTTCTTTCGTGTGTCAACTACAGGCACATTCCCGCGCCCGCCTAAAATTTCGTCATACTCCTGCTGAAGCCCCCCGGCAAATATGCTGTAGCTTTCTCCCGCTATCACCGTAAGCTCGTTAATCTCCTGCACAATATTTCCCACGAGACTCGAATCGATTCGGACTCCCTCCTGATTCACGCAGAGACGCAAGCCCCGCCCGACTTCCTGACGGCGGCGTATATCACTCGTGCTGTTTCTTAGCGCGCAAATCTGAAACACATTCGGATTGTCCCATCCCTCGCGCAGTGCTGAGTGTGAAAAAATGAATCTCACAGGCTCGCCAAGACTCAAGAGTCTTTCTTTGTTCCTCATGATTAAGTCAAACGCTGAAATGTCGTCTGAAGTGTCATCTTTCTTTGATGTCGGCTTGCTGTCGGTCATGTGATTCTTTTTGTCGACGGAAAAATATCCCGCGTGAGTCTCTTCAGGCTTTATTGAGGCAATATATCCCGCGTAGCTTCCTTCAAGCTCACTCTGAAAATTTCTCACTGCATCGCGGTATTCATCTTCAAAAATTTTCGCGTAAATACCCGGCAACGCTTCATCATCCTGATACACTCTGTACTTGTCCACACGGTCAATGAAGAACAGCGACAAAACTTTTATCCCCTGCGAAAATAACTGCCTCTCTTTTCTCAAATGCTGCTCTATCGTCTCGCGTATCTGAGTCCTGCGCAACTGTTCTCCGTTAAGGTCGCCGGAAATTTCCCCCGGTGAAATCTTTATCCCGTTCAGAAATTCCACCGTCATATTCAGCGCGTCAATCATTCTCACGATATAGCCAGCTTTGTATTCCTCAAGCCCGCCGGATTCGTCATAGAGATTCATTCCCTCGCTTACCTTGCGGGTGATTCGCCTCGTTCCGTTTTTGCCCCTGTAATCGAACTCAAGCAAAGCCGCCGGATCTTTCTCGCTCTTTATTATCCCCTTGAGATATACATAGCCTCCCTGCGCTGATATATTTTTCACGCTGATTCCTGTTACGCAGATTTTCTTCACGAGCTTCTGATTGTATGCGTCAACAGCGTCAAGCCTGTACACCATGTTGTAATCATGACGGGGAGTCGCTGAATACCTCAGTGTGAAAAGCGGCGAAAATTCATCAAGGCTCTTCAATGTCTGCTCACCTTCAACAGACTGAGGCTCATCAATAATCACAACCGGCCTCACTTTTGCGATAACATCAATCGGCTTCCTGTAGCTTAAATCTTCAGACGGCGTTTTTATCCTGCGGGACTCTGCCCTGCTTGCGCTGAATGCCTGCGAGTTTATTATCATTATGTCAATCTCAGGATTATTCACGAACGAACGAACGCGCCCCATGTCCGACGAGTCATATATGAATGCGCTTGCGTTCGACTCGTAATCCTCCCTGAAATGATCCTCTGTCATTCGGAAAGTTTTTGCGACTCCTTCCCGTATTGCTATGCTTGGTACAACGATAATGTATTTTCTCCATCCGTAACGCCTGTATAGCTCGTGAATAGTCTTGAAGTATGTGTACGTTTTTCCCGTCCCCGTCTCCATCTCAACCGTAAACTTCATGCCGTCAAGAGACTCTGACACTTTCAGGCCGTTTTCACTCTGCACCCTCTGAAGGTTCGCAAGAATTTCTGACTCACTCAGCGTAATATTGCCGTTGCCGAATCCTGTCAGCAATCCCCGTATAGTTCCTTCCTCGTCGAAGTGACTCCCGATTCTTTCCTGACCCGTAAAAATTTCGCAGACTGACTCCGCCGCCCTCATCTGAAAATCCTGATGCTTGAATCTCAACCGCACAGCCATAATCAACCCTCCTATAGAATCGTCATTTTCTTTCCGTCAGAATAAGCGTCAAAAATTTGCTCAAGATTTATCCGTGAACATACACCGTCAAAGCATGATTCCCGGAAAACTGAATGTCCCGCCTTGAGTTTTGCGACAAACTTCACGGCCTCTTCAGAAATATTTTCACTGAAACACGCGGCTATGTCATTTTCGCCGTAAATATGCACCGTGAATCCGTCAACAATTTCTGTGTGATACGGAAGCGACAGAGGAAGCCCGAAATTTGCCGCGCACATGAAAAGCAAATCCATATCGGAGCGGTCATGCTTTATGTTTTCGGCCATGTCAGAAATATTTTCCTGTGAAATCTCGTCAGGGTACATGAATATATCGCGATAATTTGACGACTCGACTCTGAATGCGCGAAAGCCAATATCAAGCGTGTAATTATTCGTGGTGAGCTGCTGGTTGTCGCACATGAGATTTTCCCCGGCCCGGCGGATTCGTTCGCGGCCTATCTGTGATATTGTTGCGTAACCTGCTTTGCGTGCCTCTGATTTTTCCGGGCAAGGCTCTGCGATCTGTATCATGATGAATTTGCGCTTGCCTGAGTCCTGAGCGTTGAGAGACATTACTGCGTGGGCTGTTGTTGATGATCCTGCGAAGAAGTCGAGAATTATCGAGTCGGGAGTCGTTGCGAATTTCATTAGGGAGGCTATAAGCTCTAAAGGTTTAGGATGGGGAAATACATTTTTGTTAAAGAGTTTGTATAATAATGCTGAGCCTGTACTTGTTGTGCCTTTGTCTGTTATCATGCTTCGGGGAGTCTTTCCTTGCGGCATTCTCTGTTTGAATTGTACAGACCAGCCGTCTTTTGTCTCAATGAAGCGTATATCTCCTTTCTTAACGTCAGATTCGAATCGCTCCCGTGAACGTAACCAGCTTATTGGATTCCCGTGCTTGTCGTTCTGAAGTATTGTTCCGTCCGGGCATGTTATCGGATAATATTGCTTGCCTGCTTTGCGTTTGAATGTGTCCCAATAGTAACGGCCTTCATCATCTTCCTCATTGTATCTTTGTGTGTAATTTTCCGAATATCCTTCGTAAAGCTCGCCTAAAGCTGAAAGATTCTTAGCGTATGCAACAATATATTCATGTTCAATTGCAATATATTTAGAGTCATTCCCTCCGCCCTTCTTATTTTGCCATATAAACACCGCCACAAAATTATTTTCCCCGAAAATCTCATCACATATCATTCTGAGTTTTGCCTGCTCGTTGTCATCAATCGATATGAATATCACACCGTCATCACTCAATAACATATGCGCGAGCTTCAAACGGGGATAAATCATGCTGCACCATTCGGAATGGAATCGCGGATTGCTTTTCTTGTTGTCCCGGTAAATTTCGGAGCTGTAATTTCTCCCGGAGTCATCCTCAAAGCCTAATGACCTCTGCGACTCTTCCTCACTCTGCGAGAAATCATCACGGAAGACAAAATCATTGCCGGTGTTGTAAGGCGGATCAATGTAGATCATTTTCACGCGGCGCATGTAGGACTTGAGCAGAATTTTCATAGCGTCAAGATTATCGCCCTCAATGTAAATATTTTCTGTCGAGTCAAAATTCACGCTGTCTTCAAGAACAGGGCGCAAAGTTTTATCTGTCGGCCTTCCTGCTTCTATGAGCGACTCAATTTTTCCCGGCCATGTGAATCCGTAAGAGTCAATTTCATTCTTCATGCTCAAAAATTCCCCCGGTGATTGATGATTGTACGTTCAATTTTTTGATGGTGATAAAATTTTCTGCATTCTAATTTTAATCCGCGATTCAAATTTTGAGGGAGTGATTCAAGATTCGCAGTTACATTTTCAGGCGTATCATTTCGAGTCTCATCACCTTGTTCATAGTCATCACTATAACATTCTTCATGATGCGTGCGATTCCGGGCGGGCCATTCACAGACGCAAAGGCAATCCCGGAATTTGTGATTGAGAAAATGAACGAGCGTTACGGACTCAATGACTCGCTTCTGACTCAGTACGGAAAATATTTGCTGAACGTTTTGCGGCTTGACCTTGGGCCGTCATACCGTTACGAGGGAATGAGCGTCAACGAAATTATTGCAGACAGTTTCCCGGTCTCATTCGCTGTCGGGGGACTCGCGCTGATAATGTCATTGGCGATTGGGATTCCTGCGGGAGTGATTTCGGCGTTAAAGCGCGGGAAATGGCCTGACAGACTCGCAATGATTATCGCGACTCTCGGCATAACGATTCCGGGCTTTGTGATTGCGGCGCTGATGGTCTACGTTTTCGCGTGGCAATTGGGCTGGGTAACTGTAGGATTCTGGGAGGGACTCAACACTGCGATATTGCCGGCTGTAACACTCGCGTTATATCCTGCTGCGTTTATCTCGCGGCTAGTTCGTTCAGGAATGCTTGAGGTATTAAGTCAGGATTATATACGCACAGCACGCGCAAAGGGACTCAGTGAAGGGACTGTGATATATCTTCACGCTCTGAAGAATGCAGTTATCCCGGTGATAACGTACATAGGGCCGTTGATGGCGGGAATTGTTACGGGAAGTTTTGTTATCGAGCAGGTGTACGGCGTTCCGGGACTCGGTACATTTTTCGTAACGAGCATAAACAACCGCGATTACACAACGATAATGGGCGTAACGATATTTTACAGCGCGCTTCTTGTGTCGTTCAACATGATAACGGATGTATGTTTGTCGTTCGCTGACCCGCGTATAAAGCTGAGGTGATTAATGATGTACAACGCTGAAGATTTTTTGCCGTTAAGCGATGAGGAAAAATCATCTGCTGAAACATTGAGGCCGTCAAAAACGTATTGGGCTGATGTCTGGTCGCGTCTCAAAGAAGACAGGCTTGCGGTTTTCGGACTCGCTGTGATTGTGGCTGTGATTCTTTTCGCGGTATTTGCGCCGATTCTTTCACGGTATGAATATGATGAGATGGATTTCAATTTCAGCAATGACCCTCCGACTATGACTCACTTTTTCGGGTGCGACATGTTCGGGCGTGATTTGTTCGTGAGAGTTGCATACGGAGCGCGTATATCTCTTGCTGTAGGATTCATTGCGAGCTTCATAAGTCTGTTTATCGGAGTCGTTTACGGCGGTATATCTGGCTACAAGGGCGGGAAAATTGACGACATTATGATGAGAGTCGTTGATGTGATTTACAGCGTCCCGGCCATGATATATGTGATATTGCTGATGGTTGTTGTTGGCCCGGGACTCAAAAGCATATTCATAACGCTCGGTATATCGTACTGGGCACCGATGGCGAGAATGGTACGCGCTGAAGTGATGCGTATAAAGAGTGAAGAGTTTGTGATTGCCGCGAGGGTTACGGGTGCTTCACCGTCAAGAATATTATTCCGGCACATAATCCCGAACGCAATGGGAGCAGTGCTCGTAACATTAACATTCTCAGTGCCGGGAGCGATATTCACGGAGGCGTTTTTGTCGTTCGTGGGATTGGGAGTTAGCGCACCTATGGCAAGCTGGGGAGTTTTGTGCAGTGAATCAGTTCCTGCGATGGCGATATATCCGTGGCAGCTGTTCTTTCCTGCTTGTGCAATCTCAGTAACAATATTAGCGTTTAACTTTTTGGGCGACGGACTGAGAGACGCATTAGACCCGAAATTGAGGAAGTGAGACACAATGACAGAAGAAATTTTGCGGGTTGAGAATTTGCGCACGACATTCACGACATCAGCGGGAGAAGTGAAAGCGGTCGAGGGCGTATCATTCACAGTGAATCGCGGCGAGGTTCTAGGAATTGCGGGCGAGTCAGGAAGCGGGAAATCTGCAACAATGCTCTCAATAATGGGACTCTTAGGCGATGCCGGACGAATCAGTTATGACAGTCTCAGCTTCATGGGAGAAAATCTCACGCCTGAGTCCGTGAAGACATTGCGAGGCGACAAAATAGCGATGATATTCCAGGATCCGATGACGAGCCTTAACCCTGTGTTGTCGGTAGGCTGGCAGTTAGAGGAGGCATTGAGGCGGCACAAGTGGCAGGGAAATATTCACGAGAGAGTCGCGGAGATGATGACAAAAGTCGGGATAGTTCCTGCTGATGAAAGAATGAGGCAGTACCCTCACGAGTTCAGCGGAGGACAAAGACAGCGGCTCATGATTGCGATGTCGATACTTTGCAGCCCGGAATTGCTGATTGCTGACGAGCCTACTACCGCGCTTGATGTTACTGTGCAGGCTCAGATTTTGGGACTCTTGCGCGAGATTCGGAATGATACGGGAATGTCGATGATACTGATCACGCACGACTTAGGAGTCATTGCGGGCGAGTCCGACAGGGTTATCGTCATGTACGGCGGTCGAATAATGGAGGAAGGAACATCGCGGGAAATTTTCGGGAGTCCGTCTCACCCATACACACGCGGGCTTCTTCACTCATTGCCGAAAGCTGACGGAAAACGCGAACGCCTGATACCGATTGAGGGACAGCCGCCGGATTTGCTGAATCCCCCGGAAGGATGTCCGTTCGTGAAACGCTGCAGCGAGGCCATGAGGATATGTTTGCACAGGAAGCCGGAAGCCTTAACGCTGAGTGAGACGCATAAATATTCGTGCTGGCTCGGTGAAAAGTGCTGACATGGAAGCCGCAACAGAAATCATCATTGAGGGAATAAAGCAGTTTGGCGGTGAAATTATCGGGGGTATTCTGTTTGCGGTTGCGCTGTGGATTTTTCCGGGGCTGAGAAAATTTTTCGGAAGGGACAAAACCCGGAATGAAGATGACACGGAATCAGAGACTCGCAGGCAGCTCGAAATTTTGCAGAAGGAGGAACAGCAGCTAGCATACCTGAAAGAAGTTTTGCAGCGTCATGATGAAGCCTTGAAGCTCACGGAGACTCAAACGGAAGAAGAATCCCGGCGCAAATCAGAAATACAGCGTCAGCTTGAGGAACAGCGCAGGGAAGAAGAGAGAGTCAAAGCGGAGATTCAGCGCAAACAGGAGGAATTGAGGAAGGCTGAAGAAAAACGAGCGGAAGAAACCCGGCGAAACGCAGAATTAGCGCGTCAGCTTGAGGAAAAACGCCGTGAAGAAGAGCGCGTAAAAGCGGAGATTCAGCGCAGGCAGGAGGAATTAAGACAGGCCGAAGCCCGCAAAGCAGAAGAAGCCCGGCAAAGGGAAGAAGCTCAAAGACAGCTTGAAGCCATGCGGGGATTTTCCGAATCTCAAAGCTCTTATGATTGGGGGTAAATTTCGCAAAGGTATTATTTTCGCTATTTTGCTTGGTCTTTTTCTGTTGGCAGTTACAGACTCAGGCAATCATCATGTAAAACCTATACGCAATGTCAGGGATTTCAAAAATATTATCTCAAAATTATCTCTACGCTGCTGAACAAGGACATGCTTACGCACAATTTACTGTTGGGCTTATGTACGAAAACGGCGATGGTGTATCAAAAGATATTGACGAAGCCCGCAAATGGTATCGCAAAGCCGCAGATCAAGGACATGAAGCCGCAAAAGAAGCCCTCAAACGCTTAACGCACAATGAAAGGAGAAATCATGCTAAAAGTTGAAGGACTCACGAAATATTTTCACACGCAGTCAGGCACAGTGCATTCTGTTGACGGAGTAAGCCTCACAGTTTCACGCGGAGAAACACTCGGACTCGTCGGCGAATCAGGCTGCGGAAAAACCACGACAGGACGCACAATCATACGACTCTACGAACCCGACAAAGGACGCATAATCTTTGACGGCCATGACATAACCCACATCACACAGCGCGAGCTTCTCCCATTCCGCAAAAGAATCCAGATGATATTTCAGGATCCTTACGCCTCACTTAATCCCCGAATGACAGCAGGAGATATTATCCGTGAGCCTATGATTGTTCATCATGTTCCGAAAGACGAACACAACGACCGCGTGAATCATCTGCTGAAACTCGTCGGACTCAACACTGAACAGGCCGGGCGTTATCCTCATGAGTTCAGCGGGGGGCAGAGGCAGCGAATCGGAATCGCGCGCGCATTGGCAGCAGAGCCGGAAATGATTATCTGCGATGAGCCTATCTCAGCCCTTGACGTTTCAATTCAGGCTCAAATTGTGAATATGCTTGAGGACTTGCAGAAATCGTTAGGACTCACGTACTTGTTCATTGCTCATGATTTGTCTATGGTTCGCCACATAAGCACGCGGGTCGCCGTAATGTATCTCGGAAGTATCGTAGAAATTGCTGGAAGCGATGAGCTTTACACGAATCCCCTTCACCCTTACACAGTATCACTTCTGTCATCAGTCCCAATCCCCGACCCGGAGAAATCATCACAGCGCAAAATTATCCCCCTCAAAGGCGAGATTCCCAGCGCGATAAATCCGCCTTCAGGGTGCAAATTTCATACGCGATGCCCGAAAGCAAAGCCCGAATGCAAAACGATAACTCAAAATTTACAGGACAAAGGCAACAATCATCTTTGCGCCTGCCCTTTTGTGTAAAAATATTAAGGAGTGAGAATTAATGCGGCGAATCATTTCTGCAATGCTCATAATCTTATGGGCTGTATCATTTTCACACGCTGAGGAAAAAGAGATAATCTACAACTTAGGCATTGACCCTCAGACGATAGACCCTGCTGTGAATTTCGCGCTTGACGGTGCAACAGTCGACTCGAATATCTTTGAGGGACTCTTGCGTACGAACTTCAACAACCGCCCGGAGCCTGGATGCGCTGAGTCTTGGGACGTTTCACCAGACGGACTCAAATGGACGTTCCATCTCCGCGAGAATTTGCGGTGGTCTGACGGAGTCCCCTTAACGGCCTCGCATTTCCGTGACGGAATTTTGCGGCTTGTTGACTCTCACACAGGAAGCGCATATGCGACACTCGGATTCTTCATCAGGAACGCCGAGTCATTCTACAATGGCAAAACGCAAAGTGCTGACGTTGGACTCTATGCTCCCGATGACAGAACATTAATTATTGAGCTTGAACACGTTAATCCCCTCATGCTTTACTTAATGGCACAGCCTCAATTTTTGCCAGCAAGAATGGACATCGTGAACGAAAATTCGCGCGGCTGGGCTGCAAAACCTGAGACGACAATCTCAAACGGCCCTTTCAGACTCGAATCGTGGCGACATGGCCCGGGCGGTGAAATTACGATCGTCAAGAATCCATATTACTGGGATGCAGATAACGTGAAGATTGACCGCGTTCGCATGGTATTAATCGGGGACGGAAATACTGCGCTTGCTGCGTTCAGGGCGGGGCGCGTGGACTACATGACGAGCGTTCCTTCATTGATGACTCCCATTCTCCTCAAACGCGGCGAGGCTGTTGCGAGTCCGACATACACAGCTTACTTCTACGAGTTCAACACGACCCGTAAGCCTTTCGATGACGCGCGAGTCCGGCGGGCTTTCTGTCTTGCCATTGACCGCAAAATCATCACGGACAAAATTGTGTTAGGCGGAAATATTCCTGCGTCCGGGATGATATGCACGAATATTCCCGGAAGAACTGACGCTGAGGATTTCAGGACAGAAGGCGGAGAATTAATCCCATTAAGCGCGAACGTAGAAGAGGCACGGCGGCTTTTGGCTGAAGCAGGTTACCCAAACGGCGAGGGATTCCCGCAGGTAACGTACAAATATTCCTCAAGCTCAGGGAAAAAACTTATCCCGGAAGTTTTGCAGGGAATGTGGAAGACAGCTCTCGGCGTGAAAGTGAATCTCGCCAATGAAGAATGGAAAGTATTTCTCACAACGAGACGGAACGGAGATTTTGACATGGCCGAATCGGGCTGGGCGATGGATTATCCTGACGCGTCAAATTTGCTTGAGACTTTCATGTCAGACTCGCAGAATAATTCCGGGAAGTACAGCAGTCCCATTTTTGACTCGCTCATGAAGAAAGCTCAGATTGAACCCGACAGAGTGAAACGGATAAATTATATGCACGAGGCCGAGAAGATTCTTATTGACGATATGCCTGCCGCCCCTCTTTATTTCTATTCGGCGACGGTGATGAAGAGTCCCCGCGTTAATGGGATATATCATTCTCCGACCGAGATTATTTATTTTCGTGGTGCGGAAGTGAATCAGCCGGATTAATTCTGCGTGTAATATAATTTCCTCATCCATAAAAATTTTCGCAGGGAAGGGCGTAAATCATGGCCGGGGAAATTTTCGACTATTTCGCGTTCATCAGCTACAGCCACGCCGACAAAGAGACCGCGCAGAAATTGCAGAAGCGTCTTGAACGTTATCACATGCCGGCGAAATTATTGCAGGCTCATCCGGAATTGCCCAAGAAACTCAGTCCGATATTCCGTGATGAGTCTGACATTTCCGGGAAAGGGACTCTGATTGAGACTCTTCATGACAATCTCAGGCGTTCGCAGTATCTCAATTGATATGCTCGCCGAGCAGCGCAAAATCTGAGTACGTTAATGATGAGGTTGAATATTTCATTAACACATTGCACCGTGAAGATAAAATCATTCCGCTTATTGTGGGAGGGATTCCGCGCTCAAAGGACGAGTCTATAGAGTGTTTTCCGCCCGCGATTCTTGCGCTTGACCGTGAGCGTGAACCGTTAGGGATTGACATGAAGATATTCG
This sequence comes from uncultured Fretibacterium sp., assembly GCA_946183145.1. Lineage (GTDB taxonomy): Bacteria > Synergistota > Synergistia > Synergistales > Aminobacteriaceae > JAFUXM01. The sequence continues at coordinate 81,760 of CAMGZM010000002.1, read as the reverse complement.
GGAGGGACGGCGCGTTTCTGAGGGTGATAGCTGCGATGCTGAGGCTGAACTTCACGTACTTCAAGAATCGTGAGGACGAAGAGAGAAAGAGACGGCTGAAAATATTTGCGTCATTTGCGGCTGTGCTGGCGGTGATGTTGGGTATGATTGTGTGGTATAACTTTGACCTCATTAATCAGGCTCTATATAGTCCTTTATCACAATTTGAGCGTGGTGATATATACCATAAGAAAGGGGATTATGCTAACGCTATTAAATTGTACGAAAAGGCAGCGGCGCAAGGTAATGTGTATGCTCTAAATAATCTTGGCACAATGTATAAAAATGGTAAAGGAGTAAAGCAGGATTACTTGAAGGCTAAAGAATTTTATGAAAAAGCTGCCGTCCAAAATAACGCTCATGCACAATGTAATCTCGGCATGATGTACCTTCACGGACTCGGCGTTCCTCAAAGCAGCGACAAAGCCATCGAGTATTTCACCCAAGCCGCAGAGCAGGGACACGAGGACGCAAAATCAGAGCTTCAGAAATTATCCCAGCAGGACAAATGATAGACTTTCATTTTCTTTCTGGTACAATTCTCATCACTTCAGCACGTTAAAGCGTTGAAGAATTTTCTTGCAGGAGATGTTAATTCCCATGAAAAAATTATTGCTTGTTCTCGCGGTTGTTATGGCGTTATGTTCGTGCGCGTTCGCCGAGACCGACTCGGAATACGTAAAGGCAAAAGGCGTTCTCGTCGTCGGAATAACTGACTTCAAGCCGATGGACTACAAGAACGAAAAAGGCGAATGGATCGGATTCGATGCAGATTTAGCGCGTGCATTCGCTGAGAGTCTCGGAGTCAAAATTGAGTTTCAGGAAATCGAATGGAACAACAAAATTCTTGAGCTTGACGGAAAAAATATCGACTGCGTTTGGAACGGCATGACCTTAACGCCGGAAGTGAAATCCTCAATGAGTACATCAAATCCCTACTGCAACAACGCTCAAATTGTCGTAGTCCCGTCAGCAAAAGCAGCAAAGTATGACTCGCTCGAAGCCATAAAGGACTTAAGGTTTGCTGTTGAGCATGGCAGCGCAGGAAATGAGCAGGCAAAAGCTAACGGCCTCAAGTGCATAGAAGTACAGGACCAGGCGACCGCGTTAATGGAAACCGCTTCAGGAACAGCGGACGGAGCAATCATTGACTCACTCATGGCCGCGGCGATGGTCGGTAAAGGAACGGGCTATGAGAATCTCGCCTACACTGTCGCACTCAACAGCGAGGAATATGGCGTAGGTTTCCGCAAAGGCTCGGACTTGACATTCATGCTCAATGCGTTTTTCGAGGCAGGTTACGCGGATGGCTCAATCGCTAAACTTGCTGAGACGTACAAAATTCAGGCGGCATTAATCAAGCAGTAAGAAAATATGCAGACATTCATCGATCAGCTCCCGGTTGTAATCGGCGCGCTTAACGTGGGATTTTTGCAGACGTTAAAACTTTTCGCCGTAACACTTCTGGGGGCTTTCCCCTTAGGATTAATTATCGCTTTCGGAACTCTCTCGAAAATCCGCGCAATCAGTCTCATAACTCAGTTCATAATCTGGATAATTCGCGGCACTCCCTTAATGATTCAATTGCTGATAGTCTACTATTTTCCCGGACTCGTTCTGCATAATCCCATATGGGGCGGAGGCGAGCAGGGAAGATTCACGGCGGCGGCAATTGCATTCGTCATCAACTATGCGTGCTACTTCTCAGAGATTTACCGCGGAGGGATTCAGAGCGTCCCAATCGGGCAGACTGAAGCGGGACTCGTTCTCGGAATGACACGCAGGCAGATATTCTTTCACGTAACACTTTTGCAGATGATAAAGCGAATTGTTCCGCCGATCTCAAACGAAATTATTACCCTCGTAAAAGATACGGCACTCGCAAGAATTATCGCATTGCAGGAAATCATCTGGGCAGGTCAGGCGTTCATGAAAGGCTCTCACGGCATATCAGGCGCAATATGGCCGCTTTTCTTCACGGCATTCTACTATCTTGTGTTCAATGGAATCGTTACGGTGCTGCTCGCAAAATTTGAACGCAAGTTAGATTATTTCCGTTAAGGGAGGGAATGAATATGCCGGTTCTTGAAGTGAGGAACATACACAAGACTTTCGGAAAAACTGAGGTGCTTAAAGGAATAGATTTCACGCTCGAAAAAGGCGGCGCGCTCTCCATCATCGGCTCATCAGGAAGCGGGAAGACGACATTATTACGGTGTCTGAATTTCCTTGAACGCCCTGACGCGGGAGTCATTACAGTGAACGGAGAAACATTGCTTGACTGTTCAAAGCCTTCAACAATGAGCGAGAGTCAAATCAGGAAGAAGCGATTACATTTTGGACTCGTCTTTCAGTCGTTCAACCTTTTTCCGCAGTATACAGCCCTCGAAAATGTTATGCTTGCTCCCGTACTCTTGTCGAAAGAAAATCACGTGAAGAATTTTGACCGTAACGCGCTGAAGTCTGAAGCAGAAGAACTTTTTGCGAACATCGGACTCGCTGACAGAATGCAGAATTACCCGCATCAGCTCTCAGGAGGTCAGCAGCAGAGAGTCGCAATCGCAAGAGCGTTGATAATGCACCCGGATATTCTGTGCTTTGACGAGCCTACGAGCGCATTAGATCCCGAATTAACCGGGGAAGTGCTGAAAGTTATTCGCGGACTCTCGGAGAAAAACACGACAATGATTATTGTTACGCATGAGATGGAATTTGCGAGGGACGTTGCGAGTCATGTCATCTTCATGGACAGCGGGGTAATCTGCGAACAAGGCAACCCGCAGGAAGTCTTCAATCACCCGAAAGAGGAACGGACGAAACAATTTCTTTCACGTTACAGCCAAAATTAACGGCAAAAATTTTGAGGACTGTGGAGAAATCTTCAGCCCTCATTTTTTCATGATGCCTTGAAGTTATACACAGGCTTGATCACGCTCACAATGTCAACACTTTCTGCAATCACATCAATAATCGCTTCAACAGGCTTGTAGGCCATCGGCGACTCGTCAAGCGTGCTTTCATTCACTGACGTTGTGTATATTCCCTTCATGGACTCTAAATATTCCGACATGCTGAGAGATTCTTTCGCCGTACTCCGGGACATCAAACGCCCCGCGCCGTGTGGAGCAGAATAATTCCATTCCGCATTGCCCCGCCCGACAGCAAGAACAGATCCGTCACGCATGTTTATGGGAATGAGTACGCGCTCGCCATTTTGCGCCGAGATTGCGCCCTTACGGAGAATCATATTGTCCGTGTCGATGTAGTTGTAAGTCGTGTGGAATGAGTCATAAGCCGTGAGTCCTGTGCGTGATAACAAGACTTCTGCTATTTTCTCGCGGTTTCTTCTCGCAAACTCCTGGCAGATTTTCACGTCATGAATATAATCATCAAGATAATCACCGTAAACGAAGCATAAATCTTCCGGCATTGTGTTTTCTCGTGCTTCCCATGTGAGAGCCTGTAACACTGCTTGAATTTCGCGCCGTCTTCCCTTAGCTTTGTACGTTGAAATTATTTCTGCTTTTTTGCGGAGATATTCATCTTTACCCCTGTCGAGTTCGATTGCTAATGACTGGTAGAAACTTGCGACTTGATGGCCAAGATTGCGGCTTCCTGTGTGAATGACGAGGTAATTCGTTCCGTCTGAGTCCTTGTCAATCTCGATGAAGTGATTTCCCCCGCCCAATGTGCCGAGACTCCTCTCAATTCTCCGTGTGTCTCTCAATTCACGGTAACACTTTAAGCGCGTAAGGTCGAATCGTTCCTGTCTTCCTTCCCAAACGTCAAAGCCCGAAGGAACATAGTGCGCCGCCTCGTCAAGAACCGCGAAATCTATATCATCATGGCCGATGTTCACCGTGTACATTCCGCAGCCTATATCGACTCCGACAACATTCGGGACTGCTTTGTCCGTTACGGTCATTGTTGTGCCGATTGTGCAGCCTGCCCCCGCGTGTACGTCAGGCATAATGCGAATCTTTGAGCCTTCTGTGAACGGGTAATCGCACATACGCCGGATTTGTTCTCGCGCTTCGTCCTCTATGATTTCCGCGTAACATACCGCAGTCGCAAAACGCCCGGTTATTTCCATCGCTATCACCTCAGAAATATTATACTGAGTATCTTAACGGAAGCTCTAAATTATTTGCCTCAAGAATATTTTTGTCCGTGAAAAGTCCGGGCAGTAAACCTTCAGCAGATATTTCACCGTCATGAAGAATCACAGCACGTTCACATACATCAATCGCCATATCAAGATCATGTGTCGCAAGAATTATAGCCTTCCCGCTTTCACGCAGAAAATTTATGACTCTCCGCCGTGCTTTTGGGTCAAGCCCCGCTGTAGGTTCATCAAGTGCTAGGACTTCAGGATTTGACGCTAGGACTCCCGCAAATGAAACAATCCTCTTTTCACCGCCTGAAAGTTTATGAGGCTGACGCGAGGCAAGGTGTGAGATTCCCAATGACGCGAGAATTTTCCCGGCTTTTTCGTGTGATGACTGTACGTTCATTCCTGAAGCTGTGAGGCTGAATGCTACATCCTCGATCACTGTCGGCATTAGTATTTCGTCATCGGCATTCTGAAACGTTAAGCCTATATTTTTGCGGAGAACGTCAGCACCTTCACGCCCCCTGAAAGATATTTTTCCCTCTTGAACGTCAACAGCACCGGCAATGTGCAGCAAGAGCGTAGATTTCCCCGAACCGTTTGCGCCGACAAGAGCAATTTTCTCACCATCATTAACTCGCAGATTGACTCCTCTTAGTGCCTCATGTCCTCCGGGATATTCATATCTCAGATTCACAACCTCAAGCATAATTCATCACCGCAATAATTATCCCGTAAAACGCAAAGCACATCACGTAAACCACATCGCCGAATTTCACCGCGTGAGTCCCGCACTGCATGAAGCCCGAAAAACCTCCCCGGCATTTCACAGCCTTCATCATATTCTCGGAACGCTCCAAGCTCTGAAGCAATACATTTCCCATCATGGCCGCAAAAATTTTCAGCCTCATTACGCCGCGTATGTTCGGTGCTCTCAGTCTCACAGAAATTATTGCCGACTCGTAACGCTCGCGCAGAATATTTATCCCTCTCAGTGTCATAATCATCATCACGCGCAAATTTTCCGGGACTCGCATAAAGCATAAAGCCTCGTACATTCCGCCGATGCCAAGAGGGTATACCATCGCAGAAAACGCAATGTATATCATGTTGACGCGCAAAGAGATTATCACTCCCATGATGAGACCGGCTTTCACTTCCGGGTACAAGCCCCGCCCTGCCGGGGTCGGCCATGTGAGAGCGAGAGTCAGAATCATTACGGCGTTGACGAGATTCAGTTTTGCGAGGGCTGAAAGTTTCACGCGCTTTACGAGTGAGACGGGCAATAATGACGCTGTGAGGAGGGAATATGCGTTAGTGCTGGCTGTTGCTGCGAGTGCGTATATGACTGACGATATGAGGACTATTGCGGGGTGGTGTCCTGCTGACGCTGAAAGATTCTCGCGGGGAATTTCGAGGGCGTAAATGTCTCGTGTCATGACAGAAATTCGGGCACTGATCTCTTCAGCCAAATCACAAGGAATGATGTTACAGCCCCTTCAACGATTGCAACAGGAATATGCGCAATCAGCAAAATTTTCACAGCTCCGGCAAAATCCGAGTCCGTCATAATCAGGAACATTCCCGCAATCACAGCCGCAATAATCACAGCAAACGCCCCGGCCATGAATGACAGCACGATAACGCGAGTCCTTCCTGAGCTTTCACGAATCGCACGCCCGAATATCACATACACAGCAAGAGACGCAGAAGCCATCACGAACGTATTAACGCCAAGAACGAGAATCCCCCCGAAACCGAACAATAACGCCTGAAGCAATAACGCCGTGAACACAGCCGGAAATACAGCATGGCCGAGAATGAGTCCCATCGGCGCAAGAAGAGTCATGTGAGTCGATGACGGGCCTATACGGATATTCACGAGGGACGCAAGGAAAAACGCTGACGATATTAACGCCGTCTGAATGATTCTGTCGGGATTCGTTTTCTTGAGACCGTAAGAGACTCCCGCGACTGTTCCCGCCCAGCCGAGAGCAAGAACGCCGCCCGATAATATTCCCTCGCTAATGTGCATGACTCCTCCTGATGATTAACGCAATGTTGAAGATTAGACTCACTCCGAGCAATGAACGCATGAAAATTTCATAGCTGTTTAAGATTGTTGACTGCTGATTGTGAGTCTGCGGTTCGTTTTTGGGATTGAGATTTTCCGCTGTAATGTTGATTTCGGCTGTGCATTGGTGGCCTTCCTCATCACGGACGATTACGCGCCATTTCCCCGGCGTATCTGGTACAAACGCAAATCTCCCTTTCTCGTCTGTTCTTCCTGACTGGTATGAAAACTTTTCATCGTTCGGAGAAAACACGCGGGCTTCTCTGTAGCTCATTGCTTCCCCGGTTGAATACATGAACTCAAGCGCAACGGCTTCAAACTGCGAATGACGGTAACCAGTCCCATGCGCAAAAATTTCCCCCGTCAGCAAAAGAAACAGGCCAGCGGTGAAAGCCAGCCTGACGAAAATTTTTCCCTTCATTTCACTTCAAACAGAAGGAACGAGCGCAAATTGAGATGATCATAATCACCCTCGACACCGGGGAGTCCTGTCTGCGATGCCCTTATTCCCCACCAGCCCGGTGATGTGATTTTCACGTGCGCTTCTCCGTTCTCCGCTTCGGTGTAATACGCGTATGTGTTCTCGTACTCCGTAACAAATCCGTCATATGTCGCCCATACCGGCCCGGTGTAAGGCTGACCGTTCAGCAATATTTTCACCGTCATGAAGTCCCCCGGCCTTGCGTCAAAAGGATTCGTTACGGGAATAATTTCCAGCGGATGACCGACAGCGAACGCAAAATTTTTGTCATCATGCGACGTGTTGAAGATTGCCTTTGCGTACTTGTCGTATTTGTTTGCGGATAAAACTTTGAGTCCTTGAGCCTCTAAATCTTTTCGCGCTCCTGATTTCCCGCCCTCATTTGTTACGCACCATGACTCGCCGTCTTTTGTCGCAACAAGAATCACTGACTGCGATAAATCTTTTGGTGTTACGGTGAAATCTATGCACAAATTTTTCTCGTTCGCTTTGAGTTCGGAGGGTACAAATTTTCCGTCCTCAATGATTCCTGCTTTTACGCGTTCGAGGATTTCGACTTCTTCCGGGACTATGAACTTGTGCGATGACTGAACGGTAACAGGGAATGACTCGCCTTCCTTCATGGCCGTGTTGTGTGCTTTGATCGTAAGCTCGTGTGAAAATGCCGGGAATGATACAAGCGCGAGAATTAACGAAAGAATGATTACACGTTTAGGCATAAATAAAACCTCCGCCCTGTAAAATTTTTTTGGAACGGAGGCATAATAACACGAATATAGAAAAAAATGTTACGCGTTAATTACACATTAAGCATTAAGGCACTTGCGACTCAAAACGCATTCTGCCCAAAATTTCGCGGCGTTTGAATCTCCCATTGAAGCGCGCGCTTTTTGGAGTGCAGAGTCAATCTCACGCTTCATATTTTCGTCATCAAGATAACGTTCAAGCTCATGCGTAATTCTCTCAGGAGTCGCGGAATCACACAGCAGTTCGGGGTAAATTATTTTGTCGGTCAGCATGTTCGGGATTGAGATGTTTTTCACGCGCACGAGCCTTTTCAGAATCGCATAGTTTATACGCCTCATGTTGTAGATCACCGTCATGAATTTTCCGAGCATCATCGCTTCAACCGACACAGTGCCCGATACGCCCGCAACAGCAAGCGAACCCATCATCAGCTCGCGCCCGCTTCCGTCCCAATACTCAAAGCCCGAATCACTCACGCGTTCACGCACTTCATCAGCAAGATTCGTATTCAGTCCTTCAGCAACAGAGAACACCGGCAAATATCCTTTTGACCGCAGAATTTCAGCCGTTCCGATTAATATATCGAGGTGAAAACGTATATCGTAGTGCCTGCTCCCAGGCATTAACGCGATAATTTTTTCATGGCCGAATCGTTTTGCGAATGAGTCAGAAATTTTCACGCCCTTCATTTCATGCACAAGAGGGTGGGACTTCCACAGCGATTTTACGCCGTGTTCACGTAAATATTCATGCTCAAACGAGAATAACGGCAGGCACAAATCAAAATCACGTTTGAGATTGCGTACTCTTCCTGAACGCCACGCCCAAACAGTAGGAGGACTCAGAGAAATAATTTTCCCTGAATACCCCGATTTCCTGAGAGTTTTTGCCAACATCAAATGAAAGTCCGGGCTGTCAACAAGAACAACTGACTCAGGATTTTCCCTCATAATTTCGCGTGCAATTTCCTTCTTCAGCCGCAATATTCTCGGAATCGCCGGGATAATCTCAAGCAGTCCCATCAACTTCAGCTCGTCATAACTCCATCTCATTACTCCCCCTGCTTTCACGCTTTCAGGGCCTAACATGCCGGAAATTTCTGCTGACGGTGAAATCTTCAGGGCCTCGCGAATGAATCCCCCCGCGTAAATATCTCCGCTGACTTCACCGCATGACACAAAAATTTTCATGAGTTATATTTTCCCTTGTTGATGAGATTCCCTCCGTCAGCCGCAATAATCGTACACGCAATATTTCCCATGCAAGTTGTGGGAGTGTTGAACAAGTCTTCTATTGCCTGAAGACTGAGAACTATTCCAATAAAATCGAGCGGGCAGCCTGCCTGTGTGAGTAATGCCGACATTGCTATTACACACGCGCCGGGGAGTCCGGGTGTTGAGATTGTCAGAACGATTATTGAGAACGCAAGAGAAATCATTGTTGACGCGGACAAATTCACACCGTACATATTTGCAGCCGAAAGCGTAAATACTGTGAACGTTATGGGAAAAGCGGCCTTGCATATCGACGTGCAAAGAGGGATCGAGAGGGCGTAAATTTTCTGTGATATTCCCATGTCATCACAGCACTTCATTCCGTCTGGAATCGTTGCGATGCTTGAACATGTGCTGAAAGCCGTTATTATCATTGGCATTGATTTTCTCAGCATAACGAAAGGGCTTAATCCTGTGCGGAGTTTCACGGCAATGCAGAAAAATATGTTGAGCAGAATATACCCGGCAATGAGAGTCAGAATTATTCCCAGCACTGACAGAAGAGTATCAACCCCCGTTGTGATTGTCATCGAGGCAACAGAGCAGAATATAGCAAGAGGAACGATGATCATGAATATTCTTGTCGCCCTCATGAAAACCGCTGTAAGTTCCCCGAAAACATCACGCAGGATTTTCGCGCCAGCCATGCCGACAGAGATTCCCAGAATCACCGCGATAACCATAATTTGAAGCATGTCGCCTTCAAGCAGCGGCCGTATGAGATTCGCCGGGACTAAGTTCATCAGCATTCCCATCAATGACACCGATTCACCCTGCACAGTCTCAACTTTTGACGCAATCATTTCGACTCCCGCGCCCGGCCTGAATACGTACATGAGTCCGAAAGCTATAACAGTGCTTACGACTTGAAACAGAAGAATGTACTTCAAGAGTCTTCCGCCCGATTTCCGAATCCCTGACGCATTTCCCATCCCTGAAAGGCATGTTATTATCGAGAAAAGCACAACAGGTACAGCACACATCTTCAAGCCGTTCATGAATACAGTGCGAATCGGCGCGAATATGTTATCGTTTACGGCCATGTATACAGACTCCTGGAAAAAATTTCTCAGCGCGAATCCTGTAACAACTGCGAGGAATGATATTGTCAGTATCTTGTACAGCCCGGAATAATTCGAGAGAAGAGCTTTGATTCTCACAGAGTTAAACCGCCGGTAATGCTTGTACCTCAAGAAGCGGCTGAACGATCTCAGAAGAAGACTCTGTACTGCCTCCTGCGTCTCTTGAAGCTCATCATCATCGGAGCGGTATGGGACTTCTGCATTCCCGTAAAAATCAAAATCATCACCGGGGACTCTGAGGTCAATAATCACATCGCCGAATGATTTTCTCACGTCAACAGCAAAATGTTTCAGCCGTGAAAAGTCAGCGCGTTTCAGAAGAGTCAATAACGACTCCTCGCACATCAATTCCGCGCGGTTAATGTCTTTCTCGTTGAGCTTCATTTCACCGAGCTTTTCACGAATGAATCCGAGCGCGCCCGTTAAGGCTTCCCTGCTGTCAGAGTCATTCACCGTAAATTTTTGTTGCATATTAGAGCCTCTTTCTGTGAAAATTTTTATGGACGGTTATATTTATCGCGGTCAAGAATATTGTCATCAGCCGCCGCAAGAAGTGTGCAGGCTAAATTTCCGAATGATACTGCCATCGTTGCAGTAAAATCTGTAAGCATCTCAATACTCACAGCCAATCCGATAAACTCAAGGGGGCATCCGGCTTGTGTCAAAAGAACTGACAGAGATATTATCCCTGAGCCGGGCATCGCAGGAGTTGTGATTGACAGAAGAAGAATTGTTACGGAAAGCGAGACGATTAATGACGGAGCAATATCAACGCCGTAAAGATTTGCCGCCGAAAGAACCATCACCCAATAATAAACCGGTGTTACTGCTTTGCCTAATGACAATCCTAAAGGGACAGAGAAAGAATACAGCGATGACGGTATTCCCATATCATCGGAACATTTCAGCGCGTCAGGAATTGCCGCTATGCTTGAGCATGTGCTGAATGACGTTGCGAGCAAGGGAACGGATTTGCGTATCATCGTGAAGGGATTAAGTTTCGCGGAGAATTTCACGGCCAAACAGAAAATCACAAAGATTATGACATGGCCGCCGATCAGCGTGAAGATTACGCCCGCCGCCGAAAAGAGAGTCCCCGCTCCTGTCGTGATTATCATCGAGGCAATAGAACAGAACACTACAATGTACGTAAGGTACAGGAAAAATTCTGTTATCTTCATGAATATCATGTTAATCTCATCAGAAAATTTCCGTATCATTTTCGCGCCAGTGAGTGATATTGCCAGTCCCACAAAAAACGCAATCGCCATTATCTGAAGCATATCACCTTCAAGGAACGGCCTGACGATATTTCCTGCGACAATGTGCACAAGATTCCCGGCTAATGAAAGCGTTTGAGTCTGCACAGTCTCAGATGATGCCGCCGTCATGTTCGCGCCCGTGCCCGGCCTGAATATATACATTATGCACAAACCGACAGCGAGTCCCATAATATTGGCAATGATGAAATACTTGATGATTTTCCCGCCTGCCTGTTTGATTCCCGAAAGTCCGCCCATGTCCGCAATACATGAAACGACAGAGCAGAACACTATTGGAATTACGCACATCTTAAGGCCGTTAAGGAACACCGAGCGAATCGGCGCGAAAATATTATCGTTGAGGAACAAAGATACAGACTCAGGCGCAAAATTTCTCAGGAGCAATCCCGAAACAACAGCGAGAATTAACGCCGTAAGTGTCTTGAAAAGCCCCGAATAATTAGAGAGAACCGCATTGATCCGAACAGTGTTGATTTTCCCCGAATGCCTGTAACTTATGTACTGAATGAACGAATGAAGCACAAGACGCTGAATTGACTCGTAAGACTCTTGAAGAGCGTCATTATCCTTCAGCGGTGAAATTTCAGATGTCCCGGAAAATTCAAACTCTTGGCCGGGTACTTTCAGGTCAATAATCACATTTCCGAAAATTTTTCTCACATTAACGCTGAAATATGGCAGCACGGAAAAATCTGCGTGATTCATCAGGCTCACTAATGACTCCTCGCACATTAATTCAGCGCGTACTGCGTCTTTCGTTTTCAGCTTCATTGCTTCAAGCTGTTCATGTATATATTCGAGCGCACTGGACAACGCCGAATCCCTGTCATTATTCACAGCGTCAAATTTCTTCTGCATAATTTATCCCCCACACAGAAATGTTATATCTCTCAGCGAGCGCAAAAAATTTATCCGGCTCAAGTATTAACGTCTTCCCCGCTTCTACAGCAAGGCATGTGAGTCCGGCTTTGTGCATATTCTCAAGCGTAACAGTTCCCACTGTCGGCAAATCGTACCGCATATCCTGTCCCGGCTTCATCATCTTCACGACAACGCCGCGCCCGGAAATTTCGCCCGCACGCTGAATCATTCTGTCAGTCCCCTCCATAGCCTCGACAGCTACGACAGCTCCATCAGCAACACAAACCCCCTGCCCGAATGAGCAAGGCAGTATCACGCGCAATATTTCACGCGCATAATTTATGTCAGAGATTTCTTTTTCTGACGGCGGACGTGATGACAATTTTCCGCATGACGCTATAAACTCCGGGAGAATCTGCCAGTACGGGAGAACTTTTATTCCGGCTTCCTCGCACGCTTCAACTATTGAGCCTAATAACGAATGATCATCATGAAGAGTCCTGCGTAAAACTTTACGGCTTAACGAGTCGAATAATAACGGTATGCAGTAGATGAATTTTTTGGGGACTACTCCGGCCATGATTACTTTGTCTGCTCCGTATGATTTTATTTCGCGGATTGCTTTTCCCAAGTTAGGAGTCTTCATTATGATGAGCTTCCCGGCGTAAGGAGTCAGGGAGTCAACATCTGCGCCGAGAGTCAGAATCAACCCCCGCTCCTGAACGCCAGAAAGTTTACGCGCAATCTCAACAGGCAGCACGCCTTTCCCGGCAAAAAGCGCGATGCTCAAATCGTGTCAACCCTCCGCGCAAAGTACAACGCCGCGAAAAGAAATACGATGTTCGGCCCCCATCCCGCTATGAACGGAGGAATCGCGCCAGCCTCGCCGAATGCCCTGCACAATGACATAACGACATAATACGCGAAGACAATCACAACGCTTATCCCGAAACCGACTCCGCCGCCTGAACGCCCCCGCCTTGTCGCGCCGAATGAAGCACCTAACACAGCCATTATCACGCACGCCCATGGGACTGCCGTCTTCAGGTGGAACATTACCCACAGCTGCGAGAGCTGAGAGTTCTTTTCGTCCATCTGCTTTATGTAGCTCCATAATTCATGTGCGCTCATATCTCCCGGCCGCCTTGTGCTGTTCTGCAACTGCTCCGGGGAAATCTTCAGCGCAAGCCTCTGACGCTCAAAACGTAAAAGCAGGCGTATTTCACCGTCTCTTGCTACGTCGTACATTCTTCCGTCCTCAACCCACCATTGAGAGTCCCGCCACATTCCCCGCCGTGCGTTAAGAGTGTGGGATAATGCTCCGTTGTCGTCGAACTCGTGCATCATTATTCCGCTGAGAGTACCTTTATCCGGGTCAAGCTCATCAATATACAGCACACGCTTCAATTTCCCGTCCTCTTCATCACGCAGAAACACTTTCTCTTGTATCACTGATGCCTGATGCTTCATTATCTCAAACTTCATAAGTCTGTCCGCCGCAATCGCCCCGAATGGCACAACAGTCTCATTCAGCCCGAAACCTATCAATGAAATCATCACTGACGCAAAGAATACAGGCCGCAATATTCTCGTGAAAGGAATCCCAAGAGACTTTAACGCAATAAGCTCGCTCCCTCCGTTAAGAGTCGACATTCCCAGAAGAGTCGACAAAAGCGAGGACATAGGAATCGTCATAACAATTACTTCAGGAAGACGGTAAAAGAACAGCCGTGTTACAACGCTGAACGAAACACCTTGCTCAATGATTAACCGTGCCGCCTGAAACAGTAAATCTCCCGCAACAAATATCAGCACAAATATCAATATCCCGAACAGAAAAGGCCCGGAACATGCGCCGAGTATTAATTTATTCAGTAAACTTCTTCTCATTGTGATAATGCTGTGGCGGAGTATTTCCGCGTCATCTGCTGTGTGAGTTTGTCTACAAGCTCCTGCGCTGTGGGAAGGTTTGTGCCTCCCTCGAAAGTCTCATAGACATTCAGAACCGTAACGTGAAGGAACTCTTCAAACGTCGGGCATAACGCATTAACGATTGACGAAAGACGCTCGATTATGTTCTCGACCATCTGATATGGGCATTCCGAAAGCACCGCCATAATCTGAAATTCTCCTGTCTGTATCACCGTGTCAGACTGCCTTGTGTCCTTCATGACCCTCGCGCAATATGCCCTGAAAGGACTCACGTATTTGTCCATGTTGTCATCGGGCAGTAATTGCGGGAATACTATGCGTATCATGAACGCGCTGACAGGATGGTTGTATCTCCCGGCCCTGTAAAGCTCATCGGAGATTCTCGCCATTCCGTAACGGTACGTGTGAAGCTGTGTGTCAGGGTCTATGAACTCAACAGGTGCTGAAGGCTCATTGTTATTGCTGTCATTGTTTGAGACTGGGAGTCCTTTCGGCCGGAGCTCGAAATAGAATCTTTTTCCGTCATCTATGCTTTTGCGCTCAATGTCCCAGATTTTCCCGTTGATTTCGGCTGTAGTTGAGACGGGGCTGAACCATTCAGATATATTTTTCCCGACTGATGACATACGGTCTATGCCTAATACGTCAAGCATGTCTTCTGTGATGTTGAGTATTGCGCCTGTGTCGTCTGTTATCGCAAAATTAGCGGGGATTCTCTTCACGTCATTCTCAACTTCAACGGGGATAACTTTGTTGCGTTCGTTTTCTTCCTGATTGTACGCGACAAGAAGCGCGGCTCCTCCGCAAACAGCTATGATGACTCCTAGCCACTGGAACATTCTCGCGCCGTAAGTTATCGACATCGGACAAAGCAGTACACCCTGTGCGAGTGCCTGAAGGGAAATCAGCCCGATATTGAAGCCGTGAACGATAAAAAGTCCGTAAAGTATGCTCATAACGATAAACAGAAGCCAGACAAGCCCCCATATTGCGAGGTCTACTTCTCCTACTATGCTTCCTGCTCCCATTGTGCGCGCAAGCATCACAGTGAATATTGCGACAATGGGCGGAATCGTTATCCATTTGGCAAAATTATTCTGTCCCATTTTACTTGTATTGCAGCTCCTCCCCTGAAGGATAGCTCAATGTGTAATCGACAATTATCGGCAATGTTTCTCCCGCCGGAACTGTTACCTCCCAAGTGAGTCGGTTCTCTTTGTCGCGTGATTTCTCTTTAGGCTCAATTCGTTTTACGTCAAGTTTTATTTTCTCGTCAGTCGGAACAGGAAGACGATCCCTCACGATTAGAGTCTGCTCTGCTTTCGTTCCGTTTGTGATTTCGAGCTTGTACCCGCTTGTGAACACTCCGCTGAACCATGAGACTCCCGTTACGCCTATGAGCCTTTCTTTTTTCGCCGTAATCTGATTAGCGTAGCCGAATGGGATTCTTCTCTGGCTTTCACCGTATTCACCGAGATATATTTTTCCTGACGAATGATTATCGACTCTCAATTCTGCCTCGCCGGGAATCAAATGCTCGTTCTTTTCGTCCATGCTCGCGACGATCCACGCATCATTTCTCTGTTCAGGGATTAACGTAATCTCTATCTTGCTGTCGAGGTACAAATCGCTCATCTGAACCTCAAAATCCCGTTCAGTTCCGTCGCCCGTCAATGTCCCGTCAATGTCAAGAGTCCTGTCTGCTAATGTCTCACGTATTGCGGGTGCTTTTGGTGATTCCGGCACTGAGTCTTCTTCCGTCATTGCGTCTTCCATGAACATGGCCGCTTCATTCATTGCCGCCCTTGCGGATTTGAATTGCTTGTTGGTACGTGAGAGACTTACGCCCGACATTTTCGCTACAACTTCTTCCTTTGGTTTTATGCCGACTTTCAGGGGGGAAATTTCCGGGACTGTTACGCTTTCGTCAGGATTTTTTGTGTGAAGTGTCATATTCCCGGAGTAATCGAGTCCCGTTCGCTGTGATGCCCTGATGAACATTTTGACTTCAACACTGCCGCTTATTGTCGAGAGGTTGAGAATGTATTTCGGACTCCATGCCGCCGCGTTCGTGAATGCCTCAATGTATACGACTCCGCCAGCCTGACCCGTAACAACGATGAAGTTATCCGCGCCGCTCGGAGTTTTTGCGTTAAGTTCAGCGTTAAGCATTCTCAATTTTTCCTGCTCATCTGAAAGAGTGAGTTTTATCTGTGAAAGCTCGTTTTCCGTCTCAAGCCTGATATTTTGCGCTTCCTTTATGAACTTCAGAAGGTCATCGGGATTTGATTTTTCCGGCGTTGAATTTTTCAGAAGGCTTAGAGTCTGCTCAAGTGAAAGCCTCTTTGCGTTGAGGTCATTCACGATTCTTGACTGAGACTCTGCCTGCTGACGTAACGACTCTAACTGTGATGGAGTCCATTTTGTTCGCGGGTAACTTGCGACGTAAATATTTCCGTAAACGCTCTCAGGATTCGCGAGCCTTATCGAGTCCGCCCTGAATGCCCCGGGAATTATCGCCGTAAAATCTCCGTCATCACCTTCAGGCTGAACGGCAAATGTGAATTTTGCGCCCGACGGGTAGAAATCTACTGCTGAAATCTGGCTCGAATATTTTTCCGGGATCTCTAAAGCGTCAGAAGGTCTTGCGGAAATTGAGAGTACGAAGAGAAGAAGGAAGAAAAATTGTTTCATGTGATAAAATCTCTCCTTTCAAAAATTGACACAGGATTATGAAAGTTTTTTGTGCCTTGTGAATTGCGATTATTATAATGTATGTCCAAAAAATATTTTGCCTGCGTGAGGTTAAAGACGTGAAAAATTTTCTGCGTTTTTCTCCTGAATTTTCCGGCTGCGATTTGATGTTTTCGGATTGACAACTTCAATTGCAAAATGATGTATTACGGACAGCAACAGCAATTTTGATTTGGCGTGAAAAAACTGCGCGCTTAATTTCTGCACAGCATGATGAATCTCAATGTATAATACAAAACGTTTGCGCCAATAATTTGACAGGGCGTAAAAATTTTCTGTTGTCAAAAATTCATGAGCGGTAAAAATAAAAGCTTTGTGGGTGTAAAATTAGGGGCGTTAAATAATAAAGGGGCGAAAAGATTTATGGCCGTGTGTCATGTCAGGATGACGGCAAACGGACTTCCCACGTAATAAATCACATAAATTATGAAGCATATCGACGGAGCGAAAATAATAAATTATCAGAACCGGGAGGCCTATATATAAATGGAGCGTCTGTTAATAGATTTTTCACAAGTTTATGGACAAAGCGGAACACAAAGAGCCGCAAGAAGTGTTTACAGTACATACACGGACAGCCGCGACAAGAAAGAAACTCCTAAAGTGTCATTTGAAGATATGCTTTCCGACTCAATAAAGAAAGTAAACAATCTCCAGCTTGAAGCAGAAACAAAAATCCGTAATCTAGCAATCGGGGACGCAGAAGACATTTCAGAAGTAGTATTAGCGTCATCAAGGGCAGATACGGCACTGCGTCTTGTGATGGAAATCCGCAACAAGTTCCTTGACGCATATCAGGCACTTTCACGCATAACCGGCTAAATAGAAAATGGACAGTTTAAGACGCTGGTTCGCCTCATTCCTTACGTTTTGGGCTGGGCTTAAACTCTGGCAGAGAGCGTCAATATTCCTTGCGATATTTCTTGTTCTCGGAGGATTGGGAGCGTTAATCTTCATGACCGGCAGCACAAGTTACGAGCCTCTATACGCGGGGCTTGAAGTCTCAGACCAGGCCGCAATTGTTGACTACCTGAAGGAGAATAATGTCCCGTACCGTCTTGACCCGAACGCAAACGCAATCTTGATGCCCGGGGGAGCAGTTTACGAGACGAGATTAGCACTTGCACAGATGGGACTTCCTAAGGGAGGCACAACGGGCTTTGAGATATTTGACGACTCAGCAATGGGAATGAGCGAGTTCCAGCAGAGAATCGCATACACCCGCGCAATAGAGGGAGAATTAGCCCGTACAATTTCACAGATGCAGCAGGTAGAGAACGCAAGAGTCAGCGTAGTAATCCCCGAACAAAGACTCTTCCTCGAACAGCAGAAGCCCTCTACAGCTTCCGTATTATTGCGGCTCAGACCCGGCGCGACAATCGGCCCGACTCAGGTGAAATCTATCATTCATCTTGTGGCGCATTCGGTTGACGGATTAGAGCCTGACGCAGTAACAGTAGTTGACACGAACGGGCGAATCTTGTCGGACATGGTTTCAGACTCGATGATAATGTACAACCCTGACGGCACGAACTCCGTAACATCAGTGCAGCGTGAGCTTGAACGCCAGCATGAGCGCGAACTGGAAAACAAAGTGCGTGTTATGCTTGAGCAGGTTTACGGCCCCGGCACTGCGGTTGTGAGAGTGAGAATAGATCTTGACTTCGACAAGCGCACAAGCTCATTCGTGGAATATTCGCCTAATCCCGAAACAGGCACAGGAGTCCCCCGCAGCAACCAGCGTCAGGAAGAAAGCTACACAGGCCAGGGAAATCCCGTAAACGGCAACCCAGGAACAACAACGAACATCCCCGGCTACGCTATAAACTCGTCGCAGGTACAAAGCGAGTACAACAGGAGCGACTCAACGACAAACTACGAGATAACGACACGAAAAGGAGATCAGGTAGTAACGCCCGGCGGTGTGAGAAGGTTATCGGCCTCAGTCTTGATTGATGACAAGTACAACGAGATTAACGACGAAAGATTAGAGGCTTTACAGGAAGTAATATCTTCAGCGATCGGCTTCAACAAGGCAAGAGGAGACAGCTTAGTGGTTCGCGCAATGAGATTCTCAACAGCATTTGCGGACTCAATGGCTGAACAGCTGAGGCAGGATAGAATGTGGCGGCTGATTTACGGGTCTGTAGCGGCGGGAATTGTGCTGTTAATCGTTCTCGGCGCGATTTATGCGTGGGTCAGGATGAAGCGCGCTAGACTTGCGATTGAAGAGATTGAAGCTGAAGGGAAGAAAGTCCCGACGATACAAGAAATGCTCACTTCACCGGATTTGCTTGCGTTCCAGGGTGAAATGGCGGTGCTTGAGGAACAGCTCAAGGCTTACGCGAAGAGTCATCCTGAAGAGATTGCGACTCTGGTCAACGAATGGCTGTCAATGGACAGTTAGCGGTGAAATAATCTGCTCCCTGAAAATCTGCGGGGAGTAATTTTTTTCTGAGGAGATGAGACGATGCCCCCGAAAAATGACAAAAAATCTGAAGCCGCTTCAAAGGGACTCACAGGGCGCGAGAAAATAGCGGTCTTGATGGTGTCTCTTGGGAGTGATATAGCTCCTGAAGTCTACAAGAAACTTGATGACTCTACGATAGAACTGATCACGCTTGAAATAGCAAATCTCAGAAAAGTAACGCCCGATGTGAAACTCACGGTGCTTAAAGAAGCGCAAGAGATATTAATGGCCCGCGAGTTCATGGCAAGAGGAGGAGTCGAATATGCGCGCGATGTATTGGAGAAAGCTCTTGGCCCGGAGAGAGCGCAGAGTCTGCTTGCGAGAATCACGGCAAGTTTGCAGGTCAAGCCTTTCGATTTCATGAGACATACAGACGCAGGCCAGATACTTGGCTTCATTCAGAACGAACACCCGCAGACAATCGCGTTAATACTCTCATACTTAGAGCCTACGCAGGCAGCAATGATTCTCAGCGGACTTAACCCGGTATTGCAGGCTGACGTAACGAAACGTATTGCGAACATGGACAGGATTACGCCGGAAGTTTTGCGGGAGGTTGAGAGAGTGTTAGAACGCAAACTTAGCACCGTAATGGGTCAGGACTTCACCGTAGCGGGCGGAATTGATGCGGTTGTGGCGATTGTCAACAGCACAGACAGGGCGACCGAACGCAACATAATGGAGTACTTAGAGGAGAACGACCCCGAATTAGCAGAGGAAATCAAGAAGCGGTTATTCGTGTTTGAAGACTCAATGCGACTCGATGACCGTTCATTGCAGAGAGTATTGCGTGAAGTTGACATGAAAGAGCTTTCACTCGCGCTCAAAGGCGCAACAGAGGATCTCAAGACAAAATATCTCAAGAACATGTCAAAACGCGCTGCCGAAATGCTGCAAGAGGATATGGACTTCATGGGGCCCGTACGTGTGAAGGATGTTGAGGAAGCACAGCAGAAGGTTGTGAATATCATTCGCGGACTTGAGGAACAGGGCGAAATCGTCATAGCATCCGGCGGAGGGGATGACATGATTGTCTAACGGCCTTGCGCATCAGAGAGTATTGCGGACTGTGAGACTTTTGCCGCAAGCTGTGAAGATAGGAATCCTTGAGAGCGAAATCAAGCAGTCCGGCACAAAACCAGAGTCCCCGAAATCACAGAAGCCCGACAAGCCGCAATCATCACAGGCAAAACCAGAGTCCCCCAAAGTGCAGGTGAAGACTCCCGCTCCCAATGCCCGCGAGATAGAAGAGCTTTCAGCACAGGTTAAGGCACTCACAAACAGCCTGAGCAACGCAGAAGTAGCAAACGCTGAACTGTCAGAGGCAAAAGCAAAGTTAGAGTCGGAAATCGGCGGCATACGTTCAGACTATGAGAGACGACGAAAGCAATTAGAGTCCGAAGCAAAGAACAACGCCGACCGAATCGCGGAGAAAGCACGCGCCCAGGCGATAAGCGAGGGGCAAATAACAGGCTATGAAGAGGGACTCAAGAAAGCACGCGCAGAAGTTGAGCAGGAATATTTCGAGAAATTTTCAGAGCTTGCGGGATTGATTGAGACTTTAGGGAAGAAACTTGAGTCAGATTTTGCCGACCTCGTGAAACTCAATCAGCCGAGATTAGTGCGGGTGTGGACGGAAATGCTGCGGCGGATGCTTTACAGGCAGGTAGAACTTAATCCCGACACAATAGACTCTGTTCTTGCGGAATTGCTTTCACGTTTGAGCGACAAGAATCAAATTCTGATTTACGTGTCGCCCGATGACATGAAAAGGCTCGAAGGGAATCTTGACTCAAAATTCCGTGAGGCTCTTCGCGGTGTGAAAAAACTTGAGCTTAAATCAGATCCGAATATCGAGAACGGAAGCTGTATTGTTGAGACTGGACTCGGAGTCTATGACGCGCGGTGGAAGACTCAGATGGGGCAGGTTGAGTCAGTTGTTGATGATATATTCCAGCAGTCAGCAAAAGGAGACAAGCAATGACGAATGATGTACAGGATGTTGACTTGTTCCAGTTGTTTGCGGTTGACTTGTTGCAGAAGCCGCTAGTCAAAATCAACGGGCGTATTGTTCAGGTTGTCGGACTAGTTGCGGAGTCCCAGGGGCCTGACGTAAGAGTCGGTGATTTGTGCCACATACAATTTCGCGATGGCTCGCACGAACTTGACGCGGAAGTAGTTGGTTTTCGCGGTGACAGAGTTTTGCTCATGCCTCTCGGAGCGTTGCAGGAAGTCGGGCCGGGGTGCGATGTCGTTTCAACGAATCGTCCGCTTGAAGTCCCTGTAGGCGAGGCGTTATTAGGGCGAGTGCTTGACGGTTTAGGGAATCCGATTGATGACAAAGGGCCTATAGCAGCGAGCGACTTTTATCCGTTATACGCGACTCCCCCTCACCCTTTGCGGCGGAAAATGGTGGATACTCCGTTAAGTGTAGGAGTTAGAGTCGTTGACGGAATGCTTACGCTCGGCAAGGGACAGCGAATCGGAATTTTTGCGGGTTCAGGCGTGGGAAAAAGTACATTGCTCGGAATGATGGCGCGTTACACGACTGCGGATGTTAATGTGATTTCGCTTGTCGGTGAACGAGGCCGTGAAGTCCGTGAATTTATCGAGCGTGATTTAGGGCCTGAAGGACTCAAGCGTTCTGTTCTTGTGATTGCGACTTCAGACCAGCCCGCGCTAATCAGACTCAAATCGGCCATGACAGCAACGGCAATCGCAGAATATTTCCGGGATCAGGGAAAAGATGTTCTCTTGATGATGGACACAGTAACAAGAGTCGCCCGCGCACAGCGTGAAATAGGACTCGCAATCGGTGAGCCTCCTGCAACAAGAGGATATACGCCTTCAGTGTTTGAGATGCTGCCGAGATTGCTGGAACGTGCCGGAGCTGGTGAAACAGGAAGCATTACGGGAATATACACGGTGCTTGTTGACGGTGATGACATGAATGAGCCAGTTGCGGACACAGTGAGGGGTATTCTTGACGGCCATATAGTTTTGTCGAGGAAGATTGCCGCGAGAAATTTCTACCCTGCTGTGAGCGTTCTTGATTCCGTCAGCAGAGTCATGCCCGCTCTTGTCTCACGTGAACACCTCAACGCCGCCGGAAGAGTGCGCGATTTGCTTGCGACTTATGCGGAGTCAGAAGACCTCATCAACATAGGCGCGTATAAATCCGGAAGCAACATGCGTGTTGATTGGGCGTTGGCGAATATGGAGAACGTGAGAGGATTCTTATCACAGAGAGTTGAAGACCCAACGAGCTTTGAGGAGACCGACAAAAGATTATTGGAGCTTGCGCCGTATCCTAATCAGCCGAAAGGAGAATAGAAAATGAGTACAGAGTTGTTTACGGTTGAAGTTGATTCTGACATAAAGAGAAGAGCAGACGCAGTATTTGAGGAGCTTGGGATGTCGGCGGGAAAAGCTGTAAACCTTCTGCTGAATCATGTTGCAGTTCTGAAGAGAATACCGAAAGATTTCGGGCAGCCTCCGATACCGTGCCTTGAGGATATGACAGAGGAAGAATTTGACAAGATGATTCAGGAAGCCTTTGACGAAATCAAAGCGGGAAAAGGTATTCCGGCGGATGAAGTCAGACGTATGATGGAGTCTAAATATGGCATTGAAATATAGAATTATTTACGCTCCTTCAGCAATATATGACCTTGACGAGATATATGAATACATTGCGGGAAAATTTTATGCTCCTGATACAGCAGAAAGGCAGGTTGCCAGAATCATTAAGGCAGCGGAGACTCTTGCTGTCTTCCCGAAAATGTACAGAGTCCGCAGGAAAAATACAGGCGCACGTATTTGCTCTGTCGATAATTACCTGATTGTTTACAGCGTTGATGATGAGAATCATATTGTAAACATATCGCGCATAATCTACAGCAGGCGTGATATTGACTCAATGCTTCAGCCATGAACGAGAGAATAGCACGCTTCAACCGAATACTGAAAATCCGCGAGGACAGCCGCAAGAATGAGCAGGCAATTTTAGCCGCCGAAAGAAGCGAGGAACGTGAAGTAATTGCGCACATCTCACAGCTTGAAGGCGAAAAGAAACAGGCAATCTCTGACTTCAGCAGGGCAGGAGGCAAAGCAGTATCAGCGACTGATTTATGGTTTCAGCGTCAGTTTATCGATGCGATTAACACGGATATTTTGCGCGGACAAGATTCACTCGCGGAAGTAAGAACACGAATCGCAGGAACTGAAGCGCGTCTCGTTGAAAGACATAGAGACGTAAGAATCATGGAGACATACATAGACAAGCTCAAAGAAGCAGACTTCCACGAACAATTAGGCATTGAACAGAATGAACTTGATGATGTTGCGACAATGCAATTTTCACGGAAAGGGGACTATTGATTAATGGGGCCTAACATGACGAACATAACAAGAGTTTTGACTCGTATTGATGAGATTAACCGGCAGTTAATGCCCGACACTTACCAGCAGACTCAGCCGCTCAAAAGCAGATTTGTTGACGTTCTTAATGACGTTGAACGAACAAAGAGAGTCGCAAGAAGCAAAAGCAATATTTCCGGCAAAACAAATTATGACGAACTCAGAGACGTAATCAACGAGTGCGCGGAGAAATACAACGTTGACCAGGAATTAATACGCGCAATGATTCAGGTTGAGTCAGGCTGGACAACTGACGCAGTGTCGAACAAAGGCGCGCAAGGATTAATGCAGCTTATGCCCCGGACAGCGGCCATGCTTGGAGTCGATGATCCTTTTGACCCTGTGCAGAACATCGAGGGCGGAACAAGATACATTTCTGACTTGACGGACAAATACAGAGGCGACATTGAGAAGGCACTCGCGGCATACAACGCAGGCCCGGCGAGAGTCGACAGCGGAAATATCCCAGAAGTCTCAAAACGTTACGTGCGAAATATCATGTCGATATACCGACGATTGAGGGAGGCCGGTTAACATGGCAGAAGAAAGACCAGCACAAGCACCACAGCCGCAAGCACCAGCAGATCAGGCACAAGCGCAAGCCCCCGCGCCAGCAGTACGCAAAAAGAAGAAGAAGAAAGGCATGGGGAAATTCACGTTTTTCCTGTGGATGTTATTGCTTGGACTCGGTACAGCCGTCGGAATGCACCTGAGCGGAATTTGGGACGGACGGCCAATTTTCTGGGAGACTATACCCCGCGTGCCTTATTTCGGGCCGAGACTCGCAGAATTTTTCCAGGTGCCGGAGTTTTACGCGCTTACTTCAGAGCAAAGGAGAGCCGTTGAGCTTGAGCAATGGCAGAGAAGGCTTGACGCTTTAGAACGCTCACTAGAAAGCCGTGATGTTGCGCGGATGGAAGTTTACGAGAAGAGAGAGCTTGAACTCGTAGAATTGTCGCGTGATGTCTCAAGAAAGCAGCGCAGACTCAGAGCGCAGGAAGCAACACAGGCAGCAGACGCAGCATCAAGCGGACCTACAGAGCAGGAGCAGGAACTGATGAATCAGGTAGCGCGGACGTATCAAGACATGTCAGCAAGAAACGCCGCCGCAGTAGTTGAACAATTGCGCGATCAAATGGCCGTAGAATTATTGATGAGGCTGCCCAATGACGCAAGAGCCTCAATTATGGGCAAAATTAAGCCGACAAAAGCAGCAAGGATAACTGAATTAATGGCTCGTCCACAGACAAGATAAAATTCACAACAGAAGGGTATGATTTCATGTCGCCGGAAATATTTTCGTTTCTTCAGACACAAGTTAGCGCACAGCCTCAGAAGTTATTGCCGGGGATAATAACGCAGGAAAATACCGGGACAATGCCGGGAATATTTGACGCTCTGATCTCAGAATACGCGCTCCAGAAAAATTCAGACTCACTTCACCCCGAAATGACAGCGCAGAATCTTCCGGCAGAATCATCACAGCCAGCCTTCACGAACACAGCGGCGTTTTCAGGAACAGTGATAGATATTCTCGCCACTAAAAGCACGCAGGGTGATAACGTACAGCCTCATGACTTGCTGGAAAATGAACAGGAACCGCCCGCAATGACTCATGACACGCAGAATATTCATGACACAACGGAAGCAAAACAGGATTTGTCCGTTATGACTCACGATACACAGGAAGCAAGACAAGAATCGCACGTGATGACTCGCAACGTTCAGGAAACGAAACAGGAATTACCCGTAAGGACTCATGACACGCCGGACGTGAAACAAGAATCGCACGTGATGACTCGTGATATGCCTGATAAAAATTATGCGTGGCGGAGTCTTTTTGCTGACGTTAAGAGGAATCCTGAATTTACGTTTAGGAAGCATGAAAATTTTGTGCCCCAGAATGATTTTGATGATGGCGTTGTAGCGGCTGACACTCATAACAATAACGAGAGTGAAGAGCCTCTGATATTCACGCAGGAACATTCACAGGAAGTATCACAGGAAGATTCACCCGAAATTTCTCACAACTCACAGAGAACAGAGTCGCCGGAAATCCTTTCGCGTAATACTGAGACTCCCGAAAAGCCTCAATCATTCTCGCAGGAAAATCCGCCGGAAGTATCGCAGGAGTATTCGCCGGAAATCTCTCACAACTCACAGAAAACAGAAGCTCCGAGAATTTTTGCGCGTCATGATGAGACTCCCGAAAAGCCTCAATCATTTATGCAGGAAAATCCGCCGGAAATTTCTCACACAACGCAGGAAACAGAGTCGCCGACACCCGTAGGGGACTCGCTTGCGAGCAAAATCTTTGCGCGTAATACTGAGACTGCCGAAAAGCCTCAATCATTTACGCAGGAGATTCATTCGGAAATTTCTCACAACTCGCAAGAAACAGAAGCCCCGGAAGTTTTTGCGCGTGATAATGAGACTCCCGAAAAGCCTCAAGCATTCACGCAGGAATTTTCGCAGGGTGTATCACAGGAACATTCACCCGAAATCCCTCACACAACGCAGAAAACGGAGTCGCCGGAAGTTTTTGCGCGTGATAATGAGATGCCCGAAAAGCCTCAAGCATTCACGCAGAAATTTACGCAGGATGTACCACAGGAACATTCGCCGGAAATCCCTCACAACTCGCAGGAAAAAGCATCGCCGACACCCGTAGGGGACTCGCTTGCGAGCAAAATCTTTGCGCGTGATAATGAGATGCCCGAAAAGCCTCAAGCATTCACGCAGGAAAATACGCCGGATGTATCACAGGAACATTCGCCGGAAATCCCTCACAACTCGCAGGAAAAAGCATCGCCGACACCCGTAGGGGACTCGCTTGCGAGCAAAATCTTTGCGCGTGATAATGAGATGCCCGAAAAGCCTCAAGCATTCACGCAGGAAAATACGCCGGATGTATCACAGGAACATTCGCCGGAAATCCCTCACAACTCGCAGAGAACAGAGTCTCCAGAAATCTTTGCGCGTAATACTGAGACTGCCGAAAAGCCTCAAACATTCACGCAGGAGATTCAGCCGGAAATTTCTCACGATACGCAGGAAACAGAAGCTCCGAAAATCTCCCAGCACACACAAGAAACAGAGTCACCCGAAATTTTTGCACATGATGACGTTACAGCGGACAAAGACATTCAGCCCGAAAGCATAAAACCTGAGACACACACGGTGAAAGATGATTCACACGTTCAGCCGGAAAATGATACGCACGAAATCATAGAAGCGAAAAAGTCGGAAAATGATACACGCGAAATCACAGAAACAGAATCACCGAAAGAGCCAATAGAGCCGGAAAATTACGCGAGGCCGGAAATACACGCAAGGCTGGAAATCATAGCAGAATCGGAAATTCCGCCTGAATCTGACAGCACGCACTCAGAAGCGATTCACATCAGCCCGGCGACTTCCGTAAAACCTGAAGCTGACCGTGAGACAGTCATCGCAGAAACGCAAGAATCTCCCGAAAGACCTCAAACTCATAAAATCACCGCAAAGCCTGACGATTCAGAAACGCAAGAGACCGCATCAGACTCGGAAAATGAAAATGACGTTAAGCCGGAAATCCCCGCAAAGGCAGAAAGACACGCAAAGCGCGAAATTCACAAACAACGCCCGGCAATCGAAACTGTAATAAGCTCTGAAAAACCCGTAAATTCTGAGCCTGTCATAAAATCAGAAGCTCGGATAAAAACAGAGTCTCACGAAAAGCAGCCTGAAATACCAGATACTAATATCATCATGGCCGTTCCCGCAGGGCAGGGTTTGTCGACAGCAACACAGCCCGCTGAAAATTCGCCTGAAACGCACAGCACTCCCGAAATCAGCAGCACTCACGAGACATCAAAGCCCCGTAAAATCTCCGAGCCTCGCACAATCCCCAATGACAGCGAAATCTCAGAGTCTCAGATAATCGTTAATGCCGCTGAAGTTTCACAGCCTCATGAAGTTTCACAGCCTCATGAAGTTTCACAGCCTCATGAAGTCTCAACGTCTCATGAAATCTCACAGTCTCATGAAATCTCACAGCCTCGTGAAATCTCAGAAGCTCCCGAAATCACAGATGCACCTGAAATTTCACGCCCTCATACACAGCGGAAGACTCAAACTCGCATTAACAGACCTCATGACGAAATTACAGACTCAATCCCTGAAGAAGATTCGTATGCCGTAAAATCTGAATCATCACGAACAACTCAATCACGCATGACTCAGAATCAAATCGGCCATGAAGAAATCACAGACTCAAAAGTGCATCAGCCTTCAGAGTCTCAAGACGGCAAAGAGTTTTCAGCACCGGAAGTCCAGACTCCTCACGCAAGAATTTCACGCACAGCAGCACACACAGAATCACGCAATGAGCCTCGCACGGACTCACGAAGGATTGACGCGCTTAATGATTTCCAGACATTTTTTGACAGCGCAATGAGGACTCGCAGATCTTCAGCACGAGTCAGCACCCGGCCTTTGAGTCTCAGAACAGGAACTTACGAGTCAAACGGCGTTCAGTCCCAATCACGTACATTACGCAACGGAATTGTGAACACTGTGCTATTCATTCGCGCCGACGGTGTGAGAAAAGCAAACATTATTGTTGATCCTCCTGCGCTCGGAAGAATTTCCGTTGAGCTTACGTCGTCAAGTTCAGGCGTAGAAGCGTCCGTTAAAGTAGCAAATGAGCAAATCCGACAAATAGTGCAGGAACAATTCACACAGCTCAGGGATAACTTATTGCAGCAGGGAGTCCAGGTGTCAGAGTTTACGGTAGATGTTCAGCAGGACAGCAGCCGGCAGGGTCAGGACTCAGGGGAACGCAACCAGAGAGAAAATTACACGTTCACACCTTCAGAAGATGACGATGACACGGAAAATTTCAGAGCTGATCTTGAAGAAGGGCTGTTATACTGGATAGCATAAAGGGGAGATGAAAAAATGCCCGTAACAGACGTAAACAATTACTCAAACTTAGCGAACATAAACACTACTCAGACAACAAGCACGAACAGTACATCATCAGTAACAACAGCAACAAATGACGCGCTCGGAAAGGACGCATTCTTGAAGCTGTTAGTCGCTGAACTGTCGAACCAGGATCCCCTAAATCCTATGGAGGACAGGGAATTTATCTCGCAGATGGCAACGTTCTCAAGCCTTGAGCAGATGCAGAACATGAACAACACATTAACCGGAATGTCAGAGGCTAACAAGTTCAACGCAGTGCAGTACATCGGCAAGGCTATAGCATTCACAGCAGGGGACGGAGAAGAAGCGGTGCAGAAAGTAGCGGTTGTGAATCATGTATGGTTTGACCCGAAAGAAGGCACAATACTTGACACTACAGAAGGTGAAGTGCCGCTTGAAAAAGTTGAAGGCGTTTCGGTAATAAGCTAGAATAAAATTGCTCTCATGGACGAGACACGGCAGGAAGGACGCACGCCCATAGCAATAAAGGCATAAATCACAGAAAAAATCACAGCAGGAGGGAAATCGCACGACATGTTAAGATCATTGATGACAGCGGTAACGGGTGTTCGCGCTCACCAGACCATGCTCGACGTAACGGGCAATAACATATCCAACGCAAACACAACAGGCTTCAAGAAGGACAATACGCTTTTCGCGGACTTAATGTATCAGGCGAGCAAGTACGCATCAAGCGCGGACGGCAGCAGGGGAGGAAGTAACCCCGCGCAGGTAGGTTTAGGCGTGAGCGTTGCGGCAATAGAGACGATACACACACAGGGTTCAAGCTCATACACGGGGAATGCGTCAGACATGATGATTCAGGACAGGGGATTTTTCGTGTACACTGACGGTACTAACCAGCTTTTCAGCCGTTCGGGCGCGTGCACTCTTGACGGAAATTCTGATCTCGTTCAGTCCGGCTCAGGCTACAAACTTCAGGGCTACAAGATGGAAGAAACTGCGCTTGAGGGATTCCAGCAGGCGGCAGAACTTTCAACGATAAATATACCGCTGGGGCAGAAGATGGAAGCCAAGAAGACAACGAGAGTCGATTATCAGTGCAACCTTGACTCAAGACAGGGAAATTTCCTGAAGTACGGATTTGCGGATTTGCCGTTCAACGCTGTGGCGGGTGCTGACGGACTGAATGCGGGAAAAGCAAAAGTACCAATGAACGGCGTTGAGTATGATATGAGCTTCTCAACAAGTTTTGCAGCAACAGCAAATCTTACTCCTGCAACTGCAACTGACGCGACAACAAGAGGCGTAAACTATCTTTCATTCTCACTGGCAAACGGCGGAGAAAATACAGCACTCACATTTGACATGACTAACATAGACAGCACAACGGGGCTTCCCAACCTGCGGCTTCCGTCAATAGCTGTTGAAGGCACAACATACACCGCAACAGCCACTACAAACTCAACGACAACTACTGGTGATAACAATCTCGTGGGATGGCTCGACCAGAATAATAACCTTGTTACTGTTCAGGGGACAGGGCTTGAGGCAATGATCGATAAGGAAGGCAGTGCTGTAACTCCTACACAGGCGGATATTGACGCATACTATAAGCCCGTGTATAGATTTCCCGGTCAGGTTCCCCCCAAGTATTTCACAGCAAACTATGATGATGACTCTGGTGTTCTACAGATTCGCACAGTAACTCTTGCTGATGCTGATAATAACGAGGTAGCTACAACTGCCGCCGGTCTTCGGGCAGATCTTGACAGCGATACAGGCGAGCAGGCCAACGCAACACATCTCAAAGTTGACAGCACAGTCTTCAACTACAATGTGAAAAGCAAAATGGACTATGCGAACTTCACGCTTTCAGGCGCACCCACAATTCAAACATCATCTGCAACAGAAGGAGATTCAGAAAGAGTACAGCAGGAGTTCAACTTCATAGCAGAGTTTGAAGAAAGCAATATGACCGCAAGCGACCCTTCAGACTTGGGCAAAACCGTGTCAAAAATGGTCTTGTGGTATTACGGCTACAGCAACGCAGACAAAGCTACAACCGCAACAGCTACAGCAACGCAGATACAGGACGGAACAGTTCCAAATTTACCCAAGACTATGCACAAACTTGAAGCAAACGTATTCTTCAACGCTGACGGCTCATTTGACCGCGTTGACTGGAACGAAACAACAAATGACAATGCGCCTCTCGGATTCCGCGTCATATCTGAAGGCGGAGTCGGGCCTAACTTCCAGATCACAGCAGCAACAGCAAGCTCCGCAAGCACGAAATCTGACGCGCTGAACTTCATGGTAGCTCAGACTCTCGACAGCCCCGCCTCGGTGGATCAGCTCGGCTCATGGACAACACTCGGCACAACATCTCAGGGCGGCTATCACGCGACAAAGGCAACAATCTATGACGATGCCGGAAACACACACACGCTTGAAGTTACGTACAAGAAAGTTACAGAAAACCGCTGGAGATGGGAAGCGTTCATAGTTGAGCAGGACGAAAACGGCAACGATATTATGTCGAACGTGATGCCCGAACCGCGCTCAGGCGAAATCGAATTTGACGGCTCCGGGAAAATCAGCAACGCAATAGCTGACGGCTCACTCAGAAGCACAGAGAACGCAGAAGTAACAATCACCGTTCCTTTCAGCCTCAACGGACAGCCTAACAGCGATATAGTACTCAATTTCGGCGGAAGCGGGGACGCTCTTCTCGGCGTAACTCAGTTCGCTTCAGAGACAACAACAAAGCCCGTTTATCAGGACGGCTACACAATGGGTATCCTCAAAAATTACTCCGTCGCCGCAAACGGAACAATCACAGGCTCATACTCAAACGGAGTCAGCATTCCTCTTTACCGCGTCGCGCTCGCAACTTTCGCGAATGAGCAGGGACTCGAAAAAGTCGGCAATACTATGTTCCAGGCTTCTGTAAACTCCGGCACAGCTAACATTGACGGCGCAGGCTCAAACGGAAAAGGCTCAATCATGGGTCAGTACGTCGAAATGTCGAACGTCGATTTGACAGAGGAATTTACTCACCTCATAATCGCTCAGAGAGGCTTCCAGGCAAATACACGAGTCGTTACGGTAAGCGACCAGATACTTGAAGAAGTCGTGAACTTGAAGAGATAATCAGCACGATAACATTCACAGAAAATTTTTCCCCTTCCGTTTTCAGGAGGGGGATTTTTTTTGCCTTCATACTTTCACGCCTTAAGATATAATATCTGCACTCCATAAAATTTTTCGACGCAAAGGATGTGTATTTTTGCATGAGCGATTTTGATAACAGGCTCGGTTTTCACTATGACGAGCTGAAATGGCTTTACTATGAGCTTTACGGGCAGGACAAACAGGCATTCGATTACTTCTGCTACATGCTCCGTAAGTGCTGGAATAACCGCCCCGATTACCTGAAACATGACATTGACGAGGCGCGCGCGGTTGTCCCGGACTGGTACGCAGGAAATGACATTCTCGGAATGATGATGTATACGGAGTGCTTCGCGAAAAACCTTCAGGGCGTAAAATCACACCTCGATTACATTCAGGAATGCGGCATAACATATTTGCACCTCATGCCCCTTCTTGACACTCCCAAAGGAAAAAGCGACGGAGGCTATGCAGTCTCAGACTTCCGCAAAGTCAGGCCGGATCTTGGCACAATGGAAGACCTTGCTGACTTGTCGAGAGAATGCCATTCACGCGGAATCAGCGTATGCCTTGATTTTGTCATGAATCACACTAGCGAGGATCACGAATGGGCAAAACGCGCAAGGCATGGCGAGAAAGAGTTTCAGGACAGATATTTCTTCTTCGACAACTGGGAAATTCCCCGCCAGTTTGAGCAGAATTTACCGGAAGTTTTCCCGACAACAGCACCCGGAAATTTCACGTATGACAACGAGTCCGGCAAAGTCGTTATGACAACTTTTTACCCGTATCAATGGGATCTCAATTACCGCAACCCCGTTGTGTTCAACGACATGACAGAAAATATGCTGTACTTGTGCAATCAGGGAATCGACATCATAAGGCTTGACGCTGTTCCGTACATCTGGAAGACACTCGGAACAAACTGCCGCAATCTCCCTCAGGTTCACACGCTCGTGCGCATTATGAGAATGGCCGCTGAAATCGTATGCCCCGGAACGTTATTGCTCGGTGAAGTCGTAATGGAGCCGTCGAAAGTCGTACCCTATTTCGGCACAGTCGAGAAGCCCGAATGCAACATGCTCTACAACGTTACGACAATGGCTAGCACCTGGCACACAGTAGCAACACAAGACACAAGACTCATGAAGCACCAGCTCGAAAGCGTTTTCTCACTTCCCAAGCAGTATGTATTTCTGAACTATTTACGCTGCCATGACGATATAGGCTGGGGACTGGATTATGACTTTTTGCGCTCATTCGGCATTGATGAAGTTGCGCACAAGAAATATCTCAATGACTACTTCAAGGGAGATTTCGCCGGGTCTCCGTCAAAAGGCGAGACGTACAACGACGCTCCCGAATTAGGCGACGCGAGAATGTGCGGCACAACTGCATCACTTTGCGGACTCGAATCAGCCGACAAGGACTCAGCCGTGAAACTCGACATTATGCTTCACGCGTTCCTGCTGACACAGAGCGGTATTCCTGTGCTTTACAGCGGGGACGAAATCGGCCAGCTCAACGATTACAGCTATCACAACAGCGATGACCCTGACAGAGCCGCCGACAGCAGATATGTACACCGCGGGGCTTTCCACTGGGATGATGCAGAAAAACGCAATGACACGAACACAACTCAGGGAAAAATCTTCAGGGCAGTACATCAGCTCGTAACATTGCGCGATAATCATTCAGTTTTTGCGAATGACGCTGACACGTGGCTTGTTGAGACGGGAAATAATCAGGTTCTCGGAATCGGACGCTATGAAGGCTCGAAGACAAAGAAAGAGAAGATGCTCGCGTTCTTCAACTTCAGCGGGAAATCTCAGACTTTCGGTACAAATGAGAATCTCACGGAAATTTTCGACTATCACAACATGCTCACGGGCGAAAAATTTACGGGAAATCCTGACGGTACAATTACGCTTGAGCCTTATGGCTTCCTGTGGGTACTCGCGGAAATGTAGCACACAGAAACTAATCCCCGTCTGAAATATGGCGGGGAAATTTTTTGCAGAAAGGGTTGACAAAATGCAAAATCGCGCCATAATTAACCAGACTAGACCAGACCGCTATGATTCTTCATTTTTTCACGAGTCATATTCAGGCAAGAAAGTACTTATCCTAGTTCCACATCAGGACGATGAAATAAACACAGCAGGAAACGCAATACAGATTTTCACTAAGGCCGGCGCGGATGTCTATGTGATGTTCGCGAACACGGGAGATTATTACAGTAATTGCAGCTTCGACATGAGAATGAATGAGGCTCTGAACTCGCTGAAAATTCTAGGCGTTGAACGTTCGCACGTATTCATACTCGGTTACGGTGAAAGTTTCAACAACGCCGCAGTTCAGCACATATTCTACACAGCAGACAATCCCATAAAATCATCAAGCGGACATACAGAGACTTACGGGGCTTGCGGGCTTCAGGATTTCGGTTTCACAGAACACGGAGTACACAGCACATATTGCAGGAATAATTATATCCGCGACCTGAGAGAATTAATCCTGAAAGTGAAGGCTGATATTATCATCGCTACAGATTTTGACGTTCATTCGGATCACAGAATGTTATCGCTTTCGTTTGACATTGCGATGGGTGAAATATTATCGCGTCCCGGAAATGATTATTTTCCGGAAGTCTTCAGGAGATTCGCTTATTCTGTGGGATGGATGAATGAGCCTGATTTATTCGACTCCGATTTCATTCTGTCGACAGCAAAGCCAAAGCCGGGATATGAAAAGATGATTATTGACACGTCTTGTTACTCATGGCCGGAGCGAGTCAGACTCCCAGTCCCTGAAGAGAGCAGAGAGCCTTACGAACGTAACATAATCGCAGAGGCACTCAGGCAGCACATATCACAGAGCGCGCAGACTCACGCGGAAAATGTCATCAACTCGGATGAAGTATCATGGCGGAGAAGGACTGACAGTATCACTTTCAGCGCAGATGTTACAGCCTCTTCAGGCAATCCCGGATATGTTCATGATTTCCGGCTTCTTAATGTCGCGAATGTCGATGTTGACTCGCCGTCATGGGAAAATTACTTGTGGATTCCTGCTGAAAATGACGAGGCGAAAGAACTCGTTTTCACATGGAAATCCCCGCAGAAAATCTCAGTGATAAAACTTTGGGGCAATGTCGACGGAATACCCCTTCAGCGCGTATTAATCACAACAAACAGCGGCTATGAATCTGAATTTGGCCCTCTTCCTGAAAACGGTCTGCCAATGACAATAAATCTTCCCGGAGAATCTCAAGCGACAGAATGCAGGGTGAAAATAATTTCTCAGGGAAGCAAAGAGTCCGGGCTTGCTGAAGTCGAAATATTTTCGGAGAATGAACAGCCGCCAGTCGTAAAGCCTTTCATACAGATCATGACGGGCGGAAATTTCGTTTACGTTTACCCGCGCAAACATGAAGAGCTTGTTATACCTGTCGAAATTTATTCATACCGCACAGATTCGCCGATAAGCTACAAAGTTGAAGGGCCTGCGAGTTTTGACGGCAAGAGTCTCACGTTTGAGTCCGGGAAAAATGATGATGTCATTCTCAGCGCGTATACTGAGGGCGGATTGTTCTGCAAATCTGTATTTCATGCTGTGAGCGATGAAGAGATCATGACACTGAGAAAGAAGCGGGCGAATGACAAGAGGCGTTTCAGGCTTGCTGCGTTTTGGCATGTGTACACCGACAGGGTGAAAAGGTATGTCAGCATGATGATAAAGAAAGGGCCTCTGTATATGTTTAACGATGTCGGAGGAAAAATCATCAGGCGAATAAAGAAAAAACTTCACAGGTAACGAAAACCCCCGGCAATTTCTCACCGGGGGCGTTATACTCTTTCAGCGCGCAGACTCTACTGAGCCTCGAACATATCCTTTCCCACACCGCACAGCGGGCAAACCCAATCTTCAGGGACATCTTCCCATTTCGTTCCGGCTGCGATTCCGTTGTCAGGGTCTCCTGCTTCCGGGTCGTAAACATATCCGCATACCGTGCAGACATACTTTGTCATTGTTATTTTCCTCCCTCTTTGAATTTGCGCTAATTATAGCATACAGTTACTTGCCGAATGTCTGATAGTAGAGAATCACGAGAATTATCACAGGCACTACGAGCGTGAAATACCAGCGCAGGAATTTCGGGAACTTTACGCCTCTTCCTGTGTCAGCCTCCGCTATGAAGTTGTCCCAGCCCCAGCCGTATTTTGTTACGCAGAAGAGAAGGTACACCAGCGCGCCAATAGGAAGAAGGTTATTGCTCACTATGAAGTCCTCAAGGTCAAGAACGCCCGTTCCCGGCCCTAATGGCTGGAAGTCTGACCACACGTTGAAGCCCAAAGCGCACGGAATCGACAGCACAATCATAGTACCCGCCATCGCAAGAACAGCTTTATGACGCGAAATCTTGAACGTGTCCATGTAGCACGCGACAATATTCTCAAACACTGCTACAACTGTCGACAATGCCGCAAAGCTCAGGAACAGGAAGAACATTGCGCCCCAGATTTGTCCGTCCGGCATCTGGTTGAACATGTTGGGAAGCGTTACGAAAATCAACCCCGGCCCTGCGTCAGGCTTAATCCCGAAAGCAAAGCACGCAGGGAAAATAATCAATCCCGCAACAAGAGCGACAAACGTATCAAGCCCCGTGATAATTATGCTCTCGCCGAATAATGTACGGTCGCGCTTGAGATAACTCCCGAAAATCGCCATTGATCCGATACCTATACTCAGCGTGAAGAATGCCTGCCCTAATGCCGCGTACATTGTCTCGCCTAATCTCGCGTATGAAGGATTGCCGGCATCATCAACAAACAATTTGCTGAAATCGGGCTTGAGGTAAAATTCGAGTCCCGCGCCTGAGCCTTCAAGAGTTACGGAGCGTACAGCAAGAATTATCATGAGCAGCAAGAGTCCGCACATCATGATTTTCGTTATGCTCTCGACTCCGCTCTGAAGTCCTGCCCAGCAGACTAACGCGCCGAATATTATTACTACAGCCATCCAGAACGTAAGCTCATAGGGATTCGCGAGGAGTCCGCCGAAAAATGAGCCTACTGCTTCAGGGTTAAGGCCGTCAAGTTTCCCCGTGTATGAGTAATATGTGTAAGCAATCATCCAGCCGTTTACGACAGTGTAGAACATCATCAGGATATAGTTACCCGCCCACGCGATATAGCCCCATAATGACCAGATTTTATGCTTGGGACATAACACCGTGAATGACTGTGCGACGCTCTGACCCGATGCGCGACCTACTGAGAACTCCATAACCATTATGGGCATTGCGAGAATCAGCAGGAAGATTATGTACATGAGGACGAACGCCGCGCCCCCGTACTGTCCTGTGATGAACGGAAAACGCCACACATTTCCGAGTCCGATCGCGCATCCCGCTGAAAGGAATATGAATCCGAGCCGGCTTGCTAATGTTTCGCGCTTTGTTTCTGACATTAGATATGACCTCCGATTTAAGTTTTGTAGATTATACCGCTTGAAGAAAATTGAGACTTTGCAGAAATGAGCGCATAAAAGAATTCCCGGCCTACTCAGAAAAAGACCGGGAAAATATTTCCTCTCTTACTCTTCGATCACGTACTTTATATCTTTGAGATGCCGCCACATTCCCGCGCAGTCAAGCCCGTAACCAACTACAAATTTATCCGGGATGCTGAACCCGCAGTAATCTACGCTGACTTCAACCTGTCTGCGTTCCTTTTTGTCGAGAAGAACGCACACTTTCAGGCTCGCAGGATTCCTTCCCTTAAGGAGTCCGAGCAAATGCGACAACGTTAAGCCGGAGTCAATAATATCCTCAACGACAATAACATTTTTCCCCTCGATGTTAGTCTTCAGGTCATGGAAGATTCTCACAACTCCGCTCGTCTTTGTGCTGTCCCCGTAAGAAGCTACTGACATGAAATCGACTCTCACGTCTAACTCCTCCGGAAGCTCACGAACAAGATCCGTCAGGAAAAACGCCGCGCCCGTCAAAATTCCGACAATCACAAGCGGCTTGTCCCTCTCAGCATCACACGCAATTTCTGCCGCAACTGCCTTCACTCTCTTTGCTATTTCCTCACGCGAGATTAATACGTCTCCTAATTTGTAGGACAATCATAAATCCCCTTTCGTTCAAATGCTGACAATCTTACTGCATGAAAATATTTCGTCAAGAATTTCGGCCATGTCAGCAACGACTCCAGCTCCTACGGCTTCAGTGATTCCGAGCCTGTCAGCGCATGATTCCGAGATAAGAATCTGCACGCCGTCAGTCTCAAGTTTCTTCAGAATCACGCACAGGGGCGAATTGTACGCGGAAATTTTCACGGCTGAGTCCAAAAGTGCAATTACATTCGGCTTGCTCTTAACTTTGAGGAGCGAGAAGAGAAATTTTTTGAGGAATGAAGATGTTAATTCCTTGTTGCGCATTGAGATAATGACTCCTAAAGTGCTTTGTGATTCCTGCGGCTGAGGATTTGCGGGTGAAACTTTCTTGAGAGTCCTAACGGGAATTTTTGAGGCTGTGAGATACAGAGTCCCGTCGTCATCTTCAGGAACTACTGTGAATCCCTGAGCGTCAAGAAACTTCTTCACATTTTCGGCCTGCGCTGGGCTGTCGATTTCTATCTTCAAAGATTCATCCGGCGAGCTGTTCACGGCATTTTTCACGATATTTACTGCGTCATTCGGAGATTTTCCGGCGGTTGTTACAGTGAGCATATAATCACCTGAAATTTTTTGCTGTATATTATACGGCACAAAGGGAGCTGATTAATTCATGATGATATTTTGCGGCAATAAGATTCTGACTTGTAACGGGCAATATGATTTTGATGATGCTGACTGCGAGTCGTTAAGCGTGATTCATGACTCTCGGACTCTTCCGGGCGTTTGGCGTAATCTTCCTGCATGGATTGACGTTGAAGAGCCTGTGAATCTTTCTGACGGTGAAAGGCTCGTAGGCTTGCGGGATTTGTGGCACATGGCCGGGGATAAGGCATTCAGCGGGGCATCGGGGGCTTTGCAGTTCTGTGCGTGGTTCAGGAATGCGAATTACTGCTCACGGTGCGGGGGGAAAATTCTCCCTCACGATAACGATTACGGGCGCGAGTGTGAGTCATGCGGGGCTGTGTTTTACGCGCCAATATCGCCGGCAGTGATTACGGCTGTCGAGAAGGACGGAAAATTATTGCTCGCTCATAATTCAGCGTGGAATGATGACCGCTACAGCATTATTGCGGGGTTCGTTGAGCCTGGTGAAAGGCTTGAAGAGGCCGTGAAGAGGGAAATACGCGAGGAAGTGAATATCAGCGTCAAGGGCATAAAGTATTTCGGGAGTCAGACATGGCCATTCCCGAACAGCTTAATGTTAGGATTTACGGCGGAATATGAATCGGGCGAGGTCATGCCTGACGGAAATGAAATTCTGCGTGCGGGATTCTTTGAGGCTGAAGAGATCCGAAAGATGAATATCCCCGACAAAGCCAGCATAGCGCGCAAGCTCATCGATAAATTTCTTGACGAACATCAAAATATCTTGTAGTTCTCGTAGATAAACCATTCGGGACTCTTTAAGCCGTTAAGCTCGACAAATTCACGGACTCTTTTCGGCACCTGCGAGACTAAATCAATCTGCCTCGTGTCGAATAATCCCGCATTCCCGAAAGAAAGCACCCATTCAGACAGCGCAAGCCCGGTGATATAAGGCGAGTTCACAAGGTCAGAGAGCCCGGAGTCAACACGCGCTAAATCTACGCTGACTACAGGGACATATTCACGGAACAATTTATGCCAGTCAACATTACGCGCAATATCATTGTTTGACGGCGCAATGAGTATATTCGTGTCAATCCCCGTAACAGGAATCATGACGCACTCAAACGGTGCTGAATTTCCCGCGCAAAGCCATTCCCCTTGAGTCATTCCTCCGTCCGGGAGAGTCTCAAGCATGAGATTATGAGAAAGCCGCGCAAAAAGTTTCATGCCCTGTTCACGTTCCGCGCCAAGCAGTAACACTTTCTTCTTGCCCTTGAACGCATCAAGCGAAAAGAATCGTCTGCGAAATTCCCTCTCACGCATTGAAGTTATCAGCGACGACAAAATATTATGAGGCTGACTCTTGAGAGTGATTACGCTCTCTGAGAATGAATATCCCGACGGCATTTCAGGAACATTCCCGTAATCCGCGAGAATCTTGCGCAGTTTCCCGGCTGACTCCTGCAACCGCCAGCGTGAAGAGCCGCTTACTTCCCTGCGTGATATTGCACCGTCAAGAATCCTCAGCGAACGTTCAGTCCTCAGAAGCAAAGCGCGCGTATATGACTCATTCCCCAATGGCGCAAAGTACTTCACAGCATCTTCAATGTTCGAGTCGCACCATGCCTGAGACTTTTTGCTGTAGAAACTCTCAAGCGCATTTTTCGCCGACACCGGGATAACGTCAAAATCACGCCCGTAAAATTTCCTCATGTCGTGCCTTATCGCCTCAATGTCCGACAAAATTTTGTCATGCGCCGAATGTATTACCCGCCCGGCTTCCGAGTCATCACGCTCCAAATCAATTTGAGACAGCACAAAAACGATTCTGTCGTTCATGTTCATCAATGAGCGCAAGTAATCGTAATCCGCTCCCTTGAGCCTAGCTCTTACCGGCGTAACGTAAATCATCATGTCAATCTCAGGAAGTATGCTGCGTAATGCCGCTCCCCCTGAACCTGCAAGCGCGTCAAATCCGGGAGTGTCGGCAAAACATATCCCCTCTGGAATCATTGCGCCGGGTATTGTGATTTCGACCCGTGAGATTCCCGATCTGTTTCCGGGATTGTGGCTCTCTGATGCTATATCCTTCATGAATGACGCTGTGAGATTCGCACCGCGTATTTCCTCAGTGCGTCCGTCCTGATAGTGTACTCTTGCGAGTCGTGTTTCACCTTCACGGCATATTATCGGGATATTTGTTGTCGCACGTGTCTGTTCGGGGATTAAGTGTTCTCCCAAAAGCGAATTGAGGAATGATGATTTTCCGCTCGATGTGAGTCCCGCAATGCCTATCATTATGCTTGTCTCACTCAGCGAACGCCGCAAAGCCTTCAATCTGTTATCGCCCGTCATTACGTTTAACGCAGAGTTGATACAGTCCTCAAGCTGTGCGCGAATCATTGACGCACTTGTGAAATCTTCCGGGATAATTGGCATTTCTGGCGAGCGCGCAAAAATTCTCCGCTGAATCTCACGCCTTAACCGCAAATTCTCCTGCTCCATGTCATGAATTAGTTCGACATCACGCAGAGTCATAACGCCTTGTACCCTCACAGCCTCAAGGATTTTTACACGCCCGTCAGGTTCAGAGCATTCTATTCTGTCGCCGTCATTCGCATTCTCAAGCCACGCGCTTAAAGGGAGAGTCTCATTCCCCGTCAGCTTTACGGGCTTTGCTGATTTGTCCCGCTGAATATGAGCGTCAAGCCGGAAGTTTCTGTAACAGCCGTCCCCGCAGTAAAGTTTGCGTGTGATTGTGATCTCGTCTTCATGGCCGTAAATCGCCGCTTCAAGTTTTGCCAGCTTCATGTGATCTTCAGGGTGGCACAATTCATACCATTGGTCTAAAGTTTTCGGGCATGTTGAAGAGTCGAGCCTCATTGCGTTCAAGATTGCAGGCGAAAAATATATCTCCCTCGACGGAAATATTACGGTGATGTGAGGAGAATTATTTGTGAAATTATCGCGTTCCCATTCAGTGAGTCGAATCATAATAGCGTGATAACCTTTTCAGAAAATTTTATATAATCTCTAATCAATAATATCATGACACAAAAAGGGGATTTCAATTTATGCTGCGTTTAACATGGGGCGGGATTGACTGCCAGGAATTAGCGAAAAGATTCGGGACTCCGTTATATGTTTTTGACACGGGGATAATCCGTTCGCGCTGCAAGGAATTGCGTGATACATTCTTTAACCGCTGGCCAAATACGAAAGTCCGTTACGCGGGAAAAGCATTCCTGATTCGTGCGATGGCGAGATTGATTCACAAGGAAGGAATCGGACTCGATGTTGTTTCGGAGGGTGAACTGTACACAGCATTAAGCGCGGGATTTCCTCCTGAAGATATAGAGATGAACGGGAACGCAAAAAGCCGCCGCGAGATTCAGTACGCAGTAGAGTCAGGAGTCGGGCGCATAATC
Organism: uncultured Fretibacterium sp.; assembly: GCA_946183145.1. Taxonomy (GTDB): domain Bacteria; phylum Synergistota; class Synergistia; order Synergistales; family Aminobacteriaceae; genus JAFUXM01. The sequence continues at coordinate 39,919 of CAMGZM010000002.1, read as the reverse complement.
GTGGATCACCCTGATGAGCTGAAGACTATCGAGGAATTTGCCGCAAAAGCAGGAAGAGTCCAGAAGGTAATGATTCGAGTCGCGCCGGGAGTTGACGCGCATACACACAAGTACATTGCGACAGGAAGCACTGACTCAAAGTTCGGAGTTCCGGCCGATTCCCGTGAAGGCTCAATGCTTACGGAGGCGATAAAATTCGCGCGTGAATGTCAGCATATCGACATGACCGGATTACACTTTCATGTAGGCTCACAGCTTTTTGACACTGGCGACTACACGAAATCGCTTGAAGTAATTTTGCGTTTGATGAAAGACCTGAAAGACAATCTCAATTTCACGACCCGCGAGCTTAACATGGGCGGGGGATTCGGAGCTGTGATAAATCCTTCAGTCCCGGCCATGAAGTCAGAATTTTACACTGAGCCTATGATGAAGACTCTTTACGACGGGTGCAAAAATTTCGGGCTTGAAGTTCCCTGCGCGATTCTTGAGCCTGGACGCTGGATAATTTCCGAGTCAGGTATAACGCTCTACACTGTCGAGAATGTCCGCGAGCTTCCCGAAATCACATACATTGCTGTGAACGGCGGAATGTCAGACAACCCACGTTACGCGCTCTATCAGGCAGAGTACAACGCTGTGAAAGTTGATGACGCTGACGGAGAAATCTACCGTCCCAAGAACGGCGGAAAAGTCTCAATCGTCGGAAAGTGCTGCGAGTCTGGTGATATTCTCATTGATGACGCAGAAATTCAGAGAGTGAAGCCCGGTGATGTCATTGCGCTGTTCAACACTGGCGCATACACCTTCAGCATGTCCAGCACGTATAACTGTCTTCCGAGGCCTGCTGTGATTTTTGCGGAGAACGGAGAAGCGAGAGTCGTTGCTGAGCGTCAGAGCCTTGAAGATATTGTGCGGGGTCAGGCGGAGTAAATCGTGAGTTTTGAGCGTTGGCGTGTGCATAATGCTTTGAGGGGGATGGGTTACGTATGGTGATATATCCGGGTGATTGGGAGGTCAAAAAACTTGAAGAGTGTTGCGTGATTCTGGACAACAAAAGAAAGCCTGTTAGCAGTTCAGCGCGTGTAGCTGGCAAATATCCTTATTATGGTGCGAATGGGATTCTTGATTATGTGTCTAGTTATATTTTTGATGGGACATATGTATTAGTCGGTGAAGATGGAAGCGTTATAACTCCTAATGGCAATCCTGTTGTAACTTGGGCTGAAGGAAAAATATGGGTAAATAATCATGCTCATGTCATCGCAGAAAAGGAGGGAACTTCTTTACGTTATCTCTTCTACTACCTTCAGACAATTAATATATCCGAGCTGATTCACGGTAACATTCCAAAATTAACCGGGCATGATTTACGCAACCTTCTAATCCCCCTGCCAATGCTCAAAGAACAAACAGCAATAGCCGAAACTCTCGCGGCATTCGACACGCACATAACGAATCTCACGGAGCTAATCACCAAGAAGAAAGCAATCCGGGACGGCGCACTTGATGAGCTTATGACCGGGCGGACTCGGCTTGAAGGGTTCTGCGGTGATTGGGAGGTGAGAACATTAGGGGAGATTGGCAAATGGGAATCAGGTTCAACACCTTCAAGGAATAATCCTGAGTATTATGTGAATGGTAATATTTCTTGGGTAAAGAATACAGACCTCAACGATGGTATTTTGAAAAGTACGGAAGAAAAAATTACAGAAAAAGCGTTAAGGGAAAACTTCTTAAGGATAAAAAATCCCGGTACTATTCTAATAGCTATGTATTGTGGAGAAACAGTAGGTAAGTTATCTATATTAGACGTGCCTGCAACTACAAATCAAAATTGTTGTGCTTGTGAAGTGTATGATGGAGTTTACAACAAATTTATATTTTATTCTTTACTTTACAGACGCAAAGAAATTCAAGGTCTATCATTAGGTGGGGGATTATCTCATATTTCAAAAAAAATAATTACAGCATACTCAATCCCCCTTCCGCCCCTCGACGAACAAATAGCAATCGCTGATACACTCTCAGCACTCGACAAAGAAATATCATCACTCGAAACCGAACGCGCAAAAATCTCAAGCATACGAGACGGCGCAATGAATGATCTTCTCACAGGAAAGGTGCGACCAAAATTGGAATCTGAAAGACAGCAAAATTTTCCCGTGAAGTATCCTTGACATTTTGAGGATTAATATTTATCTTTGTGTTTCCTCGCGTTTGCAATCGTAATGCTTCACTGACAGCAATGTGATTCTCTTTGTCGCAATGTTCATCGTTGGCGGCGCGTTGTTTGAGACGGGAATGGCGAACGAGATCGGCGGAATTGTAACGAAATTCGCAAGCTCTGAGAGAATGTTAATCGTCGCGATTATGACAATTGTCGGATTGATGAGCGGTGTTTTGTCGAACACAGGAACGGCGGCGGTATTGATTCCTGTCGTGATTGGCATTGCGGCAAAATCGGGCTTCAAACGTTCGCGGCTGTTGATGCCTCTCGTATTCGCGGCGGCTATGGGCGGAAATCTCTCAATGATAGGCGCGCCCGGAAATCTCATAGCACAGTCAACGCTGACAAAAGCAGGGCTTGAGGGATTCGGCTTCTTTGAGTACGCGATTGTGGGACTTCCGATTCTTGCTGTGGGAATACTTTTCTACGCTACAATAGGCTTCTACCTTCTCCCGAATCATGACCCTAAAGGCGAGGGAGTATTTGACAAACAGAAAGATTTTTCCGCAGTCCCTCAGTGGAAGAAAAATTTATCGCTGATAATTCTCGTTCTGACTCTTCTCGGTATGATATTCGAGAAACAGATTCATATCTCACTCAGCATCACCGGCTGTATAGGCGCAATACTTTTAATCGTCTTCAACGTAATCTCAGAAGAAGACGCGCTGAAATCCATTGACCTCAAAACGATATTCCTTTTCGGCGGGACTCTCTCACTTGCTACTGCCCTCGACAAAACAGGAGCGGGGAAATTAATCGCTGAGACCGTAATAGGCGCGTTAGGTGAGAATCCTTCTCCGACAATGTTCACGTTCGTTGTGTTCATACTCTGCTGTGTGATGACAAACTTCATGAGCAACACAGCGACAACCGCTCTCATGGCTCCGATATGCCTCTCAATCGCTCAGGGAATGAACGCTGACCCGAGAGCCGTATTGATGGCGTGCGTTATCGGCGGCTCATGCGCTTATGCGACTCCTATCGGAATGCCCGCAAACACAATGGTAGTCGGAGCAGGGGATTACAGGTTCATGGATTACGTGAAAGCAGGACTGCCGTTAATCATAATCGCAACAATAGTAAGCATGATATTACTGCCGATGGCCTTCCCGTTTTTCCCGGCGGCATAATATAAATTTTCACAAGGGGGTAAAAATTTTATGACACAGGTCGAAAAGATGACCGACATAATCGCAAAGTTTGTCGGACATACCGCAAAGAAATTGCCTGATGACGTAATCGCGAAACTTCAGGAACTCCGCGCAAAAGAAGACAGCCCTATGGCAAAAGTAATCTACGATACGATGTTCAGGAATCAGGAGTTAGCCGTGAAACTTGACCGCCCTTCATGCCAGGATACAGGCGTTCTTCAGTTCTGGGTGAAATGCGGAACAAAATTCCCGCTGATTGATGACCTTGAAGCGTTGTTGAAAGAGGCCGTAATCAAAGCGACGTTTGAGACTCCTCTCCGTCATAACTCGGTTGAAACTTTTGACGAGTACAACACCGGGAAAAATGTCGGCAAAGGTACTCCCACAGTGTTTTGGGATATAGTGCCACATTCCGACAAGTGCGAGATTTACACGTACATGGCCGGGGGCGGATGCACACTGCCGGGTCATGCAATGGTTCTCATGCCGGGAGAAGGCTACGAGGGAGTCACAAAATTCGTTCTTGACCGCATGACAACTTACGGACTTAACGCCTGCCCGCCGCTTCTTGTGGGAGTCGGTGTAGCAACGTCAGTAGAAACAGCCGCGCTCCTGTCGAAAAAAGCATTAATGCGCCCGATAGGCTCGCACAATCCCAACGAAAGAGCCGCGAAAATGGAGAAGCTGTTAGAGGACGGAATTAACGCAATCGGACTCGGCCCTCAGGGTATGGGCGGAAATTATGCGGTTATGGGCGTGAATATCGAGAACACTGCCCGCCATCCGTCAGCAATCGGAGTCGCCGTGAACGTAGGATGCTGGAGCCACAGAAGAGGGCATATCATATTCGACAAAGATCTCAATGTTGAAGTGTTATCACATTCGGGGGTGAAGTTCTAATGTCAGTGGAAATCAGAGACGGCAAGAAAATTCTCGTAACACCCATAAGCGCGGAAGACCTCAAAGACATAAAGATAGGCGATATAGTGTACTTGTCAGGAAGCCTCACAACATGCCGGGACGTAGCGCACAGGAGAGTCGTGGAAGAGGGCAGAGAGATTCCCGTTGACGTACGCAACAACGCAATACTTCACGCCGGGCCGATAATCCGTCCGATTGACTCCGATAATGGCAAGTTCGAGATGGTTTCAGTCGGGCCTACAACGTCAATGCGTATGGAGAAGTTCGAGTACGAGTTTGTGAAAATCACAGGAGTCCGCGTAATCGTCGGCAAAGGCGGAATGAAGGAGAACACCGCCAACGCCTGCAAGGATTTCGGCTGCATTCACTGTGTAATCCCCGCCGGAAATGCTGTTGTTGCTGCCGTATGTGTCGAGGAGATCGTAAAAGCTGAATGGCGCGATCTGGGAATGCCTGAGACTTTGTGGAACTGCCGCGTAAAAGAGTTCGGGCCGCTTATTGTGTCGATTGACGCTCAGGGAAGAAATTATTTCGAGGAGAAGAAAGTCGAATACAACAAGAAGAAAGATGAGCAGGTAGCAAAAATCAGCGAGCAGGTAAAATTCATCAAGTAGAAAAACTCAGCAAGAAATCAAAATATACAAAAGGACTCCCGCTTCCATATGTGGGAGTTTTCTTTATGGCAAGATAGACACTTTTTATCAATCTGAAAGTTTGTGATTGTTCCTCCATTCACGCGGCGAGACTCCGTAAATATTCTTGAACGCCCTCGAAAAGTGCATAGGGTTCTCATATCCTACTGACGCGCCAATTTCGTTCACGGGCTTTTCTGTTGACGCTAACATTTCGGCGGCCTTTATCATTCTGTAATTCATCAGGAATCTTTGCGGTGATTTTCCGGTTGACTGCCTGAAAATTTTTCCGAAATAACTCCTGTTAAGCCTCAATGCCCCGGCTATTTCCTCGACAGTAACATCACGCTGATAATTGCTCTCAATGTATGAGACTGCCTCGCGCATGTAGAAATCCCGCAGCCTGCTTGTGATGACTCTTCCGGCGTTTTCTGCTGAACGTGTGAGAATGTCAACGAACATATACAGGTGTCCGATAAGCTCAAACTGTGATGCGTTGTCGCTGTCAACAATACATAGCATTTCATCGCGCAGTTTCTCTCTCAAGTCCGGGAAATGAGTCCTGTATACGGGTTCTTCATGAGTGAATCCGGCGGACTCTAGTGCCTGTTTCACCCTCAAGCCGTCAAACTCAAGCCAAGTATATTCCCAGGGATTATTGATGTCAGCAACGTACATGTTGACCTGCTCCGGGTAAATGAGGAAGCCTTCACCCGCGCTGATTCTGAATGTCCTCGTGTGGCCTTGAACGTCATCGGAATAAAGAGTCCCGCGCCCGTTGATGACGTAATGAAACAAGTAATGATTCCTTCTTGCCGGGCCGAATGAATGACCGGGTTCGCACGCTTCGAGTCCGTACTGATAGAGTCCCAAGTCAACAAAGCTGTGATTAGGGAAGATTGAGAATTTAACTTTATGCACTGTAAACGCTCCGAATATACATAAAATTTAAGATGATATGCAAGCATTAAGGCAAATAATAGCAGATATTCGGCCATTCGTGAAAAGATAATCCCGTCATAAAATCACAGTCAACAAAATTCCCAAAAACATCAAAAATTTATACGTGAAGGAGTCTGCATACACATGGCAGGATTATCGCTTCAGCATATCTGGAAGAAGTATCCTAACGGTTATGAGGCTGTCAAAGATTTCAACCTCGAAATTGATGACAAAGAGTTTGTGATTTTCGTCGGGCCTTCGGGCTGCGGGAAGTCAACAACATTGCGAATGATCGCCGGGCTTGAGGACATATCATCAGGGACTCTCAAAATCGGCGACAGAGTCGTGAATGACGTTGAGTCAAAAGACAGGGATATAGCGATGGTGTTCCAGAATTACGCGCTGTATCCTCACATGACGGTGTACGATAATATGGCGTTCGCTCTCATGCTCAAGAAGACACCGAAAGACGAGATCGACAAAGCCGTAAAAGAAGCCGCGAGAATCTTGGAGCTTGAGAAAGTTTTAGACCGCCGCCCGTCGCAATTATCAGGAGGCCAGAGACAGAGAGTCGCAATGGGGCGCGCAATCGTACGTAATCCGCAAGTCTTCCTGATGGATGAGCCATTGAGCAACCTTGACGCAAAATTACGCGTGCAAATGAGAGCCGAAATCGCAAAGCTGCATGACAGACTCGGCGCGACAATAATTTACGTTACGCACGACCAGACGGAAGCAATGACTCTCGGTACTCGTATTGTTGTCATGAAGGACGGAATCGTTCAGCAGGTCGCCTCGCCTACAGTACTGTACAACAAGCCGGATAATATTTTCGTTGCGGGGTTCATCGGATCGCCTCAGATGAATTTCATCAACGCGAGGTTTGACGGCAACGACCTCATAGCGGGCGGTACAAGTTTCGAGATTCCAACAGAGAAAGTTGACGTGTTACGCGAGAAAGGCTACACAGGCAAGACCGTCATAATGGGAGTCCGTCCTGAGAATGTTTATGACGCAAAAGCCGAATCACTCTGCAAGCTCACAGCTCCGTTTGACGCGAAAATAACCGTGTTTGAGCTTCTCGGATCAGAAGTGCAGCTGTATTTTGATTTCGCGGGTGCTTCAATGTCGGCGAAAGTCGGTCAGTCAAGCCGGGCTTCTGTCGGTGATGTTATGAGTTTTGCGTTTGACACGGACAAGATTCACGTGTTCGACAAAGAGACCGAGCAGGCAATTATTCATTAGGAGGCCGGAAATGAGACGCATATTATTGGGACTGGCGTTAGTGCTGTGCCTCTGTGTGTCAGCAATGGCCGCGCCTGTTGAGATTGAGTTAGTGCAGTACAAGCCGGAAGCCTTCAGGACATTTGACGCGCTCGCAGAGAAATTCAACAAGACACACCCGAATATTCACCTCACAATCTCATCACCTAATGAGCCGATTACGATTCTCAAAACTCGTTTTATCCGTGAGAATTACCCGGACATTATAGGGATTGGCGGAGATGTGAACTACTCAAACTTTCAGGACGCGGAATTGCTTGCGGACATCTCAGACTACAAAGGACTCGCGAACATCAAGAAAGCATATCTCGACATCATAGACGGCTTGAAGTTCGTACCTGTGCCGGGAGTTTTCGGAGTCCCCTACATGGCCAATGCCGCCGGAGTCCTCTACAATAAGGATATATTTGACGCTCACGGATGGAAAATCCCGGAGTCATGGCCGGAGTTCATGAAACTTTGCGAGGACATAAAAGCCGCAGGGATTCGCCCGATGTTTTTCGGGTACAAAGACACGTGGACGACATTAGCCCCGTGGAACGCATTAGCCGTTGACATTGCTCCCGCTGATGTGTGCCAGCGCGTTAATCTCGGCGAGACGACATTCAGCAAGGAGTACAAAGAAGTAGCAGACAAAACTTTTGCCCTCCTGAAATACGCTGAGGAAGGCCCGTTCGCTTACAGCTACAATGACGCTTGCACAGCCTTTGCGAGGGGAGAAGCGGCCATGTATGTTATCGGGAATTACGCAATCCCGCAGATATTATCCGTCAATCCGAAACTCAACATTGACTCGTTCACAATGCCCGGAAGAGATGACACTAATCACACGCTGAATTCTGGCGTTGATATTATGTTCTGCGTGATGGACTCATGCCCGAACAAGGAAGCCGCGTATGAGGTTCTTGATTTCCTTCTTGACCCTGAGAATATACAGGCTTATGTTGACGAGCAAAATTCTGTTCCGTGCCAGACAGGAAACTTCAAGCTGACTCCTATGCTTGACGGAATGAGGAAATATATTGACGCTGGTAAAATGGCAGATTATCACGATCATCATTACCCGTCAGAAATGGCCGTTGACGCTCAGATTCAGACGTACTTAATACACGGGGACGCAAAAGCATTCCTCGCTAAATTCGACACGGATTGGATTCGCTACAACAGGGACATCATCGCCAAGCTCAAAAAGTACATGGCTGAACACTAAAGGAGGGATTTACCCATGAAGAGCCAGAACGAAAGAAAGCGTACGTTCATGATGATAGCAGTACCGATACTGTTATTATTCTTCTGCTTCAACACAGTGCCATTGATACGGGGATTCATATACAGCTTCACGAACTTCCGTGGCTACGGTAAATTTGACTGGGTAGGCTGGCGGAATTATATTGACCTCTTCACAGATACGAGAGTCGGAAATTCCTACTGGTTCACGTTCAAACTTGCATTAGTCGCAACAATACTCATAAACATTCTGAGTCTGATTATGGCTCTCGCGCTCAACAGCAAGATACGCTTCAAGAGTTTTCTGCGCGGAATGTACTTCATCCCGAATATTTTGGGCGCGTTGGTTGTCGGCTACATATTCAGCTACATATTCACGTACATACTTCCGGCAATCACACACGCCGCGAGCATGTTAGCGAGTCAGACTTGGGCATGGCTTGCGATCGTTATCGTTTGCGCGTGGCAGTCAATCGCAATGAACACGCTGATATACATTTCGGGTTTGCAGACAGTCCCGGAAGATGTCTACGAGGCAGCAGCACTTGACGGCGCAACAGGCTGGAACCGTTTCCGCTATATCACATTCCCGCTGATTATGCCGTTCTTCACGATAAATATGGTTCTGTGCATGAAGAATAATTTGATGGTGTTCGATCAGATTATGGCGTTGACTAAGGGAGGCCCTGCTCAAAGCACCGAGTCAATATCATTCCTCATCTACAACAACGGCATGAACGGCGGACAATTCGGTTTCCAGAGCGCGAACGCCGTAATATTCTTCATCGTCATCGTGATAATTTCCGTCCTGCAATTGAAGTATCTCAACAAGAAGGAGGAACAGTTATAATCATGGCAAACGAATCAATAATCGCCCGCGAAAAATTCAACTGGCCTGTAACAATTCTGTTGTTGCTCGGACTGTTCACCGTATTGTTCCCTCTGTACATGACGGTGATAATAGCCTTCAAGCAGCCCAGCGAGATGACAAATGATGTGATTAGCCTTCTGTCTTTCCCGGAGTCGTGGAGTCTTGAGAATTTCCGCGAGGCAATGAGAGTTACGGATTTTTGGCGGTCATTGTTCAACAGCTTCTTGATTACCGCCGTAACAATGGTGTGTGCTATCGTCATTCATTCGCTGATGGGATATGCAGTAGCACGCAACATGAACACGAGCAAATTTTACCGCTTCAGTTATTTCTACGTTGTGAGCGGAATGTTCGTACCCTTTGCGATTCTGATGATGCCCCTCGTTAAACAGACAGCACAGCTTCACATTGATAACATGTTCGGGGTAATTGTGCTTTACGTTGTGTTCTACATGCCCATGAATGTGTTGCTTTACGCCGGGTATCTCAAAAATATTCCGATTGCGCTTGAGGAAGCAGCACATGTTGACGGGGCTTCTACGTGGGTAACGTACTGGAAGATCATATTCCCGCTGATGTGGCCGATGCACGCAACTGTAGCAGTACTTACGGCGTTAGGGACGTGGAACGACGTAATGACTCCCCTTGTGATCATGTCAGGAAGCGGCGTTAATACGTTGCCTCTTGCGCAGCTTAACTTTCAGACTCAGTTCGGGACAAATTACAACCTCGCTTTTGCCTCGTACCTTCTCGCGTTACTGCCCATGCTGATATTCTACTTGGTCGCGCAGAAACAAATCATCAACGGAGTAATCAACGGTGCTGTAAAATAGTCGTCAAAAAATTTCACACGAGGACAAAAAATTTATGCCGATAACATTCGACAAAGGCACAAAAATTTTCACAATTAACACACACAGCACAACATACCAGATGATGGCAGATAGCTTCGGTTATCTGCTTCATCTCTATTACGGGGCAAAGACTCAAGGCTTCACGGATTGGACTCTGACGTTCGCGGACCGGGGATTTTCTGGGAATCCATATGACGCGGGGAAAGATCGCACGTACTCGCTTGACGCATTGCCGCAGGAATTTCCGGCACAGGGCACGGGTGATTATCGTAGTCCGCTTCTTGTCGTGAGAGATTCGGAGGGGACATACGGAGCTGATCTGCGTTATTCCGGCCATGAGATTCGGGACGGCAAATATTCACTCTCAGGACTCCCGGCGGTTTACGCGAATCCCGGCGAGGAGTCTCAGACTCTATCAATCACTCTCACCAACAAACGATTAGGCCTCACCGCTGAATTGCTTTACGGCGTTATTCCCGGCAAGGACATAATCACACGGAGCGTAATTATCCGCAACAATGGGAATAATCCTTTTACGCTCGAAAAATTAGGCTCGTCATGCCTGGACTTTACGCACGGAAATTTTGACGCAATTACGTTTTACGGCCGTCATGCTATGGAGAGAAATTATCAGCGTCAGAGACTCAATCACGGCTCGTACTCAGTCGGAAGCAGGCGCGGAATGTCATCACATCAGTACAGCCCTGTGATGATTCTTGCTGACCATGACACAACTGAATCACATGGCCGATGCTGGGGAATGAATTTCGTTTACAGCGGGGGATTCTTTGCTGAAGCCGAATATGACCAGTACAATCAGACACGAATCACGATGGGACTCTCTCAGGAAAAATTTTCGTATGAGCTTTCACCGGGTGAAGAGATTACCGGGCCTGAAGTGATTATGACGTTCAGCAGTGAGGGACTCGAAAAATTGAGTCATAACTTTCACGCCTGCATACGTGAGAACATCTGCCGGGGAAAGTTCCGTAATTCCTCTCGTCCTGTTGTGCTTAACACGTGGGAGGCACTGTACCTTGATTTTGACGGCAAAAAGATTCTTGACGTTGCGGAAAGCGCAAAGGCTCTCGGAGTTGATATGCTTGTACTTGATGACGGCTGGTTCATGAAGCGCAATACTGACTCTCAAGCATTAGGCGACTGGACAGCGGACGAGTCAAAATTAGGCTGTTCACTTCCTGAATTAGTGAGACGGGTTAAAGCGATGGGACTCGATTTCGGGATATGGGTTGAGCCTGAAATGATAAGCGAGGACAGCGAACTATACCGCGCTCATAAAGACTGGGCAATGACGATCCCTAGAGAAAATCCCGTTTTAGGACGCAATCAGCTTGTGCTTGACTTGTCGCGAAAAGACGTAAGAGAGTATATCATCACGGCCATATGCGAAATCATTGACGCGGGAATATCATATTTCAAATGGGACTATAACCGCTCAATCTCCGAAATGTATTCACGTTCAGGCAGCAACGGAAAATTATCGTACAAATATATTTTGGGACTGTATGAGATTCTCGGACGCTTGACGGCGAAATATCCCGATGTGTTAATCGAGGGCTGCGCGGGGGGCGGAGGAAGATTTGACGCTGGAATGTTATTCTACACTCCGCAGATTTGGTGCAGCGACAACACAGACGCACTTGACCGCATGAGCATACATTACGGGACATCATTCGCATTCCCGATGAGCGTAATTTCTGCTCACGTATCGACATGTCCCAATCATCAGACAGGACGAATTACCCCGCTCAAGACTCGTTTCACCGTATCAATGACGGGCGCATTCGGCTATGAGCTTGACCCGTTAAAGCTGAATGACGACGAGAGACTCGAAATCTCAAAACAGATTCAGCAGTACAGAATTGACCGGGAAATTATCACAGAAGGACTCTATTACAGGCTGAATGATCTTGAGAGTGATAACTATTTTGCGTGGGAATATATTTCTGCTGACGGAAGCAAGGCACTAATCAACGCCGTAATCCCCAACAATCACGGAAATAACCCGCCTGTTTACGTTACTCCGAAAGGACTCACGCCCGGAACATTCTACTGTGATATTGACAGCGGGAAAATTTATCCCTCAGACGCAATCATGGACTCAGGTTTTCCGCTTGAGATTCCTAAAGGTGATTACGAGTCCTTCACGTTCAGGCTTGAGAGAATATCTGCATGAGAATGAAAAGACAGCTTCATGCTTGTAGCTGCACGCCTGTTTACCTGAATCAGCAAATATTTTCTCAGCTGAAAGAATACGGCGCAACGTTTTTAGCAAAGTGAAGAATGCTATAATTTTTTGCGTTGGATAACTGGAATAAATAAATTCCGGCTAAGGAGGAATCATTCACGCACATCGAAAAATTATCATTGTATGTAATTACGTTAAACGAGGAAAAAAGACTCCCCCGTATGCTTGAGTCGGTTAAGAGTCTTGTTGATGAAATTGTGATTGTCGACTCAGGAAGCACAGACAAAACGGAAGAAATTGCGCGTTCTTACGGGGCAAAATTTTTGTTTCACGAATGGCAGTCGAGCGGTCATCAGGTCAAAATTGCGGAAGATAATTGCTCTCATGAATGGGTAATGAGGCTTGACGCTGATGAAGTTATCCCGCCCGCACTCGCAGAAGAAATTTCCGGGATAAAACGCAATGGCACGAAGGACGCATACATTCTCCCACGCGGTGAAGTCTACCCGGGAATGAAGCGCGCAAACAGATGGGTGAAGACGTACAACACAATACGCCTCTATAACCGCAAAGCCTGGACAATGAGCGGCGAACACGGCCATGATGATGTCGTAAAAGCCCGGCAAAATGCAACATTCGGAACGTGCAAAAATCTCATGGAGCATTACTCTTTCTTGTCAGTTCATCACGTTGTCGACAAATACAACGGAGAGTCCGACAAACTTGCAGAACGCGCCGTGCTTCAGCAGAAGAATTATTCACCGTGGCGGCTTGTGGGGTGTTCAACTCTTGAGTTCCTGAAGTATTACGTTCTTCACAGATATTTTCTTCTCGGATGGTGGGGATTCATTCACTGCGCTAATATTTCGTTCCTGCGTTTCATGAAGTTCGCGAAATTCTACGAGCATTACCACAAGGATTATGATTAGCGTAATCATTCCCGCGTATAATGCCTCGTCAAGAATCGCATTATGCCTTGAGAGCGTTATTGCACAGAATTATGATGACATTGAAATAATCCTAGTTGATGACGCTTCATGTGATGACACGGGGAAAATTGCGCGCGGGATTCTTTCAGCCTCATGCAGAAATTACACGCTCATAACTCACGGACATAATGAGGGCGTATCGTCAGCAAGAAACACCGGGCTTTATGCTTCTCACGGAAAATATATCTGCTTTGTTGATGCTGATGATGTATTGCGTGAAAATTTTGTGTCGTGCCTTCACGCTGTAATCTCAAAGGGAGAATGCGACATTGCTTTTTGCGGATTGACTGACAGATTCACGGACGGGCGTAATGACGCAGCAATGACCTTCACGCACGGATTATCACGGGGCTGCAAGGGGGAAAATGTCATCATGAATGATTCTGTTCCTCCGTTCATGTGCTGTATGTACTCTTCTGACTTCCTGAATGAATACGGCCTGAAGTTTCATGACGGGTGCAGCTCAGGCGAGGACGTAGAGTTTCAGATGATGGCGTTCTGCATGGCCGGGAGAGTCTCATTCTCTGACGAATGCCCGTATATATACATGCACCATTCAGAGATGGGATCTCTGCGCGACAATGACACACGCGAAAAGAGAATACTCCGTTACGAGCATAACACGCAGGCGCAAATCAGAACGGCGGAATATCTCATCACACATTCAGATTCACAGCGCGTAAAAGAATTAGCCGGAAAAATCTTAATGCCCCAAAACGTAATCAGGCGTTTGAATCTCGCGGCAATGAAAAATGACCGTGCGGAATATGACTCGATTCGCAAAAGTGAGTCGGCCATGAAAATTTTGCGGCGTTCGCTCTGTCTCTATACTCTCAGGAAAAAATCAGAAGTCTTCATGAAAGCATTGATGATTATGACAATGCCGGGAATATATTACAGAATGAGGGCGGAATAATGAGCATGAAAATTTTTGACGCGCCATATCATGATAACTTCAAATCGTCGTCATTCCTCAGCGATAACGGAGAAGGCAGAATGTTAAGCGGGGAATATTTCTTCACATCACAAAAAGGAAGCTGGTACGGTTCTGACTGGCTCATAGTTTGCGACAGCTCTCACTCATGCTTTTACACGGACATTCCCAGAGAACGGAGAATACTATTTTTCGGTGAGCCCCCGGAGATTCGCGATTATTCCGCGTACATGTACTATCTTCAGCAATTTGGGACAATCGTATCAATGTCGGAAATTCCCGGCTTCAACGGGCGAGTCATAATCTCAAATCCTAAATTAGGCTGGACGGCGGGAATATCGGGAGAAATGGACTCATTCACAAAGGCAATGAATTACCCAATCCCCGAAAAGACTCGAATAATATCAACAGTAACATCATTAAGACACAGCACCGAGTATCACAGGAAGCGCGTAAAATTTATTCAGGCGTTGCAGAAAGAATTTCCGGGAATAATTGACTGCTACGGGCGGGAATATAATCCAGTTGATGACAAACTCACAGCAATAGCACCGTACAAGTATCATGTTGCGATCGAAAACTCACGGCACAAAAATTACTGGACGGAGAAACTCACAGACGCTTGGGCGGGATGGTCATTGCCGGTGTATTTCGGAGACCCTGAGATTCTGAATCACGTCCCGGACAAACGCGGGCTTGAGGTGATTGATGTTGATGATGTGAAAGGCTCAATCGCAAAGATACATGAGATTATTGACGGCGATATATACTCATCGAGGATTGACGCTATAAGAATCTGCCGTGAATGGGCGTTGAGAGAGTCGAACCGCTATTTATCGGCCTGCAAAATCATACGTGAATCAGAATCTAACGCGCAAAAATTAAGCCGCCCGGAATTATTCAGGACTCTAATCAGCAAACGGAAACACACAGTCTACAAGCTGCTGAAAAGAATCTCGCCTAACCTCGCGGATAAAGTTTTGGAGTCGTATTTCAGGAGTAAGGGACGCTTTTGGGAGTGAAAAAAATTGCCCGGTATTCAATGGCACCCGGAAAATTCTGCTTAGTGCTGCTTCGTTCCCGATCTGACACGGTTCGCAGGTTTCCGCCGCATTGAGCCGGACTTGAATATTCTACCACATTGCAAGAGAATACGAACAAGAAATCACAGGGAGGTTTGCGGCCATGAAGAAAATATTTTGCGCGGTATTGATGACGTGCGTTATGTGTTCGGTGTCATTGGGAGCGTCTGAAGATATGAGCGTTTATGTGAGGAAGGATGTTTTTGACGCAAAAATGGAGCTGCTTTTGACGAGGATTGAAGGCAAGATTGACTCATTGTCGGAACGTATTGACGGGCTGGACAAGAAGATTGACGGCGTGGAAAAATCATTGTCGGAACGTATTAACGGTCTTGACAAAAAGATTGACGGCGTGGAAAAATCATTGTCAGAACGTATTAACGGGCTGGAAAAAAAGATGGACGCTCGATTTGAGGGAGTAGAAAAACGTATGGACGTAATGGACAAGCGTATTGATGAAGGTTTGAGCGCAGTTAACAAGCGTATTGATGAAGGCTTGAGCGCAGTTAACAAGCGTATTGATGAAGGCTTGAGCGCAGTCAACAAGCGTATTGATGAAGGCTTGAGCGGAGTCAACAAACGGATTGATGACACACATAATTTTCTTTACTTGATACTTGTTCTTTTAGGAGTAATGTTAGCTGTTCCGCTTATCAACAAGTACTGGGATTTTCACAAGGAACATCGTACACCAGCAGTAACGCTTGAAGATGTCAAACGCTTAATCGCTGAAGCAATAGCCGAGAACAGCGCGAAAATCAGGGCTTAACTCTCAGCGTATAACATAATTTCCGACCAGATATAATTTCCCAATCTCATGCCCCGTGGAGATAATGCGATTCTCTCAGGAGTAATCACGAACAAATCCGGGGGCATTTCTGATACAGCGCGTTCAATCTCAGGAAGCAGATTTTTCCGCAAGACTCCGAATCTCGTCCGCAAAGATAATATAGCAAGCTCAATTTCTGACTCCCTCGGCGATAATTTTTCCCTCACTGGCTCAATGCCTGCTGAATATTCCGCAAGCGTTTTAGGATTCGTGTATCTCACTCCGTCAACATAACTCACAGCAGAAGGCCCAAGTACTATAACGTCCGAATGATTCCAGTACGCTAAATTGTGTTTGCATTCATGGCCGGAAGCCGCAAAGTTCGAAATCTCGTACTGCGTGAAATTATGACGGGGAAGAATATACTGCGCGTAACGGTAGAACTTATAGCCGACTCCGTTCAGGTCATCACCGCCGTATTTCTCAAACATTGGCGCGTCAGGCTCTAACGTCAGCTGATAGCACGAAATATGATTAGCATAATCCATCACTGAACGCAGCGAATAATCCCATGACCTTAGAGTCTGGCCGGGTATCGCGAAAATCAAATCACAGCTAAGATTCAAGCCGGAAGATTTCACGAGACTCATTGCGTTTCTTGCTGATTCAGAATCGTGAATGCGTCCCAATGTCAAAAGCTCCGTGTCATTCATGCTCTGTACTCCGAGACTTATGCGCGTAAAATTATTGTCCTGAAAGAATGCTATATACTCAGGCGTTAGGGAATTGGGATTTGCTTCTGTCGTTGCTTCAGTGATTGATGACGTGTCGAAATTATCGCGGATTATCGACATCAGAGACTCCCATTCTGAGAGAGTCAAAACTGTGGGAGTCCCTCCGCCGATGTACAGCGTCGAAAGATTGATACGGCCATGACGTGAATATGACTCTGCCTCGCGTTTCACAGCCTCAAGCCACGAATTAACGCCGCGTTTGTCGGTTATGCTATAGAAGGAGCAATAACCGCATTTCCTCTCGCAGAACGGAACATGAATATACAGTGAGCAGTGTTTAGTGTGAAGTGTGAAGTCCCTAATCACTTTTCACCCGTATCAACCTGCATGAAAGCTAAGAATGCCTCTTGAGGAATTGAGACTTTGCCGATCTGCTTCATTCGCTTTTTGCCCTCTTTCTGTTTCTCCAGTAATTTGCGCTTCCTCGTAATATCTCCTCCGTAACATTTCGCTAATACATCTTTTCTCAGCGCACGGACATTTACGCGTACGATTACCCTTCTTCCGATTGATGCCTGAATGGGAATCTCGAAAAGTTGCGACGGTATTAACTCTTTGAGCTTTGTTACTACAGCATGGCCGCGGTTATATGCCTGGTCTTTGTGGCAGATGAATGAAAACGCGTCAGCCGCCTCACCGTTCACAAGAATATCAACCCTCACTAAGTCGCTTGCCTTCAGCCCTATTAATTCATAGTCGAGTGAAGCATATCCCCTTGTCTGTGATTTCAGTTTGTCATGAAAGTCTACAATAAATTCTGACAATGGCATCTCGTAAACCAGTCTCACACGTTCCGGCGTGATATAGTCCATTGATTTATACGTTCCTCGTTTGTCCTGTACTAACTGCATAACGCGCCCGGTAAATTCTGAGGGCATGAACACAGACAGCTTGATATACGGCTCGCGAATTTCGGCAATCTCTGACGCATCCGGGAAATCTGAAGGCCGATGAGCTTCTATCACATCACCGTTGCTTTTGACGACTTCATATATTACGTTCGGCGCGGTTGCTACGAGTTCGACTCCGTATTCCTCCCTGAGTCTTTCGCGTACAACGTCCATGTGAAGCAGTCCGAGAAAACCGCATCTGAATCCGAATCCTAATGCCTCGGAGCTTTCCGGCTCATACGTAACGGCGGAGTCATTGAGGCATAATTTCTCCAGCGCGTCGCGTAATTGCGGGTAATTGTCGCGCTCTACAGGGTAGAATCCGCAGAACACAACGCTCTTCACCTTCTTGTAGCCTGGCAGCGGAGATTTTGCCGGGTTGTTCGCGTCCGTAATCGTGTCGCCTACTTGAGCTTCTGCAAGTGTCTTAATGCTCGCAGTGATGTAGCCGACTTCCCCCGCTTTGAGTTCGTTTACGGGTGTGAAGCCCGGCTTGAAGACTCCCGCCTCGTTCACGGGGTAAGTGATTCCGTTTTGCATGAACATAATATTTTGCCCGGCCTTTATTGTCCCGTTCATGACTCGGACGTAGCAAATCACGCCCCTGTAATTGTCGTAAACTGAGTCGAATATCAACGCTTGAAGAGGTGCTTGAGGGTCTCCTGATGGTGATGGAATTTCTTTCACGATTCGTTCTAATATGTCATGGACTCCTTCTCCTGTTTTCGCGCTCGTCAAAACTGCGTCTGAAGCGTCGAGTCCTACAACGTCGGAGATTTCCTGCTTTGCGTTGTCTGGTCTTGCTGACGGAAGATCTATCTTGTTGATTACGGGGAGAATTTCGAGTCCCTGATCTATAGCCTGATATGCGTTTGCGACTGTCTGAGCCTCGACTCCCTGTGTTGCGTCAACAACCAGCAATGCTCCTTCACATGCCGCAAGTGAGCGCGAGACTTCATACGCAAAATCTACATGGCCTGGAGTGTCTATCAGGTTGAGGATATATTTCTGCCCGTCATCGGCTGTGTAATCCATTCGCACTGGAACGAGCTTAATTGTGATTCCTCTTTCGCGTTCAAGTGCTAACGAGTCGAGAACCTGAGCTTTCATTTCGCGTGATGAGATTGTCCCGGTTGATTCTAAAAGTCTGTCGGCTAATGTAGATTTTCCGTGATCGATGTGAGCTATTATGCAAAAGTTTCGGATATTGTTCATGATTTCACCTCACGGAAATAATATCACGGTGCAAAAAACTCACAAAAAATCCCCCCGGCCATGAAAGACCAGAGGGAAAATTTTTATATGAGGAGTATTAACTAGTAGAACAGATGACCGAGATTAAAGACTCCAAGCCATGACATTAATACGTTGATTAAGACGTTCGCAACTGAAAGAAGGAAAAGAGTCTTAAACATGTTATTCATTTCTTCTGTCGTTGTCTCTTTGCTCGCGCTGTATGACGACATTATGATAGCTCCTCCCGTTGAAAGGGGACTTATCGCCGCCGCGAATGACGTTGCAATTATCCCTGACATCAATTCGATGTAACTGACTCCGAAAGTCCTCGCTACGTTGTCAGCAATCGGGAGCAATGCCGGCATAACGACTCCAGTTGTCGAACTTACCCATGAAAGTATACCTGACGTTGCGGACATTATCGGGACCGCTGTGTTTGTTGTCATTAACGTAGAGAGATAATCCGACACAAGTTTTATGCCTCCGAGCTTGTTTATGACGTTGACCAATGCGCCGACTCCGCAGATGAACACGAGAGTCCCCCAAGGGATTCCCTTTATGGCTTTCTTTTCGTCAGCGCAGCCCGTGAGAATCAATACGCTTGCGGCGAGGAACGCGAATAATCCTGTGTCTAGCTTGAAGCCTATGCAGCATACAACTACTACAACGATTACTGCAACGGTGATTTTCTGCTCGCGGTTGAATTTCGGAATCTCTGACCACTTCAGCGGGTTATCAGCCTTAACAGCATAGCCCTTGTAGAGTATGTACACAATCAGCGTGAAAACGAATCCCGAAAGGAGAGTCGACAAGAACAGATGAAGCCCGAATCCCGAATAGCCCATAGGATTCGACAATTGAGCCGCTAAAATTCCCGTTATCGACAAAGTAGAAGCGCACCCCGCGTTAGCTCCGAGCTTCGCGTAAAGTGATGTAGCCATCGGGTTAATGTCCATCTCAAACGCAAGGTACATCGCAAAAGTTGTCATTAAGATTCCCGCCGCAATATGTCCCGGACCGATCGCTGAAATGAAAGCCGACAATACGAACATAAGAATCGGGATCAGCACCGTATGTTTTCCGACAAGGGCGACAACTTTTTTCGAGAACAATTCAAGCGTTCCATTCTGCGAAGCCATTCCGAACATGAACGTAACACCGACAAGAGTCACGAACATTGACGAGCTGAATCCCGCTGTGATTTGTGATGCCTTCATTCCTCCGACAGTACCCAATACGAACGCCGCGCCGAGTGCAAAGAATCCGAGATTGATTTTCTTGATGAAGCCTATTGCAACAACGACAGCCAGAACGAGAAGAGATATTACCGGCAAATATTCCTGCATTGTGATTTACCCCCTTTGTGTGTTAGAGCCTTATGCGTGCTGTTCCGTCCATGATGAAATTCGCTGTTCTGAAGCCGAATGTGTCATCAATTTCGGGGACTTTTGCGCCTTCAGGAATCGTGAAATCCGCTCCGCATTCGAGAATCCCGGCGGGATGTCCTATGCGTATAAACTGCGTGTCAGCGTTCGGGGCTAAAACCTGATTCACAACTGAACCGGGCGTTACTGCTGCTGCTGCTGTGCACATTGCTCCCGTCATTGCGTAAGACGGGTGAGGCTTCTGCATTGACATCATGCGCGAGAGAAGGTCAATATCTCCTTTTGCGATTGATTTTCCGTCTGATGTCGTATAATTTTCGGGACTGGCTACAAATGTCATTTTCGGGATTCCTGGAGTTTCCCACGCTGATTTTGTGTAGTCGTCAATGAGGCCAAGTCTTTGCGCGGCGAGGCCTCTAATCTTTTCGAGAAGGTCAAGCATTTCGGGCTTTGCGTTCAAATCATCGGGAAGCTCTTTACCCGTCAAGCCTATATCATGAGCCTTAACGAACACTAACGGATTTGCAGCGTCAACAATAGACACATCAACTTTTCCGAATCCCGGAACATCAAGCGTATCAATCACATTCCCCGTAGGTAATAATCCCTTCCCTAATGTGCCGGAAGGACGCACAAATTTCAGCTTTACGGGCGATGCTGTGCCGGGTACTCCCGCGATCGCAAAATCTCCTGAATATGTTACTTCCCCGCCGGGTGTCTGAACGTCAGCAATGATTATCTTGTTTGTGTTTGTGTTGAAGATACGAACGCTCGTAACTCCGTCTTTTGCCTCAACGAGTCCGCGCTCAATCGCAAAAGGCCCGACTCCTGATGAGATATTCCCGCAGTTCCCTTTGTAGCTGACTAACGGCTTGTCTACGCTTACCTGCGCGAACGTGTAATCTACATCGGCTTCCGGGTTTGAGGATTTCTTGATGATTGCGACTTTGCTTGTTACTGAATATGAGCCTCCGAGTCCGTCAATCTGCTTTGAGTCCGGGCTTCCCATCAGCCTCAATAACAACGACTCCCACTCGTCATGATTTGCGGGCATGTCGTCTTCAAGAATGTACACGCCTTTGCTTGTTCCGCCGCGCATAATAGTTACTGGCAGCTTCTTTACGCTGTCTGACATTGGATTTGATCCTCCTGCTTTATGTTTTTTGTGTATTGTGGAATTGATGCGCAAAGAATATCATTCACAAATCACGATGTGAAATATGTTTTATTCATCAAGTCCATAAACGGAAGGAATTATTTTAAGCGGTGAAAAGATAATGGATTTCCGGGAACTGTCATACATAACTGCAATCGCAAAGCACCAGAATTTAACAAGGGCAGCAGAATCGCTCTACATCAGCCAGCCGAACTTGAGCAAATTTTTATCGGGACTCGAAAGCGATTTAGGTCTGAAACTTTTTGACCGTGCCGACAAGAAATATATTCTCACTTACGCGGGCAAACGTTATGTTGAATACGCGCGGAAAATTCTTGACATGAAATCGAGCCTTGACGCTGAACTTTCCGACATCATAAAACGCGATATAGGAGTCCTGAATATCGGCCTGCCTAATATGCGGTGTGCTTTCATGCTCCCTAAAACGCTTCCAGTTTTCAGCAGGAAATACCCTAATGTGAAAGTGAATATTTTTGAGGGAACAAGCTCAATGATTGACGAGAAATTAATCGACGGCGATATAGATTTAGCGTTCTACAGCAAGCCTCACGAGCTTAACCCGCATTTAGTGTATGAGACTCTCGCGCCTGAAGAGTTATTGATATGCACATGCCGAAATCACCGAGTGAAAGATTCTTCTGCTGACGGAAAATTAGACCTCGCAGCAATCCGGGACGAGCGTTTAATCCTCCTTTCACCTGAACAAAGGACAGGGCAAATCTCCCGGCATTACCTGAAAGAAGCAGGAATAGACCTCACGAACTCAATCACAACAAACAACATGCCCGCCGTAATCTCACTCACTGAACAGGGCTGGGGCGTGTCATTCATCTTTGAGAGTCATTTGCGCTGGCATTCTCCGAAGCCTGAAATTGATACGTACAGTTTTGGGGAAAACGGGGTATACAGTGATTTTGTTGCGGCCATGAGAAAAGGAAGCTATATTCCTGCGTATGCGAGATATTTTATTGACGAGGCCGGGAAGTTATACGCATGAAAAAAGCAGGGATGCTCCTACACTCAGAAGCTAATCCCTGCCAAAAATACAACGCAGATTTTGTTACGTGATATTCATTCGTCAAATTGCCGCCGGAAATGCAACCCCCTGCGATTCACCGCCGTGTATCTGCCTGAGAATCTCTACAGCAACTTCAAGGGCTTTCTTCCCGTCCCCGCCACCGACAACAGGCGGACGATGTTCCCTCACGCACCGAACGAAATCGGCAAGCTCTAACTTCAGAGGCTCGCTTTTCGGGAAAACTGGAGTCTCGCGAATCTCTACTTGTCCTTCAGGGTTATTCACGCAGCGGGAAATTTGCACCGTCTGAAGCTCATAGTTCACCGTAATTTGCCTCTCACGCTCTACAACTTCAAGCTGTCTGCATTTCTTCTGAGCGCACCTCGATGTGAGTATATGCGCTAATGTCCCGTCCTCGAATGTTATATGAGCGTCGGCAATGTCTTCATGATCCGTGAAAACACACGCACCAGTCGCGGCTATTTTCGTGATTTTTGACGGCACAAGGGACATAACTATATCGATGTCGTGAATCATCAGGTCAAGAACGACTCCAACGTCATTAATACGCGGCGTGAATGGTGCTGTTCTTCTAGCGTCAAGGTAAACGGGGCGGCAGTTTATTTGCGTCATGTAACGTATCGCGCTGTTGAAGCGTTCAATATGTCCTACCTGAAGCACAAGGTTATTTTTGTCGGCAATCTCTAAGAGTTCTCCGGCCTCTGAAGGATTCACAGTTACAGGCTTCTCAACAAGTACGTGTATTCCCGCCTCAAGTGCTTTCTTTGCGATCTCGTAATGCTGGCTCGTGGGCACAACTACAGATATTGCGTCAGGAGATTTGCGGCTGATTAGCTCCTCAAATGAACCGTAAGCAGGCACACCAAGATGTTCACCGATGAACCTCGCACGCTCTATGTCGCTGTCTGCAACTCCCACAAGCTGGGCATCGGGAAGCTCCGTGTAAATTCTCGCGTGATGCTGGCCCAAATGCCCCACGCCTATAACTGCAACTTTCTTCGTCATGATTGTGAATCCTTTCCCCTTGTGAAATATCTTTATTGTTACTTACCACATAATACGTAATTTTTGTGGTATGAATTTTCAGAGATTATATTATTTCTTCAAAGAGTGTGCAAATTCTTTAGTGTGGTATCATTACAGAAAATCCCAAACAAGAAAGCGTGATAATTATGACAAAGCAGGAAATTCTCGCGAAAGTCAACGAACTTATAGCCGCTCCGTCCGTATGCGCGGGCATAAAATCAGCCGCAGAGTCTTACGTGAAATCGCAGGACAAAGACTCAGCCGCAAAACTCGTTAAAGCACTTGAAGCTGACGTTTGCTCTGTGGACGAACTCATAGGGCTTTGCGAGTCGGAAGCAGGCGCGAAATTTTTCGGAGCTGAGAAGGCCGCAGGAATGGCAGAAGCCGCGAAGAAGTCAAAAGCTCAGGGAAACAAGTACTGCATTTGCCCGGCATGTCAGGCAGGCGGAGCAATCTGGGAGAACAGAGAAGCACTCTAACAGCGACTCACTTTTACGGCAAAAAAACAGGACAGGGGATTTTTGGATCTCTTGCCCTTTTTGTTATCTGCGTGAAATAACTTGAGTCTTATGGATTCGTCTTTCTGTATGTCATTGTCTTGTCGTAGTAATTGTACAGGGAAGTTACACCGTACTTGATTCCGTTTTCATCTTTATTGTCATCGAGTACGCCGTGAACGTATGACAGCGGAGAAATTATTATTGTGAAGTCTGATGTTGCTGTGCCTGTGATTTTGTACTTGTTGCCGAGTTCGTGCGCTGATATGTCTGCGATTGTTACTGTGTTGGTTGCCTCGTCAATTGAAAGTGAATCGCCTATTGCGCTGCCGTCAGAATACGTACACGCAAGATCTGTGATTGTATTGCCGTCTTCAGGCTCTAATATGACTTGCAGAGTCGTCTTGCTGTCGAGGTAAAGCGCGTAAGTGAATGTCGGCGCATTCTCTTTTGTCAGAGCATAAGCCGCCGCGCCCTCTTTCGCTGAGGAAACATCACTAGCATTGTATGTGTTAGCAGCGTCCATTTCCTTGTGTTTCTTGCCGATTTCCCAGCCGTTTTCAGCCGCAAGAGGAATCTGCACATAATGGCCGTAATCCTTGATGGCCTTGCAGAGATTCACAGTCTCAGTAGTGAACTCATCAGCAGAAGCTATCACCCTGTCAAGATAAGTTTTCGCTGTGTAATTCTCAGTCACAATAGCTTTGCCGTCCTTGTCGTAAAGTGCCGCGTGAATCGTATCGGCCATCTGCACCGAGTTCACATAGCACGGATAACCGTAAAGCGTATCGCTGCCTTCCGTGATTGACTCAGTGGACGCAATCCGTTTCGGGTTCTCTGAGATGTCGCCGCTAACGTCAAAACTCATTGTGTAGTCCGCAGGTGTATAGGTATCAGGGAAATATACATAGAACATGACAACAATCTGGCTTCCGAGAATCATCGAGTGCTGTACAATTCCGAGTTTGCCCTTGATAAGTTTCTTGTCGGCAATCTGGTCTGACGTGAGAGTCCCTGAGTAACTTTCAGTGCGATCTTCATTAAAGAGAGTCTGATTGTCCGCAACCTTCACCGTTTTTGCTGTATAGCCGCCCGCCTTGATATAGCCGTTGCTGTCCTTAAGGCCGAGAGTTATCGTTCCTACATAGTTGGAACCATCTAAAGACCCTGCAACAAATTCATTGTCAGCTTCAATTTGTCCGTTTGTGATTGTGATACTCCCTGCATCTCCGATAGTATTATCGCCCGCGAAAATAGAATCTCCCCCGCTGGTGATTTTGAGAGTTCCGCCGTTGATGTTCACATTTTCAGCCGCAGAAATACCGAGTGCGTTTTCGCCTGTTGCGTTGATGCTGACCGTTCCGCCGTTCTGCGTGTAGTTCTTTACATTAATGCCAGTGCCTGATGAGTTGATGTTGAGCGTTCCTGAGTTGCTTCCCACGCCGTAAATGTACAGAGAACCAGGCCCGCTGTCAACGCGTTCGATTCCCCTGCCTGAAGCCGTGATTGTCAGCGTTCCGCCATTAGCGAGGATGATACGCACGTCAGCATTTTCGGCAATCGTTAATCCTTGTGTTGCTGGGGTGCCATTCACAACGTACCAGCCTTCAGAAAGCTCTTTTGTATCGCTGGTAATTGCAGTTGCGTTTGCGGTATGCGAATTGCCGTCTTCGTCAACGTACGTTACATCTTCAGCTTGTGCCGTTACGCAGGACATCATACAGAGAATGAGAGTCAACGCGAGAAGTTTTGTAAAATGAAGAGGGATAAAATTTCTTTGAAGATTAATTCTCTTCATTGAAAAACAGTCCTTTCTTTGTTGAAATTTTTTCGCGCAAATTATTTCACATTTCAAAAAAATTTTCAGCATTTACGGAAGCAACAGAAGCAAACGGTCAAATTTTTGTTGTGGCGTGATTCGATTCGTGATAATCTTTTTACATCTCACAAAAAGGAGTTATTCATGTTTTTTGACAGCATAAAAAAGTTTCTTGGGCTTGACCCTAACGAACGGGCATTGCAAAAATATTCCGGCCTCGTTGAGATCGTAAATTCATATTCAGATGACATTCACGCGGCAACAGACTCCGAAATCAAATCACGTTTCAGCGAATTACGGACTCAGCTCAACGACAACGGAGCGGATTTTGATGACGTACTCCCGGAAGTCTTTGCGATTGTCCGGGAAGTAAGCGAGCGCACAATAGGCTTGCGGCATTATGACGTTCAGCTGATCGGGGGAATGTCGCTTCATGACGGCCGAATCGCTGAGATGAAAACGGGAGAAGGTAAGACTCTCGTTGCCCCCCTCGCAATAGTCTTGAACGCTATGAACGGTCAGGGAGTCCATCTCGTTACGGTGAATGATTACCTCGCAAAACGCGACGCGGAATGGATGTCTCCTGTCTACAACTTTTTGGGACTCACAGCTGGCGTGATTTATCCCTATATGCCGAATGACGAGAGAATTTCAGCGTACAAAGCAGATATAACTTACGGGACAAACGCGGAGTTCGGGTTCGATTACCTGCGCGACAACATGGCAATGAGTCTTTCTGAGATGGTTCAGAGGGGACATAACTTCTGCATTGTTGACGAGGTTGACTCTATACTCATTGACGAGGCACGAACGCCGTTAATCATTTCCGGCCCCAGTGATGATGACGCAGGTTTGTACGTGAAGGCAGACTCAGCAGCGCGGAATCTCACAGAAGGCCCAGACTATGAGAAAGACGAAAAGGAACGCAGCATATCAATGACTGAAGCGGGTATACAGAAGTGTGAAGACTTCCTGAAAATGCCCGGACTCTTTTCTGACGCGGCGCATTCCGATTTAGCACACAGAATCGTACAGGCTCTGAAGGCTCACAGGCTCTACAAGCGCGACACGGATTATGTTGTGAAGGACGGAGAAGTGATTATTGTTGACGAGTTCACAGGGCGACTCATGATAGGGCGGCGGTATTCAGACGGACTCCATCAGGCAATCGAGGCAAAAGAGCGCGTGAAAGTCGGAAGGGAATCACAGACTCTCGCAACAATTACCCTGCAAAACTATTTCAGAATGTATCACAAACTCGCGGGCATGACAGGAACAGCGGCAACAGAGGCTGAAGAGTTCAAAGAGATTTACGGCCTTGAAGTTGTGAGCATTCCGACACACAGGCCGATGATCAGGACTGATAACCCCGATGTGATTTACGCTACGGAGCATGAGAAATTCAGCGCGGTTGCGGATGAAGTTGCAGACAGGCACAAGGAAGGCCAGCCCGTTTTAGTCGGCACAACGTCAATAGAAAACTCTGAACGTGTAAGCAAACTCCTCAAAGCCCGCAAGATTCCTCATCAGGTACTCAACGCAAAGTATCACGAGAAAGAAGCCTACATAGTCGCGCAGGCAGGACGCGAAGGAGCCGTAACAGTCGCAACGAACATGGCCGGACGCGGAACGGATATTATGCTCGGAGGAAACCCCGAATTTCTCGCAAAGGACAAAGCAAACGACAATCCCGACGAATATTCACGACTCCTCAAAGAGTTTACAGACACATGCAGGAGTGAGCACGAAAGAGTCGTAAAAGCCGGGGGACTCGCGATAATCGGAACAGAACGACATGAATCACGCCGAATCGATAACCAGTTGCGGGGGCGTTCAGGCCGTCAGGGTGATCCGGGTACATCGAGATTCTATTTGTCGCTTGAAGATAACCTTTTGCGCCTGTTCGGGTCAGAAAAGATTCAGCCTTTGATGGGGAAATTAGGACTCAAAGATGGCGAGGCTATAGAGTCGTCAATGTTAAGCCGTATCATAGAGAACTCACAGAAAAAAGTTGAGGAGTTACATTTTGACATCAGAAAACAATTGCTCGCTTACGACAACGTTATGAATCAGCAGCGTGAAGCGGTATATTCCGAGCGCGGTGAAATTCTCTCAACTCCTGATGACGATATGCCCGAATACGGATGGGAAGTAATACGCGGAGTCGTCAATGACATTCTCGACAAATATTTTCCTGACAGCCACGAAACAGAGCCAGACCCCCAAAGAGCCGCGTCAAGATTACGTTCTCTTTTCGGCGAGGGTGCAGAAGGTAGAGTCGCAGAGGTTGACACACGTCTTGACATGGAGGGAATGAGGGACGAGATACTTGACGGCGTGAAATCACGTTATGACGCGAAAATCACCGAGCTTAACGCGAATCAGGAAGGCGCGAACATTGCAGGCTCAATCATACGCTATATACTGCTTGAGACTTTAGACTCAGCGTGGCGCGAACATTTGACGGGAATGGACGAGTTGCGCAGGGGAATAGGACTCCGCGCAATAGGCCAGAAAGATCCGCTGATAGAGTACCAGTTCGAGTCGTACAACCTTTTCACCGACATGATGGACAGGGTAAAAGATACGTTCACGAGTCAGATATTCAGGATACGAATCATGAGCGAGTCAGCAAAACGCGAGCGCAAAATGAATCTTGAGAAGAAAGAGTTTCAGATGTCAGGAGGAGGCGACTCACCGCGTGAACCGATAAAGAAAGCCGCGAAAATCGGACGTAATGACCCATGCCCCTGCGGATCCGGCAAAAAGTACAAGTACTGTCATGGAAGAGGGCTGTAATGATGGCGAGAAAATTTTTGCTTTTTTGCCCAATATTTGCGATTCTCGTTGCGGCTTCATCGTCATATGCAGGGAGTCTCATTGACCGCTCAAAAATTCATATTCCCGACACTGA
This sequence comes from uncultured Fretibacterium sp., assembly GCA_946183145.1. Classification (GTDB taxonomy): domain Bacteria; phylum Synergistota; class Synergistia; order Synergistales; family Aminobacteriaceae; genus JAFUXM01. Next base: position 11,047 of record CAMGZM010000002.1, on the reverse strand, counting down.
CGACATGAGCATGGGAACAATCATGCAGAATTACACGGGGACGGGAGTATTCATTGAGCCTGATGACAGCGATTACAATCTCAGAAGAATGAAGCAGATGAACCCGGACTTTACGACATACCCGGAAGCAAACGGAATAATCTGGCAGAAAAAAGTCTCATACACTCGCAGTGAGTCGGGCGGAATGGACATAACACGGCTTTACGTGATACTAGGGCGGCGTGGACTCTCGTCAAAGTGGCTTACGTGGAACATTCAGACTCCCGAAAAAGGAAGCACGGAAATTCTTGACGCAAGTGTTTACGACTTCAGGAATTTGGCGAGGATCAACAGCGCGACCCGTGAAGAAAATGTTATAGCGGGAATAAAGCAGGTGAGATTTCTCGGACTTCCTGATACGTTTATCCTTGTGGTTTCGTGGCGTGAGACATTGCCGGATATGCTGAGTTTCGAGGGGCTTTCGTGGTTTCAGGAAGATTTGCGGGTATGGGAGTCTGTCGTTGAGATTCATTCACCGCAAAAATTATCGTACAGGACATTCCCGGCGTTGTTGAGTCCGACGGTTGATGATTTGCGTGAAGAGATAATTTACACGTGGCGGCGTATTAATGTTGACCCGTATAATGATTCGTATGAGATTTCGAGGGTACAGCGTTCAGGAGTCGCATTCAGTGTGAAGCAGGGAAATTCAAACCTTCAAGCCATGATGAAAGAGGTTGACAGCACCGGGAATATTCCTGCGCCTGTTGAGGCTTTGTCGGGCTTCAAACGCTCGAATGACGCAGGGACTCAGAGGCTCATAGAATGGTTAATGAATCAGCCGGAAATCACATTAGCGGAAGGGACTCCCCGCAAAATTCCTTCTTCAGGAGAATGGACGCAACGAGAGAAAATACTCCTCGCTAAATCGTGGCTTGTCTCACAGAATGTTAATGCGTCTCTTGCGTGGAAAATGCCTTTTGACGCTGACGAAAGGACTCCGATTTGCCCGGCCATGTTTGCGAGTCCTGTTCTTGACGTTCAGGAGATTCGCGGGGTAACGTTCCACGACATGAGAAGCCCGGAATTACTCGGAGGCACAAAAATTTTTGCGCTCGACGACAAAGGGACTCTCTATGCGCGCCGTATACCGTCGTCAAAATCAGCGGAAAACAGATTGAGCGCGGTTATGGATTTGAGTCTCACTGAACACGGAATAATGAGCGGGAAAATATCTCTGATTCTCCGGGGGGCATGGGGTGATTTCCTTCTCGGCAAAAATCCCTCTGACGGAACAGCAAGAGGGGCAGTGCTTTCACTTTTTCCGGGGCTGACTAACTACAAGGACGTTAAGCAGAGAGTCACGAAGGGAGTCCCTGAGATAAATTTTGAGATTGACAGCAAGCCGGGTATAGGCGGAACAGGCCGGGGGATTTTGGCGATACTTCCATTTTTTGAGCCTGTTTTTGTGAGGAAGCTGGGACTTTCTGAGCCTCCTGTTGAAATAAAATTCCCGTTCATAATCGAACAGAATATAACTCTTGCATTCCCGAAAAACGCAAGCGAGGCTTTAGTCTCAGGAAAAAACACAAAGAATCCAGACAAGATAAATTACAGCGACAAATACCAGAACAGGCGGCACAGGTTAGAGGCGGAGTCACGCTTTGAGCTTAACATGACAAGCGTAACGGCTGGTAATATGTCATTGCTCCGGCGTTGTCTCGAAAACTGGCGCATATTCTCATCGAAACATATACCTATAAGATAGATAGAGGCGAAATTATGACAGGAGAAAATTCAGCAGTCTTGAAACTCAATGAGGCACTAAATGACGCAGTGAAGTCGCTCGGCGTTAATGATGTTGCGGCGGAATTTGAGCGTCCAAAGCATGAAGGCCAGGGCGACAGGGCGGCAAATATCGCAATGAGGCTCGCAAAAACTCTGAAGGCTAATCCACGTGATATAGCGCAGAGAATCGCGGATGCTCTGAAGTCTGACGTAATCACAAAAACAGAAATTGCCGGGCCGGGCTTCCTGAATGTGTTTCTCTCAGGAAAATTTTACGCGGATTCAGTTGCGGATATTCTCAGGCAGGGCGAATCTTACGGCGGCGTTAATGTCGGAAAAAACCGGCGTGTTCAGGTTGAATTTGTCAGCGCGAATCCTACAGGGCCGCTTCATATAGGACATGGCCGGGGCGCGGCTGTCGGTGATTCTGTTGCGAGGATTCTGAAGTTCACGGGCTGGGACGTTCAGAGAGAATATTACGTGAATGACTCAGGACTCCAGATTACGAACTTGGGAAAATCGACACAGGCGCGTTACTTTGAGCTTCTCGGAAAAAGTGATGTCCCATTCCCCGAAAACGGCTACAAGGGCGCGTATCTTTACGACATTGCGCGGGAAATCATCAGCATTGAGGGCGATAAATTTCTTGACGTTCCTTTAGATGACAGCTTAGAGTACTTCAAGAAATACGCCGCTGAAAAAATCATGGCCGGGATTCGTGATGACCTTGAATTATTCTGCGTGAGCTTTGATAACTTTTTCCCGGAAGGATATTTGCACAAAAACGGGCTTGTTCAGTCAGCAATGAATGAGCTTAAAGCTAACGGCTATGCTTACGAACAGGACGGCGCATTATGGTTCAGGACAGAGTCAACAATCGGCGACGACAAAGACAGAGTGTTAATCCGTGCGAACGGCATTCCGACTTACTACGCTTCCGACATTGCATATCACCGGGACAAATTCATCACACGAAACTTTGAGCGCGTAATTGATGTATGGGGCGCGGATCATCACGGATATATTGCGAGGATGAAAGCTGCGATTAAGGCGATGGGGAAAAATCCCGATGAGTTTATTGTGTTGTTGATACAGCTTGTGAATCTTTTGCGTGACGGAAAAATCGTAACAATGTCAACAAGATCCGGAGAATTTATCACCTTGCGTGAAGTTCTTGATGAAGTAGGAGTCGACGCTTCACGATTCTTTTTCCTGATGAGACGGAGCGACTCACAGCTTGATTTTGATCTTGACCTCGCAAAGAAGCAGGGCAATGAAAACCCCGTGTATTACGTCCAGTACGCGCACGCAAGAATCTCCGGGATAATCCGCGAGTACATCAACAGGGGCGGAAATCTTGACTCACTTTCAGCCGAGAGAATCCCCGCAGAAATTTTTGACAGCAAGGACGCAAGAGAGTTAGCCGACTCATTATCGCGCTGGCCTGATACAGTTCGTGAGGCATCAGAGGAATTAGCACCGCAAGTTTTGACGGGATATGTGTTAAACCTCGCGGGAATTTTTCACTCCTTCTACAACACAAACAGGATTATTGACGAGTCAGACTCAGCCATAAAAGAAGGGAGAATAAATCTTGTGAGAGCCGCAAAAATTGTTATCGCTTCATGCCTTGGGCTTCTGGGAGTAAACGCCCCGGAGAGAATGTAATATGCCGTCATTAAAGCAGTTGATATTCTTTGCGCTGATTCTTGTCGGGCTTGCTATAACATGGAGCTATTACCGTTTTGAGCTTGACAGGATAGCGGAGATTCGCGTCCAGATAGAGAAAAGCGAGGCCGTATTGAAGGAAAAGCGCGAGTTAGTACGGGACTATAAGGAGAAAGTAGAGTTCTACAAGACGCAGGAAGGAGTCGAACATCTTGCGCGTGAACAGTATAACCTAGTCGGAAAAGGCGAGAGAGTCATACTGCTGAAGAGTCCCGACCAAGAAATAGAATATTAACGCAAAGAAAATCCCCCCTCATGAAAGCGTGAAGGGGGAAAATTTTTAGTGCGAGGCTTTGAGATACTGAAGATCACCGTACCAGTAAGAAGCTGTAGTGCCTCCGTCAATCAGGAAATCACTTCCCGAAATCCACCGCCCTTTATCACCCATCAGGAACGCGGCCATGTCGCCGACTTCATCAGGAGTCCCCGCTCTTTTCGCAGGACAAAGACTCAACATTTTGCGGTAGCCTTCACCCCTCGGCCCGTGAAGCTCGTCATTCGCAAGAGGAGTGATGATTATTCCCGGGCTGATTGAGTTTATTGTTGCGCCGCGTTTGCCCCAGCGTGCAGCCTCATACATTACCCTTAATACATTGCAGCGTTTGGAGTACTGGTATGCTTTGAGCGTGTCTGTTATCGCCGTGATGAATGGGAGCGTCAGTAATTCTTCAGTTGGTGATGTCGCGAGCTGCGTATTCTGCTCCTCAGTCAATGCGCCTAATCTGTGTCCTGACTGCGAGGAAATTACGACTCCCGATCCCCCGTCAGCAATAATTTTCCCAAACTCCTCAAGCAATACCGCAGTGCCGTAAAGGTCAACACGCAAAATATCTTTCACTGACGCTTGAGACGGTGAGACTCCCGCGGCGTTCACGAGATATTTCACAGCTCCGAATTTATGCGAATGCTCAATGAGTCTCAGAATGTCATCACGCGAGCCGAGATTTACGGAGATTGCGCTAGTCTCAAATCCTGCGTCATCAAGAATCTTTGCGGCCTTCTCTGCGTTCTCAATCCTCAAATCAGCAAGCACTACATGTTTTCCCGCGCCTATTCTGCGTATTATCGCCTGTCCTATTGACCCGGTGCCCAAAAGCACGCATACATCTTTTGCCATTAATCACACTTCCTTTATGATTCTCGCAAGGACTCCAACAGCAGCGCAGTTATCCGGGATGTCATGAGTTACTGTTGACCCTGTTCCGATTATCGCATTTTCACCGATCGTAACGCCCAGAAGTATATTGACCCTCGCGCCTATCCACACATTTTTCTTGATGTGAATCTCTTTCGTCATTATCACGCGGATATTATGAGGCTCATGATTCACCGTGAACAATCCTGCTACGTAGTGCGCCGCAAGGCATTTCAGGCCCTAACATTACGCCGTCTTCAATCGTGATTGTTCCGATAGACATTGCGGTTAATCCGTGATTCGCGAAAACGTTTTTGCCGAGATGAAAGAAGCAGCCTATATCAACCTGAAAAGGCGGTGTGATGAATGTGCCTTCAGGGAGTCCGCAGAATAATTCCCTCTCAAGTGTGAGGATTGAGTCTCTTTCGTCAGGGTTAGTGCTGTTGATTCGCCAGCAAAGATTACGGCACCGGCTCATTTCCCCGTGAGCTTCGCGCAAATATTCCGGGTCTCTAATGTCGTAAGGGATTCCGTTCCGCAGGTCGTCAAAAACACTCATGGCCTAAAATGCGTGCTGCTTAGTGTGAGCTGTGTACGGAGCTTCGAGGGCTGCAATTTCTTCCGGCGTAATCTCAATGTCAACCGCTGAAACGGCTTCTTCAACGTGCTTTACGCTTGTAGTACCCACGACGGGCGAGCAAATGAAAGGCTTGCTCAACATCCACGCTAAAGACTCCTGCGCCATAGTCCGGCCATGTTCACGCGCTACACGTTCGAGGTTATCGACTACTGCTTTATCCTGTGCTGCTGTCTTCTCCGTCCAAACCGCCGGGGAAACTGCATCAATTTTCGTGCGTGCTGTTACAGTCCCCCAAGGATGAGCGCACCTTCCGCCCGCAAGAGGACTCCAAGGGTTTACGCCGACTTTGCGGTCAAGGCACAAAGGCATCATTTCGTGTTCTTCTTCCCTGTAAATCAGGTTGTACTGATTCTGCATCGTGATGAATTTCGTCCAGTTATGACGCTCCGCAAGATTCTGCATTCTCTCAAACTGCCACGCGTCCATTGTGCAAGCCCCGATGTAACGAGCCTTACCGCTTTTTACGACATCGTGAAGTGCCTCTAATATTTCCTCCATCGGCGTGAATGCGTCAAGCCTGTGAATCTGGTATAGGTCTACGTAATCGAGTCCGAGTCTTTCGAGGCTGTGATCTATTTCGGCCATGATGTTTTTGCGTGAAGATCCTCCGCCGTTGGGTTTTCCTGCTCTCATCTCAAAGTTTACTTTTGTCGCAACAACAATCTCATCACGGCTGAGTCCGAACTCGCGAATCAATTTCCCGGTGATTGTCTCACTGCTTCCGAGCTGGTATACATTTGCTGTGTCGAAAAAGTTTATGCCCGACTCGATTGCTTTGCGGAAGATTGGCTTTGCGTCTTCAAATTCCATTGCCCACGGAAAAACGCCGTTCTCTGTTCCGGGTTTGCCGAAGCTCATCATTCCCAAACATATACGCGACACATCAACGCCTGAATTGCCGAGTTTCACATACTTCATTGATTCGTCATTCTCCTTTGCTTTGTGGAATGGAATTAATGATAACGGGATAAGATTAATTTCTCAAATTGAAGTCTTTAATGAACAATCGGCAAAATAAATTCCCCCTCACGCTTTCACATGAAGGGGGAACAAATATTAGTCTTCTGGAGTCCAGTCTAAGAATCTCTGTGAGGACTCAAATGTTCCCGTGTAAAATCTCTTTTCACCGTCAAGAGCGCGTATCCTGTTCATGTCATCTTCTGACAGCTCGAAATCAAGCACCGTGATATTCTGCCGTATGTGATTCTCGTTTCGTGAACCGGGAATCGTGCTGAAGCCTTCCTGAACGTGCCAGCGCAAAATTATTTCAGCAGGAGTCTTCCCGTAACGCCCGGCAATCTCATTAATTACAGGGTCAGCAAAGAGTACGTTATTTCCGCCGTGAGTCCCTCCGAGAGGATACCAGCCTTCAACCGCTATGTTATGTTCGGCGCACTTTTTGCGGAATGCTTTTCTCTGCGCGTAAGGGTGCAATTCAATCTGAACTATCGTCGGCTTTATTTCGGCCTTTGCGAGAACGTCATCAAATAATTTCTCGTTGAGGTCAAAATTCGACAGACCTATAGCCCGGACTTTTCCCGCCTTCACAGCTGCTTCAAGTCCGCGATACCCGGCCATGTAATTGCCCACAGGCTGATGCAAATATACGAGGTCAATATAATCCGTTCTGAGTCGCTGTAACATTTTGTTGATGGACTCTTCAACGTTGCCGGAATTGTAATCAGTAGGCCATAATTTGCTCGTTATCCAGATTTCACCGCGCGGGATTCCTGAGTCTTTCACGCCCGCACCGACTCCGCGCTCGTTCTGGTATGCGTGCGCCGTGTCAATATGACGATAGCCCGCCCGCAATGCCGTAACAACTGCGTCATGTGCCTGCTGAACGTCTGAGCGGAATGTGCCTATCCCGAACTGCGGAATGTCGAGTCCGTTGTTGAGGTGAATTTTTGCGGATGATGTCGGCTCGTTGATGATCTTCAGCATTCGGAGCCACGCAAGAAATTCTGTCGGCCACAAGTAATTAGTGAATGGCTTATGACCCATGCCGAAATTATGCCCGCCCTGACCGTACAAATGTAGCTCAACGATTCCGCGCTTCTGCCACGCCTGTATTACCTCGAATCCGCTCTGCCCGGATAATTCATCATCTGATGACATGGCCGCGAACATCGGAGGAAGTTTCCCGCTCATCTCACGCAGGACTAACTGACCGTAAATTGACGCTATGAAGTCAGCTTTTGACTCTGACGGCGCGCACTCTGCATTGTAGACCGCCATTAATGCGCCCGCCGAAAATCCTACGATTCCGATTTTGTCCGGCATGATGTGAAACTCATTCGCGCGTTCACGGATCAATTTCACAGCCGCGTTAATGTCCTCGTATGCGTAATCAGGAGTCGCAGGGGCGTAATTTCCGCTTCTGCCTCCAGCCCTGTAACCCTCCATCATTTTCGCAACATACGCTTGATACTCTGACTCCTCTCGCGGGGTAATCTCGAGTCTGTACTTGAGTATGAATGTCGCGAAGCCCTGAGCCTTGAACCACTCCGCAGCCTCATAGCCTCCGCTCCCGAATGTGTGATGAAGAAACGCTCCGCCCGGCGCGATGATGATTGCAGCACCGTTAGAGTTTTCCGGGGAAGGGAGATACGGGATCAGAGTCGGGACTTTCACATTCCGCACGAACTGACCGCGCCCGGGAATCTCGTACCATTGCTCGAAGTCTACATCTTCCTTTGAGGGCTGGCCGTAAAGATATATTTCTCCCGCGAATTTCGGAGCGTCAATATACTTCACTTCCTGCGCGAATGACACCGCCGTGAATGCCATGATGATTAATACCGCTGTGATAATTTCTCTCATTATTCGTCAAGTCCTTTCTCTTTGAGCCATTTTGACAGAAGGTCAGCAATTTCAACATTATTCAGGTCTGCAAACATGAAGTGAGTATTTCCCTTTATGCCGATTTCGGGAAGGTGAATCACTTTGCAGTCCCCGCCGTATTTGTTGACGAGTCGCGCAAACTCACGCCCCATTGCCAATTCTCCGCGCCATTGATCCGCGCCGTAATTGTCTGTCGGTTTGTCGGCTATATGATCTCCGTAAAATATGACGATTGGGAATCGCGTGAACTTCCTGAAATCCTCAAGGGGAATCGCTGTACCCTCGATTAATCCGAATGATGTCGGTATTGCGTCAGGCACCTCGCCTTCAGGAAAGAGTCGCGGACTTCCTCCGGGTTCGTATGCCACGATTGCGCGGATGTTCTCAGACTTCAGAGCAGTGTACCAACCTGCGCCGCCTCCCTGCGAATGCGTAACGAGAATCGCCGGGCCAGTTTTCGACAACACAGCGGACATTGCATCAGAGATTACGCCGAAATCAAGCGGGCCTGTGTTGGGAGTACCCTGACGGTAAAAATTTTCGAGGCTCTCCGGGGCTTTCGGGAACTGCGTATCAGGGTAAAAATCCGGCCATCGTCCGAGCCTGAACAGCGTGAACATTGTGCGGTCGTAATACATCGGTGTGATTGCGTCCCCTGAAGAAAGCGTGAAACCTGCATCTCCCCTTCTCGGCTGATCGACAAGATAAACGCTGAAGCCCCGCCGTAAAAATATATTCGCGAATCCTTCACGGCCATCGGGAGTCGTCTCCCACGTTTTCATTGACTGGCCGCCCCCGTGAAGAAACACAAGCGGAAACTTCTTTGCGTTCACGGGAATCTGATAGCGGACAAAAGCATTATCACCGTAAGCAGTCTGCCCCGATTGATTCCATAAGTCAGAGAAAACAAATTCACCGCTGTTTTTGAGAGTCTTTCCTCCTGCTGTGAAGCTGCCCTGCTTCTGAAGCATAATCGGCTCTGAGGCATTCACCGCAATATAACAAAAGCGCGAGACAAAGAACAATTTTTCTCACTCTCTAAACCTCCTGCACTAAAATTTTTGGACGGGCTAATCCTAAATCAGAGGCGATATAATATTCAAATCACAAATTTTTATCATTGCCGGAAAATTTTTATGGACACTAAGCAGATTGATTACATTCTTGAGCTTGCAAAGACAAAAAATTTCAACAGGGCCGCCGAAAAACTTTTCATTTCACAGCCGGCTCTAACGTACCAGATTAAGCAGGTTGAAGAGGAAATACGATTCTCACTCTTTGAACGCTCGCCAAAAGGAGCGGTGCTGACTCCGGCGGGTGAACAGTTCTGCGTGACTCTCAGGAACATTCGCGACGAACTTAAACGCGCAGTCGAGCAGGGGCAGAATTACGGCACACATTACAGGGCGAATATCACAATCGGACTTCCTATGAGGTCAGCAATATATTTCCTTCCTGAAGCTATAGAGACATTCAGCAAATCGCATAAGGGAGTCTCTGTTACTCCGCATTTCCTGACACTTTACGACTCAGCGTCATTCCTGAAAGGCGAGGAGGATATTTTGTTCGCAAGACGCAATGACGTTAAGCACATTCCGGGGATAAGGCTTCATTTTCTTTTCGACAGCAGAATATACTTGATTACGCTGAAGGATGACGAATTAGCCGGGGAAAATATTGTTCACGCTGAGGATTTGCGCGGACGCGTGTTAATGGTCGGGGGCGGTTCTCCTCCTGAGCTTAAAGCAGTACAGCAGAGAATCATAGAGTCGATTCACGTGGATTACTTCAACAGCAGCGACAGAGAGACAACACTCACGAACATAAAAGCTCACAGGGGGATTTGCCTTGCTCCGGGATTCCTGAACGATCATAACGGCGAATTTGCATGGACTCTTTTTGACTGCCCGGAGAAAATTTGCTGCGTATTATGCACACATTCGGGTGATAAGCGTGAAAGCGTGAAAGACTTTGTAGAGTTGTTGCAGGAAATTTACAGGAACAACCCGGGATTTCAGGCATAAACCCCGGACGAAAGAATTACTTTTGCGCTGCTAAAATCATTGTGTACCTGAAGCGCGGAATTATCCCGAACAAAGACATACAAGGCTGTATGCTCCATCGCAAAAGAGATTTCATTACAGGATTCTTCACATGGTGCATTGAAGGCCGTGAAACAGAATATTTCCTGAACGCGGGACTCTCATTCGTGTATGCCCGTGCCTTGTATCTCAATCCGTTTTTCCCGTAAGCCTCTATGATTTCGCAGGGCATGTACTCGCGGTAATGCACGTAGCTCTTCATGTTAAACGTAAGCTCAGGAACAGGCAGAGTCGGAAGCATCATAGCAATCCTCGCAAGATGAGCGATTGACCCCATGTTAGGCGTTGAGATCACGAAATATCCTCCGTCCGTAATCGCATTCACGAACTTTGCTATATAGTTTGACGGCGCGGCGGGTATATGCTCGATATTCTCAAGGCTCATTACAACGTCAAAAACTTTCCCGCTCCCCTGAATGTATGACTCTATGTTTTCCCCGATGCTCTCAAATCCTGCCCAGTCATAATATGCTTTATTTCTCTCGACGACATTCGGAAGGTCAACAACAGTACACTTGAAGCCCATGAATTTCGACAGGCACAACTCAACAAACGCAGGCCCCGCACCGGGAGCAAGAAGCGTTAAATTTTTTCTGGAATCTGTGATTTTTTTCACGAATCTGAATGAGTTATAGAGCCTCAATGAGTGCATGTAGAAATATACGCGCTGATTTTCAAGGGAAGGAAATTTATCGATTATTTTCTCGCATAAAGAGCAAAACTCACGGAAGGAATTTATATTTTCTGGCAACTCAGAGTCAATATACCCCGCTTGACCGCTTGACCGCTTGACCGCTTGACCGCTTGACCGCTTGACCGCTTGACCGCTTG
>CAMGZM010000001.1 GCA_946183145.1 uncultured Fretibacterium sp. | reverse complement strand
CCTGCGTAACCATTCTTCAAGTTCTCATGTATAAAGCAGGCTTCACAGTCCCGGGAATATTTGACATGTGGGGAATACCGCGCGCAAAAGGTCTCTCACATGAGCCGGCTACAAATGCTTTTGTTCTTCTTCTTCCTATGCTGCTGTCTCTGTTCTATGTCTGCAAAGGAAAGTATAAGATTCATGAAAAATTGCTTCTGCTTCATCTAACGGCGTTTGTTCTATGCTTCTCAACAGGGGCAATACCTATATATCTTGCGGGCGTTGCGCTGTTCCTCGTAAAGACTCACAGAATGATTGAACGCCGCCGGAGATTTTCCGTAAACATGACGGTTGCAATAACGATTATTTTTGCGGGAATTTTACTTTTCAGCATAGACATACCCGCATTAATCAGCCTTGCCAGGAAGGTATTAGCATTATTCAGCGATTACGCATACAATACAAACATTTCAGGGCGCGGAAGCGATGCAGAACTTCTAGCTGTTATCATGGAACATAATTTCATGGCCGGCATAGGTGCTTTTAACACTTTGTCAATTGCCGGTGAAATTCTCGGCCCTGATGCAGCCATAACAAATACTTACGTGATATTTTTGTGTGAGCTTGGGATTTTAGGTTTTACGGCGTGGCTTTTTGTGTCGCTGGTGTTCGTGCATAATTACAGGATAAGGCTTAAGGCACTGAGGAACAAACCGTATTACGCAAATATATTCGCTTACTCCGCAATGATCCCCGGTGATGCTTGCGTGGCTGAGGATATTTTTCTTCCATCAGATATGGATCGCGCTGTCATTTGTCTACCTGAAAGAAAATCAGCCGTGTGAAGATAATTAACAGCTTCAGGAATCGAAAGCAAATAATTTTCTGAAGGCGCAAAAAAATTCCCCCCGACTCACATCGAGGGGATTAATTTTTACTTCACTGCTTCTGCTATTGCTTCTGCTACTTCCTGAGGTTTTGCCTGTCCTTTTGTCTCTTTCATGACGAGGCCCTGAAGGAATTTGAGCTTTTTGCCCTTCTTGTCTTTGCCGGATTTTATCTCGTCCAAAACATCAGGATTTGCCGCAATCACTGACGCTACTATGTCAGCAAGAGCATTCCCCGCGACTCCGCCTTCTGTGATTCCGAGTGCTTTCACAGCTTCATCAATCCCCGAATTGTTAGCACACATGTAATCAAAGACTTCTTTTCCCTGAGTCGTTGAGAGCTTCCCGCCGTCAACACGTTCAACCAATCCCGCGAGAGTCTCAGGCTTCATCGTGAAATCGGAAATCTTGAGTCCCTTCTCGTTCATTACGCGCAAAACTTCAGTGCGTACCCAATGAGCAGCCCTCACAGGATTCGCACCGGCCTTCACGCATGACTCGAAATAGTCAGCAAGATTCCTGTCGTCCGTAATGAGATCTGCGACTTCCTGCGGCAAATTCCAGTCCGTAACGTAACGTGATGCGCGCACGTCAGGCATTTCCGGCATCCTCGCGGCGACTCTGTCTATCCATTCCTGCGAGATATACAGCGGCGGCAAATCAGGCTCAACGATAAACTTCCGGTAATTTTCCTTGACGCGTGATGATGATGTTATGCCTTTTGCGTCGTTCCAGTGGCGGGTCTCCTGTATCACTTCTCCGCCCTGAAGCATGATTTTCTTCTGGCGTTTTATCTCGTACTCTATTGCGCGTTCAAGTGCCTTAAATGAGTTCATGTTCTTCACTTCGACTTTATGACCCCATCGGCCGTCTGAACATTTCATTGAGACGTTTGCGTCAAATCTCATCATGCCCTTCTCAAGCTCAACATCTGAAGCCCCAGAATATATTACGCGCCTGCGGAGTGTCATAACGTATTCAACCGCTTCTCTTGCTGACGAAACATCAGGCTCCGAAACGATTTCAGCAAGAGGAGTCCCCGATCTGTTGTAGTCGACATATGATGTGTCCGCACCCTCTAATCTTCCGTCTGACGCGCTGTGATGAAGGCTTCCTACGTCCTCTTCAAGGTGCAAATGATGAACGCGGATTTTCTTCAGCTTGCCTTCTGAGTCGTGGACTTCTATATAGCCTGATGTCGTAATCGGCAAATCGCACTGGCTGATCTGATGTCCTTTCGGCAAATCGGGGTAGAAGTACGACTTTCGGAAGAATAGCGACTTGGGACGAATCCCGCAGTTAAGCGCAAACCCTGCAAGCATTCCCTGCTCTACGACTCTGTGATTCAGAACGGGCAGTGAGCCGGGCATACCCATACAGACCGGGCAAATGTTCGTGTTTGCTGGAGCGTCCGTATCTGTCGAGCATGAGCAGAAAAGTTTTGAGTCGCTCTTCAGCCTTATGTGAATCTCTATTCCTATTACGGGCGTAAATGTAAGTTCGGCCATGATTAATTCACTCCTCCGTCAGAAATTTTAGGACTGCCGAAATGACGCTCTAATATCATTCCCGCGTCGAGAATTTCAGAGTCGCTCCATCTTGCGCCGATAAGCTGCAAACCTACAGGAAGATTCCCAGCGTAACCAGTGAAGAATGACAATCCCGGAAGCCCCGCGAGATTCACAGGAAGCGTATACAAGTCAGCCTCATAACCCTTCATTGCGTCATCATCAGACTCGCCGATTTTCCCCGGCATTGAAGGCGTTACGGGCTGAAGTATATAGTCAGTCTCACCGAATGCCCGCGAAAATTCCTGCGCTATTAGTGTACGTACTTTTGTCGCAGCTACGTAATATTCCTCGCACCTTGTAGGCTCAGTCAGGCACGTACCCGCAATTATTCTCGCTTTTACTTCCGCGCCGAATCCCTCAGAACGTACGCGCTCAAACATTTCTTTTATCCCGCGGGCGTCTTTCACAGTGTAACCGAGTCTCACACCGTCGTAACGCTCAAGATTGGTATGTGCTTCCGACATTGCAAGAGCGTAATAGCACGCAACAGCATATTTTGAGACAACCGGCAGTGATACTTCTGTGATGATTGCGCCCTCGTCCTCAAGGATTTTGAGCGTACGTTTCATCGCGTCAGCTATAGGAGCGTCAAGAGTGAATCCGGCAAACTCTTTCACGACCGCTATACGTTTTCCCTTTATGCTTGCGTTCTCGTTGTGCGTGAAATCGTGAGGCTTGTTCCTGAAACTTGACGAGTCCATTTTGTCATGGCCGGAGATAACCGACATAACAATCTGCAAATCTCGTATAGTCCTCGCAAACGGGCCAATCTGATCCAGTGATGAGCCGTAAGAGATTAACCCGTATCGACTCACCATTCCGTATGTGGGCTTGAAGCCGTAAACACCGCAATAGCTCGCAGGCTGACGAATTGAACCGCCCGTATCACTTCCGAGCGAAAACGGAACGTAACCCGCACTCACTGCCGCCGCGCTTCCTCCTGATGATCCGCCCGGGACTCTCGTTATGTCGTTGGGATTATGTGTAGGGCCGAAAGCAGAATTTCCGCACGTATTGCCCATCGCGAACTCATCCATGTTAGCTTTGCCCATGAGAACAGCTCCCGAATCTTTGAGTCTCGCCCATGCTGTAGCGTCATAAGGAGGCCGCCAGTCTCCCAAAATTTTGCTTGCCGCTGTCGTTCTGAGTCCCTTTGTGCAGAGGTTGTCTTTGATGATTGTCGGAATGCCCGCGAGTGTTCCGTCTTTGCTGAATGCCGGCATTTCGTTATCCGTGCGCGTGATTAAGGCGTGAATATTTCCCTCGCACTTGTCGATTCGATTCTTGCAGGACGTGAATACTTCTGACGCTGAGAATTTCCCGGCCTTGAGTCCTTCCGTCAGCATCCATAAATTAAGCTCGTAAAGTTCCATGTGATTATTCCTCCATTATGCGCGGGACTTTGAAGTATGAGCCGTCTACATGCTCGCTTTCGTGCAATATCGCTTCAGTGTCCGGGAATGGTATAACTTTGTCTTCACGAAGGGGGCATTCGATAGCCTCCGCAAAACTGAAGGGTTCTACGTCCTTAAGGTCTAATTCCTTGAAGCACTGCAAAGCATCAAGGAATCTGTTGATGTACCGCACTGCACCGGCTAATTCTTCCTCTGTAAGAAGCAGGCGCGATTCTAATGCGATCTCGTTGACTTCTTCGCTGGTAAGTTTCACGTGATTGATTCTCCTTTTGTGATGTGGATTTTTCCGCGTGTATTATAACAGTATGGTTACTCGCCTTGTTTCCTTCCCAAAAGATAATCAACATACTGACGAGCCGCCCGGCCTGTCATGCCTCCGTGCCTTATCTCCCATCTGTCAGAACCAGAAATCAATTCAGCATCATCAATCACAATCCCGGATTTTTCCGCAAGACTCTTCACAATTTTGTGATACATTTTCCGCTGAGGACTCGAAAAGTTTATCGCAATCCCGAATCTTGATGCCAGTGATAATTTCTCTTCTACTGTGTCTGACCTGTGAATATCTCCGTTGTGTTCCATGTCGTCGCGATCCTTCCATGTTTCGCGGATAATGTGCCGCCTATTTGATGTCGCGTAAATCAGAATGTTCTCCGGCCTAGTCTCGATTCCTCCCTCGATTATCGCCTTCAGGTATTTGTACTCTATTTCGTGTTCCTCAAACGAAAGATCATCAATGAACAGTATGAATTTATAGTTGCGTTTTCTCAAAGCCTCCGTGATTTTCAGAATGTCCCGGAACTGGTGCTTGTAGATTTCTATAACCCTGAGGCCGTCAGCAAAATATTCATTGAGAATAGCTTTGACGCTCGTAGATTTTCCCGTTCCCCCGTCGCCGTAAAGCAATACATTGTTAGCAGGCCGCCCGGAGATAAAAGCCTCAGTGTTTGCGCGCAATTCTGCCTTCTGTGCCTCATAGCCTACAAGGTCATCAAGTCTCACATCACCCACATCACTGTTTGCGAGAGCCGCGAATTTCCCGCCGTCATATCGGAATGCTTTTCGTGTCGAGAAGTAACCGACTCCGTGCCTTTTGTACCAGTTTGTTACGATGTCGAAAATTTTTTGTGATGAATGTGATTCCGCAATTGCCTTGCTGATTTCGCACACCGGGGAATTTTGCCGCTCATCTCCGATAAAGTTGTCGATATAGTGAAGGTGTTCATTGTCCAGCGAAAAGAGTCTCATAAACACCTCGAAATCATGAAGCGCGATGTCCTTCAATGAGCCTTGCGGGGGTTCTCGTCTTTCACAGGCAAGAGAGAAGAAATTTTCATTGCTCAGTATGAAGTGAGTCAGATAATTCTGCCAGATATTTCCCGATGCGTAATTGTTTACGTAAGCGTCCGTGATTAATTCGTGAAACAGTATATGAATTTCGAGTACGTCATCATTGCTGAAGGCCGTGCTGAGTTTGACTATCATGCTGTCTGCGGGTGCTTCATATGCGAGTAATACACACAAAGTATTTACCCTCCTGTTTGTATTGTAGTGGGATGATTCCGAATTATATATCAGACTGCAAGAGTCAAAAAAAGACTCCGCAAAATCTTTCACGGAGTCCGAAACTTAATTTGCGAATTGTTTTGCTTCGTCTGTCGCGCCTTTGATCAGTACGGGGCAAGCGTCTTTGATTAGGGCTTTGAGTCTTTCGGATAATGATTTGCGTTTTTGGTATGCGGTGTATATGTTTGCGATTGAGCGTTGAATCTTTATGTCGGGGATTGGGATTCGTACGTCGCACATGTCGCTGAACGAAAAATTTTCACGCGCTGAACCCCACGAATTAAAGCGGGCGTAACGGTCAAATTCTGAGCGCAGGAAATTTATCATCAGATATTCAGGCAGTAATTCATTCTCATCACGGCAGCGGAATACTACATAGGACTGAGAACATATATATGTCTTGTCGGTATCATTGAGAGCAACAGACAATTTACCGCCGTTACGTGAAGTTACAGGCACATACGCAAATTCATTCGGCCTGAGAATATAATACGGTTTCAAATTAACGTCTCTCATGTCTGCTACAGTCTCAATTAAAGTTTTTGCGATTGACACACCGCGAACATCATCAAGCCCATAACATAAAGACTCGTTCCTTTCGTCTGAAAGCTCGATATAGTCCCCTAATCTTTCACACGGAATCTTGCGCCGCAGATCCTCTATGTACATATCACACACAAGCCGCAAATCATCAAGCCCCCGCGACAAATTTCGCTGATGCTCCGTCATGGCCGTATAGACTCCCGCGTACTTGCGCTGAATCTCAATGGGAGGAACATCAATTATTATTTCGCTCATATCTCGGAAGCTAAATTCAGGTCTCGCGCTCCCAAAATTTCTGAATGCTACCTGCCTATAAAATTCACTGCGTCTGAAATACATGAACAAATAATACGGGTCAAGTAATTCTTTTCCCTTGTCGTTAAGATAAAATACAACATAGAGATGAGACACAATGCAAAGTCCTTCTGTACGATACGCAATAGAGCCTATATCTAA
Source organism: uncultured Fretibacterium sp. (assembly GCA_946183145.1). Taxonomy (GTDB): domain Bacteria; phylum Synergistota; class Synergistia; order Synergistales; family Aminobacteriaceae; genus JAFUXM01. The sequence goes on along the minus strand of CAMGZM010000001.1, from coordinate 455,299 downwards.
AGCTGTTGGGTTATATACAAAAGCACCGTCATTAACAATCTTGTAGAGCTTCAAATTTGACTCCGTTGTGTCGCGCTTAGGAGTAATAAAATTTCCGTCCTTCCCGACTCCCTGTATCAAATCAACGCTATACTTCAAATTGCGGTTGTTGACTGTTGAAACTCTCAATAATTCCCCGAGCCTGTATATCATTCTCACTTCACCATGCTGATTTCTCCGAGCCAGTAATACCCCCATGCCCTTGACTGCTGCGCCAACACCGGCGTATCTTGTGCGTACCACTTGAAGCCCGAACCGCGAATTAGCCTGCGCAAGTTCGTGTAGTTGCGTGCGATTGCTTTTTTCGGCGAGCGCAAATTACCCGTATCAACTTGATACCATAATGAGCCTGTCCAGATGTAAATCATTTTCGGGTTTACTCCCATCCACGCGGCAGGGACTCCCAGATCGCTCAATACTGCAATGCGGTCAACAGAAGGCTTCCACTTCCCTACGGCCATGAATGCGGGGTTGTACGTCCATGCGGGAATATATGTAGAGTACTTTTTGCCTTTAGCCATCTGCGAGCGCGTAAATTTCTTCTGTCTTACCTCTAAAATTTCGGCGTTCGGGAATTTCCGTAATTCTGAGATCTGTACATCGCTGATCCATTTCGTTATCCCTGCCATTGATGGAACGATTGAGCCGACGACGTAATTTGTCTGTACGAGATTCGGCCCTTCTGCTGTGCCATATACCCACATTCCGTCATGATTCTTGTGAACGGGATAACCGTCAAGCGTAATATACCAGCCTTTAGGCATGTCATACGGGCGGTAAACGTAGAATGTCATTCCCGCATAGGGCGACTCAGGAACTAACAGCGGCTCAGTGATGTATCTTTTCGCGTGAGAGTCAGAAGTCAGAACCAGCAGCGCAAAAACTGCGAGCGTTATACGTTTCATCATCGTCATCAATCGTAATCCCTCCCAAGAATAATTTGACCTACCCATTCATAGCCCCACATGGCCGCATACTGTGCGAGAACGTGCGAGTCGTCTTCAGTCCATTGAAGCCGGTTGAGCTTGTTGGTGTAGACCGTCAAATCATAAATCTCACGTCGCAATATCTTTCTTGCGGTCAAATATGACTCTTTAGCTGTGAGCTGATACCAGTTCTGCCCCGTCCACGCGTAAATGACTTCGGGAAAATCTCCCTTCCACGCAATTGGAATCTTTGGGCGGTAAAGGACTCCGATTTTGTTCACGCTCTTCTGCCATTTTCCTATAGCCATGAAGTTAGAGTTTTGAGTCCAGTCGGGGGCGTTTGGAGTCAGGATCAGGGGCTTGTACAGTTCGTTTTGCATTTGAGGCGGCATGTAAACGACTCTGTTTGATTTCGAGTCAGGATTCATTGCCGGGTTCGCTGTTACGGGACTGCTTTTCACGACGGGCGCAACTGATGAAATTTTAGCGTCATACGGCTTGATGTTCACGATTTGAGGAAGCACCGAGCCGACAACGTAATCAGTTTTCGTTATGCCGTTTTTCTCTGAGCTTGCGTAATACCATACACCTTTTGCGCCTTTGTAGACTAAATAGCCGTCAAAAGTTGCGTAGAAACCCCGCGCTAATTTCTTTGGCCTGTAGACGTAAAAACGCATCATGTGATACGCGGGCTGATTTACCCTTATAGCTTTTTCCGCTGAAAACGATTCTCCGGCCATGAATACCCCTGCGAGAATCAATGCTGCAAAAATTTTTCTCATCATGAAATCACCTCGATGATTCTAATTTCCCTGACCTACGGGCGGCATTGGCCTGTCTGGAATCGTTCCGGGATCAGGGGCGTATTGTCCTACGGGCGGCATGTATTCATTCTCTCTTCGCGGCTGAGGCTGTGAAGGCTGAGTCGGTCTTGCGGGCGGCGGAACTGGAGTCGGAGTCTGCTGACGCTGATTGCGGTTTGGAGTCTGCGTTTGAGTTTGCTGACGCTGAGTCTGAGTCTGCGTTTGAGTCTGTGTCTGCTGACTGCGATTTGTCGATTGATTTTGCTGACGGCGAGTCTGAGTCGTCGTTTGCGGCCTTTCGTCTTGGGACTCTGTTTTTCTCTGCTGGCTTTGTTTCTGCCTTACAGTTTTTGCGGGAGTCCTTGATGTTGCGGCGGCTTTTTTCTGACGGACGACTCTTTTTTCGGGGACTGTTGAAGATTTCCGCGACGGTGATTCCTGTTTTGCTGGAGATTTCACGGCCGGGCTTTTCTGAGGCTGAGTCTTCTGCTGAATGGCTTTGTCCGGGTTAGGCGGATTGTAGATGGGCTTGTCCAGCTTGAGAATAGCATTCCGCTCGGTGATTATGTCATCATTTCGCGGCTCATTCTGGATTGGAATCTCAATCGTTGAGCGTTCCTCGTCAGCAACAACCCCGCTTGCGTCAGGTGGCATATATATAGGCGCGTTGGCGTATTCGGGAAGCTCTTCAGGTCTCGGAGGAACATATACAGAAGGACTCCAGTGATCTCCGTCAGTCGGTTCTGCTCCAGGTTCAGGAGGAACATAAACGGGTACTTGAGGTATTTCGGGGTCATCTGGCGCGTTGGGAAATTCTGAGACATTCATAGGCACAGAAGCGGTTTCAACGGGGTAAACTCTCGCGGGGTGCTTGGGATCCCACAAGGGAGTCTTCTCGTCATCATTCGGGTAAAATACGACTCTCGATAACGGCTCAAAAGCAGGATCAATTGTTACGGCTTTCGTGTAAAAGTATTGAGCCTGATAGAATCCGCCTGTCTTTTCGTGATAGACACCGTACCAGTACCAAGCGTTAGGGTTATTCCGTTCTTCCTGAATAGCTTTGAGGAGATACGGCTTTGCTTTCTCGTAGCGTTCCTGCTGCATTAATTCTATGCCCTTCTGCAATGATGTCTGACGGACAACAGCGGGCTTTCTTTTGGGAGCTGCTTTTTTGGGAGCGGGTTTTTTCTTGGGAGCTGGCTTTTTGGGAGCTGGCTTTTTGGGAGCTGGCTTTTTTGCGGGCTTTTTTGGCGTTGAAGTTTTCGGAGCGGGGGCGGGCTGTTCTGCCTGAGGCTGTGCGGGATAAGGCGAATATATCGCGCTGTCGTCATCAGGAATTGCGGCGGCGTAAACACTCTCAGCGAGAACTGCGGAAATAATTGCTGTCAGGAAAATTTTTCTCATCATTATTATCACCTGCCTGTTATTTTCGTCTGCTTCACTACTAAATCTTTCAGCGTTACAGGCTCTTTCCTGTTGTCTTTTACGACTCTCACAATCGCGTTGTCATCGTAAACTTTTATCACCTTGACTTTTCCGACAACTTTCGGCAAAACTACAACGGGTTCTTCAGGGACAACAGTAACGTATGTATCTGCCCTCACAACGTCAAGCACTTCACCGACTCTCACACCGTCATTGCTTCCGTCTGGGATTCTTCCGAGTGAGATTATGTACTCTTTGTTGCGCTTTGTGGCTTTTGCTGTCGGGGCTAAAATTCTTCCGATTGTCCTGTAGCTGTCGGAGAAATTATCACGTCCCATCATTGCGGCTGAAGGCTCATTGCTTCGGATTACGTTGCGGATCTGGTCTAATGACTCTTTGTGCGCGTTTGCGATTGCGTTCTTGATTGCCTGCCAGTATGCTGTGTTCTTGAACTGATCCCAAGTAGGTCGGCTCATTCTCTGGCCTTTGTATTTCGACTCCGTAAGCCCGAAAAGGTCAAGACCATTCTCAAACGGAATCCCTAATCCCGCAACAGCCGCGTCAAACCAGAATATTGACTCGTCATCATCAAGGGTGAATCTTGCGCTTTTTCCCCTCACATTACGCACAGAAACTTCACGGACTCTCGCGCGGTCAAAGATTCGAATCCTAATCATCACACGCCCGCTAGTAGCTGTGCCGATTACGTGCTTGTCCTTCATGACTGCTGAATACATTTCGAGCTGTACGGCCATGTCATCGCCTGAACGCGACCCCGATAACCATCTATTCATACCTGCTTCATCGAGGACTCTCGCGTCAATCAGCGGCGAAATCTTGTAGAGGGACTCAAGATACTGCGACATTTTTTCTTCAAGCACGTTATGCGGGTAAAACTTGCTTCCCCAAATCTCAAGCTCCGTATTGTTTATCGTGGGAAAAATCACAACGGATAACCTTCTCTGCTGCCCTGCCTCAGAAATTCCGCAAAGCATGAAGATTGTTATCACGCACAAAAATTTACGCATCATCCCTCAATCAGCCCCGCAAATTTCCGCACATAAGGCTTAATGCTTCCGTACCATTCGCCGAACTGCTTGGCCCATAACAATCGCGTGATCGTGTAAAATTCGTTGGTGCTTGCTCCGCTCATTGTGTCATCGTTCATTGCGTCAGTGAAAACTTTTGTCGGAATCAATATCACCATGTCGCCTTTGTGTTTTGCTGTCTGCATACGGGGATTGCAGCCGAAAGCGGTCATTCCCTCGTCTTCATTCACGTAGAAAGTTACCCTGTAAGGAACATCGCCGATTGTCCCGGTGTTGAAGTCGATTCGCCTCGTTCGTGTGAAGCCTGCCTCCTGAAGCTCTTTTGCGCTGTCGTCAGCATAATCAATGTCAACATCGCCGAGCCTGTAGCAATGACGGATATACGCCGTGAATTTATGTCCGAGCCTCATCAATTCCGCGTCATGAATCGATAATTTTTTGACGGGAGCTTTCATGACTGTAACATTAGGGTTAAGGTTCTTGGGCTTTTCGTCAGCAGTCCAGAAATAATCGGCTGTCTTTGTTCCGTCCGCGCCGCAATAAGAGAAGCCAAGCATCATGGCCGCCGCCGTAACCCTGAGCGTGTTGTGCCATCGTTCGGGATTCGCTTTCTTGAGGAGTTCAGGAAGTCCGAGCTTGAAGAGTCCTTCTGTTGAACGCATCTGTATGCTTGAGAAATTCCGCCTTTCTTCTGTGAGAAGTTCTGACTCTTCCTGTGTGAGCGGGAAAAACGGCCGGAATATTCCCGTGTTCTTGTCGCCGCCGGAGCAGTCCGCAATCCATAACGACGAGCGTTTTTCGTCCGTCATCATCGCGAAATCTGCCTTGCTTGAGATAACTTCAGGGCGGTGAACTGCCTTCTCGAAATCGATAACCATCTTGAAATATTTGACCTTGAAATTTGTGCGCGCAAAATATTCCGTGAGTATCTTGACGATTGCAGGCTCAAAATCTGAAACGGTGTACGTGATATTTTCCCCCGGCTTTTTTCCGCTTATTGAAAGAGTGCGCGAGCGTTTTTCAACCCACGAAAGATGAATCAGCTTGCGGGAATTTTTAGCCTTGTTGAGAATTGAGAGCCTCGGAGTTTTTCCCCTCGTCCAAATCTGAAGCGCAAGGTTTGAATCAATGTCGCATGAGCTGATTATTTTTCCCTGTTCTTCCATATTAAAATTTTCTCCCTTGTTATGTTTATGAATGCCTGAAATTATAGCGCAATCGGATTTAGTTACTATTGAGGATTGCAATTATCTGCATAAATTTTATACAATCTAAAAGTAAAATTATCGTATCAAAATCAAAATGGAAGTGTGTGAATCATGAAGTCAAAAATTCTCTCTGCAATCCTCCTCGTGATGCTGTTATGTTCGTCCGCGTTTGCTGCTCTTCCTTCTGTAACAATGCTGTCAACAAAAACATGTCCGGCATGTGCTCAGATGGCAAGAGTTTTGAATCAGCTCGATAAAGATTACGGCGGAAAAATCTCAACGAGCCATATATATCTTGAGGATGAACCCGAATTAGCAGAAGAATATCATGTGCGTTATGTTCCCATGCTGATATTCAGAGACTCAGAAGGAAACGAAATAGCGCGTGAAATCGGCTACATGCCAAAAGCTGAAGTGCTGAAAACATTTTCCGGAAAAGGCATAAAGATAGAGGGAGGCGAGTAATCAGTGAAAGCAAAAATCATATCTGCGATTCTTGCTATGATGGTGATGTGTTCAAGTGCGTGCGCGGCTCTTCCTTCCGTAACAATTCTCATGAAGAAGAACAGCCCCGAATGTGAGAAAATGCTCCCAGTCCTCAAGCAGATAGACTCACAGTACGGCGCGAGAATCTCAACGAGCTATGTATATCTTGAGGATAACTTGAAACTTGCTGAACAGTACAATATCCGGCTTGTTCCTACATTGATATTCAGGGACGCGAACGGCAAAGAAAGAGCGAGGGAAGCGGGTTACAGGACATCAGAGCAGATATTAGCGGTGTTCGAGAAAAACGGCATAAAATATTAACCGTCAGCAATCAATACCCCAAGCATAAAACAGCTTCCGCATCATAAAATCTCCTTAAGATTTCCGGGATTGTCTTAACACTAAAGGCAGTCCCGGTTTTATTTTGTGCGGTTACTTACACTGAAAATTCTTTCACGGTATAATTCACTCATCCACAAAAATTTATCCACAGAAGGAGCTGTATTATCATGCGCGTAAAATTATTATGTGCTGCAGCGATTGCTGTATCGTTATGCTCGTGTTCATTCGGAGCGGATTTCGCACAAGGCCCGGCCGACTCAATCACAATGCCTCCGGGAAACAGGGTATCACAGACAATGTTAGCGGGGGATAAGCTCGTAACATTCCGTTCATGGCTCGATATTCCGTATGTCGAAAAGCCTTCGGAGCCTGAATATCAGAGGCTGAATATCTACGTTCCTGAAGAGTATTTCAGCGGTGCAAGCGTCAACGGCTACACAGCAAAAACCGCGCCGATATTTTTGCCGAACGGAGTCGGGGGGTACATGCCTGGAAAGCAATTCATTCCCGCAAATGATTCACGGCATGGAACTCCTAACGCATCACTTTACGCATTATCACGGGGATATGTCGTAGTAACTCCTGCAATCAGAGGAAGGACTCTCGCGAATGGAAAAGCCCCGGCGTTAATCGTAGACTACAAAGCGGCGGTGAGATGGTTACGCCACAACAAAGACAAATTGCCTGCTGGTGATACCGAGAAAATTATCTCTGACGGACTCAGCGCGGGCGGCGCATTGTCTTCACTTCTCGGCGCAACTGGAAACGCAAAAGAGTATGAGCCGTACTTGAAGGAAGTCGGAGCGTATGATGAGCGTGATGATATTTTCGCGTCCGCTGTTTACTGCCCGATTACGAATCTTGAGAATGCTGACATGCCCTATGAATGGATATTCAACGGTGTGAACACATACCACATGGGGCCAGCCCGCGAGATGGACGATAATATGAAAGCGGCTTCCGAAGCACTGAAGAAGGCATTTCCCGCTTACCTCAACAGCCTTAATCTTGGCGGTTATATGCTTGATGAAAACGGTAACGGCTCATTCCGCAAATACATTGAGGGTCTTTACGTTGCGGCGGCGCAGAAGGCTCTTGACGCTGGCGAAAATGTGAGGGGACTCGACTGGCTTACGGTTGAAGGCGACAAAGTTACGGGCGCGGATTTGGCGAAATATGCGGTGTGGGCTACGAGGATGAAAGCGGCTCCGGCATTTGACTCGCTGAACATGAAGAGCTACGAGAACAACGAGTTTGACGATAAGCATTTCACGGAGTACTCGTACAAACATTCAACCGCAGAGAAACCCGCAATGGCTGACGCTGAGAAAATATACATCATGAACCCGATGAACTTTATCGGGCGCGAGGGAGTGAAGACCGCAAAATTCTGGCGCATTAGGCACGGCGTTAAGGATCGTGATACGTCTATTGCTGTACCTGCGATACTTGCGCTGAAGCTGAAGCAGGCCGGGTATGATGCTGATGTTGCGGCTGTGTGGAATGTTCCTCATGACGGGAATTATGATCTTCCGGAGCTTTTTGCGTGGATCGACTCAATCTGCAAATAATTATAGTGGAGAGTGGGCAGCGGGAAGTGAACAGCAAAATTCTTCTCACTAACTACTGCCCCCTAATCCCTGTTATTTCAGGCTGGCTTCTTCTGTCTTAATCTCCCAGTGAATCAGGAACGTAAGCGCACCCCTCAATACGATTATCGCACCGAGTATCGCAAGCTCTGACCATTCACGCACAATTACCGTCCTCAATACCTCGCCGCCTAACTTGAACTCAAGCGACAACGCTATACCCTTTGCGAGCGTGAGTCGAACATGTGAGTCCCGCGTGATTATTCCCCAGATTGATTTCAACGCCGTGAATAGCAGTATCGTTACGCCGACGCATTCCATCAACAATATTCCGTACTGAACTACAAGCTGAAAGACATCCTCAATATGAGTCAGAAACTCCATTTTTCCCCGCCTCCTTTCTATTCTCCGTACTTGTTCAGGTCATCAAGCTGTAGACTAGCTGTATTATTTCCCTGATCTGCTGAGATTTGAGCCTCTGTGATTTTCACGTTCAACAAAAGGGTGATGATAGCGATATTATGATGAGGAATATTGCCGCGAGTCTCTTCATGATGAATACTTCCTTTGCGTTTTGGGATGAAGATATTTTACATGACACTATGCCGTCAGCTTTAATGATGGAGCTTGAAATTCTCTACCTGCTCCATAACTTTGCGGAAAACATCAGGGCTGTATTTCGGCGGATAACCATTCTTCACGAGGCATACTTTCACTGCAAACTTCAGCTTATCGCGCACAATCTGATTCCTGAGCCAGTCAGAAAACTCCGAGCGGTCATCAATTATTTCCTTCATCTTTTGCGCCAGCTCTTTGCATTTATCGTTGACTTTCACATTCTCTGTTGCTTGGACATCTTCACCGTATTCAAACTTGTACTCATCACGCAAATATATCAGAATGTCATAAAACGCTTTTTCCTCGAAAGATATACCAACAACATTAAAGCTCTCACGGTCAATTTTCATGTCTGCAATAATTTTCTCAATCTCAGCTGTGATTTCTGCGATAAGTTTTCCGGCTTCCTCGTTTGCTTTGAGAATCTCGCGGCCATTGTGGTATCTCTTTATTGCAGCGTCAAGAAGGTCTGTGAATTTCTTTGCGGCTATCTTGTTGGTGTAAGAGTAATTCTTGATTGCATGTTTCAGCATTCTCACAAGAAGCTCAAGCCGTGTCGCGGGCATCTGTATACCGTCAAGGCTCTTCATGTATTCGGGGCTGAATATATCCTCATCGATTCCAGTCTCTAATACGCTTTCAACCTTGCTGTATTTCAGTGCTTCTTCTACCATTTTTTCGACCCGCTTGTTCATTTTGTCGGGGTCAATCTCAGAAGTTCCGCAATTTTTCCGCACCATTCCAGCCACAGCCATAAGACACTGTGCGAGGGACGAGTCCGAATCATCAAGTACCCCGGAAGGCTCGCAGATGTCATACGCCGCCCGCAATAATTTCACATGATGAGCGAAATATTCACGGAACATTACGGTTTTTACTTCTTTTCCGCCTTTTGTCTCAATGCTGAATTTCTCAGGAGACGAGAATACATACTCAGCAGCTTTTGACAGGAGAATATATCTTTTCACCGGGTCAATGTCATTCATGAACGGAGTCAGGTCGTAACCGTCAAAAAGTTTACGCAGTATGATCAGCTCCTCAGTGAAAACTGCTTTTGCCGTCATTGCGTCATCGGGTGAGTTCGCTACGTTCGACTCACCGCCGTAAAGTTTCACAGCCTCGCGCATTTTCTCACGGATTCCAATGTAGTCGATGATTAATCCGTAATCTTTATCCTTGCAGCGTCTGTTGACCCGGCTTATCGTCTGAATGAGTATGTGCTTCTCCAAAGGCTTGTCATTGTACATGTATGTTAATGACGGAACATCAAATCCCGTTATCCACATGTCGACAACAATCACGATGCTGAAATTTGAGTCATCATTCTTGAACATGGCCGAAAGTTTTTCATTGCGCGACTCGTTCTTCAAGCCTCCGAGATAATCATACATATCATCATCATCATCCGGGTTATTGCTCGCAACCATCGCCATAAACGGAACTTCCTCCAATGCGTCAAGTCTTTCGCGGGGAATCTCCGTTACATCTATACCGTCCCTGCATTTTTTCTCCGTGAACCATTCCGGGAATTTCTGCCGAAATATTTTCAGGAGGTCAAATGCTATCTTCCGGCTTGAGCATGTAATCATAGCTTTCTGGATTCGATTCGGATCTGTGTCAAGCGAGGCCGTGTAATGTGCGTGAATGTCATCCGCGAGTCTCTCAAGACGTGCTTTTTCTCCTATGATGATTTCCATTGATGACATTGCTTTTTTGCTCGCTGCGATTGACTCCGGGGTCGCTCCCTCGTCAGCGCAAAGACGGTAATATTCTTCAATCAGTTCTGCTTTCTCACGGTCAAGAGTTACGCAGGTTATACGGGGGATATACTTTATCGGCACGGTGAGTCCGTCAGCAACAGCCGCATCCATAGTGTAGCGCTCAACAATCGGGCCGAAAGTGTCAACAGTCGCCTGAATCGGAGTCCCAGTGAACCCCGCGAATGTAGCGTTTGGGAATGCCTCACGGAGAGTCGCCGCATATGATTTCGACACAAAAGCCCGCGTAAAATCCTTGCTGAAATGAATCGACATGGATCGCTCAATCTGACTCCTGTGAGCTTCGTCCGAAAAGCAGATAATATTCTTCCGTGCGTTTATCTCGCCTATAGGATCGTCCTTCCTGTCGCAAAATTTCTGTATAGTGCAGATGTAGAAGCCTCCGCTGTCCCGTGTTCTTAATTCCTCGCGCAAATGATTGCGGCTCTTGATTATCTCAACCGCTCCGAGATTCAAAAAGTGCTGGCTCTTGGTGAAAAGATTTTCCGCCTGTTTCTGTAAATCATCACGGTCAACAATCATTATTATCGTCGGTGAATCAATTTCAGGAGTCCTCATAGAAAGCTGCCGCGCCAAGAATGCCATTGTGTATGTCTTTCCGCAGCCTGTCGCGCCGAAATATGTACCGCCTTTCCTGCTTCCGTTCGTGATTGAGTCCGTTATGCTCCTCTTGAGACTCTTTGACGCGAAATATTGGGGATACCTGCACACTAATGCGCGTTCCTCCTTGTCGTAATCCTCATCCTGAAAGTAAACGTAATCCCGAAGAATCTCAATGAACTTTTCAGGACGCAATACCCCGCGAATCATGCTTAATGTGTCGCTGTTCTCGCCGGGGCGAATCTCTTCCCCTCCGTCAAATTTCTTCCATGAGTGAAAATGATCGTAATCAGTGCAGACAGTTCCGAGCCTCGTATTTACTCCGTCAGAAATACACGCCATTACGCTGTACTTCAGCAGGTGCGGAATATCACGCCAGTAACGTATGTATATCTGCTCCCATGCGTTATGGATTGTCGCGTTCTCGTCAGTCGGATTCTTCAGCTCAATGATGCACAGGGGGATTCCGTTCACGTAAAGCAGAATGTCAGGGCGGCGAGTCGAAATTTGCCCGTGATCTTTGTACTCAACACTGAGCTGATTAACCGCCCGGAAAATATTATTGCCGGGATTCTCAAAGTCTATAATCTCAACCGTAACAGGAATATTTTTGCCTTCAGGGAGAAACTTATCGAGTCCGTTCGTCATGGCCGTGTGAATCTCATGGAGCGCGTGAAAGTCATTGCCGTGAAAATTTCTGAGACGCTCAATAACCCTGTGAATGTCGCCGGGAGTAAATTCGGGATTGTTCATGCTGAGAAATTTTTCGGTGTCGTCCGCGTAAATCACCTCGCGCATACTCGTCCGGGGAATGTCGGAACCGTTCATGTGCTGCCAGCCGGATTCCTCAAGCCATGTTATGAATGCAAGCTCGTAATCTGATTCGTGAAATATCATAATGATATGTCTCCAATCACTTCAACAGCGTAATAATCAGTGCCGTAACCGAAAGAATGAGTCCCGGAAGAATTGCGAAAAATGCCCGGCGAATCATCCTGCGTTCTTCATCTTTGCGGTTAATGAGTCTCTGTTCAGGCGATAACGGGATATACTGCGAGCGTCTGCCGCTGAGACGTTCACGGATATTCATAGTCTCACCCCCTTGTCGCAATCCATATTTGAATCGCTCCGATAATAAGCGCGCCCAATGTTACAGCAAGAGTCAGAAGCGTTATTCCTCTGTTCTGCCTGCGGTCTATGTCATCGATACGGTCTTTCAGCATGTCAAACGCCGTCAAAACTTGTTCAGTCCTCGCGTCAGTACGTTCTTCAAGACGTTTTACTTCAGACGCTAATAATTCCTTTGTCGCATATTCTTCGCTCATAGCTTTTCACTCCGTACAAATTTGGGATAACGGGATTATATCATCTGCCTTGCTTCGTCCGTCGCTCCCTTGATTAGTACGGGGCAAGCGTCTTTGATTAATGCTTTGAGTCTTTCGGATAATGATTTGCGCTTCTGGTATGCGGTGTATATGTTTGCGATTGAGCGTTGAATCTTTATGTCGGGTATTGGGATTCGTACTTCTTGCATCAGGTCAAAAGAGAATATATCTCTCACAGTGCCGGTAGCATAAAACCACGTACTGCGTTGAAATTCGCGCCTCCTGAACCACAGCTGCAAATATTCAGGGAGCAATTTTTCTGCGTCTGACACCTCGAACACTACATACATAGGAGACACAATACAGTCATCAGCATTCGACAGCGCAATAGAACCGATATTGATTCGCGCAGGGTTGTACACAAACTGATTACGCTGGACGATTTTATAGTTGTGAAAATCTAAGTCAATCGTGCTTGCTCTTGTCTCTATAAATTCGCCCTCACTGTTTACGCCCTTCACATTTTCCGTAATCATGGCCGTGTTTCTGCTGTTCACTTCCCTGATATAGTCCCCGATTCTTTCACACGGAATCTTGCGCCGCAGATCCTCTATGTACATGTCGCAAACCAGACGCAAATCATCAAGACCCCGCGACAAATTTCTCTGATGCTCCGTCATGGCCGTATAGACTCCCGCGTACTTGCGCTGAATCTCTGTCGGCGGAACGGGAATTTTCACGCTGCACAAATCTGCGAACGAAAATACTTCCCTCACAGAGCCAGTAGAATGAAACCTTGCGTAACGGTCAAATTCCGGGCGGTTTAAGTACATGCACAAATATTCAGGGCATAATCTTTCCTCATCAACAACATAAAACACTTCATTAACTGACGAGACTATAATATTTTCTCCCGTGTCGTTATAAGCGTAGGCAAAAACTTTCTCATGCGCTGTTGTCTGAACGAATGCAAAATCACCCGGCCTGCATACTTTATAGCTTGCTATGTTGTCTATGTTGACTTTTGGCGATATATCCCGAAATTGTTTCAGTACGCTGATTCCCTTTACGTTTCTGCTTCCGTTCTCGCCGTTGCGCTCATTCCTGCGCTGTATAAATTCACCGAGCCGGTACTCAGTCAATCCCATAACCGATTCCCCCGAATGCGTCCACAAGATTTTCCCGCGACTCTTTCTCCTCCGACATAATCGCGCGCATTTCCGTCTGAATCCTCAGCATCTCGCCCACAAAATCTATATCCATGTCCTTGTCCCTGAACTCGATATACCTGCTCGGCACAAGGCTGTAATCATTGCGCGCAACTTCCTCAGCATTAACACTCCTGAAAAGCTCCGGCGACGAGTAATTTTTGCCGTCAGTCCCTTCTTCCTGCCACGTGTGATAAATCTCTGAAGCTCTCGTGATTTGCTCAGGCGTGAGACGGTATTTCTTTTTGCCCTCACTCTTTACTGCGTTTTCAGTCCACGTACGCAGATCCATGAAGAGAATTTCACGCTCACGGTTTCGGAGACTCCGGCCATGATAGAGTCCGCCCTTCTTGTTCTGGTTGAGTATCCATAGTGTTACGCTGATGTCTGTTGTGATGAATAACTCGCGGGGAAGGATGATTATCGCCTCTACTTTGTCATTGTCGATTAATTTCTGGCGTATTGATTGTGTGTCGCCGTCTCCTAATGCGCCGTTAGCGAGCAAGAATCCCGCAACGCCTTCGAGGGGCTTCAAGTGTGAGAGGATGTGAAGAATCCAGGCATAATTAGCGTTGCTTTCGGGGGGGAGTCCGTAATCAGTCCAGCGTGAGTCGTGCTGAAGGTTTGAGTTGTACCAGTTTTTGAGGTTGAAGGGGGGATTTGCCATAATGTAATCGAAGTATATCCCCCTGTGAATGTCATGCGTGAATGAGGAGTCTGCGCCTGTGCCAAGATTGTGGCTTATTCCGCGCAAGGCAAGATTCATTTTCGCGAGTCGGTATGTTGCGGGTTCTTTCTCCTGCCCGTAAATGTTGATGTGAGTCAGGTCGCCTAATTTCGCCTTCACAAGTTCCGCGCTCTGAATGAACATTCCCCCGGAGCCGCAGCAGGGATCGTACAGTGTTCCGTCGAACGGCCGAATCATTGACGCTATGAGCTGAACGACATCATGAGGGGTATAGAACTCGCCTTCTTCTTTCGTGGCGTTTACTGCAAACTCTTTGAGGAAGTATTCATACACTCGGCCTATGAGGTCTTTTTCCTCGCCGAAAGTTTTGTGTGAGATTTTGTTGACTTCATCGACAACTTTCTTGATGTCATTCGGGAGGAGTCCTCTTGTTGTGAATGTGCCATCTATGATGCAGCCTTTGAGAATGGGACTGCTTTCACCGATTATGTGAAGCGCGTTGTCGAGTGCCTTGTTGAGATTCGTAGCTGGAGTGTTTATGATTTCGTGCCATCGCGAGCCGGGCGGGAGGTTATATGTTCCGTCGGTGAATGTCGGATCATCGTCAAAGAATGCCGCGTGAATTTCCGGGTCATCGGGATCGATTCCCTTTTTGAGTAATTCCTCGTGAAGAACTTTCTTTCCTTCCTCGAATTTTTCGCCCATGAAGCGCAGAAATACGAGCGTAAGCATCATGTCTCTTTTCTCGAAGAATGAGCCGGAGTTGCGCGCCTGCCTCAGAATATCGCGGCAATTGAAGAGTATTGCGTCAAGGTTGAGTGATGATTCTTCCGGTTTCTTTTTGGCCATTGCTGAATGCTCCTTTGTGTGTGGGAATGGGAATATTCTACACGAAATTCATCGTGCAAATCGCACAGCCTCTCGCTGCTTCCTCCTGATATTTAGGAATATTGACATCAAGCCCGAAAATTTCCCCCGCAATCCTCCTCATGATTTCGTTCTTCCTGAGTCCGTTGCCTGATCCGACAATCGCAAGCGCATTCCTTCCCGTCAAATTCTTCATGGCCGTGTACATGTTGAAAAGCTCCGTGATGATTCCCCGAATGACTCCGACTGTGAACGCTCCCGGCGTAAAATTCCCGTCAGTGATTCCCGTAATGCTCCCGGTGATGTCAGGATTCGAGCGCGTACCCTGAAATCTTGTGTCGACATTCCACGCCTGAGTCAGTCCCTTAGTCCGTAAAAACTCTTCAGCATGTTGATTCATCATCTCATAGCACGAACTCTCGCAGATTTCCCGGTAAAAATTTTCGAGCATCGCATAAGCCCTCCCCCCGCACAAAGCCGCCCCCGCAAGCAAATAATCATCACCGTATGGCCGCAGCTCTATATCGCCGTCAGTCTCTGCAAATTCACGCGTCATGAATGAGACCTGAGAGCCTGTTCCGACATTAAGCAGCAGCGTATTATCACCGTCAACCGAACCCATAAAGCTCGCCTGATTATCTCCCATTGAAGTTATCACAGGCACATTATTCAGCGCATGGCCGATTACCGCATAGCCCTTCACGTTTTCAGGAAGGTACGAGACATCTACGCCCGCCGATTCGAGTCGGTCTGTCATGAACTCCCTTTTGCGAACGTCAAAGCCTCCGAGTCCCGCTGCCATTTCAGCAGAAAGAACCGGGGAATTTTTCCCGCATAACTTCATCGCAATGTAGTCGCTGATCGTTGAGAGTCTCACAGCGTCAGAAGGAATTTTCCCGGCACGCTGCAAATAGAAGTGAGTCGAAACTCCGTAACCTGCAGAGCATTTCACGCCGTGTGAATGGAGAATGTGAAGTGATGACTCGCCGTTTACGGGAATATTCGCGCTTGGGTCTTCCCATGTGTAGAGGGGTGATACGGGATTTCCGTTTTTGTCGAGGTATAAGACTCCGTGCATCTGCCCTGTGAATCCGATTGCTGACGGTCTGCCGTATTCCTGCGTTATCGATTCGAGTCCGGCCATGACAATATCAAGAATGCGATTCGAGTCCTGCACTTTTGACTCGGGGAAATCGCCCTTGATGAACGCATTGTGATTTACGGTTCTGCTTGTTACGAGTTCATGAGCTTCGTTGATTGCGGCTATGCTTACTGATGTTGTGCCTGTGTCTATACCGAGCGTGTAATTCATGATGTGATTTCCTCCTGTGTGTTTTGGGATGTGAATAGTATAATCGATTAATCATGAAAACATTTTGCTTCAAGCTGTATCATTCGAGCCGTTGCGGTGAAATAATGAGGCTGATAGATATTGCGGGGTTAATCTACAATCACTGCATAGCCCTTCACAGGAGATATTACCGGCTTTACGGCAAATATATTCACAAGAACGATTTGCAGAAGCACATAACCAAGCTGAAGCGGACGGAAAAATTTGCGTACATGAAAATTCTTAATGCCCAGGCCGTGTAAAATGTCGTAGAAAGAATCGACTTGTTATATTTCCGTTTCTGGAAGAGTCTAAAGCGCAGGCAGAAGGCTTCCCCTCCGAAATTCCGCAAAGTGAAAAAATACAGGTCTTTCACGCTGAAGCAATACGGCTGGTCTATAGATGAAGCAAACGGAAAAATACGAATAGGCGAAAAATGGTACAGATACTTCAAATCCCGGAATATAGAAGGCAAAGTGAAAACAGTAACTGTTAAGCGTGATTTGCTCGGCGATATTTATGTTTATCTGTGCTGTGATGTTCCGTGCGAAACAGTCAAATTCAGATCTGGTAAAAGAGTCGGTTTTGACTTCGGAAGAACGTTAAGAATCTTAATGTTTGTGAATGGAACTGCCCTTCATAATGTTTATTGATAGCGCAATCCCAAAATAATCAAGACAGTGAAGCGGGAATCCATCAAGTAAGTATTCCCTTGCTGTTACGCTAGGGCTTTCAGTCAAGTTTGGTACGCGGCCTAATGTCTGAGCATGATACTTCCACCTCAGAATACCCTTATTCGCTGGAGCTGGCTTACTCAGCTTCTATCTGGTAAAGGCTTTTACACCTTATCCTATTACTTTGTCTGACTCCCGCCTCTGCCCTGAACTATTATTTGGCAATTTTTATGCGATACGAAAATCACAAAGGCTACATGCCAGCCTAAACAGCTCTAAGACTGTTGTGTGTTTATCCGTTCCTGTTAAAGAACGCCCATATTGCTATGTATTTGTATTCTAGTGAAGAAAAGTGAAAAAGTAAAGCAAGGAGCATATGCGCTGTGTTTTGAGAAAAAATCTTTAATTTATTTTATGTTTATCATTTTGTAACATCATCTGCAAAATTATCCCTCACGCTGTATAATTACTTTATCCATTTTTCATTTGCACAAAAATTTTATACAGGAGGAAGTCTCTTATCATGAAGAAACTTTTTGTATTACTCCTCGCAGTATCCCTCATTATCGGTTCGGTCTGTGTAGCAGGCGCACAGGGAAAGAAGTTCGGAGCTACATTTATGACGATGAACAACCCCTTTTTTGGAGTCATGAATGACGCAATCAAGGCAGCAGTTGAGGCGAACGGCGACACGCTCATCACGCTTGACCCCGCACTTGACCCCGTGAAGCAGATCTCACAGATTGAGGACATGGTAGCGCAGGGCGTTGACGCAATATTCCTCAACCCTGTAGACTGGCAGGCAGTAGCTCCCGGACTCATGGCCGCTCACGAAGCAGGAATCCCGATCATCAATGTTGACGCGGCTGTCTACGATGAGGATTACGTAGCGTGCATAGTCGCATCAGACAACCTTGCGGCCGGACTCGTTTGCGCTGAGGACATGCTCAAGCGTTTGCCCAAAGGCGGAAAAGCCGTAATTCTCGGACATCCCACAACAAAGACAGGCATTGACCGTATAGCGAACTTCAAGGCAACAATCGAGAAGCACCCCGAATTTACGATTGTTGCGGAAGACAGCTCAGAAGGACAGCTCGAAATCGCAATGCCCAAGATGGAGAACATCATTCAGGCTCACCCGGACATGAACGTTGTTATGTGCGTCAATGACCCTACAGCGCGCGGAGTAATTCAGGCACTCAAGGCCGCGAACATGAAGGGCGTATTGATTTATGGCGTTGACGGTTCACCCGATGCGAAAAAGGCAATCAAGGAAGGCGACATGACTGGAACAGCGGCTCAGTCCCCCATCAACATCGGCAAAATCGGCGTAGAGATGGCCTATAAGATTCTCGCGGGCGAAAAAGTCGACAAGCATATCCCCGTTCCCGTTCAGCTCATCACAGCAGAGAACGTTGACTCATTCGGCGTTGACGGCTGGCAATAGACTATAATTTGACGGAGGCAGGAGCGTAAAAACTCCTGTCTTTGTGTTTTGCGGAGGTGAAAAATTTTATGGCAGAAGAAAATATTTTGCTCCAGATGAAACACATTCACAAGAAATTCCCCGGCGTTTACGCATTGAAGGACGTAAATTTTGAGCTTAGAGCCGGAGAAGTCCACGCGCTTTTAGGCGAGAACGGAGCAGGAAAATCTACCCTCATCAAGTGCCTTGCAGGTATATATATCCCTGAAGAAGGAGAAGTAATCGTTAAGGGCGAGTCCCACATCATGAAGAGCGTCGCTGACTCACAGGCTCACGGAATCAGCGTCATTCATCAGGAATTGTGCTTAGTCCCGTACTTGTCGATTGCTGAGAATATGTACTTAGGCCGTGAAAGAAACGTTGCGGGCATAATCAAGCGCGGTGAAGAGAATGAAGCCGCCCGGAAAATGTTGCAGCGACTCGGACTCGATTTTGACCCGAACACGCTCATAAAGGACTTGAGCATAGCGCAACAGCAGATGGTTGAAATCGCAAAGGCGTTATCAGTAAAAGCTGACATTCTAGTGATGGATGAGCCTACAGCGTCATTGACGGACAAAGAGACGGAAGTACTTTTTGAGACGATGAGACAGCTTAAGGCTGAGGGAATCGGAATCATCTACATATCCCACAGAATGAGCGAGCTTTTCGCGATAACAGACCGGGTTACGATTATGCGCGACGGTCAGTATGTCGGAACAGTCAACACTAGAGAGACAACAAACGACCAGTTAATCGCCATGATGGTTGGGCGTGAACTGACACAGCTTTACTTCAAAGACGATGTGAAGCCGGGCAAGGTTGTTATCGAGGTGAAAGACTTGGTATCGCCTCCGTTCGTCAACGGCGTATCGTTCGCAGTTCGTGAGGGCGAAATTGTCGGAATGTCCGGGCTTGTCGGTGCTGGAAGATCTGAGACTGCACACTGCATTTTCGGAATCGATGACAAGTATACGGGAGAAATTCTGATTGACGGAAAGCCTGTACATATTCGCTCAGTGCGTCAGGCCATGAACAACGGAATCGCAATGGTGCCTGAGAACCGCAAGGAAGAAGGACTCGTGCTGATAAATTCCGTAGGCTACAACCTCACATTAACGGTGCTTCATGAAATTTTCAGGGGGCGGCCATTGGGCAATCTGTCGAAAGAGACTGACACAATCACGCGCTACATTAAGGAACTGGCGATAAAAACTCCTTCAGCGGATCAGCTTGCGGAAAATCTTTCAGGCGGGAATCAGCAGAAGATAGTAATTGCGAAATGGCTTGCGACAAATCCGAAGCTATTAATCCTCGATGAGCCGACAAGAGGAGTCGACGTAGGAGCGAGGGCGGAAATTTACGGCTTCATGAATGAGCTTGCGAAACAGGGAGTCGCGATTCTCATGATAAGCTCAGATTTGCCGGAAGTCATAAACATGTCAGACCGCGTATTAGTCATGCACGAGGGACGAGTTACAGCCAATCTCAGCAAAAACGAGTTGAGCCAGGAAACAATCATGCGTTATGCAACAGGGACAGGAGGAAATATTGATGCCGCTTGAAAATCAGGTTAAAGCGCAGAACGGATTTGCGCGCTACTTCAAAGAAAATATGGGTACGCTTATCGGGCTTCTTGCGATGTGCGTAATATTGTCGCTCACAACAAACGGAGTCTTCTACTCACAGCGAAACTTAGTGAACGTATTGCGTCAGGTGTCATCAAATGCCTGTCTTGCGTTCGGAATGACATTCGCAATCATTACGGGCGGAATTGATTTGTCTGTCGGCTCAATCCTCGCTCTTTCCGGGACTCTCAGCGCGGGCTTCATCGCATTCAACAACATGCCCGTAGCGCAGGCCGTAATACTTGCTATCGTAATCGGAACGGCGTTAGGACTCTTCAACGGATTCGTCATCGCAAAAACTACAATTCCTCCGTTCATCGTAACGCTTGCAATGATGCAGATTGCGAGAGGCGCGGCGTATATTTACTCGAACGGTCAGCCTATACGCGCAATGTTCCCGGACTATCAGATTATCGGAACGGGCTGGCTTGGGCCTATACCTTATCCCGTAATCTACATGATTGTGTTCCTGATTGTGTGCGTGATATTGCTGAGTAAGACTCGTTTCGGCCGTCATGTTTACGCGGTCGGAGGAAATGACAAGGCAGCGATATTCTCAGGTGTGAACGTTGCGAGGACGAAAATGCTTGTCTACACGATGAGCGGATTTTTGGCGGCGTTTACGGGCGTTGTGCTTTGCGCGAGAATGGCATCGGGTCAGCCCACAGCGGGACAAAGTTTCGAGATGGACGCAATTGCGGCGACGGTTCTGGGCGGTACGTCAATGTCAGGCGGAGTCGGCAAAATCGGCTCGACAATGATCGGCGTGTTAATCATCGGAGTCCTGAACAACGGCTTGAATCTTCTGGGACTAAATTCCTTCTGGCAGCAGATCGCAAAAGGCATAGTGATACTTCTTGCGGTTTATGTCGACATGCTGAAGAAGCGCAGAAAGTAATCATAGTATAATTGTCATTAAGGGGGGATGAGGAAAAAAATCCTTGTCCCTCATTTTTTTTGCAGGAGGTAATAATTATGTCGGCGAATAACACAGCGATAGATCCGGCTGAAGCGCGTTTAGACAAATTCGCGGGTGATATTGTTTCAGAGAGGGCGAATGATATGGGCTACCCTATGAACCAGAGCAGCGAGCTTCGTGGTTTCTACAGGTGGTTTTCAGGCAGCGGGCTTAATCTCACAATGGTGAATAACTGCGGAGATCCTTTTGACATTGACGGGCATCACCTGAAGCTGAACACTATAGACTTTGAGCGGGAAGTCATCGAACGACTCGCCCCTCTTTACGGCTTTGATGAAAATAATTTCTGGGGAATCGTAACATTCAGCGGCACAGACGGTAACAATCACGGTATATATTTCGGCGCGAAGTACCTCGAAAAGAAAACGGGCATGAAGCCAGTTGTGTATGTCTCAGAGTCGGCGCATTACTCATCGAGGAGGCTTGCGGACTTGCAGAATTTGGAGCTCGCGCTGATTCCTTCAGATGTTCACGGGCGAATGATTCCTGAAGAGTTAGACAAGGCAATAATTCCCGGGCGGCCTGCATTGGTTGTGTATGCTCTTGGTACGACATTCAAGGGCGGTGTTGATGACATGGCCGGGCTGAACAAGATTTTTGCGCGCCATAATATTACGGACATTTACAGGCATGTTGACGGGGCATTATTCGGAGCTTACCTGCCTTACACTGAGTACAGAGACATTGTGAACAGGAAAATTACTCTGTTCGACTCGATTGCTGTAAGCGGGCATAAATTTTTCGGAATGGACGAGCCCGCCGGATTTTTCCTCACAACAAAGGAAGTCCGCGACAATCAGACCCGTTACGATGTTCCTTACCTGAATTGCAGTATGCCGATGATAAACTGCTCACGTTCAGCAATGACTCCGTTAAAATTCTGGTGGATATTGCAGCACACAAGCAAAGAGGATTTCACAGAGCAGACCGCAAAATTTCTTGAGAATGCACGCTGGCTTAAAGATGAGCTTGACCGAATGAACTGGCCCGCATGGCTTGAGCCTATGTCTAACACTGTGTACTTCAAGAGGCCAAGTGAGTCAGTCGCAAAGAAATATGACCTTGCGCCCGATTTTGACAAACGACTCGGCGGTGAACTCGCACACATTGTAGTTATGCAGCACGTAACAAAGGAAAGACTCAGAGTATTTCTTGATGATTTGAGAGGAGAGATGTGAGATGAGGAAAATATTTTGCGCGGTTATGATTCTGGCTCTGCTTTGCGGTTGTGCGTATGCTGAAAATGATTCGTCATCCGTAATGCACTTCAGCGACTCGATTTTGCGCGATGAGGCCGGAATCAAATGGGAAGCATTCGGAGACCCGGTGCTTTCGTCAAAAGAATCTGTAACGGGTGGAAAATCGCTTTACCTTGACGGCGACTCGTACCTTCAGACCGAGAACAGAGAAGCGTTTGATTTCCCGCGTGAGTTTACGATGGAAGCATGGGTATATCCGATTGAATACGTAACTGACCGTTATCCCACGACAACATTCACTGTATTCAGCAGATGGCTTCACGGCACGAGGACTCTTTATAGCGTGAACCTCGTAAAGGAAGCGGGCGGGGACAACAGCAGTCTTTCTTTCTACTCCGATTTCAGCGGCTCAGTGTCGGTTGAAACTGAGTCCGAGATACCCATAAAGCAATGGACTCACATCGCAGTAACAAGAGACTCAGAAAAGGTTGTGCGATTGTTCATCAACGGAAAAATGAAGGCCGAGAAACGAATCACTCAGAACTTCACGAGCACCGATTACCCGATGACAATAGGCGCGTCATCAAACGCAATGAGGAAATCAATCGGCTACATTGATGAATGGCACGTGTATAAACGCTGTCTCTACGCGGGAGATTTTGAGCCTTCACGCGGAGAAACTTCAAGCGCAGGGAGGCCGGAAAACTCACAGGGCGTTGAATCTTCACGGAGTTTTGCGAATCCGGCGGGAGAGTCATTCGGGTGTTGCTGCGGATATTCGGCGGCGGATGAGATCAGGAAGTTCAAAAAATTATTGGACGATGGAATAATAACGAGAGAAGAATTTGACGCTGTGAAGAAAAAATTGCTCGGACTGTAAAAGAATGCCCCCTCCGCTTTTTGTGAGTGTGAGGGGGTACTTTTTTGTCATAGCCCGAAAATTTCCGAGTGAGTTCCGAGTCTCTCAAGTCTCAGCAAATCATCATCAACATACGCATAAACCAGCAGCAAGTCAGGCCGTATATGGCACTCGCGGAATCCTTCCCAGTTATTATGAAGCGGATGATCGTTATACTTTGCGGGAAGGGGTATATCTTCAGCAAGAGCATCAACAACACGCCATAATTCGCCGTCAGGTTTCGCAATAATATCACGGTATTTCCCTCCGAGTTTGCGCCGAAAATCTCTTTTGAATCTGCTTGAAGGGTCAATATCTCTCATTCTGATTCCTCGTACATTTCCGTCATCCAGCTGTGAAACTCGTCAAGCGTCATTCGGTCATGCGTGATTCTGTGCCTCATCTCGTACATTGCCGCTATCGTATCGCGTGTAGGATTCCCGTAAATGTCATACATAGGTTCAGGCTCTCTTTCTTCGTTCTGGTCATAATACGGGTCATACTCGTAACTTTCTACAAGCTCTTCTATTTCTTCGTCCGTAAGTCTGCGGTCAAATTTGTAGCTCTGTTCCGGCTTCGTTAATACAGTATCCATAATTCTCACCTCCTCCCTAATGCCCGTGTGGTGTAATATCCAGCATTGCACGTTCGTACACCAAATCAGACTGCAATAACACACAGAAACACGCGCTTAATGGGATAATCGCAAGCCATATAGTTTTTTCCCTCATTATCGGAGCGAGTGCCGTTACTGTTACCCCTCCGAACATGAACGCAAGAATGATTTTCGCGTGCTTGAGCATTTTGGCGCGGGCTTCTTTCTCCTGCTCGTGATGCTTTATGATTCTCGCTATTGAGATTCCTATCTGCCTTACGTGATTCGTTACGAACGTTGTAGCCATTGGGACTCCTTCTGCCTGCCTGAATGTGTTGAACTGCATAGCGCACAGGAAATTTATTATCACCTGAACAATCTGATCCGGCCATGAAAACGGAATGAATCCCACAATGAACAGCGCAACAATCTCAATCCCAACTAAAAGCGTGTCCCATCGTATGAAGTGAGACTGCCTGACTTTTTGCGGGAGAATTTCTGAGAGTATAGTACCGAGTATATACGCCGTAAACGGTATCAAGTAATACAGCGCGACACCGTAACGCCCCCAGCCTATAGCCGCCGCCATTTTGACGATATTCCCCGTCTGAGCGTTGCTGAAGACCTGACCGCGAAGGCTGTATGTGTACAATCCCATCATGCCCCCTGCTACTGTCAGAAGCTCAAAGATATAATACTGCTCGCATGTGAGATAAAAATCCTTGTGAAGTTTCCTGTGAAGCTCTTTATGCTCCTCAGTCTTGAATTGTTCCGGCATTCTTTACGCACCCTTTCTTGAACGGACATTCAGCGCAGTGATTATGATTCGCGGGATATGAACCTGAAGCGCAGTCTTTTGCGGCTCTCTCTATTCTCTCACGTATTGAGTCAAAATTTGTGATGCTCCTGTCTTTTGGCTCGTTCTCCCTTATGAAGGCTATTGTTGCGTTGACGCTTTCAACTTTCTTCAGCACATGGACAATATACGCGTAAAAATCGAGCTGTGAGTCATAAAGTCCTTCAGGCACTTCATCAGCCGCCGTAATTTTGTAGTCAACTACACAATCACCGTAAACAGCATCAACCGATCCGGCCATGACAGTATCAGAATTAAGCGGAAAACGGAAAATCTTTTCACGCTCAACGCCCGGAGTGTTCCTCAGAGTTACGCCCAAATCACTCACCGCAAAATCCATCAGCCATTTACGCAGAATTTCTTTGTCGCAATGCCTCCATGTATCACGCAAATATCCCGGCAATAATCCCAGTGTATCACGCTCATAAAGCAGCGTATCAAGCTCCGACTCGCAGTCATCACCCGCAGGCCACCGCGCTAAAATCCAGTGCGCGAGACTCCCCAATGCCGCGCCGCCGTGAACGTCATCATCTGAGTCATTATCCCTGTCAGGAAGCTCCCATGTTAGAGTCAAACCCTGACGATATTTCCGCCTCCAGGCATACGGGCAGAACTCGTAAAGCGCGAATGATGTCGCCGAAATCTGACGCAAAGACCTTTCAGCCGCAACAGTCTCAACTTCTGAAAGCGTTTTTGACTCGTGAGTTACGTTTGAGGGCTGTACATCTGCGTTTTCTCCTGCGCTCAAAATTTCGAGTGTTACGTCATTCATTCCCTCGATACTTTTCAGCAAAAATTCTGACCATTGCCCCGCATAGCCTTTAGGAGTCGAGTCTTGAGACTTGTTGCTGATCGGCCGAATTAGTCCGCAAAATATCAGGCTGTCCTGCGCTCGTGTACATGCAACGTAGAACAATCTTTCTTCCTCTTCTGAGTCTCCTTGTTCCGATAATAATTTGTGCCACTGGTTTAATTTTGACGTGAAATTTCTTGCGGGCGTAACTTCATCGGGCATTTTTGACGCGACGAGTCCCAAATCTTTGGAGGGCTTGAGGGATTCGGAGTCTCGTTTGTCCGTAACTCTGTCAGCAAAAATCATCGTAACGGGATATTCGAGTCCTTTTGCCGAATGTACTGCGCCGAGCCTCACTGCGTCTTCATTGTCGTCATGCCAGGCGGGTTCCTCATATTGTGATTTCTGCTTGATTGAGCGGGTCATGTATTCAGCGCATGAAACAAGGCTTGATGATGATGACTGAAATTCGCGGGCTATCCTCATTGCGAGTCTTACGTTGCGTAAAACTCTGAGCTTGTCTTTGTCCTTTGAGCATGAAAGCCAGTCTCTTTTTTTGTCGTAGAATGCTAATATCCCTGACGCGCCTTCATTTTCGCCGACGATTGAAAGATATTCGAGCCGTGAATATGCTTCAGGGAGATTTGAGCGTATGAGATCTATAGGCCTGTGATTTTCGTCCGCAAGCATTAAGCACTTCACAGCGTCATCCTCACTAACGCCGGAAAAAGGAGACATAAGCCATCCCATTACGGAGAAATCATCAGAGAAATCTGCGGCGGCTCTTAATGTGCAGACAACATCACCGATTTCACCGCGGCTGAAATATTCCGTGCTTCTGTCCTGTATAGATGGGATTCCGAATCTCTCTAACGCTTCTTCAAGGACGCTGAAACACCCCCTGCTGCGTGATAATATTGCGAAATCAGAGAATTTTACGGGGCGTATGATTCTGTCTTTCTTGTCCCATATTGTGAGCTTGTCATTTACCCATGATGAAATTTTTGACGCGATTTCTGACGCAAGAATCTCGCGGCTTGACTTTGCTCCGTAATCATTCCTGAGAAGATACACGCTGAAATCCGGCATTGTCCCGGACTCCCGCTCAACGTCATTCACGGGGGATAAAGCATTGTACTTTACTTCCCTCATAGATTTTTGGCGGCTTATCCCGTCAGGCCATAAATTTTTGAATATCGCGTTGATTTTTGCCAGAAGAGAAGCGCGAGTCCTGAAGCTAGTATCAAGTGAAATTTTGCGGGTATCAGGTTCACGCATAATATCAGCAAAAAGTTTCGGGTCTGCGTGCCTGAATTTGTATATGGATTGTTTCGGGTCTCCTACAGCAAAGAGGCTCGAATCTTCCCCGTAATCTTTCAGCGACTCAATCATTCCGAACTGTAGCGGGTCTGTGTCTTGGAACTCGTCAACGAGAATGTGTTTGAACATTTTACGGATTCCTTTGTTTGCGATTGTGCTTTGCGCGTGAAGTATCATGTCTGAGAATGAGAGAAGGCCGCGCTTTGTCTTCATATTGTCCCAAATTCCCCAGCATACAGCGCAGAATTTCAGCAGAGTCTTGCGCATTTGCTTTTCTTCCGGCGTTAATGATGAGTCAAAACTTTCTGTGATGTCCTTGATGATTTTGGGCTGTGAATCTCGCCATTCTCCGAGCGTCATCCCTAATTCTTCCTTTAGTGTCTTGAAAGGCTCTGAAGGTCTCCCGCCCGGTGTCCTTATGCCTAAAATGTTAAGCACTATGCACTTGTAGAAATATTGAAGCGCGTCTTGATTCTTGGGACTGTTGGACTTAAGCCACGACATTAAGTTATTGAGCTGTCCTCCCGGCCCGTCAGGATTTTTTGCGGCAGGAAGATTCATTTTGTACCACAAATCCCAGACTCGCCGCCATTCCTCACGCAATACGGCCATGACAGACTCCCCCGCGCCGTCAACAAGTTTCGAGTCATCATTCGCCCAATTCATCATATCCCGCCAGGATTTTCCCGATGAAGCGTGAAGCTCCGAGACATTCCGCGCGAAATCAGCGAGAGTCCCCGCGCCCCATTTACCGACAGCGGCATTCATGTATTCGTCGTGATCGAGTTCTTTTGCTGACGTGAGAATTTCCCCGCCCGTGTAATTCTGCGCGAGCCTTCCGAGTCCGGCAAATTCAGCGGCATTCTTGATGTCCTCCCAAAAAGATTGCTCTTCATGCGCGTGTATCACCGCCGCCATAGGGTCAATATCAAGCGACAAACCCGACTCGCGTATCAATCTCCCTGCGAATGAATGTATTGTTGAGATCCATGAATCGCTCAGTCCGTCAAGAATTTTCTGCCTCCGTTCAGCATTCGGGAAAAGTTTCAGCGACTGCGTGATTAGTGCCTCGATTCGTTCTTTCATCTCACCTGCAGCTGCTTCCGTGAAAGTCAGCGTGAGAATATCAGCCGGCAATAATTCATCATCATTCAGCAGGAGATTCAAATAACGCTGTGAGAGAACCCAAGTTTTTCCCGTTCCTGCACCTGCTTCAACGGTTATAGTTTTCTCGTCCGCTGTTATTGCGTCGCGCTGTCCTTTGGGCGTGTCAATAGGGAGTAAATTCGGCATTTGCATTCATCCTCCTTGCGTGCATAAAAAAACTGACAGGGTGAAAATTTCCCTGCCAGTCCTAAATTCTGAAGTGCTGTTATGATTTACTGTGAAATTGCTGATACCGGGCATGTGCCTACGCATGTTCCGCACTCTACGCAAGCGTCCGCATCTACTTTTGCTTTTCCGCCGTCTACTGAAATCGCACCTACGGGGCAAGCTCCTACGCATGACTCACAGCCTACGCATACGCTCTCGTCTACTACTGCTTTTGCCATTATATTTTCCTCCCCTCGTAAAATCTTGTTCACGACCGTCTGCCCTGAAGCCCCTCAGCTTCATGACGCTGTGCATTATATCACAATTCAATCGGAAATATACACACGCCATCTCAAAGCCTCGCATAACCACGCGCTTCCCCCCGCCGAAATATGAGCCTCGATTTTCGCGCCGTCATCACCCAGAGGCACAACGATATGTGTTACGCCCAATTCCGAGAACGCGCCAATAACCGCAGGAATCCCCGGCCCCTGTAGAAAGCAGCCCTTCTTGTCACGCAAAATATTTTGTGTCGACAATAGCCACCGATCCCGAATCGCTTCAGGAGAAAGCCATACCCACTCAGCTTCACGAACTGCACGGGAAAATTCTTCCTGCGAAAAACAATCCTGCCTCCCCGCAAATCTGTCATCAAAGAACGCCGAACGCCATCCCCAGTCGCGCATAAACGGCACTAAATCCCGCTCATATCCAAGCACCGCAACTTTGTCCCCCCTCGCGCAAGTCATAACAGCGTCAAGATATTTCCCCCCGTCATCAAACGGAAGCAAAGCAGAACATGCAGCACTTGCGGCGGCAAATTCTTGCGGAAATGGTGAGACGTAAAGAGCGGCTAATTCCTTCAGCGTTGACGACAAAAGCGAGTTCGTGTGAACCGGGCGTGATGTGTGAGGCTCAATTCGCGAATCAGGGACAAATCCGACTCCCTTCCTGCCGTCCTGTGAGATGATATAGCTTGCGTGCCAGCCGAGTATGAGACGTGATACGGGTGAATCATCGACATTACGCAGGGCCAGCGACAAATCGTCAAAGAAGTTACTGCTGCAACTGCTCAAGTTTGAGGCTCAATTCTTCCCAGCGTGAATATGACTCTTCAAGCTCACGTGAGAGATTAGCGCGTTCAGTCATCAAGGCTTGAACCTTCTGCGAGTCCTTCAGCGTTTCAGGGAGGCACAAAAGCCCGTCAATCTCTGCAACTCTCGATTCATGGCCGGAAATATTTTTCTCCGTCTGTGAG
Source organism: uncultured Fretibacterium sp. (assembly GCA_946183145.1). GTDB lineage: Bacteria > Synergistota > Synergistia > Synergistales > Aminobacteriaceae > JAFUXM01. The sequence goes on along the minus strand of CAMGZM010000001.1, from coordinate 426,033 downwards.
ATAACTTTCTTCACTTCACGGATTTCACGCAAATTTTCATCACGTTTTTGGGATTTCGTTTTTGCTGACGGCTTAGAGTCCGCAACAGAAGGAGTCAGACTCTCTTCTCTCTTCTCAAGAAACCAGGAGTAATTTCCCGGATAATCGTACAAATTCCCGTCCCGAATCTCTAACACTCTTTCAGAAAGCGCGTCAAGAAAATGTCTGTCATGCGAGACAATCAGCAAAGTACCCTGATATTTCAGCAATGCACGTTCTACAATTTCGCGTGTGTCAACATCAAGGTGATTCGTAGGCTCGTCAAGAATGAGAAAATTTGTCGGCTCAATCATCAGCTTGTACAGCGCAAGACGAGCTTTTTCTCCGCCGGATAAAACGCTTGCGGGCTTGTAGATCTCATCACCCGAAAACAGGAACGCGCCCAAAAGATTACGCCGTTCAACGTCATTCAGCTTTGATGATACGGATCTTGCTTCCTCCCAAACTGTATTGGAGTAGTTGATATTCTGCGCGCTTTCCTGCGAATAGTACGAGAATTTTACGTTGTGGCCGTGCTTAATGCTTCCTGATGTCGGGGACTCGTTGAGACTCAGCAGTCGTAACAGTGTAGATTTGCCTGCGCCGTTTATGCCGACGAGGGCGACTCTTTCACCGCGTTCGATGACGAAATTAACGCCGTCAAAGATTCTCACACCGTCATAATATTTCGCGAGTCCTGAGACTTTTAGGACTTCCCGCCCGCTTGGGGGTGCTTCCGGGATTGTGAGCTTCACGGATTTACTGCCCTGTGCGATTTCGATTCGCTCTATTTTCTCAAGCTGCTTTATACGGCTCTGAACTTGGGCGGCTTTCGTTGCTTTGTACCTGAAGCGGTCAATGAACGACTCAATTCTCCGTATTTCTGTCTGCTGGCGTGAAAACGCTTTCTCTAAAAGTTCGCGGCTCTGCTCTTTTGCCTGTATATATTCGTCATAACTGCATGGATAAAGCGTAATGATTCCCCGTTCGAGGTCTGCGATATTTTCGGTGGTGTTCTCAAGAAATCGTGTGTCATGTGAGACTGAGACAACTGCGCCCTTGTGAGTCCGCAGCCATCCTTCAAGCCATTCCATAGACTCAGTGTCAAGATGATTAGTCGGTTCGTCAAGAAGTAATACATCAGGAGACGACAACAGCAAAGCGGCCATAGTGATACGCATTTTCCATCCGCCCGAAAAGTCCCGGCAGTTTTTCGACTCATCGCCCTTCCTGAAGCCGAGTCCGTGCAAAACTTTCATCGCCATCGACTCAAACGCAAATCCCCCGGAATCCTCAAATCTTTTCTCAAGCCGTGAATGTTCCATGAGCAGCCCTTCATGATTCTCTTTTGACTGCGATAATTTTTCCTCAACGATTCGCAGTTTTGACTCAATCTGTGATATTCCGGCCTTGTCTTTCAGGTATTGCATTAACGGGACGGACTCCAATTCCGCGAGGTCTTGAGGGAGATAACCGACTGTAAGTCCCTTTGAGCGTTCAATGACTCCTGAGTCTGACTCAATTTCGCCTGTTATGACTCGCAACAGGGTAGTTTTTCCCGCGCCGTTTGCGCCGACAATGCCAATACGAGCGGAGTTTGTGATTTGAAGGTTAAGCCCGCGAAATATAACATGCTCTCCGAATGAGAGGGATAAATTCTTGATGTCTATCAAGTGAAAACCTCCGGGAATGTTTCAGGTATTCTAACACAGCGGCCATGATACAATTACGGCCAATCAAAAAAGGGGGAAAAAAATTTTGACAGACAAACAGAAATTAGCGGTTGAACTCAAGAACCGCACGGGAGATGCTCACTACAATTGCTGCCAGGCTGTAGCGTGCGTTTTCAGCAAAGAGTCGGGAGTCAGCGAGGACGTGTTAAAGCGAATCGGAGCGGGGTTCGGACTCGGCATGGGAGGAATGGAGGGTACATGCGGAGCTTTATGCGGGGCGGAAATGATTTTAGGACTCACGAAATACAAGGGAAGCCCAATCCGCAATGACGCTAAAGAGCTTCACAGGAAATTCACGGAGATTTGCGGCGGGTCTATATGCCGTGAGCTTAAAGGAGTCGGAACGGGAAAAGTGTTATGTTCGTGCGATGACTGCGTGAGGAATGCTGTTGCGCTTCTTGAGGAGGTTGTCTAGCGCGGAAATGTTGAAACAGCTCGTAAAATCCATTCTGGGCAGGAAATATACAGCACTGATACGGCGGGTAAAATGGACGCTGATTTATGCAAAAAAAGCATGGCGTGATTTTTCGTGGTCAGATGAAAAAAAGAGGGAGAAAGATGCAGTTCTTCTTTTTCGTCAGACATGCAGAATTGAGAGGGCTATGGCTGCTAATGATGAACGCTGGCTGAATGCAGTAAAATATAGCGAGCTTTCAGAGATTCTTTTACAGCTTCTTGAATCAGGAGCAAGGCCGGATAATTTTAATATATCTCATAGTGCCGCAATACTGAAAACAGCACTTAGTACACTTCAGAATCATGATGATGAAAAATCAAAACTCGAATCCATCATCACAAAATACAATGTGCCTCAGAATATTAAAGCAGGAAGTGAAATATTCCCCGTCTCAGAAATTCTTAGGCATACAGATTTTGACTTTCACGGCTTTGTTTCATCGCGTCATTCGGTCAGGAAATTCAAGGACAAAATTATTCCCCGCAAAGTTATATATGACATTGTGAGGGACGCAGAATATTATCCTACAGCATGTAACCGACAGCCCTGCAAAGTATATTTTTCTGAGGATAAAGCTATGGTTGACGAAATAATAAAATTGGGAGCTGATTCGGTCGTTTCAAAGGGAATACATGACTGCTTAATAGTAACAAGCGACCGCTCACTTCTTGACCTTGCCGAGCTTAACGACCAAGAATATATTAACGGCGGTATATTTCTCGGCTATCTTGTTATGTCAATACATGCTCACGGACTTGGAGCCTGTCTGTTTCAGTTTCTTCAGGTCAGCAAGAGGCAGGATACAATAAAACGCAGGTTCAGGATAAAAGACAGCGAAGTAATAATAGCGTTTGTAGGTATAGGCGAAATGTGTGATGAAGTTTCCTGCGCGTGTTCGCAGAGAAGGCCGGCTGAAGATGTAGCAGTATGCCTTGATGATTAGCGTTTAGTCTTCCGGCCGGGTAATGGCTTCTCTGTGATCTTCTGCCACAACGAAATATACTGCTCATGAAGGAATGACGGGTAATCAGTTTCAAGGCTCGGACGCTCTAATTTGTACACGTCAGATTTTCCATTGAGATAACGTTTAAGCACGGGGGGCGTGTCGTCATCAAAAATTATTGCCGCCCCTTTGTTTTTTGCCTCATCAAGATATTCACGAAGCCCGGAAAAATTCCCTTTCTGCCAAGTCTCAATCTCTTTCGGCCTCTCAACTTTGCACCCTGCCGCCCGCAATAATACTCCTGATGACCCGCTGAAATCGGCGATATTCATATCCTTCAAGACCTGCCCGACAAGTATGGAGCTTGACAATCTCACCTGAAACTCCGCAAGCCTTCTCTGATAATACGGATAATTCTGAGAGTCCCATTCTGAAAGAGCGGTCAAAACTCTTTGAGCGACAAACGGAATCACAGAAGGGTCATAAAGTGAATTAGTGCTTACGGGAAAAGGTGAGTAAAGATATTTCACGGTGAATTTGTTTGCTGACTTAATGCCGGAGTCTTTTGCGTCATTCTCATCGAGGGCGATAATTTTTGCGCCGTCAGGAATCTCCCGGAGAATTTTCCCTTTTTCGGCCATGACTAAATCACCGTTATCATTCCAGATTCGAATCGCCGTAACGTTTACTTCAGGGCCGCCGATGAATGAAACAAGGAGGGCAAGCCACGGATGAGTTACAGAAACATTGAGTTTGTCATCCGCATTTGCCCCCCCTGCAAGCAGTAATATTCCGAGAATTAACGCCGTGAACTTAGTCGCCAAATTTCTCCCTCAGGTCTTTGAGAATTAACGCCGCGACTTTTGCCTCAGTGCTTTTTCTGCTTTTGCCCGTCTCTACATGCTCAAAGCCATTCATGTACAGCCTTACGGTGAACGTTGGAGCGTGTGAAGGGCCTTCAGTCTTCAACAGCTCATAATGAGGCAGGGGCATTCCGCGGGCCTGAAGCCATAACTGCAAGGCCGTTTTAGGGTCTCTCTCGAAAAATTGCTCTTCTGAGTCGCTGAGAAATAATTTCTTGATGACTCTTTCAGCCGCGCTCATTCCTCCGTCAAGGCAAACCGCACCGATTACAGCCTCAAGAGCATTAGCCGTAACGGATTTCGGGAGATTTCCTGCTCTCATTGCATGGCCGTGAAGGAGTATATACGGAATGCGCAGAGAGTCAGCCTTCTTGAAGAGCGAGTCAGTTTTTACGAGTGCCGAGCGCATTTGCGTCAATTCGCCCTCGTTAGCGTCAGGGTAAGTTCTGAACAATGTACGAGTTACGACAAACTCAAGCACGGAGTCGCCGAGAAATTCGAGTCTCTCGTTGTTGTAATTGAGTCCGTATTCCTTTGCGAATGACGAATGGCACAAAGCCTCCTCAAGAATCATTTTGTCCTCGAACGTGTAGCCGATTCCCTCTTCAAGAAACTTTATCTCGTGCTCGTCAAGCCTCTGCTTATTCCTCAGCGCGTCAAAGTTAAACTCTGTCATACCGCTCAAACGCTAACACCCCGTTATGACCGCCGAATCCGAAACTGTTTACGAGCAAGCGGTCAACTTTCCTGTTTACGCCTGCGCCTGTTGAGATGTTTATGTCGCATTCAGGGTCAGGAGTCTCATAATTCAGCGTGGGATGAATGTATCCTTCCTCGATTGCCTGAATTGACGCAATGACCTCAAGCCCGCCCGCCGCGCCGAGACAATGACCGATCATAGATTTTGTTGACGTTACTGTGATGTCTTTTGCCTTTTCGCCGAAAACGCGGTTAATCATTCCTGCTTCCATCTTGTCATTCAAGCCCGTTGATGTCCCGTGAGCGTTGATGTAGTCTACCTGCGATTTGTCCCAGCCCGACATAGATATAGCGCGTTCGGTTGCGTATGCTGCTCCTTTTGCTTCAGGATCGGGGGCGGTGATGTGTCCAGCGTCGCAAGAAGTCCCGTACCCGGTGAACTCTGCGTAAATGTGCGCTCCCCGTGCTAATGCGTGCTCTAATTCCTCAAGCACTACGACTCCGGCTCCCTCGCCCATGACGAATCCATCGCGGTTAAGGTCAAAAGGTCTGCTTGCGTGTTCAGGGTCATCATTCCGTGTTGAGAGTGCCTTCATTGACGCGAATCCCGCAATGCTTATCGCTCGTAATGCCGCCTCAGTTCCTCCTGCGATTATCACATCCGCGTCATCACGTATGATTGTGTGATAGGCTTCTCCCATGCTGTGAAGCGACGTAGCACAGGCCGTAACGACACAAAGATTCGGGCCTTTTGCGCCTAACACTATTGCAACGTAAGCTGTTGACATGTTGCTTATCATCATCGGGATAAAGTAAGGGCTGACTCTCCTTGAGCCTTTCTCAAGCATAATCCTGAAATTGTTGAATGATGTCTCTATTCCGCCCTGCCCTGTTCCGATGTACACGCCTAACCTGTAAGGGTCAACGCTCTTAACGTCAAGCCCGGAATCCTCAACCGCGAGTTTTGCCGCCGCTACCGCAAACTGTATCGCCCTGTCGGATCTTTTCGCTTCTTTTCCCGGCATGTAGGCGGAAGGGTCAAAATCTTTTATCTCAGCTCCGAATGTTACGGGGCAATCACCTAAATCAAATGTCGTTATGTGTGATATTCCGTTTCTTGCTTCATGAAGTGCCTGCCAGTAATCTTTTTTGCCGATTGCTATGGGACTGACAGGGCCTAATCCTGTTACTACTACTCTGCGTTTCTTGTCTGTCAAGTGTTTCACGCTCCTTTATATGAAACAGGGGGCAGAACCGATAAACAGCCCTTCCCCCGTAAAATGTCCTGCAAATGTTAAAGACTTCGTTAGTCCTCCACGCCGAGTTTGCTCAGTGTGTAGTTCATTGCCTCGCCTACTGATGTAAGTTTTTCCGCGTCCTCGTCAGGTATCTCGATGTCAAACTCTTCCTCGATTCCCATGATAAGCTCAACTATATCAAGCGAGTCAGCTCCGAGATCCTCGACAAATGACTTCTCCGGCGTAACCTGATCTGCTTCTACGTCAAGGCGGTCTGATACTATAGCTTTGAGTTTTGCTACTGCTTCTTCTTTCGTCATGTTGATTCACCTCCTTAAAGGGATAATTTCTTGTCCGTGATACTAAACCATTGTCATGCCGCCGTCAACAGCTAAAACTTGTCCCGTAATGTATGCGCTTTTCTCTGACGCAAAGAATGACACGGCGTTTGCTACATCATCGGGGCTTCCGATTCTGCCTTCGGGGATTGATTTCAGTATTGCTTCTTTCACGTCTGGTTTCAGTATATCAGTCATTGCCGTATCAATAAAGCCCGGCGCGATTGCGTTTGCTGTGATTCCCCTCGCGGCATATTCGCGGGCTATTGATTTCGTCAGGCCGATTATACCAGCTTTTGACGCGGAATAATTGCACTGCCCCGCATTTCCGATTAAGCCGACAACAGATGATACTGATATTATGCGTCCGTAACGGGCTTTAGCCATATCCTTAATAGCGAGCTGTGAGCAGTAAAACGCGGCGTTAAGATTCGTGTTTATGACCGCTAACCAGTCTTCAGCCTTCATTCTCATCAATAACGTATCGCGTGTAATCCCGGCATTGTTGACGAGGACAGAAACATTTTCGCCGAAAGACTCTTTTACGTCAGCAAACATTTTCGCGGCTTCTTCCTGAATGCTGACATCTGCACGGAAAATTTCTGCCTTCACACCGAGAGTCATAACTTCATCTTTCAGACTCTTTGCGGCTTCCTCACTGTGAGCGAAATTAATCGCAACATTGAAACCGTCTCTCGCAAGCTGAAGAGTTACAGCGCGTCCGATTCCTTTTGCGGCTCCTGTGATAAGTGCGAGCATGATTTAGCCCTCCAGTTTTGCGCGTAATGCTTCAAGTTTTTCGGGAGTTCCTGCTGAAAACAAATCGAGTCCCTTGCGGCATTTCTTCACGAGTCCGGCTAATACTTCCCCCGGTCCAATCTCGTAGAATGACTCAATCCCTAAATCCCCGGCCATGAATGACACGGAGTCTTCCCACAATACCGGGCTGAATGTCTGAGCGTACAACCTCTGCTGAATTTCTGCGGGATCTTTCACGGGCTTTGCGTTTACGTTTGAGATGATGTCAAATTTTGACTCGTGCCATGAAATTTTTGCGAACTCGGATTTAAGTTTTTCGGCGGCGGGCTTCATGTACTGGCTGTGAAACGGCGCGCTTACGCTGAGTTTCTTTGCGCGTTTTATGCCGAATGATTTTGCGTTGTCGATTGCCGCGTCAATGTACTCGTTCATTCCTGAGATTGCGACTTGTCCGGGGCAGTTGAAATTTGCGGGGCTGACTTCACCATTTGGGGCGACAGATTCGCACAGCTTAAGAACGTCATCACGACTCCCGCCGATTAACGCCGCCATTCCTCCGAGATTTTCGGGTACAGCCTCCTGCATAAATATTCCGCGATTCCTTACGAGCTTCACAGCGTCAGCAAAATCAATCACGCCTGAAGCACACAATGCGGTGTACTCGCCTAAACTGTGTCCGGCCATACATGACGGTGAAATGTTTGCGCTCATCTCATCACGCAACACCGTAAGAGCTGCTATGCTGACGGTCATAATAGCGGGCTGTGCGTTCTTTGTGAGGGTTAATTCTTCTGAGTCTCCCTCGAAAATGAGCCGCGATAAATGCTCCGATAATGAGTCGTCTGCCTCGTCAAAAATATTCTTTGCTGACGTAAAAGCCTCGTATAATTCTCGTCCCATTCCGACAGACTGAGAACCCTGGCCGGGAAAAACTAATGCGTAACTCATGCTTTCACCCCTGACATATTCCGCATGATTTCTTCTGCCTCGCTGAACATCCGCGTGATGATGTCTTTTGCCGGGAGAATGTCATTGACCATTGCCGCGCTTTGTCCCGACATGAGCGAACCCCATTCCGTATCGCCGTCAACAACTGCCGCGCGTAATTTCCCAGTCCCTAACGCTTCAATCTCTGACGCAGGGGCGTGTTCATGCTCTAGCCGCTCAAATTCCGCCGTAAGTTTGTTCCGCAAACATCTCACGGGATGGCCGAGACTCTGACCTGTGATAGCTGTTGACCTGTCGCGAGCGTCAATTACTGCCTGTTTGTAGTTTTGGTGTACTGTGCATTCCTCGCAGCAGATGAATCTTGTTCCGACCTGAACGCCCTCAGCCCCTAACGCAAAAGCCGCCGCAATTCCCCGCCCGTCAGCAACACCGCCCGCACATATCACGGGAATCTTCACGGCCTGCGAGATCTGCGGAGTAAGTACCATTGTCGTTAATTCTCCGATATGGCCGCCTGCCTCCATTCCCTCAGCTACAACGGCATCCGCTCCCTGCTTTTCGACTCTGCGCGCCTGAGTCACTGACGCTACTACGGGTATAACGATTGTTCCGAGTGGCTTTAACCTTTCGAGGAATTTTCCGGGACTGCCTGCGCCTGTCGTAACAACGGGAACTCTATGCTTCACTGCAACTTCTAGCGCGCTCTCGGCTGTCGGGGACATGAGCATAATATTCAGCCCGAAAGGTTTTCCCGGCAATAATAACTTTTTGGCCTTGATGATTTCCTGCTCTAAGATTTCGGGAGGAGTCGCAGCTGCTGCGATTATTCCGAGTCCGCCTGCGTTGCTTACTGCTGATGCTAATTCGGCGTTTGCTACCCATGCCATTCCGCCTTGTATTATGGGATATTCTGTGCCTAACAGCTTGCATATGCGGTTGTTTTCTCCCTTGAGATTAATACTTGTCTTTAACATTCTCTCACCTCTCTAAATTTCGCGGTTGATTTGTGCTGTTCCGTCTTCTGCTATGTATCTTCTTGCGGCTGAAATCGCGCTTACTATTGCGTTTGATTTTGACCGTCCGTGAGCTTTAAGCACCGCGCCTTTCACACCAAGCAACGGAGTCCCGCCGTATTTCTCGTAGCTGAAACGCGCCAATAATTTTTTGACGGTAGGAGCGAGCAATAATATTCCGGCTTTGGCCATGAAAGATTTGCTGACTTCCTCAGAAAGTGTTGACTTCAAACGCTGAATTAACCCCTCGCCTAATTTGAGGGCAATATTTCCGTTGAAGCCATCACAGACAACTACATCAGCTTTTCCGAAAAATACCTCATTCCCCTCGATATATCCGCCGAAATTCACCGCGCCTTTCTTCTCTATCAGCTCACGCGCCGCAAGAACAGTGTCATCGCCCTTAATGTCCTCGCTGCCGTTCGATAATAATTTGACATTGGGATTATCGACTCCGAGAATTTTCCGGGAGTAAACGCTTCCCATTTGCGCGAACTGCAAAAGATTTTCCGGCTTGCACCTGACTGTCGCGCCAACATCAAGAGTGAATGATACTTTGTCGGCTGACGGAATCGGGACTCCTAATGCGGGCCTGTCAATTCCCTCAATGCGTCCGACAACGAGGACTCCTCCTGCGACTATTGCGCCCGTGCTGCCTGCGCTGATACAGCCTTGCGCGTCTCCTCGTCTCACCATCTCCATAGCTACACGGAGGCTTGAGTCTTTCTTCTTGCGGATTGCGTTTGCGGGGTGCTCGTCAGGGTCAATAATTTCTGTCGCGTGCTCAATGTGTATTCGTTCGTGGGGAGTGAGACATGATTTTATCCGCTCTTTGTCGCCTGTCAGTATTATCTCTATGTCGTCATACTGCGTGCAGGCTTCGTAAGCTCCCTTGCAGATCTCGGAAGGCGCGTTGTCTCCTCCCATTGCGTCAAGTGCTATCGTGATTTTTCTGCTCAAAGTTTATTCACCTGCCTGGCTATTCTAGTATTTCGATGATGAAACGCCCTACAAAAATTTCTTTGTCCCCTGCTTTTGTTCGGACGCTGACAATCTTTTTGCCGTCATGATTCACACCGACTTTTGCGCGGGCAATCAATACATCGCCGACATGAGCATGGCCGCTGTAATGCCCCCTCATTGAGTCGATTATGACCTTTGCGGAGTTGATGACTGCTACAGCGATTGAACCTGCCTGAGCGTAAATGTAGTTGTCGCTCACAATGTCCGTGAACCTGAACGCCATATCTTTAGCCGTCCGCAAAACTGATAATGCCCATTTGTCCGGCTCAAGCTCTAAGAGGTCTCCTATAACTTCAGAGGGACTCAATGACTGCAATTTGCTCACAGCGTTTTGCGCCATTGTGCGAATGCGCTCGCGTAATTCCGGGACTCCCATCAATGCGCGGTCAAGCCTCACTGTAGATATGCTGACACCGAGCCGGGAAGCTAATTCATTGTCCGTAATCATGGGATTGGATTCTAAGATTTTCGCTAACCTGTCATGCCGTAATTTTCTTGCGGGCTTGTCTTTTAGCACCTGATAATAATACCTCACTGCAAAATTTTTGAATGGCGAAAAGTATACGGGCTGTTAGTGAGTTCGTCAAGAGAAAATGAATCCCCTCCAGCCATATTTCAGCAAGAGGGGAAATTTTGAATCATGCTAATGTGATTCCGAGTCCTGATGCGATTTCGCGTATTGTGTCTTCTGAAAGCTCGCTTATCTTTGCGATTAATGACAGCGGGAGATTCTCTCTGAGCATGGCGGTTGCAGTGCGTTCTTTTTCCTCGTGCTGTCCTTCTTCGCGTCCTTCGATACGACCTTCTGCACGGCCTTTTTCGCGTCCTTCTTCGCGTTCTTCCTCACGCAGTCTTTCCATCTCTTTCTCGATGTTATACTCTGACAGATACATTCCCTTCACCTCCGCCCTGTGTCCTAGCAAAAATCTCTTCAGCTTGAATCCTTCAGGCATATCGTATATTGCAGAGTCTATTGCCTGTTCGAGATTGCCTGTGTTTTTCTGATTCCATCTTACTGTGTCAACAAACCATGAATATTCTTCAAGCATTTCACAGAGTTTCATTAAGTTTCTGTTATAGCCGTAATTGATATTCAGCATTCTCACGCGGGCTTCTATATCTCCGTCATCAGAGCCGAAAGCATCACTCAGCTTCAATATTTTTTCTTCCGGCTGATTTTCCGTTCCATTGTAGAAACATATCAGCTTAGGCTTTGGGAGCTTCTGCAATCTTCTGCTGAACCTGTTGAAATTTCCGGCCGTTATGTATTTCTCGTACAGGTGAACAGCGTAAATCAATAAGCGTATTGGCAGGTTAGGATTGAACGAGGACTGATGCTCCCAGAGATTCATCACGAACGCTATTATGAATGAGACATCATTTCTCATGCCCATGTATAAAGCATCATCCAGTGTGCTGAACTCAATTGCTTCCGGGTCTGTGTAATGCGAACCGTTAAGCGCGTTGTATAGACTCAGCGTCCATTCTTTATGATCCGGGTTTCCGAATATGAACTTGAAGAGCCTGTCTTTGTGCTGTGTGTTTGTGTCATTCATATTTGTGTCTTCCCTGAAATTTAATGTGGATGGTGAAAAGTATACGGGCTGTGATTGAGAGCGTCAAGAAAATATTTGTGAAAAATTTATGTGATGATATGAAAAAAAGATAAGGCTTTGTGCTATAATAATCTCGTTCAAAAAATCATCTGCACATAACTGTGTGGAGATTCCTCCATAGTCTTACCTTATCTGAGGTAATTATATCACAGACGGGGCGGGGCGTTAATGGTTGTGTGCAAAAAATTTATATTGCGTGGTTTGGTATTAGGGACGCAAACGGAACAAACACGGAAGCAACAAGCATTCAGCAACACGAAGAGAAAACACAAGGAGGAAAAAAATCATGAGAAATACGCGCAAGGGATTCACACTCGTAGAACTGTTAATAGTCATCACGATAATGAGCATACTTTCGGCGGCGATGGTAGTATCGGGAAGCAGTGCGAACGCGGCGGCAAAGGCATCAACAATCTACAACAACATTAACGCTATAAGGACATCTGCAATGGTGTATCAGCTTCAGAAAGGAATCGGATTCAAGGAGAGCGGTATCACAGCAGCACTTCTGAAAACTGAAGTTGAGCTTGACCTTGACGAGTACAACAAGACAAAAGAAGGAACAACAGAAACAGATAACAACATCACGTACGCAATCGTTGCAGGAACATCAACGGGAGCAGGAGCATACGTAATATGCAAGTTCGCTGATGACGGAGATGCAACCGGTATCGCTAAGGCTCTGAAAGGCTATAAGAATGTCCGCATTAATGAAACGGATAAAACAATAGGCGCGTTCCTGTTTCACAACACCCCCGCTACGTACGATTCTACAGCGACAAACAATCTCGCCTATGATTGTGCGTTTGCGTATCCTACAGGCGACAGCAGTTCATCAGGCGGAGGCAGCACAGAACCAACAACAGAACCAGGAGATGGCGATTAAGATTCACACGACAAACCTATAACCAAACAACACAATACATTTTTAGAGTCCTCACGCCTAATAAACGGGGACTCTTTCTTTTTCCCGTCAACAAAAAACCCCTCCCATTATCGAGAGGGGGCGCAAAAATTCACTTTCACTTCAGCACTGAACAAACGCAGGCGTGTCAGCAGGCGCATCAAGATACTTCTTCAGCTCATCATCAAGTTTCAGCACTGTAACCGAAAAGCCTTCCATGTCAAGCGATGTCATGTAGTTGCCGACAAGAGTTTTTGCGACTTTGAGTCCCTTGCCTTCAATGACACTCTTCACGTGCTTGTTCGCAACAAGAAGCTCCATTAACGGAGTGCCGCCCATGCCATTCACAAGCACACAAATTTCATCACCTTCACCGTAAATCCCTTCGGCAAAAATTTTCTCCAGAAGTTTATCGGCTATGTTGTTCACATCAGAAATTTTTTCCCTGTGAGTCCCAGGTTCGCCGTGAATCCCGATTCCGATCTCTATCTCGTCATCCGCAAGCTCAAAGCTCACTTTTCCCGCAGCAGGTACTGTGCACGCATTTACAGCCATTCCCATCGAGCGAACGTTAGCGATTACTTTCTCTGCAACGCGCTTAACGTCAGCAAGTTCCGCGCCAGACTCAGCACATGCGCCCGCGATTTTGTGAACGAGAACTGTACCCGCGATTCCCCTTCTGCCTGTCGTCCACGTTGAATTTTCGACAGCTACATCATCAGCAACTATTACATGTTCGACTTTGATTCCCTCGTCCGCTGACATCTCTTCGGCCATCTCGAAATTCATCACATCGCCCGTGTAATTCTTGATGATGAGGAGGACTCCTTTTCCGCCGTTCACAGCCTTCACAGCCTCGTATACCTGATCGGGAGTCGGAGACGTGAACACTTCACCCGCTACAGCTCCGTCAAGCATTCCCCGGCCGACAAAGCCGCCGTGCGAGGGTTCATGGCCTGATCCGCCGCCGGACACAAGCGCAACTTTCGGAGAAGCACCGCAAGCACGCACAAGAACATTCAGACCTTCAAGCCTTTTGACGTACTGAGGATATGCCGCAGTCATTCCGTCTAACATTTCGTCAACAATATTTTCTACGCCGTTGATTAACTTCTTCATGTGAAAATCTCCTCCCTAAAGTTTATTTGCCTCGCGTGATTCTTCAGCCGCCGTTAAAACTGACTCAATGCTTCCGCCGCCAGCCGCTTCAACAACAGCGCACACAGCACCTTCAACAATCGGAGCATCAGCAATCACCGCATTGATTCCGCGCTCTTCCTCTTCAAGAATCTCTATCGCAGACTCCGCACTCATTATCGCGCTTCCTATGTCCGCAAGTATCACGACTCCGTCGCCCGTATCAGCCTCGACAATCGCATTTGCTATTTTTTCCGCGTCAGTTCCTGTTGACCCGTCATCGAGTCCGCCCGCAGGGATTATCCCTTCATGGCCGTGTGCCATTTCACGCGCAAGGTCGCAGACTCCTTCAGCTATCTTCCAGCTGTGAGACACTATTACGATTCCTACCATGACGATTTACGCCCCCTTGTAGTAATCGCGTATTGCCTCAAGCGTAATCAGTGCTGACGTTGCGCCGGGATCCTGATGTCCTATGCTGCGTTCACCGAGATAACTCGCACGGCCTTTTGTCGCGATTATCGTTTTCGTGTACTCGACTCCTTCACGGGCTGACTCACACGCTGACTCCAACGCCGCAATCATGTCCGCGCCGTGAGCAATGCTTTCTGAGAATGACTCGCACGCAGGGATTAACGCGTCAAGCATAGTCTTTTCACCCTTTACGGCTTTTCCGCGCTTCTGTATTCCCGCGATTGCCGACTCGATTACCGCCTTCATGTCTGAGGGATTAAGCTCCGTTTTTCCCGCTGTGATTTTCCCGGCCTCCATGTATGCCGTGCCGTATAAAGGCCCTGAAGCTCCGCCGACTTTCGACAGGAGAGTCATTCCCGCTTTCTTGAGTGTTGCGCCGATGTCGGAATCTTCCGGGGATAATTTCTCCATTACCGCAGCGAATCCACGAGCCATATTTATGCCGTGATCCGAGTCGCCTATTTCGCGGTCTAATTCGGTGAGGAAGTCTTTATTCTCTGTGATACGTTCTGCAATTAGTGATATACATTTGTAGACTCCGCCCATTTGTTAGCCTCCTTGTTTGTGTGGGATATGAGAATATTACACCAAAATTTTATCTTTTACATTGGGGATTTACGTCTGCTCTTGGGAAGTATGTCGGGACTCTCTTCACGCCACAAAATATTGAAGCCGTGAGAGTCAAAAACTTTCTGCGCTCCGAGAAACTCATTCACAGCATGGCCGATTGACCGCAAATTATTCACCTGAGACTTATTCAGCCCGTCAAAATCCAGCGACTCAATCAGCGACTCATTATCCCCCGCGTAAGTTACTTCCGTTCGCTTTGAGCCGGGCGCAACCACATACAGCGGAGCAACAGAGAGTCCTGCAAGCCGTGTTATTCCGTCATCACTCTTCACAAATTCCGCAGAAAGTATCACGCTTCTTTCACGCGGGCGAGTCCTCTGGAATGATACGAAATTCCCCAATGACCACGCAACAGCCCTCACACTGTCATCACTCACAATAACATCAACAGGCTGCAATACATGCGGGTGTGTCCCAACAACTAATGACGCTCCTTCACGTAATGCGACATTCGCGGCTCTCTTCTGGTGTACATTAGGCTTGTAGTGATACTCATTCCCCCAGTGAAACAGCGCGATAATCACATCAGGACTCAATTCTCTTGCGCGCGTCATGCTCTCTGCTATGTCATCATCTCCGTAAACATTAAGGTGTACATCTGATGACTTAGGCCACATGTTGCTTCCGTATGAATGATTGATGAATGCCGCCCGTATTCCGTTGTTGATGAGAATTATTGCGTCATTCGAGGGAATGTCATCAAGTCCGAGTCCTATGTGCGGTATATCGGCACTGTTCAGAACAGTAACAGTACGTCTTGCACCTTCTGCGCCGCGGTCAAAAATATGATTGTTCGCAAGTGTCAGCAAATCAACTCCCAAATCACACGACAAATTTTCAGTGAATACATCAGGCGTGTTAAAGAGAGGGAAGCCAGCATAACGCAATTTCTTACCAGTCCCCGCAAAAACAGTTTCAAGATTTCCCACAAGAAACGAGTCCCGCAACAATGGTTTAACCCTTCTGAATGACGGCGAGAAATCATAAGTTCCGTCCTTCCTTTTTGCCGCGTCTAACTGCTGGTCGTGAATCATTATGTCCCCGATAAAAAGAAAACGCGCTCTCGTCTCAGCAAACGCAGAACCGCAAATCAACATCAGCATTATCACGCAAAATTTCTTCATCAATAATCACCCCTTAAAGCATGATAACATATACACTCATCACACATAAATCACAGGAGAAATTCTCATGAAAGATAATAATTTCTGGTGGATTGTTGAACTCAGCGTGCCGTGTGCATTGTACAACCAGACTCATAACGAGGAGAGATTAAGCACAATTGCGGCATTAAGCGACTCTATAGGTTCAGAAATTTTCACGGAGAAAGATTTTTACGGAAATGATTTGCTCTTCATCAAGGCAAGCTATGACGGCTCACGCGGAATCGATGACGTAATTTTTCAGCTCCAATTCATTCTTACGGACGCGAATTTTACGGGCATAAGCATAACACGATGTTACAAGCTCGAAAATGAAGCGTGGAACACACAGCATTATGACGCATTCCCCCCGCTGCCTGTCGGTAAAGGATTAATCGTTATGGCTCCGTGGCATGAAGATGACGAAATCCCAGAAGGACGTATGCCAGTCTACATTTATCCCGCAAGCGCATTCGGTACGGGCTATCATGAAAGCACGCAAATAGCTTTGTCGCTGATTGAAGAAGTTGTGAAGAAAGGCGACACGATTCTTGATGTCGGAACAGGAACGGGAATATTATTCATCACAGCATTGAAGCTCGGAGCAGGGAAGGCAATCGCAAGAGACATTGACCCCGAAACACTTAACGAGGCAAAACGCAACATGAATCTCAACGGAATTAACCCGAAAATCTGCGAGCTTTCTGAAGGCGATTTGCTTAAAGGCTTCAAGGGACAAGTAAACATTCTCACAGCAAATATACTCCTTAACCCTAATATTACGTTATTGCCTGACGTAAGAAGAGTCTTAAAGCCCAAAGGATTCGCAATATTTTCCGGCATGACTAATGTAGAGCGTCATATGTTCGTCTCGGTTATGGAGTCCTCAAAGCTGGAGATTGAGCGCGAAATGAGAATAGGCGACTGGTGGGGCTGCCGGGCCGTTAAAGCATGGGGATAATATACATTCACGTTTTCGGATGCCGTTCGAGTCTCTGCGAGGGTGAATACATTGCTGGAGAATTAATATCGCTCGGCCATGAAGTAACAGACGAACTCACGCCGGAAATATCATCAGCAGTAATCGTAACATGCTCCGTGACTCAGGAGGCCGACAGGAAATGCAGAAGCCTCATCAGGAGAGTCCGCAAAATTCTGGGCGATGACGGGATATTAGCGGTTTGCGGGTGCTGGTCTCAGGCTGTTGACTCAAATACGGCGCGGGAATTAGGCATTGACATTCTTGCAGGCTCAAAGGGGAAAAACATTCTTCCTTCTGCCGTTAATGACATGCTTCAACATGGCCGGGAATTTCGAGATTTGCGCGTAAATGATATTTTCTCCATTTCAGAATGGGAAGAATTACCGCTCACATCAACCGTAATACACTCGCGGGCGTTCGTGAAGATTCAAGACGGCTGCAATCACTTCTGCACTTACTGCATAATCCCATTTTTGCGGGGAAAACCCGTAAGCAGACCAACGCAAAACATCATCAGCGAGATTCAACGCCTAATCGGAAATGGCACAAAAGAAATCATCTTCACGGGGATTCACTTGGGCATTTACGGACGCGATATTGACACCTCACTTGCGGATTTGATTCGGAATGTCGCAAAAATTCACGGCCTTAAACGTTTGCGATTGGGATCTCTTGAGCCTTTCTGCCTGAATGATGACTTGATTAACGCCCTTTCGGAGTGTGAGTCATTCTGCCATCATCTTCACTTGCCCTTGCAGAGCGGTGATGACGGAATATTATCGGCCATGCGTAGAGGATATACGGCAAAAGATTTCGTGAAGGTCTGCGAAAATGCGCGGTCAAAAATTTCATCCGACATTCACATATCAAGCGACATTCTTGCGGGATTTCCCGGTGAAAGTGATACGGCGTTCATTAATACCCTCGACATAATGAGGGCTTCAGGCTTGGGACGAGTTCACGTTTTCCCCTATTCAGCCAGAAGAGGAACTGTAGCCGCAAACATGGCCGGGCATGTCTCAAGCTCCGTAAAAATCTCAAGAGTAGCAGAGGCAATCTCATTAGGGCGGGAACTGTTCACCACATACGCAAAAAGATTCATCGGCCATGACGCAGAAATTTTGATTGAGCGCGGCAATAAGGGACATACACGGCACTACATCGAGGCAGAATGTGAAGGGGATAACAACGAGATCGTGAAAGCTGAGGTGATGAATTTTGACGGCGACAAATTTATGTGTATGCACAGGGATTGACGCGGGGTCATCATGCTCAAAGCTCGGTTATTCCGACAATTTAGGGACGAGGATTCTTGCGCGTTCTGAGGGTTCAGACTTTGTTACGCTGAGGGAGGAAGCAGAAATATTTTTTGACGAGCCTGTATTTTCGTGCGTTATTGCCGTGAAAGATGACATTTCGAGAAGACAGCGTGAGACATTGAGACTCAAAGCCATTAACGCGGGCTTCAGGGACGTGAACATTACCGGGCAATTTGAGGCTATGACTCTCGGACTTGATGATGAGACGAGGACTCTTGTGTGCGATTTCGGCGCGTCAAGGTGCGATTTCGTGATGATTGATGAAGGTGATGTGATTGAAAGTGAGTCGCTTGATGTATGCGGTGATATGTTCACGAAAATTTTTGCTGAATACTTATGCGAATTGCGTATGCTGAAGAAAGTTGATGATACTGTCATGAACGAGGCAAGAAGAATCATGCACATTCTCAGTGAAAACGAGTCGCGTTTGTGGCATGACGTGAATATTCTGCGTGAAGATTTTGAGCGTCTCATATATTTCCCCGTCAAGAGAGCATCACATACTTTTCACAGATTCGTTAACGTGTACAAGCCTGAAAGAGTCATACTCACAGGAGGCTGCGCTAAAATTCCGTTAGTCCGGGAGTTTTTCACGGGTGCAGAAGTGATTGATGACCTCATAGCAAAGGGAGCATCACTCAAAGGGTTATCGCTGTCGAAACAGGAAGCAAAGAAGAGCATTGCCGACAATGTATCACGAATCCGGGCATTGAGGGCGGAAATTCTGAGGATTGAGGAAGGACTCACACGCCAGCAAAAAGACAGGCTCTATGTTTTGTTCCGTCAGGCTGAAGGGATAAACGATTCGGGAATAATAACGATGATGGAGAATCTTATCCGCGAAATCAAGAACGCATAAAAAAATTCCCCCTGCAGATTTCACAAGGGGAAGCATTTTTTATTTTTTACTTGACACTAATCAAAAGAAATTTGACATGCATAGCCGAATGCCGCTGTCAGATTTTCGAGAGCTTCGCGGGCACTTTCCTTCGCTTTTTTTGCCAACTCCATTTTTTCTTTTATGTCTTCAATATGTTCGGGCAGCTTCTGGTTTATGATTCTGGTTATATCGTTAAAATCAAACCTGTCATTAGAACGGAATATATCAGCAACTAAATCAAATATACCTCTTGTTGCGTCATATACATATGTGTCCCTTACATTAATAGTATCATGAAATTCACACTCCGGCATTTTGATGTAAGCGCGTTTATCCTCTTCTCTAACATTGATTGTAGCCTTCGACATATCGAAATGGCCGACAATTTCCCCTTTAACACCAATAAAATCCTACTGGTCGATATGCCAGCTGTTGGTTCTATGTAGTCAATGATTTTCTCAAAATATGCACGGATAGCAACGAGTTCATTAACTTTATGTATCGCGGAAACCAGCGAATAGTAGCGGACAATAGGCGTACTTCCTAAAAGCCCTCACAGCCACCACATAATCACAAGTCCGACAATGAACGCAATTATAACAAGCCACATAGCCGTTGATAAACTGAACAATCCCAAAATACTGCCCATCAGAAAAATTCCTCCTCATAAAAATTTTATGGATATATGTTTATAATATTACACAAAAAAAATCAACATAAAAAAATTCCCCCTGCAATTTCTCACAAGGGGAATCACTTTTCACTTTACGTCATTTCTTGAGGTATTTGTCGAAAAAGTCAACCATAATTTTCATCACAGGCTCTTGAACCCAATGCGGTCCGCCGTGAACAGCTCCGGGAATAACGTATCTTTCAGCCTCGACTCCTTTTGCTTTCAACGCCTGATAAAGTTTGTCGGTCTGGCTCGGTGATACTGATTTGTCTTTGTCGCCGTGCATCAAGAGCATTGGCACGGATTTTTCGCTGACGTAATACAACGGGCTTGCCTTCTTTGACTCTTCCGGAAAATCTTTCACGCCTCCGTCAGGGCCTCCGAACCCCGGAACGCCTTTAACCCACATTGCTTCAGTGATTCCGGCTGAGTCGTGGAGCTTGCGTTCTTCTTCGGGGTAATCGTCTCCGATGCTCATTACTTCAGAGATTCCGAAAATATCGACAGCGCATAATACATCGCTCGAAAATTCCAGGAAGTCGCCCTTGTCAAATTCCTTCATTCCGTTCGTAACGCCCACAAATGACGAGAGATAACCGCCCGCGCTGTTACCCAAAACGCCGACTCTGTTCACGTCAATGTTGTATTGATTCGCATGTGCGCGCAGCCATCTTATGGCAAGTTTGCAGTCCTCTAATGGCAACGGGAACTTTGACAGCGGCGCATGACGGTATTCAATGCTCGCAACGACATAACCAGCCTCAGCGAGTCTCATTCTCTGCTGAATCCAGTTGTTTTTCGGAGCCATTATGAAACCGCCGCCGGATATGTAGACGATTAACGGCAATGGTGTTTTGCTGTCGGGCTGAAGAATATCCATTGCAAGCGTGAACATCTGAGCACCGCGCTCACGCCCAGAATTGAACGGTATATTCTCGTAAAGGCTGATGGGATTCTTCACAATCTCAACAGGAAGAGTCTTGCTTGCGTGCTGAACTTCAGCGGAAACAACAGAACTCATCAACGCAACAAACAACAACGCACAAATAATTTTACGCATAATATTACCTCCCGAAAATATTTATCGCGCACAGGCTTCAACAAGCGAATCAATATCAGCCTGTTCCGCAACTCTCAAACGCGAAAATCCCGCCTTCAATGCCTCGTCAGCCGTTTGATGTCCTATGCACACAGCTAACGTTTCACGCAATGAGTCTGTACTCTGTGCGAAGCCCCTCACGGTTGAAGACGATGTGAATACTATTATGTCTGCAAAATCTGGAACGTGAGACAATTTTACATAATCAATCCTGTAAATACAAATGTTAGTGAAATCAATTCCGTATTTCGTGAAAACTTCATCAATCTCAGGAGTCCCATTTTCAGCACGGAACATCAAAATTTTTCCCCCGAATTTCGCAAGCCCCCCGGCCATGTGATAACCGTCAAAAACTTCCGGCACATAGTCAACTTTCAGCCCGTGCGATGTGAGAGCCTCTTTTGTCGCAGAACCTATAGCCGCTATTTTCCCGTCCAGCTCGCGAATATCACGCCCGTTTTCACGCAGGAGAGTCATTAACGCCTCAACACCTGTAACGCTCGTAAATCCCGCCCAGTCATAGCTGCTCAAATTCACATCATCAATTGCACCGTGAAGAATGCGTGTCTTTATCGTAGGAAGCATGATTACTTCTGCTCCCATATCACGGAGCTTTGACGCTAAAATTTCTGCCCGGTTTTCGGGGCGAGTGATGATGATTCTTTTTCTGGCGAGAGGAAGTTTTGACCGCCATTCTAGGTTGAGGCTTGATACTTTTCCCACAACTATAACAGAAGGAGGATTAATGTTTTTGCTGACGATTG
Source organism: uncultured Fretibacterium sp. (assembly GCA_946183145.1). Classification (GTDB taxonomy): domain Bacteria; phylum Synergistota; class Synergistia; order Synergistales; family Aminobacteriaceae; genus JAFUXM01. The sequence goes on along the minus strand of CAMGZM010000001.1, from coordinate 404,381 downwards.
ACGAATGAAGATGTGAAAGCGTTGTGCGTATTGTGCGCTGTCGTGATGTCGTTCCGTTCTCGATTATTGCGCAGGGTGTATCAGGTCTCATTGTCTCAAGAAGTTTTCTCTGCAATGACTCAGAATTTCCCACGCCCATCAAGAATATTGACGTTGTTTCGCTGAAATCGGGAATGAGATTGCGTTTGTCATGAGCCGTGAAAATGTTTACGCCGCTGCAAAAATTTCTGTGTGTTACGGGGATTCCCGCATAAGCCGCAACACTTACCGCCGACGTTACACCCGGTATTACCTCGAAATCTATACCAGCCTCCATAATCGCTTCTGCCTCCTCGCCTCCTCTCCCGAACAAAAACGGATCTCCGCCCTTGAGACGAACTACGATTTTTCCCGACAATGCACGCTCAATCATGGCCGACTCAATTTCCTTCTGTGAAAGCTCATGATGCCCCGCAATTTTTCCCGCGTAAATCCTCTGTGCGTTATTCGGAATCAATGCAATAATCCCCTCGCCTACAAGATGATCATAGATTACTACGTCAGAACGCCGCAAAACTTCAAGCCCTCGCAGCGTCATCAATCCCAAATCGCCCGGCCCGGCCCCGACAAGATATATTTTCCCCGTCATCGTAATATCATCTCCGCTAATATTTGTCCTAAACTTGAACATTCTCTGCGATTTCCCGAAATTTTTCCCCGGTGAAATTTCCCCGTATCATCAATGTATAACCCCTTAAGCGTCATAATTTCCCCGTGAATTTCCGCGTAAACTCCCGCCGGAATATTGCACCCAGCACCAAGACAGCGCGAAAAACTCCTCTCAGCAATCGCGCAATCACGTGAATCATCATCATCAACGCACGATAGCCACGAGTAATTTTCACCCGCACGCCCCTGGCACGCTATTATCCCCTGACACGCTGAGGGCATAATCTCATCAGCCGTAAATATATGAGCAATCCTGTGAGTCAGTCCCAATCTCTGAAGACCGCAGGCCGCTAACACAAGCCCGGAGATTTCACCGTCATCAAGTTTCTTGAGTCTCGTTCCTACATTGCCGCGAACGGGTATAACCTTCATGTCAGGATATAATCTCTCAATCTGCAAACGCCTCCGCAATGACGATGAGCCGATAACATTCCCGCTCCCGTTCATCAACAGCGCGTCAAAAGGATTCCCCCGCCGTGAATACGCCACTATAGGCAGTTCGGGATTCATGTTCACGGGCAAATCCTTCAAGCTGTGTACTGCTATATCAATCTCACCATGCAATAACCCTTCTTCAATCTCACGCGTAAACATTCCTTTTATCCCCTGAGGGTCTGTGCTGAATGGAGTCATATTTCGGTCGCCTGTTGTTTTGATTGGGACTGTGATTATTTCTGCATCCGGCCATGAAGTTTTTATCACATTCGCAATTATTCCCGCCTGCGATAACGCTAAAGGGCTTGGCCTCGTGCCTATTCTTATACGCAAATTTTCACCTTCATGATATATACTTGTCTCATCTCAAATTTTAATTGGAGCTGAAAATTTTACCATGCCCGACGATTTAGACCCTACTACTGCCCGCTTAGTCTCTGAACTCGCTGCTATGATTCTCCCTTCTCTCACAAAATCCCTTGCATCTGCAATCCCGTCAACCGATTTTTCTGGCGCAATTGAACGCACTAACAGAGCTTCTCAGGATTTGCGCTCCGAAATCGTCAAGACTCTGCGTTCTTCTGCTGACGACTCACGCGCTGGACGAAGCATAATCATGCAGTCTGTTGGGAATGTGCTTGAGGAAATTTCAGCAATGAGAAAATCTCTTGACCGCCTGCCCGATATTTTGCAGTCTAACATTAAGCCTCAGGAAGTAATTGCACCGGATAATCAGCCTGTCTTGAATGAGCTTGAAGAAATTTCAGGGAGAATTGATACTTTGACGCAGGGAATTAAAGCATTCTTTGAGACTTACGCAGAAAACCACGAAAATTTTTCCGCAAATATTCCTGAAACTTTGCGGCCTTCTGTTGACAGTGAAGCGTTATCGGGCATTGAGGGATTAATCAGGGCTGAGAGCAAATCACACAGCACAGCTCTTGCTGAATTGTCGCGGGAAATTTCAGCATTGATTGAGGAGAATAATACGGCGTTGATTCATGAAGTACGTGAAGCCGTAAAAGATGAATTGTCTGCTCTTTCTGACGGAGAACACAACACATCAAATCATGACAATAAATCTTCATCAAAGCTCATGAAGTTCACGGTTATTTTGTCAGCGGCGAATATCATCATCATCATCATAAACATCATCATGTACTTTATGAGATAACAAAAATCCCCCCTGCGTTAATACAGAGGGGACAAAAATTTTCCTGTTACCTTATTGTTACATCGGGCTGAATATTTCCCGTAAATCTGATTGAGGGGTCATACATTCCCGCTGCGCTTATCTGCGGAGTCTTGAACGTTCCCCGCGTAACAGCTCTCATGCTGAAACCGTAAGACCTTTCACCCGACAATCTCCCGAAGAACAGTACGATTCTGTCATCGCGTATATCACTCACGACTCCCGTGTATGACTCTGAGTCTTCATGGCCGTCATTGAGTCTCGGATTGTCGATCTCAAAACCTGCGGGCAATAAGTAGCTCAGTGCGAGATTGTTCACGGTCATAGAAGGCTTCACGCTGATAACTGCGCGGATGATTTTTCCGTGATCAATAGGCTGTGTGAAGTCGATGATATTCCCGGCCTCGTCATAATATACGCACTCGACATTGATATTCCTGCGCTCTGATTTCGGCTGTGATTTCGGGACTCCTGTTATGTTCCATGAGTAACAGCCCTGCCCCGCTCCTTTTGCCTCGATGAGAATATTTGCGTTTTTCGGAAGCTCGTTAATGTTTACGGCTGATGTTCCTTCACCGCTCTTGAATGAAAGAATAGGTTTGTCGGAAGTCTCTGTGTTGACGTTCGCTGTGATTTCGCTTTTTGCTCCGGCGGTCTCAACATTGTAACGTGAAAGCGCGACTATTGCCGATGAGTTATCCTGCGTGCTGTACCACCTGAGGCCCGCTAATCTCGCTGCAAGCTCGGTAACTTCAGGCGCGGAAGGCTCAACATCAAGCCACATTGTGAGGAGTACTGCTGTGTTCCGTGCGTCAGACTCAAGAGTCATTCCTGAATAGCCCGTGCGTTTTCCGATTTCAAGATTTCGGAGTGCGTCCGCTCTTCCGTCAACAACTGCCTGCGCTCCTGCGAGATATATTCTTCCTGACTGGTGAAGGCTGTCAATATTCTCGCGCAAGTACTCAATCCATCCCAGCGGCTTTTCACCCGAAAGCACAAGGACATACACCGCGTATGCTTTTGCTGTCATGTCGTCTTTCTCTTCACCGTCATATTTGTACTCAGGATTTGACGCAAGAAATTCACGTATCCAGTTCATGACTCCCGTTAGCATTTCTTCAGGATAATTTATCCCGGCATTTTTCGCGCTCAAAAGGAAATGCGCCGCGTAAACACTTCCCCAGTTATACGGCTGAGTCGTCCCCGGCCACATAGCAAACGCACCGTTGTACAACTGCATAGACTGTATGCGGGTAATCGCTGACTCTGCTTTCAGTCTCACATTCTCATCACTGAACACTAACGGATCAAGCTCGGCTACTGCGTCAGGAACTGCGAGGAACGGCCACGCACACGAAATTGTTTGCTCAAGACAGCCGTTAGGATATTGAGTGAGGAAATTCACAGCCTGATTCACATTTACGGCGGGGGTATTGGCTAATGCAAGCGAGCCTGTAATTTTCCCGTCAAAATCTGCGAACGGTATATCAAGCTCAGTTTTTCCCTCATGAAATACTCCTGAGCCTGCTAATGTTACGGTCGGCCATGCGGGGCGGACTGGCATCTCTATATCCTGCGTGAATGACTTTTCCGCGCCGTTTTCCGTCCATGATGTTGCTATGCTCAATGAGGCGTTGTCTGCTCCTCCGAGTGCTGTAGCTTTTGCTGTGAATGAGGCTTTTGACCCGGCCGGGATTTTCAGTTCCGCGTACGAATTATCGAGCATTAAACCGATAGGAGAGAGATTAATTTTCACGTCTTTGTTCTGGCTTGAAGTGTTGAAGACTGAGACGGGAATTGTGAACGAATCGCCCGGCGCCGCAAATCTCGGTAACCCTGCCTCCGTAACAATATCACGCGCAATCTCTATAGTTTCCTCGCCAAAACCGAAGCTCCTTCCTGAAGCCGCAACTACAAAGAGCCTTCCTCTTGTTGACGACTCCGGCAAATCAAGTTCAGTCTGAATTATGCCCCGTTCATCAGGATAAAGGACTCCCTCAAAGAGAGATAATATCTTGAAACGCTGAATATTGCCGTCAAGCGCAAAAGCATCCATGCCAGCATCACCGCCGGGGTGAAGTATCTCTGTCGCTCTGTCCTCAACGGGTATTAACTGGTCGTACATGTCAAAGCCTTCTGAGTTAAGTTTCTTCATTCCCCAGAAATGAGTCAGAAGGTCGGGGACTTTGTATTTTGTCATGCCTAATACACCGTCATCAACGAGGGCTATTGCTACGTCAGAATTTGCGCTAATCATTGCGCTTGCTCCCTTGAGCGTGATTGTTACGGGGAGTTTTGCGGATGGCTCTGCTTTCTTTGCGACTGAGATTCCCACGTTTATGCGGTAATCGGACAAGTCGGTTTTGATTCGTGCGAGACCTATAGCGCGGTGAGAAGCCCATTGCTTTTCGTCAGAAGCCACAACAGGACGCACAAGCCACGCTGACAGCCATACATTTGGCCTCATATCCTGCACAATAGGAATGTCATACGTAAATTCGGACTGCTCAACCTCGCGAACGTTGCGTGAAATCAGTTTTGCGCCTTCAACCGTAATCATCATGAGACCGCCGAAAGGAGCCTTGATTTTCACGTGCGCTGTATCACCGAGCCTGTAAGTGTCTTTGTCGGGAGTGATTTCGATTCTGTCGATTAGCTGAGAGCCGCCGCCGGAATATTCCGGATCTGACGCGTAAAATCTGTAGACTGTCCTTGCGCTGTCGTCATTGTCGGAGATTCTCACGAGGTAATTCCCGTAACTTTCGGGCGTGAATGAGACATCACCGAGTCCATTTTTGAGGGTTAATTTCTTTTCGCTTACGGGCTGTATTTCCTCTGTTGACTGCCAGCGTTTTCGGCCGTCAATTTCTACCATGTTGTAGCTGTATGTTATCTTGCACAACTCTGCTGTGAGTTCGCCGGGGTTTGCTGGTTCTTCATTGGGAGTTATGGCGGCGACTCTGAATTTTGCGCTGTTCCTTACGCTGAACGAATCATTTTCGGGAGCAATGCCAAGCACATACGGCACTGAGTAATACGGCCTTGTTACTGAGGCATTAACCCAACGCCCGGAGTCTTCCTGCACTTCAGCGCGTAAAGTTACGTTGATTACGGAAGGTGCTTCCCAGTCGCTGTTGAGTTCGAGAGATGCGCGGGCCTTGCCGAAATTGTCGAGATTTTCGGGGTCAAATTCGCCCTCATCGCCCGCAAATTTCCGTGAAGAGTCGCCGAATATGTAGCCTTTCCATCTGTCCTGCGCCGGTGAAAACTTGCCTTCAACAGCACGCCATGAAACTTTGTAGGGCAAATTCGCGCCGTCAACACCGAAAAGCCATTTCGCATAAATATCCGCCGTGAAAGTATCACCGTGAATCAAGTACGGCCTGTGAGTGTTAAGCGTAATTTCTACACGCGGGGGCGCAAAATCCTCAACGTGAAACTTGTACGAGGCTATAGGCTTTGACTCATTTCCAGGAACTGCGATATATGCCGACCATGTTCCCGTGAGAGCGTTTGAGGGCAAATCGAGGTTTGCTATTGCGCTTCCTTTTGCGTTGAGAGTGATTGACTCCTGCTTGACTTTTCGGCCTAAAGTATCTTTGACGATGAATAAAACGGGGAATGCGTCAGGCGTAGTGAGGTCAGAATTTCGCACGATGAACTTGAACACGGCACTTTCACCCGTCCTGTAAATATCTCTTGGTGAAAATATTGCGCCGTCATAACCTGATTTGAACCATTCACGGCCGGAAGTGTCAAAAATTTCGCGGTTAAGCAAATTGCGTGTGAGGTGTAAATATGTGAGGTCATTGCCTTTTGAGATTACTGCGATTGCGGGCTTGTTGTCATTGTCCCAAGTTTTTCCGTCAGGCAATTGATAGTAGAAGACTCCTCCGGCTTCTGTTTTTCCCTGAGCTAAGAGCTGCTTTTTGTCGGAGAATATTTTGACGTTCGCGCCTGCTACACCTCTGCTTTTCTCTGACGTGAGAGAATTAACCCAGATTAACGCGCCGTCCTCCCACATTCTTGCGATAACGCCCAAATCTGAAAGGCTTATCATCTGCTGTGATTCGTCCCACCACTCTGAGTCAGAATTTCTCACAGTGAGGAGGAATAACCCTCTGTCGCCTGAAGTCATTTCGTCAACAGGAATGCTTCTGCGCACTCGTTCATTGAGCGGCAAATTCACGGGGATTTCTTTCGTGAAAACTCTGTGTGCTATGTCCTTGTCAAAGTATTCATACTCATCATTAAGCACGTGAGGAATGTTGTTCTCATACATCCGCCACAAGTCAATCTGAAGTTTTCTGACGTTGAGAAGCTCCACAGGTATTAACCCGTTGTTGAGCGGAGCTAAATATGTTCCTGCTGAAGGGAGCGTGATTTCCGGCTCTAAATCGGGCATTATTACGGCCTGCTTGAAGTCTTCTTTGAGGACTAAACCGCCTTTTGAGGGAAAACCTTTCTTGAATGTGATTACGAAACGCGAGCGGGGCTTGAAACTTTTTGAGCGGATATAGAGAATTTCATCGCTCCATCCCGATTCAAATGTTGCATCATCAGCGGCGGGTTCAATCTGGACAAAATTTTTCACGGTCTGAGGGTCTGCGCCGAAATTGAGATTTGCGCGTATAGTGTTCTCTCTTTCTGCTTGAAGCTCCTGAACCATGAACGCCGGATCAAGTATTACGTTCTGTGAAATATCGCGGTCAATCCCTAAATCACCCTCGCCAGCTTTGAGTCCAGCTGAGATTTTCACGGTGAATTTCTGACGTGATGAAGTCTTTTTGACTGGAACGGAAGCCCGTATAGTTCGTGAAGGCAGCGCGCCGTTGAGGGAGTACTTCATCTCTTGGCCGTCAGCGTTAAGGATACGCATAAAGCCTTGAAGCCTCGCCGGGTCAATCTTCATGTTGAACGTGAGGGAGAAATACGCATTACCGTCCCTGCCCATTGAAGCGCGAATATCAGTAGGCGATAATCCCTCAGTGTTGAAGCGGAAATCACCCGGGCCGACAGATTTCCCGCGCCTGTCTTTGAGGTCATCGCGCAATGTTGCTGTGTAAGTCGTAGCGTTCCTCAAAGGTGAAAGCAAACGCGCTGTAAATTTCTTGTCATTCTGCCATTTCCCTTCGAGCTGTAAAGGCGGGTTGACTTCAAACGGGAACAAAATATTTTCGGGAGTGATTGACTTTCCGACTTGGGCGCGTGTTACCATCGGTGAAGTGAAAACGATGATGAACGAAACATTTTCGGGCACTGTTCCTGTTGGCGCAAAACTTCTGACTCCCGGCGGCATTGATGAACGTGATGAAGCCGCGAACGCCTGAGAAGCGCAAAGAATTAACGCCAAGACGAGGAGAAATAATCTTTGTGTCTTTCGCACGGTAATAACAATCCTTTCTATTAACGGGATAAAATCAACTGGCTTATTATATCCCGTAAAAACCAAAATTTAAGCTATAATCTAATTGTTCACAATCAAAGAGAGGAAGTCTCACACAATGGAAGAGAAACGCAACGTAGAAGCTGCGAGCAAAAAATGGGAAGTAGTAGTATTCACGTTAGGCAAGGACGCATTTGCGATAAACGTAAACAAGACCCGTGAAATTCTGCGGTGGACTGGGTGCCGTCCTGTTCCCACAAAAACGCCTGCTTTTGTCGGCATAACTACATTGCGTGATGCTCTTCTGCCATTGATAGACCTGCGAATCTTCTTAGGGATAAATTCAACCGTTCCGATGGCGAACACAAAAGTAATGGTTGTTGAGTTCAACGACATAAAATTAGGATTTCTTGTTGACGGAGTAGAGAGAATACGGCAGGTGAATGCGGAAGATTTAGACTCCTCGAAAATGCGCGGTGTTTCATTGAAATGGGTGCTCTACATCATCAAGCGTGATGAAAGAAATATCCTGCTTCTTGATTACGAGGCAATAATACAGGAGACTGCTCCGGCGGTTGCTGAACACATGTTCGACCAGAGCAAACTTGAGACGTTTCACCGGCAAATCGGCCATGTTGAGGACTTTCACATTTTAGTTGCTGATGACTCGCCGTTATTGAGACAGCAGACATGCGATGTGCTGAAGCAGTCCGGGTTCACGAGCATTTACCCTGTGAAGGACGGAGTAGAGGCGCGGAAATTATTGCTTGACCAGGGGGAGAATTTTGACCTTCTTGTGTCTGATATTGAGATGCCGCTGCTTGACGGTCTGAGTCTGGTTGAGACGTTGAGGAATGACTCGCGGACTGAGAATATGCCGGTGATATTATTCTCGTCGATAATGGTGAAGGAGCTTTTAGACCGTGCGGAGAAGCTGAAGATTACGCACGTGTTGAAGCCTGATGTGTATAAACTCGTAGAGGCCGTCATGAGAATCTACCACGAGTGCAAGAAGAACCGTAACTATTAGGGCTTGAGCGTGAATGTCATTGAAGTGTTGTTGTTTTTGACTGTGAGAATGTTATGCTGTTTGTCCCAGTCGAAGCTGACAATTGTTTCTTGTATGTATGTTATCGGTGAGTTTTGCTCGTCAGCGTTTATTGTAAATTCGGGGTCTTGGCCTGTGTCGTGATTCCTGTAGTGATATGTCGGAGTTGTATTATTTAACACACCATATTTATGTCCTGCTTTTATATCGTGGTCAACATTGTGAAGTATGTTGTGATTTTTTACCTTTACCGTTTGTCCTGACACTGTTATGTCTCTGCTTATGTTCCAGTTGCAAACGACCTGCGCGCCGTAAATCAGATTGTCCCGGTCTCTGATGTTCGCGAGAGTCTGTGTCTGATTGGCCATGAACTCGAACATACTCGCCGCAATAATCCCGAAAACAGTCGCCGCCGTCAAAAATTCCGCAAAAGTTTCTCCCTTCCTTTTCACGTCAAACCCTCCTTAGAATGATACAGCGAGGAAAATTCCCCGTGTCAAAAATTCTGCTGACTGTCTCAAATCCTCCGCAAGTCTCAATCTCTTTAACCTGCTCAAGATTTCCCGTCTCAAGAATTATATACCCTCCGTGCTTGAGCGTGCTGGCTGCGAGCGTGAAAATTTCCCTGTAAAAAGTCATTCCGTCATGGCCGCCGTCAAGCGCGTTATGAGGCTCAAAATCTCTCACATCAGGCATTAATTCATCAATTTCACATGAAGGTATATAGGGCGGGTTGCTGATTATGAGGTCAAAATTTCCCGTAACAGAAAATGTTGCGCGATTATCGAGGCCGTAAGCGTTAATATTTTTGCGGGCATAATTCAGCGCGTCAGGACTCACATCAAGCAAACAGCCCCGTGAATTTGGGAACTCAAGAAGGATTGTTGCGGCAATACAGCCCGAACCTGTCCCCCAGTCAAGAAACGTGAAAGCCTCATCACGCGAAAAGCATTCCTTCACGCCGTCAATGAGAGTCTCTGTGTCATGACGGGGGATCAAAACGCCCGGCCCTACAGCGAAATCACGCCCGTAAAAGTCAGCCTCACCAAGAATATACTGCAATGGCTCGTGATTGATTCTCCGTGAAATTAGCGCGTCAATCTTCTCTGATTCGTCAGGTGAAAATTCATCACGCAAAAATATTTCAGCGTTCCCAACATTTAGCGCATGGCCGATAATCCACAATGACTCCTGAAATGGATTGCTTATGCCCGCGAGTTTGAGTTTTTCCGAAACGTCATTAAGCCTCAAGGTTCTGTAATTTCTGCGTCTGTTCAGCGAGTAACATTGCGTCAATCATTTCGTACAAATCGCCGTCAAGATACGAGTCCAGCTTGTAGAGTGTGAGATTGATTCTGTGGTCTGTGATTCTGTTCTGCGGGAAGTTGTACGTCCTTACGCGCTCGGATCTGTCGCCTGAGCCTATCATCCCGCGCCTTTCTGCTGACTGCTCGGAGTTCTGCTTCTGCTGTTCGAGGTCAAAAAGTTTCGTCTTCAAGTAGGACATAGCCCGCGCACGGTTCTTGATCTGTGAGCGTTCGTCCTGGCATGTTACGACAATTCCCGTCGGAAGGTGCGTAATTCTCACGGCTGAGTCTGTCATGTTTACGTGCTGGCCGCCTGCGCCGCTTGAACGGTACGTATCAATCTTGAGATCTTCCGGCCTGATTTCGACCTCTACATCATCAGCTTCAGGCAAAACCGCAACTGTTGCCGCGCTTGTGTGGATTCGTCCGCTTGCTTCTGTTACGGGGACTCGCTGGACTCTGTGAACGCCCGACTCGTATTTCATCTTGCTGTATGCGCCCTGTGAGTCAATCCTGAAAACTATTTCCTTGTAGCCGCCAATCCCCGCCGTGTTTGTTGAGCTGTCAATGACTTCAATCTTCCATCTCTGACGCTCGCAGAATCTCACATACATTCGGAACAAGTCAGCCGCGAAAAGTGTAGCCTCATCTCCTCCCGTGCCTGCGCGAATCTCAACAATAACGCTCTTGTCATCATTGGGATCTTTAGGGAGCAATAACAGCGTCAAGTCATGAGTGAAGCTCTCAATTTTCGGTTCAAGCTCTGAGATTTCCTCACGCGCTAATGACTCTAATTCGGAGTCGCCGGATTTGATTAACTCTTTTGCTTCGGCTATAGATTTCTGCGCTGATTTGTACTCCTGATACTTCATTACGACTGGTTCAAGCTGTGCGCGTTTCCTGCCTAATACCTGTAATTCTTTAGGGTCTGAAGCTATTTTCGGGTCTGCTAATTTCTGTCCTATGTCGTCATATTCCTGCTCGATTGCCTGTAACTTTGGCTCAATGTTCATGCTAATATGCCTCCTTCCAGTGCTGTATCTAGTGAGACTAACGCAATTTCGGCCTGATTAATATTTGGTTCGCGTGTCGTCAAATATTGAAGTGTCAAAAACGGAGCGATGATACAAATTCCGAACTTCCCGGAATTTGACGCGAGACGGATAACTTCATACGAGATTCCAATCACAACGGGAATTAATATTATCCTCGCAAGAACCTGTAACACAAAACTTTCACCGGCGATTAGAGTCTTAACTGGCGAGAAAATAATTATGCTTACGATTACGGCAATAAGAAGAAACGATGTACCACAGCGGGGGTGAATGCGTGAACAAGTCATAATGTTTTCGGGAGTCATCTTTAATCCGTGTTCGAATGCGTTAATCGTCTTGTGCTCTGCTCCGTGATACTTGAAGACCTCGCGAATGTCTTTCCAGAGTCCAATCACAGCGACATAGCCGACAAATATCAACGCCCGCAAAATTCCCTCAGTAATATTCACGTAAAGCGGAGTCTCTGCGACAAATCCCGCGAGCCATAATGGAAGCGCAATGAATAATCCTCCGACCGCAACGACAGCAAGCAATATCGACAGCAAAATATCCTTGAAGGTCATCTTCTCTTCTTCCTCTTCAAGCGCGACTTCTGCGGATTTCGACAGAGCTTTGAATCCCGTCGCCATCATCTCGCACATTACGACGACTCCTCGTATGAACGGCAGCTTGTAGGGATAACGTTTAGTGCGCGAGGAGTTCGGCCATTTGTCCGTGAAAATTTCCCCTGAAGGTCTCCTAACTGCGAGTCCCCATAAATTTTTTCCCTTCATTAATACGCCTTCTATAACTGCCTGGCCTCCGACGGGTATTTTTTTCTCTGCGTCATCAGCGAAAAGATTAACGGCGGTCATCAGCCACAAACAAAATTTCTTAAGCAAACAATAAATCCTCCATATCTATATAGGGTTTTCCGCAAGTACGTGACTCCGAGCATTTCCCGAAAATACATGACGGCCCGGCCATGTCGAAAATTACGGGCGCGACTCCTCTGCAAAGCTCCAGCATTCTCCGTGCTAGTTCGTGAATCTCCCACTGGGCGCGGCGGCAAAGTCTCAGGCTGAAGAAGTGATGTAATTCGCGCGCGTTCATGGTCATAACGAGGCGTGTTGAATGCCCATGAGGAAGGATAAATCTTGCGTCCTCTTTCGGGATTCCCATCTCGGTCAATGCCCTGTAAGTTTCCTGTGATTTTCTCACGGCCTCAATGTAGAGTGCTTTTGCGTCAGGGTTATTCTTGATGCTTGGCGGAATGATTACGGCTTCTTCATCGTCAGACATCTTCACATAACGCTGGCTTTGCTGGCTGAAACTTGCGACTCTGTGCCTCACAAGCTGATGTGAAGCGACACGGCTCAATCCGTCAATGCCGAACGTGAAAGAAACATGCTCAAACGTCGACATATGCCCGCTCGTGAAAAGCTCGGCTATCAATTTGCGGGATAAATTTTTCTCTTCTGACTGCAGCAGATCTTCAGCCGTAACATCACGGTAACAGATTCTTGCGGCAGCCGCTACTAATGCGTCAGGTTCTGGAGTGTGTGATAATAAGATTACGTTCATAATAAAAACGGGAGCATATTTCAGCCCCCGTAAACGGTCTGCATAAATCTATACTTCTGTCTTCTGGCCGTAGTTGATGCCTTTGTATTTCTTCTGGAACTTTTCGAGGCGGCCTGCTTCTGTGAGTACTCTGCCTTTCTTGCCTGAGTAGAACGGATGACAGGCGGAGCAGACTCCCACGCGGATCTCCTTCATCGTTGAGCGCGTCATGAAGGTGTTTCCGCAAGCGCATGTTACTTTGCATTCCTGATAATCGGGGTGAATGTCTTTCTTCATGTGATGATTCCTCCTAGTGTCTGAGGCCGAGTCTTTCGATTAATGAGCGGTATCTGTTGAAGTCTTTGTTCATGAGGTAGCGCAATAATCTGCGTCTTGAGCCTACCATTTTGAGAAGTCCGCGGCGCGAGTGAAAATCTTTCTTGTGGACTTTGAGGTGTTCTGTGAGTTCGCGGATTCTTTCGGTGAGGATTGCTACCTGTACTTCGGGCGAGCCTGTGTCTGTGTCGTGAGTTTTGTACTCGGCGATTACTGACTGTTTCTTTTCTTTCTGGATCATAGAGTAAACCTCCTGTGTATTACTTCAGAGCTAAGGACAAAGCCAATCCAGCAAGCTATGTTCTGAGCTGTGAGTGTAAGCGGTGTTAATGATAACACAAGAGGAGGAAAAATATAATGCTGTTCAAAACGCAAGCCTCACAATGTTATAATGCACGCATAATTTTCATCTCTGCTATAAGCAAGGAAGTGAATCAATATGGCAGAAGAAGAGATTGAACTATTCAATAGTATGGAGGACTTGCTCAAAAAACTTACTCCAGAAATATTGGAACAGCTTTCGTATAAATCTAAATTAGAGACTTCAATGGGAAGAACACTAAAATACTTCGATAAAGCATCGCTTATTGCTGAACTTGAAGATGTTGTTGACTGGCTGAACATGAATGAGATTCTTTACAGCATAGGAATAGATTTCCGAATTAAAAGCTATGTTTCAATACATGAGAAGTATGAACGGTATGAAGACTCAGACCTTCGGTTAAGCAAAGTATTTCATGATTTACTTGGATTTCGTGTTTTCTGCAAAAGCTATGAAAAATTTTTGAGCAATACACATCCATTGTTCAAGATTGTGGACATGTCAAAAGGAAAGAAAAATGATGACGGCTACAGAGCAGTACATATATATTTTCAAAGAAGAGACGGCAAATATTATCCTATTGAAATTCAAGTCTATACAATTTTTGACAAAAAATTTAACGAATGGCTTCACATACATTTGTATAAGAATAAAAAATATTCTGCTGACATTGGCCGATGCCTCAGAAAAAAATATGAGTCCAATCTCATAAAAAGCGAGGATGATTTTAAAGCAGCTCTTAATGACATGATGAGGTAATATTAGAATATTTATAGAGATAGAATAATATTAATAAATACGCAGATAATAATAGACTAAAACATAATGTATCTTCTTGCTAGACAATTAAATCAACAGGGATGTATAGCTTACGAAACTCATCACGGCAAACATCTTGTAAGCCTGATGAAAAAACTAAATAAGGCTGCTGCTGCACACGGCGTAGAGCTTTTAACGATCAGCAGGCCTTTAGCTTACGGCGAATACGCACCGTATACTATCGCAGATGATGAAGATTCATTCTGCAGTATGGTTCTTAAACTTGGGGCAGATTCATTCAGCTTGCGGTGAAAAACTTTCGGTGTTATCCTTTCACGCAAAATCTCAATCACAATCACAAAGAAGGTATATCATTGTTACGTTTCAAGCACGAAGACAAATCCATCGAAATCAATAATGACTCCGCGACTCTTCATGATGTCATAAAATCTCTCGGCCTCGACAGCAAGAAATTAATCGCGGCAAAATTCAACGGCGAAATTTCAGACCTCTCACGCACAGTAACAGCTGACGGCGAAATTTCCCCCGTAACAACAGACTCACCCGAAGGACTCGAAATCATACGTCATTCAACAGCTCACTTGATGGCTCAGGCGGTATTGAGACTCTACCCCGGCTCACATTTCGGTGTAGGCCCTGCGATAAAGGACGGATTCTATTACGACATTGACGCGACATCGACAATCACAGAAGAAGACCTCCCAAAGATTGAAGCCGAAATGCGCAAAATTTCAGGCAAGGGCGAACCCGTAACACGCGAGGACATGAGCAAGTCTGACGCTCTGAAAATTTTTGCGGATGATCCATACAAGACAGAATTAATCACCGACATTGAAGCCGATACAGTATCAGTTTACAGGCAGGGTGAATACGCAGACCTTTGCAGAGGGCCTCACGTTTCGGACGCGTCGAAGCTGCACAACTTCAAACTGCTGTCGATTGCCGGGGCATATTGGCGCGGTGATGAGCATAACAAAATGCTGACGAGGATTTACGGAACGGCATTCGCGACCCCCGATGAGCTGAAAGAATATCTCAAACGCCTTGAAGAAGCAAAACTCAGAGATCACCGCAAGCTCGGAAAAGATTTAGACCTCTTCAGCCTTCACGAAGAAGGGCCGGGATTCCCGTTCTTTCACCCAAAAGGAATGGCAATCATGAACACGCTGATAGACTTTTGGCGGCGCGAACACATAAGACGAGGTTACACGGAGATAAAGACACCGCAGATTCTTGACCGCGATTTGTGGATAAGGTCAGGACATTGGGATCATTACCGCGAAAATATGTACGTAACGGAGATTGACGAGAAGCCCTACGCAATCAAGCCGATGAACTGCCCGGGAAGTATTCTCGTCTACAAGACACAGTTACGGAGCTACAGAGATTTGCCGATGAGACTCGCCGAACTGGGATGTGTTCACCGCCACGAGAAGAGCGGAGTCCTTCATGGCCTTATGCGCGTTCGCTGTTTCACGCAGGATGACTCGCACACGTACATAGAGCCGTCAAAAATCAAGGATGAAGTCCTCGCGATTATGGAGCTTGACCGATATGTGTACACTGACGTATTCGGCTTCAAGTACACAGTTGAGCTTTCAACCCGCCCGGCTGACTCAATGGGAACTGATGAGCAATGGAACGAGGCAGAAGCGGCATTGAAGGACGCATTAGAGTCGACAAACACGCCGTACACAATCAACCCCGGCGACGGAGCATTTTACGGGCCGAAGATAGATTTTCACCTTGAGGACTGCTTAGGGCGTACATGGCAGTGCGGAACGATTCAGCTTGACTTCCAGTTACCCGGACGATTCGACGTAACATACAGGGGCGATGACGGAGCAGAACACACGCCCGTATTGATTCACCGCGTTGTATTCGGGAGCATTGAGAGATTCATGGGGATATTGATTGAGCATTACGCCGGAGCATTCCCGTATTGGCTTGCACCCGTTCAGGTGAAGATTGTCCCTATCTCCGAGAATCACGCGGACTACGCAAAGGAGCTTCATGATATGTTCATGGATTGGGGAGTGCGCTCTGAGGTCGATTACAGGAACGAGAAATTAGGCCGTAAGATTCGCGACGCACAGATGCAGAAAGTACCGTACATGCTAGTGATTGGGGACAAGGAGAAGGAAGCGCGTACAGTTGGAGTCCGTGAACGCTCAAAGGGTGATTTAGGGAGTATGAGTCTTGAAGGCTTCAAAGAATTATTGTCGAAAGAATTTAACCCAATACATTAAATTTTAACGCTGAAAAAATTTGTCCCTCCTGTGAAAATTTGCGGGAGGGATTTTTTGTGCCTTCTCAAAAATTTACGCTATATAACCGTCAATAAATAAGTAAAAACACGCTACCCCCCCATTTTATGGATAATAAACAAATCCCATAAAATTTGGAGGTTTCGGCGATTATGGATTCATATCACAAAAGCAAGTGCCACAAGATTATTCACACGGCGGCGGCTTCAGCTTCAGCAATAGCATTAGGATTAGCGCAAATTCCCGGCTCTGACACAATACCAATCACAGCGATACAAGTCGGAATGATAATCGAACTCGGTTCAGTTTTCGGGATGGATATATCGGAAGCGGCTGCAAAAAGTATTCTCGGAGCAGGATTAGCTGCAATCGGAGGAAGAACAGTATCACAATTCCTTGTAGGATGGATTCCCGGTTGGGGTAATGCTGTCAACGCAACAACGGCTTTCACAATCACTGAAACGTTAGGCTGGAAGGTAGCGAATGACTTTTCAGAGGAAGCAGAGAAACAAGCAGAGGCAGAAAGATTAGAACGTGAAGAAGCGGAGAAAAAAGCAAACGCAGAAAGATTAGCACAAGAAGAAGCAGAAAGAAAAGCTCAGAAAGAATCAGAGAAGCAAGCACAATCACATACAGAAAAAACAGCGGAGCAGTCAGCGCAAACAACTCTTCAAAAGCAAGACTCAATACCAGCAAAGGCAAAAGAAAATTTGTACAAGAGGCATATTTCAATGTGCGTTGTGTTTTCGCTCGTTCTTTTTGCGGCATGTATGTGTGCTGACTTATTGCTTGAGAAATTCACGATGCACTTCAGGGTTTGGTGTGCTGTGTCGGGAATCATTCTCGCTGTTTTGGTCAACGCTGTAATCTTCATCATCTGCAAAAATAAAGGCTGGAGCAGCAAGAGCAGTGCTGTAATGGCGTACTCGAATTATCTCGCGGTTGTGATAGATGTCGTGTGCGCGCTGGTAACAAGCTCAGGGAAGGACGTTAGCGGATGGGATGAAGCTATCGTTGCATTTTTCACGACTCCTCTTTTGAACTGGGGACTCGTAATCATTGCTGTATTGTGGTGGTTCAAAGTTGACAGAAGGATTCTTGCTGATTGGGAATAGACACAAAACCGGGCAGGAGCTTTCACTCTTACCCGGTCAAATTTTTCTTACGCCTTCTCTAAATCGTCAGCTAATACTTTTGTCAATGAAGGGTCAAACGACAATGATACCTTCTCGCCTTCAGCCCAAATCTTTTTGACATCGGGATTGTCTATCTGCACAAGAACATTTCCCAAATCAGTTTTCACCCAAGTCTCTACGCTGTTTCCGAGATAAATATTTGCCGTAACGATTCCATCTTCAACGCCCGCGCCGGGTTCACCGACTGAAAGCGATTCAGGCCTCGCCATCACCAACGCTTTATCCCCGGCCTTGAGAGTTTGCGCCCATCTCGGTGCCGTGAATCTCTGTCCGCGAATCTCAACGTGGCACCCGTCATCAATCCCCTTAACCTCGCACGGGAAAAACGCAACCTTCCCCACGAAACCCGCAACAAATGTATCAACGGGATCTCGGTATATGTCGCTGGGAGTCCCAATCTGTATTATGTGGCCTAACTTCATGACGATGATTCTGTCAGAAAGACTCATTGCCTCGACTCGGTCATGAGTAACATACATTGCCGTAATGCCCAATGACTTTTGAAGCCTGCGAATTTCGACTCTCATCTGCTCGCGTAACAATGCGTCAAGATTGCTCAATGGCTCATCAAGAAGCAAGACTGACGGCTCAACAATGAGGCTTCTTGCGAGGGCGACTCTTTGCTGCTGACCTCCTGAGAGTCTCGACGGCGGACGCTTCCCCATCTGCCCAAGACCAACCATCTCAAGAAATTTCTGTACCTTCGTATCAATCTCATTCTGCGGAATCTTCCTGAGCTTGAGACCGTAGCCGACATTCTCAGCAACATTCATGTGAGGGAAGAGTCCGTAACTCTGGAATACCATCGCCGTATCGCGCTTGTTGGGCGGAGTGTTTGTTACGTCGTTGTCGCCTATCATGATTCGCCCTGATGTTGGCTGTTCGAATCCCGATAACATTCGCAGGATTGTTGACTTCCCGCAGCCTGATGGCCCTAACAGTGTTACGAGTTCTCCCGGCTCAAGTTTGAATGACACTCCCGCGACTGCTGCTACGTCCTGCCCTGACTGTGGATCGCGGAATATCTTTTTTATGTTCTCAAAGGTTACTGATTTGCTTGCCAATTTTCATATCTCCTTTCTATCACGTAACATTCTTCATCAAGTTTGCATTCTCGCGCACAAGAAGACGCATTAACCCGAATGCCCCGAAAACGATTATGATTAGAACGGTTGAAAGCACGCTTGCGAGTCCGAAACGCAGATTTTCCGAGAAGTTATAGATTAACACCGTGATGTGATACCATTTCGCCGAAATCAGGAATATCACCGCGCTAACCGCCGTCATTGAGCGAACGAACGTATACGACAGACTCGAAAGGAACGCCGGACGCACTAACGGCAATACGATTGTTCGGAACACTGTAGCCTGATCCGCTCCGAGATCTGTTGCTGCCTCCTCTATTGACGGGTCAATCTGACGCAATGAAGCAATGCCGCCCTCAATACCTACAGGAAGCTCGCGTATTACGTAGTTGATGATGATGATTGCCGCTGTACCCACCAAAATTATTGGCGCGTGGTTGAACGCAAGTATGTAGCTTATTCCGAGAAGAGTCCCGGGAAGTGCGAACGGAGTCATCAATAACATCTCAAGAAGTTTTTTGCCGTGAAATTTTCTGCGTACTATCAGCAGCGCCGCAATCATGGCCGTGATTCCCGCAATAGGAGTCGCGATTGCCGCAAGCGTTACTGTGTCGAATAGTGCATCAGTCGACCGTGTTATAGCCTCCGTGATATTCTCTAGGCTGAACGTGTAATCAATGCCCCAGTTCTTGACGAAACAGCCCGCGAAAATTGTCCCGTATAACATCACAAGGAAAATTATTATCGCAAAGATTATCCCCGTTAAGACTCGCCGGACTCCCGGTGTCGTAAGCTCCGTGATTCTCCCTGAAGGTTTGCCCGTTACTGTTACGTATGAACGTTTTGCGACCCAGAATCTTTGCGCAAGGAACGCCGTTAATGTCGGAAGCAACAGCAGTATAGACAGTGCCGCGCCGTAGCCGAGTCTGTTCATTCCTGTAACCTCTATGTAGCTTTCGAGTGATAACACTTTGAGATCTCCGGCCAATAATAACGGGTTCGCAAAGTCAGCAAGCGACGTAGTAAACACCAAAAGCCACGCGCTTAATATACCCGGAATCGCAAGAGGAAATGTGATTTTGCTGAACGTCTGAAATCTTCCGGCTGAAAGATTCAATGACGCTTCCTCAAATGTCGAGTCAATCGCCTGCAATACCCCGCTCAATGTCAAGAACGCAATCGGAAACATTCCCATCGTCTGAACAAGTACGAGTCCCGGAAGACCGTATATCGAGAAGTCAAGACCGACAACACGAAGCCACCGCGTAATGAGTCCGTTGTTCCCGAAAAGCAGAATGATTGACAGAGTCAGCGAGAACGGCGGAGAAATTACCGGCAATACTCCCATTGTTGAGATGAGTTTTTTGCACGGCGCGTTTGTCCTCGAAACTACGAACGCGAAAAGAAATCCCACAATTGTCGAGAATGTTGCAGTCCAGCACCCTAGCTTGAGGCTTCCCCATAACGCTGACATGTAGCCTTCTGACTGTAGAATCGTCTTCCACGTTGACAGGGAAAATTTTCCGTCCTCAATGAATGAGAGTCTCAATGCCTCAAACAATGGATAAGCGACAAATATCAGCGTCATCAAAAATAATCCCGCCAGCGCAAAACCGACAATAGGATCACGGCTCATCATAAGCTGCCATATCACAACCGCGAAAAGTACGAACGCGCAGAAAAACAGCGTATTCATCATGCGCATGAATCCCCGTTCGCCCTCTGTGCTGAATGAGAAAACTAACGCCCCTTCAACCTCATGACTCTTAATGTCAACAGCAGGCGCGAAAAATAACGCTTGTTCCTCGTGAGTTCCTACAGTCCAGTTTTTGACGCTCCTGTAGATTTCCTCATACGCGGCATTGTCGAAACCTTTTGCGAACTCGGAGTCAGTTGCAGAATCTTCCGTGAGTTTTGCGAGTTCTGAGTCTCCTTTTGGTGCTGACGATAATTTTTCGCCCGGCATGGGAATTTCCGGGACATATGCGACTCTGTATGACGATGAATCCTCAGCGAGTCTCTTGAGCCATTCTGTAACCTCGTCATCTCCTGAAGGGTAACCCGCCGCTACTGTCTCAACCGTGCGAATCTGAGCCGCTCTTGACTGTTTCATGAACTCATCACTGACGCTTGAATATATCCACCATCCCACAAGCACAACAAACAGCAATGTTATGATGAAGTTAATGATTCGCTTGTTCAAATTCATTCCTCCTTCACTTGAAATTAATTCACAAATAATTCTGCGCGTTTGTCGTAATATATTTTGTGAAGCCAGATTGCTATTGCCGTTCCGATTAATTCACCGATGAAACTGCCGGCGGAGTGAATCACTGTTATCGGAACTCCTGTAACCGCAGAAAGAATCAGCTGATACCCCCATTCCAAAACGGGACTCAACGCTAAAAGAAGCAGCAATTTCTGAGGCGCGCCCTTTCTGAAGCCCGCAAGCTGAAACCGCGTGTATATCATGTATACAGCTGCAGCTATAAGAACAAGGCCGTAAGCAATATCAACAAAACGCATAACAGGGAATGCCTGATAAATTCTGTCTCCGATTTCCCCGTATACTTTTCCGGCAATAAACGATATTCCGCCAAGAACAAGCAAAACTGCAATTGCCCACAGCCAGAAGTAAATCAAAAACTTGTGCCACTTCATCGGCTTTGTGTTCTCCGTCATTCTTTCATCTCCTTCACATAAAACAATGCCCCCCGCAACTTTCATTACAGGAGGCATGACGAATCAGGAATTATTTTTCGGGAGCTGTTGAGATTTCTTTGTTCCAGCGTTCGAGGAGCCTCTCTTTGTTGTCAGCGTCCCATTTGTCGTTCTGGTTGACGAGATTCATTTCTGCGAGTGAAAATCCCGTGTCTGTCGGCGTAGCTTTATCGGATAACGGAATGACGTACCATTTTGCGATGATGTCCATTGCCTTTTGGCCTAACACCCAGTCATAGAGCTTCTTTGCGTTGAGAGCGTCAGGGCCTCCCTTAAGGATTGACATTGATGCGGTCTCGAATCCTGTTCCGTCAGAAGGTATTGCGATCTGAATTTTTGCTCCCTCGCGCTGAAGTTTTATCTGGTCATGAAGGTAGCCTATTGCAATCGGAATTTCACCGAGCGCGCAAGATTTTCCCGGCGCAGACCCTGAGCGCGTGAACTGCTCCACAGATTTCGCCAAGTCCTTGAAGTACGCGAACGCTTTATCCTCATCGCCGCCAAATATCCGTATTACCGTCGTTATCATGTTGTAGGCTGTTCCTGATGTGCTGGGATGTGCGACTCGTACTTTCTTCGCGTATTCAGGCTTCAGGAGATCCGCCCAGCTTGTCGGCATGTCGAGTCCTAACTCTTTCGCCCTGTCTGTGTTCATGCAGAAAGCAATCGGCCCGACGTAGAGTCCCGTCCAGAAATTTTCGGGGTCTCTGTACTTTGACGGAATACTCCCGGCAGCGCGTGAACGGTAAGGAGTCGAAAGCCCGCGATTTTTCGCCTCGATATGCTGCGTACCGACTCCGCCGACCCATATACTTGCCTGCGGGTTTGCCCTTTCAGCCTCAAGACGCGCAATAGCCTCGCCGCCCGAAAGCCTTACCCATTCGACTTTGATTCCCGTATCAGCCTCGAATGCGTCAAATAATGCTTTCGCTAACGGTTCTTCCATCGTCGTATATGCCTTGACGGACTCAGCAGCGCACGCCATGACCGATAACGCCATGACAATAACAAGAGCTAACACAAATTTCTTCATGCTATAGAATCCTCCTGTGATAAATTTTTGGAGCTGTGATTTTGGATTGATGATTGATATTTTAGCCGTTAATCGCGAATTGATACACCGTATTTTCGGCACATGCTTAATGACATCCTGAGTTCCCAAGCATATACAGTATGAATAATATTGAGCCTAATATTGAGAAAAGGGACATTTGTATAGAAGCAGAGTTCCATTCCTCTTGAGCTTTTTCCTGCAATGAGCTTGGAAGAGAGATACGGTATTTTGAAAGTAGTACGTAACTGTGATTATAGAGAATATCTCCTGCCATAATTCCGCTGTTATTTTTTATGCTGGGATCTGCGTCGTTTTCTATGAGCATCTTTACAATCTTTGGTGAAGCATGATATACAATTGCATAAATCAATGCTGTATCGCCGTTCTCATCTCTATAGTTCAAATCGATTCCATTATTTATAAGCAGATTCAAAAGGATTTCACTGCCTGAGATAACAGCAAACCTCAATGCAGCATTACCTAAAAATTTTGTAAGTTTGCACTGAGAATTTAGAAGAAGTTGTATGATTTTCAGCGTATCGCTTAGTTTATTCTCAAAAAAAGCATTGCCGTTGAGTCTGCACATATTTAACATAGAATTTATGTAACCTTCTTCACGGCTGTAATTAATATCTCTCATTGTTTCGTAGTCAGAAAATAGAAGTGTGAACCTCAATATTACGCTGGCGAATGCATTGTCTCCTTTGTTATCTGTAGCGTTGACATCTGCTTTTGAATCTATGAGCAATTTCACTATTTCATATGAAGAGTTTGGGTATCCTGATGCCAAGCATTAAAGGTGTTCTAGAATTTTCATCTCTGTTGTTGACATCAGCCCCCGCTGCTATCGAAGTTGCGACAGCGGACAAATCTCCTTTCTCTATAGCTGCTATGAGTTCTTTCGTTGTATCCCTCTTGCGATTTTGACTGACAGGAACAATTTCACTCTTGCTCTTTATATCCTTCAAAACCTTTTCTGCTCTCGTGTCTCCTAAATCATCAGCTCTCTCCAGCCATTACGAAGCCTTGCTGTAATCTTTCTCGACACCGAGTCCATCCCGGTACATAACCCCGATACAGTAAGCCGCTTTCACGCTGCCCGTTTCATCAGACCTCCTGAAGTAATCCATTGCTTTGGCGTAATCTTGCGGAACTCCCTGCCCTTTTACGCAAAGAATACCCATAAATATCAGAGCCTCATTATTTCCTCCAGCTATAGCTTTCTTGAAGAGGTCAGCTGCAGCAGAATAATTTTTCTCAACTCCACGCCCTTGACAGTATAAAAGGCCAAGAGATAATTGCGCTTTACTGTCTCCGTTTTTTGCTGATTGGATAAGCTGACCGACATTGTAACTATTCGCCATCGCTTTTTCTCCTGTAATAGCTGTAATTTTGGGTTGATGATTAATATTTTAGCCGTTAATCGCAAATTCATACAGCGTATTTTTATCAGCCTTGTTAATGCGCTATAATCCTATCAACACATGCGAGGTGAAAAATTTTATGCCGCTCTCTGATTCTGACTTCTGCCTTTTATGCCGGAACGGACTCTATGACGAGATTAAATCAGCAGTTAATGACGGTGCTTTTGTGAATGCAGTCGTGAATCTCAATCCCAAAAATTTCATGGCCGTATTGAAGTCGTTAATCCTCAGGAAAAATTATCACACTACGACTCCCCTTCTTGAAGCCGCTGCGAACAATCCAAGCTCATCAATAATAGAATTGCTTTACGAGTACGGAGCAGATCCCGACAAGCCTAATGACGCAGGAACTACACCGCTTGAAGCAGCACTTTCAGCAGGACGCACGACAAACGCATTAACACTCCTCAGAGTTTGCAGGGATGATGACGGAACCGGCAAAAACCGCGCGTTAATGTCAGCCGCAAAAGACGGAAATATTCCCGCAGTACGTGAGCTTATCACAGCAGGCGCAGACCTCAGCGCAAGAGATTCAGACGGCAATACAGCATTGATTCTCGCAGTCATGAACAGGCACGTGAAAACTGCAAATATCATCATCGAGGCAGCAGGAGAAAACATCAAACAGAAAGATGAAGTACTCATTAAAGCCGTGAGCGCGCAAAAACCAAGCCAGAAATTAATCGAGAAGTTACTAGAATGGGGAGCAAGCCCGAAAAGCGCAGTCAGTTACGCAAGAGAAAACCGCGCCTTAATGGGAAGCAGAATTTTGCGGAGGATTATACGTGAGAGCCGATAACTTTATGACACCTGACGAGGCATGTTTATACTTGGGAATTTCGCCGGAAGATGAAGACTTAGACATCAACCGCATACAGAGAAATTACGAGGCAAGAATAGCGATTTATGACCCTATACGTTTTGCCCCTGGAACGCCCGAATATGACGAAGCGCGCCGGATGCGTTTCAACATTGAGCAGGCATATGAATATCTCGTTGAGGCATATTACGATCTATACGGCCATGAAGAGACGGACGACTCACAAGAAATTTTGCCGGAAGACTCTCACACCGTCAGCAAAAACAGCAAACCCCGTAACAATATCATTCTGAAGCTCGCGCTGATTATGACGACGATAACAGCAATGACTCTCGCATACTTCCTTTACACGTCCCATTCTCCTGAAACATCACGAGATTATTCGCGCCTTCTCTCAGAGATTGAGCAGCTCCGAATGAAGACCGACACTTTTAGCCCCGCCGTTCAGAATAACATTGCGCCAGATTACGCGGATCTTGTCGAGAAAGTTATGCCCTCTATCGTTATGATTAAGACCAACACAGGAACAGGAAGCGGATTTTTCGTTAGTTCAGCCGGGGACATTCTCACGAACTGGCACGTGATTCGCAACGCAGACTACATCACCGTAACAGCTCAGAACGGAAAAAGCATGTCAGCAAGCCTCAAGGATTACGACTCAAAAAGGGACATGGCATTATTGAGCGTTAAGACTCCGTACCCCGTGAAATTTCTGACGATAAGCAAAAATTTACCGCGACAGGGCGAGGCAGTAATCGCAATCGGGAATCCTAAAGGCTTAAGCGGTACTGTGTCGAATGGAATCGTTTCGGCGTTCCGTGAAAATAATACTTGGGTGCAATTCACCGCTCCTATTTCGCCGGGGTCAAGCGGAGGAGCGTTAATCAACTTGCGCGGCGAGGTTGTCGGAATGCCCACGAAATTACGCACGGACGGCCAAAATTTGAACTTTGCGATTGCTCCGGGAATATTGTCGGGATTCTTCCAGTCAGCAAGAAAGAAGACTCCGAGAAATTTGCCGGGAATGCGTGAAGACTCCGTGCATGAAGATTCAGGCGGGATGATTTTTGTGCGCAAAGATGACAGCTACGAGATGTACATAGCATCGGACTACATAGAATATGACCGCGCTAACTCTCAGGCGGCATTCATAAGCGTATGGTTCCCTACGGAGAAAACTAACAGGCAGATGAAGAGAGATCCTAACTTCCGTGCGAGGCCGGGGAAAAATTTCGGGCCGTGCATATTGCTTTACGCTGTGGATTTCGGCGACAATACATATTTGCATCTGAGGACGGTAAATCTTTACACGGACGGAAGCATAGCGCGTGATTACGTGAGGCCGCAGAGAGAATACAGATGGGAAAATATTTCTGACGGAAGCAGAATCGATGAACTGATTGACGCTGTGAAAAAATATCTTGAGAGATGAAAATGAATCAAAAACGGGGCAAACAGAATCACATTCACCCCGCATAAATGTCTAGAACAAGTTGCTCAAGTTGCTCCAAGAGCTACCGCTGATCACCGGAAGGCGCGTATCCTTTTTGCTGGCCGTAATTACGTCTTCATTGCTGAAGCATATTACTTCCGCTTTGGGAGCCTCATAGGGTTTTCTGCAATCTTCGTGTTTCAACGTTATTCCCTCCTTCCGTGTCAGTCTTTCACCCTGTATTTTACGGTTGCATCATAATATTTATACAGAGCGATAACGGCTTTTTTCAGGTCATCATCATTGGAAGATTTTATCACACTATCAGAATATGAGAGAGCAGATACTTCAACGTCAAAATTCTTTTCAGCCTCAGCGTGAATCGTGTACATTTCTCCGAGAAGATGAGCCGAGATTCCGCTTAATGTGATCATGTAGCTTCCGTCGTTCTGTTTCACGGCTATATTCTCATTGCTTCCGTCAAGATACGCATTCACCGAACCCGTGTAACTTTCTTCCGGGTAAAGGCAGATGTTAATCGTTGTTTCTGACTCAAGCTCAAGGTTAAACATAAGCGATTTGATTCCCGTATTTTCGAGATTTTTCACGAGCGCAAAATTTGAGAGTGCTTCTTGAACGTTATCGATGTCAGAGAGAATATCAACGTCAGTATTTCCGCAGTCCATTGCCTGATGTTTTCCGCCGATTGTCCAGCCGTTATAATCTGCGAGGGGCTTTTGTACGTAATGGCCGAAATCTTTTATCGCCTTGACGAGATTAACGAGCTTTTCGGAATAAGTGCCGTCAGAAAGAACTGCGTCGAGATAATTTTTCGCGCTGTATTCGTTCGTGATTGTCTCATCGTCGCCGTAATGGAATGTCGCTGTGATTGTGTCCGCCATCTGTACGGAATTGATGTAGCACGTGAACATATAGCCGTCATCTGTTTTCTCTGCATTGCTCAACATGGCCGGGTTTCCTGTTGCGCCGTTAATCGTGAAGTCTGCGTATGCTCCGTTTGTGTTAATGCCTTCAGGGATTGTGATGTAGAAGTCGACTCCGATCTGCCCGCTCAGCACGAGAGAATGTTTGCTGAATGCCGGTATGCTGTCGATGAGTGAGGTTGTTGCCTCGTCGTAAGTTACGTTGATATTCTTGAAGCTGTGAATGTTGACTTGCGCGAGTGATGGATTATTCGTTATGTCGAGTTCCTGAAGCTGCGTAAAGATTTCGAGTCCTGAGAGATTCAGCGAGGTGAGATTTTTGCCGCTGAGGTTGATTGATGTTACGGCTGATTTCTCGGTTGTGCTGAGGAAGGAGTCTGAATTGGTGTCGAGAGTCTTTGCGTAAGCGAGGAGGGTTAAGTCGGGGAATGTGTCTGATGAGATGTATGTGCGTGCGAGGAAGTAATCAGTCATCCAGTCATAGCGTGCTGATAACCAGTCTTTGAGGAACGTGAGATTTTCCGCGTAAGTTGCTTTCGGCTGCATTTGCAGCGTTCCTCCCCTTAATACAGAAGGACTCCACGTAGAATTATTCCTGTCTATCGCATCAGCATAAAATTCTGTATCAGACTCAATATCTGTGAATGTCAATTCTATTATGCCGCTGTCATACAATTTCTGTAATTTTTCCGACACTAAAAGCTGAAACTCCGTAAATTTTGACAGGTACACATAGTAATGACAGTTTGCAACAAAAACTCCTTCTGTAGAACGCTGTGTATCATTATACGTAGTGCCCAGATTGCCGCTTGAAAGATCATAATCCCATGCAGGCCCGGCATACATTATTCCGTCCTTGCAGTAGAAATATACAGAGAGTCCGCTGAAATCTACAGTCTTCATTATTTCGTTCAGCACGTAGAATGACACGAAAGATTCTATATCAACGACTGCTTTAAGTTCCTCCCATGTTCCTGACATTATTACAGTCTCAAAATTTCCTAGAGTTTCAAGTATTGCTGCTTTCTGGTCATCTGTAGGCTCTTCAGGTTCATGAAGTTTAAATTTTTTCTTTATATATGTGGTGGTAATGTAAACGGAATCTGCGTCAGTCCTGTAATCCAGCTCAATAAG
Organism: uncultured Fretibacterium sp.; assembly: GCA_946183145.1. Classification (GTDB taxonomy): domain Bacteria; phylum Synergistota; class Synergistia; order Synergistales; family Aminobacteriaceae; genus JAFUXM01. The sequence continues at coordinate 376,193 of CAMGZM010000001.1, read as the reverse complement.
AAAATCACCGTTCTTTGTGTTGATGTTCACCCTGTTTGTGTCTGCTTCAATTTTTTCCGTAAGCAAATACATTCCGCGATATGAACCGTCAACCCACACTTCGACTCTTTGATGTCCGGGAGTAGCTTCAAGCCCAAACATTTCGCCCAAATCAAACGCTGTTTTGTTCCTCATAAGTGCAGGGTCAAAGAAATCTGCAAGAAGCACCCATTTCTTTGACTTACCGAATCCGAACAAATCAACCTTGCTTGAGAACTTCATATTGTACGGTCTCTTTGCTCCTCCTGACGTAGAATTTCCCCTGACCTTTATCTGCCCGGCCCAAGAAAGATCCTCGGCCATGATTCCCCCGTCAGTGCTCACAACAACCATCTGCGCTGGAACGTAACCGATTGCCTTCGTAAGACTCGTTCCGTAAGAAGTCCCGTCGCCTTTATCCGTCGCAACGTAAACCTGAGCTATCTTGCTGTCATAGTTGTACGCGACATTCTTCAACGCTTCCTCAAGACTCGTATTCAGACTCACAAGCGAGTCCGTATCACTCTCACTTATAGCCGTATCGATCTGAGTCAGTATTGCCGACAAAGTTGTAACGGTCTCTTGTGTGCAGTAAGTCTCGTAGAATTTCGGAACGGATTTACGCGCCGCATTTATTTCCGCGACAATCATTGTTGTTTCGTCCCACGATCCGAATGATGTCGAGTGAGGGAATATTATTGACACGTCGCCTGCTGAATAGTCAGTTGCTTCTGCATCTTGTGAATTGTCGTCTGTATCCTGGAATTTCACGCGCCGAACGCCTTTCTTCTTTGACATTAACGCGCTGAAGTTTGATCGTATGCTGTTGGTGCTTGGGCTTCTTTTCCTGCTTTGCCGTAATCATTTCCGGCGGCACTGAGCATATCTACATAGCCTGTTATGATTGGTGTGTGAGTCGTGTTGTCAAAAATTTCTGAGTCGGAAGGGATTTCCTCATGATTTGATGTGAGAATTACTGATACACCTTTCGTGTAAATTACGCTTGACCACCCCTGTAAGTATTTTGTCGTACTCGCTGAGGGTTCTTTCATCGCTGTGATATTCTGAAGATGCGAACGCTGAATCTTCACCGCCGAGAATCAAATACGAATGATGAGAAGGAATCGTGCCAGTTAATTCCGTCATGTACCATTTATCCGATGAAGCTGAATCTTCCGGCGAAGATCTGTAATGCACCGCCCATCCGTCAAGATTAACATCTGAGTCTGTCGGGTTGTAAAGCTCGATGAAACTGTGAGAGACATAACCGCCCCCGCCGCCTAAAATCTGGTTGATGATAACATGCGGCTCGTTCACGTCATAATCAGCCCATGAAGGTACGCACACAGCTATCAACATGAAAACAGCTGCAAAAATTTTACGCATTAACTTTGCCTCCTGTGATAAATTTTTTGTAGATGAGAATGATTTTAACACATAAAAAAATCCTCCTCCCGTTTCGTTTTCAGGAGAAGGAAATTTTGACTGCTGATTGAGTTATGCGATTCTATTTTGTGATTGCTTCTCTTGCCTCGCGAGCTTTCTGCATAATCTCTTCACGGTCAAGCGTGGGATATTCGCCGTTCCTGTAAAGCCATTTCCCATTAACCATAGTCCCGGCAACATCGGCGGAGCTTCCTGCGTAAACCAGATACGCCGCTAAATTCTCCTCGTTCACGCCAATGTAGTGAGGCTTGTCGAGATTCACAAGCACAAGATCAGCGAACCAGCCCTCGCGAATCATTCCTTTCTGCGAGAAACCGTAAGCCCTTGCGCCCTCATACGTAGCCATTCTCAGAACATCAAGAGCAGTAACGCAAACGGGATTCATATTCGCGCCCTTGTGGAGCAGCACCGCCGTTCTCATTTCGCCCCACATATCAAGCTGGTTGTTGCTCGATGCTCCGTCAGTGCCAAGCGCAACAGGGAATCCGCGTTCAAGCCATTCGGGTAACGGCATAATTCCGCTGCCTAGTTTGAGATTGCTGCAAGGGTTGTGAATGAGTACGACATTTCCGGGAAGCTCTGCTTTAGGGTCAAGGTATACGGCATGAGCGAGAGTCAGATACGGTACATCAAGCAAGCCTGTATCATGAAGATATTTCACGGGGTCAACGCCTAAATTATCGAGTTCGCCTTTCGTTTCGAGGAAGTGAAAATGCACGCCGAGCCCGTGTGATTTCGCAGCTTCAGAAACTTTCCTCATGTCATCAAACGGGACTGTGTACGGCGCATGAGGCCCGATCTGTATCGTTATGAGTCCTTCACGGCCATGATATTTTTCCGCAAGCTCAAGATTATTCTTCAGTGAACGCTCAATTTTTCCCGGCTCGCCCGCTGTTATTCCGCGACATAAAGCCGCCTTCATTCCCGCACCTAATACAGCGTCAGCGACTCTTTCCATCTCGAAATACATATCAGCAAAGCACGTTGTACCAGTCGCAAGCATTTCGAGCATGGCCGATAACGTTCCCCAATATATATAGTCGGGAGTCAGTTTCTCTTCAACAGGCCAGATTTTGTTTTGCAGCCACTCCATTAACGGAGCTTCCTCGCCGAGTCCACGCAATAACGTCATGGCCGCGTGTGTGTGAGCGTTGACGAATCCGGGAATCACTGCCATTTTTCCCCGGCCTGAAACTATTTTGTCTGCTGACGGGGGAGTCTTTCCTGCGTCAATTATCTCCGCGATTCTTCCTTTCGACACAAGAAGGTGTACACGTTCTGCCTTTTCGCGCGAGCCGTCAACAATATATACATCTTTGAATAACGTTGCCATTCTGATTTACTCCTGCCAGCTCTTCATGTATTCAACCTGTTCGGGAGTCATTGAGTCGATTTCGATTCCTAATGCTGCAAGTTTCGACTCCATTACTGCCCTGTCTGTTTCCATCGGTACGGGGTAAAGTCCCGGTTCTGTCGTCAATTTGTGCTGGTAAATGTGCAATGCTGACTCAAGCTGCAATGTGAAGCTCAGATCCATAATCTCAATGGGATGACCGTCAGCGCACGCAAGATTTGTGAGCCTTCCTTCGCCAAGAAGATTTATTCTCCGTCCGTCCTTCATCACGTATGTGTCAATGTTGTCGCGCAGGTGTTCAATGTGGTCTGACAATGCAGACAAATCTGGCTTGCTGATTTCAACGTCAAAATGTCCTGCGTTGCCGAGTACGACTCCGTTCTTCATCTTCTCGATATGCTCACGGCGTATAACGTGAATGTTCCCCGTAAGAGTCAAAAACACGTCGCCGATTTCCGCAGCTTTCTCCATGCTCATGACTCTGAATCCGTCCATGAGTGCTTCACATGCTTTATGCGGGTCAATTTCCGTAACGACAACATGCGCTCCCATTCCGGCGGCACGCATTGCGACTCCCCGTCCGCACCAGCCGTAACCGACAACAACAACTGTTTTTCCCGCGACAATCATATTCGTCGTGCGTATGAAGCCGTCCCAAACAGATTGGCCTGTTCCGTATCTGTTATCGAACAAGTATTTGCTGAGCGCGTCATTCACCGCTATCATCGGGAACTTCAGAACACCCTGATTGTGCATAGCCTTCAAGCGTTTGACTCCTGATGTAGTTTCCTCAGAGCCTCCGATAATGTTGGGTATGAGTTCGGGAAATTCCTGGTGTACAGTTGCTACGAGGTCTGCTCCGTCGTCGACAATGACATTCGGCTTGTACGCTAAAACTTTGCGGACGTAGGAGAAATATTCATCCGTTGACATTCCGCGATGGCTGTAGACGTTCACGCCTGCTTCAGCGAGTGCCGCGCAAATATCATCCTGTGTTGATAGGGGATTTGATCCGCAGGCCGCGACTTTTGCGCCGAGCTTGTGAAGTGTGATGAGGAGATTCGCTGTTTTTGCTTCGAGGTGAAGACATGCCGCGATTGTTGCGCCTTTGAAGGGCTGAGAGTCTTTGTACTTGCTGTAACTGAACTGCATCGAGGGCATATACTGCCACGCCCATTTGATTTTGTTGCGGCCATGTTCAGCCAGAGTCATATCTTTTACTTCATAATCTGCCATGAAGTTTTTGCCTCCTGTGAATTTTTCTGTGATTAATGCGCTGAATTATAGCAAAAACCCTCCCGATTTATTTTCAGGAGGGCGATTATGTTTCGTGATGATTAAAATTATTTTGCTGATATGATTTTGCAGTCCGTGATTCTGAATGCCTTGTTCCACGATTCTGTGTCAATATTCTCTACGTAGCCTTGAAGCGTTATGTTCTTCCCCGTCTCAATTTCCGCAAGCAAAGGATCTTCGCGAGGAATGAAGCACACAGCTATAGCCCGCTGATTCAGATCGGAAAAATACACGTCAAATTCTACCGTCGGGATTCCGTCTTCTGTCTTTATGCCGGTGATTTCCCCGTGAAGCATAACCATTTTCCCTTTGTACTGTTTCTCGGCCTTGAAGGGATTTCCCACGTAAGAACGCAAAAGAGTCTCAGGTGATATTGCCTCGACATTTCCAGAACGCAAATATTTCCCGGGATGCTCGTAAACGTCAATCGTGTTCATTATGTCATCGTTCGTAACAAACACCGCGTAATCTCCGTGAATCCAGCCTAATTTTTTCTCGTCATCGTTTGACGTAAGGGACGGCCTGTAATTCACAAGCACCCATTTTTCTGACTTAGGGCTTGTCCATTCGCCGAGATAATCAGAAATTTCCGGGGGAACATAGCTCTTGCCTTTCGTGTAGCCTGCTTTGATGGTTGTGATGATTTTCGCGTTTGTGTTGGGCTGTGAACGCAGTCTCACATTCTCGGAAGGGATTACGGCGTTTATTCCTGACGTGTATTTGTACTTGCCTTTTTGGATGATATATGCCGGGAGCTTCTCACTTTTCACCATCGCTTTTATGTCTGAGAACGCTTCTTTTTGCGTGTAAGGCTTTCTCTTCTTGATTTCGGATATTTCTTTCTCAAGTCCTGCTGTGAATTTCTTGTTGCTCTTGCTGCCCGATATGAATGACGCGAGATTTGCCCCGAATGCTGCCCCGTCAGGCTGGTACGTGCAGAAGAGATCCGCTAATATTGCTGTAGCTTCCGGCATTGCTTCGGCTCTTGGCGACAAAATGAATACAGCAACAACTATTAGCAATGACACTTTGATTTTCATCTTCAAATCCTCCTGATTAATGGATAAAATTTATTCTATCATGCTTGCATATTCACGCAGAAATTTTGACGTATATCCCTCATCACCAGCTATAATTTCTTCCGGCGTTCCATGAGCTACAATTCTTCCGCCGTTCTCGCCTCCTTCAGGCCCTAAGTCAACAATATAATCTGCTGACATCAAGACATCAAGATTATGTTCAATGAATATTACGCTGCTTCCTCCGTCAACAAGCCTGTGTACAATCTCAAGAAGTTTGCGTACGTCAGTGTAATACAATCCCGTTGTAGGCTCATCAAGAAGATAAAGAGTATGACCCGTGAATTTCTTTGAGAGTTCCTTTGCGAGCTTCACGCGCTGTGCTTCTCCGCCTGAAAGAGTCAGTGCAGACTGCCCAAGATGTATATACCCTAATCCCGCGTCATGAATCACTTTGAGCTTGCCCGCGATTTTCGGAATGTCCCGGAAAAATTCTCCGGCCTCGTCTACCGTCATGTTCAGAACGTCAGCAATATTTTTCCCCTTGAAGCGTACCTTTAACGTCTCGTGATTGTAGCGAGTCCCCCCGCATATTTCGCAGTCAGAATATATATCCGGCAAGAATAGCATTGACGTTTTCACGCTCCCCGCGCCGCCGCATGACTCACACCTTCCGCCCTTAACGTTGAATGAGAATCTTCCGGCGTTCCATCCGCGAATCTTCGACTCCTGCAAGCCCGCGAAAAATTCACGTATCAATGTGAAGACTCCTGTATATGTCGCAGGATTTGAACGTGGAGTCCGGCCTATTGGACTCTGGTCGACAAGTATAACGTTCGTGAACTGTTCAGCACCTTCAATCGTCTGAAATTTTCCGGGACGCTCGCGGAAATCTTTATCCAGAATCCTACGCATACCCTTATACAACACATCGTAAAGGAAGCTGCTTTTTCCCGAACCCGATACGCCCGAAATACACGCAAAGACTCCAGCAGGTATATCAACGTCAATATTCTTGAGATTGTGATGTTCTGCACCCTTCACGTGAATGTAGCCTGAAGGTTTGCGGCGCGAATCACGTTTTACGATTCCAGATTCATCACCTCGCAGATATTTTCCCGTTTTGCCGTCTGACCTCAAAATCTCGTCATAAGTCCCGGCGCAGATAATTTCCCCGCCGTTCTCGCCAGCTTCCGGCCCTAACTCTATAAGCTCGTCAGCACTCTGCATCATTTCACGGTCATGTTCAACAACAACGATTGTGTTTCCGAGTTCCTGAATCGATTTCAGGGAGCGTATCAATTTCTCCGTGTCTCTTGGGTGAAGTCCTATTGTCGGCTCATCGAGGACGTAAAGCACTCCGCTTAAGTTTGAGCCGATTTGAGTCGCAAGCCGTATCCTTTGAGTCTCCCCCCCCGAAAGAGTATCAGCACGACGCAGCAACGTAAGGTAACCGACTCCGACATCGCAGAGGAATTGAAGCCTCCGTATGATTTCCGGCATTACCTGAGCGACGATTGACGATTCCGAATCCGTGAGCTTGAGAGTCTTCATGACGTTCACGAGATTTTCAGCGGGCATTGTGAGAAATTCACCGATACCATATCCCGCGACTTTCACATTCAGTGCCTCCTGCCTGAGCCGCAAGCCTCCGCAAGTTTTGCATACGTCCTCTTCACGGTATTGTGCTACTTCCTCCGCTACATTCTCGTTGTCCGCAAACCATTTTAGTTTTGCTTCAAGCCATCCCGTAACGCCCTCGAAACGTCCCATGTATGGCCGTGCGATTCCTTTCTCGTCAAAAATCATCGGCAGCTTCTCATCGCCTGAACCGTTCCAGATGAAATTCTGTATTTCGGGCGGCAAATCTTTCCATGCAGGCGACAAATCCCAGCCGTGTTTGTCAGCAAACATTTTGAGTTTCGTTACTGAATACGGCTTTGACTTCCACGGGATAATAGCTCCGTCAAGAACTGAACGATTCGGATCTATCGCAAGCTCCTGTGAAAAGTGTTCATGACTCCCAAGCCCTCCGCAGTCAGGACATGCCCCGGCGGGATTGTTGAACGAGAACAAACGCGGCTCAATTTCCGGCATACCTATTTCACAGTCAGGACAGGAATAATTTTCGGTCATCGTATATTCTTCATGGCCTTCTGAGTTAATCATAACGAATCCCCCGGAAAGTTTGAGGGCTGACTCTACGCTTTCGGCTAATCGTGTTCGTTTGTCGGCTGAAATTTTGAGTCTGTCGATAACTATCTCGATGTTATGACGCTTGTTTTTGTCTAACGTTATTTCCTCTTCAAGGTAGTATGTTACTCCGTCTACTCTTGCGCGTGTGTAGCCTTTCTCCCTGATGCTGCTGAAGAGATTCCGAAATTCTCCCTTCTTGCCGCGAATTACGGGTGAAAATATTTCGGCCTTGAGTCCGTCTTCATGGCCGAGAATGTACGCTAAAATTTCGTCGATTGAATGACGCTGTACGGGTTTTCCGCATTTAGGGCAGTGAGGGATTCCGATTCTCCCGAATAAAAGCCGGAAGTAATCATAAATTTCTGTAACAGTTCCGACAATTGAGCGCGGGTTATGGCCTGTTCCTTTCTGCTCGATTGATATTGCGGGCGACAAACCGGAAATTTCATCCGCGTCGGGTTTCTTTTGGACTCCCAAAAACTGGCGGGCATATGCTGACAATGACTCTACATATCTCCGCTGGCCTTCTGCGTATAAAGTATCGAATGCTAATGATGATTTTCCTGACCCTGAAGGCCCTGTGATAACGGTGAATTTTCCGCGCTTAATGTCAATGTTAATGTTCTTGAGATTGTGTTCACGCGCACCCTTTATTGATATTGCGTCCAATGAAAATTAGTCCTTTCATGTATACTGTGAGTTATCCATTTTAGCAGGGGTGAAAATGAATATGGAAATGGTACGAGGCTTCCGGGGAAAAATTCCGGGAAATAAAATCGCTGTCGACATGAGCATAACGGGAAATTCTGTTTACGATTTTTCGTGCTTAGGAGTCGATTGCGATGATAAACTTTCAGACGACAGATATATGATCTTCTACAACCAGACCGAGTCACCAAATGCTGAAATCAAATACGAGTCTTACGGGAACGGAGCGAGATTTACGGCTGACCTTTCGAGGCTTCCGGCATCAATCGCAAAACTAGTTTTCACTGCGAGCATTGACGGTAATGGGACGATGGGCGAAATCTCATCACACACATTAACGCTTGAGACTGAGAGCGACACAATGACGATGAATCTTTCAGGCTCAGACTTCCACAGCGAACGCGCAATAATCAGCATAGAGATTTACAGAAAAGACTGCTGGAGAGTCAACGCTGTAGCATCAGGCTTCAACGGAGGATTACGGGAATTGCTGAGGAATTACGGAGGCCAGGAGATGACATCACCGCCCGAACCCGTGAAGAAAGTAATTCTTGAGAAGGGGAAGAAAGTCAGCCTCGAAAAATCATCAGGCAGGCTCGGCGAAATCGTAATCAATCTCAACTGGAACAGAGGAAACCAGCGCAAAAGATTATTGTCCGCATTCTCAAAGAAAGACTCTGCGATTGATTTAGACTTGGGATGTTTGTACGAGATGAAAGACGGCAGGAAGGGATCTGTTCAGGCATTGGGCGGAAATTTCGGGAGCTTCGACTCATTCCCCTACGTATCACTTGACGGCGACGACAGGACGGGCGATGTTTCAGGGGGAGAAAATTTGCGTGTGAATGGCTCTGAGATTTCGCGGTTCAAACGTATACTCGTCTACACGTTCATATACGAGGGTATAGCGAACTGGCAGGACGCAAACGGAGTCGCGACGGTGAAATGTCCGGGAAGCTCCGAGCTCGTTGTGAATCTTGACGAGTACAACACATCCGATATTATGTGCGCAATCGCTATGCTTGAGAATGTTAATGATGAAACTTTCAGCGTTGAGAAGCTAATACGGTTTTTCCCCGGACATTCCGATATGGATTCGGCGTATTCATGGGGCTTGCGATGGGAGAAAGGAAGAAAGTAACGATGACGAAATACAATCTTGAACGTTTTTTCCCGTATCACACTAACGATTATCCGCAGGCGTTAAGAGAAATCAGAGCGGGCGAAAAGGAGTCTCATTGGATCTGGTATATCTTCCCTCAGCTCAGGGGACTCGGAAGGAGCGGTTATTCTGTAAAATTTGGGATTGAGAATGCAGAAGAGGCACGAGAATATTTAGCGCACCCGGAATTAGGCCATGACTTGCGGGAAATCACATCCGCGCTGCTTGACCTGAAAGAGAATGACCCCGTTAAAGTTATGGGCGGGGAAATTGACGCGGTAAAACTGAAATCGTGCATGACTCTTTTCGCGTGTGTTTCTGATGAAGGCTCAGTGTTTCACAGAGTGCTGGAAAAATTTTTCGGCGGTGAAATGGACAATGCTACACTAAACTTGCTGAAGAAGTAAACAAGACTCCCGGGCGTTTGTTCGGGAGTCAATTTTTTCATTCACTGCGGTAAAATTACACTCATAATTTCCCACAAAAATTTTCACATGAAGGAGGCTTTTACGCATGGTCAACCATCATATCAACAGGCTGATAAATTTTGCGATTTACCACAAGCTGATTACCCCTGAAGATTCTGTATGGGCTGCAAATTCATTGATAGGCATTCTCGGTATACATTCGTTTGAACGTGAAGAAATTGACGAGAAATTTTCAGCATCGCCCGACTCCATTCTCGCTGAGATTCTTAACTGGTCAGCAGAAAATCACCTCATCGAGAACACAGAGACAGAAAGAGATTTGCTTGACACCGAATTAATGGGAGTTTTGACTCCGCGTCCGTCAGATGTCATTGCTGAGTTTCATTCCCTCATGGCCGACCCCGGAACGGGCGGGGCTTGCACCGAGTCGCCCGTGAAAGCAACGGATTACTTCTACAATCTCGGAGTCTCATCAAACTATATACGCTCGGAACGCACCGCAAGAAATATCTGCTGGAAGACTTCAACCGATTACGGCGAATTAGACATCACTATAAACATGTCGAAACCCGAAAAAGATCCCCGCGACATCGCAAAGGCAAAGAGCATAAAATCATCAGGCTACCCGAAATGCTTATTATGCCGTGAAAATGAAGGCTTTTACGGCCATAACGCTCACCCCGCAAGGCAGAATATACGCTTAATCCCCTTAACGTTACAGGGAAAAAGATGGTACTTCCAGTATTCACCGTACAGCTACTACAATGAACACTGCATTGTTCTTGATGAGAATCACGTGCCTATGCTCATATCCCGCGAGACATTCGGGAATCTCTTTGCGTTCGTCTCAATGTTCCCGCATTACTTCATAGGCTCAAACGCTGATTTGCCGATTGTCGGAGGCTCTATACTCTCACACGATCACTATCAGGGAGGACGCTACACATTCGCGATGGCTCTTGCACCTGTCGAAAAGCAGTACATGACCGATAACCCGGAAATCACAGCGGGCCGGGTAAAATGGCCGATGTCAGCGATAAGATTACGTTCAAAGAATCCTGAAGCACTAGTGAATCTCGCGGATAAAGTTTTGTCTGCATGGCGTGAATATACAGATGAGTCAGCCGGGATTCTGGCGTATTCTGACGGTGAGGCGCACAACACTATAACGCCGATTGCGAGAATGAACGGTGAAGATTACGAGCTTGATTTAGTCCTCCGCAACAACAGGACAAGCGAGGAGCATCCCCTCGGCATATTCCATCCACATGCAGAAGTTCACCACATCAAGAAGGAAAATATAGGATTGATTGAGGTAATGGGGCTTGCAGTTTTGCCCGCGAGACTCAAAAGCGCACTGGAGCGAATCTGTTCGGCATGGTTTGAAGGGAAAACGGCTCTCCCGTCAGACCTTGAAGCCCACGAAAAATGGTACGAGTCATTACGGGTGAAACATGAAGGATTAACGGGTGAAAATGAAGTGCGTAATATGCTCCGTGATGAAGTCGGGCATGTATTCGCGCAAGTTTTGACGGACAGCGGAGTCTACAAGAGAACGCCTGAAGGATTAGCGGCATTCGATAAGTTTGCACAGGAGGTATTGAGATGATGATGAAAGATTTTCGCGCTTACGTTGGGAATGAAGAGCAGGTTTACGGAGTCCGCAGAGTGATTCTTGACGAGGGCAACGCAAAGGGAATCGGATTGTATCAGGTTACGACAGCAGGAGGGCTTGAGCTTGATATACTGCCTGACTCAGGGCTCGACATCGGCCGCGTAAAGTACAGGGGCGTGAACATCAACTACACGACAAAGAACGGTTACGACTCGCCCGTGAGATTTCTTCCTGTTCACGGAGAATTTGACCGCTATTTTCCCGGCGGAATGCTCTTCACTTGCGGATTGTTATCGGCAGGCCCGGAGAACACCGACAACGGAGAATTTCACCCTCTTCACGGACGCTTTCACGGACTCAGCGCAAAGGGGTTATACGGTTACAGCGAGGGGGATAATATTTTTGTCGGCGGTGAAGTCAGAGAGACAGCGCAGGGGAAATATTGCTTCAGCGTGAAACGTTGCTACACGATTCCGGCGTGGGGAAGTGAAATTCTGCTTGAGGACGAAATCACCAACCTTACGCCCGAACCCGCAGAATATATGATGCTGTATCACATGAATTTCGGCTGGCCAATGTTGAGCGAGTCGGCAACGCTTGAGCTTCCCGAAAAACGCAAAGTTACACCGAGAACACCATACGCGGAAAAAGGATTAGCGAGTCAGTGTACGTTCTGCAAGCCGATTGACGGCGAGGAAGAGCAGGTATTCTTCAACGAGATGGAGACGGAAGCATTTGCGAGGCTGAAGAATCCTGAGATCGGAATCACGGCGGAAATTTCGTGGTCGCTTGACACATTGCCGATTTTGGCGCAGTGGAAGAACATGAAGAGCGGGGATTACGTTTTGGGTCTTGAGCCGTCAACCTGCTACATAATGGGACGTGAGCGCGAACGCAGAGAAGGAAGACTGATGACTCTTGCGCCGTATGAGAGCGTGAAGCATTCTGTGAGGCTGAAATTTTCTGAGAATGTGAAGTAACACGCATAAATTCACGGGGAAGGGGCAGCGTATTGCCTCTTCTTTTTTTTTTCGCGAATGTCGGTCTTATTTCGTGAATGTCATTAAGCGGTGCTGTTATTTTTTCAGGTCATGTGAAATAATTTATACCGAATCAATTTTCACAGAAAGGATTGACACGCAATGATACACGCGGCTATAATGGCTCACGGCCAATAACGGCGATATTCTCACAGGCTCAACAGAAGGAACAGTAACACTCACTGACGGCGCAGAAATCACACTTTCAGGCGCAAGCATTAACGGCGGAATAATCTGCAACGGAAGCGCAGCGATAATTCTTGACGGAGAAAACACCGTAACAGGCACAACCTTCATGGCCGGGATTCAGGTCGGCGGAGAAAATACGACTCTCACAATCAAGGGCGAAGGCTCATTGACAGCAACAGGCGGTGATCAGTCTGCGGGTGTAGGACTGAGCCGGGCATGGGATGTTGACTCTTACGGCGGCAATATCATCATCGAGGGCGGGAACATCACAGCGAAAGGCAACAGCGAATGGGGCGCGGGAAGCGGTACAGGAGTCATTTACGGCGGCAAAGAAGCAAAAACAGCGAGGCTCGGCGACATCACCATAAAGGGCGGAAAAGTGAAGGCTTCCGGCGGTTCTGACTCTTACGGAATCGGCACAGGGTACAAATATTCCAACTGCACAAACGAAACCGAGGCAATCACAATTTATGATGATATTGATATGGTTGACGCTTCAAGCATTGCAGGCCCAGTAACATATATGCACGGTGAAGAGAATGTTACGGCGAACGCAAGCGATTACTTCACAATCACAGAGGACGGCGACAGGCGAATCATTGCGGCAAAAGATGACACTGATTACACAATTACGATTGCTAACGGCATTGAACACGGAACAATTACGGGAGCAGCAACAGCTAAGTATTGGGAAAAAGTAACAATGACAGCTACGCCCGATTTCGGTTACAGACTCAGCAAATTAACCGTAAAGGACAGTGAGAATAACGATGTTCCGTCAACTGGAAACAGCTTCTTCATGCCAAAAGGAAATGTAACAGTAAGCGCAGAATTTGAGCAGTTCACTCACGGCACAACGTAGTTTGCATTGGGCCTATTGGGGGGATCATGATTTTGTGAAAGAAGCTACAATCTATGACGGAGTTACTACGGTGAATCTTCAGCAGGGGACGGCATACAATATCCTGAAATATGATGATGAATATGGAGCTAGTTACAGCAATTTCCGATTGGACAACAGCACATACGGCGCAGATATTCCCTATTCCGGCGGAACTGGCGCATTTTATGGCACGGGCAATCCGACAAACTTCAGTATTACTGACGGCGCAACAGGTTTCTACGACATCACGATGACCGACATCGGCAATGGCAAGTGGAACGTCTCAATTCTTGCAACCGTCCCGCAGATTGACGAAATCCCCGCACAGACTTACACAGGCGGCGGGATCACTCCCGAACCTCTTGTGCTTGCAGGCTCTCTCAGTCTTACGAAAAGAACAGACTACGAATATTCCTACGAGGATAATATCAATTCCGGCACGGCAAAAGTCATCGTAATATTCAAGGGCAATTACGCTTCGTTAGGGACGGCGGAAAAAACATTCACAATCAATCCCATTGTTGTAACTTTCAATGCGAACGGACACGGAACAGCCCCCGACTCACAGTCATTCACGGCGTTAAACGAAAAAGCCTCAAAGCCTGATGACCTTACAGCGGAGGGATATACATTCGGCGGATGGTTCACTGACTCAGAATGCACGAACACATACGATTTTGACACGGCGATAACGGGCGGCCTTACGCTTTATGCGAAATGGACTCCGATAACCTACACAATCACATACACAGGCATTGACGGAGCGACATTTGAGACAGCGAATCCCACAGGCTATACGATAGAGTCAGAGTCATTCACGCTTACGAATCCCACAAAGGGCGGCTTCACATTCACGGGCTGGACAGGTGAAGGGCTTGACGGTTCGCAAATGTCCGTAACGATTCAGAAAGGCTCAACGGGTAATCTTGAGTTCACAGCGGCATGGACGAAGAACGGATTTTCCCCGAAAGATTCCAGCACTCCCGAATTTGTGTATCACTCGTTAATTCTCAGCGGGCAGATTGGAGTCATCTTCCACGTTTACGCGCCTGAAGGTTTAGAGTCGAAAGACTGCAGCATTTATTTTGACGTTAGCGGGGACAAGTCGCAGAACACACAGCCCGTTTACGCATTCGAGGCAATAACGGAGAACGGATATACGCTTTACGGCTTCACGTGCTATATCAATTCGGTTCAGATGGCCGACAAGATTCACGCGGTGTTCAATTACGGCGACAATCAGACAATCACGCAAGACGACACAGCAAAACAATATCTCTCAGTCCTAACGGGCGATGAGCCTCAATCAGCAGACACAATCGCACTAGCTGAAGCAATTATGGATTACGGGCATTATGTACAAGCCGGTATTAGCTAGCCATAACGGATGGGAGATCAACAAACATCACGCGGCCATGACTCAAGCGAATGATTATAGTGATACTGACTTCACCGCGACCGACACAGCGACTCAGAAATACGCAATAACAAAAACTCTCACGGACTCTTCCGGGGTTGATGATGTGAAATTCGCGCTCATTCTCGACTCTGAGACAACAATAGAAATCTGCCTGACTCCGAAAGATGATTACGCCGTGGAAATTTCTGCGTATCTTGACGGCGGCAATATCAACATGGCCGTGAAGAATGGAAATAATTACACCGTAAGCATAGGGAATATTTCAGCGCATGAACTCGGCAAGACTCACACGCTCGAAATCACAACGAAATATCCTGACGCTGACTCAGACTCATTCACCGTAACAATCTCTGCGCTCTCTTATGTTCAGTCAGCAATTCATGATGATGATGACATGAAACGCGCTGTAACTTCTCTGTACCGTTATTACGAATCGACAATGACATACAGAAACAACAGGCCGAACATTTACTCAAACTGAACCAGAAAGCCCCCCTGCTTTAGCTGTGTTATAACAATAATAGGTTAAGCAGGTGTGAAATCCGCTAGCCTGTAGCAATAAAATGGTTGGGGCATCAGCCATCGGAGGAGAACCCGTAAGACACTCGCAAGAGCGCAAGGTTCGTTGATACCAGAATCGCCCGCTTTTAAGCGAGGGGAGTATGTCAAGGAACGAACGATTAATCACAAAACATTAAGGCAGGGCAAGGAGAGAAAATCCCGGCTCTGTTTTTTTTTGCCGTAAAGTCTCAAAGCGAAATGCAAATATTTTTATGGCCGTAACAATTTCAGGTATAATAATTAAATCCAAGGGGTAAAATTTACACAAATAATAACGAGGGAGTGAATCAATTTTGAGTCGCCTTAGCATTATGAATGAGACAAAAGCTCAGGCCGCCGTAGAATCCCTTCACAAAGACCTTGAACGGCGTGTTACGGGTGCGCCTCCTGCTCTTTGTCCGCTTGACGTTGCGAGCAGCTACCTCAAAGTTTGCGCCGCACAGACCTGCGGGAAATGCGTTCCCTGCCGCGTGGGTCTTCCCCAGCTTGAAAGGCTCATTGATGATCTTATTGACGGAAAAGGAAACATGAAGACCGTTGAGACGATCGAGAAGACAGCCGAAGCAATTTCAACATCTGCTGACTGCGCTATAGGTTACGAGGCCGCTAACATGGTCTTGAAGGGCGTGAAAGGATTCCGCGAGGACTACGAAGCGCACGCGAAAGGCCATCAGTGCACATCAGAAGGATTCCGGGCTGTTCCGTGCGTAACGTTATGCCCCGCGCATGTAGACATCCCCGGCTATATTGCTCTCGTGAACGCAGGACGCTATGCCGACGCAGTGAGACTCATCCGCAAAGATAACCCGTTCCCGTCAGTCTGCGCTATGGTCTGCGAACACCCCTGCGAGAACAAATGCCGCAGGAGAATGGTCGATGACGCAATAAACATCAGAGGACTCAAACTCTACGCGATAGATCACGCCGGCCATGTTCCTGTTTACCGTGAAGGAGAGAAGCCCGCGCCCGCTACAGGAAAGAAGGTCGCCATTGTCGGAGGAGGCCCAAGCGGAATCAGTGCCGCATATTATCTCGGCATGATGGGACACAGCGTAGAAATCTTTGAACAGCGCAAGAGACTCGGCGGAATGCTCCGTTACGGAATCCCGTCATACAGACTCCCGCGTGAAGTCCTACATGAAGAGATTGAAACATTGCTCACTGCCGGGGACATCAAAGTTCACAAAGAGGTATCAATCGGCGGAAAAGATTACCCGCTCTCAAAGCTCCGTGAAAATTTTGACGCTGTATATATCGCAATCGGAGCGCACACGGACAAATCATTACGAATCCCCGGAGAAGATGCAGACGGCGTTATGTCGGCTGTAACACTCTTGCGGAGAATCGGCGATGAGGATTTCCCCGACTTCAGAGGAAAGAAAGTTGTTGTTGTCGGAGGCGGTAACGTTGCTATGGACTGCGCAAGGTCATCACTGAGACTCAATGCGGACAAAGTTACGTTAGCTTACAGAAGGCGCAAAGATGACATGACAGCATTAGCTGAGGAAGTAGAAGCAACAGAGGTTGAAGGCTGTGAAATCATAGAGCTTGCCGCACCGCTGAAGGTTGAAGTTGAAGACGGAAAAGCAAAAGCACTCTGGGTGAAACAGCAGATGATCTCCAACATCAAAGGAGGCCGCCCCGCTCCCAAAGACGCAAGCGCAGATCCTATACGTATCGAGGCAGATATTATTGTCGTTGCTATCGGACAGGGAATCGACTCGCACAATTTCGAGGAGTCCGGGATTGCGGTCAAATGGGGCTGCATTGAGGCATTTGACAGCGAGCAGGTGAAAGGCACCGATATGGCCGGAGTATTTTCGGGAGGAGACTGCGTATCAGGCCCCGCGACAGTAATACGAGCCATCGCCGCCGGAAAAGTCGCCGCCGCTAACATTGATGAATATCTCGGCTTCCATCATCCGATAACGCTTCCTGTTGATATTCCTGACCCTGTACCGCATAACCGCCCGGCCTGCGGAAGAGTCAAAATGCGCGAGCGTCCGATTGACCAGCGTATTCACGATTTCGAGCTTGTCGAAAAGGGAATGACACAAGAGGAAATGGAACAGGAGTCGGGAAGGTGCTTACGGTGCGACTATTACGGCTTCGGAAAATTCAGAGAGGGGCGTGAAGTGAAATGGTAAACGCGACAATTAACGGCAAGGCAATACAAGTCCCCGAAAACACAACGATACTTGAGGCCGCAAAGCTCAATCACATAACCATTCCGCATTTGTGCTACCTCAAGCATGTAAACGAAATAGGCGCGTGCCGTGTCTGCGTCGTAGAAATCGAAGGGCTTGACCGCTTAGTCTCATCATGCAACACATACGTTCAGGAAGGCATGAAGATTATCACCAACAGCCCGAAAGTCAGGCAGGCAAGAAGGACGAACGTAGAATTAATCCTCTCACAGCATAACGCAAGGTGCGCTGAGTGCGTCCGCTCCGGGAACTGCGAGCTTCAGACGACAGCAAACGACTTAGGGATTAACACGTTCCCTTACCACGAGGATATAGCCGCGTTCAGATGGAACAGCGATTTTCCGTTAATCCGAAACGATGACAAGTGCATTAAGTGTATGCGCTGTGTTCAGATCTGCGAGAAAGTTCAGCAAATGAACGTGTGGGACATCGCGAAATCAGGCTCACGCACAACAGTCGGTGTTACGGGCGGAAAAGAAATCACAGATCCCGAAGTACACTGCACAGTTTGCGGGCAGTGCATAACACATTGTCCCGTCGGCGCATTGGTTGAACGTGATGACACGCAGAAGGTACGCGACGCATTTGCACAGGGCGACAAGATTATGATTGCGTCAGTAGCTCCTGCTGTGAGAACGTCATGGGGCGAAAAGCTCGGACTTTCACACGAGGAAGCAACAGCTGAGAGACTCGCGGCGGCGTTGAAGGCTGTCGGGTTCAATTACGTTTTCGACACAGATTTTTCTGCTGACTTAACGATCATGGAGGAAGGCTCAGAATTTGTAGCGAAACTCAAGAACGCAGCAGCAGGAAAGCCGGAAAAATTCCCGATGTTCACATCATGCTGCCCGGGCTGGGTACGCTTCATCAAGATGGAATTTCCTGACCTTGTTCCGAATCTCTCATCAGCGAAATCACCTCAGCAGATGTTCGGCGCAATCATTAAGACGTGGTACGCTCAAATTCTCGGAGTTGAGGCCGACAAGATATATCACGTGTCATTCATGCCCTGCACCGCAAAGAAGTATGAGTGCGATGTTGACTGCATGAACGCTTCAGGCGCGAGGGATATTGATGTTGTTTTGACAGTGAGAGAACTTGACAGGCTCATAAAGTCAGAAGGAATTGACGTTAAAGCGTTGTCCGACGGAGAATTTGACGCACCTTTGGGAACAGCATCGGGCGCGGGTCATATTTTCGGTACGACCGGCGGAGTCATGGAAGCTGCATTACGGAGCGCGTACTATCTTGTTACGGGGAAAAACCCGGACGCAAACGCATTCCGTTACGTTCGTGATTATGACGGCATAAAGGAAACTGAATTTGAGATTGCCGGAAAGAAACTGCGTATTGCCGTAGCTCACGGACTGGGAAATATCCGCAGGCTTTGCGAGGACGTAAGAAGCGGAAAAGCACAGTATGATTTCATTGAGTGCATGGCATGTCCGACAGGTTGCGCGGGCGGAGGCGGCCAGCCCATCGAGGAAGGTAACGAACTCGGCGAAAGTCGCGGGAAAATCCTTCTCGACATGGACAGGAAGATGACACTGCGATTCTCACACGAAAACCCGTCAATCGTCCAGTGCTACAAAGAGTATCTCGGCGAACCGCTAGGCGAAAAAGCACATCACCTTCTCCACACAGACCAGTCAAAATGGGAGCTTTGGAAGTAAAATACAGGGTACAGGGAAAAGGGAATAGGAACTAACCCCTATCCCTTAATCCCTACTCCCCAGCCTCTGCTACTTAAAGACGTTCACAAAGAAAGGAATATGTTTCAGTGAAGAAAGTCAAAATCTCTCAACGAATGACAAAACCTAATTTCCTCGCTGATTTTCTTGCCACTATTCTGGAAGCAAACGCAGACCCCACAGTCATCAACTTAGGCGGAGGTATGCCGAATGTGCATTCATTCCCTGTCAAGGCAATGGAGGCAGCTGCTGACAAAGTGATGAAAAAACGCGGTGTTATGGCTCTTCAGTACAGCAATGCTAAGGGGTATGCACCTCTGCGCGAATTTATTGCCGAACGCTACAGGCAGCGGGGTATTGATGTAGATATTTCTGAGATTATTATCACTAATGGATCTCAGCAGGCATTGGATATTTTCTCTGCCGTAATGATTGACCCGGGAGATAATGTGATCGTTGAGAATCCGAGTTATTTCGCAGCGTTGCAGGTATTTCACCTTTACGACCCTGTTATTGTGCCGGTAAATCTCAATGAAGACGGTATCAATGTCGCACAGCTCGAAGAAAAAATTGCAGAAACTTCCCCTCAGTTCGTATACATGATTCCTAACTTCCAGAATCCTACGGGTATCACATATTCTGATGAAGTGCGTGAAGCAGTAGCTAAAGTTTTGCAGAAAAGCAACGCTATAGTTCTGGAAGATAATCCGTATGAGGCTCTCCGTTTTGAGGGCAGGGCAGGAAAAAGTTTCGCGTGCTATCTCGGTGAACAGTGCTGTATGCTCGGAACTTTCTCGAAAACTGTCTCACCCGGTATGCGTATAGGCTGGATTGCCTGCAAGCACAAAGATATATACGCCAAGATGGTTACATGCAAGTCAGCTATGGATATGCACACCAACATGTTCGGCCAGATGGTAATGTATCAATATCTGAAAGACAACAATTTTGATGAGCAGATAGCAGAGACCTGCAAGCTCTACAAGCACAATGCCGAGTTCATGCTCGCATGTATCGAGAAATATTTTTCGGAGGGCGCGCACGTCCACAAACCTGAAGGAGGTATGTTCATGTGGGTAACGCTTCCTGAAGGTGTAAGAGGGATTGACGTTCAGGAAGCAGCAATCGAAAAAGGTGTTGCAGTAATTCCCGGCGATCCGTTTTATGAGTACGAGCGCAATGTGAATACCATTCGGCTTAATTTCGCCAGCTTCTCCGATAAGATAATCGACAAGGGTATTCGTATTCTCGGCGAGGCAATCCGCGACCTTCTTCACAAATAAGAACGGACTCAAAGTTACGGATATTGACGCTTCAGACATTAAAAATCCCCCGCAAATTTTCAAGCAGGGGATTCATTTTTCACACGCAAACTTTTCACGCAAAATTTTTTACACGCACAAACTTTTCACGCTAACTTTTCACTTCACACTTCACACTACGCGCTATAGGAACGTCCCGCGCATTTCGCAGACTTCCGCGACTCTCTGTATCGCAGCCATCGCAGCAGCTCTTCTCATTGTGATTCGTTTCGACTCTGCCCAGTCCCAGACGCGCCGGAAATTTCCCTTCATGATGTGTACTAGCCTGTTGTTGTACTCTTCCTCCGTCCAGAATGCTCCCTGCAAATTCTGCGCCCACTCGAAATATGAGCCTATCACGCCCCCCGAATTAGCGAGGAAATCAGGAAGTATCATCACGCCGTCAGAACGCAAAATCTCTTCAGCTTCCGGGGTAGTCGGACCGTTCGCGCCCTCGACAATGTAGCGGGCTTTTACCCTCCCTGCCGTTTGCGCGTTGATTACGCCGTCCCTAGCGCAGGGGAAAAGGAAATCACATTCAGCCGACAAAATATCATCAATCTTTTCACAGTTCCCGAAAGTCTCGAAGCCTTCAAGAAGTTTTTTCGGATGATTTTTCACAGCGTCAAAAGCACGGTGAATGTCAATCCCTCCTGCTGAATAGTACGCTCCTGTAACATCACTTATTGCGACGATTCGGACTCCCGCGTCATTGAGAGTTTTTGCTGTGTAGCTTCCGACATTCCCGAATCCCTGAACAGCCGCCGTAACATTGTCGGGATTCATGTCAAGCATTCTCATAAGCTCAAGCCCGCAAGTAGCAACCCCGCGCCCGGTCGCCTCGTTCCGGCCATGACTGCCCCAGAATGATACAGGCTTTCCCGTAAGCACAGCGGGTTCAAGACAGCCTCTCATTTTGCTTACGGTGTCGAGAATCCAGACCATTTCCTGCCCGCCCGTGTTCATGTCGGGTGCAGGCACGTCGCTCCATCGTCCTAATATTGGCTCAATTCTCGCTGCGTATGTCCTTGTGAGCTGCTCTTTCTCGCGTCTCGACATTGTTAGGGGATCGCAGCATATTCCGCCCTTCCCGCCTCCGTAAGGAATCCCGGCAAGTGAACATTTCCACGTCATGAGCATTGCAAGGGCTTCGCATTCGTCCATGTCAACGCCCAAATCGTAGCGTATGCCTCCTTTTGACGGGCCTAACGCTGTGGAGTGCTGTACCCTGTAGCCGTCATAGACATTCACGGAGCCGTCATCCATTTCAACCGGGATTGATACCTTCATCATTCGCTCGGAATGACTCAATACGTTTATGAGCCTCTCACTGAGTCCCATCTCATCTGCCGCACCGTAAAATTCTTGCAGCGCCGTGTTCAGTAATACATTTGAAGATTTCCGCCTTTCCTGCATGACAAATTACGCCTCCTTCTTTGAAGCTGTCTGTCTGTATTCTGTTGTATTTGTGTGATTGGAATTAGTGAGAATATTATACCGTAATACTTGTTGTGAAGAGTCTGAATTTATGCGTTTGTGTTGCTTGCGTTTACGATCGTCATGGCACGCTGTATGTCATTGTTGAGCCAGGCTGTTACGGCTTCACTTGCGCGGGAAACAATTTCGGGTAATTTCTCGCGTTCTTCTGGGGGAAAATGTCCGAGAACGTAATTTATCATGCTTGAGGGAGCTTTGCCGATTCCGATTCGCAATCGTGGTACGTGCAAATCACCCAATGCGCCGAGAATCGATATTAATCCGTTATGGCCGCCCGCTGAACCTTGAGCGCGTAATCTCAATTTCCCGAACGGCAACGCCATATCATCATAAACTATCAGAATGTCGGATAAGTCTATCTTGTAGAAATTCACGGCCTCGCTTACGGAAATTCCGCTTGAGTTCATGAACGTTAAAGGCTTGAGGAGTATAACATCATTCCATTTCCAGAACTCTCCGTGAAAATTCTGCCGGGGTTTTCCGAGATTGTTGTTGACCGCGATAAAGTCAGCGCATAGCCAGCCCATGTTATGACGGGTGAAAGCGTATTGTTCTCCCGGATTACCGAGGCCGGCTATGAGTCTCATGTTGCTATTTCTTCTCTTCTTCTTCTGCGTCTTCTTTGGCTGCTTTGCCCTTCGCTACTACTTCAACGTCAGCCGCTGATGTCTCTTCTGCTTCGGGTTCTGCGTCCTCAACTCCGCGCGACATTACTACGATTGCTACAACCTCTTCAGGGTCAGCAAGCACCGTAACATTCTCAGGAAGTTTGAGATCTGATACGTGAATAGCGTCGCCAATGTTAAGCCCTGAAACGTCAACCGTAATAACATCAGGTATGCTCATCGGAAGAGTCTCAACTTCAAGCTCGTGGATTGCCTCAAGTACACCGCCGTCCTTCACGCCCTGTGAATCGTCGCGGCCTGTTACCTCAACAGGAATATTGACCGTAATCTTTCTGCCTCTCACAAGGTGCAGGAAGTCAATGTGAAGCGGCTGGTCGGTTATCGGTTGTCTCTGAGCCTCGCGGATGATGCAGAGTTCCTCGCGCCCGTCAGGAAGTTTCACGTTAAGGCGTGTTGACTCCCATCTGCCTGAAAGTATGCGTTCAATCTCGCGCATGTTCACTTTTCCGATTATGTTCGGGGAAATCTCCGGGCCGTACATTACGCAGGGCACATAACCCGCACGGCGTATTCTTCCGTTCTCGCCTTTGCCCGTCTTCTCACGGGACTCCATCACTAACGTTACTATGTCCGCCAAAATGATTCTCTCCTTTGTGTTTGTGAAATTTCGCGCGTAATTATAACAATTAATCTTGCTGTCTGCATAATGATTGCAACTTTTTATTTGTGCAAAAAAATTCCCCCCTGCAATTTTCAGCAAGAGGGAATCTTTCAGACTGTGTGAAAAATTATTCTTTCTTACCTGAGAAAAGTTTTATCACGATCGGCCATATTGTTATCATGTAGAGAAGTATTATGCTCTTTGCGACAAGTTTACCGACATGCGCGCCGAATATCCCGGACATTATTCCGCCGACGTTCCATATCAGCCAGTGAAGAGGAATCATTCCGATTATGCAGAGAATTATTCCCTTTGCGTTTATCCCTGTAGGCTCAAACTTCACGAACCGCGACTCAATGAACCACGCAAGAGCGAACGAGGCAAAACCGCCCGCATCACCCCATGAGTCAATCTGCATTGCTACCGGGTCAACGAGCAATTTTCCGTCTGCTGTGTAGTCTACGTGATACGGCTTGTACGTTACGTATACCAGCGTCAATATACCCATGAGAGCAGAGAGAATCATAACGTGAATGTCTTTCTCCGGGTGCTTGTCGAGATACGCGAAAACTTTTTGCCCAATCCAGACCGAAAGAAGTCCGAGAAGAGTCCCTACAACAACATCCTGCGGAGTATGAACGCCGAGATAATTCCGGGAAAATGCAGTAGCAAGAATCAGAATCACGAAAAGGCAGCGCAGAAATTTATTCTTTGTCGCAGCGCAGAGTCCGCCGTATATCGGTGCCGCCATCATTGTATGGCCGCTCGGAAATGAATACCCGCCCGCAGTCTTTATCGCATCGCCAGCAGGAATGATTCTCGCATCACGCACCCAAGGCCGATATATGCATGCCGTAAGTTTTGCGATTGCGTTGAACGTCTGACTCAGTTTGTACGAGAAGAATATGAACATTCCGCTCCTTTTGTCCACGCACCAATACACGAACGCAGGCAGAAGAAGTATATCCCTTACGCCGAAAAGTGAGAGCTGCTCAAAGAACGGAGTCAATGCGTTGTTCGTAGCGTTGCGCCATTCCTGAAGCCAAAGCAAATATTCTATGTCCATGTTTCAACCTCCTGAAAATGAATCCCCATGCCTGGAAATGACAAGGGGAATAATTCTGCATCAATTATACGCTGTTTGTGAATGACGAGCGCAATCAATCGAGAAAATGCTCATGCGAATATTCTTGCTATTTGTTCGGCAGCAATATTCGTGCAACATCGATTTTGATGACTTTTGTACTGCCGTCCGAGAGAAAAGCTTTCACTGTGATTGTCGTATCTTTCCCTGCAGTATAATAATCGTCATCATTAACTCTGAAGGTTATCTGCTTACCGTTTGAGCCTGTATTGCCGCCTGATTTGCACGAATCATCAATTACGCACCAGTGCGCATCGCTTTCGACTGTCCAATTTCTATTGCACGTAAGCGTAAAATTTTGCGTTATAGTCATGCCATACGATAAAAATACCGTAAAAGCATTTTCGCTGGCCTGAAAAACTAACTTGCCCTGATTGACATATACATTTATGTAATTGCCTATGTCATCTGTAATCTTTATTGTTGCTTTGCGTTCAGTTAAGGCAAATTTCGCAACCGTGAAGGTTATCACTTTCTCGCCTGAGCCTGTAGCATCGCCGGATGTGCATGAAGGATCAATCACGCACCAGTCTGAATCGCTTGAGGCTGTCCACTTGCCTGCAGCCTTGAGGTTGAAGCTCATTGTTCCGCCTTCGTCGTTTGCTGTCAGGTCAGTGCTGCTGGTTATATTGATATGTGAATCGGGGGGGAGCTGAGAAACAGCAATTTTCACGGTCTGGCCTGTTCTGTTGTTCGGCAGAAGCTCCGTTATTGTGATTGTTGCCCTGCGCTTTTTGTTTTCGCCTGTTAAGGTCTTGAACGGCTCAACTCTGAAATGTATTCTTTCCGGATTAGCCCCCGTATCTGTTCCTGTTGTGTCGTATTTCAGAACGCACCAGTCAGAATCGCTCTCAGCCTTCCAGTTTGAATTGCAGAGAAGCTCAAAGCTCACATCGTCTGATCCTGCGGAGCTTGCCTCAAAGCCGGATCTGCTGACGTATATATGAGCTGGGGAAGGTGCGCCGAGATCCTGCGACAGTGATACGTCAATCGTTACTGCTTTTCCGTTATTCTCGCTTCCGTGTTCATCAATATAGACGAAGTAATCACGCTGATACAATCCCCAGCCGTGTGCGAAACGCTCGCCTATAATGGGATTGACTATAATTTTCACATTGTCCCGGTTCTGCCAGAAATCTTTTTTGACTTCCCATATCCATTCAGCGGTATATTCGATTCTTTTCGCGGCAGCTTCATCAACTTTAAGATCCTGCCATGCGTCGAGATCAAAAAAACCCCTGTCCACATGAGGCTCACCGTCATTCTCTTCTCTAATGAATAGTGCATTGAATTTCGGTGTTGCAATGTCTGTTTGATTCTCAATAGTCCAGTTCTGCGTGCTGTAGTTCACAGTCTGGTTATGAGATACGCTGTAGGTCAAGCCGAGATTACCCCCGAATCCCGGCGTCTGTACGTAGCTGCCTCCGATTGTACCGCCGAGACTCCAGCCCATGCTTTCAGATTTTGTGTATGTCTTGGGAATAGAATCGCTCGGAACGGTCTTGAGTACTGCTATGTTCGAGTCAGTACCTTCTATGTATGCGCTGTTGATTAAGTAGTTAGTGAAGCCGTGATGGTAATGCGTCCAGAAGGGAGGCGAGCCGTCTGTGTAATCCTGCTGTTTCAGATCCTCGCCATAATCCGGGGTGCTTTCAAGTTTTGCCTGAACAAGATAGTAATCTGAGCCGTTAGTGAACGAATGACAAGAATACACAGTATATCTGCCTGTTGTAATCCGATGGATTGTCCTGTTGTAGCGTCCGCCGTTGTCATTTCCGAAAGGCTCGAATGTCTTTGTGTAACTGAAATCTCTAACCTGATTGTAAGCGGAGGAAAACGAAGCGAGATCGCTGGCATCAAGTGCCGCTCTGAATGCTGCTTTTACTGCTGCTGAATTTGCTTCAATCTCCGCGAGCCTTGAGTCTATACCGTCAGCGCACCATCGGAAGAAATCACCGATTCGCTGTAGCTGATACCTTTTCTCTATAAGCTCAATGTCCGATGAAGTTGTCCCGGTCGGCACATAGGGAATATCATCCGACGATTTGCCCGGCGTATTCCCGCCAATGTCCGCGCTTATGTCCGATGAAAGTATCACAATTTCCCCGTTAGCATATCTGAAACTCTTTCTGCTTGGAATCTGGTATGTGAACATGTGAGATTTCCCGCTGCTGTCTTTATCCCTTGCCACCGCGTAAAGCTCTAAGCCTTCAGAAGCGTTTGAGAGAGTGAAATTCGGAGTCTCTCCGAGTTCTTCAAGAAGTGCGCTGACTGCTTCCTCTGTCGGCGAAATAATGCACATCACTGCACCGGCCTGATATTTTGGCCTGAGGTCATTCGACGAAAAAGAAAGTGTTTCGTTTCCGGAAAATTTTGCGGTATTCTGATCGAAATCTCCAGATACAGCCATCGTGTAAAGTCCGCGCTGGTTTATCCTCTCAATAGTCCCGTCAGCGGAAAGTTCATAGAGCAAAGCAAAAACATCCTCAAGTAGTACTATAGCCGCTATTTCGTTGTCTTTGGGGATACTTATGGCCTGCAAGGAGTCGGACGGGTCATAAATTCTTTCAGTGTCGCTGCCGCCTTCATGATTGGGTATAGCGACATCAGCACCCTTTGAGCCTCCGCAGCCGCCCCCGGCCATGACCGCGAAAATGATTCCGCAAATCATAAGCCACATGAAAAATTTTCTGCGCTTCATGAAAAATCATCATTCCTTTCATGGAATTTACATGAACATTTTACACTTTCACACTATGAAACTTTCAGCCGTTTTCAGAGACCGCAAATTTATTCACCCTTTGAAGGAAGAATATTTTTCCTCACGTATTGTACTTCGTCATCAAGACTCTTTATTTCGCCGTCAATAACTGCTAGTTTTATCTGCGCTAATGCCGTGCCGATTTCTTTTCCCTTCAAGCCCATAGCCTGAAGACTTTTTCCCGTGAGACGGCCTTTGTACATCATCCACAACTCCATATGCTCAACAATAAGCCGCCGTGCCTCGCGGGACTTCAAGCACGTAAGCCAGTAAAGCAATGATATTGAGCTGTAATCCTTGAAGAATAAATATGCCTCCGAGTTTCGTATATTCTTCCGGCTCGCGCAGAATTTTTCGACGTTCGGCCATTGCATAAAACATTTCATGAGATTCTCGCGCTCATTCGGATTCAGATTCATTCTGTCCATCGCTGAATATCTCACTTCAGGCTTTGAGTCCGTAAACACTACTGCCATTTTCACAATCCATTCCATTCCCTTGAAGGTTATACCGTGATAGCTCATCTGATTCATGAAGTGTTCAAGGATTCGGAGACGGTGATATGTTGACGGGCTTACGTACATTCCGCTGAATAATGCGTCCCAGACTCCAAGCTCCTGCATACGCATTACGATTTTGCGGAAGCATGACTCCTTTGCGTTAAGCTCAAGCTCAGCGCGTATTCTCGTCGTCGAAAGAAGCTCTAACAGTCCTCCTTTCACAGCACTCTTCAAGAGCCTCATTGTGTTATCCTCAAAACTCATATTGAGTCTTTGTTCGAGTCTTATTCCGCGCAAAACTCTCGAAGGGTCTTCAACAAAGCTCAGGTTGTGCA
This sequence comes from uncultured Fretibacterium sp., assembly GCA_946183145.1. Taxonomy (GTDB): domain Bacteria; phylum Synergistota; class Synergistia; order Synergistales; family Aminobacteriaceae; genus JAFUXM01. Next base: position 348,135 of record CAMGZM010000001.1, on the reverse strand, counting down.
GAATCTTCAGCAATTTGTCTTTGAGGTCAGCGCGTCCGCCGTAATTGTCCGTCAACGTACCCCAGTCATCTTCACTCAGTGATATAGACATCGCGTTTACGGTGAAATCTCTGCGGCCCAAGTCCTGCTTCAGTGAGCTGTTCTGCACAGTAGGAGTCGCCGCTGCGTACTCGTAAAATTCGCGCCGTGCTGTGGCAATGTCTACTTTGTCGCCGTCCGGGAATGTTATTGTCCCTGTCTTGTAGCGTCCGTGAAGAGTTGACTTGCAGCCGGGTTCGTCCCACGACATAACGAGCTTTTCCGCATCACCTTCAACAGAAATATCAATGTCCGTATTCTGTACTCCCATCAGAATATCTCTCACAGTTCCGCCGACAAGATAAGCCCTCATGCCTAAGTCATGTGCTTTTGAGCCGACGCGCCGCAAAAGTGATAATGTCTTGAGGCTGAAAGAGTCCTCCATCAAGTGCGATACATTTTCGAGCCACAAGAATCCTGCGGAGTCTCTCTTGCTGTTTTCACCTGCGAATTGTCCCGAATGGTATAACGCCCTGAGAAGTGTTGAACGCGTGAGAGTCCCGGCAATTTTCCCGTTTTCGTCAAGCACTGGCATTTTCTCGAATCCGTATGTCGCCATCATTCTGTGTGCTTCATCAATTGATGCTTCTGCTGAAAGGCTGATTACTCCCCTCGTCATGAAGTCGGAAATATTTGCGCGGTCAAGCCCGTGTAAATGCGCTTTGTCGAGATCTTTGCGCGTCATCATTCCTTCAACCTCGCCATTCTCATTTATCACAGGCAACGACTTAACGCCGAAACGCAGCATTGTGCGGTAACCTTCATCAACTTTTGCGTCAGTTCCTACAGCGATAACGGGAGATGTCATTATGTCTGACACTTTCACCATCGGGGCAATTGCTTCTGATAATCGGTGTTCTATCTCGTCAAGAAGCTCCTGCGTATCACGTACATCAATTGTCGCGCTTCCTGCCTGATAATGTCCGCTTCCGCCGTAAGGAGAAAGAAATTCTTTTACGTTCAGGACTCCTTCAACGCTTCGTGCGATTATGTTTGTTTTCTTGCCTCCGTTTTTCACGACAGCTATTGTTACGTGTGAGTCGCAATAATCTTTGAGCCTGTTCACGAAAATTGCGAGGCCGCTGACGTAATTTTCTGTTTCTGCCCATGTGAGACAAACTTTCGCGCCGTTGATGTATTTCTCCCGGATATTTTCCGCTAGGCTGTCGAGTAACTTCTTGTCCTCCGATGACATTCCCGACTCAACCTGAGCCAATACCCCGGACAAATCAGCACCGAGTTCACGCAGGTAACTCACGGCGGCAATGTCGCGCTCTGTCGTAGTCTCGTAGGTGAATGCGCCCGTGTCGTCATAAATTCCGATTGCGAATAACGTTGCTTCTTCCGGCGTAATCTCTTTGCGGTTCAGGAGTAACTGCTCAAGTATCATTGTTGTTGCGGCTCCGATAGGCTCATACATGAATTTTGACGCGGGTATGTCCTCTGCTGTTTTCGGGTGATGGTCGTAAACGTGGACTTCAACGTCAGATTTTCCCGTCAATGCCGCGAATGTTCCTATGCGTGATACTGCGCGTGTGTCAACAACTATCATCAGCGTAACTTCATCGAGAGGAATCTTTTTGGGCTTGCTGATTCGTGATGCGAAATTTATTCCCTGCTTTGACATGAAGTCGCGAACTTTCCGGGACATTGAGCCGGGCGGACATATTACAGCGTCAGGATATAATTTCTGTATTGCTATCATGCTTGCGAGGGAGTCAAAATCTGTATTGAGATGGCTTGTGATTAATTGCATGGCGTTTTCTCTCTTTATGTGGGATAAGTGAAATCATAGCGCAAAAAATTAATGCGTCAATTATTCACGGCCATGTGTGAACGTGAAAGCGTTAAATGTTCTTGACGATTTTGTACAGCGATGGTATTGCGTTCTGCCTGATTCTGAATTTCGTTCCGTGATTGTGTCCTGTGCGAGCGTCAAAATCTATGAGTATGCTTCCTTCTGTTATGCCCCGCAAAAAATTATCGAGGGAAAATCCTTGCAGCTGCATTATGTCCGAGTAACTGTAGAAATATTCTCCGCATTCCTCTTTAACGTCAGCGATAACATAGAAGCAATTTCCGAGTTTCACGCCCGCTTTGTGATACAAGTCATTAAATCCCCAATAAGGCACATAATCTTCATCATATTGTGGAAGTGAGGCTCTCCAGTCTGAAAGCTCATCACCTATGCTTGAAGGATTAAAGCTCACAACGACTCTTTGATTTTCCGCGTCAATGTCAACAAAGAAGCCCCTGCTTGTAGGACTCCTGTAGCTTAGAGTCTGCCGGAAACTTTTTTCACCTTCAGGGTATTTTGTCCCTGCGAGCTTGTGAGGCCAGCCGAAATTTTCCAGAAGGTAATCTGCTATGTGAAGTGCTCTAGGCGACGGCTCAAGATGAAACAGCGTAAGCAATGTCGTAGTATTTCTTCTCTGAGTCTTCAGCTCCCATTCAGCAGCATTCGGAAGCGGTAAATTATTCTCCGTTATGCCGAGCAGGTCTTCTAGCGTATTGCCGATTGCGCCGTCATTGTGAACGTTCCTGCGATTCTTTATCCAGCCCCGCGAACGTATTTCCTTCAGAGCAGCGATAATTGTTGACTTTGTATATTTTCTGATGTTTGACATAATGCAAGTCTCTCCTTTGACATCTCGCAATATTCTGATGATATTTCTATGCCGACAAAATCACGTCCGAGATTCTTAGCCGCAACTGCTGTAGTTCCGCTGCCCATAAACGGATCAAGAATTATTTTTGCGTTCGTGCTTGATATTATCCGTTCGATGAGCGCAACGGGAAAAGGCGCGGGGTGCTTGTTCTTCATTTCCTGCGGGAACTCCCAGACATCACCGAGCCTGTTTGCTTTGTCAGCAAGTTTGAATCCCGGCTTGGCTATCATGTAGATCACTTCATACGTTGGGAGGAAGTAACCCGGGTTGAAATTGATTCCCCCTTTTCGCTTCCAGATTATTATCTGCCTCACAGGGAAGCCGGAAATTATTTCGCGCCTGTCCTGAATGAGTCCTCCCTGAACGCGCCATTTGTGATTGTAGAATATAGCTCCGTCAGGCTTAATGAGTCTCATCATCTCTGCAAGACATTCCCTCTGCCACTCGCAATATTTATCATACGGCATATTGTCATCATAAGTTGCATAGCCGTTTACTAACGCAGCTCCTGCCCATTTTCCGCCCGTACCGTTCTTCATTCCGTTTCCTGTAGAGTTCTTCAGGTTATACGGCGGTGAAGTAACAGCCAAGTCAAAAGATTCATCAGGAAAATTTTTCATCTCCTGAAGCGCGTCGCCGCAAATGAATGAATTTCTGACATCATCAATAATATACATGGCCGATTCTCTCTTCATGTTGGGATAATGCGATTATATAGCAGAAAATTTCCCCGTAAACTATAATTATCACCGCAAAAATTCCATTACACTTTAGGAAGGATTTACGGACAATGAGCAGATTCCTTCACACAAAATTTTCATCTCTCACACCTTACGACACAAGCGGAGAAATCGAGAGCATGAACGGCTATATACGCCTCAACACAAACGAGTCCCCTTATCCCCCATCACCGAAAGCAATCGCCTATTCACACGAAGCATCACAGGGACTCAATTACTATTCAGATCCGGATTGCTCAAAACTCGCGGCAAAAATCGCGGAGATGTACAGCCTTAACCCGCCGCAAATAGTTTTCGGGAACGGTTCAGACGAAATACTAAACTTCATCTTCATGGCATTCTGTGAGAACGGCGCGGCATTCCCCAATATCACATACTCTTTCTACAAGATACTTGCTGACTTTCACGGCGTTGACTTCATCACAATACCCCTGAAAGATTTTCGCGTTGATGTCTCATCCTTCACGGCCATGAACGGACGCACAATCTTTATCCCTAATCCTAACGCACCGACAGGAATCGCAATGAGCCTTCATGATATTGAGGCAGTAATCACGTCAAACCCTCAAAGCCTCGTTGTGATTGATGAAGCATATGTAGATTTCGGAGCAAATAGCGCGGTGAATCTCATCTCACAATATGACAACTTGATAGTAACCCGGACATTCTCAAAATCGCGTTCAATGGCCGGGGCGAGACTCGGCTGGTGCATGACGAACGGCGAATTATCGCAGGACTTACGCAACATCAAGAACACAATAACGCCGTATAACATTAACGCAATGACTCAGGCCGCCGGATTAGGCTCTCTTGAGGACGAAGAATATACCCGCAAAAACATCGATATGATTCGCAGAGTCCGCGACAATACACGATCAAGGCTTCAGGAAATGGGATTTACTGTTTTGGACTCGTCAGCAAATTTCTTGTTCGCAAAACATGAATCGATAAGCGGGGAAAAAATTTTCAGCACACTAAAGAAGAACCGCATAATGATTCGTCATTTCTCGAATCCGCCGGAAATTTCTGACTACAACCGAATCACAATCGGAACTCCTGAGGAAATGCAAATATTTCTTGATGTCATGAAGGGAATAACAGAGAATGAGACAAAGTAATATCACTCGCGCGACAAAAGAGACTGACATGACGTTATTGCTTGAGCTTGACGGAACGGGAAAATCTGAGATTGATACGGGCTGCGGATTCCTGAATCACATGCTGACTCTTTTTGCCTCACATGGCCGTTTTGACCTGAAAATTTCCTGCCGGGGAGATTATGACGTAGATTATCACCACACTGTAGAGGACTGCGGGATATGCTTGGGGCTTGCGTTCCGTGAGGCACTTTGCGACAAAAGAGGCATCAACCGTTACGGGAATATGATTCTGCCGATGGATGAAGCACTAATCATGACGGCAGTAGATTTCTCCGGGCGTGCGTTTCTTGCGTGGGACATTGAGATTCACTCGCAGAAAGTCGGAGATTTCGACACGGAATTAGCCGAGGAATTCTGGCGTGCATTTGCGGGAAATTCTCTGTGCACTCTTCACTTCAAACAGTTTGCGGGAAAAAATGCCCATCACATTATAGAGTGCGCTTTCAAGTCGGCGGCCCGGAGCATTTCTCAGGCCGTGAGAATCAATCCTGAATACGCTGATGAAATACCGTCAACAAAAGGAGTGATTTGATGATTGTCCCTGAACGCAAAACTCTCGATGACAAAGAAATGTTTGATGACATTGTGAGGGCTGTATTGTCTGTGATGGGTGATGACGCTGTGAGGATAATTCTTTACGGCTCTGTTGCGAGGGGGGATAACACGCCGGAGTCTGATGTTGATATTGCGATGGTAATACGCGGAGAGCTTGACCGAATCACTGACAAAAAATTAACGCGGGCTGTTACGGAGCTTGATTTGAAATATGATACTGTCTTGTCAGTTATTGACGTTGATGAAAAACATTTCAGGCGGTACAAAAATGATCTGCCATTCTACAAGAACATAGAAAGGGAAGGGATAACATTATGGACGAAAGAATCCGTTTAGCGTTGTCGCAACACAGGTACGGGAAGGCGTTAAAATTTCTCGCAACAGCAAATGACAATCTCGAAAACGGTGACACAGATTCAGCCGCAAACAGGGCGTATTATGCTGTGTTCTATGCTATGCTGTCGGTTACGGCTCTTGACGGTTTCGAGTCAAGCAAGCATTCAGGCGTAATATCATACTTCAATCATCATTACGTCAAAACGGGAATATTCAGCCGGGAAATTTCCGACATGATTACGGACGCTTCAAAGCAGAGAGAACGCGCAGACTACAAAAATTTCTACACAACGCCGCATGATATAGCCTCCGAGCAGGTACGCAGTGCCGAAAACGTAACCGAAATAATCCGGCCATACCTCGAATCAACATGGACGAAAATCAAGCAGAATTTACCCTCCGCAATATTCACACGAACAAGCACAAGGCAATTTACCCCCGACAAAGTAGAAAGCAAGTACATCATCAAGATTTTGCGTGCGGCAATGGCGGCACCCTCAGCAGTCAACCAGCAGCCCTGGGAGTTTTGGGTGAGCGATGACCCCGAAATCAACGAGAGACTATCACAGGTTACACCTTACGCGACTCCCGCAAAGAATGCACCCGTTGTAATTATCCCGTGCTACAGGACTAATGATTTGCCCGCTCCGATGATGGTCGATATTGACATGGCGATATGCGCAGAAAATATTTTGCTTGAGGCTGAAGAGCTTGGACTCGGCGCGGTTATGCTCGGTATTGCTCCGTTTGAAGAGAACATGAAGAAGGTTGAAGAGATTCTGCACATCCCGGAAAATTTCAGGCCGTTCATGCTTATCCCTATAGGTTACCCCGTCAGCAAACGCCCTCAGGAAGATCGCTATGAACCCGCAAAGATCCATACTGTATAGATACGCCGAGTTGTTAGCGTCATGCAAACGCGCAAGGCTCACAGGGACTCGCGGCGCTGATGAGATTTTCGCGCTTCAGGTTGAAGACTGTCTGCCGTCGATCGAATTTCTGCCGGAAAAAGGAAGAGTCATTGACGTAGGCAGCGGAGGAGGATTGCCGGGTGTTGTGTGGGCTGTTTACCGTCCTGATTTGAGCGTAACACTTCTCGACAGCGTGATGAAGAAATGCGGGGCCGTGAAGGAAATCATTGACGCGTTAGAGATTCATAACGTTGAAATTGTCTGTGAAAGAAGCGAGGATTACGCAAAGACTCACCGTGAAATTTTTGACATGGCCGGGGCGCGCGCTCTATCGTCAGCAGGAGTTACGGCGGAATTGTTATCACCTCTCGTTAAAATCGGCGGGAAGATTCTCACGTTCAAAGGCGAAAAAGTTAATGATGAAATCTCTGCTGTAAATGGTAAATGGAAAATTCTCGGACTCTCTGAACCGTCAATGAAATTTTACGGCGGTGATGATTCATCAAGATGTATATTGACGTGGGAGAAAGTGAAGAAATGCCCGGCAAATTTTCCGCGTCGTACTGGTCTTGCAGGGACAAAATTTTTCTGGGAGTGATTGAGCGTGAAGATTAACGGCTTTCGTGATGTGATAATTTTCGGGCGAGTATTGTCAGCGGGGCTTGTTGTTGCGGGCTATGCGTTTTTGGGCGTGTGGCTGTCGAACTGGCTTGCGTCTGAAGGATGGCCGCTGCTGTTGTCTCTTTGCGCTGTTCCTGCTGTTACAGCATTCGGAATGTGGCAGGGCTGGTTATTCCTCACAAAGGGCAGGACAAACAAAAATCCCCCAAAGCATTAACGCCAAGGGGGACTCGAAATCTTAACGCCTCAATTAATACGCGAGCTTGTAGATCTCTAACACGTCTTCAGGCTCAAGCGTTGAGAGAACGCCGAATGATTCCCCGCGTGAAGCGTTCTCCGCAATCTTCTCTATGTCTTCTTCCTTAATGCCGAGTTCGCGCAGTGTTGTGGGTGCGTTGATGTCCCTGAAAAATTCCTCAAGAGATTCTATCGTCTCAAGTGCTTTTTCCTCGTCAGTCCCGTCAAAAATATCAAACACTCCTTCGCCGAGCCTCGCAAAAGGAACGGGATTCTCCTCGTAAAGATACCGTGCCCATGCCGGCATTACGACAGCGAGAGTCGCCCCGTGAGCAGCTCCGTACAAAACGCTGAGTGAATGACCCATCCTGTGAGACGAGAAATCTCCCCTTGTTTCGCGCCCCATCGACAAGAATCCGTTATGCGCCATCATTCCGGCCATCGCGTATTCTGCTCTGAGGTCGTAATCTTTCGGGTTCTCTATGAGTTCGGGAATCACTCGCATCATTGTGCGGATCAACGCGTAACCCTGCTCATCAATAAGCTCGCTTCCTTCATCACCGTCAAGGACTCTTTCGAGAATGTGCGCTATTATGTCGACTCCTCCGTAAACAGTCTGCTTCTCCGGCAATGTCATCTGAAATGACGGGTCAATCACCGAGACTTTCGGGAAAATCGCCGGGCTTGTGATTGAAGTCTTGTGTTCTGACTCCGGGTTGCTGACTACTGCAATGTTGTTGACCTCGCTTGATGAGGCTGAAGCCGTCAATATTCCGTAAATGGGAAGTGCCTTTGTGATTTTCGCTTTCTTCGTGAAGAAGTCCCAGACATCGCCCGAATAGCACGAACCCGCCGCAATCGCTTTAGCCGTGTCGAAAACGCTCCCGCCTCCGACAGCTAATATCGCGTCAATTCCTCCTGCTTTTACGCGCGCAATTCCTTCACGTACTTTGCTGATGAGGGGATTCGGTTTCACGTCGTTGACTTCTGAGAATGATATTCCCGCACCGTTTAACATTTCCGTAGCCTGTGCGTATGCTCCGCTCTTGAATGTTCCTTTTCCGCCGAAAACAAGAAGCACTCCTTTAACGCCGTCAGCTTTGAGTCTCGGTGCTAATTCCTTCACCGTATCTTTTCCGAAAATTACCGCTGTAGGATTGTGCCACATGAAATTCTGCATAGTGTCATCACCTTTTTGTCATGAAAATTTTTGCGTTATGATAGCTCATCTTGAGGCAACTGGCCATATTTTACCGCCCGCGTCATTTGTATTTTAAGCCGTTAAGAATAATAAGCTATAAGGCCGTAAAACAGCTATAATATTTACGCTTACAGCAATATCATTTGAAGGGAACGTGCAAAAGTTTTATGGCAAGAATTTTCAACAATGAATGGCAGAGAACAAAACTTTGCGGAACATTCACGGAAGAAGACGCAGGGAAAGAAGTGCGCGCTAACGGCTGGGTAAGAGCAAGGCGCGATCTCGGCGGAATAATCTTCATTGAGGTTTGGGACTGGACAGGGCCTATTCAGGTAGTCTTCAACCCGGAAGCAGGAGAGATTCACGACATGGCCGGGCGACTCCGCAACGAGTACTGCATAGCCGTAAAAGGCAGAATGCGAATCCGTCCCGAAGGCACAGACAATCCCGAACTCAAGACAGGAAATATTGAGATTGTAGCGAGTGATTTGCTTGTGCTGTCGAAAGCAAAGCCCCTCCCGTTTGAAGTCGGTGATGAAACAGAAAGTGTTGACGAGAATATACGCCTGAAATACCGCTATCTTGACATGCGCCGTGAAAAAATGCAGTTCAACATGAGGACACGCGCAAAGATTAACTCATTCACACGCCGTTATCTTGAGGAGAGAAATTTTGTTGAGCTTGAGACTCCCATGCTAACAAAGGCAACTCCTGAGGGCGCGAGGGATTATCTTGTTCCTTCACGAGTGAATCAGGGCTGCTTCTACGCACTGCCACAGAGTCCGCAGCTCTTCAAGCAGATACTTATGATTTCGGGGTTTGACCGCTATTATCAGATTGCGCGGTGCTTCCGTGATGAGGATTTGCGCGCTGACCGTCAGCCGGAATTTACGCAGGTAGATATAGAGATGAGCTATATTGTTGAGGAAGATATTATGTCGCTCATTGAAGGCTACATGAAGGGATTGTTCAAAGAGATTCGCGGCGTTGACATTCCGACTCCGTTCATGAGAATGTCATACTGGGACGCAATGGACAAATACGGAAGCGACAAACCCGACCTGCGTGTGAAACTTGAGCTTTGCGATTTGGCGGACGCATTCAGGGACTCAGGCTTTGAGCCATTCAGGAGGATTCTTGAGAACGGCGGAGTCGTGAGAGGACTCAGACTTCCCGGAGGAGCGGCATTATCACGAAAAGAAATCTTAGACCTTGAAGCCCGCGCAATAAAGTTAGGCACGTCAGGACTCGCAAATTTCCTCTACAAAGACGGCGGATTAAAAGGCCCCCTCGTGAAATTCCTCAAGCCTGAAGATTTAGAGAAGGTGAAGGAACTCGGAGCAATGCAGCCTGATGACGCACTATTTATCGTCGCACACGCATCACGCGCAAAAGCCTGCGAGATTCTCGGAACGTTACGCCTTGAACTCGGAAAGAAACGCGAAGATCTTTTTGACGACTCGCCGGATAACTGGAGATTCTTATGGGTAACAAAATTCCCTCTCTTTGAATGGAACGCTGACGAAAAACGCTGGGAAGCAATGCACCATCCGTTTACGTCTCCTGCTCTCGACAATGACACGCCGTTTGACGAAGACCCCGAACACGCATTAGCCCGGGCGTATGACTGCGTGCTTAACGGGAACGAGGTCGGCGGAGGCTCAATAAGAATTCACGACCCTGATGTACAGGCGAGACTCTTCAAGTGTTTGGGGATTACTCCTGAAGCGGCAAAGAGGAGATTCGGATTCTTCCTTGACGCGTTATCGTACGGGACTCCTCCTCACGGCGGACTCGCTCTCGGTGTTGACAGGCTCGTGATGTTGCTTTGCGGGGGGAACTCGATACGTGATGTTATGGCGTTCCCGAAGACTCAGAAGGCACAGTGCTTAATGTCGGGTGCGCCTGACGCAGTAGAGCAGGAAAGACTCGATGAGCTTGCGATAAAAGTTGTGAAGGACGAATAATCACAAAAAATTTCAGCGGTCATTGCTCAGTGAAAAATTCTGAATGATGGCCGCTTTCATTACCCGAAAGGATTTCGCTAAATGGCAAATAACATTCTCAAGTTTCTTGTGTTCTCTTTGTCCGCAATAATTCTGTGATGTTCACTTCCTCAGCGTTTCAGAAAATCATTACTTCTTGCGGCAAATACTGTCTTTTATTTCTGTATTTCTGCTTACATAGGGGGGGGGGCCTTTCTTGCTGAGATAGTTTTATCATACTGCCTTCTGAAAAATCTTGCGCGTTACAGAAACAAATTCACGCTCTCACTCTGCATAATTCCTCCCGTATTAGCACTCGCCTTCTCAAAATATTTTCATTTCATACCTAACTCACTTTTTACCCCTGACACCGCACGGCTCATAATCCCTGCAGGAATTTCTTTCTTCACACTGCGAATCATCTCATGCGCTTATGACATTTACAGCGAGAAAATTGAGCGCGTCCCTTCGTTCTGTGATTACGCGCTGTACATTTCGCTTTTCACGCAGATATTGAGCGGGCCTGTTATGAGGCTGAAAGATTTTGCGTCTCAAGTTGACTCGCTGCGTTTTGACCCGGAAGGTTCAAGATACGGTGCGTTCATGATTCTCACGGGGCTTGTGAAAAAATTAGTCGTCGCTAATATGTCATCAAGCTACGTTTCTTCAGTTCATGCGAATATTGCGGGAGTCCCTTTTCCGGCATTGTGGCTCGGAGCGTTCTTATATGCTGCAGAAATTTATGCTGACTTCTCCGGGTACTCTGACATCTCAAACGGCTTCATGAGAATCATCGGCGTGAAAGTCCCGGATAATTTTTACGCGCCGTACTTCTCTCACGGTTTCGGTGATTTCTGGCTGAGGTGGCATATTTCCTTCTCGTCATAGCTTCGCGATTACGTGTATATACCTTTGGGCGGAAGCAGGTGCGGAGAGTCCCGGCATTTCGTGAACATCATGATAACGTTTCTTGTATCGGGATTATGGCACGGTGCAGGAATGAATTTCGCGTTATGGGGAATCCTTCACGGCCTTCTGTCTTATTTGTCGCCGAGAGTCAAAATACTCCGCAATCCTTTAATCACATTCATACTCGCAATGCTATTGTGGATTCCGTTCCGTTCAGAAAATATCAGCTCGGCAATGTTTTACTTCACGCGGATGTTCACCGATATAAATCTCTCGGCCTCGTCAATAATTTCTGCAATTCTGATTTTCACGGGCGACAATACATGCGTGCTTTACGCCTCTGTTCTTTTCGCGGGAATAGTCGTCATGTTCCTTCATGATATAGCTATGACATCCGGGAAAAATTATTCCTTCGCATTCACGATGATATTCACGGTGATGATAATTCTTTTCGGGCGCATTGGCGAGTCAGCGTTCATATATTCCCAATTCTGAGGTGATTACAATGAAATTCAGCGTAAAGGCATTTATTGCGGGCGTAATTCTTTCTGCATTGTTCGTGTGCGTTTAAGAATGTATATTCATGTGAGCTTACTGCGGGGGCAGGGCGCGGAGTCTTCTGCGTGATGAAGCTCGGCAGTCTCGACAATCTCTATATAGGCTCGTCAATGTTCAGGCAGGGAATAACTCTGTACAATGATGATTCGGATTCATTCCTTCTCTGCTACAATGGATTAGACCCGGCAGCAGAGAGCTTAATTTTGAGTACCTTTTCAGGAACGGACTCGCGTTGAAGAATCTTTATGTTGACATGTACGTGTATTCAGCCGCAAGGAAACCGGGACTCTCAGACTCCCGGCTGATGTTCGACTCTCCTCCAGCACTGAAGTTTGCTTTGTGGGATAAGTCCGTGAAAAATTCTGAGGGATATATTTCTGACTCGTGGGAGTTTTTTGTGAAGGCCGGAAATGATACGTTCATGCTGTGGCCTGTGTACAATATTCTGACGGCGAAAAGATATTACCGCGGGGGGTATTCAGCCGATGACTTCAGGCGCGGACTTACCCCGAAAGAAATGGCACTCATGAAGACTCCTGCAGCCGGAGCAGTGAAAATGAATCCTCATCAGAAAGAAGCCGTCATCGAAATCATAACGCTTTGCAGAAAATATAATGTCAATCTGATATTCACAGAGACACCGAAATATGAAGTGATCGCAGACAACGCTGAATATAACTCTCTGATGAATGAATATGTTTCGCTGCTTAATGATTACGGGGTGAAGTGCATTGTTTCGCGCAGTACTCTGAACAATATAAACGCTGGAGACCGGGAAAATATTTATCCTTACGATTTCCCCTGTGAAGATACTTCAATGTTCCGTGATTATGTACATCTTTGACAAACGGCAGCAGGAAGTTTATGAATGTCCTCCGTGAGATTCGGAAAGCGGAGGGCATGTAGTTTTCAGGACAAAAAAATTCCCCCGGCCATGTTTCTGACTGGGGGATTTATTGTATTCTGATTACTTGTTCGTTGCTTCGTCAACCGCCGCATTCAATGCACAGACCGCGCACGCTTCTTTTGCGCTGTGAACGCTTCCGCATTTCGGGCAGGTTACCATGTCGCCTTCTGTCGCATAGAGTCTTATTCCATGGCATTCGGGGCATTCATATATATCTACGTGAACACGGTCGGCCTTGAGGAATGAGCTTCCCATAGGATAACCTTTCTCACGTAGCTTTAATTCTTTCTTGCATGACGGGCAAATTTTTTCTGCCATATAAATACATCGCCTTTCTCAAATTTTCCGCAATTATATCACGCGCCTGAACTGTGAAAATTTTTGCGTTGATTCGTTTTCTTTCTCACACAAAAAATTTTTCTTGACGTAAATCATAATACAGCACAATTCAAAAAACTCTCTGAGAAAAATTCAGTGGGTTATGTTAAAGATAATCGCGAAAAACACCGAAAAATTAAGCGAATCAGGAACGTAATAATCTTTCAAGAAGGAGGAGCGTAATAATGATTGGCAGAATCTCAGGGCAGTATTCAGCCGAAGCCCTGAACAGCAAAAAATCCCGGCGCAGTGTTTCATACAACAGCGGCTCATTCAACGAGACTGACAACGCTAACATAAGCTCGTTCGGCTCACTGCTCGCAAAGGCAAATGCTGAGATGAAGAATATTCCCGACATCCGTGAAGACGTAGTAGCGGACTTCAAATCACGCATAGAATCGGGAACTTACAATCCCCCGCTCGACAAACTGGCTAATGTTCTCTACATGGCCGGAATGCTTGAAGCTGCAGAAGAGTAAATGCTATGCGCCCGGATGCTGAAGAACTTATTGACGCTGTATATGACGAGTCAGACTGCATTGATGACTTGATTGATGTCATGCGTGAACAGCGCGGGGCTATGAGGCGGCGTGATACTGAAACCGTAAATTCCCTCATGGATGAAGCCCGTGATTTATCGTTTGAGGCGCAGTCGCAGGAAAAACAGCGTGATGATTTGGCGCGCAAATTCGCACAGAAATATTCATGCGGGACTCATGCAAGCTCTTTAGCGTCAGTGATGGCGGATGATGAAAAAGAAGAATTTAACCGGGCTGTAGACAAGTTAACGCAGTCCGTTTTTGTGTTAAAGTCAGAAATGATGATATTAACCGGCCTTATTGACCAGCACGAACAGTATACATCAATGCTCCTCTCAGAATGGCGCAGGCTTAACGGTGATATAGTGCAGCAGTCTGGTTCGGCTGATTTCAGGGGGTAAGATAAAATGAGCAGCACTTTCGGCGGCCTCGAACTGGGAAGAAGCGCGCTTAATGCTTTCAGGCTAGGTATGCAGACGGTCGGGCATAATATCTCAAACATGAACACGGAAGGTTATTCCCGCCAGCGAGTAAATTACACGACAGTAACGCCTGAGAATATTATCGGTGTCGGCCAGGTCGGGCAGGGAATGACGATCTCCAGCATTGAGAGAATACGCGATGAATTTCTCGATTTCCAGTTCAGGGACAACCAGGCGACATTAGGTTATTGGGAGAAGATTAACGACCTTTACGACTCAATCCAGAATTATATCTCCGAGCCAAGTTCATCGGGCGTGCGTTCTGCGATGGATACGTTCTTCACCAACATGCAGACTTTGCAGGAGAAGCCCGAAGACACTTCAGCGCGTCAGGCACTCGTAACATCAGCAAACTCACTCGGCTCAATGCTCGGAAATCTCATAGACAGCTTCAACACCTACAACGAAAGCATAAACCTTGAGCTTCAGCAGTCAGTTGATGACGCAAATTCTATGCTTCACGATATAGCCGCCCTCAACAAGGAAATCTACGAGGCTGAAACTTTAGGGCAGAACGCAAACGATCTCAGGGACTCGCGCGATGTGTTAATCGACAAACTGTCAAAGATGATGGATATATCCTACAATGAGCCGAAAGAATACAACGGCGTTAAGGGTGAATTTTTCCTCTCTGTGAACGGCCGCGTTCTTGTTCAGGGGACTAATGTCCGCGAGCTTAAAGCACATGCGTTTATGTGGGACAATCAGGTATATTATGATGTTCAGGTTGCGGAGAATGAGTTTGACATAGTAGAGAATCCGAATATCGCGGAGGCACTTGCTACAGGCGCGGAGGGATCATATCAGCTCACAGTAGACAGAATCGCCAACGGAGTAGAATGGTCAGCGGGCGGCGGAAATGCTCACTGCCTCGAAACTTACGCGGTGAAAACTTCAGACTTTGCGGACGGGAAAATTCTCACCGAAAACAGCGCGGATATACCGTACAAATTACAGTTCAGAGTCCTTAATGCTGACAAAACACCGAGCGTATTAACCGTAAAGATTGACTGTGAAGGCACAGCATGGAAACTCAGGGCGGAAAAAGACGGCGTATCAGTCTTAGAAGATGTTACTTCATCGTCAGATTTGGACGTTGTAAAGCTGAGTGATTTCATCAACAGCGCGGCTACAAACAATTCCGTAGAGCTTGAAGCAAAGACTGACGGAAATTCGCTCGTTTTCACGTCAAAATTGGGCGATGATTATCCCGTAGAACTCACTGATTACAGCGGCATGTTGGGAGCATTGACGGAAGCAAAACGAGAGCTTCAGGCCGTAAACATGCGTACAGATCCCGTAGACCTCAATGACCCTCTCAACATTTCCGGCTCATTCCGCATTCAGGCAGGCACGCAGGGAACTCGCGTAACGTCAAAAAATTTCGGCACCAACGCAGGGCAAAATCTCAAGGAAGGCGAAATCCTTACGGCAATTAGCGACGAGGATACGACATCAACAAGAAAGCACACATTCAGAATCGGCGTGTCAGGGGATCAAGTCGACATTTCAGCGACATGGAACGCATCAACAAAAAAATGGGTGTTAAGCTCCGATTTAGGACTCACCGAAACAGCAGGAAGTACCCTCACGGTGAAAGACCTAACGGAATTTTTGTCATCAGTTTTCACAGCGTCAGGAAATTCCGACAACCCTGCGCTTTCAGCAATGCGCGTTACGTCAGGGAAATCATCATCAGGAGTAATCACACAGTTTTACGTTGAGAGCAAAGACAATCATCTTGTATCAATCTCTGATGTTGAGGGAAATTTAGCCGCGTCTATGGGAATGGTGAACGAAAACCCCGTAATCACAATTGACGTTGAAAGCTCTGACAGCCTCATAACGATTCGCAACAAGATCAACGAAAAATATCAGGAAGAATTTGGACTCACTCAGCCGGAACAATGGGTACATGCTTCAGTCGATAACGGGTATTTAGAGATTTCAGCAAACGTTGCAGGAGAAGCACAAAGAATAACCCTTATGGGATCTGAAGATGGAAATATGCAGGTCTTGAGGAGGCTCGGACTCACTCAGAACAAAAGCATATCACTTGAGATTGACGGCGAAATGTATTCCAGCTTCAGGGAAGTTGCGTACATTCCTTCAACAGGAGTCGCAGAGGACGCTTCATTCAGCCTCAACGGAGTCCGTTACCTTTCGAGCGATAACAAATTCAACATGGCACGGAGAATCCCGGCGGTAACAAGCGACATTCACAGCAGGTACAAAGCAACGGAATTAAGCGAGGTCAACCCGGGTATGTGGCTCAACCTCAAGAACACAGGCACTACAACAATACGAGTCCTTCATCACATACGCGACGGGTCAATAAAGGGTCTTGAGGAAGCACGAGATGAAATGATACCGAACCTGAAATCAGAGCTTGATGAAATGGCTTACGGCCTCGTGAAAACCCTCAACGCATACCAGTATTCAGGCTACGGAGTCGCGTCTGACGAAAATACAACGGGAGTTGCTTTCTTCAACAATCTTGCGTTCAAAGCAGGAGCGGCAGAAAGACTCAGCGTTACGGACAAAGTATATTATGACCCGTCATTAATCGGCGCGGCTATGGGCAAAAAGAACGCTGACGGACTCGCTGTCTCAGGCAGAAGCGGCGGTTCAGGAGACGGCACAAACGCTTCAAGAATGGTGAGTCTCAATTTCGCAAAAGTCCTTGAGAACGGCACAATGTCTATAGGCGGAATATATGACTCTATGCTCTCGCAGGTCGGTACAGAAGCAGGACACGCAAAATTAATGTACACTACAGAAGCTACTGTGAATGACCAGATAGACTCACAGCGCAAAGCATGTTCAGGAGTCAATCTTGACGAAGAGCTTATGGACATAGTGATACTTAACCGGGCATTCGGCGCTATGTCGCGCTACATTACGACAATGGACGAAATGCTGAACACTATAATTAACGGGATGGGGCTTGTAGGCCGATAATTTTCACATAAACCCGTTGAGAAATTAACACCCTCCTGAATGAAAACGGGAGGGCATTTTTTTATAGGAGTGATGAGTTATGTACAGCCGATTGACTACCGCGACAATGTACGGCAGCTTGATGGACTCATTATCGCAGAGCCAGAGAAATTTACAGAACCTTCAGCAGCAAATAGCAACAGGAAACAAATACAACAAATTATCCGACAACCCTTCAGCAATTTCGCGTTCAATGGGCATTCAGTCAGCAATGAACGCAAACGACAAATACCAGACCAACACAGCAAACGGCATAACAATGTTACGTTACGCGGACTCAGCACTGAATAACGTACTTGACGCTGTGCAGTCTATACGAGATCTCATAATTCAGGCGGGCGACGGCGCGTTAAATTCTGACCAGCTCAAAGACATTACAGCGCAGATTGAAGCGAACAAGAAAATCATGCTCGACAACCTTAACACAAAAGTTGCAGGCCAATACATTTTCGGCGGAACTGACTCAAGCACCCGGCCTTTTGCGGAAATGCCCGACGGAAGCATTCAGTATCAAGGCACTGACGAGCGAATCAAGTACGCAGTGAGTGAGAGCCTTCTCGGTGATGTCTCATTTGCGGGGAGTGATATTGTCCCGGAGAATGAAGACTCGTATTTCATCTGCTCGCATTACGTTCCGTTAGACTGGGAATGGACCGGCCGTGAAGAGAAAGTGCAGATCACCGTAGGAAACCGAACATTATCCGTATTTATCCCTGAAGACTGGAGCGACTCAGATTACAACAAGACGAACAAATACACGGATGATGATACAAAGCTCGTGAATTTTTCCGACAAAAACGAGTTCAGAGACCCGAACGAAAGCACAGGGATAAGCCTTCAGGATTTGGCCGACATCGTAAACAGCTCGCTTGAAGAACAGGGAGCGGATATGATTGTTCACGCATACATTGAACGTGATGAACAGGCCGGGACTCAGCAGTTAATCCTTAAGAGCAACACGGGCGAAAAAGTTGGGATTACGGGATGGCCTGACACTGACTATATGCCGATGGAAGCGGAAATTACGACTCTTGACATCGACATTGACACGGTTAGACCGGGAACTGATGAGACATCATTACTGCGATTCGCGGTTGGCGGCGCGTCAACATCAATCCTCACTGATGAGCAAATAGCAGCAAAAACAGATGACGAACTCATAAAAGAAGGCATTGTGAGAATAGACAGCACAGACACAATAGAGACGATTGCGAACAAAATCAACAACATCAACGGAGTATTTGCGCGCACAACTTCAGACGGACAAAGAATCGTAATCACAGCAGAACGCACCGGGGATTTGCCAGAAGACAGGCTCAGAATTGACGAGGCAAAAGAAGCCCTGCATTACCCCTCATTGACGATAAAAGCAGACGGGAACGCCGCAAACATGTTCGAGTTCCCAGACAGCAGCACAACAATTACGGCGAAAAGTGAGACGCGCAAACTTGACCAGAGTCATATGGATGTATTTGACGTTCTGGGAATGGAGACGGCCATGAAGTCGCGTGAGTTCGGAATGAATGACACTCTTACGGTTGAAAAGGGGAAGCAATTGCACTGGCGCGTAACAAGCGGAGGACGTACAGCAGACATAAAGCTAAACTCAGGAGAATATACCCTCTCAGAAATCGCAGAAAGAATCAGGGACGCAGGCACAGGATGGCTTGAAGTAACGCTCAGTGAAGACGTGAAAGACACTTCGGGGCAATCGACTCTCGACAATGAGGAGAAAACACAGAGGCTTGTTATTCGCGGCTATAACGGCGAGCAGGTTATATTCCTCGACATGAACGAGAATAAATACGCTGACAGGCTCGGACTCTCTACAGCTTTGCGCACAGACGCATACAACGACAAAACAGGCTATAACGGCACCGGCATGAAGTGCGTGAATTTCCCGTCAGCACCCTGCGTTGATGACAATGTAGGAATCCCCATGCGCGTACAGATGAATTGCGGAATGTATTACGATGTCAACATAAAGAAGGCTGATGTCGTGAATCCTTCAACGGGATTTGTTGACCGCGATTTAGTGATGAAATCTATCGTTGACCAGGTGAATGACATTGAGGGCTATAATGTGATGGGATTCGCACAGCATGTAGGCTCAGACGGAAAAGACATAGACGGCTCATCATCGATATATTTCTTGTCGGGCGAGGCGTTTACTGTTGTTGATATGCCTTTTGACGATCCCGAATGGAACAGCTATTCCGGCGGACTCGCGGCTCAAATGGGCATTCACGGCGGTGTTACGGCGAATCTTCAGCAGACAAATATTCCCATGACTGACAGCTTGACTTTTGGCGACACGGAAGACAGCGAGGGCAATATAATTCAGGGAGCATACAGCAAGGCAGGCGCAACATTCCGTGAGGGGACAATAAGATTCTCGAATCTCTCACACAGCGTTGAAATTGACGTAAGCGCAAATGATACCGTGAAAGACATCATGGACAGGCTTAAGACTCAGGCGGGCGACTGGTTATATGTCAACTACTACGATCAGCACATGGGAAATACTCAGGATAGCGCAGTGAGAAATTCCGGCGATTACCCGCTAATATCAATATCATCAATTGACGGTTCAGCGGTGAATGTTCTTGACGTTAAAGGCCACATAGCAGAGGACGCTTTAGGACTCACAACAGCCATTCAGGGAAGACTCAACGAGGACGGAAGCGGCGAAGGTATTACGGCGTTTGAATGGGACATGACTGACCCCGATAATTTTCCGGCTCATTCGCTGAATATCACGGTTGCAGGCTACACGCACACGATAGACTTGACGGCAATGCGTGATGTTACGGCTGATGACAAAATCAAGGCCGATGATATGGTGCAGTTCATCAACGCAAGAATGCAGGACTATGATGTTCACTCCGAAATCAACAGGGACGGAGAATTAATGCTCTGGTCTCCTCGCGGGTATTCAGTGAATATTGAGTTCATGACAAGAGAAGATGACTCTGAACCGTTAAACTACGAAAATTTTTCGGCCTCCTCAGTGTTTATTGATGTCGGGGGAAAAAGATTCACTGTTGACCTTTCACAGGCTCAAACCGCAGACGACAGAAAAGATGCAATACTCGCGGCGTTTGAGAAAAGCGGAATCAAAGCAGAGGCGGACGAAACAGCAAAGACAATATCATTCAAGGATTCTGACGGAAATTCATTGAGCGCGGAAATCTGGCATCTGTCAGCAAACACTTCTGACTTCCTCAACACAGGAACATCAACACGCAGCTATTACCGCGGAGGCTATGACCTTGAAGGAGCATCATCAACACGCGGAATCGACTCAGGCTTCTACGATTACGGCATTCACGCACAGAACGCAACAATCAGAAGCGGAGCCAACACAATGAAGCAGAACGGATTCGGCGTGATCAATGACGTTATCGCCGCCGTAGAGTCAGGAAACAGGGACGACATTGCCGAGAAAATGCTCCCGCGAATTGACAGCTTCATCAGCAATATTCTCTCTGTCATGGCCGAAAATGGAGCTTTGCAGGCACGTTACAGCTACAATGCTGACAGGCTCAACACCGAGAACATGATCATGACGGAGCAATACGACGACTTAGTGAAGGTTGACCCGGCAGAAGCAATTTCACAGCTCATGATTGCGGATTACATGTATCAGGCGAATTTAGCGGTCATTTCTAGGATGATTCAGCCGAGCTTGCTGGATTTTCTGCACTAAATCTGAATGTCATTTTGCGGCTGATGGGATTAATTTCTCATTGGCCGTTTTCTTTTTTCCGCTTAACAATCTCAGAGTGAAAGAAGTAATTTACGACAACAGGAGGCGAGTCAAAATTCCTCTTCATGCTGTCATCATTTCGGACGTAAGGAAGATTATTTTTCCCGCAATAGTCCTTCATTAACTCGTCAAGATCATACCAATACGACAAGTTTTTAGCTGAATATATTTCGTGATACAGGCTCAAAAGCTCCGGGCGTTTTTCCCGAATCCATGACATAATAACTCCCCGGAAATTTCCCCGCAAATTCAGATTCTCAAGCCACACTAGATTACATTGATTCTTAGCCCTCTCAATTATCGCAGGAACATCGGTAATGCCCGGAAAAATCGGTGAGATAAAACACGTTGTGCGAATCCCATTGTCGTGAAAAATTCTCATCGCGTTTAACCTTCTCTCAATGCTTGCGGCCCTGTCCATCTCACAGCGGAATGACTCATCAAGAGTATTAATGCTCCATGATACTCTAGCGTTCGGGAATGTTCGTATCAGGTCTAAATCTCTCAGCACTAAATCAGATTTTGTTGCGATGCTCAGTCTTACGTTATGCCCCTGCAGCTGTTCGAGCAATTTCCGAGTCCTGCAAAATTTCTCCTCCGCCGGCTGATATGGATCTGTTACGGACGACAAAAATACTTCACAGCCTGAATATTTTTCCGGGTGCTTAATGTCCGGCCATGTCTTAACGTCGAGAAATTCTCCCCATTCCTCCGGGTGATTCGTGAAGCGTTTCATGAATGACGCGTAACAATACTTGCAGGCGTGAAGGCATCCTGTGTACGGATTTGCGGAATAATCAGAGACAGGGAGATTTGATTTTGTGAGTACGGATTTTACGCTGATGCTTCTGATTGGGACGGTCAAAATATTATTGCTCCTTTCATGCGGGAAATGTTAGCACAAAAATTAATGTTCGTTGACGGTGCTTGTGTTCACAGTGTAGAATAACGCAAAAAAATGACTGTACACGTGAAAGTCAGGCCGTTAATGTTGAATAATAATATAATTTCTATAGTTATCCCCGTATATAATGAGGAAGAAAATTTACCCGAACTTTTAAGGCGTTTATTTGCCGTCATGAATGATATTAGCAGACCTTACGAAATAATTTTAGTCAACGACGGAAGCAAAGACTCATCACTCGCAATCATGTTACAGGAGCGCAAAAAGAATCCCAATCTGCGAATAATCGACTTCAACGGCAATTTCGGACAGCACACAGCAATAATCGCAGGCTTCAAAGCATCTCGCGGGAATCAAGTCATCACACTTGACGCAGATCTCCAGAATCCCCCGGAGGAAATCCCCCGCATAATCGCAGAGTTAGACTCCGGCCATGATTCAGTCGGCACAATCCGCCAGAAGCGCAAGGACTCATTCTTCCGGCGTTACGCATCAAAGCTCATCAACAGAATCATGAACGCCGTTACGGGATTCACTCTTCACGATTACGGCTGCATGTTACGAGGATACAGCCGGGACATCATAGACATCATCAACGAATGCAGAGAAGTCTCTACGTTTATTCCTGCATTGGCGCAAAAATTCGCGGTTAATCCCGTTGAGATTGAAGTCTCTCATGAGGCGCGCGCAAAAGGAGAGTCAAAATACAGCTTGTTCCGCCTGATTCGCTTGCAGTTTGACCTGATGACGGCATTCTCACTTTTCCCCCTGCAAATGATTACGATATTGGGCATGATGATTTTCGGAGCCGGAATAATTCTGACACTTTGCGGGATTTTCGGTTACGGCGTGAATTTTATGCTGGCGGGAATCACTGTAACATGCACAGGGATAACAGGAGAGTATACCGGGAGAATTTATCAGGAAGTCAGGAAGAGACCCCGCTACGTCATACGCAAAATATATGAAGGAGATAATTAGATGGCAAGTGCTGTAGTTTTCGCTTACAGTTCGGTGGGCTGTGAATGTCTTTCTGTTCTGTTAAGGCGCGGAGTAAACGTAAAATTAGTATACACACATGATGATGACCCTAACGAGACTCACTGGTTCGGCTCGGTTTACGAACTCGCTAAATCTCACAATATCCCCGTAAGGACTGATTCACCATCAGAAGAAATTGTGCGTGATGTCAATCCTGATGTCATATTCTCGTTCTATTACAGGTCGATGATTGACATGAAGATTCTTGACGCTGCGCCGCTCGGAGCTTTCAACATGCACGGATCATTACTCCCGAAATACAGGGGGCGCGCCTGTGTGAATTGGGCTGTCCTCAATGGTGAGACAAAAGCGGGCGTTACTCTTCATCACATGGCCGCAAGAGCTGACGCGGGAAATATCGTAGGTCAGGAAGCAGTTGACATTTTGCCGGATGAAACAGCGCATGACGTTTTCATGAAGATCATTCCGGCAGCAGGAAGACTCCTCGAAAGATGCCTTGATGATATTTTATCGGGAAATGCAGAAGGGACTCCGCAGGATGAATCGCAGGCTACGAAATTCGGACGAAGGACTCCCGCTGACGGCGTAATAGACTGGACGAAATCAGCGCGGGAAATTCACAACCTCGTCCGTGCAGTCGCAAAACCTTTCCCCGGCGCATTCACTTTTCATGACGGGCGCAAAATTATGATCTGGAAAACGAGAATTTATGACGAAAAATCGAATAATATCCCCGCATTTCTCGTGAAAACTTCTGACGGAATCATAGAGATATTAGAATGGGAAATAGTATAGATGAAAGATATTCACAGACGCAAAGCAGGACTTAACATAGCATTTGCCGGAAAAATATTTCTCGCAATAAAAATCGATATTGACACGCTGAGAGGCTATCTTGAGGGACTCCCGCGACTTCTGGAAATTCTGAAGGCTCATGACGTAAAAGCCTCCGTGTTTTTCTCAATGGGGCCGGACAATTCCGGGAAAGCGATTCGCAGAGTCTTCCGCAAAGGCTTCATCACAAAAATGTTCCGCACAAAAGCCCCGGCAGCTTACGGGATTAAGACGCTGTTATACGGTACATTGCTTAAAGCTCCGATGATTACGGCCTCGAACCCCGATTTGATTCGTAGGACTGCTGACGAGGGACATGACTGCGGGATTCATTCGTGGGATCATGTTTACTGGCAGGATAATTTGCCGTCTCTCACGAAAGATCAGATTCGCGCCGAGCTTGAGCGTGCATTCTCGCAGTTTGAGGATTACGCGCACTTCAGGCCGGAGTCATGCGCCGCGCCGGGCTGGCAGGTTACGCCGGAGAGTCTCAGCGTTCAGGATAAATTGCGGCTGAAATATTGCAGCGACTCGCGGGGATATTCACCGTTCATTCCTGAGATGGGCAATACAACTTTCAGCACTCCGCAAATACCCTCGACACTTCCGACGCTTGATGAGATTCTCGGAACAGTAAAAGCCGAAAACGTAAGCGAACATTACGCGAAACTTCTTCATGAAGGGCTTAACGTTCACACGATTCATACTGAGATGGAAGGCGGAATGATGCACGGTGTATTCTCGGATTTTCTTGACAGGTGCAAAAATATGGGCGTTGAGTTTCTTACGCTGAGAGAAGTTGCAGGGAAGACTCGAAAATTCCCGAAATGCCGAATCGAAATGGGAGAAATTCCCGGCAGGGCAGGAAAAGTAGCACTACAATTGAAGGAGGACAAATAATTGACACTATCATACGGCCGGCAATGGATTAATGAAGATGATATTGCGGAAGTCGTGAAAGTTTTGCGCGGGGACTGGCTCACAATGGGGCCGACAGTTGACGCGTTTGAAGAATCATTAGCCGAATATGCCGGAGTGAAACACGCCGTAACATTCTCAAGTGGAACAGCAGCTTTGCACGGAGCAATGTACGCGGCCGGATTAGGTTCGGGAGATTTCGCCGCAACTACAGCATTAACATTTGTCGCAACATCAAACAGCGTGATATACACGGGAGCGACTCCGATTTTCGCGGATATTGATGATACATTCTGCATGAATCCGGCTGAAGCAGAACGCACAATAGAGTCTCACGGCGGCCATGTGAAGGCAATAATCCCCGTGAGCTTTGCGGGTTATCCGTTTGAGATTGAGCCGTTCAGGAAACTTGCGGACAAATACAGCGCGGTGTTGATTGAGGACGCGAGTCACGCATTCGGAGGAGACCGGGGGAATCACAAAATCGGTTTTGACGCTGACATGACGACTCTTAGCTTTCACCCCGTCAAGCACATAACGACAGCGGAAGGCGGAGCAGTCCTCACGAACAATGACAATTACGCACGGCGTTTACGCATGTTCAGGAATCACGGAACAACACGGAATGAGTCAGAGTTTGTTGACGAAGCTCCCGGCCCTTGGCATTCAGAGATGCAGGAGCTTGGGTACAACTACAGGCTTTCGGAAGTACATTGCGCTTTAGGGCTGAGTCAGATGAAGAGGCTTGATGAATTTGTTGCGAGGCGGCGTGAAATTGCGGAGATGTATTTCTCTCAGCTCGCAGGGGTTGAGGGGTTGACTTTGCCCCCGGAAAAATCCGGCCATGCGTGGCACTTGTTCATTGCGCGGGTGAAAGATGAATTGCACGGAGAATTTTTCGCGTACTTGCGTGATAATGATATAAGATTGCAGGTTCATTACAGGCCGGTTCCGTTACAGCCATATTACAGGAAGAAATACGGCTATAAAGCAGGAGATTTCCCGCAGGCAGAAAAGTATTACCGTCAGGCGGTCTCACTTCCTATTTACCCGCTAATGACTGATGATGATGTACTGAGGGTTTGCGGTGTAATCAAAAATTTTGCATGGAGATAGATTAGGTGAAAATATTTTTATTGGGCGCGGGGGGCTTCATTGGGAGTCATCTTGTGCAGAAAGTTTTAGAGACATCAGACTACGAAATAAGCGCGTTCGACATTAACACGTCAAGGCTTGCGAAATTCATCGGGAACAAACGCTTCATATGTTTCCAGGGCGATATATTTCACGAGACTGATTATATCCGCGAACAGGTAGCGGCCTGTGATGTCGTTCTTCCTTTTGCGGGAGTCGCTATGCCGTCATATTACCTCACAAAACCTTTATGGACGTTTGAGCTTGATTTCGAGCAGAATTTGAAGGTTGTCCGAATGTGCCAGAAGTACAAGAAGCGCGTAATATTCCCGTCAACCTCAGAAGTTTACGGACTCGCGAATGAGAATACATTGCTTGAGGATGAGAGTCCCCTCGTTACGGGTCCTGTCGGTAAAATGCGCTGGATTTACAGCTGCTCAAAACAGATGCTTGACCGCGTAATTACCGCCTACAATGTCGAAAAGGGATTGCAGTATACGCTTTTCAGGCCGTTCAACTGGATCGGGCCGGGACTCGACACAATGGAGGACGCAAAGCAGCACCGCGCAAGGTCAATCACACAATTCATCTACGACATACTTCACAGGGGAGAAATAAAACTTGTCGGAGGCGGCTCACAGCGTCGTAGCTTCACATGGATAGGCGACGGAACTGACGCATTAATGTTAATCCTGAAGAATCACAAAGGGCAGGCCGACTCAAAAATCTTCAACATAGGCAACCCGAACAACAATTACTCAATCCGCGAGCTTGCAGAAATTGTGATTGACGAGATGAAGAATTTTCCGAACTTCCGCGAAAAAGCCGAAAAAGCAAAGCTCATCACAATATCGCCGGAAAATTATTACTCCGACAGTTACGACGACACAATGAACCGTATACCGTCAATCGACAAAATAAAATCTCTCGGCTGGAATCCACAAGTGAGTCTTCATGATGCCGTGAGAATGACACTAGAAGCATATCATGAGTAGAAGAGCAATTCTCGCCGCCGGTGCAATTCTGGCGGTTTTCGTGTACTTTTACGGGCTTGGTGATTACGGATTAATTGACCCTGACGAGGGAAGATACGCAGAGATTCCCCGCGAAATGACAGAGGCTTCAGATTACATCACGCCGAGGCTGAATTACGTACTGTATTTCGAGAAACCTCCGCTGCATTACTGGCTGACGGCGGGAGCGTTCATGATTTTCGGGGAGAATGAGTTTGCCGGGAGATTCTTCCCTGTCATGGCCGGATTAGGGTGCTGCGTTCTTGCGTATGTTGTTGCGCTGAAGATTACGCGGTCAAAATATGCTTCTGCGCTCGCTGGGTTAATGCTGGCTTCGTCTGTATTGTGGTACGGAACGAGTCGCATAAACATCACCGACATGACAATGACATTCCTTTTTACGGCATCAATGGCAAGCTATTACTTCTGGAACGTAAGCGGGAAAAAAATTCATCTACTCGCGTTTTATTCCTTCATGGCTTTAACAGTCCTCACAAAGGGCTTAATCGGTGTAGTTCTGCCGGGGGGGATTGCGTTAATCCATCTCATTATCACGAGGCAATACCGCAAAATTATTCCGCTTTTCTCACCGTCAGCAATAATATTATTTTTCGTGATTGTAACGCCGTATTTTGTTGAAGTTTGCAGACGCAACCCGGACTATTTTCAGTTCTTCTTCATACGCGAGCATTTTTTGAGGTACACGACAACGATTCACTCACGCTACGAGCCGTTTTACTTCTTCATTCCGATAATCGTTGCGGGATTCATTCCGTGGACGGGAATCTTGTGGGACTCATTCGCTGCTGTTTTCGGGAAATGCAGACTCATCGGCAAAAGCGCGGGTTCATTTCTGGGATTATGGGCGGGGATTCCGTTCGTGTTTTTCTCGGCTTCAGGCTCAAAGCTCATAACGTATATTTTGCCGTGCTTCCCTCCGTTAATGATTCTTGCGGGCGCGTCAATGTCTGTTCTTGAGGGGAAAAATTTGCGGCGTTTCGTCATTATCACGTCAGCAGTATTAATCCCGGTCGCTGTAACAGGCTTCGTGCTTCCTGCCGTGAAAGATGATCCGGCTTTTCACGCTATGACTCTTCCGGCCATGTGCCTGGCTGTGATGCTCGTAATATTCTGGGCGTTGTCGCTGTTGATTGGGCGAGTCAGAAATATTCCGGCTCTGCTTGTGATTACGGGATTGTCGGCGATGTTCGCGGCTTCAGGGGCGTTTAACGTAGAGGGAAAATTATTGTCGCACAAAGACTCGGCCTCACTTGTTCCCAATGACGCTGATGATGTTGTTGTTTACGCTAACTTGATGCAGGGAATGAACTTCTACACAAAACGCAGGACAGTAACCGCTGAAGACCTTAACGAGTTAGAGTTCGGCGCGGAACATGACTCAGATCGTGAACGCTGGTTTATCGGCAATGACTCTTTGCGTGAATTGTGGCGTTCAGGGAGAAAAGTTGTTGTGATTTCGCGTCATAAGGATAAAGGAATGAGGGAAATTTTAGAGTCTCCCGTCCGTGAATGGTCAACAAGTGCTGATATAGTCATGGCGAATTTCTGAGTCACAAAAAACGGACTCCCCGTCAAAAAGAGAGTCCGCAAAAATTTTCACTTCTTCAACGCGTGGTTTTGCGCAATCAAATCGATAAACACTAAATCTTCTTTTCCCGTATTCTTCAGCGCGTGCGATTCACCCGCAACAGCAATCGTTACCGACTGAGGGCCGACAATATACTCATCACCATTTGAGTCCGTGAATGTTCCTGTTCCCGAAAGAATAATATACGTGTCCTCGTTCGCGTCGTGCTTGTGATGTCCGATTGAGTCGCCGGGCTTGAGAGTCATTAATCCGATTTCCTTTATGGCCTGATTTGAGTCTGCCTGTTCGCGCCTGAAAGCAAATTTTCCGTACAATGTTCCCTCGCCTGTTCTGCCTGCGTGTTCAACGTTCTTGTCGAAAAGTTTTGCGAGCGGGAAATACTGCGGAGTCGGATTCGCTTTTATGGCTTCGAGGTCTGCTGCTCCGTTTTTGGCGATAATGTCGAGGAAAATTAATTCATCGGAATTGAGGTTAGCGAGTCCGTGCGACTGTCCGGGGCGTGCTATCGTCATGTCTCCGGGGCCGACTACATACGCGTTTCCGTTTCCGTCCGTGAAAATCCCTGTGCCTGAGATTATGAGGTATGCGTCTTCATTGTCAGCGTGAGAGTGAAGACCGATAAACGCGCCGTGCTTCAGCGTCATGAATCCTATCTCCTTGATTGCGTCCTCGTCTCTTGCGTTGTCCCTGATGAACGCAAAATCACCGTGAAGAGTCCCTTTTCCGCCTGCTACATTCTCCTTGTCGAGTTCGGTTAATTCTGAGACTGTCCAGCACTGCCCATGTTTTATGGGGTCAGCATAAGCGAATGAGGCCATGACTGCGAGCAATAATATTACCGCAAAAATTTTGTGCATGATTGATTCCTCCTGTGAAAAATTTGAATGTGAATATTCTACTGCAATTCCCAAAAATGAATCTGCAAGTTAATTTTCAAATATGGAATCTTTTACCGTAAACGCGCAAGAAAACTCCAAATTCTATAAGCATATAGTATAATTTTTTTAATGCTCACGTAAACCAAATATACGGGGCGGCACGTGCAGAAAATATTTGGGCCGAGCAGAAAGCAACAAAACAAAATACCACTGAGTCAGCAATGAAATTGACGCTTCCGAAGATGCCCGAAAAATCGCAAGCCAGCCGCTAGGACAGCAGCTCGCTCCGTCGATGAAGGAAGAAAGCACTCAACAAAAAAAAAATACCTATGGGACGTAGGAAATTAACGCCTTTGGAGAGAATGTACTGCGTTCCTACGGCAAGACTTTGGAAGAACACCGCGAAGCAGCCTCGTTGAATTACTGCGTGCGCTGCGCGACAGGAAGCCGCTAATCTGCAAAGTACGGTAGTTCACTGCTGACATAAAAATTTTTTTGCGCTATTATAATTTCATTCCAAAAATTTTAAGGAGGCTTTAACAGTGAAAAAGTTTTGCACAATTTTCATTGCGTTGATTTTCGCATTGTCTTTAGCCGGGGCTTCATTCGCTAAAGATACGTTAGTTGTTGCTGACCAGTACGACGCAACGACGCTCGACCCTATCGGACATAACGATTATCCTACAAGCCGGGCATGTTCGCACATCTACGACACGTTAATTTTCCTCAACCCTGACGGAACATTGAGGCCGGGACTCGCTGAGAAGTGGGAATTTATTTCTGATACCGCCTACAAGATGTACTTGCGCAAGGGCGTTAAGTTCCACAACGGCGACGAAATGACAGCAGAAGACGTGAAATTTTCCCTTGAACGCGCAAAGACTCCCGCAGGATCACACATTCACACATACTGCCAGGACTTAGACCACGTAGAAATCGTTGACCCCTACACAGTAATCATTCACCTGAAGAAAGTAAATTATCCGTTCTTCTCATCGCTCGTACACAGCTGGGGTAATATCGTCTGCAAGAAAGTTGTAGAAGCTGCCGGAGATGACTACGGAATGAATCCCATCGGCACAGGGCCTTTCAAGTTCAAGGAATGGGCAAAGGGAGATCATTATACATTTGAGCGTTTTGATGATTACTGGGGGAACAAGGCGAAATTCAAGACTCTCATAGTCCGCTCGATTCCTGAACCTACAAACAGAACGATAGAGCTTGAGACGGGAGCGGTTGACATAGCATATCCCGTAACAACTATAGAGCTTGGGCGCATTCAGGACAATGACGAGCTAGTGTTACAGCGCAAAGTTATCCCGTCAACAACATACATGGGCTTCAACGTCCACAAAGCACCGTTCGACAACGTGAAAGTGAGACATGCAATTTTCGCGCTTCTTGACACCGTGAACATTCAGCGGGCGGTTATGCGCGGAGTAGGCCAGACACCCCGCAGCTTGATACCGGGCGTAACAAAATACTCAATCAATGATGAATTGCCCGTTCATGAAAGAGACGTAGAGAAGGCCAAAAAACTTTTTGCTGAAGCTGGCGTAGATCCGTCAACATTGAAGTTTGTGATACGTTCAAACGAGAGAAAAGAACGTGTAGACATGGCCACGATAATACAGGCTCAATTAGCGGAGGCCGGAATCACAACCGAAATCGTACAGCAGGAATGGGGCGCGTATCTCAATGTCCTTCAGCAGAAACAGCACGATGTATTTTTGCTCGGCTGGGGACTCTCTGTGCCTGATCCTGATTACGCGGTCTCGGGACTTCTTGAGACAAACGCAGGGACTAACTACACGACATTCTCAGACACGAAACTTGACGAGATGTTAGCGAAAGGGAGAAGCCTTCCTGACGGTGAGGAGCGCGCGAAAGTCTATCGTGATATGCAGATGTACATTAATGAACAGTTGCCGATGATTTACCTGCATAATGACGAGGCAATAGCAGGAGTCCGCAAAATCGTTAAGGGATTCGAGGTTGACCCGTTCGAGGTTCACTCATTCAGGAATGTATACTTTGAGGAGTAACGAATCAGCGCGGAAAATTTGAGACAATAACAATGACGGCAGGACCTCTCAATACAACACCTGCCGTTAATTTTTTACACAAGGAAGTGAAAATTAATGCTGAAATATATTTTTCGCCGTATCATCATGCTTATACCTGTATTGCTCGGCGTTGCATTCTGCGTTTTCACATTGCTTTACTTCACGCCCGGAGACCCCGCAAGAATGGTATTAGGAGACCTTGCTACGGATGAGGCGATAAAAGAATTTCGCGACAAAGAGGGACTCAATGATCCTTTTCTCGTTCAGTTCGGGAATTATGTCTACAAGGCAGTTGTTCACGGTGATATAGGACGGTCTTACAGCTCAAAACGTCCCGTAATGCAGGAGATATTGACGGCTTTCCCCTACACGCTGAAACTTTCGGCTTTCGCAATGATAATCGCAATCATAATCGGAATCCCATGCGGAATAATATCGGCCATAAAACAATACTCATGGTTTGACACAATCACAATGATTTTCGCCATGATTGGACTCTCAATGCCTGTATTCTGGCTAGGATTGTTACTGATTCTGTTATTCGCCGTGAAACTACGCTGGCTTCCGTCGTCGGGTTTCTCAACGTTCAAAGCAATGATTCTCCCTTCAGTCGCATTAGCCGCGCAAAGTATCTCAATGGTTACGAGAATGACGCGATCATCAATGCTTGAAGTTATCCGGGCCGACTACATTCGCACAGCACGCGCAAAAGGCCAGAAGGAAAGCATAGTTATCGGCGTTCATGCCCTGCGCAACGCGTTAATCCCTGTCGTAACGTTATGCGGACTCCAGTTCGGGCAATTGTTATCGGGCGCAATCCTCACTGAAAGCATTTTTGCCGTTCCAGGAGTCGGCCGCTTGATGGTCAACGCGATAATGAGCCGTGATTATCCTATGGTGCAGGGCGGAGTCCTCTTCATCGCAATAACATTCAGCATTGTGAATCTGCTTGTTGATTTGCTGTATGCGTATATCGATCCGCGAATCAAAGCCGAGTTGAAATAAGGAGGGCATAATATGACAGAAAAAATTATCCCTGAATTAGTCCGTAAACGCAGGAGTCCTTTTGCTGATGTAATGCTGAGGCTTGCGAGGAGTCCTCTTGCTATGTTCGGGCTTGCGATAATATTCGTGCTTGTGTTCTGCGCGATTTTTGCGGAAATAATTTCTCCGTACAGCCCAATCAAACAAGACTTGATGCACATGTTCGAGACTCCGTCATCAGCACATTGGCTCGGAACGGATGAATTTGGCCGGGACATTCTGAGCAGGCTGATTTACGGCGCAAGAGTCTCATTGCAGGTTGGTTTTATCGCTGTAGGAATCGCCCTCGTGATTGGCGGTATGTTGGGCGCGGTCTCAGGATATTACAGCGGGAGACTCGACAACTGCATAATGAGAGTGATGGATGTGCTGTTGTCGATTCCTCAAACGTTATTGGCGATTGCGATTGTTGCGGCGTTAGGGCCTAGCTTGATGAACTTGATGATAGCCGTCGGAATTTCAGCAGTGCCGACATACGCGCGAATTGTCCGGGGTTCTGTATTGTCGATTCGTTCGATGGAGTTCATAGAGGCTGCGAGGGCTGCAGGAAGCTCAGACTTGCGCATAATCCTCAAGCACATAATCCCAAACAGCATGGCACCCATCATAGTACAGTCAACACTTGGAGTCGCGTCAGCAATCTTAAACGCGGCGGGACTCTCATTCATCGGACTCGGCATTCAGCCCCCTAACCCTGAATGGGGCGCAATGTTATCGGGAGGGCGGCAATACATTCGCGATTTCCCGCACATGACTCTTTATCCCGGTCTCGCAATCATGCTCACGATATTAGCACTAAACTTTTTGGGCGACGGACTGAGAGACGCGCTTGACCCGAAATTGAAGAGGTGATGAAAATGAATGACACTATGCTTGACATAAAGGACTTGACGATACATTACGAGGTAGAGAGCGGAGTCGTTCACGCGGTTGAAGGATTGAATCTGACATTGGGACGCGGCGAATCTCTTGGCTTTGTCGGCGAAACAGGCGCGGGAAAAACTACAACTGCACTCGGAATTATGCGCTTAATCCCTAATCCCCCCGGAAAAATCAAGAGCGGAGAAACCATATTCAACGGTGAAAATTTGCTCACTAAATCAGAATCAGAGATGCGGAAAATTCGCGGTGAGAAAATTGCGATGATATTCCAGGATCCTATGACGAGCCTTAATCCTGTTATGACAGTCGACAAACAGATAGCCGAAATGATTTCCCTTCACAAGAACGTATCACACTCGGAGGCGTTGAAGCTCGCGGGCGATATGTTAGAGCTTGTTGGGATTCGCCGTGAGAGAATGCACGATTACCCGCATCAATTTTCCGGCGGAATGAAACAGCGCGTAGTGATTGCGATTGCTTTAGCCTGCGACCCTGAATTACTGATTGCTGACGAACCTACTACAGCACTTGACGTAACAATACAAGCACAAGTGTTAGAGCTGATGAAGGAATTGAAGCAGAAATTTTCAGCGTCAATGATTCTCATCACTCACGACTTGGGAATAGTTGCGGACATCTGCGACAAAGTAGCGATCATGTATGCGGGGCGTGTGGTCGAATATGCCGACAAAAGATCGCTGTACACGAATCCTATTCACCCGTACACACGCGGGCTTTTCCGTTCAGTGCCGGATATTGATGAAGACGTTGACGAGCTGCCAGTGATACCCGGCCTTATGCCTGACCCTGTGAATCTTCCTACGGGCTGCGCGTTTCATCCCCGGTGCAGCATGGCCGGGCCTGAATGCTCAAAGATTCGTCCCGATATGCAGGAGGCCGAAAAGGGTCATTATGTGGCGTGTCCTTTCTGCGTCAAGAAATTTCTTAACGGGGAGGCGTTGTAGATGTCAGACGCATATATACGAGTCGAGAACCTGAAGAAATATTTTGCGACAAAACGCGGAATGTTACACGCTGTTGATGATGTCAGCTTTGAGATAATGAAGGGTGAAACTCTCGGCCTTGTCGGTGAATCTGGCTGCGGAAAATCGACATTAGGGCGGTGCTTGATACGTTTGCTCGACAGCACATCGGGAAAAGTTTTGCTGAAGAATCAGAATGATGACGGCTACACTGACGTAACGAAAGCGACTCCCCGCGAGATGAAAGAATTACGCAAGCGTGTGCAGATTGTCTTTCAGGATCCGTACTCATGCCTTAATCCGCGACTCTCTGTGTGGGAATTAATCGCAGAGCCGTTAATCGTCAACAACATTTACTCCGACAAAAACGAAATGCGCAAACGAATCCGCTCATTGATGGACACAGTTGGACTCGCCGAGCGTTTAGAGAATAGTTACCCTCACGAATTAGACGGAGGAAGAAGACAGCGAATCGGAATAGCGAGGTCATTAGCCCTTAACCCGGAGTTTATTGTTCTTGATGAGCCTGTTTCAGCGTTGGACGTTTGCATTCAGGCGCAAATTCTGAATCTCCTTAACGCATTACAGAAGGAGTATAAATACACATACGTTTTCATTTCGCATAACCTAAGTGTTGTCCGTCATGTCTCAGACCGAATCGCAGTAATGTACTTAGGGCAGATTGTCGAACTCTCAGAATACCGTGAACTTTTCAGCAGGCCATTGCACCCATACACGCAGGCGTTATTGTCAGCAATTCCCCTCGCAAAACTGGACGTTAAGCGCGAAAGGATTATACTTGAAGGCGATGTGCCGAGTCCGATTGAGCCTCCGCAGGCTTGCAGGTTCGCAGGGAGATGCCGTTACGCAAAAGAAATTTGCCGGAACACTCCGCCCGCGCTGAGGGAGATACTGCCCGGACATTTTGCGGCATGTCATTACGCAAAGGAGATATAGAATTGTACACAACACTTGAGCATTTCTTGAAGTATGTTACGTATGATACGCAGTCAGACGAAAAAGCCGGATTAGCCGGAAAAGTCCCAAGCACCGACGCGCAATGGGAATTAGCGCGCGAAATGGAGAAGGAATTAACCGAGCGCGGATTTCAGAATGTCTCAGTCAGTGATAAGTGCTACGTTATGGGAACATTGCCCGCAAACACAGACAGGAAGATTCCCGCAATAGGATTTATTACCCACATGGACACAGCAGCGGAAGCATCCGGGAAAAACGTAAAAGCGCGAGTCGTTCACAATTATGACGGCGGAAATATCGTGCTGAATGAGTCGCTGAACGTCATAATGTCGCCTGATGATTTCCCGTTCATGAAGGATTACGCAGGCCATGACCTAGTTGTTACGGACGGCACGACTCTTCTTGGTGCTGACGACAAAGCGGGAATGGCTGAAGTTATGGGCGCGGTTGACTGGATAATCGCTCATCCTGAGTTTGAGCACGGAGACATTTGCGTTGCGTTTACGCCTGACGAGGAAATAAGCGAGCTTGCGAGTCATCTCGACATTGAGAAATTCGGGGCTGATTTCGCGTACACACTTGACGGCGGTTCACTCGGTGAAATAAGCTACGAGAACTTTAACGCCGCAAGCGCAACAGTAAATATACATGGCCGCTCCGTACATCCCGGTTCAGCAAAAGGACTCATGCTGAGCGCGGTAATGATGGGGAATGAATTTCTGTCGATGTTCCCTGCTTACGAGACTCCCGCGACGACTGAGAAATACGAGGGATATTATCACTGCTTAACGTTCAACGGCGACACGGAGAACGCAGAATTGCACTTCATAATCCGGGATCATGACATGGAGAAATTTGAGGCACGGAAGAAATTTTTTGCCGACTGCGTAGACTGGATGAGGAAGAAATATGGCGCGGAAAGATTCGATCTCGAAATGCACGACCAGTATTACAACATGCGCGAGAAATTGAACGGACATATGCACATTGTTGACCTTGCTGTGAACGCCATGAAAGAAATAGGAATAAACCCCTACTTCAAGGCCATGCGCGGAGGGACTGACGGAGCAGCGTTATCATGGAGAGGGTTAATCACGCCGAATATTTTTATCGGAGGACACAACTATCACGGGCGGTATGAATTTGTGTCTGTTCAGGTTATGGAGAAAGCATCAGAGACTGTGATAAAGATTCTGGAGCTTGCCGCGAAAAACTGAGGGCATTAACGAGAAAATTTACGGCCTCCCTGTGAATTTTGCGGGGAGGTTATTTTTTTGCGTGTGGGATTCTGATTCCGGCCATGAAAAAAAGCAAGGTGTGCTATAATTATTTTTACCAAGAATAAATATTGCACATGGCGAGAAAAAATCCCGTCTCCCTTGCTTTATGTTGCTATTATACCATAACCCAAGGGGACGCGGTCATGTGTATTATGGATTTGCGTCAAAAAATTTTATTGCAGGAGGTTTTACCATGAAGAAATTTGCGGTGATGGTGCTGGCTGTAATGCTGGCTGTGGTCATGGCTTCGGGGGCTTTGGCGGTGGTAGTGGCGGAATTAGCTGGAATAAGAGATGAATTTCGTGTGGGAAATGACGCAAAAGAGGATGCAGGGGCATATGTATGGGTTACAAGTTCAGCAGTACTGGTTGAAGATTATTATAGCTTTCGGGTAATTGGTGGTGAACTGCCACCCGACTGTAGTCTTGAACAGGATGGTGACAAAGCTTATATTAAGGGAA
The DNA here is from genome assembly GCA_946183145.1 of uncultured Fretibacterium sp. Taxonomy (GTDB): domain Bacteria; phylum Synergistota; class Synergistia; order Synergistales; family Aminobacteriaceae; genus JAFUXM01. Next base: position 311,114 of record CAMGZM010000001.1, on the reverse strand, counting down.
AACTTACGAAGGAAGGACACTATTCTTTTGCAGTGTACATTGAGGTAACAGGACATGATTTTGATGTTTTTTCCGGTCGTCGTTACACTCAGAAGGATTCCGGTTATGTTGTGTGTGTCATGGATATATTGCCTGCCAGAGATATAACGCCCGACAGCCAAGACATTCCTGCACCAGTTCCTACCCCAAGCAAGGACATTCCCGCTCCAGTCCCCAACCCCAAGCCCCAAGCAGTCGGCGTAATAGCGAACAAACTCGGAATAAGCTCGGCTGATGTTGAATACGTAGCTTCTTCAGACATGAAAGCCGTTCAGCCTCCAACAGCATCAATCACAAACGCTTTAAGCTCAGACGGCCGGGAAATAATTTCGACTCAGGGAAGTATCACAGCGCAAAAGACAGGGTATTACGTTTTCCCGCTCACAGTCCCTGCGGATCTGGTTGGGACAAATACGGAGCTGAAAGTGTATCTTGCTGACAGGAGCATATTTTCGGGCGCATCGTTCTGGCCTTCAGCACTTCCGGCGGGAATAACTGAGGCGCAAATATTCACAGAGTCAGGCGGAACTGTAACGACATTGCCCGGGAATATTCTTGTGGCCGCAAACCTTCAAGCTAACACGGCAACGACATTCAGCACACACATAACGAAGGCTTTATCGCAGAGCAACAACAACGACAACACAGACAATAATGCAAACACGAACAACGATAACACGGACAACAACGACAACACAAATAACGACAACACGAACGACAACGATAATGCCGACAACAACGGCACGAATGACAAAAGCAACACAGGAGTCAGCAGTTCATCAGGCGGAGGAAGCTGCGACTCATTCCCGTTAATTTCCGCATTAATCCTCATAGCATTAACCGCAATCACAAAATCAAAACGCTAATCACAAATCCCCTTCCACAACTCAACAAAAGCGGAGGGGGAATTTTTTTGCACTGTATCAATTCAGGCCGCCTATTTTCTTGTAGATGTCTCCTCATGAACCAGCAAGAATCGTGTTGATTACAACAATATTTCCATTGATGACAGAGAATATAACCCGCCAGCTGCCTATACGCATTCGGTAATATTTGCCTCTTTTGCCCTTGATAGTTTTCATTTCAGGATTATCGAGCCATTCGCTTAAGCTGTCGATGTATTGAGTGCGTATGTCTTCATGCTTGGCGAAAAATTTTTCTGCGGACTTCTCATATACTATTCTTATTGCATAATTTGAAGCCGAATTTATTAGCATAATATGTGGTCAACCCTCACAACCTGCATATCATCTTCCGTAAGACTGTCAATCATCGCGAGAATCTCTGCGGACTCTTCCGGCGATGCTTCCTCTACATTCTCAAGCCTCCTGAAGAACTCTTCTTTTCTCTGCTGCGCCGTCTTTCTGCTGTCTATATATTCCCTCACAGCTTCACGGATTAATCCTGCAACAGACATGTTAAATGTTGAGGCTGCCTTCTTGATGTCTGCTATTTCCTTCTCGTCAGTCCTGAAACTTAATGCCTTCATCGTCATGGATAATCACCTCTGCAATTACACATTATACTCATTTCACAGGGGAATTTTTTTGCCGAATGCTAGAATCTTCACGGACAAAAATTTTCTTACGCGCAAAATTCACACACAAAAGTTTTGCACGCACAAAAATTTTTCAGGAGGAATTAACTTGCTCAGAGATTATCAGGTGAAAGCAATACGTGATACATACAAATGGCTTTACGAACATAAAGGGAATCCCTGCATTGTAGCTCCTACAGGCTCAGGAAAAGCGCACATAATCGCGGGCTTCTGCGAGGACATTCTCAAGCGCAACAAGAACGCAAAAATTCTCGTACTCTCTCACGTCAAAGAATTGTTAGTGCAGGACGCGGAGAAAATCCGTCTCGCATGGCCTCAGGCACCAATCGCAATTTACAGCGCGGGACTCGGCACAAAGGAAATCAGCGCGATAACAGTAGCAGGAATCCAATCAATTTGGCGGAAACCTGAAGAGTTAGGGCGTATTGATGTCGTAATTGTCGATGAAGCCCACATGATTCAGAATGAAGATGAAGGAATGTACCGGCGTTTGCTCTCATCACTTCACGAGCTGAATCCCAAAATGCGGATGATAGGACTCACCGCGACACCGTACAGGCTCGGACAAGGTTTGCTGACGGAAGGCGACGACGCAATATTTCAGGCGTTAATCGAACCCGTAACAATTGAAGAGCTTGTGCAGAGGAAATTTCTTGCGCGACTCACATCAACATTCACAGACCTGAAAATGAATGTCGAGGGCATAAAGAAAGTTCAGGGAGATTACGAGAAGCAGGAGCTTGAATCGCGTGTCAACAGCTCAGACATAAACGCAAAAGTTGTAGCAGAGACAATACGCCGCGCCGGGGATCGAAAAGCGTGGTTAGTGTTCTGCGTAAGTATCTCGCACGCCGAAAAGATGAGGGACGAATTTATAGCGCAGGGAGTCAGAGCAGAGGCAATCACAAGCAAAACGACTTCAGAGGAACGGGCGAGAATCTTTGCTGACTTCAAGGCGGGAAAAATCCGGGCCGTCACAAACGTAGGAGTCGCCACAACTGGATTCGATTACCCTGATATTGACGTTATTGTGATGGCTCGTCCGACTCTCTCACCGGGACTCTATATCCAGATGAGCGGGCGCGGAATGCGTATCAAGAGTCCGGGACATCATCAGGATTGCTTAGTGTTAGACTTTGCCGGAAATATCGCGCGTCATGGTGCAGTAACAAAAATCATTCCTCCCCGCCGAACCGTTAAGACTGGGAAAAAATCATCTCAGGAACTCGGCGACATGTTCAAGATCTGCCCGAAATGCCACAAGACTGTCATGAAGCGCGCAAGAGAGTGCGTACACTGCGGGCATATTTTCAGCGAGCTTTCAGATTTGAGCGTGAACGATGACATAATGGAGGGCGTGAATGATTCTGAAGCTGTGAATGAGAATACGACTCAAGAAAAACCGTCAGAATTTCAGCGCATGAAGGTAGCTTATTGGTACTGGAAAGTAGTTTACAGGAAGAAAGACAGAATGCCGATGATAAGAGTCGATTTTTACGGCGAGGACAAATTGCAGGGGCCTAAACAGCTATTTCTGTACATAATGCAGGAGGACAAAGCAGCGAGGGAACGGACATACATACGGATGAAGAGCCTTCTGCAGGGAGTGAGAATCCCGGAGCTTGAGAAATTTGACAACGTGAGAATCCTTTACGAGCTTTGCGAAACTGTGAGGGATAATTTCACGCCGCCTTCATGGATCGAATACAAAATAGAGGACAAAGGCAGCGGACATTTTCACTGCACGATACCTAAATGGGGCTGGGACGAATAATCTGATGCACTGGACAGCGTGAATATTCACCCGCAAAATAGGCTGTACACTTATCTTTAGGGAGGATATTCACACACATGAAGAAATTATTTTTACTGGCTGTAATCATTCCGCTTATGTTTTCGGGCGCGTCTCATGCTCAGAATATCGAGGGCATAATCACGGAGGCTTTGAACGGGCTGAAGTTCACGCGAAATTTTGAGTCAATAGCGGATCACAAAGAGGAGAGCAGAATCCCGGGAATGTCGCGGAAAATATTGATGATAATCGGCGGTATAGTTGAGTGCGGTTTTGACACGGGGAAAATTCAGGCCGAAGTTGTTTCAGACGACAGCGCTAAGACTCTCAGCGTCAGGCTTCCACATGCTGAAGTGCGGAAAGTCTTTATACGTAATGACGGTACTTATGACAACATTGTCAGGGTATACGATGAAACTGTAGGTACATTCGCGAAGCATTTTACGCTTGAAGAACAGAACAAAATCCTCGTCAAAGCCGTAAAGACACTGCGGGACAAAGCTGCGTCAGAATGGCAAGTGATTCAGGAAATCGACAGCGAGGCCGCCGCGTTAATCACAGCAATCGCTAAGGGACTCGGATATTCCGCTGACGTTGCGTTTATTGACGCGAAATAGGGAGGCCATGACATGAACGACAGAGACATTAACCAGAATGAGCCGGAAAATGAAGAAGACACCAATCCCAGCGAGGAAGATATGAGGAACATGATGGATATGCTTCACGGCACAATAGACCAGCATGAAGAGGAAGAACGCCTCAGAGAAAAGATAACTCAGCTTGAAGGAGAATTATCCCGGCGCGAAAAAGAATCTGACACGAAAAAACAGCCTGGGAAAATTCAGCGCGAAAATACTTCCGGCGTTTTCAGCTCAATGTTTCAGGCAATATCGGCCATGTCAAAAACAGCGCGGGTAATAATGCTTTGCGCGGGAATTTTTGCGGCACTCTTGGCGGTTACGGGCGTGTTCTCGCTTTTCGGGTCAGCCGGGGGACTGTTCAGCGGATGGGGGCAGCCACGTATAAGCGCGAATCTCAATACCGTAGTAACAGCTGTGAAAGCCTGCGGTGAACTCACGACATACAAGGCATATTTCGAGGCAGTAGCAGACCACAAAGAAGAAAGCATTATGCCGGGGCGGTCGCGGAAAATATTAATTATATTCGGGGGAACTGTTGACTGCGGGCTTGATATGAAACGCGCTAACATGGAAATTTTTGAGGCTGAGAAGAAAATCAATATCATTCTCCCTCACTGCGTAATACAGAGGGTATATGTAGAGCATGAAGAAAGCCGCGACATAACGTCAGTAAGAGTATATCATGAGGAAGTCGGGACACTTGTCAGCCATTTCAGTGCACAAGAACAGAATAAAATTCTCGGCCAAGCTGTAACACGTATACGCGAAAAGCACGAGAGCGGTACAGATATACTTCTTCAGGCGGAAAAAAGCGCGCGTGATCTTTTCACAAACTTTTTGAGTCCGTTCGGCTATAAGGTAACTGTAGAATTTACTGATGACCCCGAAAGGCTGAAACCGTCAGACAGCGGCGAGAGAATACAAATGAACAGCGGCGGAATAATCATCGTCCACGAAGACCCGAACAAGAAATCATAAAGAGGCGTGATAAGCATGAATGATAATGACAGTTTTGCGGATCATAATTTGCCCGCCAACGGAGGAGCTGACTATGACGAAGATCCCAAATACACAATGGCCGTACTCCGTGCAACAATGCACCTTCGTGATGAAATAAACGAGAAGGAAAACGAAATTTCCCGCCTCAAGAAAGAACTTTCAGACCTTCAGGAAAGCACAGCACCAAAAGAGACACTTCACCAGCGTGAATTAACCCGGCGCAATGATGAAATAACTCGTCTCAATGGTGAAATTTCCCGGCGCGAAAATGAAATTGCCAGGCTTAAAGCAAAATTATCCCGCAGAAATGTTACGGGCGGAGGAAATATAGTAACAACTCTGCGTTTTTGGGCAATAATCGCAGGTGTTATCGTGATTGTGCTCTTGCTGGGCTATACGTCCGTGAAATCTTTTCTCGCAAAAACAAGCACGACAAATATAGATATTATGGCTACGTTTGAGGCTTGCGGAGAAATGACAACTTACCGCGCATTTTTTGAGACAGTAGCCGACAAGAAAGAAGACGGCTGGTTCGGAAGATGGCGGAAATTCATCGTAATATTCAACGGGACTATTGAATGCGGGTTTGACTTCCAGAAAGCAAACCTTGAGAAAATATCTGACCCTGTAGACGGCAAGAAAGGGAAAATAAATATTTACATTCCTCACTGTGAAGTACTAGGAGTGAATGTACTCTTTGAGAATGACGAAAGAACCGGCAAAAAGGGAATGAGAATATATGATCAGCAGGGAGGATGGTTTTCTGCAGCTCTTACGCTTGAAGATCAGAATGAAGTTGTTAAAGAAGCTCTGAAGACGGTACGCGAAAAGGCAGTTACTGAATGGAAAATACTCAGAACAGCCGAGAATAACGCAGTAAAGCTGATGAAAGAATTTTTTGCCCCGCTTGGTTATGAAGTCAATATAACTATAACAAGCGATGTCAGATTGCTCAGACGGTCGGAAAAAGAACAATCTGCAAAAGCCGGGGGAATTACAGAAATTCATACCGGCAATACCGGGAAAAAATAGCAGGGAGAGATTCAGAGATGATTACGATCTTCAAAGGCTTATGGGAAGGACTGAAAATGTTCGGTAGAATGCTGAAGGGTATTTTTACGTGGCTCGGTATTCTTCCGATGCTTTCAGCGATAATAGCATGGCTCGGCGGAAAAGGTTTGATTTCGCGCATTATACGCATAACGCTTTCTGTGCTTGTAACATGTCTTGCGGGCTTGTCAGGATATTACAGCGGCTACAACAGAGGCTATGACGACGCTGTGAACGGGCGTTCAAGGAGCTGGACAGCCTCAATACACAGAATATTCGAGAAGAAAAAATCATAGAAACGAAAAATCCCCTTCCCGTAAATTTCAGGAGGGGGATAATTTTATGTCCTTCCGCCGTTCCACATATCTTCAAGCCTGATTATCGTAAATCCCCGGCGTTTAAGCTCACGTATGACTCTGGGAAGTGCCTCGACAGTATTGGGCGTTCCTGAGTGCATGAGGATAATATCTCCGTTCCTCACGCTGCCCGCAATAAGGTTGTAGATTTCCTCAGGAGGTCTCCCGGTGTAATCGGCGGTATTGAGAGACCAGAGTCCCAAACGCAAATTCATCCGTCTCATAGCGTTAAAGATCTTCATGTTGAAATGTCCCCCGGGCGGACGCAGAAATCTCGTCTTCCTTATGCCTAATCTTTCGAGAACTTCATCGCACCTTTCAGCCTGCCTCACAATATGCGGCGTGTTGTCCTGATAGAGTCGCGGATGAGTGTACGTGTGATTAGCGAGTTCATAGCCCTGACGGTGTAACATGAGCGTAATGTTGCTGTAACGTTCTGCAAATTTTCCCACAAGAAAGAATGTAGCCTTGACATCAAAACTTGAGAGAACCGCGTCAAGCTCCTGCATTCCTGTTTCACGCGGACCATCGTCAAACGTAAGCACGACTTCTTTTATGAACGGATTGCCCTTAGCGATTCCGTATTTAGAGCGTTCATTCGTGAGCGGCCCCCATTCTATAAAAATGAACACAGCAAGAGAAATAAGCATAATTCTGCGTAACATAATGATTTTCCCCTAAGTAGAATTTTCGATATGATGATTATAACATTCACGCATAAAAAATCCCCCTCACCATCAAGGCAAGGGGGCAAATATTCTTCTCTTACTTTTTGAACGGAGCAAGCAAATCCTCGTCCCATCCCACAGGCCTGAAGAATCCGCCGTAAAGTTCCGCAAGATGATTCTTCATTGCCTCACTCTGATATGCCTTCACAATTTTTGCGTAAGTCTCAAGTTTCGCAGGGTCAGAAAGATCCGCAGTACGAGCCGCGATTAAGTTCCAGTATTCTTTCTCGCGTGCCTGGTCAGCAAATACAGCGTCAGAAGCCTTCAAGCCGTAATCAAGCGCGTATGTGTCGTTGATGACTCCCGCCGCAACATCAGGAAGCGCAGAAGGTATTGTGTTTGCTGCAAGTTCCTGAATCGTGATCTTCTTGCTGTAGCTCGCTATATCTTCCTTTGTGGGGTTGAAGCCCGCGCCCTCTTTGAGCGTGATTATCCCGGAAGTTGCGAGAACCTTTATCGCACGGCCTCCGTTTGTCGGGTCATTGGGGATTGCTATCACGTCGCCGTCTTTGAGTTCGTCAAGCGTCTTGATTTTGACCGAGTAGAGATTCAGAGGCACGACAAATGTATTCGCAATGTTCGTGAGCTTGTAGCCGCGGCTCTCTAACTCGTCAGCAAAATATATCCTGTGCTGGAATCCGTTCAGGTCAATATCTCCGTCAGCTAATGCCCTGTTAGGCGTAACGTAATCCGTGAACTGAATCACTTCGAGATTGATACCCTCTTTTGCGAGCATCTCTTTCACGGGCTGCCACATCTCATCGTAAACGCTCCCGGTAACACCGAGCCTCACAGTTACGTCAGCAAACGCGCTAACCGAAAGCGCAAGCACTAACACAAACGACAGCAAAATTTTTCTTGCCATGATTCTTTACTTCCTTTCACGAAAAATTTATGTGATATTTTACTCCTAATGCGTGTTTTTTCTCGCAAAATATTCACCGAGCCACTGCACAATACTTACGCCCGCAACAAGCACTCCCACAACTACCCACGTTATGTCCTGCATGTTTCTGTCATGGCCGTAACGTATCGCGAAATCTCCCAGTCCCCCCGCGCCTACAGCACCCGCCATCGCAGTGAGTCCCAAAAGGCTAATGATTGTTATCGTGATTGCGCGGATTATCGGAGCAAGACTCTCACGCAAATACACCCGGAATATCACCTCAAACGGACTCGATCCCATCGACAAAGCAGCCTCAACGAGTCCCTTCTCAGTTTGTGCTAATGCGCTCTCAACTTGTCTCGCAAAAAACGGAGTCGCACCGAACACCAGCGGCACAATTACGCCCCTAACGTATATCGCAGTACCCATTATTGCGCGTGATAATGGCATTAACGCAGTCAGAAGAATTATGAACGGAATCGAGCGGAAAAGGTTAATGATTTTGTCGAGTACTTGATACACCGTCCTGTTCTGCATGATTCCGCCGGGCTTCGTTACGGTCAAGATTATCCCGAAAATGAGTCCAAGCACGAAAATTATCGCGCCTGACCATGCTTCCATCAGCAATGTATCTCCGCAGGCCTTCCAGAACTCCGGCAGACGCTTCATCAAGTTAGGCAGTAATTCTTGCATCGTTAAGAACCTCCACGCGAATATTTTTGTCAACGTAATACTGAATGGCCTTGTCGATTCTCTTGCTGTCGCCGCTGAAAATTACGACAGTCCCGCCTACCATTACGCCCGCAACTATTTCAACGTCAGCAAGAACAATGTTAATCTCAATGTCAAAAGCCCGCGACGCATACGAGATTAACGGCTCTGAAACATCAGCGTGTACATAAATCAATCTTGCCATTACCTGGCCGGGATTCACTTTCACGATTGGTGAGTCGTCAGCTATGAGAGTCTCAATTTTTGACAAGTTTGATGTTGTTCGGACGAAATTTTTTGTTACGGTGTGTTTCGGGCTGGAAAATATTTCAAACACATCTCCGCGCTCGATAATTTTCCCTGCGTCCATAACGGCGGCTTTACGGCAGATATTTTTGACGACTTCCATCTCATGAGTGATTACTACGATTGTGAGTCCTAACTTGCGGTTAAGGTCTTTGAGAAGCTGAAGTATTGCGCCGGTTGTCTGAGGGTCTAACGCGCTTGTAGCCTCGTCGCATAACAATATGCCCGGGTCATTCGCTAATGCTCTTGCGATTGCGACTCGCTGTTTCTGCCCGCCGGATAATTCGGAGGGGTAGGCGTTTTCTTTGTCGGGAATGTCTACGAGTGTTAGAAGCTCACGGACTTTTGCGCGTATTTCGTCCTTCGTCATGTTCTTGAGGGGATAAGCTACGTTCTGCAGGACTGTGCGCGAGGGCATGAGGTTAAACTGCTGGAAGATCATTCCGATTTTCGTGCGTGCTTTGTAGAGTTCTTTGGGCTTCAGCGTCATCATTTCTACGCCGTTGATTTTTACGCTGCCGGAGTCGGGACGCTCAAGAAGATTTATGCAGCGTACGAGCGTTGACTTCCCCGCGCCTGAAAAGCCTATTATGCCGTAAATATCTCCGTCGTTAATCGTGAGTGAGACATCATCAACCGCATGAATCGATTTGTCTTTGTCTGCGTGAAATTTCTTCACTATGTGTTCAAGCTCAATCAATGAATTTTTTTCCTCCTGTGAAAAGTTGATTTATTATACAAAAAAAGCGGCATCCCTTTTACAGGACACCGCCGAATCTTTCAGTTTTTAGCCTATTTCAGCGATTAATTTCTCTACAGCCTCGTGAGCATCAGCCGGAAGTTTGTCGATTCCGCCGCGCTCTGTGTCTCTGCTCTTGATGAAGCGGAGTCTGTCCTCAAATCTCTTCTTGAGCTGAGTCCTGTACTCGTCATTCTTGAGGTCAGCGACAAATCCGGGTATTTCCATCGTCTTTATGCCCGTGAGATTCCCGAAAGGCACCCACTGCGCTTTGCCCTCAACAATGCGCTCAATGATCATCAATGTGTTCTCTTTGCCTACAGGTTTGCCCATGAAGTTGCCTGTGTTGAGAATGTAGCAGTCTACACCGTCGGAAATGAGCTGCTTGAATCTCTCGTAATCCATACCAAGAGGATACGTCCTGAACGGGTTTGCGTAAGGCTCGCAGACTAATGCGTCAGGGTCAACGCCGGGGGCTAAGTTCTCTGCGCTGGTTCTCTTTGTCGCGAGTGTTGCGCCGAGTACGGAAGCGAGTGAAGGCCCTTCAAGTTTCAGCACAGGCGGGAGAGTCGGGTCTCTCATAAGCCAGAAGATAGCGTTTAACGGCTCGTCTATTCTGTCGACTCTGTTCGGCGACCACAAACGGGACTTTATCGCGCGTCCGTTTCCGTTGCGTATGTCTTCTGTTACTGCGATAAGTTTTCCGTCAGCAGTCCTCACGCACCCGCAGTTCTGAAGCGTAAGCACAAACTTATTGTCCGGGCAGCCTATCGGGTAATCCGCTACTTTGTCGAAATATGTCGGCTCAAGTGCAATTGCGTATTTGTCCTTGACGTTTACAACAAACGCGTCATCATGCAAGACCATAACATCATATTTTCCGTCATGCTTTGCGTGTGTGATGGTTGACTTGCCTGAACCTGAAAGCCCGAACGCCGCAACAACAAACTTTTTGCCGCTTCCGTCCTTGAGTGTGTAGCGTTTGAGTCCGCCGTGGCATGAAGCATATCCGTTACGCGCCGCGATTCCCCAAGCAAGAGTCAGCGTACCTTTCTTGAGTTCGCCGAAATACCTCAAGCCTAATACTATCGCGCAGTTCTCTTCAGGTGAGAAGAAAGCTATTCCGAGCGGAAACTGTTTCTGAAGCTCCGGGTCTCCGTGCGGCCAGTCAGGGTCAGCAACAAAGAATATATCTCCGTCATGGTCTGAAATTCTGCGTGATTTCTCGTAGCGCGGCTTGTATGCCTCGTTCGCGTACTGGAAGTTGATCATCCAGTTGTACAAATTATTCTCGTAGCCTTCAGGGAGCACGATATGAGCCATCGTCATGAAGTCTTCATCGAGTCCCACGTATGCGTCAGCCTGGTATAACTTCCTGTAGCGCATGTTGAAGACTGCCTCGCGGATAATCTTGCAGTATTTCGCGACATCAACATCAGGGTAACCGACGATTCTGCGTGCTGCTGCCGTGCGTCCGAAAATCCCGCCGTCGTTGAAGAGCAATACATTCGCGTCCTGCGGGAGTCCCTGAGCTTCGGGCATGAATACGGGCATTCCTGTTAATTCGATTGTGCCGGGGGAGTTCTTAGCGAGGTTGTATGCTTCGTGAAGGTCTGAGACGTGATGAACATTGTTGCCGTAAAATAACGTTTCAATCGTTGTGCGAGGCTGTGCGTGATAAACTTTCTTGAAATTTTCGGGATCATAATAGCCGATTGTTGACATGAAAAATTTTTGCCCCTTTCTTATTCAATTGTAGTGTGATATCGGTAATTATAGCACTGTACACGCTGATTTATGAGCTATAATGTTAAATGTCGCGAGTTAATTCATATTTACAAAAAAATTCCTCGTCTTATTTTTTGCGGGGGATTCTTTTCTCTCTTCACTCTCTGAAAATATAATATACTGTCATCAACATTAAACCGTAACAAAAGAAGGGAGAATTTTATCATGTGCGGCATATTAGGCTATTCAGGAACGAGGCAGGCAAGCGGAATATTATTAGCAGGGCTTGCGAGACTCGAATACAGAGGATATGACTCGGCGGGAATTGCAGTGCTTTCTGACGGTGAAATCAAGATCGCAAAGAACAAAGGACGGCTGAAAGTTCTTGAGGACAGAATCAACGCGGGCGAAAACGTTTCAGGTACATGCGGCATAGGCCATACACGCTGGGCGACTCACGGTGAACCCTCAGACGTAAACGCGCATCCTTTATGGAGCGATGACAAGGCAGTAGTAGCTGTTCACAATGGCATTGTCGAGAATTACCGCGAAATCCGCAAAATGCTCGGTGAACACGGATATACATTCTACTCACAGACAGACACGGAAGCGGCCGTAAAGCTCATCGATTACTACTACAAGCAGGAGAAATCCCCCCTCAAAGCAATAACACGCGCGATAAAAGACATTGAAGGCTCGTACTGCTTTGTGATGTTGTTCCGTGATTACCCCGGTGAAGTGTGGGGCGCAAGAAAGGATCTGCCGTTAATCGTAGGACAGGGAAAAGATGAGTCATTCTTAGCGTCAGACGTTTCTGCAATACTTCATGACACAAGAGATGTCTACTACCTCGACAACATGGAAATAGTGAGACTTAACGGCGGCGACGTGAGATTTTACGACGCTGAAGGCTACGCGACATACAAAGAAATCAGCACAGTAACATGGGATGCGAACGCGGCGGAAAAAGGCGGCTTTGAGCATTTCATGATGAAGGAGATTCACGAGCAGTCCCGCGCAGTAAAAGACACATTCGGGAGCGTCTATCATTCGGGGAAAATAGATCTCAGCGAAAAGGGACTCAGCGATGATGCAATCAAATCAATCTCGCAGATATACATTATTGCTTGCGGTTCTGCGTATCATGCCGGGGCTGTTGCTCAGTATGTGATAGAGGACTTAGCGAAAATCCCTGTGAGAATCGAATTAGCGTCGGAGTTCCGTTATCGTTCCATGCCGATGGACAAAAACGCATTGGCGGTAATCATATCTCAGTCAGGCGAAACAGCAGACACCCTCGCGGCCATGAGGCGGGCAAAAGAGAACGGCATAAAGACTCTCGGAATCGTCAACGTTGTAGGAAGCACAATAGCCCGTGAAGCTGATTCAGTCTTCTACACGATGGCCGGCCCTGAGATCGCAGTCGCAACGACAAAGGCATACAGCGCGCAGTTGATAGCGTGTTACGCACTGGCGGTGAAATTTGCTCACGTGAGAGGTGAAATTGATGACGCTGAATGTGAAAGGCTGATTGCTGAGATACAGAAATTGCCCGAAAAGATTGACGAGATTCTTGACAGCAAAGACATGCTTGCGCTTTTGGCAGGAAGATTCGTGAACGCAAGAAATGCTTTCTACTTGGGACGCAATATAGATTACGCGGTTGCGATGGAAGGAAGCCTCAAAATGAAGGAGATAAGCTATCTTCACAGCGAGGCAATTGCGGCGGGAGAAATGAAGCACGGCCCTATAAGCCTTATCGAACGGGGAATGCTCGTAGCGGGAATAATGACGCAGAAGGATTTGTGCCTCAAGACAGCAAGCAACATGTTAGAGGCAAAAAGCCGGGGAGGATTCCTTCTCGTGATTGCGACCCGTGATTGCGACGCTCTGAAAGATGAGGCCGATTACGTGTTTCACATTCCTGAGACTGACGGACATTTTGCGGCAAGTTTGAGTGTGATACCGCTTCAGTTATTGGGATATTACGTAGCTGTTGCGAGGAAACTGGATGTCGACAAGCCAAGGAATTTGGCGAAAAGCGTTACTGTTGAATGAGGAAAAATTTTCTCCCCCTGTCGTGAATGGCGGGGGGAAAATAATATGGGATGGGGGCTGCGGATATGTTATCAGTAGGAGCATTAATCGGAGCATTGGCGGTTGGCGGCACCGCGATGTATTTGCGAGATAAGAAAGAGAAAGAGTACCGTAAGGAAAGGTATATAGAGTTAGAGTCGATTGGGTCTAAATTTCATCTTTCCGATTTAGAGCAGTTTGCTAAAGTCAGTACTGAGGTGATGAAGCCTGCTGACGAGGAAAAAGCCGGGACGGATGTTAATGAAGACATATCTGCGGCTGCGCTGATAGCGTCTCTTGAGGGAAATATTGAGATGTCGGAAGCACTAATCAAAGCCGTAGATGACATAAACGCGAGGGACAATAAAGGCAATACCGCGCTTATGCTGGCGGCTGCTCTTGGCAAAACAGAAACCGTGAGCATTCTCATTAAAGCAGGAGCTGACGTGAACGCAAATAACAATGACGGCTTTACTGCTCTTATGTTTGCTGTATACGGCGGGTATTCTACAGACACAGTGAAAATTCTCATCAATGCCGGAGCTGATGTCAATGATAACAAATATGGCTGTACTGTGCTTATGCTGGCGGCTGCTTTCGGCAAAACGGAAATGGTACATTCTATAATCAGTACAGGGGCAGACGTGAACGCAAGAGACAATAACGGCAATACAGCACTCATTATGGCGGCAATTCTTGGCAAAACGGAAAACGCCGATGTTCTCATCAAAGCGGGAGCAGACGTTAACGCCAGAAATAATGACGGCAAAACAGCTTACGATTACGCCCTCGAAAATCCCAAGCTCAAAGAGTAGTACTCACTCAAAACATCTTGAGGAACTCTCACAGTAACACAAAAATTTATCCCCTTGTCGAAACTGGCAGGGGGATTTTCTTTTCGTTCATTCAAATTCGTATTTTTCTCCGCGTATTAACTCGTTGAAACTTTCTGTGATAAATTCGCGCTTCACTTCCTGCTGAAATTTTCGGTCTCGTATTATCCGCCACAAAGTTACGAGTATTCCCCCGACATCAAGCCGCAGTAAATCTCCCGTAATCGCCGTGTAAATCACATTGCTTGTTGACGCTATTATGTTGGAGTAACGGATAATCTTGCGTGTTTTGACCTCGTAGACTCTAGGCGAGCTGTATTTTGACGGGTCATAGAACAGCGCGTGAATATACGAGACTATAGCATTAACCAGAGACGCAAGAACAGCACCGCGTGTTATGCTCCACATGTCGATGTGAAATTTCCTGAGCATATTCCCGGCCATGTCATTATCGATTGTGCTTATGAACGGAACGGGAAGCCCCTGCGTTGTGAAATAATCTGATCCGAAATGCAATGCTTGACGGAGAATCGCCGCCGGAAGATTCATTTTGTCGGCTCGTATCTGCTGATATGCCCGGCTGAAAACTTCCGTTGTTGGAATCGGAGATGTGATTACCATGTTGCTGACGTTGTAGGACGAAACTATGTCATATGCCGTGAGAGTGTCAGAGAGAATATTAGCCGGCCCGAATATCCAGCCCATTATAGGATCATGGCCGAGAGTCCTGTACCTGTGAGTCGTTCCTGCGAGTCCCGCGTTGAAAGCGGCACTTCCCTTCACAGCGTCATAAGGAACTGAAGCGAGCAAGATATTATGCCAGCTCTTTGGGACAATCCCGGCAATCATTTTATCGCCTTCGGATGAAGTCAGCCGGAACTTGTCATTGCTGAGAATGTACCATCTTGCGCACTGTATAGCCGTCGCCATGAACATGAAGGTAATATCGAGCCCGTTAAGTTTCGTCTGGCGTTCAAATTCGCGGTCAAGGTCATCGAGAATTTGCCGGGCATTATGCGCGACATTTGCGACTCTGTTCGACTCGTCAGCAATCTTTTTCATGTTGCGTAAAGTTTTGTCTGTGCGTGAGTCCAGTTCTTGAGAGTCTCTGCTTAAACCGTCAAATTCTGCACGAAGCTGTGAGAGTTCCTGCGATAAATCCATTTTTACTCCTCCGCATAAAACAAGAGCGGGTGAATTTTTCCCGCCCCCGTAATTTTCTGCTTATGCTGCCTTGTCTGTGAAGTCCGATAACTGTTTGTAGTACCCTAATGTTTCGTCCGTTACGCTTCTTCCCTGCTCCTTCATGGCACTGATACAGCCCTCGAATTTTCCCAGAAGAGTAAATGCTTTCTTTGCGAGTTCCTGAGCTTTGTCCCTCTGAAGCCTGTAACCCTCAATTTGTTCCTTCAACGCCGCAATCTGTGTGAAAAACTCTTTTGCCTGATTTCTGAGTTTTGCTTCATATTCGCGTGACGCTTCTGTGTAGCCTTCCTTTCTGCCCTCTGTTTTCGCACTTTCAATTGCACCAGCAGTCAGACCGCCAATAATAAACAGACCTCCGCCCCAAGCTAACACACTCGAAATTGTTATCCCTCCGATGAGAGTCGTTGCGCCAATCGCCGAAGCCGTCGCCAACGCAGAAGCACCCAGCGCACCAACTGCAGCAGCTCCAGTAGCAACCGCACCGCCGACAGCCGCCGCAGTTGTAGCAACCGCTCCAGCTCCTGCCGCAATTGCCCCGCCTACAGCCGTAACCGCCGCCGCAGGAAGTATGAACGGTGCCGCAACCGCTGTAACTAATCCGCCTACTATCCATTTACCGAGACCCATAGAAATCCCCTCCGTTACGTAAATTTTTGTGATTGGGAGAAGTATATACGTAATTCACGGGGGGGGGGGTACAGTATTTTTACTGTTTATGCTAGAGTAAAACTGTGTATTGTTCACTCACTCGTATATTCTTGCCTCTAATGCTCCAAATTCAGACGGGTCATTCTCTTTCTCACTGCTAAGTATCAATTTCCTTCCCGATAATTCATCAGGCACTTTCACGGGCTTCAACGCAAAATTCACCGCAACAATAATTTCACGGCCTTCATGTTCGCGCGCAAACGCAAAAATCTCCTCGCTGTCAGCAAAAATTTCCCGGTAATTTCCCATCGTCAAAACAGGGTTATTCTTCCTCATCGATAACAGAGTCTTATACCACGACAAGACCGACTCAGAATCTCCCGACTCATTCTCAGTATTAACCGTAATGTGATTAGGGTTGACGGGAAGCCAGGGTGTTGCAGACGTGAACCCCGCGTTACTTCCTGCTGTCCATTGCATAGGGGTACGGGCGTTATCACGTGTGAAATACCGCACAAACTTCATGGCCTCATCGGGCGCAAATCCTTCCTTCAACGCTAAATCATATTGTCCCCGCGTCTGTATGTCGTCAATCTCATCTATATTTTTCCACGCGTAATTAGTCATTCCCAGCTCCTGACCCTGATATATGAACGGAGTCCCCCGCAATGTGAGCAATATTGTTCCGAGACATTTCGCGGCCTTCACCGGGTCTGCGTTCTCAGGGAAAAAGTGATTTACTCCCCTCGGCTGATCGTGATTCTCGAAAAATGCAGGATACCAGCCGTTATGACTCGTTGCTTTCTGGCTGTCAGTGATTGCGCGCTTCAAGTCCGTCAACTTCCATTCGACAGGATGACACCAAATTTCAGTGTCATTGAAAGGCAGTGTTACGTGAGAAAACTCAAAGAGCATATCAAACACTCCGTTTTCACCAACCCACAAAGGAAGCTCATCCGCCGAAACTCCGTTAGCCTCGCCGACTGTGAAAATGTCCCGGCCGTCTCTCACCTCGCGTTTGAACTCGTGCAAAAATTCCAGAATACCCGGCTGATTCGCTGTCATGTTGTGGATGTTCACAGAGCCGTCTTCAGCGTCGGGTTTTCCGTCAGCAAAAACTTCAGGCTTCTTGATGTATGTTATCGCGTCAATTCGGAAGCCTCCCACGCCTTTTGTGAGCCAGAATTTAGCCGCGTCATAAAGTGCGTGCCTCACTTCAGGATTTTCCCAGTTAAGGTCGGGCTGTTCACGGGCGAATGTGTGAAGATAGTACTGCTTACGTTCAGGGACATATTCCCACGCAGAACCGCCGAATATGCTCCGCCAGTTTGTGGGGGCTGTGCCGTCCTCTTTAGGGTCGCGCCAAATGAACCAGTCAGATTTAGGATTGTCCCGTGAGGATTTTGACTCCTGAAACCATTTGTGCTGGTCTGAGCAGTGATTGAACACCAAATCCATAACGATGCGTATACCGCGCTTTTTCCCCTCGCGTATTAACTCGTCAAAGTCCGGCATTGTCCCGAAATTTTCGCCGATTCCTGTGTAGTCTGAGATGTCATAGCCGTTGTCGATCATCGGTGAAGGGTATACAGGAGTCAGCCATATAGCATTTACGCCCAAATCATGAAGGTAATCGAGCTTTGAGACTATTCCGCGAATATCACCCGTCCCGCTTCCGTCTGTGTCAAGAAAACTTTTCGGATATACCTCATATACTGCGCCTTTCTGCCACCACGTTAATTTATCGCCGCTCATTTTTTTTTTCAGCCTCATTATTCTTTTCACGCTCTCGTCTATTCTTGACTCGGATATTCTTCCTGACTTCACAGCCTCTACAACTCCGTCAAAAGCCTCCCTGTAATCATACGGCATCAGGATAATATCATTTCCCGCCTCAATCGCCATTATTGCAGCCTCTGATGATGTGTAATGCTTCCGGATTGCTCCCATCTTCATCGCGTCAGTGATTATTACTCCGTCATAACCGAGCTCACCGCGCAATTTCCCCGTAACAATCTCACGTGAAATACTTGCGGGCAAATTATCACCCGTAACATTCTTCATCGTGATATGAGCTGTCATTACCGTATCGGCTTTGCTCAAATTGTCGCGGAATGGGATTATCTCCGCCCGTAAAAGCTCGTCCCATGTCTTGAAGACCGCTACAGAGTCATCATGCGTATCTGCTTTCGTGTCGCCGTGCCCGGGAAAATGCTTCAGGCTTCCTGCTATGTTATGCTCGTGAAGTCCGTCAAGATATTCGCCAACAAGTTTTGAGACTTCTGCGGGATTGTCGCTGAATGCACGTTCACCGATCACAATATTCTGCGGGTTAGTGTTGATGTCTGCTACTGGCGCGAAATTGAGATTGAAGCCGTAATCTTTCAGGTATGATGCTATGTATGACGCGGTTTCTTTCACATGGCCGGATTTCCCGATTGCTGACATGCTTTCGTACTTCCTGAGGTTGAAAGCCTTGTGATTTGCGAGCCGTGCTATTTGTCCGCCCTCTTCATCAATTGCCATAACGGGAGAAATTTTGCACATAGACTTCAAGTCATTCATGTATTTTTTGAGCTGTGAAGGGCTGTCAATATTCTTGCGGAAAATCACGAACCCTCCCGCAGGATATTGCTTCATTGTCTCACGCATTAAGGGTGTAACTTTCTTCACGCCGTACTTGGTGTTGCTGTAGATTTGCTCGTTCGTTAACGTTGTGTCGAGATGATCCGGGCGAATCACGAACAGCTGCCCTACTTTTTCGCGCAATGTCATTGTGTCCGCGCCCGCTGTTGTAATCGTTACGAGCGTCAATATTAGTGATAACAGTATCTTCATTTTGTGCCTCCGTCCGCTGATTTTATGCGTGAATTAACGTATCCTCAGCCACACAGCAGATTGTTGTCCGTTGTAATAGCTTGCTGAATTTGTTTCAGGAGTAGTCTCAATACTATCTGACCCTCTGAGGTTTGATGACTGAGCTTTTGCTTTGAGACGTGTTTTTATGCCGTCGCTGTTAGAGCCTGCAGGCAAAACATATCCGACCCACCACTTGCCTCTGTCGTTCTTGACGTAATAATCTCTGCTGTTTTGAATCGAGTTTCCGCCGTTGTACATGTACTTCACCACATAAGTGTTCAGGTTTGCCGGGTCATTTGATGTTGCTGTGAAGTGATCCATGCTGTCAGTGTAGAATGTCATTGCCGCTGACGCAAAATTACGCAGGTTGTTTACGATGTTGTTAGCCTCTGTAGTCTTGACTGACTCCGAACTTGCTACCATCATCATGCCTGAGAGAACGCCTATTATCGCGATGACCAAAAGCACTTCAGCAAGAGTGAAGCCCTTGCGCATAAACTTTCTCACAAAAAATTTCCTCCTTCTGTATTAATTCTGGAATGTGTGCAAAAATTTTAGCTCATCTCATCATCAATTCAACCGCAAAAAAAATTCCCCCTGATGATTTCTCAGAGGGAAAAAATTTATCAGCAAATAATTTTTACGAGAGCTGAACGATTGCCGATGTTACCGGCGCGAAAATTGACACTGCGATTATTGCGATTATTGCCCCGACAAAAACTATCAGCATAGGCTCAAGCAATGAGATTGTAGCCTTCACTTGTTCGTCAAGCTCCTGATCGTACCACGTTGCAACTCTCTCAAGCATACTGTCAAGGTGTCCGGTTTCCTCGCCGATTCTCATCATCTGCGAGACAAGTATCGGGAAAATTCCTGCCTGCCTTGCTGAGTCTCCGAGCGATATTCCCCTGATAACGCCTTGTCGCAAGTTTGAGTATCCTTCTTCGACTGCCGCATTTCCCGCAGTGCTTTCAGCCATTTCGAGACCCCGCACAATTGGGACTCCCGCCGCAGTCAGTGCCGAAAGAGTACGGCTTGAACGTGCCATTGATGACTTCATAATAAGATCTTTCATGACGGGAATTTTCAGCTTCAGCCTGTCCATAAACGGCTTTGTGTGCTTGTTCGTAGCGAGGATGTAAAGCCCTCCGATTATCGCCGCGAATATTCCCGCAACAATGTACCAGTTGTGAGAAAACCAGTTGCCTATACCGAACATGATTAACGTTATCTGAGGAAGCTCAATGTTAAGCGCGGCAAATGTCTCTTCAAATTTCGGAACGAGGAACAAGAAGAACAATATCAATATACCAATAGCAAACGTCATTATGAATGCGGGGTAAAACATTGCGCTTCTGATTTTCCTGCGTAACTGCTCCTGCTTCTCAAGAAGAACTGCTGACTGTTCGAGAGCCTGCCCCAATAATCCGCCTTCCTCGCCCGCCTGAACGAGTGAGATTATCAGCGTGCTGAATGCTTTTTCCATGCTCATGGCCTGACTCAGCGGCATTCCCCTGTCTAAACGGCCTTTTATGTTGTTGAGGGCGTAACGCAAAGAGGCATTTTTCTCTCCTCCTGCTATAACGTCAATTGATGTTGAGAGACTGAGTCCGGCGTTCTCCATTGTCGCTAACTGACGGAAGAATACCATTAACGTTTTGAGGGGGACTCTTCCTCCGCTCAATATGTGTCCTAAGTCTGCGCTGAGAAGATCCTTAAAGGAGAAACCGCCTTTGCTGCCTGATTTGGGTTTTGCCGGGGAAGGAGAAGCAGCCGCCGTAACTGCACGCCCTCCGCCCTGCGCGTTC
This sequence comes from uncultured Fretibacterium sp., assembly GCA_946183145.1. Lineage (GTDB taxonomy): Bacteria > Synergistota > Synergistia > Synergistales > Aminobacteriaceae > JAFUXM01. The sequence goes on along the minus strand of CAMGZM010000001.1, from coordinate 290,151 downwards.
ATGTTGATGACGATCATTCCTCTGTTGCGTAAGTTAGTGAGCGCGTCTTTCTGGTCTTCAGCGTCAATGAAGTCCTCTATCATTTCACCGTCAGAAGTTCTTGCACGGTACTTGAATTTCATACGTAATCACCTCTTTTTGCGTGAAAATTATACGAGTGAGCCGGAAGAAAGCAGCCTGTCCATGTCCGTCTGATCGTAAGCAAAACTTTTCGCCGTTGCCCGTGAAATCTTGCCTTCATTTACCCATCGCGCTAAATCCTGCTCCATCGTGTGCATTCCGAGACTCATTCCCGTGAGCATGGCATTACGTATACTGCTGATTTTTCCCTCGCGAATGCTTGCGCGTATTGCCGGAGTCGTGAACATTATTTCAGTCGCGCAGACTCTTCCCTTGATGTCATCTCGCGGAATTAATTGCTGAGAGCATATCCCGATAAGTGTATACGCAAGCTGAAGGCGGATTTGATTCTGCTGGTGTGGCGGGAAAACGTCAACAATACGTTCAATCGATTGTGAAGCGTCCTGTGTGTGAAGAGTCCCGAAAACAAGATGCCCTGTTTCAGCCGCAGTTATCGCCGCGCCGATTGTCTCAAGGTCTCTCATCTCTCCTATCATTATTACGTCCGGATCCTGCCTCAGTACGTGCCGGATTCCTGACGCAAAAGACTCCGTGTCGCTTCCTATTTCGCGCTGATGTATTACTGACATGGCCGGCTTGTGTACGTACTCTATCGGGTCTTCTATGGTTACGATATGTGCTTTTCGCTTGTGGTTGATCTCTCCGATTATGGCCGCGAGTGTTGAGCTTTTTCCGTGTCCTGTGGGGCCTGTTGCGAGGAATAACCCTCTGTGCTTCTGTGATACAGTCTTGAGAATCGGAGGAAGCCCCAAATCATCAATGCTGCGTATGTCAGTAGGCACAAGCCTGAATGTTATTGAGACTCCGTTCATCTCCCTGTAACCGCTTCCCCTGAATCTTTGAGTCCCGAACGTAAACGCAAAATCAACATCGCCGGTGTTCGTGAAGCGTTCGTTAAGACGGTCTGTGAGAATCTCGCGGATGAATTTTTCGAGGTCTTCCTTCATGAATATGGATGACGATTCTATGTAGTTGAGATCTCCGTGAATCCTTAACGCGGGGTAACAGCCGGAGCTTAAATGAATATCGCTTGCGCCTTTGCCGATTGCCATTCTGATTAATTCTTTGAGTTCGGGATTGCTGAAATTCTGCCCGCGCTGTGTGTTTACAGCAGGAGAATTTGTGAAGCTGTTCAGATCCGTAAAGCCTGTGTTATCTGGCTCGGCGTTGTTCTGCGCCAGACTGTTCATAAGATTCTTCAGAGCCTCGTTGTTATACTGTTGCACTTAATATCTCCTCCAGTGATGTATATCCTGACAGTGCCGCATGAATTCCGGCCTGCCTTAGCGTTTTCATTCCGTCATTTATAGCCGCGTTCCTAAGCTCCATAGCATCCGCGCCCTTGATTATCATTTCGCGCAGATGGTCATTGAGTGCCATAATCTCATAAATTCCCCTTCTTCCCCTGTAACCATGTCTGCAAGCCTGACACCCTACCGGTTTGAATGCTGTGCTTCCTGAAGGGACTCCTAGCCTTTCGCACATTGCCTCGTCAATCTCGTATTCTTCTTTGCAGCGGGGGCATAAACATCTCACGAGCCTTTGAGCGACAACTCCCGTCAATGAAGCCGCAAGAAGGAAAGGTGCGACTCCCATGTCAATCATACGAACCGCCGCGCTTGGTGCGTCATTAGTGTGAAGCGACGAAAGCACAAAATGCCCGGTCAACGCCGAACGTATAGCGATCTGTGCTGTTGGTGTGTCTCGAATCTCTCCGATCATAATTTTGTCGGGGTCCTGCCTCAATATTGAGCGCAATGCGGAGTCGAATGTGAGTCCGGCTTTCTCGTTTACGTTCACCTGATTTATTCCTGCAATGTAAAATTCTACGGGGTCTTCTACTGTGATGATGTTAATATCGGGATGGCTTATACGCTTAAGCATTGAGTAAAGTGTTGTTGATTTCCCTGAACCTGTAGGTCCTGTAGCGAGCATCATACCCCAAGGAGTCTCGCAGAATTTGTTGATGTAATTCATATCGTCTTCTTCAAGCCCTAACTGTTCAAGCTCAACGAATGAATTATCACGGTCGAGAATCCTCAATACTACCTTTTCACCGCTCATAGTAGGGAGTGAACTCACGCGCAAATCTATGTGTCTTCCGTCAATAATCGTGAGTATTCTTCCGTCCTGCGGCTTTCGTTTTTCGGCGATGTCCATTCCGGCCATGATCTTTATGCGTGAGATAACTGCGGGCTGAACGACAGCGGGATATTGATTGTGAACGTACAAAGCTCCGTCAACTCTGAATCGTATTCGGCTCATCTGCTCGTAAGCCTCGAAGTGAATATCTGACGCGCCTTCCCTGACTCCCTGCTGTATAGCGTTGTTCACGAGTTCGACTAACGGAGCGTCATCGGGATTCATTGTCGCTGTAGTTGCCGCCAGCGGTGTATATACGTCTCCTGCGTCCATTGAGTCAGTCATCGCGCCTTCAAGGTTTGCGCTGAACTCGTACATTCTCTGAAGGTTGCGTGATATATCGTCCTCGCCTGACGTGGCTATTCTCAGGTCATGGCCTGTTAGCATCTTGATTTCGTCCTGCGCAGGAAGGTCAAGAGGGTCTGACATTGTGATTAGGAGTGTATCATCGTCATCAAGTTTCAGGGGAATGAGCTGGAGTCTTTCTGCGACGTTACGGGGAATCATCTTTATTGCCGCGTCTTGTGCCTGGTAACGGTCTAGCTGTATGAACTGTAATTCAAGCTGAACGGCTAAAGTCTCTGCGACCTGAGTAGGAGTCAAAGCACCGAGGGACACAAGTATTTCACCTAAACGCTTGTCGGAAGTTTTCTGAAGCATTAATGCTTTGTCTAATGAGTCTTGGCTCACTAAGTCATATTCTCTCAGGATTTCGCCGAATCTCTTGCGCTGGGAAAAAAATATATCCTGCAAAAATAGTTCCTCCTTTGCTGTTCTGCATTACAAGCCGTGAAGTGAAAAATAAATTTTTGGGTATGTAATGTAATATTATACAATCTCGGAAAAATTTGAAGGAGTGATTAGCGAATGGCCGCAATAAACGCACCAAGAGGAACACGCGACATATTGCCCGCAGAGTCGTGGAAATGGTCTCACATCATCAATACAGCTTCACGGACAATGAGAGATTTCGGCTTCCGTGAGATTCATTTGCCAGTCTTTGAGCACACGGAATTATTCTCACGCGGAGTCGGAGAAACTACAGACATCGTAGAGAAGGAAATGTACACGTTCAACGACAGAGCAGGAAGAAGCATCACATTACGCCCGGAAGCAACAGCCGGAGTAATGCGCGCTGCAATCGAGAACAATCTATGCGCACAGGGAGCAAACGCAAAGTTATGGAGCTGGGGGCCTATGTTCCGACACGAAAGGCCGCAGAAGGGACGCTACAGACAGTTCTACCAGATTGACGCGGAATTTCTCGGAGTCGCGGGGGCAATGGCTGACGTTGAAATCATATCGCTGACTATTGAGCTTTTCAGGAGACTCGGACTCAAGAATCTTGAAGTTGTCATTAACTCCGTAGGCTGTGAAAAGTGCAGGCCAGTTTACCGCCAAAAACTTGTGGAATATTTCACCGCTCACGAGTCCGAACTCTGCGAGACGTGCAAAGACAGACTCACGCGGAATCCTCTTCGTATTCTCGACTGCAAGAACGAATCTTGCGGCCATGTCTCAGAGAACGCGCCCGACATTTTCGACTCTCTCTGTGATGAATGCCGTGAACATTTTGCGCAGGTCAGAGCGGGACTCGAAAGGCTCGGCTTCACGTACACGATCAACAAACGATTAGTGCGGGGACTCGATTACTACACGAAGACAGCGTACGAGATTTTGTCCGGGGATTTGGGCGCACAGAATGCCGTTGCGGGGGGAGGACGTTACGACAATCTTTCGTCAGCGATTGGCGGGGCAAAGATTCCGGGCGTGGGATTCGCGTGCGGGCTTGACCGTATTGCGCTCGTCATGGAGGAACAAGGCTGCTCATTCGGTGAAATGCCGGGGATTTCGGTCTACTGCGTCGCGCTTGATGATGAATCGCGGGGAATGATTCAGTCTCTCACGTACGAATTGAGGAAGGCGGGAGTCTCTTCTGAATGTGATACGGCGGGAAAAAGTTTCAAGTCTCAGATGAAAATCGCGGGGGCTTGCAAGTTCGCGTGTATTGTCGGAAATGACGAGAGAATGAATAACACGGTAGCAGTTAAGAATCTTGCTGACGGGACTCAGACAAGCGTTCAAATTTCTGAAGCTGTGAATTACCTGATGGGCAAGGTTGTGGAATAATGAACATAAATACGCTGATCAACATTGCTTTGCTTCCTGTTACTGCGCTGATAGTGCTGCTTGATCTTGACGGCGAGCATCACACGATAATGGGTTTGTACATTCTCGGAATGAATCTTATTGCTGTCTACAGGTCAAGGAAGAGTCTGTACATTATGTCGGTATGTGCAATGATAACTTACAGTCATTACTGCATAATCTTCAAGTATTTCATTACGGACTATTCGAAGCTGAGCGGCTTTCATGCCCCGCACGGTGATATATCAATAACAGGAATAATAATACTGTGCCTGTTCTCATACGGTCTTCTTGTGGCAGTGCCGAAGCTGGATGATGATGCGCCGCGTGTAAGGCTGATTACAGAAGACTGCCGGGACAATCCGTACATAGTTGCTGCTCTTGTGGTCTTGATACTCTATTGCATATTCATAGCGTATACCCCTCCGCCTAAAGGAGTAGCACTGCTCGCGCGTCCTAACGGCTGGTTCAGGAATGTGGACAAATTTTTGATTATTCTATTCTTCTACTCAGGAAACAGAAAAATATTCAAATGGATTGGCACATTGCTTGCTGTCATTTTCTGCGCCAGATCTTTTATCGGGGGAGAACGTGCAGACGCATTGGTTGTAATCATAGAGACATACTTATCTTTGTACGCGAAAAAAGTGAAGATGCGTGCTCTTGTCATCCCGGCTATGCTCCTGTTAATGCTCTTTCAGGGGATAATCACTTACAGGGGAAGGCTGTTCTACATGGACAATGTAGCGTGGGCTATAGCAGAAGCGACCCTTGAAAATAAATTTATCATAGATACACCGCTGGGAGGCTATTCGTCTGCATGTTCGTTCATGCAGGCAGCGAATTTTGAAAACTGGGAGACTAGATTGAGCTTTTTCGGTGAATGGATTACTTCTATGTTCGCGCTTCCCCAGACATTAGGAGGAAGTACAAATGCTAACGGCCCTTTGGGAGTTTTGGCTAAAAAATATGCAGGGTATCAGGGGGGCGGAATATTCGAATATCATTTCTATTTTTTCTTTGGGTTCGCCGGGATATTAGTCGCTGTACTAATATATTACTTCTTGTTCATATTCTTGAAGCGTTCTGTACGTTCTGATAATGGATTCGTCAGGTGTCTTGCTCTATATTATGCGGCTAGTGCTGTTAACATGTATTTATACACACCGTCAGGAATATTTCGGGCAGGTTTAGTCTTCATTATAGAATATTACCTGCTGGACTTCGGACATAAACTCATGAAGGGTGCTATAGCTTCCTTTCACCGCAAACCAAGCACTTAATTTTACAGACGCAAAAAATTTCCCCCAAGCCGTAAAAAGCAAGGGGGATTTCTTTTTGCGTTTTACCGTATCAACTCTTCAAGGAACGGAGGAAGGATAAAACTTGCCCGGTGAATCTCGTTCGTGTAGTAGCGAGTCGGTGTTACAGTCCTCAGAGGCTCGAACGAACTCTCACGCATTGACGCTATTCCGTATGTCCACATCCCTGAAGGGTACGTAGGAACGACTCCCCAGTACATTTTGACGCAGGGGAAAACTTTTCGCATCTCCCTTATCGCCTGAATCATCAAGTCAGTGTCAACAAACGGCGATTCGGTTAATTCCGTCAGCATGGCCGAGTCTGTCATAACGCGCTTCACATCACCGTAAAATCCTGACTGGAACAATCCCGCCGCAAAGTCTACAGGGTCAGTGCTGTCGATAATAACAACGTCGTAACGTTCACCAGTCTCACGGATATATTTCATCGCGTCCATACATTTCACGTCAGCACGCGAATCACTGAACGAGCAGCCCGCAAAGGGTAAAAATTTCTTTGACGACTCTATGACTCTCTCGTCAATGTCAATCAGCGTACATTTCTTCACGCACGAATGTTTGAGAACCTCGCGCATTATCGCACCGTCCCCGCCGCCTATGATCATGACATTCTTAGGGTCAGGGTGAGCGCAAATCGGAACATGTGCCATCATTTCGGAGTAAGTGAACTCGTCTTTTTCCGTGAGCTGATACGCGCCGTCAAGCATCAGCGTTTTTCCGTATTCATACGTGTCAGCAATGAGCAATTCTTGATACGGAGTCTTCTCGGTGTGAATGAGACTCTTTACGCGCATTGAGAGCTTGAGATTGTTGGAGCTGTATTCACTCAGCCACAATTCATTATCGCGTTTCGGCCTCGTAACATATTCGCTCATGCTGAGATTGCTTCTCCCAAATTTTTGCCCATTTCCGCAAGTTTCTCCATGTCATCAGGAGTCGGCGACGTGTAAACCTCAACTTCAGGCCCGACAAGAGTCAGCTTGCTTTTCTCGGCGTAATCTTTGAGGGCGGTTAATGCTCCTTTGCTCCATGAATAGCTTCCGGCAATACCGAGCGTTTTGTTCTTGGGCATACGGTTCAAGAGTTTTGCGCAAAGTGCTTCCATCGGCGGGAACAACAGCGTGTTATACGTGCAGGCCATTAACGCGAATCCCCTGAAACGCCAAATATCACGCAGAATATATGAAGGGTCTGTGCGTGAAACATCATAGACTCTCACGTCAGAAATTCCCGCGCTTGCGAGTCCTGTGCAGACTCCTTCTGCCATCTTGCGCGTGTTGCCGTACATTGAGCCGTAAACTACTACTGCTCCTTTATCGCCCTCGTACTTGCTCCATCTGTCATAAAGTGAGATTACTTTGCTGATGTCTTTGCGGAATAACGTGCCGTGTGAAGGGAAAATGTTTGTGATTGGGAGTCCGCCTAATTTTTTGAGTGCGACTTGTACAATGTTTGAATACTTTGCGACAATGCACGCGTAATATCTGAGCATTTCATCTTCCCAGCGGGCCGGGTTTTTCTCGTCGTCAAAGATTCCTCCTTCATGCGCTCCGAATCCACCGAATGAATCATTCGAGAACAATACGCCCGTTGTTGTGTCGAAAGTAACCATGCTTTCAGGCCAGTGAAGCATAGGGACTGTGAAGAATCTCAATACATGGCCGCCAAGATCTAACGTGTCTCCGTCCTTCACCGTGATGATGTCGTCAGTGATTCCGTGATAGCCTTTGAGCATGGGAAGAGTCTTAGCGTTCCCGATGAATTTCAGCGACGGCCAAACGGATTTGAGCTGAGAGATGAGTCCGGCGTGGTCAGGCTCCATGTGATTCACAACGAGGTAATTCAGCGTCCTGTGTCCTAATGCCTGAGTCAGTTTGCTCACGTAATCGTCAAGGTAAGGGCCTTTCACCGTATCAATCGCGGCTGTTGCTGTTGTGCCTAATACGGCGTAAGCGTTGTATGCGACTCCCTGCGGCAACGGCCAGAGAGACTCGAACAAGTCCGTCTCATGGTCATTAACTCCGAGCCACCATGTATCTTTGTTCACCTTTATGGGTTTGTACATTGGTGATATATTCCTCCTTAAGTTGTTGGGATTGTTTATTGCTGTCATTGTATCATGGCAAAAAAATTTGCAGGAACGCATAACAAGATAAGGCTTTGTGAAAAATTTTCCTTCATTTGTTTTGTGGATTATCGATTAATTATACGGCATAAAAAAAAACAGGCCGCCCGGCTTAGGCTGACCGTGTTTCTTTTTGAGGGGGGTAAAACTATTTAACGATCGAACAAGAACGAGGGTCTGTAAAAGTCATCATCTACTCGTGAAAATCCTTCTTGCAGGTGTAAGATATTCACGGCTGGCTGCATTTCGTCATTTGTTCGTTACGTCAAACATTATAGCGTTAAATCTCAAAGTGTCAATATTAATTTTCATACTGCATTGAATCTCTCAGGAATAATATATTTGTGCGGTGTATGAGTCAGTGAAAGAATGTTAGAATATCCGCAATGATTAACCCCTATGTGCTTACGGTGCTTAGGGGTTGAAATTTTTTCGCGGCATTGTGCAAACAAAAAACGAGAAAGGAGAGAGAGAAATTGTTTGCTCAATTTGTGGATTATCTTCATGACTCTTCACCTGCAAGCGTCGCTGTAATGACTGTAGCATTGATGTTAATGTTCGGATTCTTGCTGACGAGAGTCACAAAACTTCTCAAGCTCCCGAATGTTACAGCCTATATCATCACGGGGATATTGATCGGCCCTTACTGTCTGAATCTCGTCCCGGACTCAATCGCAAAGAGCACGGCATTCCTTCCGAATATCGCGCTTGCGTTCATAGCGTTCAGCACGGGGCAATTCTTCCGTATAAGTGCGTTACGGGGGAACGGCGCAAAAGTTTTAGTGATTACGATTCTTGAGGCCTGCGTCGCTTCATTGTTCGTATTCATTGCGTCGTATTTTGTTCTTGGTATGGACTTGGCATTCTCGGCGGTTATTGCGGCTCTTGCTTCTGCTACTGCTCCTGCGTCAACAATGATGACGATACGGCAGACGGGCGCGCATGGTGATTTCGTGAATACACTGTTGCAGGTTGTCGCGCTTGATGATGTTGTCGGACTCATCGCGTACAGTGTAGCGGTCTCAATCGCATTGGCTCTCACGGCTTCGGGGACTGGATTCGATTTCAGCAGCGTAACACTTCCCATCTTGATGAACATTGCGAGCGTAATTATCGGCGCGGTGCTGGGAGTCGTCATGAAAATTTTTCTCGCTAACCGTTCAAAGGACAACAGGCTAATCATATCGATTGCGATATTGTTCGGCTTTTGCGGAATTTGCGAAATGCTAGGAGTGTCGCCGCTTTTAGGCTGTATGTTTATGTCAACAGTTTACATTAACATTACGGATGACGATAAATTATTCAAGCAGCTGAATTATTTCAACCCTCCTATATTGTTACTGTTCTTTGTGCGTTCGGGAGTGTGCTTTGAGCTTGGAGCTTTGACGGGAAAAGGTGAAGCGGGTGCATCATTGCTCACAATCGGAGTCGTGTATTTCCTCGTGAGGATTGCGGGAAAATATGCGGGTGCTTTCTGGGGATGTCTCATAACAGGCAAGAGCAAACTTGTGCGCAACTATCTGGGACTCGCGTTAATCCCTCAGGCAGGAGTCGCAATCGGACTCGCTGAACTCGGAGCGCGTACTCTCGGAGGCACAACAGGCAGCACACTTCATACTGTGATTCTTGCGTCAAGCGTTCTGTATGAGCTTATCGGCCCGGCGTGCGCTAAATTGTCGCTCTCACTCTCACATTCATATGACGACAGCGCAGAAGAGTCGCCGAAAGTTTCACCGCAGGAAGAAGACAGAATCATCATCAACAGCCTCATAGAAAGAATCAGGCAGATACAGAGCGAATTACCCGAACACGCTCAGGCAGTCCCCGCTGAAGTATCACCCGTAAGCGTTCAGCAGCACACGACATTAAGGCATCTTCACACTCACAACACAAACTACAATTAATCCGGCCATGACAGACAAAACATAAAACGCCCCTCGTGATATTGCGGGGGGTATGTTTTTATTTGCCAAATCAATCAGCAGTATGATATAAATACTTCACTCACATTAATTTTTCACGAAAGGAATTGATTCACAATATGAGTATGGCGGTTTATTGGGCTGCACTTCAGGATATGATTCTCAAGTCGGGATTTTTCGGACTCACTACGGGAAATATTATCATGATTGTGGTTGCATTCGTCCTTCTCTATCTCGCTATCGGAAAAGGCTTTGAACCTCTTTTGCTCGTACCGATTGCGTTCGGCTGTCTTCTCGTTAATCTTCCCTTGTCAGGAATTTGGGACGAGTTCAACGAGACGACTCACACAATAGGATTTTTGCGTTCACTCTATTACGGCGCGGAATTTGAGATTTATCCCATCTTGATATTCTTGGGCATCGGAGCAATGACGGACTTTGCGCCATTAATCGCGAACCCGATAACGTTCCTTCTTGGTGCTGCTGCTCAGTTCGGAGTCTTTGTTGCGTTCATCGGTGCGGTATGGCTCAAAGATCTCACGGGCGGACTCGTAGCATTCAACATCAAAGAGGCTGCGAGCATTGCGATTATCGGAGGCGCGGACGGCCCCACGAGCATTTATCTTACTGTCATGTTAGGGCAGACTCAGATTCTCGGAGCTGTTGCGGTTGCGGCGTACAGCTACATGTCATTAGTCCCGATGATTCAGCCTCCTGTAATCTACATGATGACGAGCAAGAAAGACAGGGGAATCGTCATGGGTCAGCTCCGCCCCGTCTCAAAGCGCGAAAAGATTCTCTTCCCGATAATTTGCACAGTTGTTACAGGATTGATTCTCCCTGCGTCAGTGCCTCTTGTGGGAGTTCTCATGTTCGGGAATTTGCTCAAGGAATGCGGAGTAACAGACAGACTCAGCAACACCGCTCAGAATGAGTTGATGAACATCGTAACAATATTCCTTGCTCTGTCAGTAGGCTCAACAATGGCGGCTGACAAGTTCCTTACGGTCGGAACGCTCGCGATAATTGCGCTTGGCCTCGTTGCGTTTGCGTTCTCAACATTCGGCGGACTCGTTTTCGGGCAGATCATGAAAGTATTATCCGGCGGCAAAATCAACCCGATGATCGGCGCGGCGGGCGTAAGTGCTGTGCCTATGGCGGCGAGAGTCGTACAGCGTTGTGTGCAGAAAGAATATCCCGGTCATTTCCTGTTAATGCACGCGATGGGTCCGAACGTTGCGGGCGTTATCGGAACAGCAGTAGCGGCGGGCGTAATGCTCACACTCCTTTCACGCTAAAATATTTTTCGGCAGTCTTAACATTAACGGGGGACTTTTTATCGGAGAGTCTCCCGTTTTTTGTTGCTATAATGTCGCTGTAAAATCCCATAACAAACAGCAAGGTGTGAAGTGAAGTGAGAATATCCGGGCGGGGAATTTCTGACGAGATAATATTTTATTGCCAGCGCAAAAGCTCCGGGGCATCCGCAAAAGGCTGCTTCATTGTAGGGGGCTTCAAAGTCTTCAAAGGCTCTAAAGTATCAAGCTACATATGCGACAATCTGAAATCTGAAAGTTTCACGGCATTTACAGACAGCATAATCACATCAATCAACGGCTTCACGGAGGGGGAACGCCTGAAGAGATTTTGACTCCCGTCTGCATTCTCGAATATTCTCCCGCAAGTGTAAAATCTTATGGAAAACCCGCAACGTTAAGGAGTGAATTTGAAGATGCCTTTATTAGCTGAGAAAATCAAAACTGTATTTGAGGACATGGCCGTATACAAGGACTTGCGCAAGACAAATTTTTTCGCGTCGTTAAGCCTTCCTGCCTTCATGCGGGACTGGATGATACAGAAATTTTCAGATGAAAGCGGTAATTACGACATCGGCGAAATCAGAGAGTTCACGCAGAAATTCATACCCGGCCGCGATGAATGGATAAGCATAAAGAACAGAATCATTCTTGAGGGTGAGACAGTAAAATTCCTAGCAAAAATCTCAGCAGACATTGACATAAAGACTCAGGAGATAACGTTCACGATTCCGGCGTTCGGATTAACGTCAAAAGAGACATTCATAGACCGCGCAACCTGGAGCAAATACAGCCGCGACTTGTCGGAAGGCCGCGAAGTCTGGGGAATGGTTGAGCTTGGCTACAGGAGATCAGAGAGGAAATCAGCGGGGAAAATTGAGCTTGTCAGCTTCACGAATTTTTGTCCCTACACCGTGAGCACAGAATATTACCGCGAGGCAAGAAAGAACTTCAACATTTACGAATGGGAAGATATTTTGCTCGGTGCGATCGACTACAGCGCATCAGGCTACAGGGACGAGGAGCAGAAATTATCCATGCTGACTCGCTTGTTATCATTCGCCGAAAAACGCCTGAACATTATCGAGCTTGCGCCGAAAGGAACGGGAAAAAGTTACGTTTTCGGGAATGTGAGCCGTTACGGATGGTTATCGAGCGGGGGAGTCATGACGAGGGCGAAAATGTTTTATGACCTCACGAAAAACTGCGAGGGATTAATCGCGGGAAATGATTTCGTTGTTCTTGATGAGATTCAGACGATTTTATTCGGCAACACTGACGAAATGCGCGCGGCATTGAAGGGATATTTAGAGCAGGGAGTTTTCACCGTCGGAAGCTACAAGGGAGTCTCAGACGCTGGCGTGATACTTTGCGGAAATATCAGCATCGAGTCAATGAGACAGGACGGTTACGCGGACATGTTTACGGAGCTTCCGCAGGTTTTTCACGAGTCGGCGTTGATTGAGAGGTTTCACGGGTTCTTGCGCGGCTGGAATATTCCACGTATGAATGACGACTTGAAGATTCAGGGATGGGCGTTGAACAGTGAATATTTCTGCTCAATACTTCACGAGCTTAGAGACGATATAGCGTACAGGGGAGTCGTTGACGAGCTTGTGAATGTCCCGAAAGGTTCAGACACACGAGACACTGAAGCCGTAAAACGAATCTCATCAGCATATCTCAAGCTATTATTCCCTCACGTGAGAAGGCCGGAAGATATTTCAGCTCAGGATTTCAGGCGGTATTGCCTCAACAGAGCCGTGAACATGAGAGCGGTTATACGTTATCAGGCGGGATTGCTCGACTCAGAATACAGAGGAAAGGAAATGCCCGCGTTTGACGTAAACGAGTAAAATTTTACCCCCCTCGAAAGCTCAAAGGGGGGCGGAAAATTATTCCCATTCGATAGTTGCGGGCGGCTTTGATGTTACGTCCATCACAACGCGGTTGATGCCTTTGACCTCGTTGCAGATTCTTTTTGACACGCGGTCGAGAACGTCATAATCTATCCTGCTCCATTCAGCCGTCATTGCGTCCTGAGAATGTATAGCTCTCAGAACAACAGCCTCGTTATATGTCCTGCTGTCCCCCATGACTCCGACTGACTTCACAGGCAGTAACACACAAAACGCCTGCCATATTCCCGCGTAAAGCCCGGCGCGTTTCAGCTCCTCACGGAAAATCGCATCAGCTTCCCTCAGCGTGTCGAGTCTCTCTTTCGTGATTGCGCCCAAACAGCGAACAGCGAGTCCCGGTCCGGGGAAGGGCTGACGCTGAATTATCTCGTCGGGCATTCCGATTAATTTGCCGAGCTGCCTTACTTCGTCCTTGAACAGATCCCGCAATGGCTCAAGAAGTTTCAGATTCATTTTCTCAGGGAGTCCGCCTACATTGTGATGTGATTTTATGAGCGCAGAGCCTTTCTTTGTCCCGCTCTCTATAACATCGGGGTAAATTGTCCCCTGCAAAAGCCATTCAGCGCCGTCAATTTTCTTTGCTTCAGCCTCAAACACCTCAATGAACAGCCGCCCGATAATCTTGCGTTTCTCTTCAGGATTCGTAACTCCGTCAAGCTCACGCAAAAATCTTTCTGAAGCGTCAACATACTTCACATTGAGGCCGAGAGATTCATATTCCTTCATGACAGATTCAGGCTCATTCAGTCTCATTAATCCATGATTCACGAAAACGCATTGAAGGTTGTCGCCGATTGCTTTCTGAACGAGCACAGCAGAGACGCTTGAATCGACTCCCCCTGAAAGACCGCATACAACTTTTGACTTGCCTACTGATTCGCGTATTGAGTCTATTGTGCTTTCTACCCAGTCTGACAATTTCCAGTCCCCGGAGCATTTGCACGCGTTGAACGCAAAATTGTTGAGGATGTAATACCCGAACTCAGTATTTACGACTTCCGGATGAAACTGAAGCCCGAAAAATTTTCTTTCTGTGTCCTCCATTGACGCGATAATCCCGCAGTCAGTGAGTGATGTAACTTTGAATCCTTCAGGAAGTTCGGCGACATTATCGGCGTGGCTCATCAGTACCCTGCATGAGTCTGGTATGTTCTCGCTGAGGATTACGGAATTTCCCCCGGCCTTGCTGATGTTTGTTACGCCGTATTCCCTCGCACGGCCCGCGACGACATTGCCGCCCAAAATTTTTGCCATCGTCTGCATTCCGTAGCAGATTCCCAAGACAGGACAGCCGATCTCAAAAATTCCCGGGTCAACTTTTACCGAGTCAGGATCATTTACGCTGTCAGGCCCTCCAGATATGATTATGCCTTTTGGTGAAAATGATTTGATTCTCTCTGCTGTTGCGTCCCAATTCAATATTAAGCTGTGAATTTTTACCTCGCGGAGTCTTCTTGCGATTAACTGCGTGTATTGTGAGCCGCAATTTATGATGATAATATTCTCGTTGATTATCTTCACTCTTAAAACCTCCTCAAAGGAATTATATAATGCCTGAAAATTTTTGCTTGTTATATAATCTCAAAGTCAAGAAATTTCAGAGGAGTGAATAAATGTTGCACAGAAAAATTTTTGCGTTAATCCTCGTGTTAATACTCGCAGTTTCATCTTCAGCAGAAGAATATACCCCCGGTGATGTTATTGTCGTTCTCAAGCCTTCATCATCAGAAAAAGTTTCAGCATCTTCATTAGAGGTTGCAGCCTCAGAATTTGCCTCTTCATTCAGCGCGTCAGTCAAAGAATTTTACCCGGCTTTGTCCGTGAAAGACGGCGGAGCGTTCATGATGATTCACTCAGAAAGTTTTGACGCTGAAGAGTTATCCGCAATCCTCAGAGATAATCCCAATGTCGCGGCCGTATCACCAAACTACAAAATACATGCCGCAGTTGTCCCGAATGATTCCGCTTACGGAGAATGCTGGGGAATGGAGGACATTAATTCGCCGGCAGCGTGGAATCTCTCAACGGGAAGCGATGATGTTTACGTCGCAATTATCGACTCAGGCATCGACCACACTAACCCGGATTTGACCGAAAATGTAGACGTAGATTTGTCGTACAGAACTGTAACAGGAAGCACGCGGGATGCAGTTGATGATTACGGGCATGGGACTCACGTGGCGGGCATAATCGGCGCAAAAGGCAACAACGGAATCGGAGTCGCTGGAATAAACTGGAACGTGAAAATGATTCCCGTAAAAGCTCTCGACAAATCCGGCAACGGCAGCATAGCAACGGTAATCAGCGCGGTGAATTACGTAACGGGTCTCATCGAGCAGGGCATGAATATACGCGCCGTGAATTTATCGCTTGAGACGTATATAGAGCTTGAGCCGAATCATGATAATCTTGTTGCGTTTCCTTTGTGGCGTGCGTTCAAAGTTCTCGACAACACTAACAAGGCCGTAATAGTTGTAGCGGCGGGAAATTACAGCGAAACAGTAGGAGAACCGAGCAGCTATGCACACGGCCATGTACCAAGCGCAGGATGCTACGTATATCCCGCGTCATTCTTGGGCCTCGATAACATGATTTCGGTTTCAGCACTCGCACAGGTGCCATTAATCGGGACGACATACACGGCACTTTTCAGCAACAGGGGAGCAAACATTAGCGCGCCGGGAGTCGAAATCGTAAGCACATGGCTTCAGAGTGTGCAGGCTGATGTAAGATCTGACGGTGTGAGTCTGGAATCAAAGCAGGGCACGTCAATGGCAGCTCCTCACGTTGCGGGCGCGGCGGCTCTTCTCGCTTCTGTAATGCCGTCTTACGCTACAGCATACCAGATTAAACGCTGTATATTAATCGGTGATGATCTTGATGTTTACGCCTCGTTGCGCTATCAGAGAGATAATTTCTCAAGCCTTCCTTCTGTTGGGACTGAGGGACGCGCTTATGATGATTACGCATATTACTCAGAAGGCGAATACGTGAGCACAGGCAACGGAAATTCATCAAGCGGGTGCAGTTCGTTATCATTCGGAATAATCGCAGCCGTAACAGTGCTTATGCTTGCAAGAAAGAGAATGAGCTGATAAAATATCTCGCTGTGATACTGGCCGGTGTGGCTCAGAGGTAGAGCAGCGCACTCGTAATGCGCAGGTCAACAGTTCGAATCTGTTCACCGGCTTTTCAGAAAAGACTCGTCAAAAAACGGCGGGTCTTTTTTTGTGCGTATTATGACTTAATCATGAATGCTATAATATGCGGACTCCTAAATGAAGGAAGGAATTATCATGCGTAAAATTTTGTGGTGCGTTTGCATTCTCTCATTGCTCGCAGTCCCGGCAAACGCGGAATTTTCTGCGCTCGAACGCGGAAGCACAGCAGGAAGAATCATCTACTCAGTTTCAGACAGCGCATATCTCACTAAGGACGGAAGCGCGATAACGGAAGAAATGATTTCCGGGTTAAGCGATACCGCGTACGGCAAAATGGGACTTGTTGCTGACGGAAATTCACGGCTCATTCTGCGCTACCAGTCAGACACTCCCGGCACTGTGTCATTCAGCGTATCACCGTCAATTTCAGGCGCAAGGCTTGAGACTCTAACGTCAAGGCAGGAAATCACATCAGCGTTGACACTCGTAAGCACAAGCAACGGTTATCAGGCTTCAGCGGTATTCATCGCCCCGGAGACATGGCCGGATAGTTTCTCTTACCCTAAGGGAGATTTCAGCATAACAGCAACTTTCACGCCATCGAACGGAAGCGCGAAATCAGAGACTCTTTTGCTGTCTCTCGTGGCTCCCCCGGTTGTATTGATTCACGGCGCATTCGGGGACAATGAGAGGATGTTCGGCTATGCGACTGGCAAGAACACAGGTGTTTGGCGCATGCTCGAAAATGCCGGGCTTAACGTTGCAAGCTGGAATTATGACGGCACGAAATCCCCGAAGGCTTTAATCTCAAGCAACACGAACGGACTCGCACAGGTCATAGCTGACACCCTTAACGGACTTAACGCACAAGGAATCGCCGCGACAAGAGTAGACCTCGTTACTCACAGCACAGGCGGATTAATGGCGCGTCAGTATCTCCGCAATGACACTGACACAGGCAACAAGACAGCAAACTCATACGGACTCGGAACAGTACGCAGAGTCGTAACAATTGCTTCTCCCAATCTCGGAACGCCTATAGGGTCATACCTTGCGGGGAATTTTTCGAGTCTCCCGTCATCGTGGCAGAACTGGCAGGCTAAATCATGGTGGGAAGGCACAGGCTACAATCTCATAAAGGGACTCGCGCTGCGTAATTATGATGTTGACGAGGCAATGCAGGATTTCTCGTTAGGAAGCTCATATATTGCGGGGCTTGGTTATCCCGGGATTCCGTTCCATTCGATTTACGGCAAAATAAAATCGGACGACGCGAAAATCAGCAAACTTTTTGACGACGTTGTAACAGGCAACATAAAGGGCCTCAGTGAAATTGACTGGCTTCCTGAACAGCTCGTTAGTCAGCTCACTTCATCAAAACTTGCTCTCATAAGCAGCGTGCTTCGTGCCTGGTCAGATGATATACGCTTCAAGGAATTACTCGGCGCGTTCTTCGGCGATGATGATTATGATCTCGTTGTGTCAGAGACAAGCGCAAAGGACAATTTCCCATCGAACGCCGTAACATCATTCACGGGACTCGGAACTCACAATCACGTAATGATTGCCCGGCAGGATGACGTAGGCGACAGAGTATTGGCACTCCTCAGAGGAAGCACGCAGAATTTCAGCATCAACACGGCTGCAACAACGGCTGAATATGACGCGGCATTTGACACAGTAGCAGACTCATTCGGTGAATATCTCAGGGCAAGCGCAGAGGGAGACTTGAGCGCGTATCTTGACACGTCAATGACTCTTGAGGCTTCAGACCCTAAAGACGAATACATGGGCGAGGATGACGGAACAGAACCGACGACACAGAGCGTGAAACTTTCGGGCAAATCGGACTCGGCATTCAGCGATGATATTTATGTTGTTCTTGATGACGGGTACGGGGCGACAAAATTTTTCGTCATGAATCCGACAAACAGAGGCTCATTTGACGTAGATATTTGGGCAGACCAGGAAACAAAGGGACTCTATCAGGTATATTACTTCACCGTTCAGAATGGCAAGCTCAAAATTTCCCCGACTCAGACAGTCGCATACGTTCCGAAATTCAGCAGCAGCGCAACGCCTGTAGTGTACTGGTCATCAGCAGGAAACATTTACGCCCATGTAGGCGAGGAAGTTTTTGCGGGGCTTATGGTTAATGCTGAAGGAAAGAATTACGACATATCCGCGCCGGCTCTCGGTGTTGCAACGTACACAGTATCAGACCCAAGCATAGCGGAAATCACAAGCACGGGAAAAATTAAGGCACTCAAAGAAGGCACAACGAAAATCACGGCGACTGCTTACGGCCACACAGCGAGCGTGAATTTCTACGCCAAGTCGTCAGAGTCAGAAGAAGACACGACAAATGATATTTCTTCAACGGGCGGAAGCACATCAACCGGGTTAACGATACAAAACTCATCAAGCGGAGGATGCAATACAGGACTCGGAACGTTAATCCTTCTGTCAGCAATTTCACTTTTCACGAAAAAACGTTAAGCGCATAACAAAAAATCCCGGAATCATTTTCGACTCCGGGATATTTTTTTCTCTCTGAATTTTTAGCCGCCGCACGAACCAGAGCAGCCCTCGCAGCCCATTCCGCAGCCGCCGCCGAAACGCCACGAATTAATCACAGGCACAAATATATCAAGTATCGCCTGAACATCATCAGAAACGCCGTCATTTTCCTCAAGCGACAAATTTTCCATAACGGTCTCTTTTGTGTCGTAACCGTCAAGAATCGCCTGCACTATGTCGCGCAAGTAAATGCTTTTCTCCTCACATACGGGAGTGTCAGCAGGAGCGCGGGACCAGTCAACTTTTTCTGCTACAAATTCTTCCACGTTAAACGCCTCCGTAAAATCTCACCAAAAAACCCGCAAGACCCGTGATTGAGTCCTGCGGGATTAGCGACAATTATAACGCCTAATGCAACAAGTTACAGTTTGGCCGCGATTGCCTGAATGAACTGCTTGCTGTCAACAACCTGCGGAACGACTCCCTCGCACAGTCCGCTAAGATCTTTCGTCATGACTCCGCCCTCAATTGTCGAGATTGTAGCCTTTTCGAGTTTGTCCGCAAAGAGCATCAAGTCTCCGTTGCCGTCAAGCTCGCCGCGTTTGCGTAATGCGCCGCTCCACGCGAAAATTGTTGCGACGGGGTTCGTTGATGTCATCTTGCCTTCCTCGCGGTAACGGTAGAAGTGCTTTGTTACTGTTCCGTGTGCCGCTTCGTACTCAAAATTTCCGTCCGGTGAAACAAGTACGCTTGTCATCATTGCGAGCGAGCCGAATGCCGTTGATACCATGTCGCTCATTACGTCGCCGTCATAGTTCTTGCATGCCCAGATGAATCCGCCCTCTGAACGCATGACTCTTGCTACTGCGTCATCAATCAGCGTGTAGAAGTATGTGATTCCAGCCTTGCGGAATTTCTCTTCATATTCCTTCTCAAAAATCCCCTGGAACAACAGCTTGAATGTCTGGTCATACTGCTTTGAAATCGTGTCTTTTGACGAGAACCAGAGATCCTGCTTTGTTGAGAGCGCATACTCAAAGCACGAACGCGCGAATGAACATATTGACGTGTCTTTGTTGTACATGGCCTGCAAAACGCCGGGGCATTCGTAATCGTAAACTGTCTCGCGGAATGTCGCTCCGTCTTTGCCCGTGAAAAGAAGCTCAGCTTTGCCCGGTTCCGGGACTCTGTACTCTGTTCCCCTGTAAACATCGCCGTATGCGTGTCTTGCGATTGTGATGGGCTTCTTCCAGTTTTTGACTACGGGCTTTATGCAGTTTGTGAGAATCGGTGCGCGGAATACTGTACCGTCAAGCACTGCTCTTATTGTGCCGTTGGGCGACTTCCACATCTCGTGGAGGTTGTACTCTTCAACGCGCTGTTTGTTCGGTGTGATTGTCGCGCATTTGACTCCGACATGGTGCTTCTTGATCGCCTCAGCTGCCGCCCATGTTACTTTGTCGCCGGTCTTGTCTCTCTCAGGCAGTCCCAGATCGTAATATTCCATGTTAAGCTCAACGAACGGTGAAAGAAGGTCGTCCTTGATGATCTGCCACAGTACGCGGGTCATTTCGTCGCCGTCCATCTCTACGATGGGATTTGCCATTTTGATTTTTGCCATTGATGAATCGAATCTCCCTTCAGAATTTATTGTTGCAGAAAATTCCCCCCGATTCATGACCGAGGGGATAAATTTTGCTCGTTATTTCTTCCTGTTGCGGTTGAAGTTGATGAGGCATCCGGCCTTTACGATCGTTCTTTCGTTGTCGGTCATAGGCTGAATGTAAAGCTCTGCTTCCGTTACTTTTCCGCCCTTGATGATGTACGCTTTTATGCTTTCGAGCTTGTTTTCGTCAAGAGCCTTGCGGATTCCGGGGACGTATACATAATCGCCGACCTCAAAATCAGGCTGTCCCTTGAGGTGGAACGGAATCATTCCCCAGTTCATGCAGTTGGAGCGGTAACGCTTTGTCGCATATTCCTGCGTGATGTTAGCGAGCGCGCCCAAAACTCTCTGGCATGATGCTGCCTGCTCACGCGCTGAACCGTCGCCGGGCTTGTTGGCGTAAATCGTTGAGCCGAACTCGATCGTCATTGGGTCTGCGTTCTCCTGCCCGGGAATCGTCTTGATTGCCGCGTAAACTTCTGCCATTTCTCCGTGAGCGGGGCTGACTCCCTTCAGTCTTTCATATTCGACTCTCTGGACTGCCTTAGCTTTGCCGACATATTCGGGGTCTCTGCGTGAGAGCGTGAACTCTGCAAGTCCGAGCGGGTTCGATCTGAATGATGATGTCTCGCCTGACGGTATAAGCTCGTCCGTTGTCGTAACCTCGTCAAGAATCTTTGACACAACGCGGAGAAGTATGTTGTCTGCTAATTCTTCTTGCTCCGGCCAGTCTTTGATGTTCGGCCCGAAACGAATCGGCGACTCAAGGTTGGCTTTTCCGAATCCCCAATAGACGCGGGACTTGTACGCCTTATCGTCATAGTGATACGCGGGAATATCGCCCCAGCAGTCAAGATCCTCGGCTGATGTGAGTTTTCCGCCGTTTGCCGCTGTTGCCGCGATTGAACGTGCGTCCATGAGTGCAACCGCTGACATTTGGCCGTTGCCGGGCTTTGAGCCTTCGCGGTTCGGGAAGTTTCGTGTTGTGTGGCGGATTGAGAGCGCGTTGTTCGCGGGTGTGTCTCCTGCTCCGAAGCAAGGCCCGCAGAATGCCGTGCGGATAATTGCGCCTGCGTCCATGAGGTCAGCAAGGAATCCTTTTCTGTCGAGGTCAACAAATACGGGCTGTGATGACGGGTAAACACTGAGGTAGAACTCATCAAATCCGCATGTCTTGCCTTTGAGGGCGTGAGCTGCTTCCACAACGTTCGTGTAATTTCCTCCTGCACAGCCTCCGATTACACCCTGCTGTACGTATAATTTTCCGTCAGGCGTAATCTTGTCCATGAGCGTGAATGTTGCGCGGCCTCCTGCGACTTTCTTGGCTCTCTCTTCAGTGTCAGCAAGAATATCCTTCATATTCTCGTAGAACTCTGCGATAGTGTATGCGTTTGACGGGTGGAAAGGCATTGCGATCATCGGCTTGATTGTTGAGAGGTCAATCTCTACACAGCCGTCATAGTATGCGACATCGGCGGGGTTAAGCTCTTTGTAGTCATCAGCGCGGCCATGTTCAGCGAGGAACGCTTTTGTATCGCTGTCAGTCCTCCACACTGATGAAAGGCATGTTGTTTCTGTCGTCATTACGTCAACGCCGTTGCGGTAATCTGTCGTCATTGTAGCTACACCGGGGCCGACAAATTCCATGACTTTGTTCTTCACGTAGCCTTTCTCAAATACAGCCTTCACAATCGCGAGCGCAATATCATGCGGGCCGACATAGGGAGCAGGCTTGCCCTTCATGTAGATTGCGACGACTCCGGGATAAGCGACATCATACGTATCCTGAAGAAGCTGCTTTACGAGTTCTCCGCCGCCTTCGCCGATTGCCATCGTGCCTAACGCGCCGTAACGTGTGTGTGAGTCTGAGCCGAGAATCATTTTCCCGCAGCCAGCAAACATCTCACGCATGAACTGATGAATTACCGCGATATGAGGAGGGACGTAGATTCCGCCGTATTTCTTCGCCGCTGAAAGCCCGAAATAGTGATCGTCATCGTTGATTGTTCCGCCGACAGCGCATAATGAGTTGTGGCAGTTCGTCATTACGTAGGGAAGCGGGAATTTCGTCATTCCTGAAGCCCTTGCTGTCTGAATGATTCCGACAAACGTAATGTCATGCGAGGCCATCGAGTCAAACTTTATGCGCAGGTGATCCATGTCGCTCGACGTGTTGTGTGATTTCATTATTCCGTAAGCGATCGTGCCTTTTTTGGCTTCGGCCTTGCTGTACTGTGTTCCGGCCTGGCTTTCGGGTACTATCTTTTCGCCGTTGATGAGGTAAACGCCTTCATCGTAAAGTTTTATCATCTTGTGAAATATACCCCCTCTTGAGATTTTCAGTGTAGACATAATTATATCAACATACAATTCTGTACTTGATGTTACGCCTGCGAAATTATTTTGTGAGTTTGTGAATTTTTGTACACAAATTATAACATGCACTCTTGAATAAATTTCTCAGTATCTTTAATGATGATTGGCAGCAAAATTTTCACACACACGATTCGCGATTGGCATAAAAATTTTCACGCATTCGATTCACAATTGGCCGCAAAATTCTCAAATACTAAAGTAAGTTTTTGACATGATGATAAAAAAATGGTAACTTTCACTCATTCACAGCAATTTGTTTTCAGGAGGTAATTTTTACAATGGCATTAACAATCGAAAAGACAGCATCAGGCGACTCCCTCACGCTCAAGGTAAGCGGAAGACTCGACACAACCACAGCTCCCCAGCTTGAGGCCGAAATTACAGGCGGGCTTGCTGGCGTAAAGGATCTCACAATCGACATGGCCGAGCTTGCGTACGTTTCATCGGCGGGATTGCGCGTGCTCCTCAAGGCTCAGAAGACAATGAACCAGCAGGGAACAATGACGATCGTAAACGCAGGGCAGGAAATTCTCGAAATCTTTGAAGTAACGGGCTTTGATGAAATCCTGAACATCAAGAAGTAACATCAATGCTAAACTTTCAGCCGATAACACCCGGCGTTAAGGTGCTGGCGGATTCTTACACGTTCAAATACGGCGAGGGGTCTTGCCAGCATTCTTTTGTGTCGTCATGGACTCTGCGTCATAAATACGGCGATGAATTTTGCGAGCATGAAGGGTATCTCTACACTCTGCGCACTAAACTCTGCACGGAAAATGAGAGGATATATCTTTTCCCTTACGGCCCGCGTGAAAGCAATGACGCAATGAGGAACGTTATACAGAATGTTATTGATGATGCTCACAGCCATAACGCACGGGCAAAATTCCAGACCGTAACAGAGTCAGCAAAGGACATAATCACAAAACTTTTCCCCGGAAGATTCACCGTAAACTTCAACCGCGATTACTCGGAGTATGTCTACAACATTGAGCATCTCTTCAGCCTCGCAGGAGGAAAACAGGAAGTAAAGCGCAGGAGTCTCCACAAATTTCAGCGGAGGTATGAAGGACGCTGGGAGTCTGTGATGATTACCCCTGAGCATATAGAGATGATTCGCGACTACCAAAATAAATGGCTTGCAGAAAGAATCGCCGGAATTGATGACTCATGGCATGTTCAGCAGCTTAAATCAGACAACGAATGTATACAGCGTGCGCTTGATGATTTCTTCATGCTCGGAATGTTCGGTATCATAATGTTCATTGACGGGAAAATTTCCGGGTATGCTTACGGTTTCCCGCTGAATGATGATGTTGTTGAAGGCGACGCGGAAAAAGCTGACCGCAACATGCTCGATGTTTATACAGCCGTAAAGCACGAATTTCTGAGAATATGCCGCGATAAGTACACGTACTTCAACTTTGAGGAAGATCTCGGCGACGAGGGATTAAGGACGGTCAAAACTAGAGACCAGCCCGAATATATGATTGATAAATTTATCGTAACAGAAAATGAACAGGCTTGAAGCTAATATCTCATTATTTTTCATAACGTTTTTTGCGTCAGTGCAGTATGTATTTCTGATATGGATTCCTGATTCCGTTCCTCATTTTGCGTTTTTGTGCATCACGAATCTTATCGGATTCATAATGTCGCTGGCTTTCTTTTTCGGTGAATTGTTCCGTCTTGACGCTAAACAGGTTAAGAACAGCATGATACTTTCAGCGCAGTTGATAGCCTTCAATCTTTTCCTGCTTATGGGCGTATCGGGACTCGGTGCTTCACTGACAAACGCAGTACTGTCAACGAATTTCATTTTCATTGCGGTGATAATGTTCTTTGATTACAAACAGATTCCAGACAAAGGGACATTTTTCGGAGTATTCGCGGTGTTCGTAGGGCTTATGCTTATGAGCGAGGCTAGAATTTCAGACTTCCTTAACATTAGCATAACTTATATCATAGCCTCTAATATCGCGTTTGCTTTCTACGTTGTGAGCGTCGGCAAATACTCTTCATCCTCTAACCCGTCAATTATCGCAATGGGGCAGATGTTTTTCTGCTTTGTCTTCAGCCTCGTATTGTGGATTGCTGAAGTGATTTTGAGGGGAGTACCTTTCACGCTTCCTGTAAACCCGGAGTTTTGGGGCAGCGTGTTTTACATCAGCTTCTTCATACGGGGGCTTTACGGAATCATTCAGGTATACGCGCAAAGATACATTTCACCGCTGAACACGTCATTGATATTCTCAACGGAGATTATTATGACAATGGCTGTTTCTCCGATATTGTCGGAATTTCTCGGAACTCCGCCGGAAGTTATCACAGTGCCGAAAATCATCGGGGGCGTTGCTATTGTTCTCGGCATATTGATGACTGAGCCGAAATTTTTCGGTGCGTTAAGGAGGTTATTGCGTTGCGGGAAAAATTGAAGCTGATATTTCTTTGCTCGCTCGCATATTTCGTGATTGACGCTCCTGTTCAGATGACAAACGTACTTCCTTCATTCGCGGGAATCAAAAACTTTCTGCCGTTCACGTTAGGGCTGTTCTTTGGTGCTTACGGTGTTTCGGGCTGTGTAATCGGTTGCATAGCCTCAGCATTTTTCGCTAACCCGTCAGCCTCTGATGTGATTCGTGAATGTTCCTGCGTAATCGTAACGGGACTCGGAATGTTTTACGGCTGGCATTTCCTCAAAAAGTCCGGGCGAATCTCCTTCAAGACATGGCCGGATTATTCGCGCTATATTCTGCTGCTTGTGATTCTGAGCCTCTTTTCAGGGGTCATATACTCACCTTCAGGACTCGCCGTCAGTGTTCAGGCAGGACTCGCATATTTTCTCACGGGGCTTTTTATCGGAGTACCTGTAAATATTCTGTTCTCATCACTTCTCTATATTGAGCCGGTGATGCCTCACGGAAAATTTTTGACGTATGACGCTGAATTTTGCCTTTTGCCGAGTGCCGAATCACTTGAGGGAGCGAACGAGATTCTTGAAATGTCAGCAATGAAACGCGGCGTGAACATAAAGCGGGTGCTTGAGATTCAGAGCTGCATTGAAGAGCTTGCAATACGAATCCAAAACGCACAGCCTGACGCAAGAATTTCTGTCTCTGTAATATTCGGGGACGCAATATCAGCGAGACTCCATTACAGTGGGGAAAAATATAACCCCTTCCACATCAGCAAAGACGAGGACGAAATCGACATAATGAGCCTCAAAATCATAAAGCACCGTGCAATACGCGCTTCATTCAGCTACAGCGGAGGGGAAAATACTGTACATGCAGTAGTGTAGGAGGATTTATCATGCGTAAGTCAACAATCAAAAAGAAAGTGCGCGCTGTTGTTCTGTATATTTCCGTAACAGCGTTAATCGTAATGGGTGCTGTAGGCATTCTCGGAATGAGTCAGATAAAGGATGACAGTGAAACAGCCCTTATCCGCCAGATGGAGCAGAATCTCGGAAGCATTACGGACGACAAAGCAGACCTTGCGGAGTCAATTCTCGGACGTTACGCGGGGTATGTTCAGAATTTCGCGGAGTTCATTCACGGGCTTTATGTCAGTCCTGATTATTATGTTCCTCATGAGATTTTTCCCGCAAAAAGTGAGAACAGCGGAATACTTGCCATGCAGAGAATCTTAGCTCCAAGCGCGGACATTGAACCCCTAAAAGGTGAGTCGCGGCTTCTGGGAAATCTCCGGCAGATTTGGGATCCCGTCATCAGAGCAAACGAAAATGTTATCACGACAATTTACGCCGGAACAAAATCGGGCTTAATGGCTACATACGATAAAAATTCGTTCAACTCTCTTCCCGAAAAAGGCCAGTCCGAAAGCTATTACAACTATTTTGACTCAACATGGTACAAAGAAGCGAAAGAGAAAGGCGGAGTAATCTTCACCGATGTATATTCAGACTCTTTTGAGATGGGGATGATGATAACCTGCGCCGCTCCGTTTTATGATGCTTCCGGGAATTTCGCGGGAGTTGTGGCGATGGACATGCTGATTTCGGATTTGTACCGGGCAATCATTGAGCTTGATTTCGGCCATGAGGACGCATATGCTTTTCTCTTTGACAGGAAAGGGGATCTGATTACGCCTCCTTCAGACGGCAAGAAACAGTACACGTATCACCCTGAAGACATGTCATCACTAACAGCATACGAAATTGTGTCGGGCAAAACAGGAGTCTCATTGTCCGACAGCGGAGTCTATTACGCTTACACGCCGATAGAAATAACGGGCTGGAAATTCTGCGTCAGAATCCCTCAGAGAGTCATACTTGCGCCTGTACGCGATGTGAACAAGCAAGTCATTTTCACTATCCTGTCATTTCTCGCAGCGTTCGTGATAGTCGTTGCGCTTGCTGTCATTGCCGCACGAAAATTCTCGCACAGACTCACACAGCCGATAACCGCGCTTGAAGATGACGTGAAGAAAATCTCCGGCGGAAATCTCGATTACCGCGCCGAAATCCGTACGAATGACGAAATCGGAGACCTCGCGAAATCCTTTAACGACATGGCCGCGTCCCTCAAAGATTACGTCAAGAACCTCGCAGCAGTAACAGCAGAGAAAGAAAGAATCGGTGCGGAGCTTAACATTGCGACTCAGATTCAAGCCGATATGCTTCCGAGAATTTTCCCGCCGTTCCCTGACCGCAAAGAGTTTGACATTTACGCCACAATGAACCCGGCTAAAGAAGTCGGCGGTGATTTCTATGATTTCTTCCTTGTTGATGACGATCATTTAGCTATGGTTATGGCTGACGTTTCAGGAAAAGGAGTCCCCGCTGCGTTATTCATGGTGATAGCAAAAACCCTCATCAAGAACCGCGCTCAGATGGGCGGCACTCCTTCCGAAGTTCTTGCTGACGTGAACAACCAGTTATGCGAGGGCAACGAGGCAGAATTATTTGTTACCGTCTGGCTTGGGATTCTCGAAATCTCAACCGGCCATGTTACAGCGTCAAACGCAGGCCATGAATACCCCGCAATATACCGCCCCGGTGAAGGCTACACACTCTTCAAGACAAAGCAGAGTCCCGCCGTTGCAACAATGGAGGGATTACGCTTCAAGCCCTCAGAGTTCACGCTAAACCCCGGCGATGATTTGTACCTGTACACTGACGGAGTAGCAGAAGCAACAAATTCACAAGATGAGCTTTACGGGACTGAACGAATGATTGACGCATTGAATCACACGGACGGGATGACGGTAGAAGAAATTTTGCGGACAATGAAGAAATCTGTTGACGATTTCACCGGGGAAGCTCCGCAATTTGACGACATCACTATGTTATCGCTGAAGTATTACGGGAAAAATGCTGAGAAATAATATCGCCGTACAGATTGTAGCCGTATTCGTATGCGTTATCGCCCTTCTTGCGGTCTTTGTGTGCATAACAGGATACAATCAGTTCACGCACTCAGTAGCGACACAGTACGAGGATTGCGCGTATAACACAGCCCGTACTGCTGCAACGATGATTCCCCCTGAGCTTTTGACGGGGGGAATTGCCGGGGCTGAGTTCCAGATGAGATTCAAAATGCTTAATGACGAATGGGAACGATTAGCCGATACGCAGGACGCTACATTCATTTACCTGATAAGGCCGGATAAGAGCGACTACAATCACATAAAGTTTTTCCTAAGCATAATGAACAGCTCCGCAAATTATGAACGTTACCCAAGCGGTTACGTTCGCAAAACGACAAATGACGAATACCGCCGGGAATACCGCGAAATCTGCGAGAACGGAAAAAAGATGTCTACAATTTTCCGCGACAAGGGCGACAGTGAAACAGGCCATCACATCACCGTAATGATTCCCATAAAGACTCCTAATTCTGAGGCTGTAGACTGGATATTATGCGTTCAAAGACAGATGGAGCGGCTTAACTTTTACCGCAAGTCCTACGTGAGGCATGTTGCGTTTGCGGCGGCTCTCATTCTCGTATTCATTCTTACTGTTTACGGCGTGTATTTTGGGCGTGTTCTGATTGTGCCGTTGAAGAAAATTGCGGCTGAAGCCATGAGATTCGCGGGCGAACATACAGAGCCTGAGTCCCCTCTCGGAAATGAAATTAAATCACAGAATGAAATCGGCCAGTTAGCTCGGACTGTTGACGCAATGGAGTCGCAGGTACTCAGCTACATAGACGACATAACCCAAATCACAAAGGAGAAGGAACAAATCAAGGCCGAATTAAGCATAGCCGCTCAGATTCAGTTAAGCATGCTGCCTCGTGAATTTCCTGCGAGAAAAGAATTTGAGATTTTTGCGACAATGACTCCCGCTAAGGAGGTTGGCGGAGATTTTTACGACTTCTTTACGGTTGATGATGATCATATTGCGCTCGTCATGGCTGATGTTTCGGGGAAGGGAGTTCCTGCGGCTTTGTTCATGGCAATCTCGAAATCATTAATCAGGACTCGCACGCAAATGGGCGGGACTCCTTCAGAAATTCTTGCTGACGTGAATAACCGCTTGTGTGAAATAAATGATGCGGATTTGTTTGTTACGGTGTGGCTAGGTATTCTTGAGCTTTCGACGGGAAAAATCACCGCCTCGAATGCCGGCCATGAATACCCCGCAATCTACAGAAAGGGCGAGGGCTATACACTATTCAGGACGAAACAGAGTCCAGCGGTCGCGACAATGCCGGGGATAAGATTCAGAGGCTCAGAATTTACGCTGAATCCGGGGGATAATCTCTGCATTTACACCGACGGAGTAGCAGAAGCCACGAACATTAGCGAGGAGCTTTACGGCACAGAAAGAATGCTTGACGCTCTCAATCACACGCAGGGAATGACAGCGGAAGAAATTTTGCGTGCTCTGAAGAAATCCGTTGATGATTTTACGGGAGAAGCACCGCAGTTTGACGATATAACAATGCTCGCGCTGAAATTTTACGGAAAGAGGGATTAACGATTGAAGGAACTTACGATAGAAGCCAGCATAGCAAAACTTGATGAAGTGATTGATTTCATTGACGCATTTCTTGAGGATCATGAATGCCCGATGAAAATCATGACTCAAATCAACGTTGCGGCAGAAGAAATTTTTGTGAACATAGCGCATTATTCCGGCTCGGAGAAAGCTACAATCACAATCAGCAAATCCGATGACATGGCCGAAATCACATTCACCGACAGCGGACGGCCATATAACCCGCTCGAAAAGCCTGACCCTGACATTACGCTTTCTGCTGAGGAACGCGACATAGGCGGACTGGGAGTCTTCATCGTCAAAAAGACAATGGACAGCGTGAGCTATGAATACATTGACGGGCATAACGTGTTCACCATGCGGAAGGGGATAACGGCCTGAAATGTTTATTGGACGCGAAAAGGAATTAACGCAGCTTGAGAATGCATATTCTGATGACGGCTTCAAGCTGATGCTAGTGTGCGGTGCTAAAAATACAGGGAAAACAACACTGCTTGAGGAGTTCTGCCGGAACAAGTCAGCTATATACTTCACCGCCTCGAATGCAAGCAGCCGGGCTAACCTCAGCCATTTTTCAAGCAAAGTGCTTCAGTATTTCAACGACAAAAATCACCCGCCCTTCACTTTCTGGGACAATGCTCTGAGCTACATTGCCCGGACATATAAGGGAGCAAAAATTATCCTCGTGATTGATGACTTCGACATACTTGCGCGCAATGATGCAGCGTTTCTTGATGTCTTTGCGAAAATTATAGACAGCGAACTGCGTTACAGCTCAATGATGATTGTTATTTCCTGTGGAACTGCCGACTTCCTGAAAAATTCGCCGTTTCTGAGAAAAATCAACGGTGCAATTAAGCTCGGAAAATTCCTGACCGATGAGAACATAGCACGTCTCAAAGCAAACGAGATGAAGCAGTCCGGCGGAGTACACCGTGCAAATTTCGTGAAAGTTCCTGCCAATAGAGTCATACTCCGCGAGGGTGAAAAGAATGATGAAATGTACAAAATTATCTCAGGCCGCGCGATCTGCAGCATCAATCATGAAACAGATGAAGAATATCTGCTGGGAAGCCTTAACGAGGGAAAAACTTTCGGTGAATATTCCCTGCTCACAGACAGCCCGGAAATTTACACCGTAACAGCCTACAGCGATATGTTACTGCTGAGGATAAGCCGTTCAGAGTTTGAAGACTTCATACAGATGAACGCAGGAAACTCCGTAAACATTATGCGTAACATGGCCGTAATGATGAACATGCTGAAGGTTAATATTGACATGCTGAACGGAGAATTACACCCGCAGGATTAAACGCTCAAAAACTCACAAAAACTCAACAAAAATCCCCCCTGCCATTTGCGACAAGGGGGAAAAATTTTATCCGTAAATTATTTCTTTCTTCCCTGCCATTCACAAAGAAGACCCGTTGCAACCATCATAGAACTCCATGTGCCTGCAATCATTCCGACTAACATCGCGTAACTGAACGCCATTAACACCGGCCCTCCCCAAACGCAAAGAGCGATAACGGGGAATAACGTTGTGAGTGTCGTGTTGATTGTACGCGCTAATGTCTGGTTCAGAGATTTGTTGACGAGATTCACGATTCCTTCGCGGGATAAAGTCCCCCAGTTTTCACGGACTCGGTCAAGAATGATTATCGTGTTGTTGAGCGAATATCCCACAATCGTCAATATTGCCGCAATGAATGATGAGCCTATCTCCATCTGCGTAATGCTGAAGAAGCCCAATGCGATAATGACATCATGCACGAGAGGCACAACGCTTACGACAGCAAAACGGAACTGGAAACGGAGCGTAATATATATCAGTATGGCAACAAGCGCGATTGTTACGCCGATAAAAGCCTGACGGCGCAATTCTCCTCCGACAACGGGGCCGACTTTCTCAAAACCCGTAACTTTCATCCCGGGATATTTCGCGGTGAGTGCTTTAACGACATTTTCGCGGCTCTCTTCTGTGTCTTCATTTGTGCGGATGATGATACCTTTCTCGCCGAAATTCTGAATCATCGCACCTTTTGCCACGATTGACGAAATTACGTTGCGGACTTCTGCAATATCCGGGCGAGTCTCAAACTCAGTCTGAATTACGTTGCCTCCCGTGAAATCTATTCCGAGATTTAGTCCTTTCGTGAAGAGCAATACGAGGCTGGCGATAACAAGCACAAGGCTCAAAGTGAGGGCAAATTTTCTGTGCTTCATGAAGTCGATATTTGTCATTATTTCCTCACGATCTCCTTTCCGCGCTTTACGAACAACTGCAATATAGCCCGCGTTACGACAATGTTAGCGAAAACGCTCGCCACAAGTCCGACTGACAGAGTTACGCCAAATCCACGCACTGAGCCTGAGCCGAAATAGAACAGCACCAACGCCGCAATAAGTGTCGTGATGTTTGAGTCGAGGATTGTTACGAGTGCCTTGCGAAATCCCGCGTCAAGTGCCGCCATAGGAGTTTTGCCCGTCTTCTGCTCCTCTTTGACGCGCTCATAGATTAACACATTTCCGTCTACAGCCATTCCCAACGTCAGAATGATTCCTGCGATGCCCGGCAATGTCAGTGTTGCGTTGAAAGCGATTAACCCCGCGAATATCAACAGCACCGTAACAGCAAGCGCAAAATCCGCCGCAAGTCCCCGGAACTGGTAATAGATGAGCATGAACACAAGCACCATTCCAGCACCGAACAAGCCAGCTTCAAGTCCCTGACGAACTGAGTCAGCTCCCAAGCTCGGCCCTACTGACCTGTTTTCGGCAATTTCGACTGCTACAGGCAATGCGCCCGCTTTGAGCATTATTGCGAGTCTTCCGGCTTCATCTGCTGTAAAACGCCCGGTAATCTGAGCATTTCCCCCGGCGATTCTGTCCTGCACTACGGGAGCGGAAATCACAACATCATCAAGCACTATTGCGAGCTGTTTTCCCACAAGTTTGGCTGTTGCGTCCTCAAAGAGTTTTGCGCCCTCGCTGTTGAACTCTATCGACACTCCGAGACGGCCTAAACTGTCAGGGTTGACTTGTGCATTCACCAAATCTTTTCCCGACAAAAGCACAGGCCCTAAGAGGTAAAATCTTCCGGCTTCCTCAGCAGGTGCTACGATTGCTCCGACTGTGTTCTTTGCGCGTGCCTGAAAATCTGCGCTTGAGTTGCTGAGCTCGTCAATAGCTTTCTGCCATCTCTCTTGTGCCTGCACAAACTGTATATCGCTGTCGTAATTGCTTCTTACTGGCGCAGGAGGAGGAGTCCCCGTTGAGTCGATAACCTCGCGGAAATCCATTTGTGCCGTCCGTCCGATAAGCTCAAGTGCCGCGGCAGGATCCTGAATGCCGGGTAAGTCTACTATTATGCGGTCGCTTCCTGACTTCTGGATTATTGGCTCTGCGACTCCGTACTGGTCTATTCTGTTGCGCAATACGGCTAATAATCTGTCTATGCTGTCATCGCCGAGGGGGTTTTCGGGCGTTCCTTTTGCCTGCAAGACTATGTGCGCTCCTCCGCGAAGGTCAAGCCCTAAGTTGAGGCCGTCCCTGTTGAAGTACGCAAAACATGCCGCCCCCGCAACTACTATCAGCACAAGCCAGAGGCGTAATCTGTCGGTGCGGTTCATTAAGATGCTGCCTCCGTTTTTGCTGCTGTTGCTGCGCGTTTGCCCTGAACGGCTGATTTCAGGATTGTTACGCGGACACCTTCAGCGATTTCAATCTGGAATGAATCATCACGGACTTCACGGACTGTACCATAGAAACCGCCGATTGTGATTATCTGATCTCCCCGCGCTATGCTGTCAATCATATTTTTCTGCTGTTTGTCGCGTTTCTTCTGCGGCCTTATGATGAAGAAGTAGAATATCAGCACGAATATTGCAAGAGGGAATAACATACCCATTAATCCGCCCTGCTGTGCCGCTCCTCCTTCTGCACCAGCACCGCCGCCCGTTGAAGGCGCACTGCCTCCGCAGGGGTTTACTGCTGTTGTTGATTCTGCCATGTTGAAAAATTTACCTCCAAAAAATTATTTCCTGTGCCACGCTACTGCTTCAATCTCAATCTTAACGCCTTTGGGCAAATCCTTAACCGCCACAAATGACCTTGCCGGGGCGTTGTTCGGGAAATATTCAGCGTACACAGCGTTGACTTCCGCAAAGTCCGCAATATCCGCCGCAAATACTGTAGTCTTCACAACATCGGTCAGCCTGTAACCGCCTGCCTCAACTATAGCCTTCAGGTTTTCGAGCGAACGTCTTGCCTGAAGTGAGACTGTTGCAGGAATTTCACCTGTTGCGGGGTCTACTGGTATCTGCCCGGAGACGTAGAGAAATTCTCCCGCCTGTATTGCCTGTGAATATGGGCCGATTGCCGCGGGTGCTTTGTCGGTTGAAATTTTGCGCCGTAATACTACCTGTTCAAGGATTGAGTCGGGGTCAACAAATGCCATTGTGATACCCTACTTCCACATGGGCGAATATCTGTCGAGCTTGGCATATTTCGCGGTTTCGCCAAGGTCTTCCTCAATCCTGAGAAGCTGGTTGTACTTTGCGATTCTGTCTGTTCTCGCAACGCTTCCCGTCTTAATCTGGCCTGCACGAGTCGCAACCGCCAAATCAGCAATGAACGTATCAGCCGTTTCACCTGACCTGTGAGAGACTACAGCCGCGTAACCTGCTTCACCGGCCATGCGGATAACCTGCAATGTCTCACTCACTGTTCCGATCTGGTTCAGCTTAACGAGTACTGCATTCGCTACGCCCTCGGAGATTCCTTTCGCCAAAATTTTCGGGTTCGTAACAAACAAATCATCGCCGACAAGCTGAATTTTCTTGCCAAGTGAAGCCGTGAGAGCCACCCAGCCCTCCCAGTCATCTTCAGCACAGCCGTCTTCAATCGAAATTACGGGGTAATTGCTGGTGAGGTCCTCATACATCTTCACGAGTTCTGCTGATGTGTACTCTGCTCCGCCGCTCTTGCTGAATACGTACTTGTTCTTCTCAGGCACAAAGAACTCTGACGACGCTACATCAAGCGCAAAGCTCACATCATCGCCGGGCTTGTATCCTGCTTTGTTCACTGCCTCCATGAGAAGGTCAAGTGCTTCCCTGTTGTCCTTGAGGTTGGGAGCAAATCCGCCTTCATCGCCGACACCTGTCGAATATCCGCGTGCTTTCGTGCAGCCTTTGAGAGCGTGATAGACTTCTGCGCCCATTCTGAGAGCCTCTGCGAATGACTCCGCGTTGTGAGGGACTATCATAAACTCCTGGAAGTCTACTGTGCTGTCTGCGTGCGCTCCTCCGTTGATGACGTTCATCATAGGTGTAGGAAGCAATCCGCCTCCGATTCCGCCGAGCCATGAATACAGCGGCAAGCCGTGAGAGTCTGCAGCTGCTCTTGCGTTTGCCATTGAGACACCGAGAATTGCATTCGCTCCGAGCTTTGATTTCCCTTCTGTGCCGTCAAGGGCTATCATTGCGCGGTCTAATGCTCCCTGATCGTCTGCGTCCATTCCCAGAATTTCGGGGGCTATTTTCTCGTTCACGTTCTCTACTGCGTGCTGTACGCCTTTTCCGTTGTAACGTGCTTCCTTGTCGCGAAGCTCTAATGCCTCGTGCACTCCCGTTGAGGCTCCTGAAGGTACTGCGGCGCGTCCCATTGAGCCGTCTTCAAGGTAAACGTCTACTTCTACTGTGGGGTTTCCTCTTGAGTCAAGTATCTCGCGGCCATGAATACCGATTATTGATGCCATGAAAAAATCTTCCTCCTGTGATAAGTTTTTGAATATACGCTAATTATAATTGGCAACTGGAAAAATTAAAACGGTTTTTCGTCGGGCTTTACTTGCCTTTCTTCTAACTGCTCCCATGATATAACTTTTGGCCGTCTCAATATTGCCTCGTCAGCACAAAGCACTTTCACTTTCAGCACACGGTTAATGTACGCGATTTCTATCACATCTTCTTCATGCACTTCACTTGACGGCTTGCACTCACGGCCATTTATCCGCACAGCTTTCAAGTCTATCATTTCCTGCGCTACTGTTCGGCGTTTTACGAGTCTTGCGAGCTTGAGATATTTATCGAGTCTCATAAATTTTTTCCTCCCATTGTAAAATATAAACATGATAACACTATGAGGAGTGATATTTATGGAGCGTATATATCCGGCAATAGATGAAAACGGAAAATACTACCTCTACGATGACAACGGCAACGGCGTAACAAATCAGGCAACATTGAGATCTCTTGCTGAGGCTCAAGAAATATTAGCGGACTGGTTGAAAATGAAGGAGAAATGGAAAATTGACGGCTAACAAGAAATCAGCCGCTGAAAAACGCACTCCCCTCCCGCGCGACGCAAAGAAAACAAGCGACTTCGTAAAAGACTGGGAAAAAATTTCACGTTCCGGTAAACATGACTTGAACAGCGTTAAAGAAGCTATGATGCTCTTAATCGCTAATGACGCGCCCCTTCCGGCTGAATGGAGAGACCATAAACTTAAAGGGCGTTACGATGGAACGAGGAAATGCCATGTTAAAGGCGATTTGCTTCTCGTGTATCAGGTTTATGATGAAGAAGACGGTGGGCTTGTTACGTTCCTCAACACGGGTACTCATTCGGAAATTTTCGGGTAACAAAAACTCCGGGGCATTCAAAACTCCCGGAGAATTTTTTTGTGTGTGATTGTTATTCGGGGACTGAGGCGTAAAGTTTCTTGCTCTTCTGCACAATGTTATACGCAGGGTTGGCGCGTTTTATCAGCCCGGCCATGACAACAGGGTCATCAGGCAAATGATACGTGCATAACGCCAGCTTAGGCGCAAATCTTCTCAGTGTCTCCTGCGCTCCCTCAAGCATATATCGTTCAAAGCCTTCTATGTCGCTCTTTATGAAGTCCACGCGCTGAATGTCATTAGCCCTCACAAACTCGTCAATTGTTGTTGTCTTTATCTCCGTTTCCTCATGACGAGCAACGCATAAATCCTCAAGCATTGAACTTGCGCCCGTGTTACGTTCATCAAGAAATATCTTGCGGCTCGTTGTCTCATTCGACAGTCCCAACATTACAGGAATAATATTGCCGTTAAGCTCCGCTGTCTTCACGAGATACTTGAAGTTTGCCTCTGTCGGCTCAAATGCGTAAACCGTCGCTCCCTTAACTGAAGCATAAGCCGCGAAATCTCCCGCCCAGCTTCCTGCGTCAATAACTACATCGCCCGGCTTCACTCTGACGTCAACAATATCATTCACGAGACCGTACAAGCCCTCGTAAAGAAACTTGTCGCACTCGTCTACAGTTTTCTCGCTGTAATCGTCATCAAGATACAAATATGAATAGAACGTGTCCTCAAAGACATAGCCGAAAAATAAATTCTCGTTGTCCTTGTCAAACAAAGGCATTCTTACATCCTTGATGTGATAGCCGTCTTCATGAATGAGTGATGAGAATTGATGCGCTTTCCTTTTTCCGTAAAACTGGGGGTTTCTGTTGAAGATTACTCTTACTGCCTGATCGGTGAAAAATCGTACTAAATCCGAAATGCTGTCATGTCCGCTCTTTACACGGCTGTATTTCCGCGCTAATACCGTTATTACTCTTTTGGCAAAGCTATCGCCCGTCAGCTGTGGCTGTTCGCTGTGGCTGTTCGCCCGGTATCAATATTTTGTGTCAATGTTATCATGACTCCTTCACAGAAAAAACCCTCCGGCAAAAAACCAGAGGGCAAAATCTCAAAACCTACGCTATTATTGCCTGCGCTTCTTCCTGTATCTTCTTGAGGTGTTCAGGGCTGATGAAACTTTCGGCGTAAAGTTTGCAGATGTTCTCCGTTCCTGAAGGCCGAGCCGCAAACCATCCGTCAGCTGTCGTAACTTTCAGTCCTCCGATTGAGGCGTTATTCCCCGGTGCTTTCGTGAATTTACCCGTGATTTTTCCGCCCGCTAATGTGTCTGCTTTGATGTCGTCAGGCGATAATTTTCCGAGCGCGGCTTTCTGCTCAGGCGTTGCAGGGGTATCGATACGCGCATAGTAACTCGTTCCGTATTTCGCTTTGATTTCGTCATAATGCTGTGCAGGATTTTTACCCGTTACCGCTGTGATTTCGCACGCAAGCAAGTCCATGATTATCCCGTCTTTGTCCGTCGTCCACACTGAGCCATCACGACACAGGAATGATGCTCCGGCACTCTCTTCACCGCCAAATCCCATTGAGCCGTCAAGTAGTCCGTCAACAAACCATTTAAACCCTACAGGCACCTCACACAATTTGCGTCCGATTCCTTCTGTTACACGGTCAATGATTGAGCTTGAGACTACTGTTTTTCCGACAGCCGCATCAGCCCTCCAGCCTTTTCGCGACGTGAACAAGTGCTGTACTGCAACCGACAAATACGCATTGGGATTCATGAGTCCTGCAGGCGTTACTATTCCGTGACGGTCATAATCAGTGTCATTCCCGAACGCTATATCATAGTCATCTTTCAGCCGTATCAAGTTGGCCATTGCGTAGGGTGATGAGCAGTCCATTCTGATTTTTCCGTCATGGTCGGGCGGCATGAATGAGAATGTCGGATCTAAGTTCGGGTTGACGACTTCAAGATTTTTGATGCCGTAAATTTCTGCTATTGGCTTCCAGTAATATATACCTGAACCGCCGAGAGGATCCGCGCCGATTTTGAGGCCTGATTTCGCAATCGCTTCCATGTCTACAACTGTCGCAAGTGCTTTCACGTAAGGTATCACAAAATCCTCAAAGTGTACGTTATCCATCTTCACAGCTTTCTCAAACGGTACTCGCTTTATGCTCTTCACACCCTGACGGATTAATTCATTCGCGCGGTTCTGTATCTTGCTTGTGATTTCAGGGCTTGCAGGGCCTCCAGATGGCGGATCGTACTTTATGCCTCCGTCTGTGGGCGGGTTATGCGAGGGCGTTATCACCATTCCGTCAGCTGTCTTGTTCCCCGGTGTCCTGTTGTGCGCGAGTATTGCTCGTGATATTACGGGGGTCGGTGTTGGCGCAAAATCTTTCTGCAATATCAGCTCTACACCATTTGCAGCTAAAACTTCTACACATGTCCTCATTGAAGGCTCCGATAATGCGTGCGTGTCCGCTCCGAGATATAACGGGCCGGGAATGCCTTCTGCTGTGCGATGCTCGTATACTGCCTGCGCTATCGCTAGTATATGCTCCTCGTTGAAACTGTGAAGCGCAGAACTTCCGCGATGTCCCGATGTCCCGAATGAGACTTGCTGAGTCTTGTCGTCGGGGTTCGGGGATAATGTGTAGTAATCGCTTATCAGTGATGGGATATTTACTATCTTCCTCTCCTGCATTCGATATTTCCTCCGTTCTTGTCGTTATCTTTGGGAATGTGGAAATTATACCCTAATTACCCCAGAATGTTACTCCACGTTTCGTTCCATCGTAAAATTCTATTATCTTCTGGATTTCGAGGATATATTCTGACTTATGTGCTGCTGCTTCCTTAAGGGCTTCCGTAAAACTCGTATCCTTGCGGTAAAGTTCTCGGTAAAATCTGTATATCTCTCGTATCGTTTCTACGTCAAATCCCCCGCGCGACAATCCGATTTTGTTCAATCCCGTCAACCTTAACGGCTCCCCTGATGCCAGCGTGTAATGAGGAACATCCTTTGAGACACGGTATAATCCCCCTATCATGCAGTACTCCCCTATCCTCACAAACTGGTGTACTCCGGCCATGCCTCCGAATACCGTATGGCTTCCTACCTGCACAAATCCTGATAATCCGACTTTGTTCGCTACTGTTACATAATCTCCCACTACTACATTATGCGCAAAGTGTACTCCTTCCATTATGAAGCAGTCATTTCCCACAACAGTCGCATTTCCTTCGCCTGTCGCTCGTGAGATTGTTACGTTCTCGCGGATTAGGTTGTTGTCACCAATTTTTACGTACGAGATTTCTCCCTTGTAGCCGTGATCTTGTGGGTCGCCTCCTATTGATGTATGCTCGCAAATCTTGCAGTTCTTCCCAATTGTTACATGTCCGTGTATGCTCACAAATGACGTTAATTCCGTCCCTTCTCCGATTTTCGCATCTCCGTCTACTAAACAAAATGGCCCTATCTTTACTCCGTCGCTGATTTCTGCTTCTCGTGATATTACTGCTGAAGGGTGGATGTTTCTGCTCACTCTGCCGCCTCCGTCTTCCGCCCTAACGTATCTCCGATTATCGTCGTAAATTCTGCCTCCGCTACTAGTTCGTCTTCTACATACGCTTTCGCTTTCGCCTTCGCGCTGTGGCTGTGTACGTTCGTCAGTTCCGCTTTCGTTACCAGCTTGTCGCCGGGACGTACGGGCTTGCGAAATCTCACCTTGTCCATCCCCGTTAAGAAGGCTATCTTGTTTCCCTGTTCCATTCCTAATTTTATACCGAGAAGAACGCTTGTAACCTGTCCCATGCTTTCAACTATCAGCACCCCCGGCATTGTGGGGTCTCCGGGAAAATGGCCCTGAAAATACGGCTCGTTGTATGTTACGTTCTTGTAGCCCGTTACGTGCATGTCGTCATAGTCCGTTATCCTGTCTACCATCAAAAACGGGTATCGGTGCTTCAGCATCTTCATCACTCCAAATATATCTATCTCAGACATCTATCTTTGCTCCTTTCATCTTCTCCGCTAATCTCAAGTGGATTTCATGACCCGCCCTCATCGCGATCACATGCGCTTTCACTGGATAACCTAATGAGTATATGTCGCCCATCATATCAAGCACCTTATGACGCACAAATTCATCAGGCCATCTTAACCCTCCGTCGGCCTCTATATCTTCTCCGATTAATATCGCGTTCTTCAACGTCCCTCCTAATGCCATTCCATGAGAACGCAAATATTCAACCTCGCTCCTCATCGCAAACGTTCTCGCAGGGGCTATTTCTTCCGCGTAATTCGTCTCACCTGAAACATAATCATACGTCTGTACCCCTACATAAGGGTATTCAACAGTGTATGTTACGTGAAATTTATCCGACGGAAATGCACACGCAAATCTTTTTCCGTCCTCACTACACACTATTAACGGCTCTCGGATTGTTACGTACTGCAACTTTTCTCCGTCTTCATATGAGTTACGCATTATCGCTTCAACAAGTGTTCTCGCACAACCATCAACCGCTGGCATTTCTCCGCCGTCTACCGTTATGCGCACTCCCGTATATATCTTCAGCCCACATAATGACGATAATACATGCTCGCATGTCCTCACTGTCTCTCCTGAAGGAAATATATAGTCCGAGCCCCGTCTAGTTCCGTCCGCAGAAAGTTTTCGCAACGGATATTCTTCATCAGAAACTCTCATCATCACTTCAGGCGTATCATATGGCTCAAGCGTTAATGAACAATCCTTCCCGCTGTGAAGTCCTAGACCCCTTATCGTTATTTCGTCCGTTAACCGTCTCATTGCGTTATGCTGTCTAATCGACGTTCGACCTTGTGCAATCTCTTCACCAAAAGCGGCAAATCTGAAGCCAATACTAACGCTCGTTTCGCATCATTGTGATTTCTCGCAGGAAATCCTGAAACTATTGCTCCGTCCTTGATGTCGTTCGTTACTCCCGAACGCCCCGCTATCGTTACGTTTGAGCCGATTTTCACATGGTCCGTTATTCCAGCTTGCACCGAGATTGTTACGTTGTCGCCGAGTTCCGTGCTTCCAGCTATACCAGACATTGAGCAGATTATGCAGTTGCGCCCGATTTTTACGTTGTGGCCGATTTGTACGTGGTTATCGATTTTCGTTCCAGCTCCGATTATTGTATCGTTCAGCGTTCCCCTGTCGATTGTCGTACAGGCTCCGATTTCTACGTCATCACTTATCGTTACCCCGCCTGTTTGCGGGATCTTCACTATTCCCGCTTCCGTGCGCTCAAAGCCAAATCCGTCAGTACCTATCACTGCCCCGGAATGTATCAGGCAATTACGTCCTATCTTCACATCCTTCATCAGTACCGCGTGAGGCTCTATCACACTTCCGGCTTCTACTATGCAACCCTCTCCAACATACGCGAACGGGGATATGTATGCGTCGGGTGAGATTTTTGCATTGGGTGATACTTCCGCTTTCGCATCTATTCCACGCTTGTTTTGTGAAGGTGTAAAAAGTGATATTAATTCAGCCAGTTTCGCACGGGGATTTTCACAGATTATTGCGTCCCTTCCGGGGGTGATATATTTCTCCCGCGTCATCACTGCATACGATATTTCAAGCCTCTGCATTACTCCCTTGTCCCATACTGCACATATCGTATTTTCACGGGGGTATTCAGGAGATGACACCCCTATTATTTCACGATCCGCATTCCCCGTTACCCGTAATCCTAATTTCGCTCCAATTTCTGATAACTTCACTTTTCCTATCACTCCTCTAAAACATTTCTCCAAATCCGAAATAGGTTCGGTTCTCGTTTTCTCCCTTCGCGTAATCTACTCGCAAATTTCCGAATGGCGTTTTTACTCGCAATCCTACTCCGTAATCATCGTGGTAATTGCTCCAGTCCATTTTACTGTCCGCGTTACCTATGTCGTAAAATCCTACTAGTGTTACCGCGCTCGCTATCGGCACTCTCAACTCAAAATTCCCCAAGTAAAAATTATTGCCCTCAAATGAACGCGAATTATACCCCCTAAGCGTATTCATCCCTCCTAAACTGTATCGAGCAAATGCAGGCAGTTCGTCCGCCGTCGAGGAGCCTATTCGCAATCTTGCCGCAAATAATAACGGGTTCTCGTCGCTCCACATCCCCCCTATGTCCGCCAGCCCGTCAAGTATCCTATTCAGTGATACATATAACCGCGCTTGTGTCCAGTACTTCAGATAATCATATTCGCCGCCTAATACCTTCACTGCCTGCTCTAGGTTCGTATCCCACACAAAACCTTTCGGGTATGGCGCGTATTCGTCCCTCTTGTCCCACGTCAATTGTAGCTCTACTGTCTGGTTCACTCCGTCCCATTCCGTAAGGTCGTTGATATATCCGGGTATTGCACGCTGTATGTTCGAGTACTCTACATCATCTCGCCGCATTGTCACATACCAGCTCCATTCCTCATTCCTGAACTTCCGCCCTATTCCCGCAAATATACTCGTCGTCTTCTCGTCGTAATCAAACTGTCTACGCCCTTGACGGTAATAATATCTCTCGTCGTATGTTCGGTATCTCGCTCCTATCCTCCAGCTGAAGGTCTCCGCATCCATGTATGGGCTTGAGAATGTCGTCCAGTATGTCGCCTCACGTCCCTCGTTGAAACCTATCTCGAACATCATCCCTCGCCCGAACAAATTCGTGTCCGTGTATGTCAATCCTCCCGATAAGCCGCTCTCCGTCCCGTATCCTACATTCAAACCTACGGACGCCGTTCGCTTCTCCTTCACTGTCAATATCAAGTCTACATTTTCTTCGTTATCTTCTGGCACATCAAACGCTACATTCACATCTTCAAAATATCCTAACCCCTGCACTTTCCCCAATTCATGACGAAATCTCGTTACGTTGAATATATCCCCTCCCTTTAACTTTATCTCGCGTCGGATTACATATGTCTTCGTCTTCGTGTTCCCCTGTATTATCACATCCCGCACTTTCGGCTCTAAGATCGTTACGTAGATATTTCCCCCCTGTATCTGTACGTCTGACACTCGCACCATTACA
Source organism: uncultured Fretibacterium sp. (assembly GCA_946183145.1). Lineage (GTDB taxonomy): Bacteria > Synergistota > Synergistia > Synergistales > Aminobacteriaceae > JAFUXM01. The sequence goes on along the minus strand of CAMGZM010000001.1, from coordinate 246,719 downwards.
TATCCCGCTTTGTGATACTTCTCCTGTATTCGGTCTAAATCGTTTCGGAAAAATTGACGGTTAAACACTGTGCCTTCTAGCGAAAATACTTCCTTCATCAATTGCTCCGTCGTAAATATCGTGTTGCCCGTGAATTTTATCCCCGTAATTAAAGGGTTCTCCTGCACCGTAAATGTTACTCCCGTTCCTCCTCCCTCGTCCGATATATCTGCGTCAACAAATGAGAAAAATCCCTGATTGTATATCGTCTCTATGTCTGAAAGTATCATGTCCCGGCTTAAGGTCATCCCCGGTTTTATCTTCGCTACATTCAGGATATATTCAGAGGAGATATTCTGATTTCCTGAGACATTTACGGACGTTATCTGCCGTTCCTCCGCTGAGTATGACGCTGAGGCACAAATAAGCATTACTGCCAGTGCGATTGCTTTACGCATTATGTTTGTGTGTTCCCCTTTCACTTGGCTTTCTGACTGCATGATGGTTTATGCTTGCGGTGATAATTCTGCTGTTATTCATTGATGTCTGTGATGATACGGCCATGAATTCTTATGTGAAGTTTTGAGACAAAAATACTATTTCGCGAGTTAGTTTCACTCTTAATACACTTAAGATTTATTTCGCACCCGCGCTCCCTGTACATAAATTTATTGACCGCCTTCATACTGGATTTTGCGTAATTATAGCATTTGCCTTTTGACTGTGTGCTATCATTATTCACAAAAAATTACGGTGATGATTTCATGTTCGATAATATTTTAACCACTCAGGAATTTTTCTCGTTAAGCCTAAGGAAACTTTATGCGCTTAATGATTATTCCTTCTACAGAATGAGCAGGTTTGAGGATTATGATTTTTACGCCGCATACAAAGATTTTCTCTACTCAAACAACATTTTGACGTTCACTGACCCTTCAGGCACTCTCAAAGCCTTACGCCCAGATGTAACACTCTCTATCATCAAAAACGCAAAGCCAGGTAAATATTGTTACGCCGAAAATGTATACAGAGTTCCGCATAATTCTAACGCTTTCAGGGAATTTCCACAGACGGGCATCGAATATTTAGGCTGTCCACGCGAGGGAATTTCTGAGGTTTTGACGCTTGCGGTGAAAAGTCTGGAACTGCTTTCAGGAGGAAGAAGAATATCCCTCAGCATTGCAGACGCGGGGGAAGTACTCAGACTTTCGGAAGGTTACGACAAGAACGAAATCATTAACTGCCTCGCCGCTAAAAATCTTCATGGCCTCAAAGAGCTTCATGCACCTGATGAGTTAATTTCACTCGCTGAAGATGACGGAATTTTATCGCAATCTCACGGCAGAATTTCAGAGATAATGCAATCGCTTCACGGCTTCAAGGACTATATTCACGCAGACTATTCGGCAGTAAGCAAGCTGATGTACTATGACGGTATTGTCTTCAAGGGATATATTGAGGGAGTTCCGTTTGATGTGCTTTCGGGAGGAGAGTATTCAGTGATGGGGAAATCGGGCGCAGGTTTTGCGGTTTATCTTGACCGAATGGAGGCTAAAAATCATGATTAACTTGGCTCTCCCTAAAGGCAGGTTAGGCATGAAAATATTTTCCCTTCTGTCTGATGCAGGGTATTTCTTCCCGGAAATGAACGATGATACACGAAAATTATTCTTTGAGGATACCGGGCATAATTTGCGGTGCTTCTGGGTCAAGCCGTTTGATGTCCCTGTATATGTAGAAAGGGGAGTTGCTGATATAGGCATAGCGGGAAAAGATATTTTGATGGAACGTGAGCCGGATATTTACGAGCTATCAGACCTTAAGGCGGGAAAATGTATCATAGCTTCAGCCGGAAAAATTGATTTCATTGATGAGCCTTCACGAACTCTGAGAGTAGCTACTGAATTTCCCAACATTACACGGAAATTTTACGCGCAAAAAGGACGTGAGACTGACATTATCACGTTAAGAGGGTCGCTTGAACTTGCTCCCGTTTTGGGACTGTCAGATGTCATTGTTGATATTGTAGAGACAGGAACAACATTACGTGAAAACAATCTTCATGTTATCGAAAAGGTAGCCGAAATCAGCGCAAGACTTACAGCAAACAAGTCAGCGTATCACTTCAAAGGTGAAGCAATAAAGGAAATAATAAGGAGAATAACACAATGATAAAAATCGTACAAAAAATCTCACCTGATGAATACAAGCGCAATGAACGCCATATAAGCGCAGAAATATTCCAGACCGTAAGCAAAATCCTTCAGGACGTGAAAGAAAACGGTGATGATGCCATAAGGAAATACGAGCGTGAATTTGACAAGGCCGAAATATCAGAACTGAGACTATCAGAAGATGAAATAGCGACGGCGTTACGGGAAGTATCATCAGAATATTCATCAATGCTTCAGAGAGCGGCTGAAAATATCAGGAATTTTCACGTTCACCAAATCCCAAAAGGCTTCACGTATTCACCGCAAGAAGGAGTAATTTTAGGCCAGAGAATAATCCCGATAAAGCGAGCGGGAATTTATGTACCAGGAGGCACAGCTTCATACCCGTCAACCGTATTGATGAACGCAATCCCCGCAAATGTAGCAGGCTGTGATGAGATATATATCGCCACTCCTCCGCCCGTATCACCAAACATAATAGCCGCCGCCCACATTGCAGGAGTAACGGGCATATTCCGTATGGGAGGAGCGCAGGCAATCGGGGCATTAGCATACGGCACGCAGTCAGTCCCCAAAGTCGACAAAATTACAGGGCCGGGAAATGTCTACGTAGCAGAAGCAAAACGTCAGGTTTTCGGCACAACAGGCATCGACATAATAGCAGGGCCGTCGGAAATCCTCATAATCGCAGACAATGACAATAACCCCGCATTCATAGCCGCTGATATGCTAGCTCAGGCTGAACATGACGCAAACGCTTCCGCAATCCTCATAACTACGTCAGCAAAATTTGCCCGCAAAGTACAATCCGAAATTGAACGCCAAATTTCCGCATTATCCCGCCAGTCAATAGCCCGTCAGTCAATCGACAACAACAGCGCAATAATCATCACAGAAACATTGCTCGACGCTGTAGACTTGGCCAATGACATCGCACCAGAACATTTACAGCTCTGCATACCTGAGCCGCTCTCATGGCTCGACGAAATTCGCAATGCCGGCACCGTGTTTATAGGCTCATTCTCACCAGAAGCCGCAGGAGACTATGTAGCAGGCACTAATCACACACTGCCTACTATGGGTACAGCACGTTTCGCCAGCCCATTAAGCGTAAATGACTTCCTCAAAACCTCGCAGTTCGTTTACTACGACAAAGACGCGCTATATGAAGTTGCAGAGGATATACAGATGTTCGCAATGTCAGAAGGATTACAGGCGCATTCAAACAGCATAACAATACGGAGCGTATAAATGTTCACACGAGAGTTAAGAGTATTGCCCTCAGACGCAGATTTAACGGGGAGAATAAAGCTGTTCAACGTACTGAATACATTTCAGGACACAGCGGAGTTAGCGGTCGGGAAAATAGAAGGCACATCAACCGAATTATATGAACGCGGATTTGCGTGGATATTGGCACGTTATGAGATAAGTTTTCATGATGAACTGCCGTCAATAACGCAGAAATTCACGGTGTCAACATATCATGACCCCTTTCACGGTTATAACACACTGAGGAACTTTGAGCTTTCAGCCGGAAATACCCTCATAGTATCAGCAAAAACATCATGGCTTCTCGTCGATGTAAGGTCAGGCCGTCCCGTTAAACCGCTAGCGCATTTGCCCGAAATTTCAGGCGGCGACAAGGCAGAAATTTCGCCCGATTTCACGAATATCCCCCACATAACGAATGCAGAGCGTGAAGAGTATATTACCGTTCACAAACATGATACTGATTACAACGGGCATGTGAACCACGCAATATATTTCCGATGGTTAAGCGACTATTCAGGGAAAAAGTTTCGCAGAATTTGCGCGTCATTCAGGAGCGGCGCGAAATTAGGCGAGAGGATACGTCTGTGCTTTGAGGGGGATTTATGCGCTGTGATGAGGGAGAATAACCCCCGGCCATGTGCAGAATTTATGACGGAGGAATTTCCGCAATGAGCATAGAAGGCCGCAATATCGTAATAGTAGGAGCCGGAGAGGTAGGATGCAACGTAGCGCAAAGGCTTTCAGCAGAGGGAGCGAATATCTACATAGTGGAGAATGACCCCGCCAAAGCCGCCCGCATAAAGTCTGAGCTTGACACGGAAGTAATTTGCGGTAATGGCGCACGTCCTCATATCCTAGCTGAAGCTGGAGTAATTCGTGGCGGTGATACGGACATATTGATAGCGTGTACTAACCGTGATGAAGTGAATATGCTCTCATGCTGGATAGCGCATAGTGCCGGAGTACCGCGAGTAATTTCCCGTACGAGAAGCCTAGAGTTTACGGACACGCCCGACTGGGGTCGCAAGTTAGGCATAGACATAATGATTTCGCCTGAAAGGTCTATAGCGCGTGAAGTGATGGGATTGTTGCAGGTAAGTTCGGCCACGCACGCCGCAGAACTTTTAGGGGGAAGAGCGGCACTGTATACGATGAAGATAGCCGACGGCTCACCGTTAAGCGGAATGGCGTTGAAGGATATACGTCCGAAATTCCCAGCGTTAAAGGCTGTATTTGTGTACATAGAGCGTCAAGATGGTATGTCAGGTGTCCCCGGCGGGAATGATGAGCTTCACAGCGGAGATATATGCTACGTAGTAACGTACAAGGAAAGCGCGGGATTATTGGAGAAATTGTTATGTCCGAATGAAAGCGGAAAATCAAGCGGGAAAATATTTATTGTAGGAGGTGGAAAATTAGGAACGCAGATAGCACTGATGATAAAGCGAGAATTTGGGAATATCAGCCTGCGAATAATCGACATAAATTTAGCGCGGTGCAAAAAGTTATCGGAGGATTTTGGGGAAGATTTAGTGCTGAATATCGACGGTTCAGACAGGCGGGCATTACAGGACGAGGGAATAGACGGAGCGGACGCGTATATATGCGCAACGAGTTCTGACGAGCTGAACATGATATATTGCGCGATGGCCAAGACGATGGGAGCAAGACGCACAATAGCCATAGTTAGGCGAAAAGATTACCGAGAAGTTGCGCCCGAAATGGGAATATCGGCGGCAGTAGACGCATACGGCTCATTGTCGGATGTGATACTGCAATACGTGAAATACCAGTCCAACACGTTCGCATATTCGATGATAGACAGCATAAACGCTGAAATGCTAGAAGTAAGTCTGCGTAAAGATTTGCCTGTAATCGGAAAGACATTAGCGGAGTTACGTCTCTCAAAGGGAGCAGTAATAGCGTTAATACGTCGTGGCGAGGAAATATTGTTGCCTGATGGAGGAACGAGCCTTCAAGAAGGGGACAGGGTGATATTGTTTGCGGTGTCAGAAATGATGACGAAGACGGCAGAAATATTTGGTGCAGAAATATCATGAACGTGAAATTTACTGTTCGAGTGCTTGGATGTATAGTGCTAGTGTCAACGGGAGTGATGATACTGCCTCTTCTGGTCTCACTTCATGAAGGAACGCCGGATAAAGTAGCGTTTGCGATGTCAGTAACAGCTGGGATGATATGCGGAATAATGATGCTGAAGGCGACGCGTAACAGTAACATGACCGGGGGAATACGAGAGGGAATATGTATCACGGTATTTTCGTGGGTAATAGTCTCAATGCTCGGTGCATTGCCGTATAGTTTGAGCTGTGGAGTGTCGTATACGGATGCGTTTTTCGAGGCGATGAGCGGATTTACGACGACGGGAGCGACGATATTCACGGACATAGAAGCGTTGCCGGATGGAATATTGTTATGGCGTTCACTAACTCACTTAATGGGCGGAATGGGAATTATTGTGTTGAGCCTTGCGGTACTGCCGTTTTTGGGAGTGTCGGGAATGGAGATGTACAAGGCGGAAGTTCCCGGAGTAACGGCGGGAAAAGTAACGCCCCGTTTGCATCAGACAGCGTTGCGATTATGGGTAATATATATCTCGCTTGCGCTTGTTGAAACGGTATTGCTGAAGATGGGAGGAATGACGTTATTTGACGCGTTCTGTCATTCATGCAGTACATTAGCGACGGGAGGATTTTCGACAAAGAACAACTCTATAGCCTATTACCACAGCGCATATATTCAGTGGGTGATAATAGTATTCATGTTTTTGTCCGGGATAAATTTCTCGTTATACTTTCTTATTCCGAAAAAGAAGCTCCGTGAAATATTTTCAGATGATGAACTGCGCGGATATATCCGAGTGATAACGTTTTCAGTGATAGGAATAATGACGAGCCTTTACGTAACGGGACATCTAGAAGGTATTGAATATATATTGCGTCATTCGTGCTTTACGGTAGTGAGTGTGATAACGACGACGGGATTTGTAACGGAAGATTTTGACAAATGGCCACAGTTTGCGCGAGTGATAATAATCCTGTTAATGTTCAGCGGAGCATGTGGAGGCTCAACGGGCGGAGGGTGTAAAGTCTCAAGATTTCAGATAATGTATCGAGAGTTGAAGAGCGAGGCAATGAGATTGTTGCATCCTCGAGCGGTAATAACGCCGTCAATGAACGGTCAGCCCTTAACGCAGGACACAATAAACTCATCGACGGCATTTTTTGCACTGTACATGATTATGTTATGTGTAGGAACGTTGATAATGTCATCATTCGGAATAGAAGTATTGACTTCATTTACGGGAGTGTTGACGTGCCTAAGTAATGTCGGGCCTGGTTTAGACTATTTAGGAGCGCAGGAAAATTTTGCGTGGTTACCTAGTGCGTTGAAATGGTTATTGTCATTCTTAATGTTAGCAGGGAGGCTTGAATTATTTGCGGTGATATTGTTGCTTATGCCAGGTATATACAAGAGATAAGGAGTGATTATAGTAATGGTAAAAATCCCGATGAGATTGCAGGCGGTATCATTTTTCGGAGGAGCGGCGACGATGATAATCGAGATGGCTGGTTCGCGATTAGTTGCGCCATATTTCGGAACGTCATTAATAGTATGGACGGCGTTAATAGGTATCATAATGACATCGTTATGTATAGGGAACTGGTTAGGAGGAAGCTCGGCGGATAAACGTCCTGAAGAAAAGCTCTTAGGGCGAACGTTAATGTATGCGGCAGTGATAACGGCTGGGACAGCGTACGGTAGCAATTTTATTCTGAACAGCATACAGGAGCTTGAAATCAACCTTTATATATCGTCAGTATACAGTGCGTGTGCGTTATTTGCGCCGTCAAGTATATTGCTGGGAATGGTACAGCCGTTTGTAGTACGGTTAGCGATGAGGGACGTGAAATCATCGGGTGGAGTAGTAGGAAGGTTATCGGCGTTGAACAGCGCGGGGAGTATATTGGGTACATTCTTGGGAGGATTTGTGCTGATATCGTTAATTCCTTCAGCGGTGATATTGATGTTGGTTGCGACATTGCTTGCGTTTTTGTCGGTGATAACATACACGGGTACATGGCGTAAAGTAGCGGTGATATTTGTGATAGGGGGAGCTGGGCTGTCATATTACGCATTGGCGAAAGGATTGCCGTATTCCCCTGTATTAGTGCAGAAAGACACGGCGCATAATCACGTAACATTAGCGGAGAGCATAGACCGGCGAAACGGGCGGCGGGTGCGGATAATGATAACGGATCCATCATCAGCGCAATCGTTAATGTATCTGGATAACCCTGCGGAATTAGTGAGTGAATACACGAAATATTACGATTTGGCATTTCGCTACAATCCCGAAGTCAAGCGTATATTAATGCTAGGCGGAGGAGGTTACAGCGTCCCCAAGCATGTATTATCAGAACACAAAGATGTATCAATGGACGTAGTAGAGTTAGACGAGGGAATAACGAGAATAGCGCGAGAATATTTCTGCCTTGAGGACAATCCGAACCTGAGAATATACCATGAGGACGCGCGTACATTTCTGAACCGTTCGGAGCGGGACAAGATAGAGCCATATGACGCGATATTTATGGACACGTTCAACTCAGCGGCGAATATTCCGTTTCACCTGACGACGGCGGAGACTGGAGCGCACTTGCGAAAACTGTTGAAGCCCGGGGGCGTGTTAGTGGTGAACATAATCTCATCAATGTACGGGACGAAATCGGGAATGTTGCACGGTATCTACAAAGCATTTTCGCGTTCATTCAGCACGATGATGATATTCCCAGCGAATGCGCCCGACCCTCGTTACGCCAGAGCGTTGCAGAACATAATGCTTGTGGCTGGTGATATGGTGCCAGCGAGTGTAGCCTCAGGGGATAAATACGCGGAATTATTGTCTCATCAATGGTTAGAGCCGTTTACGCCTGATGCTTCAGTGCCGGTATTTACGGATAGTTTTGCGCCGGTCGAAAAATATGCGTTAATGCAGTAAAGGAGAATAGAGAATATGAAGCCTCAAACGTCAAAGCCCAAGAAAATCCCGGAGAAATACCAGCCAGTAGAGTTAGTGCCGTCATGGGCGATAATATTTTTGTGGATAATCTCGTTAGCATGGCCGAACCTGATATACTCCGGAGTAATGTTTGCGGATACGTTGCACATCCTGAAATGGACGATAACGGGAGTACCTGTAGGGATAGCGTTAATCATAGCAGGAATACGCCTGATGAAATACGGCCCTGAACGCCTTAAAGCCGAGCTTGATATATTTGGGTTAATATGGCTGATGATACTGATATATTGCGGGATGATGCCATTATGGACGGACATACAATCACCGACGGCGTACGTGCTGGAGATGGTATGTTTTGTAACGGTATGGGGATTTTACGTACTGAGCGTTAAATCGTTCCCATCAAGCGGATTGCGAACGGTATTACTATTAGGCAATCTTAACGCGTCAATAAACATAATCTTTGCGGAGCTGCAGATCCGAAACCTGAACAACTTATCATTTTTGCAGGGAACATCATTAGCTCGGCTTCAGCAGTACAGCAACATAATCCTTCCTACACCCGGTAACTATATCGGCAACACGGCCCAGCAAAACATGTTCGGATTATGGTGCGCAGTAGCGGTATTAGGAGCGGTGTATTTATTTGTGTACGATGAGAAATACCGTCCTTCCGACATTCGCAAAGGATTGTACAACGTATGTTTAACGGGAATAGCCGTAATAATTCTGAAGTATGCGGTGATGAATGAGAGTATATTGCTGGGAGTGATAGCAGTTGCGTTGATATTGTCATCATTCATCATAACCCGCAGTTTCTATTCACCGTTAATAGTCGTATTAATGTCGTGGAACTTTTGGGGATTGATGAACAGCACGAGCCGTTCAGCGACGATAGCATTAATATTAGGATTATTCACGATGCTGATTGTAGCGATGTGGAAATACGAGCGGAGATACGTTCATCGTTTTATATGCGCCGGATTAATTTTAGCGTCAGTGTTTTACGTATCGTTATACTCTCCTCGTTCAGGTCAGATAGTGGACAAGACGGCGGACATCATCAAGAATGCGGAGACGATAGGGAACCGCCGGGGAATATGGCTGACGAGTTACGCAATGTTTCTCGAACACCCTCACGGAGTAGGTATCGGCCAATACAAATGGCATTACTTGGACGGCCAGCGATACGGCTTTAAGCTGGTGAATGACAGCTGGTACAAATGGCAATATACGCATTGGGCGCATAATGAGTTTCTTCAATTTTTCTGTGAAGGCGGATATATCGGTGGGATAATGCTGATATTGCTATGGTTATCGTGGCTGATACCAGCTTTACGAGGGCTGATAAAACGCGAACGTATGACCATCAAAGAGAGTGCAGTTTGGGGAATGGCGTTAGTAACGCTGATAACATTTTGCGGATTATTCACGCGTCCATTTCACCGCATAGAAAATATGGTATGGATAACGTTAGCATTTGCGTTGTCGAACCGAGAATTTTTCACCACCCGCCTGAAGTTTGAGTGCCTTAAGACAGCCTCATCGCGCAAGATATTCGGAGCAATAATAATCCTTTCCTCGATAGCAGGAATGATATACATATGGGGCGGAATATACGGAAATTATGTACTGCGTAAAGCCCTTTCGACGAGCGACGAGCAATTACAGCTATATTATCTGAACGAGGCGAAAGAATACCCTATAGTTCGTGAAGATACACTGCGTAACATAGGATATCACTACATGCAGTTAGGTGAGCAGAAGAATGACCCTGCGCTTCTGACACAAGGCTTTAATACATTGTGGGATGAATTTCAGCGGGAGCCGCATTCAGAGGACATATCACGGCTGTTGAATTTTGCGCAGCGTTACCAGATAGAGCCAGTAATCCGAGAGATAGCGTCATACTTCAAGCCTGGGGATTATCACCTTAAGCGAGTACCACAGAGGGATAATGCGGGCCATGTAGTGAACGCGTTATTATTGCTGAACGGGCCGGGGAGCGATGACGAGTAGACGAGCATTTACGTTAATCGAGATACTAGTCTCAGTGATGCTGACGGGGTTATTAGCGTCATTAGCGTTAGCCCCTGTAGCGTCAACGGTAAGGCGAACAGTAGACACGCAGAGGGAGTACGCAGACATATCGGCATTATCGCGAGTGATGAGCTTTATAGCGCGTGATTTGTCGTGTGCAATGCGAATGTCCCCGACAGTGCTGAAGATAGAGGACAAGGAAGCACTAGGAGGCAAGGATGCGGACATACTGATATTCATGAGTACGTCGCCGTCATCACAGGGAATGCCTCCCGGGAGCGTGGTATATGCGGTAACGGAGGGAGGAATACTTCACGGGGATATATTGCCTGGTCTGTACAGATGGATATTGCCGGGGGTAGATGCCTCAGACGTGAAGACAGACACGTTAAACCCGTCCGACGCTCAACTAGTATTGCCGGGGGTAGATGAATTTTGCGCGGAAGTCCCGAAAGGCTCGCACGAGGATGACCGCCAGAAGGAATATACTGGGCAATTGCCGACAGGAATATACCTCAAGATAGGGCGAGGAGCGGAGAATGACGATGACAGGACGAGGAGGGTTGAAAGTGTTATATCGCTCCCATAAGCGCGGATTTGTGCTGATAAGTGTATTAATGCTTGGAGTATTGCTGATTTCGTGTGCAACATCATTTTCATGGTTTGTGCGAATGCAGGTGCGTGGAATGCGTCGAGAAACACAGACCCTCTCAAAGCGAACATTAGCGAGCGTGTTAGCAAATTCCGTAATGTCTCTTTTGTCGGAAGCGTCATCGCACACGAATTATGACAGCCCGGTACAGAGATGGTACAAGCCGTTTATATTCAGCGTGCCGGAAATGGGAATGTGGATTGTTCAAGTAACGCCGTTAGATGACAAAATCCCGTTAAGGAATATATTTCTTCCTGACGGTAATACGATGAGGCGGGAGTTTACGGAAGTGTGGCGAGAAATGTGGAACAAGCTGAAGCACCGAGAGTTAGAGCAGTTGACATTAGACTTCATAGACAAGAACAACCGTCCTCGTGTGGGAAGCCGGGAGGAAAAATATTTCATCAACCGTGCGCCTTATGACATCTCAGAACTCTTAATCATGAGCAACGATATAACGCGAGAAATAGTATACGGAGAAGAGGGAAATTTAGGATTATCGGACTATTGCACGGTATACAGCGACGGAAAAATCAACATAAACGTAGCGCCTGTTCATGTGATGGAATTATTGCCCGGGCTTGATACAGGGGGATTAGCGCAGAGCATAGCGGAGCACCGAACGGAGAACGCAATCGAGAATTTCCAGGACTTGCAGAAGCTTCCCGGGGCGAGCGCAAGAACCTCAACGCGATTAACGAACATAGTATCATTCAAGAGCCGATACTTTAACATAAAACTAGAGAGCATGAACGAAGAAGACGACGAAACAGCGTCATTCACTGTAATATTTGACCGAACAGCGAAGAAGATAGTAGGATGGGAGGAAATATGAGTATATTCAGCAAAGGTAGAACGCATAACGATTACGGAGGCACGGAATTTTCGCGTCTAATATCGCAAGCGCAGAAGCCTATAACGGGCGGGGGCGGTAAATCGTCAATAATGCTAGTGCCAATGCGTTCCTTATCGTTAGAGGATTTTACGTTTCCATTCCAGAACACGACGAAGATACGGGACGCGTTAAAGTTGCAGGTAATGCCATTCACAGCGGGGGGCGAAATGGAGATATTCCCCGTAATATTATCGCGTACAGGTCGTAATGCAGGGGGAATAGTATGGTACGTATCACCGTCAGAGCTTGAAATCCCGTCAACAAAGTCATCAAAGATCTGGCCTTCCCCGTTGCCGTTTATCTCACAGTTGGAGGAATACGGCGGGAACGGAGTAACGTTGTGGAAAGATGAGGAGAATATCAGCTCGTTATTATGGCAGTCAAACAGGCCTGTATTATACCGTTGGAACAAGAAGAGTGTATCATCCCAGGCGCAAATACTATCATGGTACGACGGCTATTGTCATGAACGTGGATTAGAGCGCGGCGGGGATTATGTATACGACGCAACAGACCCTGACGACGACATACAGGAAATAGCATCTGACAGCGTGAGAATATGCGCATGGATCAACGACGTGAATTTATCACGTACAGCGTTGGAGGGAACGAGGAATTTAGAGCGAACAGTGAGAATTTTGGGTAAGGTGTCAATATGGCTTTTGACAGCGGGAGTAATAATGCTTGGAGCAGAGGCGGCAGATTATTACCGTATCAAGTCCGACGCGGAAGAGATGACGACCCGAAGCGCGGAATATTACCGTACGACCTTTGACCCATCACGGACAGGACGCATCTCAAACCCTGTGAATTTAGCTCGTGATAAGATAGCTTCACTCTCAGGGAAGGGAGAATATGTGCATACTGTAGAAGAAGTACTTGCGGACTTGGGAGAAATTTACAGCGGTATGAAGGGAGACAACATAACGATAGACATAATACGCTACAACGCTGACGGAATAGACTGCTCAGGAACAGCGCCCGATATGACGACGGTGCTAAATTTCCGGCGTTCATGGGAGGACAAAGCGAATTTGGTGCAGGTCGACAACACGCAATTTGTATCAGGAATAGGATACAGGTTTGACTTGCGGATAAGATGGTGAAGCGATGACGGTAAATATAGAAGCATTAATCAACGGCATAATGTCAGTAATGCGTGGAGAAGTGCGAGGCTCAACAAAGTTTGTGATTTCATGCCTGATAATGTTGGTGATATGGTTTACGGTATGGACGATAAGCGGCTGGAATGCAACGGAGCGTACACGTTTGAACTCATTGCAGGGGAGATTTCACACGCTGTTGATGTTAGGCGAGGAGTACAAGAACATACAGCCTGAAGCCTCACAAGCGCAGACGGGGAATGTAGATGTAGCGGTAGTATTTGCGCAAGTCTCGGAGAACATGACATTGGGCAACCGAGTAAATCGGATAACGCCGGACGGGCGCAATCAGTCAGTAGAGATAAACCGTCTTTACGCGGAGGAATTAGCGGATCTTCAGAAGCAGTTATCATCACGTGGAGTGCGGATAATAGCGGCTGAGATACGAGCATTGCCGGCTGGGCGTGAAAGATTATTCACTGTATCAGCGATAATAGGGCCAGCGAACCCATAAAGAGACGACGATGAAACGAACACTCATAACAATAACGAAGACGATAATATTCATGGCCGGACTTTTTTCTGCGTTATATATATTCATGCCATGGCGTGAGGCTGGAAATTTTGCGATGTCGACAGCACATAACATATTACAGCGTCGCGGAATGCGTTTGAATTACTCTGATGTATCAGGAGAGGACGGAGGATTTACGGTACACAACGTGAAACTATCGGGGATGGCGAATATCTCGTTAAGCTCCGTAACAATCAAGCCTGAACTGATGACGAGCATATTATCACTTGCGCCCGTATGCCGGATAACATTCACGGGGGGAAATGTGCGGTTAGGTCAGACGATGAATTTCGGGGACGGGAGATTATTGCTTACGGCTGGGCGTGAAATTCTGCTTGAGGACATGAAGACGAACGGGGAATTTTCCCTTGACGGCTACATAACGATAGACACATCGACGCTGAGGATAGGCCATGCGGACGCGAAATTGACGGTGCCGGAAGAATTTTCGCAGAACATGAACATGATGAAGAACTTTCTGCCGATAATAGAAGAGGGCGGAACGTGGTATTTGCGGAGGAAGTGAGGAGTAAATGAAAACGCTATTGAGACGCATAAAGATATTCAGCCGTAACACATCGACGGAGGATTACAGCAACAGCGGGTTATATAAGTTGTGGCTGTTAGTGTTGCCGTTGCTGATGGGGTTTGTATTTGGGCGAATAGCGGACGCGGGAATAGGCTATATACTGGATAAATTTTCGGGTAATAATGGGATGATAAGCGAGGCTGCGACGGATATACATTCGGAAGCAAATTCCGTGAACACCACGCGGGGGCTTGAAGCGTTTCTGTCATCGAACCCGTTTAAGATTTCCCCTCAGAAGACCGATACGCCTGCCCCTGTAGCACCGAAGCCCAAAGAGGAAGCTCCGAAAGAACCCGACACCGCTCTTGACGACATAATATTACGTGGGACATTGCCGGGGATAGGGGCATGGTTTGACGTGAAGAATGAGCTTAAACTCGTACTAGTTGGGAAGAATGTAGACCGTTACAAGCTGATAGCAGTAAATTACGGAGATGCGTTATTCCAGCGAGGGAAAGAGAAGCCCGTGAAGAAGTACATAATTTACGGCCCTACGAACGCAAAGAAGCCAGACCCGCCCAAGCAGACAGCCTCAGCACCGAAGCCAGCCGCGCCACAGCCCGCAAAGCAGACGGGGAACATAGTAGCGGCAGTTCCCGGCTCACAGGAAGGGCAAGTCCCCGGTGAACTCGTGAGCAATCTCGTGCAAAATCCCTTTGACGAACTGAAGCGGATACGAATGCGCCCGAACGAGAAAGCCGGAGGTCTTGAAGTACAATGGATACAGAACGACAGCCTGTTAAAGCGATTGGGAGTACAGCGCGGAGATGTGATAAAGTCGGTGAACGGGATACCCTTTACGAACATGGGAGATATAGCGAACTCGATAAACTCATTGATGACGAGTGAGAGATTTGATGTAGAAGTAACGAGGGGCGGACAGAATACGGCATTGCGTTACGTGGTGAAATGATGAGCCGGGGATTTACGTTAATGGAAGTGCTAGTAGCGACGGCGATAGCAGGACTAGTGATAACGGCGGGATTTCGTCTGATAGCGATGTCATACAGGCTTTTGGGAGAAATTCAGGGTGAACGTGATTTAGTGTCAGCGGCGCAAGAAGTATGGCTGAGATTTCGAGTTGATGATGATATGCCTTCAAGCGGGAATGAAGACAAGAAGGGGTATTCATGGAAGGCAGAAGAACAGTCAGTATCAATAGAGGATTACGAGCTGAAATACAGGAAAGTAACAGTAACGATTGAAGACGGACGTTCGACAGTAATTTACGTATCTGAATGAAAAATGCCTGCATTCTGATAAAATACGGAATGTTTAATATTTACCCTGCTATTGATGAACGGAGATGTTCAAGTTTTGGACTTCAAGAAAACTACATGTATATTGACGATAATTCTTGCTATGTCGTCATGTTCAGAGGGAGCGACGAGACGAGTACAGGCACAGCCGACCAATAACACGCAGGCACAGAGCGGAGCGGGTTCGGCCATGAGTGCGGAGGAGGAGCAAAATCTCATAGAAGCGGCGCAGAGTATGAGACGTGCGGGACTTGTGCAGTTTAACTTCAAGGATATGGATTTAGTGAGATTTATGCGTTTCATGTCAGAAGTGCTGCAAGAGAATTTCATAGTGCCTCCTAATATTAGCAGCAAGATAACGATAATATCACCTCATCCCGTAACGGTGCGAGAGAGCCGAGAAATAATGCTTTCGACGCTACAGATGTACAATTTCTCGCTTCAGAACATGGGAAGCTACTCGATAGTGCGACAAGGAGGAAACAGCCCCTCGCCTAATGTATATCGGGGACGTTCGGGGCCAGGATTTGGGGAAGAGACAGTAACATACATAGTCCCAGTAGACTACATAACGTTAGAGAGCATAATTCCGGCGATACAGCAGACGTTTGGCCCTGCATTAATCGCGCTTCCAGTAGGCAACGGAAGGGATATATTGTTGCAGGGACGAGCAACAGATGTCCGCAAAGGAATGGAACTCATAAGGAGAATGGACACTCCGCAAAGCGCGAGGATAACACGAACGTACGAGCTGAAATACGGAGACCCCGCAACAGTAGCGGCACAGTTGAACGCAATAGCCGGAGCGAACGGGCCACTTCAGGGACTGAACGCAATAGCTGACGCGCCAAGCAAGAAAGTAATCGTAGTAGGAAGTTCAGCGGCAGTAGACAGGGCAACAAAGATAGTTCAGGATTTGGACGTAGACAGCAAGATAGGAGATTTTCACATCTACAAGCTGAAGAATATAGATGCAACGGCGGCCTCCGAGCAGGTAGCAAAAGTATTAGCGTCAACAGCCCCTATGTTAGGGGTAGACGCGGCGAAATTCCCTGCAACAGTAGTACCAGACGTAGCGACAAACAGCTTGATATTTGCGGCGACACAAAGACAGTTTGACAGCTTAGTGCCGATACTTGACGCGATAGACATACAGCCCAAACAGATATTGTTGCGAGGCTTTATCGCAGAAATCAACGTAACGAACCTCGAAAATCAGGGAATAGATTGGAACGTAATCGGCGGTATGATGTTCGATGATTTGCTGATAGGCGGAAATATGACATTCGGAGAAAGCAGTGTGCCTTCAACATTCATGCAATGGTTTAATGACCTGTCGAAACGTGAAGAACTTTTAGAGCGTGGCGGAAGTACCTACAGCGTAACAAACTATAACCCAATGGCGTTAATGTACGCGACAATCAACATGCTGAAGAAGTACAACGCCGTAAACGTTCTCTCAGTTCCCCGCTTAATGTGTACGGACAACAAAGAAAGCTCGTTCCAGGTCGGGCAGGTAATCCCCTTAATGAAGGGAACGACATCAGACTTGAGCAACCCTTCAGCAGTACAGACGAATGTTGACTACAAGGACACAGGATTAACGCTGACGGTAACACCACACATAAGGAGCGGAAATCTTGTAGCGATGGACATAAAGCAGACAACAGAAGATGTATTGACAGCACCCGGAGACCCAACGCCTCGAACGTCAAAGCGAGAAGTGAACACGTCAGTAGTAGTAGGAGACGGGGAGACGATAATACTCGGAGGAATGATTAAGGAGACAGAACGCTCACTCACGAAGAAAGTGCCGGGGCTTGCGTATATCCCATTAATCGGCGGCCTGTTCAAGAGTATTTCAAAGGAGAAGGAGAAAGTAGACTTTGTGATATTCTTAACGCCTCAGATAATAGAAGACCCGTCTGAAATGAGACATGCAACGATCGCGGCATCGGGATTTGCCTCACAATATGTATCTGGAGATATGGGATTTGAAGGTATAATGCCGGAAAAGGCGCGGCGTGAATTATTGAGCGTCGATGTAAGCCCAGTTGAAGCCGATATAGATATACGCTTCCGTGAGCTTTACCAGAAGAGTTTACGGAGGAAATAACTGACATGGCCGAGACATTAACGCTTGAGAAATCATCAGAAACATCATCACCTTCACAAACTTCACCCGAAAAAACATTACCCCCATTGCCTGAAGCAAAAGAAGTATCCAGCCTCTTACCTGATGGAATGGGGCTTGATATTCTCCGTCAGGCTCGAATAGTTCCTCTGAGGGTAGAAGACGGCGTATTAATCATAGGAGCAGTGAATTATGACGCATGGCCGAAAGCGCAGATGTTAGGCGTTGCATTGGGTTATCCGATAGACATAGAAATACGGGACGAGAAGGAAATCGGAGACTTATTGCACACACTTTACGACTTGAGGAGCGTAGCAGCAGACGAGGCGGCGAAAAATATCGAGGGCATTGACGATATAGACGATTTGACGCGTGAGGATGTATTGAGTGATAGTGTTGACGTGCCTGTTATACGTCTTGTGAACGGATTATTTGTTGACGCATTGAGGCAGAGAGCGACGGATATTCACGTAGAGCCGTATGAAGATGAAGTATTGATACGATTTCGCATTGATGGTGTATTGCAGGACAGATTGAGATTGCCGCGTTCAAATCAGGCACCATTGACGAGCCGAATAAAAGTCATGTCTCGAATGGACATAGCCGAGCATATGGCACCGCAGGACGGGCGAATAGGAATAACGGTAGGAGACAGGGCGGTAGATGTACGTGTGGGATTAGTGCCGACACAATACGGAGAAAGAATAGCGATGAGACTTCTTGACAAAGGACACGGATTACTGACGCTTGAAGATTTAGGAATGGAAGCAAGAGAGCGTGAAATCATGAATGAATTAATCCATCACCCTCACGGAATGATACTGTTCACCGGCCCTACAGGTTCAGGAAAATCGACGAGCCTTTACGCAATCCTTCAAGCCCTCGCAAGCCCTCAAGTAAACATAATCACAGTAGAAGACCCCGTAGAATATGCGCTCCCCGGAGTATCACAAATACAGGTCAACGAGAAAGCGGGAGTAACATTCGCTTCAGCACTGCGCTCAATTTTGCGTCAAGACCCCGATATAGTAATGATTGGAGAAATGCGAGATTTTGAGACTGCACATATAGGAGTACAGGCATCATTGACGGGACATTTAGTTTTGTCGACACTGCACACGAACGACAGCATAAGCGCGATAATCAGGCTTGTAGACATGGGAATAGAGCCGTATTTAGCCGCAAGCTGTATGATTGGTACTGTAGCACAGAGATTAGCCCGGAGATTATGCCCACATTGCAGGAAGGAAATCAATCCCCCGGCCATGATGGCGAAACAAGGACTTACACGTGCATTTGCTCCCGTAGGCTGTTCGGAGTGCCATAACACGGGGTATCGGGGGCGTGTGGGACTTTACGAGCAGTTTGTGATAAACGAGGCAATACAGGAAGCATTTGTAGCGGGTGCAGCTGCCTCAAAATTACGTGATATAGCGCGTGAGTCAGGCTTCAAAACGTTGTGGGAGATCGGATTGTCGGCGGTTCAGTCAGGACTGACATCACCCGATGAATTAACGCGTGTAGCAGGAGAGGATTAATTCATGCCGTATTTCAGCTATTCAGGCTATGACGCAAAAGGCAAAACGACAAAGGGAACAATAGAAGCAGGCTCATCAATTCAGGCTGTTGACCGATTAACGGAGCGCGGGATTGTAGTTGTTGACGTGAAAATAGCAGAGGACAAAAACAGCGGCAAATCAGCAAAGATAAAGTTACTCCCGTTAGACCAGCATATATTCTTTTGCAGAAGTTTAGCATCATATCTCAAGTCGGGATTACCATTAGCGGACTGCCTCCGAATAATGTCGCGTCAGGCAAGAGACAGAAACATGAAGCCCGTAATGGAGAAATTGCTCTCAGAAGTTGAGGGCGGGCGGAAATTCCACACAGCATTAGCCGAGTCGGGCGCGTTCCGTGAAAGTTTGTGGCGTGTTGCTGAGTCGGGCGAACAGTCCGGGACGTTAATCTCCGTCCTCAATGAAGCCGCTGACGAGTTCAAGTTAGAGGATGACTTGCGCAGGAAAATTCGCGGAGCAATGACGTACCCAATTGTTATGGCTGTTGTAGGTGTCGGAGTCGTCTCGTTCATGCTGACATACGTTGTGCCGAAAATCTCGGAATTATTCGAGGACATGCACCAGACATTGCCATTACCCACAAGAATGTTAATCGGAATGTCGGATTTCCTGAGCAATTACGGATTATGGATACTTCTTGCGCTCGCAGTCGCTTACTTGTGGATGAAACGTACAGGCCGTAAAATCACTCTTCCTTTCATGCGCGGGATAACAGACCAGCTCAATTTAGCCCTCGTAATGTCCCACATAAGCACACTTCTCAAATCAGGTATACCCCTCGTACAGGCGTTGCGAATGGCCTCGACAATGGACACAAAGAGTCAGAGATGGCTTGACGCTGCGGAAATGGTGAAAGCAGGACACAGATTCGACAAAGCACTTGAGAAAATCGGAATGCCGGAGGAAACTGTTGCAGTTGTGAGAGTTGGTGAAATGGGCGGAGAATTAGCCGAGTCATTAACAAACGTTTCTGACCAGTCAAGAGAGATTGCGCAAACGAGAATGGAGCGGCTTTCCACATTAATGGAGCCGATAATGGTATTGACATTAGGATTCAGCGTAGGATTTATCGTGCTTGCAATATTAACGCCAGTGTTTGACCTTGCAGGTATAGTGAAGTAAAAAGCGGGGGTGCTTGAAGCTATGCTGTCATGCTCTCAAACATTCCCCGCAAAGTCTCAAAGATAGTATATTTTGCTTCCCATCCAGTTTCAGAACGCAGAAGAGAATTATCACACCATATAACAGGGTTGTCAGCAGGGCGGAATTTCTCTGTTGACACAACCGCTTCAGCATTTCCGCCAACAAGCGACAATATATAGCTCAAAAGTTCCTCAAGGCTTCGTGTTATGCCGCTTCCGACATTGAAGACAGTTCTTTGCGTGTTGCTCTCCAGTATCATCCTGTATGCTGATGCCATATCCCTGACATCACCGAAATCACGCTTTACTGAGAGATTGCCGACAAAAATTTTTCCGTTCCCGCCCGAATTGTGAATATCTGCTGCCTGTTTCACCCATGAAGGAAGCACAAACTTTTCACTCTGTCCGATGCCGGTGTGATTGAATGTCCGTGTGCTGATTATGTCAAGCCCGTAACTTTTCCTGTAAATCTCAGCAAAATTTTCCTGAGCTATTTTCGTTATGCCGTAAGGGTTGCTTGCGTTCAGCGGATAGCCTTCCGAAATCGGCGAATCTGATATTTCGTATTCCTCGCTTGAGCCTACAAGAAGAATTTTTGACTTGATGCCGATATTTCTTACTGCCTCAAGAATATTCAGTGTGCCATTTATGTTTACTTCAACAGCTTTCTGAGGAATCTTCCACGAATCACCGACTGAGCTTATTGCCGCAAGGTTAATGATGTAGTCGGGGCTTGCGTGTTCGATGAGCTTCAAAACTTTGTCATAGTCAAGCATATTCATGAGAATGTACTCATTGAAACAATGCTGTGATGACTTCAGCGGAGCTATATCCGTGCCGTATACGCTGTAACCGTGCGAGTAAAATTCCTGAGCCAAATATGAGCCTACAAAACCTGCGCTGCCGAAAATCAATACACTTTTCATTTTCCGAGAACCTTTCTGTAAATGTTGAGGAATGAAAAATTTTGTGATTGGTATATTATAATGCAACAAGCAATAAACTATGGAGGCTATATTCATTATGAAAAGCAAAAAGTTAAAGTTAGTGCGCCGTTCAGGATTTACGCTCATTGAAATAATGGTTGTCGTTGTGATTTTGGGACTTCTTGCGGCACTCGTAGTACCCAGAATCGGCCCGCAGGTAGCAGAAGCACAGCGAACGACAGCGGCGACACAGATACGCTCACTTGAGGACGCTCTCGAAATGTACAGGATGCACAACGGATTTTACCCCTCAACACAGCAGGGGCTTGACGCACTTGTTACAGCACCGACAACAACACCAGTCCCGAAACGTTACGCGGAAGGCGGATACCTCAAGAAAGTACCTGAAGACCCTTGGGGAAATCCCTACGTTTACCGCAACAACAACGGCCGAATCACAATAACCAGTTACGGCCCTGACGGTGAAGAAGGCGGAGAAGGAGTCAATGCCGACATCACGAACGAGGATTAACACGCAAAAAGGCTTTACGCTCGTTGAGATTCTCATAGTGCTTTCAATCGTGGGAATGTTAGCGTCAGTTATGCTCCCGCGAATCTCGTTTTACTTTGAGCCGCCCTCAGCAATTTTACAGCGCGCAATAGAAGAAGCATCTGACCTCGCATTGTCAGGAGTCCCCGTAAGACTCTCGGTGAAATCTTCAAGTCTCGGTACCAAACGCGGAGTAATCGTAGCAGAAGCATTGACACAGAAAGAAGAACCCGAAGACAGTTTAAGCTCATTTCTTGGCACTGACAAAATGAAGCCTGTTGTGCTTGAATGGCAGAATGTCAAGATGAAAAATCTCCCTGAAGATGACGGATGGAGATTTGAGCCTGAAATAATATATTTCTACTCTGACGGCTCATGTTCACCCGCAAAAATCTCACAGGCAGGAAAAAATATTTCTGAGAACAACGCAGATCAATATGTGCTTACTGTTACGGGGTATTGCATGAAGGTTGAGAAGAAATTTTAGCAGAGTGAGAAAAGAAAGCCGGGATTCCTTTTTCGGGAGTCCTGGTTTTTTGTTATTTGCCTTATAAAGCTGAAATGTCGATATTGAGTTTACCGGAATGATAATCATCATGGCATTCTTTGCACAGGGCTATGATATTGTCCTTTGTGGCCGGGCCGTCTTCAGCGTATTGAATGATGTGATGTCCCTGAATAGAAGACCTTTCTTCCTCTAAGGCTTGTTTATGGCAGAAAGAACACATATATTCATCGCGTTCTTTGCCTTCTCTTTGTGCCCGCACATGTTCGGGAGGTCTTTTATTCTTACTCATTTTTGCCGCTCCAGCTTAATGCTTTCTTGATTTTTCCGGGAAGCTCGCTTTTTCTGGCGTGGAATGCCGCTCCCATTATGTAACCAGAACAGTGCCGCCTGACAGTCTCGGCAGACCCCTCTTCATCAAGGTAGTACTGAAAAATCTCAACTTCGCCCGATTCTTTCTTGACTGCAACATGTGAGTCCCATGCCGACAAAACAGAATCGCCTTCACGTAAAATCTCAAGTTTGACCTGCATAAATACACCCGTCAATTTTTTATGGCGATTAATTTTAGGGGGGTATTGTCAATAAGCAAAAAAAATTTCCCCCAGTCCAACAGCGAGGCAGGGGGATTTTGTGTTGCCAGCTGAATATTATTCTGACGGCGTATCAATCTTCATGTATTTCATCATAGACTCGGCGGCCTTCTTCGCTCCGTCAACAGCATGTACTACAGTTTTCGCGCCCGTAACTACATCTCCAGCCGCAAAGACTCCTTCTCTTGTCGTCATATAATTCTCGTCAACAATGAGTAATCCATTTTCGGCAGCAGTGAGTCCGCTTGTTGTTCGCACTAATTTCCCCCGCGGTATCTGACTGATTGAGATTATTGTCGAGTCCGCGTCAACCTGTATGCGTTCGTCTTCATGGCCGATTATCGTATCATTTTCGCCGTAAATAGTTTTGCAGAAAACAGGCCCTCTTTCGGTGATTTCCTGAACCTGCATTCCCGTCTCAATTTCTGCTCCGTCAAGTTCAGCGTATGCTACCTCGCTTGAGCTTGCCGCTATCTCTTTTCCCATCGCGTAAAGTGTTACTGATTTCGTGCCGTTGCGTAATGCCGTCCGCGCTACGTCCATTGCCGCATTACCCACGCCGATAACAGCAACATGATCACCGAGATGATGCGCTTTCGGGTTCGCAAGATAATTCATCGCAAAGTGTACATTTCCGAGACTCTCACCGCGAATGCCAAGCGTACGGGGTCTTTCCGCCCCTGTTCCGACAAAAACAGAGTCGTAGCCGTCGCGGAATAAATCATCAATCATCAATATACTTCCGATTGTGGCGTTGAGTCTTATCTGTATTCCCATCTCTTCAAGCCGGGACTCGTAGCGGTCAAGAATGGATTTCTGTAACCTGAACTCAGGAATCCCATACTGCATAACGCCGCCGATTTTGCTTTTCCACTCGAAAATTGTTACGCGGCATCCTTCACGTGCGAGAATTACAGCTACAGTTATTCCCGCCGGGCCAGCTCCGATTATGGCGACGTGCTTCCCGTTCTGCTTTGCGGGTGCTGAAGCGTGCATACGGTCAAGATACATGTCGGAGATATACGTCTCAATGCTGGAGAAATGCACCGGGCTGTCTTTGCGTCCCCTGATGCAGTTTCCCGCGCACTGTTTTGCGTGGTTGCAGACCATTGAGCAGACGAGCGACAAAGGATTATTGCGGAACAAAATTTCTCCGGCCTCAATGAGCTTGTGTTCCTTGAAGAGCTGTATAACCTGCGGAATCGGCGTGTGAACAGGGCAGCCCTTCTGGCACAATGGATTTTTGCACTGCAAACAGCGTTCGGCTTCTGTGATTATGTGCAGAGGCATTGAATTTTTCCCCCTCGTGTGAAATCTGGAATTGATGAGATTATATCAGCAAAAAGAAAACCGAGTCCCCGAAAAGAGACCCGGCCATGTCGTGAACAATCCTAGAATTTCGCGGCTTCCTGTCCTGCGATTCTCCCGAACACAACGAAATCTGATACTGCTGTTCCTCCGAGCCTATTTCCGCCGTGAACACCACCGGTAATTTCTCCGGCCGCGTACAATCCCTCAATCACTGAGCCGTCAGCACGAAGAACGCGAGTCCTTGTGTCAATCTTGAGTCCGCCCATTGTGTGATGGATTCCCGGCGTAACTTTTATCGCGTAATACGGGGCTTTGTCGAGAGGATTCATAAAGCTCGTCCGTCCGAAATCAGGATCTTTCCTCGCCGTTACGTAGCTGTTCCAGTCCGTCATTGTTTTTGCGAAAACGTCAGCAGGAATATTTATCTCCTTCGCTAATGCCTCGTATGTGTCGCCCTTGAATGAATATCCCTTTGCTATATAGCCTTGAATGAGGAGCGACTCGTCAACCATTTTCTGATCTATTATCAGGTAAGCGAATGAGTTAGGCTGCTCAATTTCTGCCTTTGAGACAACATCACGCGCAAGAACTTCATCAATGAATCTCTTTCCGTTAGTGTTCACGAGAATCGCGCCATCACCGCGCAAACCTTCCGTAATGAGGTTAGATGAATCATACTGAACTGTAGGGTGAATCTGAATCTGCTTCATGTCGACTGTAGCAGCTCCGAGTTCCTGAGCCATTACGATTCCCTCGCCGTTAATGCCGGGTGCGTTCGTAGTCATGAAACCTTCAAGCGCAGGATTGAGTCTCGCAACCATCTTCAAGTTCGCGCCGAATCCCCCTGTCGCAAGAATTACGGCTTTTGCGTTGACGGTGATTTTTGCTCCTTTGCTTTCTGCCTCAATGCCGGAGATTTTGCCGTCTTTGTCGGTCATTATTGATTTCGCGGTTGTCTCCATTAACATTGTGATGTTCTTGCGTGATTTGCAGGCCGCTTCCAGTCTCGGAACCATATAGCCGCCTACAGATACAACTTTCTTCTGTTCGTTCAATGGCCTGTGGATTCGTTTTACTGACGCAGCTCCGGCAAAACCGACTGATGACAGGTCAATATTTACCGTTTTGAGCCATGCTATAGCATCTGCTGTGTTGTCGGCGAGAGTCTTTACGAGTTCGGGATTGTTGATGCCATGTCCGCCGATGAGTGTATCAAGCTGCATTAATTCGGAGCGGTCAAAATATCCTTCCGGCTTTGCTTTGTACGCGTCCCATTCAGCTTTGACTTTTGCGGCAAGTGCTGTAATTGCGGGATGAGATGACCATTTGTCTGCGGCATTCTTGAGGGTCTTTTCGACTCCGGCTTCCTCCGTGAATGTGTTGCTGTTCTGCTCAGGAGTATTAGCCGCGTTCATTCCGCCAGAAGCACGCACAGAGTTTCCGCCCGTCATGGCCTGCTTCTCAATGAGGACGACTTTTTTCCCAGCGTCAGCAGCCGTAATCGCCGCGATCATTCCAGCACCGCCCGCACCGACGATAACAACATCAACGTCATATGTCTTATCCTCAGCTTTTGCGACTGATGCGCCCTTGAATGACTCAGGATTTACGCCCGCCGCTTTGAGTGCTGACTCTGCCGCCTTGAGGATTCCTGTTGATGTTACTGTTGCTCCTGAAACGCCGTCAACGTTGATTGTGTTTCCCGCAACCATTTCGCCGGGCATTTTCTCGACTGCTACTGAGCCTATGCCGGGAGTCTCTTTCGGGCCGTCTGCTTTTACGTCGGAGATTTTGCCGTCTTTGAGGGTGATTGTTACGGAGATCGCGCCGGGGCCGCCGAATCCGTCAGCAGTTCCAGAACCCATTACGGACGAGCCTCGCTGCTGCTGTGTGATTACCATAATGATTATTATCACTATGGCTGAAACAAGCGCAAATACTTTTTTCTTCATGATAGTATTGCTGCTACGTAAAAAGTGTTATTTCGTGTTACCGACACTTTTTCGAATTTTCCTCATTCTTTCCATATTGCTATGACATTTCCTGCCCTCGTTCGCAATAATTCAGCTACTAAAGTTTGTATGGCAGTCCAGAGGCTTTACTTCCCGCGTTAGCCCACGGTAGCCGGATTTCTCCGGGTATTTCTTTTCTTATCGGTTCGTGTCTAGCACCCCGGCTTACGTAGCAGAGTAATCCTCCCTTAATTTTTTGTCAAGGTGCTGTAAGTAACATAGAGTAGAACAACTTTACATTAAATTATAAGCTGACTATCTCCTTCCGAAATTTTTTTATTGGATGGTATAAGTATATAACAATATTAAGCTATAATCACTGCAAATTTTCCCAATACTCAAGGAGGAATTATCTTGCACAGAAAATTATTGCTGTTACTTTTCTCACTTATCATAATCACGATAACACCATCAATTTTTTACGGCGCGGAAAATAACGAAATGGCCGCCGATTATGTTACGAGAATCAAAAACGAAATCAGCGCGGACATCTCAAAGCTCAAGGACACAGCTGACAGCGAACTTGCAGACATGAAGCTCACAAGCACGGACATCACGAACCGCATTCATGATCTTGAAGCAATGAGTCAGACTCTCTCCGATGACATGGCCGCATGGGGTTATACTCCCGAACAAAGAGAGATTCACGCGAATATAGTTACAGAATTAATCACGGCATATTCCGCTTATCTCGCGCTAATTCAGGGTCATGCAGGCAGTCAGCCAGCCTCAGAAGACGTAATGACACTCGCAAACATCACTTCACCCGACATAAACACAAGCGACAATTTACGGCAGGAAATCACAAAAGTATCACGGGGGCTTGACGTTCAAGTGTTCTATTTGCAGTCGAAAATCAGCAAGCTCAGATTAGACTTGTCGGAAGCCGCATCACTCCGCAAACAGCTTAAGGCAGCGCAGGAAGGAGGAGACGCGATAGAATTGCCACGCACGCACATATTGAGCCTTGAGAACGCACGAATCAACGCGGCTTTGAGCAGGCTTCAGGTTCGCGAGCGGATGAAAGTATTTGACGCTAACGTATCCACAATTCAGCGTTTAAGAAGACGGTTTAACGACATACAGGACAAATTATCATTCCCGCAAACGCTGTTAGACTCAATCATTGAGAAACTTAACGCAAGGCTGAAAGAATTAAGCGCAGAGATGAGCGAAGCAAGAAAGGCTTTAGAGTCAGCAAACTCATCACTCAAACGCGCAAGGGCGACTCTCGGCTCTGCTGATGTAAATATTCTCACAAGCGCATCGGCTTCATACATGGCAAGAAACGTAAGAGTCAATTACTGGGAATACATGATAACAATGATTAACGATGAGGCCGAATTTGTCCGCGAGCTTCAGGATTTGTGGCGCAAAAGATTCAAGCTCTTCAACGACACAGCTACAGGCGAGGAAATCTGGAAGATACGCGAGGAGTCCCAGGCAAGAATCATAGAATTGCAGAGGCAGCTTGACGGAGTCCGCTCAATGGAGAATGCAATGATCCGCGATGTAGCTTCCGCACAGACTCAGGCAACAGCAGAAGGCGTTACGGGAATCATTCAGCAGAATTTGCTTCAGGTCGTCAACAACAGGCGCAAAATTGTTTCAGACATATTCGAACGCTACGAGACATTAATCCCCCGTATGATTTTCTACTATCAGAGACTCTACGATGAAGCAAACAGCAAAATGAGCGCGGTTAGACTCGCCGAAAAAGTAAGCTCATTCAGCAAAGAAACCGTTATGAATTTCCTTGACACTGAATTATGGCAGGGCGAAGGATATTCCGTAACAGTCAGCAAACTCACAATAGCAATCTTTGTATTTCTCTCTAGTTTTTTCCTAAGCTCATGGGGCAGCAAATGGATAAAGCGCAAAATAATGAAACGCGCAAAAGCCAGCATTACGGCGGCAAATGCAATCCAGCGCATAACGTTCTATATCTTGTGGGTAGCATTCGCTCTAATTGCGTTGAACATTGTCGACATACCTTTAACGGCTTTTGCTTTCATGGGCGGTGCTATGGCGGTCGGTATAGGTTTCGGAATGCAGAATATCTTTAACAACCTCATAAGCGGCTTTATCGTAATATTCTCGCGTCCCTTCAAGGTTAATGATATTGTTGACGTTGCCGGGACTCAGGGAGTAGTTGAGGATATTGGCTCACGTTCGACGACTATAAAGACTTGGGACGGACTCGACGTAGTTTTGCCGAACAGGTATTTTCTTGAGAACACCGTAACGAACTGGACGAAATCAGACCTAAGGAAGCGTGAAATCCTCAAAGTAAGCGTGTCATATGACTCAGACTCACGGAAGGTTGAGAAAATTCTTCTTGACGTTGTGAGCGGACATTCAAGCGTTCTGAAGAATCCCGCGCCGTTTGTGCTGTTCAAGAATTTCGGGGATGACGGACTCGAATTTGAGATATATTACTGGTTCGAGCTGAGAAAAGGTTCGGGCGCAAAAATCTCAAGCGACATGAGGCATCATATATCAGCCGTATTCAAGCGCGAGGGAATCGATATACCGTACCCGCAGAGAGTCATACACATGGCCGCGAATAACCCTGAAAAAATCCCGGAGGCCGAAAATGACGGAGAGTCCGAAAAGTGATCTGACGGAAAATTTATGCCGGGCTTTTGCTGGATTGAATGACCCTGAGAGCGTGAGAATATTTCTTGATGATATAGCGTCGCCGGGAGAAATCCGCGCAATGTCGCAAAGATTAGAGGTCGCAAGATTATTGAGCGTGCCAAAAACTTATCCCGAAATCATGAAACTCACAGGAGCAGGGACGGCAACAATAAGCCGCGTGAAAAGGTGTCTTGAAAGCGGGCCGGGAGGATATAAACGGGTGCTTGAAAATGAGTCATGATAAAATATTCGGACAATCGAAAAATTTTTTCAGGAGGTTGAATTGAGCATGAAGAAGATATTTTCTCTTGCTGTGATTCTTGCGGTAATGTTTGCTTTGCCTTCATTCGGCGCGACTGAGGGCGCAATGTTGAGCGGGCCATACAAAGACGGCACAAGACTCACACTCGCAACGGGCGGTGAACAGGGAGAGTATTACGCTTTCGGCTCTGCGATTGCGGAAATGGTGAGCAGAAAGACAACGACTCAGGTTCGCGCAGTTTCTTCACGCGGCGCAATGAACAACGTTGAAGCCCTCGACAGGAACAACGCGAAAATAGCCTTCATACAGACGGACGTAGGATTTTACGCTTCACGCGGTACAAGGCTCTTCAACAGCAAGCACGACAAATTTTCTACAGTCGCTGTGCTTTACCCTGAAGCCGTCCAGATAGTAACGCTTGATCCCAAAATAACCCACGTTGAACACCTCAAGGGCAAAACCGTTTCTGTAGGTTCAGAAGGCTCCGGGACATATTTCAACGCTGTAGACGTTTTCACCGCTTACGGTATGGACATCGAGACAGACATTAACCCCGTGTATGAATCATTCGGCGATTCTGTTGAGGCTCTGAAGGAAGGCAAGATTGACGCTGCTTTTATCGTTGCGGGGACTCCTACCCCGGCAGTAAGCGAGCTTGCGAAATCAGGAAAAGTCTCAATAGTCAGCTTTGACGACGAGCACATAATGAAGCTCATCGGTGAATGCCCATATTACGGAAAAATTGAGCTGCCAAAGTCAACGTACGGAACAAACGACAATGATGTTACTGTCGCGGTACATGCTGTAATAGTCGCTCGTGATGACGTGAAAGAAAACGACATCTACAACTTCATGTACGGAATTTTTGAGAATCTTGACGGCCTGAAGAAAGCGAATCCCCGCGCTGAATATCTCACACTCAAGACAGCGGCAGGTTATCCGGCAGTACGTTATCACCCCGGCGCAGTGAAATATCTCGGTGAAAACGGAATCCTCGTATCAGGCAAAAACTAACAGGAGGAATGAATCACGATGAGGAAAATTTTAGCGGTTGCAGTTGCGTTAATGATGATTGCGGGCTGTGCGTTTGCTGACGGTATGCCGGGCGGAACAAAGCTCGTATTCACGACAGGCGGCGCGCAGGGAACATATTACGGTTTCGGCGGAGTCCTCGCGGGAAAAGTCGGCGAAAAGACATCAACGACAATCACAGCAATAACTTCCGGCGGCTCAAAGGCAAATATTGAGGCAATGGATGACGGGGACGCGCAATTAGGCTTTGTGCAGTCAGACGTAGGAGCATACGCGTACAGAGGGACGAGGCTTTTCGAGGAGAAAATCACAAACTTCTCAACAGTCGCAAATCTCTACATGGAGCAGGTGCAGATCGTAACGCTTGATCCGTCAATAAAGACAGTCGCAGACCTCAAAGGGAAAAACGTCTCAATCGGCGCGGCAGGTTCAGGAGTATATTTCAACGCTGTAGATGTTCTTGAAGCGTACGGACTTGATGTTGACAAGGACATTAAGCCGACGTATCAGTCATTCGGCGACTCGGTCGAGGCTTTGCAGGACGGGAAAATAGACGCGGCATTCATCGTAGCGGGCGCGCCTACAACAGCAGTAACATCACTTGCGGCAACAAAGAAAGTCTATCTTGTCGGATTTGATGATGAGCATGTACTCGCGCTTATCGGTAAATCGCCATACTACAGCATGAACGTCATCAAGAAAGATGTTTACGGCACGGATGAAGACACAGTAACGGTAGCAGTCGGAGCTGTGGTAATCGCGCGTGATGATGTCTCTGAAGCTGACGTGTATAACTTCCTCTGCGGAGTTTTCGACAACAAGGACGAGATCTCAAAAGCACACGCAAAAGGCGCGGAGCTTGATATGACATTCGCGGCATCATATACGGCAGTCCCTTACCACAAAGGCGCGGTCAAATATTTCGGTGAACATGACATAAAAGTTATGGGAAAATAATTTCCTGAACGACAAAAATTTTCGGGCGGCTGTGATTCACTTCATGGCCGCTTTTCATTTAGGAAGGAGGAAATTCAATGAGTGATGATATAACACGTGAAGACATTGCCCAGATGGAAGCAGACGTTGACGCCGTAATGAAGAAATATGACCGTGAGTCCAACGTGCGGATATGGGAAGGGACTCCGGCGGTTATTGTGCGGTGGCTGTCGGCGTTTTTCTCGCTTTACTGCATATATGTTACGCTTTTCAGCACGGCCATGCCCGAAATAAGGCTGAATGTATTTCTCGGACTGATAATAATTCTCGGCTATCTTCATTACCCAATACGAAAATCTTCCGGGACTCTCAAGCCGGGAATAAGCGACTCGATTTCGATTCCTTTGACGTTCGACACGACTCCCCGCGTAAACTCGATTCCGTTTTACGACATAATATTAATGCTTGCCGGGACAATACCATTCTTCTACTTTGCGCTTAACGCCGAGAGCATAATCAAACTTGCGCTCCGTGTAACAAGCCCCCGTAACCCGAATTATTACATGATGATCACACTTGCGGTTATGGCGATTCTTTCAGCGATGGAATTATGCCGGAGGTGCGTGGGAATCCCAATACTTTGCGTTGTCGGCGCGTTAATGTTCTATGCGTTCTCGACAGTGAGATTCGGGAAGGTGATTTATGACCTGTTTTATTCGACAGGCGACGGACTCAGAAGCACGCCGATTGAAGTATGCGCGAAATATATTGTCGTGTTCATCATTTTCGGCGCATTCCTCGAACGTACGGGGATATCTACATTCTTCATCAACCTCGCCAACGCTATAGCAGGAGCAAGCGCGGGAGGGCCTGCAAAAGTCGCAGTAATCTCGTCAGCACTTTGCGGAATGGTATCAGGCTCATCAGTCGGAAACACCGTAACAACAGGAAGCGTAACAATCCCGATGATGAAGCGCACGGGCTATAAACCGGAATTTGCCGGGGCTGTCGAGGCTGCTGCGTCAACGGGCGGACAAATCATGCCTCCGATAATGGGAGCGGCGGCTTTCCTCATGGCCGAATATATGGGAATACCGTACTCACAGGTTGCGCTTAAAGCGATATTGCCGGCTGTGCTTTACTTTGCGGGAATATATATAGCCGTTCACCTTGAAGCAAAGAAATTAGGCTTGAAGGGTATACCGAAAGAAGAATTGCCCCGTATAATTTCCCTTCTGCCGAAAATATATTTGCTCCTGCCGTTAATCATTCTCGTTGTGATGGTGTCAATGAACATTTACACGATGCAATTCTCTGCGGCTATTGCGATAGGCTTTGCGATTCTCGTGGGACTCTTGAACAAGGACGAACGTATTACCCCCCGCAAAATCATTGACGCGTTAGAGGCGGGCGGACGAGGAACGATAACAGTAGCAGTTGCGTGCGCTATGGCCGGGCTTGTTGCAGGGTGCATAACGTCAACGGGACTCGCGTCAGAATTAATCACAATGGTTGTGAACGTTTCGGGCGGACATGCGTTTATAGCACTCGTACTCACAATGATATGCTGCGTAATTCTGGGAATGGGAGTTCCTACAACGGCGAACTACTGCATAATGGCGGCTACATGCGCTCCGATTCTCATGGCTCCGGCTATCGGTATCGAGAAAATTTGCGCTCACTTCTTCGTGTTCTATTTCGGGATTGTTGCGGACATCACACCGCCTGTAGCATTAGCGGCTTATGCTGGTTCTGCAATCGCGAAAGCTCCCCCGATGAGGACAGCCTTCAACGCAACGAAACTCGCTATAGGTGCGTTCATTGTGCCGTATATATTCGCGTTCACACCTGCGATGTTGTTCGAGAACGTACAGCCGATAATCGCGATAACGGATACCGGGCCATTGCTGACGAATATACTTGTCGGGCTTGAGATTGTATTGATATGTGCGACTGCTCTTCTTGGGATTTTCGGAGTCGCCGCGAGCTTGAACGGTTACTTGTTCGGGCCGATGAATATCATCATGAGGGTGATAATTTGTGCGGGCGGATTGAGTATGCTTGTGCCTGGAATCGTGAGCGACCTTATCGGGTTAATGCTTGTTGGATTCGTGTTCACGGTGCAGTACATGAAGGGACGTGCGAGTCCTGCTGTGTGAGAATTGAGTCCCCTGTCGTGAATGGCAGGGGATTTTTTGTGCGGATAATTTATTGTTTTCTCCGCAGAAATTTGGCGATAATAAAGCCTCCTGAGACTATTGCAACGCCTTTGAGCATAATTACGCCTCCTGTGTTACAGCCGCCTAAGAGCAGCAAGAGAATTTTCACAATGTAGACAGTTAAGCTCTTGCCTGCTGACAGGAACATTACTGTAAGAAATTGTTTAGGCACTGTATCGAGCTGAATGCCGAGAAAATTATTTACTTCAAACATTCCCGTTATCCCATTAATCACAGGCATCAATCCGAAAGAAGCACTTAATGATCCGGCTGCAAAATCAGAAGCCTCTGCTACGTAGAGTTTCAAGCTGCTGACTGGCGTTCCTACTAAATCATCCGAGACAGTAACCATGAACACATACAAGCCATCTTTTTTAACGTTTATAGTGTTGAGTTTGGCCATGAAGCTAC
Source organism: uncultured Fretibacterium sp. (assembly GCA_946183145.1). GTDB lineage: Bacteria > Synergistota > Synergistia > Synergistales > Aminobacteriaceae > JAFUXM01. Next base: position 212,885 of record CAMGZM010000001.1, on the reverse strand, counting down.
CGTTTTGGCTGCTCACTTCCTGTATCATTGCTTGAGTAGGCTCCGGCGGGTCTGAAGGGTCAAAATCCGCGCTCGTCAGGAGTATTAATTCGCTTGAGTCAACGCTGATGTTCTGCGCGATTCTGGCTATAACTTCATCGCTGAGAACTACGGGGGCAATAATGGCAATCTCAAGCTCCGAGACGGTGTCCTGTGAGGTTACTGGAGCCGGAAAAGGATTCGGAGTTGGTGAAGGTGCGGGGGTAGTGTTTCCATTTCCTGGAATGCTGATGTCGAAGTTGAAACCTACTTCCTCGTATTGATTCGGCCATGTATTACCGGAAAGAATTAAAGCAGGGGCAAACGGATTATTGCTAGTCCCCGCAATACCTCCCTTATATTTTACATTTCCTTCAAGCACAGCATAAGAAGTACAATTTGTAATTGATGGAGCTTCCGTGAGAGACGAAGTCATGCCCGCTATGCCCCCGGCAAATCCCCCAGCCTGCTCATTAACAGAATTGCATGTGATGACAGTACCTGAAGACACAGTGCAGTTGTCTATGCTGCCTCCGCGTAACTGGCCGACAATACCGCCTGCAGTTACGTTTGGCCCTGAGGCAATGATTTTCCCTGTGAAAGTACAGTTTTTCACTGAAGTACCACCATTTATGCCCAATGCTATACCTGCTGCAATCTCACCTTCCAGAGTCCCGCTGAAGCTACAGTTTTCTATTATGCCTGCTGACAGGAGATATACAATCCCTCCTGCGTGCGACCCTTTACAGTTTCCGCTGACATTCAGATTTTTTATAGCAACTTGGTCTGCGCTTACTTCCATAAAGATTGCCCCGCTTATGTCACTCTGAATATTTATCTTCAGCGTATGATTCTGCCCGTCAATATGGCCTAAAAATGAGGAAGGTATATTCATTCCCGTTTCTGCTGAAACATCAAGATCAGCGGTGATTTTATAATATTTTCCTCTTTCACCTCTGGTTGTTCTGTATGAGTCTGTCCTTTCGCGCATCAGCATAAAGTCTTCAACAGAATCAATCACATACGCCGTTTCCCAGCTGTTGCCGTCATTGCCCTCGTCATAATACGCGGCAGAAGCAGATGAAGCACGGCAAGCAACAATTAACAGGACAGCAACGCCAAATAACCGAAAATTTCCTTTCGTACATTTCCGCAATTTTCGCACTTCCTTTTCTGAGTATTGAATTTAGTTTTTACTGCTGCTTTTTCCCTCTGAAAATATTTTTATTTTGCGAGATTTTATCAGCCTCCATTCATGAAGACAGAACAGAAAAGAAAACGGTTGCGCCAAACAGCCCCGGCATCACGCAGAAACTACCCGGCGCATTAACACAAAAGCACACAACTAACAATTATCGCCCTGTACTGTGTTATAATAATTACAGGACAAGAGATAAGAAGACTACAATTAGTCGAGTGCTTAATAACAAACTGCAAACTATATTATAGCACAGAAAGTTTCTTGTCCATGTTTTTTATGTCTTCATGCAGATAAATTCCCAGTCATAAATTTTTCAGCGCACAAAAAACCCCCGGCACTTTCACCGGGGGCATAATCTCTCTATATCTTCATTCAAACATCTGACTCAACGGCAGCTCCTCATGTACCCGCCTTATCGCCTCAGCAAACGCAGGAGCTATTGACAGCTGCAATATCTTGTCCGTTTTCTTGTCCTCCGTCAATGGTATCGTGTCAGAGAATATCAGCCTCTCAATCGCAGACTCGTTTATGTACTCCATAGCCTTCCCCGAAAGAACCGCATGTGTCGCGCACGCAAATACCCTCTTGCACCCGCGCTCAATGAGTCCGTCAGCAGCATGGCATATAGTCCCGGCCGTGTCGATAATGTCATCAACAAGAATCGCCGTACGTCCCTTCACGTTTCCTACAATGTCCATCACTTCAGACTGATTCGCTACGTCATGTGAGCGTCTCTTGTCGACAATCGCTATATCAACATCGAGCTTCACCGCAAATTTTCTCGCCCTCGCAACTCCTCCCACATCAGGCGAAACTACTACGACATTTCCCGCCTTCAAGTCATCAGCAAGAAATCCCCGGAAGTAATCCGCAAAAAGATTCATGGCCGTCAAATGATCCACAGGAATGTCAAAGAATCCCTGTATCTGCCCCGCGTGAAGATCCGCCGTAATTACCCGGTCAATTCCTCCGTGCATTATGAGATTCGCTACAAGTTTTGCCGTGATTGGCTCTCTGGGCTTTGCTTTCCTGTCCTGACGGCAATAACCGAAATACGGAATAACCGCGTTCACATAATGAGCTGAAGCCCTTTTCACAGCGTCCGCCATAATCAGCAAGTTCATTATGCACTCGTTTGTCGGGCAGCATGTAGGCTGTATGATGAACACGTCCGCGCCCCTCACGCTTTCGCCGAATCTTATTCCCGTTTCGCCGTCTGAAAACTTGAAGCTCTTTACGTCAGCAATAGGGACTCCAAGTTCCTCGCTTACTTTCTGTGCAAATTCCGGATGCGCGTTTCCTGATATGATTTTGAGGCCGTTACCTCTGGGCATGATTACTTATCCCCTTCCGTTGTAGTCTTGTGGTTATGGTTACGTAATGACCAGTCCGCTATATTTGTCTGTCTCGCCCTCCCTACACCTAACGAATTTTCCGGCACTCTCTGAGTTATCACAGATCCCGCCGCTGTCGTTGAACCGTCGCCAACCTCAACAGGCGCGACAAACATTGTGTTTGATCCTATGAAGCAGTTATTTCCGATATGAGTCTTGTTCTTGTGTTCGCCGTCGTAATTGCAGGTTATGCTTCCCGCTCCGATATTCACATCATGGCCGAGAGTCGCATCTCCCATGTATGACAGGTGCGGAACTTTTGAGCCTTCACCGATACGGGAATTTTTCAGCTCGACGAATTTCCCCGCAAAAGATTTCTCCTCAAGGCACGTATTATCACGAATGTAGCAGAACGGCCCGGCCTTAACATGATTGTTCAGCGTGCTGTTCTCGATTACTGCATAGGCTATGACGTGAACATTCTCGCCGATTTCCGCGTTCGTCAGAATTGAGCCTGAACCGATGACGGAACCCGCGCCGATTCGAGTCCGTCCCCAGATCTGTACATTCGGCATTATTGTTACGTCGTGGGACAAAATCACATCAGCACCGATATATACCGTGTCAGGGTCAACAATCCTCACTCCCTCGCTCATCCAGTGAGTCAGAATCTCTTGACGCATTTCACGTGATACATTCGCCAATTCTGATTGGGTATTCACGCCCTGCATTTCGGATTCAGGCATGATGAAAGCTCCTGTAGTCATTTCTGCGTCATTCATGAGGGCTAATGCGTCCGTGATGTAATATTCGTGCTGTGAGTTTTTGTTTGTGATTGAGTCTATGATTTCGAGGAGGGATTTTACGTTGAAGGCGTAACAGCCTGCGTTGACTTCGTGAATTTCGCGCTGTTCGGGTGAAGCGTCTTTGTGTTCGATGATTGAGACTGAGTTTTTACCCCGTATGATTCTTCCGTAAGCACCGGGATTTTCTGCCTCAAACGTTATCACAGTGCAGTCATTTTCCCCGGCTGATGAGATTAAACGCTTCAGGCTTTGAGATTTCATCATCGGCAAATCTCCGTTAAGCACAATGAGTTTCTCATATTCTGACCAGAAATCGCGGGCTGTCTTCACCGCATGGCCTGTACCTAGCTGTTCATGCTGCCATATGATTTTTGCGTGAGGGAAATTTTCTGTGATGTGTGATTCGACTTCTTCACCGCCTGAACCTACAAGCACCGCTAAATCTTCCTGATTGATTCCGGCTGAAAGTACATTGCGTATTACATAGTCAATAATAGGACGGTCAAGCACTGGCTGTAAAACTTTTGGCGTTGCGCTCTTCATTCGCGTGCCTTTTCCGGCGGCCATGACGAGAACGCAGAGTTTATTCATGACATGCGTCACCTCTATTATGAGTCGTGTGGCTGGGATGGATGGATTCGAACCATCATTACAGGATCCAAAGTCCCGCGTCCTGCCTTTGGACGACATCCCAAATCGAACACGCTAATTATTGCCGATTAACTTCAAGCCGTCAAGTTATGCGATAAAATCTCTTCCTGTTTTGGGTATTGAGTCTACCCTTGTGTCAGGTATTTCGGGAATATCGGGTACGTTTTCAGGGTTATTCATGTCATCGCCGGGCTTTGTGATTGAGACTTTTGGCGTATTCTCGTTCATGAGCCTGTCAAATTCCTCACCGTCAATCACTTCACGCTCAAGCAATACCCCCGCTATTTTGTCCATCAATGCGCGGTGTGAAGTCAGAATCTCTTTTGCGTTCTCGTAACAAGTATCGATTATCGATTTGACTTCCTGGTCTATCTGGTATGCTATTTGCTCGCTGTAATTCCTGTCCTCTGAGATGTCGCGGCCTAAGAAAATTTCTTCCCGTTTGTTTCCGAGTTTTACCAAGCCAAGAGAGTCGCTCATGCCTAACTGCGTAACCATCTGGCGGGCTGTCTGTGTTGCTCTTTCAAGGTCATTTGCCGCGCCGCTTGTTACATCGTTGAACACAATTTCCTCGCTGACTCTTCCGCTCAATAATACGGCGATTCGGTTCATGAGTTCGGATTTCGAGATGAGGAATCTGTCTTCTTCCGGCAATTGCAATGTGTAGCCTAATGCCGCGTGCCCTCGTGGAATGATTGAGATTTTGTGAACAGGATCGGAGCCGGGGAGAATCTTTGCGACTATTGCATGACCCGTTTCATGATACGCGATAATTTTCCGTTCGCGGTCATTAAGGATTCGGCTTTTGCGTTCAGGCCCGGCCATTACGCGCTCGATTCCTTCCTCTAAATCTTCCATCGTGATTTTCTCGTGGCCTCTTCTCGCCGCCAATAACGCGCCTTCATTCACGAGATTTTCGAGGTCTGCGCCGACAAGCCCCGGAGTCCTCCGTGCCAATACTCCCGTATCAACATCATCAGCAAAAACTTTCTCCTTCATGTGAACTTTGAGGATCTCTTCACGGCCTTTTACGTCAGGGCGGTCAACCGTAATATGACGGTCAAAACGTCCCGGCCTCAGTAATGCAGGGTCTAAAATGTCTGGTCTGTTTGTCGCGGCAATAAGTATAGTGCTGCTGGTGTCGTCGAATCCATCAAGCTCAACAAGCAACTGATTCAACGTCTGCTCGCGTTCGTCATGACCTCCGCCGAGTCCCGCTCCTCTGTGCCGTCCTACCGCGTCCATCTCGTCAATAAATATTATGCAGGGCTGATACTTTTTCGCCTGTTCAAAGAGGTCTCTCACTCTAGCGGCTCCAACGCCTACAAACATTTCCACGAAATCAGAACCGCTTGAGCTGAAGAATGGCACATCAGCTTCACCCGCAGCAGCACGCGCCAAGAGAGTTTTTCCAGTGCCGGGAGGGCCTACAAGCAAAACGCCTTTTGGGACTCTCGCGCCTAATTTCTTGAATTTCTCCGGGTCTTTCAGGAAATGTATTACTTCTTGAAGCTCCTCTTTTGACTCATCACAGCCTGCTACGTCAGCAAATGTTACTTTCGGCTTGTTGTCGAGGAATAATTTTGCCTTGCTCCGTCCGAACGCCATAATACGGCCGCCGCCGCCTCCCTGCATGTTGTTGAGGAAATACACCCATACGCCAATCAATAACAGTGTCGGGAAAAGTGAAGTCATAAGCGACATAAGCCACGTGTTTTTCTGAGGCGCCTCAAACGTAACTGTAACTCCTTTTGACGCTGCTTTGTCCGCAATGCCTGAAACGTCAAGTCCGTATGTCAGGAATCTCTGCCCGCTGTGAAGCTCGCCCTGCAATGTCGCCGAGCTTGATTCGCCGGGAACTGTGTTGTTCCGGATCTGGAGAATGCGAATGTTCCCCGCGTCCAAATCTTTCAGGAACTGGCTGTAACTTATTTCGTCATATTGCTTCTGGACTTCTTCAGGTGTCAGGAACGTGTTGACCATCGTAACAACAACAAGAACCAACACAAGATAGAGTCCGAGATTCTTTGCTACCTTGCCCAAGATGAAAATTGCCTCCGTTTTTTGTGAATATTGAGGATTCTGAGCCTCCCCAAGCGGGGTTCTTGAGAAGTTTGATTTTAAGTTTCCACCTGAATTAACAGGCACCCTTATTCTCAAAGGCGTGGCCAGTCCGCCCCTACTGTATAACCTCCGAAGAGATACAACATTACTTTATACATTTTTGGTAACGCGGAACGACTAACCGCAAAAAAATTATACTATATCCCGCTATGGGTTTTACGGCGATTTTCGGTAACAGAGCGAAGAATTTACAGCGCAAAAAAACAGCAGCCCCCGCAAAAAGAGAACTGCTGTTACGATTTATCCCAAAAGTTTAACGCCTCTTCAGCCCGCCTTCTACTGTTCGCTTGAACTGCCTCGCAGGAACATATTGTGGGAGAATCTCAAGCGCTTTGTTGACCCAGTGCATAGCCATATCGTAATCGGCCATCTCGTAAGCATTTCTTGAAGCCTCGTACGCCGCAAGATAATCTGTCGGAAAATCCCGGTATATCATGGTGTACCTGTCGTAGCGTTCACCTTTTCCGTTTCCCCTCGCCGCTGAGCGATGAAGGTCAATAAGATTCTCCGTTGTCGTTCTGTCAAATCCGTAACTCCGTATGACTCTTTCAGGATCTGCGGAATATTTTTCGTAGTTCGGGTTGAAGCTGCGTCTGTCTTCCTCTCTGCGATAATCATCCTGCCTGCGATAATCATCCTGTCTGCGTAATTCGTCTTCCCGTCTGCGTATTTCTTCCTCTTGTCTGCGTGCTTCTTCCTGCCTGCGATAATCTTCTTGTCTGCGATAATCTTCTTGTCTGCGGTAATCATCTCTGCGGACTGCATAAGGCGAGTCATAGAAAGGCGGCTCAATAATTATCCCGTTAGGAGGCGGGTTATCAGGGCCGAAATACCCCTCACCCAAAATTGCGAATGAATTTCCCGCGAAAATCATCACGAACATAAACGCGAGCGCAAGCACTGAAATTTTGCGTAATGTCATGTCGTTAATCTCCCTTCTGTTACCTTATCAGGCCCATAGCATAAGCAACGCCCTTGCTCTGTACTGTGTTGGGAATAACAGGAATGAAGGTTCTATTTCCCGGCCTGTAAGAGCAGATTTCTTCACCGCGCATGTCATACAATACACGTGATACTTCTGAGTATTGCCTGCCGTCTGATGTGTATTCGAGCCTGAACTCAGCGAAATATACATCTTCTGCCCTGCTTTGTGATACTCCGTAGCGTGTAGTAAGCGCGTAAACTAATTCAGATTTTGCGGCCGCGTTTGTGTTGTAATACTCGCGTGCGATTGCGTAATAACCTGATGCACTTGTACCAAAATCAACAATCCACCACTGAATCCCCGCGCGGTCTTTGCCGAGATTCTTCTGTCGTGGGGAATATTGTTCATCAATTTCATCATCAGCAAAAGAACTCGCCGCGAATAACAGAATGATTAGCAAGGAAAACGCAAAAAATTTCTTCATACAATAGTGCCTCCTCAGTAAAAAATGCTTGGGACATTTGATATTATAACGGTCAAGAATGAAATAATGCAATGAAAAAAAAGGAGGAAATTACTTAGTGAATAATTTTTATGACGCACTTGAATTAACGCTTAATGACTGGCAGATTCTTTTTGCAAACTGGAATGAACAGAAATTCCGGGCGGCTCAGGTCTGCCAATGGATATACGCGAAGAAAGAATTAACGTATGACGGAATGACGAACCTCAGCAAAACATTGCGCGAAAAACTCAACAACAGCGTAACAATAAATTTGCCCGTTATGATTCGTCAGCAGGTCTCAAAGGACGGAACGCGAAAATATTTGTGGCATTTGAACGACGGCGCGAAAATTGAGTCCGTTCTTCTGAATCACGGAGGACACAAGACAGCGTGCATATCATCACAAGCAGGCTGCCCGTTAAAGTGCGCTTTCTGTGAGACTGGCGCGAACGGATTCACACGGAACTTAACGCGGGGTGAAATTCTCGGTCAATTTCTGATGATGGAGAAAATTAACGGCGGGGACATCAACAATATTGTGTTTATGGGAATGGGAGAGCCTCTGCTGAATGAAGACAACGTATTTTCCGCTATACGTTCGCTTAACGACAAAAACATGAGGAACTTGGGCGCGAGGCACATAACAATATCGACATCGGGAATCGCAGCGGGGATTGAGGATCTTGCGGACTTTGAGATTCCCATAAGATTATCGCTCTCACTTCATGCGCCGAATGACGAATTACGCACAAAGTTAATGCCCGTCAACAAACAATACCCGCTCCAAAAGTTAATAGCCTCGCTGAAAAGATACCGTGAAAGAACAGGGGAACGAATCACAATCGAATATGCGTTAATCGAAAATGTGAACGATTCCCCCGAATTAGCTTACGAAACAGCGGCGTTGCTTGACGGACTCGAACCGTACATAAACATTATCCCGTTCAACCCGATTCCCTCACGTCCTGACCTCAAACGCTCATCACAGGGAAGAATCAAGGCTTTCTGCGCTGTACTCTCTGAGATGAAAATAGAGTACGAGTTACGCAAAGAACGAGGCACTGATATTATGGCGGCGTGCGGACAATTGGCGGGTTCTACTCGTAACGCTTCTTGAAGTCCTCATATGCGAGCCTGATTCCGTCTTTGAGACTCGTGTGAGCATTCCAGCCCAATGAAGCGGCCTTGCTTACGTCCATAATCTTGCGGGGCGTTCCGTTGGGCTTTGACGTGTCCCACAAAATTTTTCCCGAATACCCTACAATCTCAGCCACAAGAGCCGTCAAATTTTTGATGGTTATCTCCTTGCCTGAGCCGGCGTTTACTGTCTCATTGCCGGAATAATTGTTCATGAGATACACGCACAATTCAGCGAGGTCATCAACGTACAGAAATTCGCGCAAAGGGCTTCCGTCTCCCCAGCATGTTACGGAGTCCGCGCCGGAAATTTTCGCCTCGTGAAATCTCCGAATCAATGCGGGCAATACGTGAGAATTTTCTGGGTGATAGTTGTCGTTCGGGCCGTAAAGGTTGCAGGGCATGACGGAAATATAGTCTGTGCCGTATTGTGTGTTAAGGTACTCGCAGTATTTGAGGCCGGAAATTTTTGCGAGGGCGTATGCTTCGTTAGTCTTTTCGAGATAGCCGGATAACAAGTATTCTTCCTTGATGGGCTGAGGACACATGCGGGGATAAATGCACGATGAGCCGAGAAATTCCAGCTTTTTGCAGCCGTTCGAGAATGCAGAGTGTATGACGTTCATCTCTATCATCATGTTGTAGTACATGAAATCAGCTAGTGCCGCCGAATTTGCTGCGATTCCTCCGACTTTTGCCGCCGCTAAGAAAACGTATTCGGGCTTCTCCTGCGCAAAGAATGACTCAACATCAGCCTGCCTCGTGAGGTCTAATTCAGAGTGAGTCCGCGTGATAATGTTCGTGTAGCCTTTGCGTGAAAGCTCGCGGAAAATTGCAGAGCCTACCATGCCTTTATGACCTGCAACGAAAATTTTTGCGTTTTTATTCATCATGATAACTTTATCGCGCTCCGTGAATAATTTTTCTGAGGATTATACCCCGTACAAAAAATAAGCCCCCCGAAATTTTTTCAGGAGGCAGGAAATTTTTATCTCTGTCCTTTGTCGTAAATTTGTCCCAATGCACGCGGGCTTCTGTTGCTCTTTCCGAAAAACACAAGAAGCAACAGCGTAAGCACATAGGGCAGAGTCCTCACGAGATCGTTATAGCTTGAAGGCAATCCGAGCTGATGAATCGCAGCCGCTCCCATGCTCCGCGCAAATCCGAACATCAAGCACGCGAACAACGCAGGAAGAATTGACCAGTTCCCGAAAATTAACGCCGCAATCGACAAATACCCGTAACCCAAATATATATCAGGTGAGAAATTTGCTGACACAGAATATGCGAAACTCATTCCCGCAATTCCTGACAAGCACCCCGATATGAATACCGCGATCGTCCGCACTGAATACACGTTAATCCCGGCCGCGTCCGCTGAGTGAGGATTGTCCCCGCAGGCACGCAAACGCATTCCGTAAACTGTCCTGTACATTACGTACCACATCACGACAGCCACAACAAGAATCATTATCTCGAACGGGTATATGTCCCTGAAGGCAGCTCCGATTATCGGAATATCGCAGAGTCCCGGAACTGTGATTCTTGCGCTCGCACTGAGCATGAATTTATTTGCGTCATTCCCGAAAAATGATGCGTTGATTCTTTTCGTCAGGAAGCTCGTTAATGCCATCGCCAAAATGTTCATCACGACTCCGCTTATTACCTGGTCAGCTTTGAACTTAACGCACAGCAGCGCATGAAGAAGCGCGAAAATTCCCCCGCCAATCACAGCGCAAATGAATCCGGCGTAATATGGCACCTGCGACTCAGCTCCGAATATCCCATACAAGTAAATCGTAACAAATGCTCCCGTGAAAGCTCCGAATCCCTGGAAGCCTTCAAGCGCAAGATTCGTTATTCCGCTCTTCTCGCTGTAAATTCCTCCGATCGCCATTATGAATAACGGAAGCGAAAAGCTGAGGCCGTCAATTATTATCATGTCAAGCATTTATTTCCGCCTCCTTCCGAGCAATGACGAACACGCCGCGAATGTCAGTATGAACGCCGCAATGAGGCTCGCTATTTCCATGTCTATATTCTGGCGCGAACTCATGTATACAGATCCTTTTGAGATTACCGTTATGAGGAATGACGCAAGCACACAGCCTACAGGATTATTGCCGCCCAAAAGTGAGACCGCTATAGCATCGAATCCCATCGACGGAACAACACCGGGCTGAATCGCAGCGAGGTAGCCGCAGAAGTACGAAACTCCAGCAAGCCCCGCCAACGCTCCCGAAAGAGTCATCGTCATTAGTGCAGTCCTGTTTACGTTCATTCCCGCGTAATATGCCGCGTTCGGTGAAAGCCCTGACGCTTTAATCTCGTAGCCGTATGTCGTGCGCTCAATAAACCAGTGAAGGAACAACGCCGTTGCAACCGCAAGAGGAAACGCAAGCGCAATGTCAATCTTCAAGCCTTCCCACCTGAATCCCGAAAGAGTCAATCTCGCCGCGCTGATGATTGATTTGCTTTGTCTTGAGACGGGATTAATATAGAAAGTGTTGATGTAAAACGTTATCAGATACATCAAGATTGAGTTCATCATTATGGAGCTTACAACCTCGTTGACGTTGAATCGGTATTTGAGCCAGCCGATTAACGCGCCTATCAACGCGCCCGCAATGAGTCCCACAATTACGACAGCAATTTTTGACGGGAGAATCATTGCGGCCATGTGAGCGCAGAATCCCGCAAAAAGCATTTGACCCGATACGCCTATGTTGAAGAAGCCGCCCTTTAACGCGAGAGCTACAGCAAGAGACGCAAAAATCATCGGTGTCATAGCGTCAATGAAGCTCATGAAGTCCGTGAACATATTTTGACGGCCTGAATATCTCACTTTCTCCATTAACCCGGAGCCGCGCAATAAATCTGTATACGCTGTTACGGGATCTTTTCCCATAAGCCAAAGGATTAACGCGCCAAATATCAGGCTGATTATGATTGCGATTAATGACTGCGTGAATTTCCTCATGCTGTTTTCACCCCCATCATGTAAAGGCCGATTTCATCCGTAGAAATTTCTGACGCGGGCGAAATTTTGTTTATGCTCCCGTTGTAGATTACTGCTATTGTGTCGGCGCAGTCTAAAATCTCGTCAAGGTCAAGCGATATTAGCAGAACCGCCGCTCCCCTGTCTCTTTCGTCAACAATATGGCGGTGAATGTTCATCACGGCTCCTGCGTCAAGCCCTCTTGTTGGCTGCATGAAGATTATTAGCGGTGTCTTCATGTCAAGCTCACGTGCGATTATGGCCTTCTGCTGATTCCCGCCGGACATAGCGCGGGTAATCGTTGCGCCTCCCTGCCCGCTGCGAATGTCGTACGCTTCCTCTAACTTTTCGCCGTAAGTCTCGAACTCTGACTCGCTGAGTACTCCTTTGCGTGAGAATTTTGGCGTGTAATACTGCCTCAGCGGGAAATTGTCCCTCAATGTGAAGTCAAGAACGAGTCCGACATTATGACGGTCTTCAGGGATATACGCGACTCCTTTTGTGATATGTTCACGGACTGTAGCATTTGTTATGTCATGGCCGTTAAGCGTTACAGTTCCTCCCGAAATTTTTACGAGTCCGGCGATTGAGTCGGCTAATTCGTTCTGGCCGTTCCCAGAGACTCCCGCAACCGCAAAAACTTCCCCGGCGTGAATCTGGAATGATACATTTTTCACAGCGTCAAGCCCGGCGGCATTCTTCACCGTCAAATTCTTCACGTCAAGAATCACACCTCCGAATCTCGCTGGCTTCCTCTCAGTCGTGAATGAAATATCATGTCCGACCATCATACGCGCCATGTCATCAGTTGAGGCCGTCTTAACGTCAAGGACATCTATCAATTTTCCCCTGTTCATAATTGCGCAGCGGTCAGCAACGGCTTTAATCTCGTTGAGCTTGTGAGTGATGAGAATTATTGTCTTGCCTTGTTCGCGCAGCCCCCTCACTATGTCGATGAATGATGCGATTTCCTGAGGCGTTAATACTGCTGTAGGCTCATCGAATATCAATATTTCGGCCTCGCGGTATAACATTTTCAGGATTTCGACTCTCTGTCTTGTCGCGACATTGAGATTCTCTATTACGTCCGTAGGATTCACTTTCAGGCCGTAACGTTCTGACAATTCCGCGATGTCATGATTCGCTTTCTTCATGTCAACAGACGGAATGACTCCGAAAATTTTTCTCACAGGCTCAAGGCCAAGCACAATATTTTCTGCGACGGTGTAATTTGATACGAGTCTGAAATGCTGATGCACCATTCCGATACCGAGCGAACCTGCGTAACGCGGCGAGTTTATATGCTCAAGTTTACCGCGCACGTAAATTTCTCCTCCGTCAGGCTCATACATTCCGAAAAGCATACTTACGAGAGTCGATTTTCCCGCGCCGTTCTCGCCCAAAACAGCAAAAATCTCACCCTCCTTGATAGAGAGTGAGACATCATCATTTGCGATTATTCCGGGAAAACGTTTTGTGATGTGCCGGAACTCTACAATGTTTTCCGCCATTATTCCGCGTCAATCCCTTCAAAGTTATCCGGCATTGTCCCGCTGTAAGATGAGGCAGGCTTAATTTTCCCGGCTTTGAGGAGAGCGAGAGCCGAGTCAATTTTCTTGATTGCGTCATCTGTGAGCTGATTGCGTCCGGGTGTTTTCACATAGTTGATTGATCCGCTTTCAGCGCCGAGAAGGAAATTACCGCCCTTGAATTTTCCGTCAGCAATTTCTTTCAGGACTCTCTTGTCGTTCATGCCCATGACCTTTAGCGAGCTTGTGAGAATGATATTTGAGTCGCCGTTTTTGCCGTCGTTGAACTGGTCAGCATCACAGCCGATAACGTAAACGCCTTTTGACTCTTTCGCGGCAGTGAAGACTCCCATTCCCGCACCGCCAGCCGCAACAAACATGACATCACAGCCCTCGCGGATTAATGCCTGACCTACGATTTTCCCGTTCGCCTGGTCAATGAATGAGCCGATATAATTCCCGCCGATATTCTTTCCTGTTACGTCAGTTCCGGCATATGAGGCAAGCTCTACGATCTGCGCTTTTGTCCCGTAATGCTTGTTCGCGTAATTCACGCCCGACATGAATCCGTACTGATAGTTTACGTTCGTGGGGAATGCGATTCCGTTTACGACTGCTACCTTGTTCGACTTTGTTGTGAGAGCCGCCGCGAGTCCTGCGAGGAATCCGCCTTCCTCTTCTTTGAATCTCATCGCGTAAATGTTCTCAGCTGATACTTCATTCCCGTCATCATCAGCTGGGAATGTGTCAACGAGAATGAATTTCACATCGGGGTTATCCTCCGCAATGTCAGGTATCCCGGAAAACTGAAAGCCGACGCACACAACAGCGTCATAATCAGCCGCGATATTCTCAACAGACTTAATGCACGAAGCAGGGTCGCCGGTTTTGTCCTGAATAACCGTAACTTTTGCGCCGGGATTCTCTTTCTCGAACGCTACGACTCCGTTGTAGTTGTCCTCGTTGAAGCCTCCGTCATGAACGTCATTCGGTGATGTGATGATTGCGACTTTGAGTCCGTCAGCAAAAGACGTACCAGCGAAAAACGCAAGCAACATTAAAACCGTGAGCGCAAAAACAAAATGCTTTCTCATAGAATAAACACCTCTTTGTGAAATATGGATGTGATAATTATACATGTCTTGACAAAAAATTTTTCCGCCTGTAAAATTTCACGCCTGAAAAAACAAACTTTTCAGGAGGTTTCTACATGGCCAGAAAAATGGTTTACGGCATAAACGACACTCCCCCATTCTTTATAACGCTTCTCTCAGGAGCACAGCACGTATTAACCCTCTTCGGTTCGACAACACTAGTTCCGTTGATATTCGGTCCTGCGATGGGGATGGACGCGCTGCAAATAGCTTCGTTAATCTCCTGCGTTTATTTCGGAATGGGAGTAGCAACGCTCATACAGACAAGCAAAAAGCTCGGTTCAGGATTGCCAATCGTCCAGGGATCGAGCTTTTCTTTTATCCCCTCGGTTATGACGGTGATAGCCCTCTACAAAGCCGGAGGCCCTGAGCAGGTCATGCAGTACATGGGCGGAGGACTTATAGCGGGCGGAATAATCCTCTCAATAATCGGTTACAGCCGTATAGCTGGAGTAATCCGCAGAGTCATAACTCCTGTCGTAATCGGCCCGGTGATAATGGCAATAGGCTTCTCACTCGCAGGAACAGCCGTTCAGGGTAACGCCGCTAATTACTGGCCTGCGTCATTGGGAGTTGTCATTCTGATATTCCTTTTCAGCTTGGTGTTGAAGAACAAGTACATAAACATTTTCGCGATATTGCTTGCGATTGTGATTACGTACTGCGTATGCTTGTGGCTGTCAGTGAACGGAACATTTGCCCCGAATCACCCCGCGTATATCAGCCTCGCAAAAGTTGAGGAAGCGAAATGGATTCGTGATTTCAGGACAGTGATATTCCCTTGGGGTATGCCTAAGTTCAGCCTTATGGCGATTGCGGCCATGCTTGCAGGATTCTTTGCGACGATGATTGAGTCGATCGGCGACTATCATTCAGTCTCGTATGCTTCCGGGGTTGACGACCCTGACTCCGGGACGATAAGCAGGGGACTCGGCGCGGAAGGAATGTGCTGCGCTTTGTCGGGCGTTTTCGGCTCAGTCGGAACAACATCATACACTGAGAATATCGGGTTAATCGGCTTGACTGGAGTCGCTTCAAGAGTAGTAGTGAGAACTGGAGCGGTGATATTAATCCTGATGAGCTTTGTCGGAAAGTTAAGCGCGTTAATCGCTACAATGCCCTCACCGATAATCGGAGGAGCGTACATAGCTTTGTTCGGTACGATTGGCGCAATGGGTATACAGGTCTTAATGCGTGCGGATATGTCGAGCCAGAGAAATATTCTGATTGTCGGCTTTGCGTTCTTGATGGCGTTAGGCTTGCCCGGATGGGTTGAGGCTAATCAGGCGTTGTTCATGAATGACGCTCAGGGACAATTAGCGCACACACTCGGCGGAATGTGCTGGGCAGTCTTGAAGACTCCGATGGCTGTTGCTGGAATTTGCGCGGCAATCTGCGACTCACTCATTCCCGGAACGGACAAAGAACGCGGAATTAACGTTAAGCCCGGTGAAAGTGAATAGAATCTGAAAAAACGAATCCCCCCGGCGAAATGTCAGGGGGATTTTTTGTTGCGTTTTTGCTCCAAATTAATTTGCGAGCTTCTTATACGTACCCTTAAGCACAAAGTCAGGTGATATTGCCTCGTTCCAGTCCTCTGTGTCGGAAGTCTCAACTTTCACAGACCTCCGCGAAAATGTGAGAGTCGCTTGGCACTCGCTGTAATTCTGGTCTGAAAGCTCTAACGTATTTCCGTCAAGCCATCCTTTAGCCGTCCAGTGAACGCCGTCCTTGAATCGGCTGAAAGTAACCTCTGCTTCGTCAGAATTTATGTCAGTGATACGCACAGAAACGAATCCCGAATCATTCTGGTATTCGCCTTCAATATCTGACGGCCTGAGAATTGCGGACTCTTGCGGTTCTGCTTCTGATTCTGAGTCATCATCTTGAGACCTGCGAATCTGATTCCGTCTTGGTGATTCTGTTTCGGACTCTTCATTTCGTGATTGCTGTCTGCGTATTGGAGTCCTCGTTGTGTTTTGAGCGTGAGACTCTCTGAGTTCATCTGCGATTTTCGGGAGAGAGTCTGCGCGGTCATTCGTCGCGAGGGTATAAGCCTCCATCCGCGAATAGCCGTCATTCATCAGTGATTCAGCTTCTTCATCACGGCCGGATTTTACCCATTCACGCTGCAATTTGTCGAGCTGTGAAAATATTTTTTTCGGCAATGACTTTTTGAGTCCCGCCCAAACTTGATTCAATCTTTTATCCGCGCGCGCAAAATCTGAACTGCTTTTCCTCATACGCAGATATTCCGAGTCGCTCAACGCTAATGCAGGTGAAAACATCATCAGCAACAACAATAACGCCGTAACAAAACGTTTCATTTATACAGCCTCCAAATCTCTGCTCGCTACAATATCGACATCAGTCCCGCAGACGTTGTGAATTAACACCTGGCCGATTTTCACGGGTGCTTCAACGTTAAGACCCGCAACAGCCCCCGCAATCTCAAAGAGCTTCCCTTTTGGCGCGGGAGTCTTGCTTCTCACGGGGCATACAGGCAATTTTCCGCCTGAGACTCTCACTGTTGACGCAAAGACACGCCGGGGATCTTTCACCTCTGAACGCGCATAGCTTTCACCCCTCGCGCATGTATTGCCCTCAACTTTCACGACTTCACCAGAATCATCAAGCGTTACCGTCAATCCGCAGCCTAAAGGACACGAAACGCAGATAAACTTTCTCTCACTCGTCATCATTTCACCCCCTGAATATCTACCGTGATATTGCTGACGTTCCCGGACTCATTGAGCTTTACGGCATTGATTCGCACCTCGTTCATTTCGCCGGGACGGGCATATCTCAATCGCTGAGTGTATAATTCCGTGCCGTTGTCCGTAACAGCAAAGACTCTGCATGCGCTTTCTATCGGATGAGTCACGCGCATGAAGATTGTCGCGTCAGTTTCGCCCGTAACAATTTGCGGAGAATAGAGCCTGACATTTTCACCGCCGTTGACGGGGATTCTTTTTGCTGACGTGATTTTTCCTGCTGCGAATCTTGCGGCGTTTGCTCCTGCGATTAGTCCCTCGTCGCTTACGTTGTCGACAAGATCATAGACGATTACGACATTTCCGGCTGCGAATATTGCGGGATTGCTAGTTTGCAGCAAATCATTAACGACAGGGCCGCCCGTTACAGGATGAATATCGACTCCGGCCATGCGTGATAACTCGTTCTCAGGTATTAATCCTATCGCAAGCAATAACGTATCACATTGAACAAACCTTTCTGTGCCTTTTATCGGTGTCATATGCTCGTCAACCTGTGCTACTGTAACGCCCTCTAATCTGTCGTTGCCGTGAATGCGTGTTACAGTTGTGCGGAGGTGAAAAGGAATCCCGTAATCGTCGAGGCACTGTGCAATGTTACGCCGTAATCCGCCCGGCCATGACATGACCTCGTAGACTCCTTCAACCGTCGCGCCCTCCCAAATCATTCGCCGCGCCATGATCAGCCCTATGTCGCCCGAACCGAGAATCACCGCTCTTTTTCCCGGCATGTAGCCTTCCATGTTCACGAATCTCTGGGCAGTCCCGGCTGTGTAGATTCCTGCGGGTCTTGTGCCGGGTATTCGTATTGCGCCTAAAGGACGTTCACGGCAGCCCATTGTGAGAACGATTGCTGAGGGGTTAAGCGACTCGATTCCGCGCTCTTTGTTCATTGTCCACACGGTATTATTCTCGCGGTCAATCTGGAACACCATCGTGTTTGTACGAAATTCGACTCCCGCTTCATGTGCCTGCTGAATGAACCTGTGCATATATTCCGGCCCGGTCAACTCCTCTTTGAACGTACGAAGCCCGAATCCCGGATGAATGCACTGCTGCAATATTCCGCCCAAGTCCCAATCACGCTCAATCACAACGACTCTTTCAGCACCTTCACGCTTTGCGCCGATTCCAGCCGCGACTCCTGCCGGCCCTGCACCGATGATTAACACGTCAATTCGTTCGCTCATTCAGACACAGCCCCTTTCAGCAGAAATTCTTTTGTTTTTCCGATGAGCAATTTTGACTCGCCTCCGTGCCTCGTGATTTCGTCAAGAGGAATCCCTAACTCACGCGATAATATTTCGGCGACTCTAGGACAGCAGAATCCTCCCTGACAGCGTCCAGTTCCTGCGCGGGTCATCATTTTTACGGCTGAGACTGTGCGCGCTCCTCTGTGTATTGCCTCCAGCACCTGGCCTTCTGTTACTGTCTCACAGCGGCAAACTATTTGTGCGTAAGACGAGTCTTTTTCCGCCAATGCCTTGCGCCCGGCCATGTCCATATACAGGAAGCGGGGAATGTTGCAGCGTTCGGGGATAAATTTTTCGTTAGGCGAGAATGTTACGATGTCGGAAAATTCTTCTTTCAGCAAGTCGGCTGTGTACTCTGCTATTGCGGGTGCTGATGTGAATCCGGGGGACTTAATCCCGGCGACGTTCACGAATCCGCGGGGACTCTTCAACGCTGAAATCTCGAAATCTCCTGACTCTGTATTAGCCCGGACTCCTGCAAATGTCGTAATGTTCATGTTGACGGGGAAATTAGGCACGAGTCTTTTTGCGCCTTTCAGCACTTCTGCGAGTCCTTCGGGAGTCGTTGACCTGTCTTCGGGATCTTTCTGCTCTGTAGCTGTTGGGCCGGACATGAGATTTCCTTCTGCTGTCTGCAAAACTGTTATGCCTTTTCCGGCTTTTGACGGGCAGGAGAAAAGAAAGCTGTGAATGAATCCTTTTGTCGCGCGGTCAAGCAAAAAATATTCTCCCTTTGTCGGAATGATTTTGAATGAGTTATCGCCAGCCCATGAAGCAATCTCGCCCGAATGGACTCCGCCCGCGTTAATCACAATTTTTGCGGTGAAGTCGCCCTTGTTTGTTGACACTCCTCGAACGTTCCCGGCATCATCAATGAGCAATCCTGTTGCAACGGTCTCAAGGAACAAATCAGCCCCGTTGATTCTTGCGCTCTCTATCATTGCGTTGACGGCCTCAAAGTTATTGATGATTCCCGCTTCAGGAGACCACAAAGCCGCAACAATTTCGGGTGAAACGTTTGGTTCTTTTTCGCGCAGAGCATCGCCGGAAATTATTTCGACTCCCGCAGAGCCGTTAGCTTTTCCCTGCTGCAATAATTCTTCAAGGTGCTTTGTCTCGTCATCATTGAAAGCGCAGACGTAAGACCCGCATTCATCAAGATGAACGTCAAGAATATCTTTGAGCTTGTGCCACAACTTATTTCCGGGAACGCAGAATTTTGCTTTTACTGTTCCGGGCTTGTCGTCAAATCCTCCGTGTATCATTGAGCTGTTTGCGCGTGAAGCTCCTGCTGGAAGTTCTGACGCTTTGTCGATCACCGCGATTTTCACGTGATATTTTGACAGCTCGCGTGCTATTGATGAGCCTGTTATGCCTGCGCCGATTATCACAATGTCATACAAAAGTATTCCCCCTCATGAAAAATTTTTAGGTGATAAATAGACAAAATAAACTGAATGGATTTTAAAATTTTACGGTATACGCAGTGTGTTAGCAATACAAAAAATTTCGTGAAGTTTATTGTTGACAATTCCGCACTTTTTTTTTTTTTATAATCAATTTTACGTATCAATCCCAATTCTAAGAAGGTGTCTTATTCATGAAGCATTCAAAATTTGTCGCAGTATTGTTAGTTATCGCGTTCACATTCGGAAGCCTCAGCACAGCATTTTCTTTCACCGACAACACAACCATACAGCAATACGATTACGCAAAAAACAACGTCAAGTACAAAGCCAGCGCAATCACAATAGGCTTGATAGCAACAGCTGTAAATTCGGCGGGTGGTCTGGCCTCTGTGGGCGGGGCAGCAGTAACAGCAGCAACAGGAAGCGTAGCAGCCCCAGCAGTCGCAGTTGCAGCAGGAACTACAATCGTAGTAACCGAAATAGGTGCAAGCGTATACGCAATAAGCAAATTCATTGATTGGGTATGGTAACCCACAAAAAAAGGGGCTGGAGTATCTTTTACCCCTAACCCCTTTAACCTTTTCACTGATTCTTAGTCCGTCCACGCTCTTGACTTCTCGATAGCTTTCTGCCATCCTGCATAGGCTTTCTCACGTTCGGAGGCTTCAAGCTCAGGCGTAAACTTGTGATCCTGCGCCCAGTTCGCACGGATGTCGCCTTCATCTTTCCAGAAACCTACGGCGAGTCCCGCAGCATATGCCGCGCCTAATGCTGTTGTCTCGTTCACGACAGGACGCACAACATCAGCTCCGAGAATATCCGCCTGCAACTGCATGAGAAGATTATTCACGACCGCGCCGCCGTCAACCTTCAGGGCTGTGAGCTTTTTGCCGGAGTCTTTCTCCATCGCTTCAATGACATCACGAGTCTGATAGCAGAGACTCTCAAGTGTCGCACGGATTATGTGTTCTTTGCGGACGTAGCGAGTCAGTCCGACAATCGCCCCTCTTGCGGTCATGTCCCAATAAGGCGCAAAGAGTCCCGAAAACGCAGGGACGAAATATATTCCGGCGGAGTCTTTCACTTTTCCCGCGTAATATTCCGTTACAGGCGCGTCATCAACCATCTTCAAGTTATCCCGTAACCACTGAATCGCCGCTCCTGCAATCGCTATTGAGCCTTCGAGAGCGTAATAGCATTTCCCTTTCTCGCGTGAATAGAACGCTGTTGTGAGGAGTCCATTCTTTGATGGAATCGGTTTGTCGCCAATGTTCATGAGCATGAAGCAGCCTGTTCCGTAAGTGTTCTTTGCTTCTCCCTCGCTCAAACATGCCTGGCCGAACAACGCCGCCTGCTGATCTCCCAAATCGCCCGCGACAGGAATTTTTGCCCCGAAAGGCCCGGACTCTGTCGTGTAACCGTAAACCGAGCTTGACGGCATAATCTTAGGGAGCATTGACGCGGGAACTTTCAGCTCGTCCATCATCGTTTTGTCCCATTCGCATGTCTCAATGTTCATCAGAAGGGTACGCGAGGCGTTTGATACGTCAGTAACATGAACACCGCCATTTACTCCGCCCGTAAGATTCCAGATTAGCCACGTGTCTGTGTTGCCGAAAAGCAATTCTCCCTTCTCTGCTTTCTCACGCGCTCCGGGTACGTTATCGAGAATCCAGCGGATTTTTGTCCCGGAGAAATATGGATTGATTAACAGGCCGGTTATGTCCTTGACTTTGCCTTCTCCTTTTTCATTCTGACCCCAGCCGGGTTTCTTGAGCCATTCCGCGCAGAAGTCCTGAGTCCTTGTGCACTGCCACACAATAGCGTTGTATATCGGCTTGCCTGTCGATTTCTCCCATACTACTGTAGTCTCGCGCTGGTTCGTGATTCCTACGGCGGCGATTTCATCGGGGGAAGCGTTTACGGCATTTAGCGCGCCGCGTATAACGTCCTGAGTCCTGCTCCAAATCTCCATCGCGTTATGTTCTACCCAGCCGGGATGAGGGAAAATCTGTTCATGCTCCATCTGATACGATCCGGCGGGCTTTCCGTCTTTCGTGAAAAGCATACAGCGAGTGCTTGTCGTCCCCTGATCAATCGCTGCTACATATTTCTTGCCTGACATTGATATTTTTGCCTCCTCTTTCATTTCCTGTGATGATTCTGAAGGTACGCTTTCTTTCTTTTTTCCGAACAGCTTGAATATCATTGTTGACTCCTGTGTGTGAAAATTGCGGGGGCTTGGTGAAAATTTACGCTACATTATCCCGCAGGCGTGGCAGAAGAAGTATGCGCAGACTGCTCCCACGAGCGGCCCTACTACAGGAACCCATGAATATGCCCAGTCCGAGTCCCTCTTGCCGGGTATCGGGAGTACAAAGTGTGCGATTCTCGGTGAAAGGTCTCTTGCGGGGTTGAGCGCGTAACCTGTAGGCCCTCCGAGTGCCGCGCCGAGTCCGTAAATTATGCCTGCAACGAGGAACGTACCAACTCCGGGCGTGAATCCTGCCTTTGTCGCAACTCCCTCTGAGAATACGCACATAATCAGCGTAACAAGGAAGAATGTCGCTATTGCCTCTGTCAGGAAGCAGCAAGGAAGGCTTCTGTCTTTCTCGCTCTTGTTGGGTGCTGTGCAGAAGACTCCAAGCTGTGCGCTGGGATCTGATCCCTTCCAGTGATCCAGGTACGCAAGCCACACTACTACAGCTCCGCAGAATCCTCCGCACATCTGAGCAATAATTATCCCGAATGCCTCGCCCCATGAGCCATATGTGCCAGCGAGAGTCTTTGCGACAGTAACAACGGGATTCAAATCACCCTGCGCTGAGCCGAGACCATTGGCCGCGAAAACTCCGAGTCCTACTGCCCATGCCCAGCCCCAGCAGATATGTACCCAGTTCGAGCCGTTAGCCTTTGAGTCTTTGAGTACGAGGTTTGCTACGTTTCCGTCTCCGAATACGACAAGAACAAGCGTTCCGAAAAACTCGCCTAATATCGGTCCAGGTGTAAACATGTCAAATGATTCCTCCTGTGCTGTGAAAGTTTTTTTGCTGATGACTCTTCCGCAAACATGGCCGGAATTTTCCCGAAACTTTAAGCCCCCGCTGAGAGTCTCACGGAAAAATTTCCAGTCGTAATTTGCAGCCGTAAGTTGTGAATTGATAGTTATATTTTAGTGCATTCACGCAACGTATGTATGAGAAATTTTGCTGTTGTTGAAAAAAAAATCCCCCCTGCGTTTTCACAGAGAGGAATTTCACTGCCCGTCTTAAAGTATAATGCTGATTCTGTTCACGCCCTCCGAATAATTATGCGTGATTCTCCCTTGTGCTATCTTCTTCAGCATTGTTACGCCCAAATGTATATCATCATCTTCAGGAATCTCGAACGGGTTAAACTCTTTCCCTTTGTACGAAATTTCCATCACCGTTGAGCCGTCAGCCTCAGAGTACGAAATACCCAGATCAATATCAACATTATGACCGTCAGAATAGCAGCCCGAAATTATTTCGTAGATTAATTCCTCGCAGCATAATTCGAGCCTGTATGCAAGGCGTGATGACAGTCCGTATTTCTCCGTGAATGCGCGTATTTTCCCCTGCATTTCCAGCAAGTCAAAATCTCTGCGGTTTATCTCGTAGCTGAAATACTTTAGCTTCCGTATGAATGCGATTGTCTTTTCACCTTTGGGAGAGTCAAAAATTTCTGCCGGAGTTCCCTGCTCGTATATCCCCCTGTCAGCAAAAAATAACACACGGTCAGCAACTTCACGCGCAAAATTCATCTCATGAGTAACGATTAACATTGTCATATCCTGCTTCGTGAGCATACGAATCATCGCTAAAACCTCGCCGACCATCGTAGGATCTAACGCGCTTGTAGGCTCATCGAACAATAAGACTTTCGGATTCATCATGAGGCTTCTGCAAATTGCGATTCTCTGCTGCTGTCCTCCTGAAAGATTTTCGGGCATGGCGTGAGCTTTTGACGTTAGACCGACTTTCGACAGCCAGTCAAGAGCGTGGGACTCTGCTTCCTGCCGGGACATTCCTGAGAGTTTAACGGGAGCGAGGCACAAATTATCCATCACGTTCATGTGTGAGAAGAGATAAAATTTCTGGTAAACCATTCCCATTTTCCGCCGTATTCTGTTCACGTCAGCAGATTTTGCGGTAATTTCCTCGCCGTCAATGAATATTTCTCCGCTGTCAGGACGTTCGAGAAGCTCAAGCGAACGGAGAAAAACGCTTTTTCCGCAGCCTGAACCGCCGATTATCGCGATTCTTTCTCCCTCTTCAACCGTCAAATTAACATCATTAAGCACGCTGAGACTCCCGAAAGATTTGCAGAGATTCCGAACTTCTATCAGGCTCATGATAATTTCTCCTTTCTTTGCTGAAGGTAATCTGTGAATGCGAATATCCCGTGAACTACATACGCGAGCGCAAGATATATCAGCATTCCGATTATGATTGTTATCATCGGCTGCATTGTCCGTGAAGCAATGTTGTTGATTACGCGGGTCAAGTCCGTGATTGATACGTAGCCCACAACGCTCGTCCACTGAATGAGATTGACGACTGTAGACTGATACACGGGCTTTGCGATTCGTATGACCTGCGGCAATGTTACGAGCCTGAAAGCCTGCCACGCTGAGAATCCGAGAGTCCTCGCCGCCTCAACTTGCCCCTTGTCCGTAGCACTCACTGAAGCACGCAATAATTCAGCGACATGCGCCGCGACATTCAGCGAGAATGTGATTACGGCTATCGTGTTCGCCTCAAGGGGACTCCTCGCGAATATCCCGTAATACATCAGCATCAAGAGCATCAATACGGGCGAGCCTCTGAGGACGATAATATAGATTTTTGCGGGAATGTTTAAGATTTTGAGGTGGGACATTCTGAGAAGACAAACGAACGCACCCAAGAGAGTCCCAAAAAGCATGGAGAAAAACGAGATGTAAATTGTTGCGTTGAGACCCTTAAGGATTGTCATATATGAGCCGCCCTGAATCAGAATCCTGTAAAGAATTTCGCTTAACGGCATAAAGATTTTGACTCCTTCCGTGAAATATTGCGTATATTATAATGAACGCGCAAAAATTTTCAGGGGGTAACAGTCCATGCGAAAAATTTTCAGGCTTATCACATCGGCATTCCTCATCATGATTTTGACAGTTCCGGCATTTTCCGCGCTAAAGTTTCAGACTCACACAAAATACACGCTGTACATTGGGATGAATGACGGCAAAACAGGCAGGCCGACATACGAACTCAGCGACGCAAGAAAAATGCTTGTGAACATTGCGGGGAAATTTGTTGACGGCTATACGGTGTATGAAGCTGAAGGATTCTGGCACGAGGACGAAAAGACATTCAGCGAAAAGACTCTGGTCTGCGTTATTGTTGACGCGTCAGAAGAGTCTGTGAAAAATCTCATGAACGAGGCGTTAAAAGTTTTCCGTCAGAATAGTATTCTTGTTGAGCGGTCTAAAGTTGAGAGTGAGTTTTACGGCGGTGATTACTAGCTGAGATTTTCTGAAATTTTGCGGGGAATGGGAATAATCTCACTCCCCGTTTTTTTTTGCGTTACTTCACTGGCTTCAAGTGATAAAACGTGTCGAACTGGTAATAAGGTTCTGAGAGTATTACGCCTTCGGGGACATCGTGCATTTTTCCTCCCTTGCGCTTATGCTCGAACCAGAATACGACATCAGATCTTCCCGACGAAAGCATAGCGGCTCTTGCGTTTGACTCGATATTCTGTAACTTCACGTTGAGTCCGAGTCTCCCGGCGATTTCCGCGAGAATTGCGGCGTTGAAACCTTCTGCTGAACCGTCCGGGGCTATGTAGTCGATTGGCGGCATGTCTCCTGTTACAGCTGCTTTGATTTCGGGCGCGCCGGGGAAATTCCTGAACATTACGGGCGCGTTCTGCTGCAAATCGGGGTTAGTGATATGCTTTTCTTCCATCACTGCCGTATCAACTCCGAGAATGTATTTCGCCTGAAGAGTTACAAGAGTCCCGTCCCGTTTCATCTCGGCTATAGTTTTGTCGAACGACTCGCAGAGTGCTTTGTGATCCTGATTGAATCCGAACGAAAGCAAATACGGATCTTTAGGAGTCATAACGACACAATTCACGGTGTAATCCGAATTAACGTTGAGGAAATATTCTGCAACACTTTCGGGCATAAGTATCTCGTCAATTTCTCCCGCGTTGAGAGCCATAATCATTTGACTCATTGAGCGGTAAAAGAAAAATTCCGGCCTCACAGGGTTGTTTGCCAGAACTATAACATGATCCGCGCTCGCTATCATTCTGCTGAACTCTTTGGGCGTAACATTGAGTCGTTCAACCATTCCGACTTTGTGCGAGTCTCCCGCAAATGATGCCGGAACAAAAACGAGCAATGCAATTAGCGCACACAAAAATTTTTTCATGGGTAATCCTCCTTTATTTTTCGTCAAATGTCAGGTGTATAAATGTGTTCCATTCGAGATAAGGCTCTGAGATTAATATTTCTTTAGGGACATCAAGATATTCATCTGTCATCTTGCTGACCTCGTACCAGAAAACTACATCAGCTTTTCCCGAAACTATAGCGGCAGTACGCGAGGCCGTATCAACCTGAACAATCTCAATGTTGAGCTTGAGCCTCCGTCCGATTTCCGCAAGAACCGCAGTGCTGTAACCCGCCGCAAATCCCTCATCATCAACGAAATCAACGGGCGGCAAATCACCAGTAACAGCAACTTTCACCGTCTGCGCACTGGGAAAAACATCAAACGTTATTCGCCTCTGCCTGCGTCTTTGCTTCTGTGAGATTCCGTAAATCGCATCATAGCTTTCATCGGGCGGAAAATTCTTCACGTACTTCTGGAACAATCCCGAAAGCGTGTAATCATTTCTCATTGAGAGTATTGCTTGATTCCAGCGGGCTAAAAGGTGCTGGCGGTTCTTCATGAATCCAAAGCATAATGTCATCTGCCCTGAATTTGACACACAGCAGGGAACGTATGACGGGTTAATCTTCATGAGATACTCAGCAACGAAATCAGGGAGAATCATCTCGTTAATATCCCCCCGCGACAATGCCATAAGCATTTGAGGCAGTGAGTCATAGAATCGCGCTTTGCTTGTCGTGTGATCATTTCCGAGAATTGACCAGCCCTGTGTCGCCCAAGTGTTTCGCATGAGGTTGAAATACTCTTCCGGGGTCGTCCGCAGACGCGCAAGAAGTCCCACATAATCATCATCAGCATACGCAGTCCCAAGCATCATGGCCGCAATTATGAGCGCAAAAAATATTTTCTTCACGTTCTCAGCTCCTTTAGTTGTGAATGTAGAAGTCAAGAAAATCGCGGGTAAAAATATTCCATCCCCATGATTTTCCCTTGTTAGGATTCTTGCGCAAGTGAATGAACTTCTCCCAGTCGTAATATGTCTCAGACACTATGACTCCTTCAGGTATATCCGGCTGATTCTCCGAGCCTTTAGCGACCTCGTACCAGAAGACGACATCAGCACGCCCCGACGCAAGCGCGGAACTTCTTGCGGCTGACTCAATGTTCATCAGCTCAATGTTCACTCCGATTCTTTTCCCGACTTCAGCGAGTACTGCTGTGCTGAATCCTGCTGGCGTTCCGTCATCGGCCATGAAATCGACAGGCGGCAAATCTCCCGTTACTGCTGCGCGGATTGTCCCGGCTCCCTTGAAGCTCTGAAACTCTACGGGCTTAGGGGGATTTATTCCGGCTCTAGCGAGGTACATTCCTTCAAGCGCGGATAATGTCCAGTCGTCGCGCATTGACGTTATTGCACGGCTGAATTTGTCCCTGAGTCCTTCATTGTCTGAACGGAAACCGAATGCGAGTCCCATTCCTTTCGAGTGAAGCACGAGGACTGACTCATATTCGGGATTCTGATTCATCAGGTACTCGGCTGTAACTTCCGGCAAAACTATGTGCTTTACGTCGTCAGCGTTTAGTGCCATTTGAAGCGCATTCAAGTTAGGGTAGAATTTCACGCGGACTTCAAGAAGCTCATTGTGAGGAGCAAAAGATTTCTGCCATTCCTGCGAGAATGAGTCTTCCGTTGTGTTCAGCTTCTCAAGCATTCCGAGTGTGATAACGCGTTTTTCGAGGGCAAATGATGACGTGCAGACGCAAATCACAAGCAGAAGCGCAAAAATTATCCTCTTCATGTTAATTTGACCTTCCGACAACTAAATCTGTGTCCCATTCGTAATAAGGCTCAGAGAGAATCACGCCTTTTGCGGGTGAGTCAACCATTACGCTTTTGAGGTTTTTGCCGAGCTTCTTGGGAGTCTGTATGCCCTCAGTGTTGCGGTACCAGAATACGACATCAGCCCTTCCTGACGCTAAAGCCGATGACCTTCCGCCTGCCTCAACGCTGATTACGCGAATGTTGCGCTTAAGCCTTTTGCCGATTTCCGAGAGTATAGCGGTGTTGTAGCCTGTTGCGTGGCCGTCTGCTGCTATGTAGTCGATAGGGGGAAGATCTCCTGTTACTGCGACTTTTATCGGCGTTGACCCTTTGAACTCGGTGAATTTTACTTCTTCAGGATCATTTGCTCCGACGCTCGTTATGAATTTGTCCTGAATCGTCATTAGTGTTCCGTCTTTCTTCATGGCCGAAATTGCAGCGTCAAAATCTTTCTTGAGCGCGGTATTCCCTGCCTTGAAGCCGAATGATATTGTTGACGGCATCATGTTAAGCGAAAACTGAATCTCGTAGTCCTGCGGATTCTTTGCCATCAAGTACATCACTACAGGCTCAGGGAGCACCATCTCATCAATACGCTTTGACTTCAGTGCCATCTGCATAGCTATCAGTGAGTCGTAGAAATGCACAACCCTTCTCGCCCTCACAAGCTCCGACAAAAATCCGTCAAGCAAATCATAATCTTCCCATTCCTGTTTTGCTGACTCTTCCGTGAGAAGCGGCGTTAATGCCTTCCGCAAATCGTCAAGTGCTTCCTGAAATTCGCCCTCAGTCGTTCCCAAGTATGTGAGGATTCCTGAGTCTACCTTCTCTGCGGCCATGACTGAAACGCACATTATCATCACGAGAACGAACGCGCATAATACTTTCTTCACTGTAAAAACCTCCTAAAATTTTTTCGTTATCTCAATCTCAATGCTGCCCTTGTTGATTCCTACTTTCACGTCATCAGCAACATTTGCGATTATAGATTTCTCTAGCTCATCATACGAGTCGGGATCTTCATCCTTTTCGGCTTCAACGTCATGTTTGTACTGGCTCATTGACCACGCATAAAGCGAGTCCGTCATTCCGTCATCAGGGACTCCGATTGCCCCGTAAGGCATAAATCCCGTTCCGTATTCGGCCTGAAGCGCAAAACTTTCCTCAATCCCATAAAGCCCGGCTTCAATCATCCCGCGAATCTTGTCCATGATTCCGAGCTTCGCAGAATTTTTCCCGCTCGTTGAAACTGAGATTAGCTCCTGCTGTTTGGGGTAATCAAGCTCAGATTTTGCGTCAAGATGAAGAGTGCATGATTTCTCTTCAGCCTCAATCCAGAAATCCGCGCTGAAATTTCCCGCGACCGTGCGCACCATGCTGAACATTTCCTCCGCAAGCAAACGCATTCTGAGACGGTCTTTCGCAGAGATCTTCATGAAGCCCGCTGTCTGTTCCGCAACTGTGAGAGCGTGCTCCATTCCTGAACCTGTGTTTGAGATTTTTACTTTCTCGCTTGTTACTTTTTGTATCATTTTTATTTCACCATCCTATGAGCTGATATTTTACCAAAGGCAAGAGAGCTTGTTATTTTGACTCTTCAAAGTGATAATGCCGCGCAAGAATTTACATCCTAAATGCTAAAATGTATCAACATTTCACAAGGAGAACATTAAAACATGAAGCTCAAGGACATAATTAGGCTCGATGATTCCGAATCGTACAGGCTTCACATTGCGAAAAAAAGTAACGGAAGCGAGCCGCTCGATGCTTATCTTGACTCGTTCAGTCATTGGGAGAACTGGCAGAAATGCTACAGAGGCAGAAATCGTTTCCCGGTCAGATACGTGATTTCCTTCATGGATTTTTACCCGAAGCCGGGAAGCTCATTGTTCGGCGGAATATTTGAGGTGCTGAATATACACTGGAAAAATGCAAAGGATAACCCAGCAGAATTTTATGACGTAAAGCTCACTGAAGATTACAAGGAATTAATCGGCAGACTCAGGATAAGTACTCCTTACACAGGAAGGCCGACAGTAGTGAAACTTGAGAAATATTATGACGACCTCGAAGTGTTAGAGATATTTGAAGCCCCGTACAGGCAGAGAAATTTTCCGGGCTATGAAAATATTGACTGCGCTTTCTCGGAAATAAGGCGTGTAATCAGCAGCAATACTCCAGACTGGAAAGCGGCACTCTCAAGCGTGAAGGGAGTCTATATGCTCACAGACCTTAACAACGGAAAAAGATATATCGGCTCTGCATACGGGGACGGAGGCATATGGGGAAGATGGCAGAATTACATCAATTCTTTTCACGGCGGAAATTCTGAACTCATAAAACTGTATGAAAATCATGGCGAAGGATACATGAGCAACTTCAAGTTTACACTTCTTGAAATTCATCCTGCGGCGGCTTTTGACGAGTACATAATAGAGCGTGAAAATTTCTGGAAAGGTGTCATGCTCTCACGCGATGAAAAATACGGTTACAATGACAATTAGGAGATGATAAATTTTTATGCCGAAAATCTACAACATTTACGGAACAGACTCGCACGCAATGACTCTCTCTCTTCTGGAAAAAATTGAAGCCGCTAATCTCGTTCCGTCAGGCGCAAATATAATCCTCAAACCGAATCTTGTTGTCGCAGGTTCTCCCGAAAACGGAGCAACGACTCACGCGGGAGTCCTCTCAGGCTGCATAGAATATTTCCGTGAGAACGGTATCAACGACATAACGATAGCTGAGGGAAGCTGGGTAGGAGCGGCGACTCTTCCGGCCATGAAACGGGCGGGATATGATGAAGTTTGCAGACGCTACAATGTGAAGTTCATCGACATGAAGCACGAGAAGACTCGAAAGGTTGACTCACCGATTGGGCCTCTTGAAGTATGCTCGCTTGCATTGGACGCAAAATTTCTTGTGAATCTTCCTGTCTTGAAAGGACATTGCCAGACGAAAATGACATGTGCCTTGAAGAATCTCAAAGGGTGCTTGCCTGACAGAGAGAAGAGCCGCTTTCACGCATTGGGACTCACCCGGCCTATTGCGGCGTTAGGGAGCGTGATTAAGCCCGGGTTAATCATCGTTGACAGCATTTGCGGAGATTTGGACTTTGAGGAAGGCGGGAATCCTGTACACACTAACAGAATGTTTTGCGGGACTGATCCTGTTATGATTGATTCATACGGTGCGAGCCTGATGGGTCTTGATTTGTTCAGCGTTCCATATATAGGGCTTGCGGAAAAATTCGGAGCAGGGACAACGCGATTCAATCCTGAAGACATCATTAACCTGAATGAACCTGAGAACGCCGGGAAATATCCTAGGCCGTCGGGAAGAGTCGCAAATCTCGCGAAAAATATTCATGAAGACTCTGCGTGTTCCGCGTGCTATGCGGCGTTGATTCGTGCGCTTCACACAGAGAGGAAAGGACGAGGGCAGGAGATATATATCGGTCAAGGCTGGCGCGGAAAAAATATTCCTGATGGTGCGTTAGGGATTGGGCGTTGCTGTTCGTCAGCAAAAAGAAACGTGAAGGGCTGTCCTCCGAGCGCAAAGAGTATAGCTGAAATGTTTTAGGGGAAAAAAAAATTGCAGTGTCAGAAAATGAATAAAAATCCGGCACTGCGTTTTTTGTGCGTGAAAATTATTGCTTCTGTGAAATTATGAGTGTCATACCGTGAACAGCTTTTACGACTCCTTGATGGCCTGAAGAAATTTCTTCTCCGTCAGATTTTGCCCGCCAAATTTCGCCGTGGCATTTTACCTGCCCGGTAACATTTTCGCTTACGTCAGAAATTATTTCGACTGTGAGGCCTATCATGCCCTGAGAGCCTGTTGAGACTTTGCGCCTGAGTCCCTTCACGATGAAATACGCCATTAACCCGAAACATATACCGAGAGCAATAGCAATCCCCGCGATGAAAGTCATTGAGATTTGCAGCAGTTCTCCTCCCGGAGCGCGGAAGAGAAACACGCCGCCGAGACACATAACAGGAATCCCCAAAAGCATCAAGACTCCTGAAGTCCCCGCAATCAAGTCAGCGCACATTAAGATTATCCCCGCGATGACCAGAATAACCCCGGCCCAGTTGAACGGAAGCATTTTGAGACCGATAGCACCAAGCAATAACATTACGCCGCCTGTAGTGCCTAGAATGAATCCTCCCGGCGTAATAACCTCGAAGAATATCGCCATCATTCCGCCTGAAAGCAACAAGTACGCAACTTCGGGGCTTGAGACGAACTGAATGATCTGCTCCGTGAATGACATATTTACGCGTGATACTGTGATTTCGTCATCAAAATTGATTCTGACGGAGTGCGAGCCGTTTTTGACTCTTCTTCCTGATATTGCTTTGATGAGTGAATTGATGTCGCCCGCTATGATGTCGATTGCTCCTTCGCGTAATGCCTCGTCCGCCGTGAGTGAAACGCTGTCGGTAATCATTGCTTCTGCTGTGTCAACGTTGCGTCCTCTGAGCTGAACGACTGAACGCATTTGTGCCTTGAGGTCATTCATGACTTTCTTGTTCATGTCGCCTTCTGGGATATTTTCGCCGCCTCCTGTTACGGGATGAGCCGCGCCTATGTTAGTGCCTGGGGACATGGCCGCGATGTGTGCAGACTGTACGATGAAAGCTCCTGCGCTTGCCGCCCTTCCGCCGGGTGGAATCCATACAGCAACGGGGACTTGAGACGACAATATAGACTGAACGATTCCCCGCATTGCCTCAACGAGTCCGCCGGGTGTGTCGAGCTGAAAGATGATGAGTGAGTCGCCGTCAAGTTCTGACTGCCTTATGGTGTCGCGTACAAATTCTTCCATCTGAACGCCGACAGTGCCGGATAATTCCGCGAGTGTTACGGATGATTTTGCATTTGCCGGAACGCACAGAAGTGTCATAAGAATTACGCATAATATTTTCTTCATGGATTATAACCCCGCCTCCTGTTTATGGTTTTGAGAGTAAATTTCTGAGCCTGTCTATCTGTTCGCTGTTCATGCCCTCAGATTTCAAGTATTCTACGACATCGTTTAACATCTCTGAGCGACCTTCTGAGCGACCTTCTGCAAGTCCTTTTGTATGTCCCTCTGCAAGTCCTTCTGCACGTCCTTCTTCACGTCCTTCATTAATTTTTTCCCATTCATACAACGTCTGCAACATATAAACCCGCCTCCATTTTGCATTAAGTTTC
Organism: uncultured Fretibacterium sp.; assembly: GCA_946183145.1. GTDB lineage: Bacteria > Synergistota > Synergistia > Synergistales > Aminobacteriaceae > JAFUXM01. The sequence goes on along the minus strand of CAMGZM010000001.1, from coordinate 179,630 downwards.
GCTATCTTCACGCGCTCTCAAGTTCCATTACAAACGGATCTCTGCTCGCCTTCCCCATCATGAAGTCAAGAAACGCTTTAAGCTCCCCGCTGATGTCGTCAGATTTTCCCCGCGTGTTGAGGAATATTGTAACAGCTCCGTCATTGAGTTTCAGCCCGCTTGCTTCCTCGCACACACTGCTGAATGTGTAGATGTGCCGCCCAAGTTTGAACGGGTCAAACGTGCATATGAATATCACATAAGCGTCCGGCATTGTGTTATACGTTCCTGACTTTATGAGCGTGTCAGACTCTAAAGCCTCAAGTCCTATCATGCTGTGATAAGCTCTCGAACGCCGGGAAAGGTCTTTCTTGTCGGTCGTCTGAACTTCGCAGTCAAAAATTTTGCGGCTGTCTGATTTCGCGTAGACATCAAATCTTACTCCGCGTGTGTCGAATGAATACTTTGCTGATTTCTGCGTGTGCGTGAACTCAATATGCCCTATGTCGATATGAGGAAGTATGCGGCGAATCATTTCCGTGCATAACCCTTCATCGCGCATAATCCTGCCGAAAAGAAAATCATTTGCGAGAGTCAGATTCTCCCATCGCTGTGAAGGAGGAAGCATTGACTCGAAATCTTTAAGTCTCAATATGTATCACCCAAAATTATTTTGTCGCGCCGTATTTGCGCAGAAGCTGTGCTGTATACGTGTAGCCTCTCTTTGTCGCATAACTTAAAGCTGTCAAACCTTTATTGTTCTTAGCGTTTACTTCCGCGCCGTTCTTTATGGCTGCTTCAATCTTTGCGGTATTGCCTGATTTGCACAGATTCATAAAATCTGAATCACTCATCGCCGGAAATTTAGGTGAGGGCTTTGTTTTCTCTGCTATTGCGCGTTGAGTTTCTGCTCTTTTCCGTGCCTCTTCTGCTGCCTTCAGGGCTTCTTCTTTGCGTTAAAGTGCTGCTTTCAAGCGTTCCTCTTCCTGTCTGTAAAGCTCAAGCTCACTCTGCATTGCACTTACTCTTTATCCTTCCCCCTCCAAAACGTACGAATCGGAGTCCCGGAAAAATCTTCAAGCTCACGAATCTTATTCTTCACATGATTCTCGAAACCGTTATTCACGAGCGCAGGATTGTTCACGAAAAATATAAACGTCGGCGGCTCCCCCTCTGCCTGTGAGCAGTAATACACCTTCAGCGTTCGTCCCTTTCTGTCTGAGGGCAAACGGTCAAACGCTAATACGTCTCTCATGAGTCTGTTGAGCTGATTCGTTGCGATATGTTTTTTTCGGTTGTTATTGATTGTGATTGCTGACTGCAAAATTTTTCCCACGCCCCTCCCGCTTAATGCTGACGTGAATATTATCGGCGCATAACTCAGGAACGGCATTTCGTCGCGTATCTTCCTCGTGATTTCGTCCGCTTTCTTTTCGCCGCTCATCAAGTCCCATTTGTTGACGACAATTATTATCCCCTTGCCTTTTCTCACAACATGCCCGGCGATTCTCTTGTCTTGATCCGTGCATGGGTCTTCAGCGTCCATCAACATCAATGCGACATCAGCCCTGTCAACCGCCGCCAACGTCCTCACAAATGAGTAATACTCCAAATCACCGTCAAATTTCGCACGCCGTCTTAATCCCGCTGTGTCTATTATCCTGAATCTCTGTCCGTCAATTTCTGCGTGTGTGTCTACAGGGTCTCTTGTTGTCCCCGCAATCGGACTCACAAGCGAGCGTTCAGAGCCGAGAATCTTATTGAGCATTGAGGATTTTCCGACATTAGGCTTGCCCGCGATTACGAGTCTTATCTCGTCAGAGTCTGAATCATCTTCACCGTTTTCATCTGAAGGCAAAATCTCTGTTACTGCGTCAAGAAGTTCATACAGTCCCCGCTTATGCACCGCGCTTATAGGGATAACAGTCTCAAAGCCTAATATGTATGCGTCGTTAGCAATGTCGTCATGCTTGGGGTCATCGAGCTTGTTCACAGCGACAATAACGGGCTTGCTGCCTCCCCGCCGTATGAAGTCTGCAATCTCTTCATCAGAGCCAGTAACACCCGCTTTTCCGTCAACAAGAAAGATTACAGCGTCGCATTCCTTCACAGCTGACTCAACATGAGACTTAATCCCCGCGCTGAAGTCCGAGTCCTCCCCGAATATTCCGCCGGTGTCAACAACGTAGAAATTTCTCCCGCCGTATTCGCATTCACCGTATAACCTGTCGCGTGTTACTCCGGGCATGTCGTCAACAATCGCATCTTTTGTCCCAGTGAGTCTGTTGAAGAGTGATGACTTTCCCGCGTTCGGACGGCCTATTATCGCCACGATCCCTGACATGATTACTGCCTCCCCGATATGTAGTCAGAAAGCTCAGAGCCTTTCAGCCCCGCCGACATTCCTACAGCAAGTTTTATACGCGCCTGATACGGTGATAACATTCCGCCGTTAATGAGTCCCATTTCGAGCAATTGCGCCGCGCTTCCCTCGTAATTTTCTGTCGCCTGTACTATTCCGTCAGGGTATCTTGATGTCAGCACAATAGGAAATCCCGACTTCATTAACTTACGCAGCATGGGAACCCACGAGCTTGGAACATCTCCGTCACCAAGTCCCGAAATCACAAGCCCGTCAAGCTCCTCAAATCTCTTGTCGAGAAACGCGCGCAGTATCACATCACCATCACCCAATGACGCGACAATCACTGGAATGTTACGCGCTAGAGGCTCGGCCATCTTCTGAATGTATCTATGACGCGGAAATCTCAGCGAGATATAGTTCCCTGAAGGCTGGCTGAAGACTCCTAACGGCGACTCAGGAAATGCGAGCAATCCGGCTCTGTTGAAGTTTGAGATTCTCAGGACATCAGCAGGTGCATATATAGCGTCCTGAATGCAGATTAACGCGCCTTTTCCCGTGCATAGTCCCGACAATGCCGCGCGTGTTGATTGAGTCAGTCTCATGACCGTCTCGCTGTTCTGACTCCCTGCGTTGAAGATTGAGCTTGTGAATATCAGCGGAGGATTCAAATCCCAAACCAAGTCAGCGAAATACGCAAGCTCCGCCAATAACGGAATGCCGCAAGTAACAACTACTCCCCTCGCTCCGTCATCATGAACATATCCCCGCGCCATGTTGATTAATTCACCGCACATTCTCAGTGTGTAATTGCTCACTGGCTGAAAGCTCCATTGCTGAAATACTACATGATCTTTCACATCATCCGGCAATAATGCGTATAATTCCTCGTTTTTCATTTCTGAGCCGTCCTGACGCTGTACTATTCTTCCTCCAGCTAACAATACTACTATCTTGTCCCTGTTCTCCATTTATATAACCTCCTAAAGAATAATACCCTCCCGATTTTGTCAGGAGGGCTTGAAATTTCTGGTTAGTATCCTAAATCTTCACCGACAATTATCACGTGATAGTCCCGGCCTTTAACGGCTTCTTCAAGGATGAGAATCGCGCGGCACATTGAGTCTTCATCTCCTGCTGTCGAGCAGTTCACACAATGCCCGGCCTTTACGCATGCTGTCTCTACGTTCTGGCGTATTGCGTTGGGAATCGTCGCGGATTTCGCACGCTTGAGTCCGTCCTCAAGGTCAAACGCTAACTTGTTGAGACCGATCACGAAAAGCACGAGGCCATTTCCCCAAGCCATTCCCGCGACTCTGTTCCCTGTTCCGTCAATGTTGATGATTCGCCCGTCTCTTGTTACTGCGTTCGCGCTCGTCAGAAATACATCCGCTGTGTTCTCGCGGAATCTTGCGGCTCTGCGTTCCTCGTTCGACATTTTTCCCCAGTGCTGGAAGACTGTATTGCCTCTCGCTTTGAGCGCGTCCAATGCTCCGATGTCCCTCACTGTGATTGTGCCGGGGATTCCTACAGTAGCGTCTGACGGGATAATCTCCATGACTCTCTTCAGAGCCTCTTCACTTGTCGCGACATATTCAGCACCGAAGCCCCTGCGCTTTAGTGCCTTCACAATGTCATTGCCGATGATTTCATTTGCGCGTATTACGTTCTCGTGTACCATTTTCATTTTGCCGTTACAGAAGACTTATAAAAAGCTATTAACTTTTATGCGTTCCTTCCTCATTCACTGCGTCCGCTTTTGCTGGTGTTACTCGCTACTAACGTTTGGTGTAACGCTCCAGAGGCTTCAACTCCCCGCTAACGTACGGGTACATATCAATAATTCCTTCTCAGTGGTTAATGATTGATTTCCCATATTGATACAAATTTATGCTGGCATTCATATCCCGATCTATAACAGCTCCGCATTTTTCACAGTGATATATCCTGTCTGAGAGTTTCAGGTCTTTCTTGATATTCCCGCAGATTGAACATGTCTTGCTGCTTGCGTAAAACCTGTCCGCCGTGATTAGCCTTATGCCGTGCCATGAACATTTGTATTGCATTATCCTGTAGAACTCTGCAAATTTTTGCTCCTGAATGGCTTTTGCCAGATGTTTGTCCTTCATCATTCCTGATACATTCAAATCTTCCATGACAATAAAACTTGGTTCTCGCTTTATTATCTCGGTTGTAACCTGCTGAATGTAATTCGTTCTGATGTTCGTTAGCCTGTGGGTTATTCGTAAAAGCTGCTTTTCACTCTTTACAATGTTGCATGTCTTCTGATAACTTTCTCCTTTCTTGTTTTTCTCGTATTTACGTGAGTTTTTGCGCTGCAACCTTCGCTGTTTCTTCTTTAACCGTCTCACACGGCTTGTCTTGTTGATGTTCCTGTAGACATGGCCGCTGCTGCATATTGCCAAGTCCTTAATCCCTAAATCAATACCAATACCGTTATTTGTTTTTGCTGTCAGTTCGGGAGCTTCAAACTTAATTCCGACTGTGAGAAACCAATTCAGCCCATCGAAACTTATTCGCGGATTACTATATTTTGCATTTGTCGGTATTCGATTATGTTCTGCCAATCTGAACCAGTTTGCACCCTGTCGGTTCTTTCTTTTACATTGCGCTATGTTCTCAAGTTTTACGTGTGTTCCCGTAAACTTTATCTTTACAGGATCAGCATAAAAACTCGGCTTGCTGTGCTTACGGCTTTTATATTTCGGAAATTGCGCCAATCCTTTGAAAAACTTTTCATATGCTTTTATTGCATCCTTGACTGCCTGCTTGCATACGTTGTTGCTTATCGTATAAAGCCATTCATTTCCCGGCTCGTTCTTGAATAACGTAAAGCGTTTGCGAAGCTCATAGTCATTGATGAAATTCCCGCTCTCAGCATGATTTTTCTTTTCCTCAGATAATGCCCAGTTGTATGCAAATCTCGCGCTGCCTGCAAATTGGAATAATCGTGTCTGCTGCCTGTCATTAGGAATTAACATAACCCGCAAAGTCTTAAGCATTCTCACACCTCCTTCATTTTTATTATACGGCAGTGAGAAAACTTACAAAATAATAAGGAATTTACAACTTTTTGTAAGATTTATTAGCTGTTACTTAGCCTCCCTCAAAAAGTAAATGCCCATATCAATAGCCGGACTCCTTCCGAAAATCCGCCGTGCCTCCTCAAGTATGCGGTTCGAGTCGAAATACATACCCTTCATCCTGTAACATGCGGCGAGTCCCAAATATGGCCGTATGTCCCTACTGTTAATGCTCATTGCCCGCGAAAAATATATCACCGCCCTGTTGTACATCCCTATATTGTAGGCGTAATTCCCCTCGTCAAGATAATCTTTGAACGTCATCGGCTTTTCTTCCGGGATAATATGACGGGTGAAAGTTTGAGGCTTGATTTCAGGTTTTGGGGGAATGTCTTTGCTTTCTGTTTTGTTCTGGTACTCTTCACGGGCTGCCTTTGCGGTCTGATGATGCCCGGCCTTTTCTGACGACTCCGAGAGACGTGCGAGAAATTCCGCTTCATTCGGGTAACGCCTGTGCGCCTTCCTGTAAATCTCTGATGCCTCGTCAAAATTCCCTGACTCGATGAATGACTCTGCCCTTCGTTTCATGCCGTCAGGAGTCTCACGCCATACGAACCACAAAGAGAGGCAAGCGAATCCCATAACGATAACGAGAGTTCCGCAGAGAATCACAGCTATCTGCATGAGAGTTTTTGACGGGGGATTATCGTTTTCAGCCTGCGCCCGTTCCTCTGCACGTTCTTTCCTGTGCTTTAACGTGTGGTGCAGACGCTCCGTAAAATTCCGGCCATGTATCTGAACATACGCTGCTCCCTGCAAACTGTCTGTAGCTTCATATTCTGGGTCAGGGTCATCATCATTGATGTGTGTCCAGAGTTCCGGGGGCGGTTCGTCAAGGCTCAGTGTGAAGCCCGTTGCGCGTTCCTGCCAGTCGTGATCCTGCGGGATTTCGTCATCTCCGTATGAGACTGCTTCAGGCGGAAGAGTCTGCAAAATATCATCTTCATTTGCTGGCTCATCATTGACATATGCGGGCGATTCTTCCTGTCGTGATTCTGGTGCGAGATTCTGAGAATATGCGCTTGTATCTTCATGCCGCTGAAAACTTTTTGCTGACTCATCATTGACATATACGGAAAAATCTTGCTGTCGTGCTTCTGTGTCGTAATCCTGAGGGTATGCGTTCGTATCTTCATGCCGCTGAAAATCTTTTGCTGGCTCGTCATTGACATACGCGGATGAATCTTGCTGTTGTGATTCTGAGTCGTAATCCTGAGTGTATGCGCTCGTATCTTCATGCCGCTGAAAATCTTTTGCTGACTCGTCATTGATATACGCGGAAAAATCTTGCTGTTGAGATTCTGAGTCGTGATTCTGAAAATATGCGTTTGTATCTTGCTGTTGTGAGTCTGGGACGGTGATTTGATTTTCGTGCGCGTGATTCTCAAGCGGCGACTCCGAATTTTGACTCAAAGGCGCAACAAGAAGACCTGTATCATTTGTTTTTTTCTGGGAATTAAGCCAGCTAAATAAATCCTGCTCCATAATAGCCAGTCAGTTTAGCAACAATTCTGAAAGTTAGCAATGATAGAGATTAAGCGACATGCTATTATTATGCGCGTAAATTTCCATTAACTGAAAGGCAGCAGATACAAAACATGTCAGACATGAAATTAGAGACCGAACGTTTTGGCGAAGTCTCATATACACAGGAGGAAATATTGTTTTTCCCCCGCGGTATTCCTGCATTCGAGACAAAACACAGCTGGATATTAATCGGCAGTGATGACAGCGCGGTGAAATGGCTTCAGTCTGTTGACGATCCATCACTCGCTCTCCCGGTAACTTCACCCGACGCAATACAGCCCGACTACAACGCAAGAATCCCGGAGGACGAATTACGGCTCATAGGCAGCATGAACTATTCAGACTTGGCACTGTTGATTGTCGTGTCGATTCCTGAGTCAGCCCCGTGGAACATGACTGCGAACTTGCGCGCGCCAATCCTCATAAACCTCAAGACTCACAAAGCCGTACAGATAATCGCCCTCAATGAAGAGTACCCGATAAGGCATGTCGTTTTTCCTGAAGATGTCCGCGAAAAAATGAAAGCCTCTGCATACAAGAACGGAGGCGGGAAATAATGTTAGTCTTAAGCAGGAGAGTCAACGAAAGCATACAGATAGGCACGGACATTGAGATAATGGTGATTGATGTGCGCGGTGATGTCGTAAGATTAGGGATAACGGCTCCGCAGTCGACTCAGATTTGGCGAAAAGAGCTGTGGGACGTAATCGTGAAGGAGAACAGGACAGCTTCAGAAGCTCCCAAATCAGCAGACCTCAAAGCAACACCCGCATTGCCTCTTTCAGCGTTCTCAAAACTCAGCAAGATTCCAACCGTGAAAGTGAGCAGCCAATCATGAAGACTGTTGCAATAATTCTCGGAAGCGATTCAGATTTGCCCGTTGCCGAAAAATGTATCACAGTCTTGACCCGTCTCAATATCCCTCATGAAGTCCGCGTAATCTCAGCTCACAGAACGCCCGAAAAAGCCCGTGATTTTGCCCTCAATGCCCGAGCCAATAACATCGGCGTAATTATCGCAATCGCAGGAAAATCGGCGGCACTTGCGGGAGTGTTGGCGGCTCATACGAGAGTCCCTGTGATAGGAGTCCCGGTTAAGTCTGATGATTTGGGCGGAATGGACGCGCTTTTGTCGACAGTGCAAATGCCTCCGGGGATTCCTGTTGCGTGTGTTGCGATTAACGGCGGGGAAAATTCAGCGTGGCTTGCAGGGAGGATTCTTGCGGTTGATGATGAAGGATTATTCATGAGGCTTGATGAAGAGGCTGTGAAGATGGCAGAAAGGGTTGACCAGAAAGACAATGACATCAGAGCGAAATACAGTCAGCAATAGCTACAAAGAGTCGGGCGTGAATGTTCAGGCGGGATATGACGCAGTAAGACTCATGCGCGGCCATGTCGAACGCACAATGATTCCCGGCGTGATTGGGAGTCTCGGCGGTTTCGGGGGAATGTTCGAGCTTCCGTCCGGGATGAAAAATCCTGTGCTGGTTTCCGGGACTGACGGAGTCGGGACAAAGCTCAAGATTGCGTTCATGATGAACCGTCATAACACTGTCGGCGTTGACTGCGTTGCAATGTGCGCGAATGATGTACTTTGCTGCGGTGCGAGGCCGTTATTCTTTCTGGACTATGTAGCTGTCGGCAAAAATATTCCTGAGAGAGTCGCCGAAATCGTTTCGGGAGTCGCTGAAGGCTGCGTGCAGTCTCAATGTGCGCTAATCGGCGGTGAAACTGCTGAAATGCCGGGATTTTACCCTGAGAATGAATATGACATTGCTGGGTTCTGCGTTGGAGTTGCGGAACGTGATGAAATTCTTGACCCTCATAACGTCATGGCCGGAGATGTGGTTATCGCTATTCCTTCATCGGGAGTCCATTCAAACGGCTTCTCACTGGTGCGAAAAGTTTTTGCAGAGACTGACATTCACACGTACATTGATGAATTGGGACGGACATTAGGCGATGAGCTTCTGACACCGACAAGAATTTACGTCAAAGATGTATTGCCGATAATCCGCCGTGTTAAGAGTCTCGCACATATTACGGGCGGAGGCTTCTGGGAGAATATCCCGCGTGCGATTCCTGAAGGACTGTCAGCGAAAATTGATACACGATCGATAAATACTCCTGCGATTTTTGACGTGATAATGAGGACTGGAAATATCAGCCGCGAAGAAATGTATCACGTTTTCAACATGGGCGCGGGAATGATGATAATTTGTTCGCGTGATAATGCTGACGAAATTTTGAGGGCTGTTGACGGCTCATGTGTAGCAGGCGAAATTGTGAAAGGCGAGGGAGGACTAATACTTTGCTGAAAATTGCTGTAATGGTGTCAGGAGGAGGAACAAACCTTCAGGCGTTAATTGACGCTCAGAACAACGGCGTATTGTCATCGGGAAGGGTTATTCACGTCATATCGAGCTGTGAAGATGCTTACGCTTTAGCCCGTGCGAAAAATGCGGGCATTCCTTCAACAGTCGCAAAAAATGAGTCTGAAATAATTTCTGTGCTTGAGACTGTGAAGCCGGATATGATAATTCTTGCTGGGTACATGAAGATATTGACGAAAGAATTTCTTGACCGCGTTAAAGTCCCAATCGTGAACATTCACCCGTCATTGATACCGTCATTTTGCGGAAAAGGTTTTTACGGCCTGAAAGTTCATGAGGCTGTGTTGAAATCGGGAGTGAAAGTTACGGGTGCGACTGTGCATTTTGTGAACGAGATTCCAGACGGAGGGGAGATTATTGCGCAGAAAGCAATAGACATTCTTCCCAATGACACGCCGGAAGTTTTACAGCGCAGAGTGATGGAGAATTGCGAATGGGTAATATTGCCCCGTGCTGTTGAGACTGTATGCAGGAAGATTGAGCCGAAAATTTTCCCTCATCCGCAGAAATATGCAGGCCGGGGAATCATTACGGGGATGAGTCCTTCAGGCGGGAAAGTGCTTGCGTATTTCATCATGGGACGGAGTGTTTCAAGCAAGGCACGGATCTTTGAGCGTTCCGGGGATAATCTCATCATAAAACTGACTCGCGATGACAAAAATTTTGACCCGTCATTGATTCTGTATTCTCCTTTGCGCATAATCGGCGGCAACATAATCATCACGAACGGCGACCAGACAGACACAATATATGACTCGCTCAAGAACGGCGGAACATTCGAGGAGGCATTGAGGACACGGGAATATGAGCCTGACGCGCCGCACTACACGCCAAGAATCAGCGCGATAATGACACCTTCAGGCCACAAGCAGAGCATACTGAAGAGAGCCGGAAAATATTTCTACGAGTATGAATACACGCCGGGAAAAGGAAGATTCATTCACACGTATGATCATGACGTAATGCCCGGAGGAGTCCTGCCTTCATTTGAGGGAGAACCGCGAGAGGTGAATATCCCTGATGACATGAATCACTTTGCGGAGTCATTGTGGCGTGAACTCGGCGAGGATTACCGTGTTGCGCTTTACGTGAGATATTATGACGGTGAAAAATATCGGGATAAGCTGTACAACACGCAGACAGCATAAATATCCGCTGATTGAGTCAGAAGCGTTAACCGGCCATGGAAGAATCACAGGCACAGAATTACGGCTGACAGATTATTGGTCATGGGCGCATTCGGCATTAATCGACAACACAGAGCGGGCAGCATTCGCGGAGTTTCTAGTTCACACGGCAATGAATGAGTCTGATACAGTCCGCCAAAGCTGGAAAAGCTATGATGTTCTTTCGCCTGAAGGAATCAAAATAGAGGTCAAAGCGTCAGGATATATTCAGGTATGGCCGCAGGAAAAATTATCGTCCGTAAGTTTCTCGATTCGTCCGGCTCATTCGTGGGACATGGAGACAAGTACATATGCTGATGAACTCACGCGGGATTCTGATGTATATGTTTTCTGCTTTCACAATCACATCGAACAGGAGAGCCTTAATATTCTGGACTTGTCGCAATGGAAATTCTTTGTGCTTCTGACTCGTTCAATTGAAGCCGGAGTCGGAATGCAGAAGATAATCACGCTTAACCGAATAAAATCTCTTGGAGCAATTGAGACAGATTATGACAATCTCAGAGACACAATAATAAACGCAATAAGGAGACATATCTAGCTCCTATTTTTGAGAAAAATTATGATAATTAGTGTTACTCACAGCACCTTGACAAAAGATAAAAGGAGGAATAATCTGCTACGTGCCGGGGTGTGAGATGCAAAACGACCAATAAAATGAAAATTCTATGGAAACATAGCTACCGCGGGCTACGCGGGAAGTAAAAGCCTCTGGACTGCCGAACCAACTCTATTAGCTACGGCGAACGAGGGCAGGAAATGCTGTAGAAATACGGAAAGAATGAGGAACGGTCGAAAAAGTGTCGGTAACACGAAATAACACTTTTTACGTAGCAGTGAAAATCAATGAAAGAATACGAGCTGAAATACGGAACGAATCCGAATCAGACACCAGCAAAAATTTTCATGAGGGACGGAAGCGAATTGCCCATCGAAATTTTCAACGGCAGGCCGGGCTACATAAATTTTCTTGACGCTCTCAACTCGTGGCAGTTAGTCCGCGAACTGAAAGCGAGTCTCAATCTTCCGTCAGCAGCTTCATTCAAGCACGTGAGTCCCGCAGGCGCAGCAATCGGACTCCCTCTCACAGAAACAGAACGAAAACTCTTCTTTGTCGACTCAAATCTCAGCATAAACGACTCCCCGCTGGCTTGTGCATATGTGCGCGCAAGAGGCACAGACAGATTGTCATCATTCGGGGACTGGATAGCGTTGAGCGACGAATGCGACGAGATAACCGCGATGTTCATCAAGCGTGAAGTCTCAGACGGAATAATCGCGCCTTCATACACTCCAGAAGCCCTCGAAATTCTCAAGTCAAAACGCAAAGGAAATTACGCAGTCGTTAAGATTGACCCGGATTATGAGCCAGTGTCAACAGAAACCCGCGACATTTTCGGGATAACGTTTGAGCAGGGACGGAACACAGCACCCGTAATTGAGCCGTCGAAATATGACTCGCCCGTAACAGTCCGCAAAGACATTCCCGAATCCGCAAGAAGAGATTTGACTCTCGCACTAATCACGCTGAAATATACGCAGTCAAACTCAGTATGTGTTACGAAGGACGGACAGACGTTAGGAGTCGGGGCTGGTCAGCAGTCAAGATTGCACTGTGTGAGGCTTGCGTGTGATAAGGCAGACTTGCGTTTGCTCCGTGAACATCCGAAAGTGTTGGAGCTTGAGTTCCGCGATGATTTGGGACGGCCTGAAAGGGACAACGCTATATCGTCAATGCTTGGCGGTGATTTTCTGAGTGCTGACGAAAAACGGAGCTTCATCTCACAGAATGCAGGCGCGAGTCTCGGAAGTGATGCTTTCTTCCCGTTCCCTGACAGTATAGAGCGTGCGAGGTTGAGCGGTGTGAAGTTTGTAGCGCAGCCGGGAGGATCAATCCGCGATGACTTAGTGATTAAGGCTTGCGATGATTACGGGATGGCTATGGTTATGACGGGCAGGAGATTGTTCCATCACTAACGAAAGAAGCAATCACATGAACATGTTCATAATCAGCGGAGGCGGACGCGAACACACAATCGCAGAAGATGCTTAATGAGATTCAGTACTCAAAGCAGGCAATCAAATTCCTGAATAAACAGCCCTTGCGTATTCGTCAACTTATCGTGCAGGCAATAAAGCAAATTCCAGAGGGCGACATCATAAAACTTCAGGGCAGAAATGGCTACAGGTTACGGGTCGGAAGTTACAGAGTGATTTTCGACCATGACGGCCATATCATTTTCATTAATAAAAGAGGATAAAACTGATTGAACGCAATTAAGGAACGAATATTCGGAGCTGTTACCGTAATGGATAACGCATCTGCTTTAAAGTTGTGGGAGTTTATCACAAACGAGTTTGCTCATTCGGCAGACTGGTACAGCATACCAGAAACAGAACCAGATGAATTTGACTTGCAGATGCTGGCGGAAATTGAACAGGATAAAGACTGTCATGAATTTATCCCTGCTGATGAAGCTGAAAAAATATTAGGTCTTTCATAACCCTAAAGAAAGAAGGCTCAACATGAACATACTAATAATCGGCGGAGGCGGACGCGAACACGTTATCACCTCCCTAATCGCAAAGAATCCCAAAGTCAGCAAGATTTACGCCCTTCCAGGCAACGGCGGAATATCTCAGCTCGCTGAATGCGTCAAAATTTCAGCAGAAGACATTGACGGCATAATCTCATTCGTTCACACTCACGCAATCGATTTCGCAATCGTCGCACCCGATGACCCTTTAGCTTTGGGAGCTGTAGACAGATTAGAGGCTGAAGGCGTTAAATGTTTCGGCCCCACAAAGAAAGCAGCATTAATTGAGAGCAGCAAGATTTTTGCAAAAAAACTCATGACAAAATATCACATTCCCACAGCAGGCTACAAAATTTTTTCCGACATCGACAAGGCATTATCACACGCGGCGTTATCAGATTGTCCCATCGTCATTAAGGCTGACGGCCTCGCAAAGGGAAAAGGCGTTACGGTCGCAGAAAATTTCCAGCAGGCAAAAGACGCAATAATCTCGTGCATGAAGGATAAATCATTCGGCGCAAGCGGTGAGAAAATTTTGATTGAGGAATGCTTATCCGGCCATGAAGTTACTGTGCTTGCGTTCACTGACGGCAAAACGATTGTCCCTATGGTCTCATCAATGGATCACAAGCGCGCTTATGACGGCAACAAAGGCCCTAACACCGGCGGAATGGGAGTAATCGCACCGAACCCGTATTACACTCCCGAAATTGCTGACGAATGTATGAGGACGATATTTCTTCCCACAATCAACGCAATGAACAAAGAAGGACGAACCTTCAAAGGCTGCTTGTATTTCGGTCTCATGCTCACGAATGAAGGCCCGAAAGTTATCGAATACAATTGCAGATTCGGAGACCCAGAAGCAGAAGCCGTTTTGCCATTGATGGAGTCAGATTTGCTTGATGTTATGATTGCCGTACGTGAGGAAAAATTATCCGATTGCCCGGTGAAATTCCGCAAGGGTGCTTCATGCTGTGTTGTGTGCGCGTCTGCTGGTTATCCCGGGTCATATCTCACTGGTTACCCGATTGATTTCGGGGACGCTGGGAAAATTCCGGGCGTTGAGATCTTCCACGCGGGAACAAAATCGGAGGACGGAAAATTTTTCACATCAGGCGGAAGAGTCTTAGCCGTTAATGCCGTTGATGACGATTTAGAGTCGGCGCGCTCAAAAGCATATGAGGCAGTCAGCAAAATTTCTTTTGACGGAATGCGTTACCGTTCGGACATAGGCGGCTGTTAATGGACTGGACATTATCACAGCTATTCATAATTTGCCCGTTGATATTCATCGGCGGAGTCGTTGACGCAATAGGCGGGGGCGGAGGATTAATCACTCTTCCTGCGTACATCATTTCAGGCTTCCCCGTGATTTTCGCGATCGGCACAAACAAAATCAGCTCGGCAATGGGAACATTCACGGCGTTAATGAAGTTCCTGCGTGATGGCTATATGCCCCTGAAACTTTCTGCTGTCGGAATAATTTTCGCGTTCATAGGCTCTTCACTCGGCGCAAAAACCGCACTGTTGATTGACGATTACGCGTTCAAGATTCTTATGCTCGCAATCATTCCCGTAACAGCTTGGTACGTCTTCAGGAGTCAGGACTTATTGCGCGAACATAAAGACTCTGCTGACGTAATCACATCACGAACGTACATTATCTGCGCTCTTGTGGCGTTAAGCACGGGGTTTTACGACGGCTTTTACGGGCCGGGCGCGGGAACGTTTATGTTGTTGCTCATGGCCGGGGCAGCAGGTCTCAGCGTTCAGAAAGCTAACGGCGTAACAAAGGCGATAAATTTTGCGACGGGAGTCTCAGCTCTTGCTGTCTACCTAATGAATGACAAAGTGAATATCCCAATCGGAATCATTGCGGGACTCTTCAGCATCGCAGGAAATTACATCGGCGCAAAGTTCTTCGAGAAGGGCGGCTCAAAAGCTGTCCGGCCTGTGATACTTGTTGTTCTTGCATTGTTCTTTGTGAGGGTGATTTATGATTTGTCAGCGTGAAATTATCACTGTGCTATTATATTTCCCGTTTCAATTTTCTGTGAAAGGATTGATTCATTCATGCGTAAGTTAAGATTCATTCTCTCTGCAATTCTCGTACTGGCCATGACATTAACGGCCTCCGCTCATCCGGGGAAGCTCGACAAAAACGGCGGGCATTACGACAAGGAAACAGGCGAATATCATTACCACAAAGGCCCTAACGCTTTAGAGTCCCTCGAAATTCGGCGCAACACCGTCTACAAAGCAAAGGTTGAGAGAGTCGTTGACGGCGACACGATGATTATCTCATTCCTTTTTGACGACGGAAGCAAGTACCTTAAAGAGCGCGTGAGAATGCTCGGTGTTGATACCCCCGAAACAGTTCACCCAACAAAACCAGTAGGCTATTACGGCAAAGAGGCAAGCAACTTCACGAAGTCTCAACTTGACGGTAAAACTGTATGGCTTCAAACTGACGTGGGAGTCAGAGACCGTTACGACAGAATGCTCGCTTATGTATGGCTCAAAGAACCAACAAAGAAACAGCTTGATGATGAGTCCGCAATCCGCAAGTACATGTTCAACGCAATACTTCTTGAGGGAGGATATGCACAGCTTATGACGGTACAGCCTAACTCCCGGTACTCAAATATATTCGTCTACATTCAGAGAGAAGCGCGCGAACAAAAGAAAGGTTTATGGGGAAAAGATCCCGAATAAATTTTGACGCAAAAAGAATCGTAACAGCAAAAATTAATTGCCGTCCGTAGAAATTTGCGGGCGGTTTTCTTTTACCTTTGAGACAAATTTATTCCCGTCAGCAAAGTAACGCCACAAGAATTTTCTGCACTCTTCAGCGTAATCAATATTAACCCGTTCCGAAGTCTTAACCCGAAAATCTTTCACGCCCTCCGTAATGTACAGCTCATCACCGCACAAATCGATTCCGTAATGCTCCCTCGTTATTCCCATCGCACTGCACAATTTTCCCGGCCCGTTGCACAAATCAATCACACGAGAAATTTTGCGTCTGCGAATCATCAGCTCGATTCCTTCAAGCGGTTCTATTGCGCGTATCAATACAGCCTCAGGTTTTCCCGGATAACTCGCAGTAACGTTGAAGCAGTAATACATTCCGTAGATGAGATATACATACGCGAGCCCGCCTTCGTGATACATGATTTCGGTTCGTGATGTTCGTTTTCCGGCGTAACTGTGAGCTGCTTTGTCCTCCGGGCCTCTGTACGCTTCAGCCTCTACGATAATTCCCGATGTGAGCCCGTCATTCGATTCGTGAACGAGAATTTTACCGATTAATTTCTCTGCAACGTAACAAGCATCATGCGAATAAAAATCGCGGTTTAATTTATTCATGGCCGTTATTGTACTTTCTGTTAGAATATCCGTCATTATCACAAATTTTTTTTCAGGAGGAAAGATTTTCATGAAGAAGTTAGCGTTTTCATTGCTGGCTGTCGTTTTATGCACTTCATTCACTGCCGAGGCTGACGAAAGAATCCGTGCGGGTGTCCTGAGGTTTCAGAGCAGCGCAGGAATTGAGGGAGGATTTGCCGCGGCGGTAAGTGATACGTTTGCGCAGATGCTCGGACTTTCTGAGAAATTTTCTGTCATGAGTACCGAACAGATGATGATGATCGCAACGCAGAATACTATTCCTTTGGCGGGAAATATCTCAAAAGAGACAGCAATCCAAATCGGAAAGCTCGCGAAATGCAAATATGTCATCGCCGGAACAGTAACAAGTTTCAAGCGGACTTCAAAGAACAGCGGAATCGTTATCGTAAGTTCTCACAAAGAAGAAACACGCGCAGAAGCAGAGATAAAAGTTTATGACACTGAGACGGGAAAAGAAGTAATGTCAGACTCAGCCTTCGGACGGGCGGCACAGGGAGGAAACAATATCAGCATTTACGGAGTCTCAAAAGGGAGTTCAAACTTGAGCGGAATGGACGCGGGCGCAATATCAGAATTATCATCAAAATTGACTCTCAAAGTCCTCGAAAAATTAACAGGATATTTCCCGACAGTAACACAAAAAGAAGGCAAAGAAATCACAATAGACTTGGGGACAATGAACGGAGCGAACAAAGGAGGCTATTACCGGATATACACAGTCTCAGGAGATGAAGAGATGAATCTCGCTGTCGTGAAAGTTACTTATGCGACGGAGAACTCATGCAAGGCCGTGCGGGCTGAAAAGGGAATGGGAAATATATCACTCGTAGAAGAGGGCGACAAAGTTTTTCCCGTAAACGCTATAGAGCTTAAAGCACTCAAGAAAAACGGTTTTGCGCAATCACGTTAGGTGAAAATCATCATGGCGGGCGTGAAATTTGCTGTGCGTTCAGATGTCGGCAAAGTAAGAACGAACAACGAGGATAATTTTTTCTGCAACGGTATTTTCATGACACCTTCAGAATATGACAAGCCTTTTTTCATGAAGGGAGTCGCTGATGTTCCTTGTGTCTTTGCTGTTTTTGACGGTATGGGCGGCCATGACTGCGGGGAAATTGCTTCATTAACGGCGGCTGAAACTTTGTCGCAGAATTTTCATGAGATTCTTACGTGCGAACATGAAGCAGTAGACTCTTTCGTGAAAGACGCTAACTCAAAACTCACAGCCTTGATGAACGAGCGTAATATTCAGACTGGCACGACGATGATACTTGCTGTGTTCGGAAAAAACTTTTTCACCGCATACAACTTAGGCGACTCGCGTTGTCACAGGCTCGACAGAAACGGAACATTATTACGCGTCAATTACGATCACACAGTAGCAGAAGAGATGATACAGGAAGGCCGCCTCAGCGCAAAGAACGCAGAAAACTCACGATGGAGCAACGTACTCACGCGCTATATAGGAATGGGAGCGGATAAAGCAGACTCATCACCCGACATTTACGGCCTCTTAGGGTATGACGAGAACAAAAGAGTCCTTCTCTGCTCTGACGGTCTCAACAAGATGCTGACTCACCGCGAAATTTCGGGTCTCATGAAGAATTATGACTCGCCTGAAGACACCGTGAACGCCCTCACAGAAGCCGCGCTCATGAAAGGCGGAGTCGATAACGTTACTTGCATAGTGATTGATATTGCAGTCTGATATAATACATTCATTCCACAAAAAGAGAGGCAACACAAAAATGAAAATAGGATTTATCGGACTTGGCATCATGGGCAAACCTATGGCTAAAAATCTCGTCAAAGCCGGCCATGAGTTACGCGTTTATGACCGCACAGCAGCAGTAGCAGATGAGGTTGTAGAGTTCGCGAAGGGAAAAGCCGTAAAGGCCGCCAACGCTGTAGACGCAGCAAAGGGAGTCGAGCTTGTTTTGACGATGCTCCCCAATTCGCCCCACGTAAAAAGCGTTATGCTTGAGGATGACAAAGTAGCCGACCACATGGAGAAAGGCGCGGCATTCATAGATATGTCATCAATCAATCCCATTGCGAGCCGCGAAATTGCAGACGCATTAGCCAAAAAGGGAATCGATATGCTTGACGCTCCTGTTTCAGGCGGTGAACCTAAAGCTATTGACGGTACATTGAGTTTCATGGTCGGAGGAAAGAAAGAAGTCTTTGCGAAATTCGAGCCGGTGTTAAAGGCTATGGGTTCAAGTGTCGTATTATGCGGTGAAATCGGCGCGGGAAATGTTACGAAACTCTGCAATCAGATTGTTGTTGCTGTAAACATCGCGGCAGTAAGTGAAGCGTTAATGCTCGGCAAGAAAGCAGGTGTTAATCCTGAGGCCATCTATCAGGCAATACGCGGAGGACTCGCAGGCTCTACAGTTATGGACGCAAAAGCACCGATGATTATGGATCGCAACTTCAAGCCCGGCTTCAAGATCGATCTTCACATCAAGGACTTGGCGAATGTCATGGACGCGGCTAAAGCTGTAGACAGTCCGATACCTTTAACGGTACAGGTTGCGGAAATGATGAAGATTCTTCACGGCGACGGCTGCGGGCAGGAAGATCACAGCGCGCTCGCAAAAGTCTATGAGAAAATGGCAAACACGGAGATAACACGCGGGTAACTTCACAAAGTCTTCAAGCAAAGCGAATATACTTGACCCTGTGATTTAGTGTAAAATCTAATTCACGGGGTTTAATTTTATTTGCAGGAGTCTTAGTTATGCGCGGAATTTTTCTCACTCTCACATTAATATTATTATCCTTCACAGCCTCTTATGCACAAAATATTTCGCCGGATATTTCCGGGTTATCGCTTGAAGAATGCCTGATACTTTCACTGAACAATCACCCCTCACTCCGTAAGACAAAAGCATCAGCAAAAGACATCGAGGCGCAAATAGAATCCCTCAGAGCCGCAAAAAGAGTCAAAGTTACTCTCACAGGCTCAGCGCGTTACAACGGTGATTATGATTACTTCAGCGACAATTACCACAACGAGTCAATAACACTCAGCGCAACGAAATTAATTTACGACAACAGCCGCAACAAAATTCAGCGTCAGATTCGTGATGAAAATCTCAAAGCCTCGCATGAAACTCATCAGCGCACTATGACAACCGTAACAGCAGAAGCAAAACGCAAATATTATGACTTAGTGCTGAAATTTCTTGACCGTGATTTACAGCAAGAAAGAGTGAATAACCTTGAGGAACATTTGACGCGCGCGCAGGGTTTATATGATGTCGGCAACAGTCCGTACATTGACGTAACAAAAGCGCAGTCAGATCTATCATCAGCAAGAGTATCACTCCTCAAGGCTAACAATGATATATTACTCGCTCAGGAAGCCCTGAAAGTCGCAATGGGTACGGAGATTCACAGCACGTTCAATATCACGGTGCCGAAAGAGTTATTGCTGCCTTCACTGCCGGAAAATTTTGACTCACTTGTTGATGTCGCGTTGTCAGACCGTCCAGACTTCCGAAAATTAATGCACGACATAACAGCGGGCGAATTGACGATAAAAGATACAGCGAGGGCAAATTCACCGACTGTTACGGGGCAGGCAGGCACATCACTAAGCAATAGGCAGCACGGAACGACAGACACGAATTATTACGCGGGCGTGAATGTGAATGTACCTGTTGTTGACGGAGGCGAGACGAAAGCAAACATCACACGCGCAAGAATACAGCTTGAGCAGGTATACGCGGATGTTGACGCATTGAGGCAGAGTATCACATACGGAGTAATGAGCGCGGCATTATCACTCATCAACGCAAAAGACCGGGCAAAAGCAGCAGAAGAGGCCGTAAAATATTCTGAGGAAAATTTAGAGCTTGCGAACGGCCGTTACAGCGTAGGAGTCGGGAACTCTGTAGAAGTAAGCGACGCAGTTTCAGCACTCGCGGACTCAAAGCACACGTATTACACAGCAATATATGACGCGCAGACAGCAAGAGCGAATCTTGACGAGGCATTAGGGCATTTTCCGCAAGAAATCGAAGGGAGACAAGAATTATGGCAGGAACGGTAGACTTGCACATTCACACAAACGCTTCAGACGGGACGGACTCGCCGGAGCAATTGTTGTGGAACATTCAGAAGGCCGGAATAACGATTTTTGCGATAACCGACCATGACACAATAAAGGGCGCGCTGAGAATGAAGAAGATAATTCCGCCGGGGATAAAGTTCATTCAGGGCGTGGAGTTCTCATGCGTAACTGACAGCGGGACAAAGTGTCATATATTGGGACTGGGATATGATGAATACAATCCTGATTTCAAGGAAGCATTAATGACGGGTGATAATCTGCGTCATCAAAAGTTTCATCTGCGAATAAAGTTATTGCGTGAAAATTTCGGGATAACGTTTACTGATGACGAAATAACATCGCTTCTCAGCATTCCGAGTGTGGGCAAGCCTCACATAGCTAACATGATGGTGATGAAGGGACTCGCTGACAACATACAGGACGCAATAGAACGCTATATCGACAAATGTATAACAGGCTCAACGAGAATCCCGGCGCGTCAGGCTGTGAGGTCAATAAATTCTGCTGGAGGGATTGCAGTTTGGGCGCATCCTTTAGGCGGTGAGGGCGAAAAGGAATCGACAGAAGAGCAGTTCCGAATCACATTGCGCGAATTGATTTCATACGGCATAAAGGGCTTGGAGTGCTGGTACTCGAAATATCCCGTGAAGAAATGCAAAGAGCTGGCCATGACCGCCGAAACTTTTGGGCTGTTGGTCTCAGGAGGAAGCGACTATCACGGAACGAACAAGGCAATACCATTAGGACGACTTAATTCCGACAACGAAAATATAGGCTACGAACGCTTGAGCATATTGCGGGGGCTGTAACATGAGAGCGGGACTCAAAAAGTTATTGATACTGGGAATCTTTGCGGGGCTTTGCTGGCTAATATGGGAATATTTCTTCAAGCCCGAACACGTGAATTACGGCCTCACAACGTCAGCAATAACTCGCGGTGATATAGTCTCAGAAGTTACAGCAACAGGCGAGCTTAACGCGCTAACAGTCGTGCAAGTCGGAACTCAGGTATCAGGAACGGTGCAGGAGATTTATGTTGACTTCAACACGCCCGTGAAAGCCGGACAAATAATCGCGCTGATAGATCCTTCTGTCCTGCGTCTGACTCTCAACGAAGCACAAGCCTCACTCGCAGTGAATGAATCAGCCGTGAAAAGCGCACAGGCAGCATTAACCGATTCACAGAGAAAATACACGCGCAACAAGGAACTATTCAGCCGCAAACTTATCGCACGCAGTGAAGTTGATACTAGTGAAGCAGACGTAGAGATGAAGAAAGCTTCATTGCAGGAAGCACAATCCCGCGTAAAGCAGGCAAAAGCAGCATTAGAACGCGCACGTACAAATCTCAATTACACGCAGATAAAATCCCCCGTGGACGGAGTCGTTATTGACAGACAGGTAGACGCAGGGCAGACAGTAGCGGCAAGTTTGCAGGCTCCGACACTCTTCAAGATAGCTGAAGATCTCACACGCATGAAGATTGAGGCAAAAGTAGACGAGGCCGACATAGGAACGGTAGCAGAGGGACAAAACGTAACATTTCGTGTTGACGCATTCCCTGACGAAACATTTTCCGGGAAGGTTGTGCAGGTCAGAATAGCCCCTAACTCAAGCGAGAATGTCGTAACGTATACTGTGATAATTCACGTGAACAATGACGAGCTTAAACTTAAGCCGGGAATGACAGCAAATGTTTCAATCGAGACTGCAAAAGCTGACAACGCATTGCGAATCCCCGTAGCGGCATTGAGATTCACGCCTCCTGAAGATTTGCTTGCGACAATCTCATTTGACCGCGAAATTTTGACGGCGAAAAGGACTCTTCATTCGGGAATCTTGTGGCCTGAAAGAAACGGTTTCATGATGAGGCCTGTTCAGGTTGTTACAGGGATAACCGACAGCCGATGGGTTGAGCTGGTAAAAGAAAGCTCTGACAGAAAACGTCCTGCATTGCGCGAGGGAGTCGAACTCGTAACGAACGCGCAAAAAGGAGTCAAGACAGGAAGGCAAACTAGCGGCGGATTATTCGGCGGGGCTCCGAGGGGAATAGGGCGCATGGGCGGAGGAAGGTCGAGATAATGAGCATAATAGCAGTACAAGACCTGACGAAAGTTTATGTTACGGGCGGCATAGAATTACGTGCTCTTGACGGTGTAGACTCAGAAACTGAGATTTGACGAGCAATAGACAGCGAAGCAAAGCACTAAATGTACACGGTCGAAAAAGTTAAAGCACTCGCAAAAATCAGAACGCCGGAAAGTTTTGGCACACTTCTTGAAATATTCAGGTCAGATGAAAATATTGATGTCCGTCGCGAGGCAGTATCATCTATCGGACGGCATAACGACAGCACCAGGATATATGACTTTCTGAGGGAGGAAGCATTCAGCAGAGATAACCCGATGGAATTGATATATCAGATGTTCCGAACGTGCCTATACAGAAGCAAAGATGATGAAAGATTTTCGCGCCTTCGTGATGAGATGATAACTTTTTGGGACAATGAGATTATCAGCAAAATGAACGAGTATTACAACTTCCGTCAGCAAAAAGAAAAGCAACGCCCCGCAAACAAAATTACATCTCCGCTTTTACTGATTGGCGACAACACAGAGACTCTCAAAACTCTTCCGTCAAACTCAATTCAGCTCATATTCACGTCCCCGCCGTATTACAACGCCCGCGAGTATTCAGACTATTCATCATACGCCGTATACCTGTCGAAAATGGCCGGAACATTTTACGCGTGCAACCGTGTATTAGAGGACGGACGCTTCATCATCGTGAACGTTTCACCAGTCATAACACGCCGCCCCGGTCGCGAGTTCGAGAGCATAAGATACCCGATACATTACGACTTGCACAGAGTTTTGACACAGACGGGATATTATTTTGTTGACGAAATTTTGTGGGTCAAGCCTGAGCCTTCAGTGCCTGACAGGGTGAGCGGTTACAGGCAGACCCGCAAGCCGTTATCCTACAAGCCCAACTGCATAACAGAGAGCCTCATGGTTTACCGCAAGGAATGCGCGTTCCTGCTTGACCGTAACATGAAGGCATATGACGATTACGACAGGCACGACGACGAACCAATAGACACGACAAACTGCTGGCACATTGCTCCGAAATACGACAAGAATCACCCGGCTGTTTTCCCGGAAGAATTATGCCGGAAAGTTTTGCGTTATTATTCGTTCGAGGGGGATGCGGTGCTAGATCCTTTTGCGGGTTCTGGGACATTCGGAAGAGCGGCGCGGAAAATGGGAAGGATTCCCGTTCTCTGTGAGATTAACGAGGATTACGCGAATATTATCGAGAGTGAAAGCGGTGGATATTATGACGTTCGGGGAAGAAGCAGTAAAAAGCGCAGTCAGCAAATTACTATCTGGGAATGATTACCGTGATGAAGTGATTAACGCGGTGAACGCAGAATTTTTTGACTTCACGCTGAAATTTTTTCATGAGATTGTTGACGCAAAATTTTACGGCCATGATATTAATCTGGAATGGTACAGAGAACATTTCATTGACGGTGATAATGTTTCTCCTGAAGACGCTGTAATTTATGCCGGGCTTAACAGGAAGACAATCACGAATATGTACGGTTCTTCGTCGCGAGAAATTATGATTGACGCTGCGAGGAATAATTTTGCGTACCTTCGTGATATGCTTGATGAATTAGAGAATGACTCGCAAAATGATTTAGCCGTAACAATAAGCATAAGCCGTAATGATGTTACTGTAAGATTATCGCTGACTGAAAGCCTTTTAGTGATTAACGCATTGGCGACAAAGAAACTTCAGATCCGCGGCGGAGCATGGAGCGCGATAGGCAAGAGAGTCGAGAAGCCGTTAGTTGATGAATTATGCAGGCGTGCGAGAGTTCCTGAGGAATTTATTGACAGGGAAAATTTCCGGCGTGATAGAAATTTGCCGTATGACCGCGAAACAGATTACAGGCTCAAAAGCATTTCGGGAAAAACTTACCGCGTTGAAGTCAAATTGATGGGCAGGGGAAATCCTGAGAGCGCAGACATGACGATAGCACGGGACACGGACATATTCATAGCTGACACACTAAGCGAGCAATCACAATCACAGCTCAAAGAACGCGGAACGGAATATCTCACTTTGCGCGGAAATTCCCGGATCATTCCTGATTTCGTGAAAATTCTTGACCGTCTCAATATCCCTTACACTTTCACAGCATAAGAACATAAGAGAAGAGTCCCCTTATAGGCGAGGGGACTCAATTTATATTGTGTTGTTTGGTTATCGCTTACGCGCCTACGGTAGGTTTGTCGTTTGTTCGTGTGAGACTAGCGGACAAACATGTAAACTATCTCTCCGCCGTCATAAGGGTGAATTTCTACAGCATCTTGAGCTTCAACACCATTATCTGGATCTGCTGTTACAGCCGCTTTCTCTACAACACCATCTTTTAGCTGCATTCTTGTTGCCTTGTTCGCTAAGGCCGCTCCTACATTCCCGTTTGCTTCAGCGTCAAGCAGTCTATAGGCCACGTACCATGTCGCAGTTGCAGCTGTATCATTCGCGTTAGTGCCATCACCCTCTGTAGAAATAACTACTGAGTACGAACCTTTTGTAGCTGCGGCCTCTGTTGAAGTACCTGCTACGAGTGAACCTTTCTTGAGATAAGCGTTTGCGCCTTTCACAACGTCTGCAATTTTCGCGCCCTTTACGTCTATTGTCTCGTGGTTATTGATATAGTATGACATCATTGCGCTTGATGCCCTCTCAAGATTATCCGCTATGTTTGATGCTTTTGCCGCGTCTGTTGCCTGCTGTCCTGCCATCATTCCCATTGTGCCGAGCAGCCCCATTATTCCCATTACGATCACTAATTCTACGAGCGTGAATCCTTTGCGTGCTTTCTTCATTATGATTTTTCCTCCTGTTATTTTTTCCTTCTTTCATCCGCCGCCTATTACAGATGAAGCCTCTTGCAGAATGGTTACTGCAAACCCCTTAACGCTTGTTGCTTGTTGCTTTGTGAAACGGGAAAAAATTTTTGCACACAACTATTAACCACATACCCCGCCATGTGTTATAATTACCTCAGATAAGGTAAACAATTATGGAGGAGTATACTCATAATCATGTGCATATTATTTTGTAAGCGAGAATATTATAGCACAAAGCCTTATCTTTTTTTGTGCCTTCTCATGAATTTTTCACATCATCATTTTGTGAGGAGAGTTAATTTTTTGTGAAAGGGTGCTTGATGTCATATTCGGCAGCACAAGAATTAAAGTCTTCCGCGCTCATGCCGTCAAAAAAATCTCTCTGCCATTCTGTATAGTCGAATCTCTCTCGCTTAACCGCCGCTATGAATTTCTCGGCTTCAATATCTCCGAGTCCCTGAACAAGGCACTGCATTCCGCGTTCTATAATCTCAACTGTTCCGGCTGTCATTTTATTCATCCTCCAGCATCACAAAATCTACAGGGTTCAGCAATAGCATTCTTTCTGAATTATATTTCTTTATCAGCCTGTCATCTGTCGACAGAAAGTATTTGCATTCAGCCTCTAAAGCACAGGCTACATGATAAGCGTCCTTCATTTTCACGCCGCATGACATAACGGAGTCTGCAATATGCTTTATCTTTCCGGCTTTGTCTGCTCCTACATGATATGAGCTGTAAGTTCTCAGGAATTTTTCTATCGCTATTCGCCGAACCGTAAAGGGATTGCAGGAATTTTCGTAGCTCAAGATATACGACGTAACAAGCTGAAGCCTTCCGTCCCTTATCATTTCCTGAACATGAATTTTTGCCTGCGACTCAAAGTATATCCGCAGAAATCTTTGATCATCATACGGCCTGTTAAAGCAGCAGTTATCGAGATAAATTTTTGTGATGATTATTCCTCCGTCCAATATGCTTTGTTTCATCATAGATTATAATAGCAGAAATTTTCACAGAAAGGTTTAATTCAATGGCATTCACAGTTTGCGTATTAACAGCAGCAACGAAACGAGACACATACATAGCCAGCTACATAGCAGGAGAAGCACCAGTAACCGGCCATGACGTAATGGAGGAAATGATCACCAAGCACGACATGCCGCAGCGGAGAGTCATAGCATGGTTCGTGAATAATTACACGCGCCCTCTTGATTGGGTTGTAGATGAGGACGCAACCGTAGAATTTATCACATCAACTTCACCGACAGGACAGAGAATCTACAAGCGCACATTAGGATTCGTGTTGATTATCGCGTGTGCGAGAGTCTTGGGACGAAAGGCAATATTGCGTCATTCAATCGCTGACTCGCATTATTGGGAGTTTGAAGACGGCCCCGTGACTCAGTCTGACGTTGACAGAATCAAGGCCGAAATGAGCGACATAATACGCCGTGACTCAGCAATAACCCGTGAAATTCTCACAATCGACAAAGCCCGCAGAGTCTTTCAGCGTCAGGGAGAACCCGAAATCGCAGAGCTTTTTGTGAGAGCGAATCTTGATCCCGTTGAAGTATATCGCTGCGGCGAACGTTACGGATATTTTTGCGGCGGCCCGTTAGCGTCGTCAACAGGTGCGCTGCGTATGTTTGACGTTGTGCTTTACGAGCAGGGAATGTTGTTGCGATTCCCACGTCCTGATGCGCCCGACAAAATGCCGGAGCTGAAATTAGATCCGTCAATGGGAAAAGTATTTTTCGACTATGCGCACTGGCTTCAAGTTCTGGATCTCAATTATCTCAACAAACTTCACAAGCGCGTTACAGAAGGAAGAATACAGGAGCTTGTACTCATTGCGGAAGCGTTCCATTCTCAGAGTCTCGGCAATATCGCAGAGGACATAGCCGCAAAGCCCGTGAAAGTCGTTACGATTGCAGGCCCTTCAGGATCAGGAAAGACAACATTCTCGGAACGTCTCAAAGTTCAGCTCATGGTTTGCGGAAAAACTCCCGTAACATTGCCCCTCGATAACTACTTCAAGGAACGTGAAGACTCACCGAAAGACGAAACCGGTGAATATGACTATGAGAGACTCGACGCATTAGACCTCGAACTTTTAGGGGATAACCTGACGAGAATTTTAGCGGGAGAAGAAGTTGTTACGCCCGTCTACAATTTCATCACAGGCAAGAAAGAGCCGGGGAAAATCATCAAGCTGAAACCTTCAGACGTTCTCATAATGGAGGGCATACACGGACTCAATGACCAGATACTTGACATGATACCGTCTGCAGGGCGTTACGGTGTATTTGTCTCACCTTTAACGGGGATTTGTATTGACCCTCACAACAGGACAAGCACGAGCGACAACAGATTATTACGGAGGATAATACGCGATTACAGGACACGGGGGAAATCGGCGCAGGTAACTCTTGAAGTTTACCCGAAAGTTATACGCGGCGCGAAAAAATATATATTCCCATACAGGAGCCGGGCTAATGCTATATTCAATTCGTCATTGCCGTATGAGCTTGGAGTCCTGAAACCGTATGTTGAGCCGTTATTGCACACTGTTGACGAAAATTCGAGCGTCTTCAGTGAGGCGTTAAGGCTGCTGAATATACTGCGGTTCGTTCCTGCGCTGAATAATGACGGGATTCCGAACAACTCGGTTATACGTGAGTTTATTGGCGGGAGCTGCCTCGATGTATGAGCCAGTTCACACTGGGACTCTCAGACCTTCCCGAATACACGTATCAATGCGCTGATGCTTTAGAGTTTTCACGGACTCTTCCGGCTGAGTCTGTGAAGCTTGTCATGACTTCTCCGCCCTATAACATCGGAAAATCCTACGAGAAACGCACGCAGTACGAGACTCGCAGAAACATTGAGGAATATATATCGGGCTTTGAGGCGTTAATCACTGAGCTTGTGAGAATGCTTGCTGATGACGGCAGTATTTGCTGGCAGGTTGGGAATTTTGTTGATGACGGTGAAATTTTCCCGCTCGATATATATTTTTATCCCATGTTCAAATCACACGGCTTGAAACTCCGCAACAGAATCATATGGCATTTCGGGCACGGTTTGCACTGCTCAAAGAGATTCAGCGGTCGATATGAGGTTATTCTATGGTTCACGAAATCGGACAATTACACATTCAACCTTGATGATGTCCGAATACCGTCAAAATATCCCGGCAAAAAATACTTCAAGGGCGCGAAAAAAGGAACTCTCAGCGGAAACCCTAAAGGCAAAAATCCCGAAGACCTTTGGGAAATGACAATAGAGAGATTAATTGATGACTGGGACGCGAAAATCTGGGACATTCCGAACGTCAAGAACAATCACCCGGAGAAGCTCAATCACCCCTGCCAATATCCCGTTGAACTCGCTGAACGGTGCATACTCGCATTAACCGACAAGGGCGACTGTGTATATGATCCTTTTGCGGGAGTCGGTTCGACTCTTATTGCAGCGCTGAAGAATGAGCGCAAAGCATTAGGCAGCGAGCATGTGAAAGAATATGTTGACATAGGAAATGAGAGAATAGAGAGGCTCAAAGAAGGTACGTTAATTACGAGGCCGATATACCGCGCAATATATGAGCCTTCCCCTGATGACAAAATAGCTCAGAGGCCGGAAGAATGGAAATAGCTAACGTATATTCGCACTTGAACGGGCTGGAATTTATGTTAGTGCGGAAGCCGGAATTATGGCAGGAGATTCAGGACGCAATACGGAATGTTGACGCGGGTTTAGCATTCGACAAAGTGAGCCGCGAAAAAACAATGGCAGGAAAAATTTTGTACTCACCTTCAAAGCTCAACAAATTATTTCAGGCGCAATTCAATTCTTACGGATGGCATGAAGTACGGCATGATTACTTTGTGAATGAGGACTTGAATACGGCACGCGCAATCGTTCACCTTCAGGACAAAGACGAGCAGAGGCGGATAATTCAGGAGCGGGGATTCACAGCTTACAGGACGTATAATCAGGTTGACTTTGTTAAAGACAGGGCTGCGGTTGAAGTGCAGTTCGGCAAATATTTTTCTGTTCAGTATGATTTGCACGTAAAGCACACATTCTTTTACGAGCGGGGTGATATTGACGTTGGAGTCGAAATTATCCCAACGCACAAAATGATGTCGCAAATGTCTTCCGGCGTTGCGTGGTATGAAAACGAACTCGCCAATATCGTCCGAGAAGGCAGGTCAAATCCTTCTGTACCCGTTATACTAATTGGCATCGATCCTTAACACGTATATAATCTCGCAAAATCCATTCACAAAAGGAGTGCTCTATCATGGCAAGGAAAGCAGTTTTACCCGCATTAATCCTCGCAATAATATTCGCGTCCTCAGCTTTTGCTATGCCCTCCGCACCGTCAAAAGGACAATGGGCTTACCCCCTCGAAGAATACATGAATCTTCACAGGAAAGCAGACGGAAATTCACGCGCTGAAGAAATCCGAATGCCGCAAAAATGGATCAGCGTACCCAGCGCAGTAAGAGATGACGAAAATTTTTTGTGGTACAAAGTCAGCGTAAACGGCAAAACAGGCTGGCTCCCTCAGAACGGTATATTGCTCAAGATGGGCGGAAAAAGCAAATTAGCGACAAACCTTCTCAGAAATTACGCAAAAGCACGCCAAAAAGTTATGAGAAATTCTGACGGCTGGTCATCAAGAGATGAAGACGGCGTTACAGTTTACGAGACTAACGGCAGGACAGGCGATGCAACATTCAAAGTCTCAGAAGGCAGAAGAGGAGTCAAAGATGTATTTTTCTCGACAAGCGATTACAGAATTTGCCGCGAATTTTTGGGCGTTGACCTCATAGGATGGAGTCAGCCGGAAGTACGCTCAAAGCTCGGCACTCCCACATTCCGCGAAACTCCGTATGACACTCCTGAATGCAGCTTCCTGTACTATGAGCTTGACGACAGAGATATGACTCTCTCAGTCCTCGAACGCCGTGAAGGTAATGACGCAGAAGGCACTGTATACCGCGTTGAACTTTTTGAGGGCAGAAGGACGGATAACGATTAGCCCGTGAAGTTCGCGCTGATATTGTTACTCGCAGTAATTCTTGATGAGATTCTCGGAGACCCCCGGAATTTTCCTCACCCCGTAAGGCTCATCGGGAATGTTATAGCTTTCTGGCAAAAATTATTTTTCACGCAAAACTCCTTCTTTCATGGCCTCGCTGTTGTCATTATGACTCTCATGACGGCGGGGCTTTTTGTTGATGCGGTTATTCATGTTACGGGAGGGAATATCATTCTTCAAGTTTACCTGCTATATTCGGCTATAGCGTGGCGGGATCTCAAGGATGAAACTTTGCCCGTGTTCTTGTCGCTCATGAATCATAATATTGATGACGCGAGAAAATTTTTGTCGTTCGTTGTCGGACGTGATACACAGACTCTTAACGAATCAGAAATCACACGCGCTGTCATTGAGACTGTAGCAGAAAATTCTGTTGACGGGGTTATGTCAGTCATATTCTTTGCTGTAATCGGCCATGTTCTGAATCATGATTACGGAATGTGCGTAAGTGTGTGGCTATTCAAGTCAGCAAGCACACTTGACTCTATGCTCGGCTATGAGTCATTCGGGAAATTCGGCACTCCGTCAGCAAGACTCGATGACATTCTGAATTTCATTCCCGCAAGAATCGCAGGGATAATCATCATCATTGCAGGAGCTTTTACGGGCGGAAATTTCACGGAGGCTTTCAGGGTATTCATGTCTGACAGGCTGAAGCACAAGAGTCCCAACAGCGCGCACGGTGAAAGCGCATTTGCCGGCGTATTAGGCGTTAGACTGGGGGGAGGCGCGTTTTACGGCGGTGAATTTGAGCCGGGATATTTCCTCAACGAACGCGGGAATGTTCCGAAAGTTTGCGACATAGTAAGGGCATGGCGAGTCCTCGATGTCTCATGCTGGATTTCCGTCATGATTGCTATAATAGCCGCATGAAAATCACAGTCCCAATTCACGGAGCTAACCCGCAGAATCTTTACGCAGCCTTCAGCATTAAGCCGCCGGGAAAAATTATCGACTTCAGCACTAATACGAACGTACTTTCATGGCCGCAAAATTTTTGTGATGTTGACATTGAGACTCTAGCGTCAAATTACCCTGATTCGGAATGCGCAAGACTCCGCGAAATCATTTCATCACGCGAAAATATATCACCGTCAAGGATACTATTCACGAACGGAATCAATCAGGCTATATTTTTGCTCGCAGGAATTTTCCCGGATGACACAGCGATATTACAGCCGTGCTACACAGAATACGAACGGGCATTTACGGACGCTCAAAGCATTTTCACGCTTGATGACGCTGGGAAATTCTCACACGTAATAATCTGCAATCCCAACAACCCGACAGGAAAATTCATCCCGGATCTTTCACATACAATCGCAAAATATCCTGATACACTTTTCATCATTGACGAGGCATATATAGACTTCCTCACAAGATTGAAACCTGATAGGCTCACGGGCTTTCACAACGCGGTAATATTGCGGTCTCTCACGAAAATATTTCATCTTTCAGGGGCGAGAATAGGCTATGTGATTGCGGATGATAATATCATTGACGCGCTGAAGAATCGTATGCCTTCATGGAGCGTTAATGCTTTTGCGCAGGAGTTAGCGTTGAGATTTTTTGCTGACGGGGAATTTTGCGGACGAACGAGAGAATTTTACCGCGCTAATACTCCGCTGTTTATGGAAGGACTCAGGAATGCGGGATTTTGCGTAATGGACTCTGACGTACATTATTTCCTGGTGAGAGTGAATGATGATGCAGAGATCATACGGCGTTTGCTGTTGAAGGGAATAGCAGTGAGGCACACGAGGAATTTTGCAGGGTTATTCGGCTCATATATACGTGTTGCGACGAGAAGCCCGGAGGAGAATAATATGCTTGTCGCGGCCATGAAGGGAGAATGTGAATGATACTGTTGACGATTCAGCCTGAGCGGGTATTCAGGCTCATATACAAACGGGGCGTTTACAGGTGCGATTTGTCGAAATCAGGAATGAAGGATTTTGCCTATCAATATGACTGGCTTGTCTCGCAGATGAAGAAACGTATCGGCCCTCCTCCTGAAGGCGTGAAATATCCCGTCTGGGCGTGGCATCAATGGCGCAAGGGAAGGAAAAAGCCTGATTTAAGGTGTGAACGCTGGTATTGCTGGCCAAAAGGAGCAAAATTCTACAGGCTTGAAATTGAAATCCCTGATGACAAAGTTCTCCTTCATGACTTTGATGCGTGGGGTATTATTCTGAATGATGGCCTTCTTGCTGATTCTGAAGATAAAAGCGACAAACTAGACAAAATTTATGAATCTCTCAGCACTGAAGAAAAGAATGAATTTCGCGCCAAAAATTGGGAAGGTGTATTTGACCTTAAGCCGGTTAATAATGACTGGATGACTAGAGGCGAAAATATACAGGCTACATTCTGGGAATTGCGGCGGGAAAATATACGGAGCTTCACGCCATTTATCACGGAGGGCAAAAGATGAACGGAATAATGATACAGGGAACATCAAGCGGAGCAGGAAAAACTTTTATCGTTACGGGGTTATGCCGCCTCTTGTCGGACAAAGGGATTCACGTCTGCCCGTTCAAATCGCAGAACATGAGCAGAAACTCAACGCTGACTCATGACGGATTCGAAATCGCATCAGCGCAGGCACTTCAGGCACAAGCCGCCCGCCTCATTCCGCAGTCATTCATGAATCCGATTCTCCTGAAGCCGCAAAATGACAAGTCATCACAAATCATTCTCAACGGAAAAATTTACGCGGACTCAAATCCCGATTATCGGAAATTTACGCAGACCTCCGGAATTAACGCAGTACGTCAGGCACTCGCACACATCGCCAAAAATTTCGAGGCCGTAATCATCGAGGGTGCAGGAAGCCCCGCAGAAGTCAACCTGAATCACTCCGAGATCGTCAACATGAGAATAGCCCGTGAAGCAAATGTGCCTGTGATTCTTGTCGCTGATGTTGACCGGGGCGGATCTCTCGCGGCTGTCGTTGGGACTCTCGCGTTGCTGGGTGATGACAGGGAGCGCGTGAAGGGCATAATCTACAACATGTTCCGGGGCGATATAGGATTGTTCACGGATGCTGTGAAATGGACGGAGAATTACACGGGCGTTAAAGTCTTGGGAGTCGTTCCGTTCGTGAAGGGCGTTAATCTTCCTGAAGAGGACAGCTTGATACGCAGAGGAGCAGAAAAAAACGGCGAGCATGATGAAATTTTCACACCCGCCGGAATTGATTGCGCTTTTGATGAGATTGCCCGCGTTCTGTCGGACTCTCTCGATATTGATTACGTTCTCAGACTAATACGCAACTAATTCACCGTGAAGGCACCACGCTTCAGCAGATGTAATTCTCACTTTCACGAACTGGCCGAGAATTGATTCATCTCCCTCAAAAATCACAACTTTGTCTGAAGGAGTCCGGCCCTGCAAGAGTCCTTCACCTTTTGGCGCAAAGTCATCCGCTAAAATCTCGAACGTTTGTCCCGTCAGTGCCTCGTTAATCTCAAGCGTTATTGCGTCCTGAAGAGCATTAAGACGGTTGAGACGTTCAAGCCTCAAGTCAACAGGCAAAGCACCCTCCATTTTCGCGGCAGGAGTCCCGTCACGCTCAGAATATGCCGCGCTGTGTACTAGGTCAAAACGAATCTCACGCAAGAGGCTCATAGACTCGTCAAAATCCTCTTCAGTCTCACCGGGAAATCCTACAATCAAGTCCGTTGTGAGTCCCAATCCCGGAATTTTCCCGCGTATCATTCTCACTTTCTCTATATATTCCTCGCGGGTATATTTGCGGTTCATGAGTCGCAAGATTCTCGTGCTTCCTGACTGGACAGGCAGATTCAGCGACGGGCATACAGTTTCATTCCCGGCCATGACATCAGCAATATCTTCCGTGAAATCCTGCGGCAATGACGTAACGAATCTCACGCGCCGAATCCCTTCAAGTTTTGCGACTCTCTCAAGCAGTCCCGCGAACGTGAGTCCTATATCTTTTCCGTAGCTGTTGACGTTCTGACCCAATAACGTAATTTCCTTCACGCCGTCAGCAATTAACATCTTGCACTCGTCAATGACATCTTCAGGATTTCTTGAGACGAAACGCCCCCGCACATATGGCACAATACAATACGTGCAGAAATTATCACAGCCGTGCGCTATTGTTACGTATGCTTTGCGCTTGTTGTCGCGTTTGATGGTTATGTTGTCGCTGTCAAAATTCAGGCCGTAAAATTCTCTTGGGTCATCATCAAGAAGGTTGATGCGTGATTTAGGGTGCGTGAAAATCTGCTCTATTGCGTCAGGCAGAAACCCAATATGACGAGGCCCCGCAACAAGTCTCACATATGGGAATCTGTTAAGCGCGTTGATTCCGATTCTCTGCGCGATACATCCCGTTAATGCGACTAAAGGACGCTGAGATTTCTTCCACGATGAGTCGTAGAGTCCCAATTCGCTCCAGACTTTTTGCTCTGCTTTTGCCCGGACACTGCACCCCGTAATCATTATCACGTCAGCTTCTGACTCTGGTACTTCATTCCAGCCCCGTGAACAAAGAACAGTCCTTACCCTGTCAGCGTCGTAAACATTCATCTGGCAGCCGTAAACTTTCACGCAGAATTTTTTGTTACTGTTCATTACTCCTCAAAGAAGCGCGCAAAAATTTCATCAACATAGCGCAGGTAAAAATCATTCTCAAAAAGTGCCTTCAGCCTCTCAGGGTCAACAGCCTTCATACGTTCATCGCTCAATAACAGGTCAAGGAACGCTACCCCGCTTGAAGCCGTCTTCATTGCGTTCTCCTGAACGATTGCGTATGCGTCCTCACGTGATAATTTCAGCTCGTCAAGAAGGAACGTCAATACCCTCTGAGAATACACAAGCCCGTTTGTCTGGTTGATGTTGTGCCGGACTCTCGACTCGTCAACAACTAATCCCCGTAAAATTTTCGTCGTGCTACGTACCATGAACGCCGCGATGTTGAAAGCGTCAGGCCAAATTACGCGCTCGGTTGATGAGTGTGATATGTCCCTCTCGTGCCACAATGCTATATTCTCCATACCCGTCAAAGCATAGCCCCTCAGAAGCCGCGACATTCCGCAGATTCGCTCACACTTTACGGGATTGCGTTTATGCGGCATGGCCGAGGATCCTTTCTGGCCGACTCCAAACGGTTCAAAGGCTTCACGTACTTCCGTGCGCTGTAAGTTGCGGATCTCAAGCGCGATTCGTTCGAGCGTTGACCCCATAACCGCAAGGGCGTTGAGGACTCCTGCGTGGCGGTCTCTCTGCAAAATCTGGTTTGAGACTTTAGCGGGTTCAAGGCCGAGCAGTTCGCAGACTCTCGCTTCAAGTTTGGGATTGCACATTGCGTATGTTCCTACAGCCCCGGAGATTTTTCCGGCTGATACGTCTTTTCGTGCATATTCGAGACGGCCTATGTCGCGGAGAATTTCTGAGTGCCAGTTAAGGAATTTGAGTCCCAATGATGTTGGCTCTGCGTGTATGCCGTGCGTCCTTCCTATTGTGGGAAGATGCTTGTATTTTTTCGCCAAATCCACAACAGCTTCATCAAGTTCTTTCACCGCGTTAATGATTATGTCGAGTGAGTCCCGGAGCATTATCGAGCTTGCTGTGTCAAGAATATCGCTTGATGTCATGCCCAAGTGCAAATACCTTCCGTTTTCCCCGACATTTTCGGCGACTGCGCTGACGAACGCTACAACATCGTGCTGTGTTTTCTTCTCGATTTCCTGAACGCGCTCAACCGTAAATGAGGCATGAGCTACAATATCTTCTAACGCTTCTTCCGGGATTCTTCCCTGCTCGCACCAAGCCTGACACACAGCTAATTCAACGTCAAGCATAACTTTGAGCCTGTTATACTCGTCCCACAAAGACGAAATATCACGCTCCGAATATCTTTCAATCATGTAAATTTCTCCAGTGCTTTATGAATTTTGTGATGAAAAGATTTTAATTGCGCCTCAAAACTCCGTCAAGGCTGCGTGATTCTCAGCGATTTAGTGTGAACTACCCTCCCTTACGGGTATGAGAGCTTCCTGTCGCGTAGCGCACGCAGTAATTCAACGAGGCTGCATTCTGATTTTTCATCAGCGTGTCTTACACGAAGTGCGCTGTACGTCCTCTCCAAAGGCGGGGTTAAAAGTTTCCTGCGTCCCATAGGTATTATTCTTTTTGAGTGCTTTTTTCCTTCTGCGACGGAGCGAGCTGCTGTCCTAGTGGCTGGCTTGCGGTTTTTCGGGCATCTTCGGAAGCGTCAATTTCCTTGCTGACTCAGTGGTATTGGGTTTGTTACTCTCTTATTTTGTCTGCGTTCTGCCCGGATATTTCTCAACGTGCCACCCCGTATATCCGATATACGTGAACTGAAAAAGAAGTATAGCACACAAAAGTTAAATGGGCGCAATTCATCTAAGTGGGAGTATTCTTGCGGATTTTTGGTAAAATAAGCAAAAATTTTCCATGAGGAGAGATTTGTTTTGCGAAGGGTGATTCTTTGTTGTCTCGTCTTAATCATCACATTTATTTTTTCAGTTAGTGCTTCAGCTTTGACGGGAGGCAATACAGGATTGACGGGATTATGGGAATATCCTAACGCTGAAATGCCCGAAGACGGAGCCGGGCGATTCGGTTTCACTTACAATTCACCATATCAATTTTACTTTTTAGATCTTGCGTGGCTTCCCTGGCTCGAAATCAACACGAGGCTTTCAACTTTTGATACTGTTGACGTAACACTTCCAGATGCTTATGGCGGAACATACGGCGCACGCAGGTATATGGACAAAGCTATAGACTTGAAATTAATGCTTTGGCACTCTAAATCCCCAAAAAACTGGATAATGCCATCAATCGCAATCGGCGTTGTTGATATGATGGGTACGGAGTTGATGAAGGCGTATTACGGCGCGGCAACATGGAGAAGCGGAAACTTTGCGCTGACTCTCGGCTATGGTTCGGACAGGCTCAACGGATTTTACGGCGGAATTGAATGGGACGCTGCGAGCTGGCTTACGTTCAAGGCTGAATATTCACCGATGGATTACGCACAGGACAAAGTATCAGGAAAACAGGTGCTCGAAAAACTTCCGTCAGAAAAATTCAACGCTGGAATAGTCCTCAAAGCTCCGTGGGGCATGCAGGGCGCAGTAAGCTATCAGCGCGGTGATGAATGGGCGTTCACAATCTCACAGAAAATTCACCTCAACGGCCCAATAATCGGAGACAGCCACAAGAAATTCAACATTCCCAGCGGTTTCAGAAGCGTGAACTGGGAAGATATAGAGTCAGGAGACTTATTAGCGCGGATAAAGACGGGAATCGAAAAGTTTGTGAGAGTCCGCGACGTTGAAATGAAACTTGAAGAGTCAGACGAAAACGGAAGAAGATTATCATTGTCCTACGAAAATTACGGCTATGCTTCACACGCTGAGGCCATGTCGCGACTATTAATCATCCTCTCTGCAATAATGCCTGAAACAGACTCACTCCTCCTTATCGCAAAGAACGCGGGAATCCCAATCGTGAAAGCAGAATTTCCCGGCACGCTTCTTTTTGACCTCAGAGCGCGTACACTGAGAGATGAGGAAGACCCAATACACAGCGCGGTGTTCTCATGGGCAAGCTCCGACATAGAAGAGCCAGACTCACACGTATTAGCCTCGAAAGCAGAGCATGAGCTCAAAGCAATGTTAGTTTACGAGCCTCGAATAGACCAGACGCTTCACAAAGCATACATGGACAGGCTGAATATTGACGCGGTATACAGAGGACGCTACACAAACGGATGGGGCGCGGCGATAGATGTACGCTTCCCCGTCTACAACGCAATAGACACATCACCGATCACGGGCTTGTGGTGGGAGCCTGATTTGAACAGCAAGATACGCATTCAGGAGGCGGCCATGATGTACGCGAATCAGTTAGGCAGAAGCGGCCGGGCGTGGTTCTTCGGTGAAGGCGGTTACCTCAATGAGGAATGGTTCGGGGCTAACTTGTGGCTGAGATATTACGGGAAATCGGGACTCTGGTGGATAGGCGCGAGATATGCGGCAATGCACGACAGAGATCCGTGGACATTCGCGGGACTCACAAGAGGAAAGCTCATGTACCGTTACGGGAGGGCGCAGGATGATGAAGAGGCTAGCCCTTGGCGGCATTTAGTCTGGGCGCAGGCAGGACTTCACTTCACGGACTTGAATCTTGATGTTCAGGCTGAATACGGGCGTTTTGCTGACGATGACAAGGGCTGGAAACTCTCAGCTACAAGACACTGGGATGATACTGCTATAGGCTTTTGGTATATTGACACAGACATTCACGCACCCGATAAGGGATTCACGAAAGCAGGCGTACATATGGAGATTCCCGCTGATAAATGGTTCGGGACATGGTTCGGGAACTCAAGCGCGCATATATGGGAGCAGGACACAATGCTTCTTTCTACGTGGATGACTCATTCAGGGCGCGAGGGGGGGGTAGTGAGAACGCCTGAAAGATTTATAGGCCAGCTCCGCCCCGTTCCTATGAGGAAGAATGTATCAAGAATGATTCATGAATACTGCACTTACGATGACGACAATACGGAAGGTGATAAAGAAGTAAGCAGCATACTAGAATATATTTTCCATTAAGCATTAAACATAACTTTTTGAGGTGATAATATTGAGATACGCAAAATTTTTGTCAGCAGTTCTTCTTGTGCTTGCTTTAAGCCCGTGTGCTTTTGGCGCGAGTGTTGGAGGCGCGGTAGATGTTGGAGGCCCGGCAGTTCTTGCAGCTCCTTCACCGATGGCAATGCCTGTAGGGAGCAACGGAATGTCAACAAACAACGCTCCGTCAGTGCCGAATGTGCCGAATATCCCGCAGACAGGTTTAGACCTTTCGGGGCTTGACCCTACTGCGCCGCAGTCAACAACACGCACCGAGAATATAGACACAACGCAGAGACAGCAGTCCCAGAACAACGCAGACACGACTAATTCCGACATTACAATGATGGATGACAGCGACAGAATCACAGAGGACGAAGTGAACGCATATTTTGACGAAATACTTTCCTCAAGGACAACCGGCAACCCTATGGGCAATTTGTTCAGGAGACTTCCTCGTTACGGAATGTCATTTTTCCGCAGGCCGCCTTCAACGTATGCTCCGCGTGATTCAGTACCCGTAACACAGGGCTACAGAATCGGAGTCGGCGATGAGATGACTCTCACAGTCTGGGGAATACCTGACGAAGGAAATTACCGCTTCAGCGTCAACCGCGACGGAATGGCCGCAATCCCTCACATCGGAATGGTTAGACTCGCAGGATATACACTCACTGAGGCAGAGAGAATCATTAGCGCAAGGCTCGGACAATATTACACGGGCTTCCAGATGAATCTTGCTATGGGCCGTCTAAGTTCCATAATGATATATGTTACAGGAAATGCAGTAAGGCCGGGCGCGTATACAATCTCTTCATTCTCGACTCTCGTAAACGCGTTAATAGCTTCGGGCGGGCCTTCAGGCAACGGCACATTAAGGAACATAGAGCTTAAACGCGGCGGAAAAACAGTAGCGGTATTTGACATGTACGCAATGTTATTGCAGGGCGACAAGACTCAGGATGTAAACCTTCAGGCGGGCGACGTGATATTTATCCCTCCTGTAGGGCCTCTCGTTGGACTCGCGGGTGAAGTTCACAGGCCGGGAGTCTATGAGCTTAACGGCGCGACAAGAGTGCAGGATCTTCTTTACATCGCGGGCGGACTTAACGCAAGGACATTCACGGGGCGCATTCAGTACTACAGAATACAAGATAACACTTACGCAAATGCTACAGAAGGAACACTTCAGGATTTTGCAGACAGGGAGCTTAAAGACGGGGACATAATCAGGCTTTACCCGATATTCAATCTTGCGTCAACAGTGTTAATCACAGGCCCGTTAGTGAGGCCGGGAACATTCGCGATTACTCCCGGTCAGACAAGACTTTCTGACATAGTAAAACGCGCTGGAGGAACAACAGTAACAGCTTCCGACATGGTAGAAATTACCCGCGTAACTCCCTCGCTCAACGGCCCGGTAAATGAACGCTTCACACTTAACCTTGCGCAGGTGATGGCAGGAGATCCCGTTCACGACATAACGCTTGAGAATATGGATCAGATTACAGTGATGGTAATTCCTGACTGGAAGCAGCAGATCCGCGTAACAATAGCCGGTGAAGTTCACAGACCCGGAAGTTACTCGATGTTCCCCGGCGAAAAACTTTCAGACCTCATAGAACGCGCAGGAGGATTCACGCAGAAAGCATTTCTCAGGGGTGCAGTGTTTACGAGAAGGAGCGTCGCGGCAGATCAGCGGAGATCTATAAACCAGATGGCCGACAGAATGGAGCGCGAACTGTTAGAGTCCTCGCAGAACACATCAGTCGTAGCAAATACATCGGGAGCAGCTCAGGGAGTAAATCAGGAATATCAGCGCAGAAAGCAGCTAATCGACAACTTGAGGCACATGGACATAATAGGCCGTGTAGTAACAAAAGTAGATACCCCTGCAAATATCAAGAATACAGTTTGGGACTATGAGCTTCAGAACGGCGATTATCTTGGAATCCCTCAGATGCCTTTGACAGTGAACGTTCTCGGAGCAGTGTATTCATCAACGACTCAAGTTTACCGTCCTGACATGGGCATAAACGGTTACATAAGCGCGGCAGGAGGAGCATTGAGAAACGCACACAAGCGCATGGTCTACGTCATAAAATCTGACGGCACTACACTTAGACTCACAAGAAGCACGGCTATGTTATCGAGCAAAAAATGGACTCCCCCGCGAGGCTTCTCAGCGTCAATTGAGCCAGGCGACACAATCGTAGTCCCGATAAAATACAATGACAGGCAGGGGATAGAGTCCTTCAAGGATACTATCGATGTAATATATCGTGTAGCAGTCGCGACGGGTGTTGTCATCAACGCAACGAGGAAATAAGAATCATGAAGAAAATTATTGCAGCAGTGATAATCGCATTGTGCTTTTCGGGATGTTCATATGCAGAGCGCGTGAAGTATGAGTACAAAATTGTTCCGCTCGGTTCATTAACGTCATTGCAGAAGAGCAAAAACGCAAACGCAAAAACAGCAGAAGTTGAAGGCTTGCTGAATGAAAAAGGCGCGGACGGCTGGGAGATCGCAGAAATTTTTGCAGTCCGCACAACGTTTGACCCTAATGTTTTTTTTGCGGTGATGAAACGTCCAGTTGAGTAAAGGCTTGACGTATCGGGAAATTGCGCTAAAATACTTTCCTGTTACGGGACGTAGCGCAGTCTGGCTTAGCGCATCTGCATGGGGTGCAGGGGGTCGGAGGTTCGAATCCTCTCGTCCCGACCATAAATCAG
Organism: uncultured Fretibacterium sp.; assembly: GCA_946183145.1. Taxonomy (GTDB): domain Bacteria; phylum Synergistota; class Synergistia; order Synergistales; family Aminobacteriaceae; genus JAFUXM01. Next base: position 137,629 of record CAMGZM010000001.1, on the reverse strand, counting down.
AAATCAACAGTGAGACTCTTGCAAAAATTGTGAGGGTCTCATTTTTTGTTCGTGTGTATGCTATAATCATTCACGCCCTGCCTTTCGGGGAAAACGCACAATACGGAAGGCCGATTAAGTCCACAGGGAGGAGGTGCAGAAGAGTGCGTAAATATGAGATGCTTGCCATTCTTGACGCAGGAACGGAGAATCAGAGCGAGGAAATAGCGAAAATCGAGGAAGTAATAAAGAATCTCGGCGGAACTGTGTCAAAGTCAGATGCTTGGGGAAAACGTACCTTAGCTTATCCCATAAGGAAAAAGACAGAAGGATATTATGTGCTTTTCAGCTTTGAGCTTGAGCCTTCGCAGACATTTGAGCTTAGGCGTATACTCGGTTTGAGAGCGAATATTTACCGTCAGCTTATGACAGTTGTTGATGAGTAAGGGAGGCTTTTTGCGATGAGAGGATTCAACCGCGCTATTATTGCCGGAAATCTTGTAAGAGACCCTGATGTAAGGTACACCGTCAACAAAAGAGCTTATGCAAGATTCACCGTTGCAGTAAGTAACCGATGGAAAAATGCTAACGGTGAACTTCAAGAAAACACAGACTATATTACTGTTGTAGCTTGGGGCAATAATGCAGAAAACGCCGGGAAATATCTCAAGAAGGGAAGCCCCGTACTAATTGAAGGCCGTATACGCACAGGAAGCTATGACGCAAAAGACGGTTCCGGCAAAAGGTACACGACAGAAATATACGTTGACAACATGATAATGCTCGGTTCACGCGGACAAGGCGGTGACTCAGGCTATCAGTCATCCGGGACAGTCGGCACTGATTACGGTACAGCGGGCGGATATGTTCCCAGTGATGACGATTTCGGCAAGAGCATAGGCGACAGCGGATTCGGCGGAGAAGGCTTCACGCAGGGATTCGCGGACAATAACAGCGGGACACCCGATGGAAATGCAGACAGCGGGATTCCGTTCTAGAGACCAGACACAAGAAGGAGGAATATACACAGAATGAACGAGCGCGAAAACACAGAACACGAGGGCAAATCATCAGCCCCCAGGAACGGCGGACTCCGCAGAAGCGCATCAAGACGCAGGCCGAAATTCTGCTATTACTGCGTTGAGAAGCAGGAACACGTAGACTACAAAGACGTGGAGAAACTCCGCAAGTACATCAGCGAGAGAGGCAAAATCATTCCCAGACGCGTTACGGGAAATTGCGCCAAACATCAGAGGCTTCTCACTGAGGCAATCAAGCGCGCAAGATACATGGCCTTATTGCCCTATTCACTCGATTAATCATAATGAAACGTATAATTCCCTGCGTAGTCATAACACTTTTTATGATGCTCGCAGGGAGTTTTTTACCCCTTTTCGGATTTTTCGGACTCATGTTATGCCCGCTTCCTTTGGGCGTTTTGGGCTGTGTTGACGGCCGTAAGTCTATGAGCGTTGCAGAGCTTATGATTGAGGCGACATTGTTTCTCGCTGTTTCTCCGTCATTGGCCGCGTATTTCCTGCTTGGGTGCGCTCCTGTTTCGGCGAGTCTTTTCGCGTTGTCGCAGGAATCTTTCAGGGACGCAAAGAAACTCTCAGGCGGTGAAAGCCTCATAGTATGCACCGGAGCTTCTATTGCCTTCAAGATTATTCTTATTGGTGCGTTCTGGTTCTTCACAGGGAAAAATATTATGTTCCCCGATGCTGTTCAAATGGGCGAAGCATTAACGCAGATGTACGGCGAACAGCCCGAACTCAAAGCAACTTTGCAGCAAGTCATGATGATATTCCCTCATATGCTGCCTTCAATGCTCGTGCTTTATGCCGTGATTGAGTCTTACCTGAATTACTCGCTGTGCTTCTCTGTTGTACGTAAATTTTTCCCTGACACTAAAAATTATCCCCCTGAGCTTCCTGCATTCAAGCTGTGGAAATTTCCCGCGTCATTATTCTTTGCTTCGCTGGGAGGGTTTTTGCTGGGCTTGTTTGTTGACATTGATACGTGGTTTGAGGGCGCAATGTTCATCTTGAACCTTCAGATTGTCGCAAATGTCTTGATGTTCATTCAGGGATTTTCCGTCGCTGTCTGGATAATGGACGGCTTCAAGCTCAGGAAGTCCGCAAAAATTCTCATATGCGGCGTGTTGTCGGTGCCGTTCTTCTGGCCTTGGCTGATCGTTGTAGGAATGTGCGAGATGACTATAAGCCTCCGTGAAAGGATCAAGTTCAAAGGAGAATAATCACCCCGCAAATATTTCTGTCTGTTACTTATAGTTTGCGTTCCTGTATATTACGCAGAAATGATGAAGTGTATCCCCCCGCATGTCCGTAACTTTCGTGTATGCTTCCGTGCGTGTCATTCCGTCCTCAATAAAAATTTGTGCTTCTTCATCGCGCCCGGACTTTATCCATTCGCGCTGTTCCTTCTGAATCTCAAGAAACTGTGAACGCGGAAGAGTGTCTCTGCATTCCCTGTAGCACTCGGTCATAAATTCGTCAGCTTCCCGAAATGCTCTGCTCGATTTCTTCATTCGTGTGTACTCCTTATCGCTTAGTCCGAAAGCCGAGCCCGCAAGTATGAGCGTCAATATTGCTGCTGAAATTATGCGTTTCATGACTGCGTCCTCCCTTTTTGATTCGTGTCTGAATTATCGCGGGGATTGATGAGAATCTCAACAGGTAAAAGATGACATTCACGAAAAAATTTCAACGTTCACGCGCTTGTTTGACAGAAAATTTTGACAGTGTTATATTCCGTAAAATTTTTCACGAAAAACGAAAGAAGGAATATATATCTATGAACGGATTGACTCTCGTAGGTATAGCAATTGTTGTGCTTGGGCTTGCGTATTTGCTTTACGGTCGCTGGCTCGTAAAAACTTGGGGCATTGACCCGTCAGAAAAAACTCCCGCTTACCGCTTCGAGGACGGAAAAGACTACGTACCCGCTTCACGCTTCACAGTATTTTCTCACCAGTTCAACAGCATAGCCGGCGCAGGCCCGGTAACAGGCCCGATTATAGCGGCGATGTTCGGATGGCTTCCGGCGTTCTTGTGGCTTCTTGTGGGCGGGATATTCTTCGGAGCTGTTCAGGATTTCACCGCGCTGTATGCTTCCGTCAAGAATGAAGGCAAATCGATGGGATTAATCATTGAGCGTTATATCGGCAAGACAGGACGCAAATTATTTCTCATGTTCTGCTGGCTGTTCACGCTTCTTGTTATTGCGGCGTTCGCTGACATTTTAGCGGGGACTTTCAACGGATTCGCAAAAGACGGCTCGCAGAATGTTCCGGGGGCTTCAGCGGCTTCAATCTCGGTGATATATATATTTGCGGCGTTAGCGTTCGGGGTATTCATGCGCTTCATAAAGTCCGGCGAAATGACGAAGTTCATTGTCGGAGTCGTTCTCGTTGTCGGAATGCTCTGGGCTGGAATCGCTAACCCTATGTATTATGACGGCCACACATGGCGGCTTGTCGTTTTTGCGTATTGCTTTGTCGCGTCTGTCCTTCCCATGTGGCTCCTGAAACACCCGCGTGATTATCTGAGCATATTTTTGCTTCTGGGAATGATTTTCGGCGGCGCAGTCGGAATCATTGTCGCAAACCCTGAGATTCAAATGCCGATGTTCGCGGGCTGGACGGTCAAGAATCAGCCATTGTTCCCGATACTTTTCATCACGATTGCGTGCGGGGCGGTCTCAGGATTTCACAGCCTCGTATCATCAGGAACATCATCAAAATCAATCTCGAACGAAACGGATATGCTTCCTGTAGGTTACGGCGCAATGTTAGTTGAGACTCTTCTCGGAATCGTCGCGCTTGTTATTGCGTGCTCTGCGTCAAAAGACGGCGGATTGCCGACCGGGACTCCGTTCCAGATTTTCGGGAATGCTGTCGGTAATTTCTTCACTATGTTCGGGCTTCCTGCTCATGTCTCAGCGTGTGTTATCATGATGTGCGTTAGTGCTTTGGCCATGACGACAATCGACGCTGTTACGAGGATAAGCAGAATGTCATTGCAGGAATTGCTGACGACAGAAGGAGAAGAACCCGGACTCCTCGTCAAGTTCGTAACAAATGACTACGTAGCAACAATAATCTCTCTTGCGCTGGCATATGCTTTGTGCCTCGCGGGTTATGCAAGCATCTGGCCTCTTTTCGGAGCGGCTAACCAGCTTTTGAGCGCGTTAGTTCTCACGGCTCTTGCGGTTTTCCTGAGGGTTACGGGGCGCAAAGGATGGATGTTGTATGTACCGATGACGTTTATGTTCATCGTAACAATGTCTGCGCTTGTGATCAGCGTCTACAACATTGTGATGAAGATCGGCGCGGGAAGTTTCGTGTTCATGGTTGACGGCCTTCAGCTGATAATAGCGGTTGCATTGATGACTCTTGCGGTTCTCGTTGTGTCTCACTGCTGGAAGGAATTATCGAAAACTCGCCGAAAAAACCCTAGCTTTAGCTAAGTGGATATAAGGCGCAATATAGTATAATACAGTTGCGGTTAGTCGTTCCGCGTTACCAAAAATGTAGCAACACTATCAAATGCAATACGGGGTAACACTTGCCTCTCGCCGCAGCGTAGCACAAAGGTGAACTATGACGGGTTCTATGAGAAAAGGTGTAAAAAAAGTAAGCGTAAAAGGCTCACGATATGTGAGAAGATAGCGTGTAGGGGCGGACTGGCCACGCCCTTGAGAATAAGGATGCCTGTATTTTCAGGTGGAGACTTAAAATCAAACTTCTCAAGAACCCCGCTTGGGGAGGCTCAGTTACTGCAAAAGCTGGCAAGAATATAGCCGCTGCTCATTAATTCACAAAAATTTTCACCCTCTCTGCAAAATGGGAGGGTTTTTTGTCCGATTTTTTTGACGGGAGGAAATTTCATCATGAAGAGAATACTAATCACAGGCGCAAACAGCTACACAGGAAACGCAATCACGCAATATCTTTCATCATGGCCGGAAAAATATCACGTCTCATCAATCAGCCTCCGTAATGACTCGTGGAAGTCTGAAAACTTTTCGGCATTCGACAGCGTGATTCACACAGCAGGACTCGCGCATGACAGCACAAAATCAAGCGACAAAGACTCATATTTCCGCGTAAATTCACAGCTCGCATTTGACACAGCAAGGAAGGCAATGAATGACGGAGTGAGCCAGTTCATCTTCATGAGTTCGTCAATCGTTTACGGGAAATCCGCCTCAATCGGCCATGAGAAAATCATAACCCGCTCGACTCCGTTAAACCCTGAGAGCTTTTACGGTGAAAGCAAAGTTAAAGCTGAAGAAATGCTTTCGACTCTTGACGGTGATAAATTCCGGGTGTGTGTGTTGCGCTGTCCTATGATTTACGGGAAAAACTGCCGGGGGAATTACCCGGTCTTGTCGAAAATTGCCCGGAGGCTTCCAATATTCCCAAAAGTCAAGAATAAACGCTCAATGTTATACGTGAAAAATTTTGCTGAGTTCGTGCGGTTGATAATTGAGAACAGCGAGCGGGGAATCTTCTGGCCTCAGAACGGCGAATACACAAATACGTCTGACATGGTGAGAATGATTGCGGAGTCTCACGGGAAAAATATCGCGGTGATTCCGGGCTGCGAGATTCCGCTGAAGATTCTTGCGCGTTTTTCGGGACTCGTAAACAAGGCTTTCGGTTCTCTCGCGTATGATATGAGCCTGAGTGATTACCGCGAAAATTACAGGCTCTATGATCTGCGAACGAGCATAGAGGAGTCAGAAGCGTGAAATTATTTCCTCGCTCCCGTTCCGCCCTCTACGACTCCTTCATGGCCGGCGACTTTGAACGCAGTCCGCCATATGCACATGACATCGAACGAAAGACTCTCACGCCTCACATATTCCCCGTCAAGTTTTGCCTTCTGCGAGATTTCCAGCTCATCGCGCCCGTTAATCTGCGCCCATCCAGTCAGCCCCGGCTTTACGTCATTCGCTCCGTATTTGTCCCTCTCTGCAATCAAGTCATACTGATTCCACAACGCAGGGCGGGGGCCTACAATCGACATATCACCCATCAGAATGTTTATGATTTGAGGAAGCTCATCAAGTGAATATCTCCTCATCCATTTACCGCACTTCAGCAAATACTGCTCAGGATTTTCGAGAAGGTGAGTCGGTGTATCATGAGGCGTATTCATTTTCATCGAACGGAATTTATACATCCTGAAAGTTTTTTTGTGAATGCCGATTCTTTTCTGCGTGAAAAATGCCGGGCCTTTCTCCTCGCGCTTTATGATGAAAATACACGCAATCAATACGGGACTTAATACTATTAACGCAACGAGGCTCAGAATTACATCAAGCATTCTTTTTCCGAACAGCTTATACATTTTTGTGTGTGAAAACCTTTCTTGTGTGTGAGATTTTATGATTTTATGTCTAATTTTTTTGTTATAATAACATAAAAGCAAAGTAATGTTGTGTCCCTTTCGGAGCTATACAGTAGGGGCGGAGTGTACACGCCTGCAAGAATAAGGGCGAATGTCAAACTTCTTGCGAATCTTGTGGCCTTTAGGTCATAAGAAGTTCATAGCAGACTTGTTGACAAATTAAGGATTGCTGATAAAATTTCTTCCTGTTGATTGAGCGTTGGGAATTGGTGCAACGGCAGCACACCTGACTCTGGATCAGGCAATTGGGGTTCGAATCCCTGATTCCCAGCCAAAATTTTTTGAAGATGACGGATGAAATTACACCCTGTTTAGACGTAAGAATCTAGACAGGGTTTTTTGTATATCAGGAGGAAAATTCATGTTAGTGTTCATATTCGTTTATGCTGTAATTCTCGTAGCAATCGGGGCGATAATCGGTCGCAAGGCAAAATCAGCATCAGATTTCTTTGTCGCCGGGCGGAAATTCGGGGCGGGTCTTCTCTTCACGTCATTAATCGCGGCGAATCTCGGTGCAGGTTCAACCGTAGGAGTTACGGCACTGGCTTATACGCACGGTGTATCGGCATGGTGGTGGATAGGCAGCGCGGGTATAGGCTCGCTGGTTCTTGCGTACATTGTCGGGCCAAAGATATGGCGTATTGCACGGGAGAAAAATTTTTACACGCTGAGTGATTATCTTGATGACCGTTACAGCAAAGCATTTTCAGGCATAATTTCTGTAATGATGGCCGCCGGGACTCTCGCGCTTTTTGCTGGTCAATTGCTCGGAATCGCGTGGATTCTTGACGTTGCAGCCGGAATCCCGAAAGCACAGGGCGTAATCATCGGAGCGGTTGTTACGACATTGTATTTTGCGGCGGGCGGACTCCTCTCAAGCGCAATCGTGAATATCGTTGAAGTTGCTGTGATTCTCGCGGGGTTTGTCGTTGCTGTTCCGTATGTGATGAGTTACGCGGGAGGTTTTGACGGCGTAAAGTCAGCAGTGAATAACCCGAAATATTTTGACGTTTTCGGAATGGGAGCGAGCGCGATTATCGGCTATATCGTTATGCTTGTTCCGTCATTCTTCATATCGCCGGGGTTAATCGGGAAAGTTTTTGCGGCAAAAGATGAACGCTCCGTAAAAGCCGGGACTGCGTTAAACGGACTCGTTCAGCTGGTTTTTGCTGTTATACCTGTGATTATCGGAATGTGCGCGGGGGCATGTCTGCCGGGATTGTCGCGGGCGGATTTGGCTCTTCCTTCGGCCATGAAAGAAATGATGCCGTTCATAGCTGCGAGTCTTGCGCTTGCGGGAATTTTCGCGGCTGAAGTTAGCACGGCTGATACAGTATTGTACATGCTTTCAGGCTCAATCACGAATGACATCTACAAACGCTTCATTAATCCTGAAATCGGCGATGAAAAATTATTGCGTCTCTCAAGAATTGTTACGGTGATTTGCGGCGTTATCGGCGTGATTTCAGCGTTGAGGCTTGAGAGTATCATATCGGCTCTCACTATATTTTACTCGCTGATGAGCGTATCACTTTCTGCGCCGTTAATTTTCGGGCTGTTTACGAATCGTGCGAGTAATGCGGGTGCTGTAATGTCTGCGTTATTGGGTGCTGGATTGACTGTGTATATGACGTTCGGGGGATTCGGCGGATTTATTGATGTCATGGGCGTGAGACTCAATGCTTCAACGTGCGGGATAATATTGTCGTTTGCGGTCATGTCTCTTCAAGTTCTGATGACGAAAGAAAAACCCTGCTCCTAATCTCACGGGCAGGGCTTTAACGTATCAATCTCCGTATGAAGATCTCAGCGCGAGTAAATTCTCTTTCTGCTGAGTGCTGAGTTCTTCACCTTGTATCATTCTTAGTGATGTTGTGAGGAAAGCGTTTGCCTGTCTGTATTTCCCTTCACTGAACGCTGAAATTCTCTCTGAAGTCTCCTCAAGGAAATTTTCTGCGAGCCTCTTAATTCTTGCTGAGACTTTTTCACCCGGTATTCTCTGGTCGCACATTTCACCGACAGCGTATATACCGTTGCGCAAAATATCACCGTGATTTTCTGTCCGCAAGTGCCTGAACATTGACGGCAAAATTTCCTCGAGGCATGAAGCCGGGCATTTGTCTTGTCTCTCACGGCTTGCGATTCTTCCTAATGCCCAGTAAGCGGGGATTCTTTCGCCGACTCTGCTGCTTGTGATGTACTCTGATACGGCGTAAACGGCTTCCGCTGAATGTCCCGTGCGTCCGAGAGCGTAGCACAGTTCGCGGCCAATTGCTTCAACGGGGAAATTTTTTGACAGCTTCATTATTGACAGGAACAATTTTTCATCTTCCGGCCTTCTCAGCATACTCAGGGCTTGTATAGCCATCGCCTGAATAAGAAGTTTTCTCTGTGATGCCCCGTACATGTTGAACTTTACGCGTTCGGGGGCGCAAAAATTTTCGAGGTATCTCACAGCTTTTGCGGCGAATTTCGGAGATGAAACACGCGCTAATCTCCCTAACATTCTTGCGGCTCTGTCGGAAATATATCCGTATAGGCTCATTATTCCGGCCATGAGGTCAACTGCTTCACCGCTGTTTGAGGCTGACTCGATCCGTGCTTCAAGCTCTTTGAGTCTCGCTGTGTAAATTCCTGTGTTGACGGGGATTCTGTTATCGGCAAACTCTTTTCCGGCTTTCGTGTACTGCCTTATGAGCGAGGCAATATCTTCTGTCTTTCCTGACTGCGCTATAGGTGCGGGAGCTTTCTTGATGAAGCCTCCGGGGGGCGCAATGTATTCCGGCGGTGTATATGCCTCGTCAACATCAGTGTGAATATTCTCGACGGTGAAATCATCAGCGGGCGACTCAGGATTCCACACTTTGAGGCTTAGAGTCCCGGCCTCGTCAACAGATGCCTGAATGTTTATCGGAGTGCCTGATTTCTGCGGTGCGTTGAAACGTATGCGCCTTGAAGCGATTCGCCTGTTTGGTGGCATAATGTCGTTTCTTGTTCCTTTGTAGAACGGGAGATCAAGCCACAAAATTCCGTCTTCAGGTATCGCGAACTCTAGTATTTCCGTCTCAAATGGCAGTTGAGTCCCCGCAAGTATGAGCTTGTGCACTTTTCCGCCCTTTATGGCTATGCCGATGTCGTCATTCTGAATCTCTGATGTCTTTATGCCCAAGTGCCGCCAGTAATGATAGACTGAAGCCCCCCTTGCGACTGCTAAATCAGGGTCTCCGGCTTCAAGCGGTTCAAAGCCGAAAAATTTTTGTATTCTCTCACGCACGGCAAAAAGTTTTGACATTCCGCCGTTCATCAATACAGCGTCAATTTTCGGTACATGGCCGAGATCGCGTTTTGCTTTGTCCAGCAAGTCAAGTATAGGGTAGATGATGTTCTCTGTTCGTCCTGAAAGTGCGTCAAGATTTTCGAGGGATTTCATTGTGAGATCGGGCGCGAGGTAAGGAGACATTATCTCTCTGTACTCTTCAAGGGTTAAATCGTAGTCAAAAGATTTGTCGGTGTTCCCGATGAATGTCATCATAACGGGGTATGAGACTTTACCGCTGTAATCCTCACCCTGCATTCTGTAAGTCTCAGCGTCAGAATTAAGCGTGATTTTAGCCGCTTCAGCCTCATCAAGAAATTCACTCATGAAAAGCTCCCGTTTGCTTTCGTCAATGCTGTTGATGTCGAAATTGGGAATCTTGCTGATGAAAAAATCCCTCAGAAGTGCGTCAAATTTATCACCTCCCATTAAAGTATGTCGTGAAACTGCAAGCGGTTTAACATCGTAGGGCATGGCCGAATGTTTGCCTTCAGGGTTTCTCGTTACTTCATGGAGTGAAATATCGAGCGTCCCCCCGCCTAAGTCGAAAACGAGTACTGTTTTAGGCTCGTTGAAGTCTACGGACTTTGAAATTTCGCCGGAGTCCTGCCTGCTTAGGAAGTCATACAATGCTGCTACAGGTTCGCGCAGGAAAATATTTCGGGGTGATCCGTCATCCTCCGTAACGCGGAATCCTGCCATTCTTGCGGCCTCGTTTGTGTCTTCTCTCTGGTCTGTGTCGAATGAAGCCGGTATAGTTATAACAGCATCATCGGGAATCATTCCCAAGTTCTGATGTTTTGATGACTGTGCTATCTGCCTGAGTATGATTGATGATATTTCTGCGGGGGTATACTCTTTTCCGTCAATCTCTATTGTTTTTCCTGTACCCATAAGGCTCTTGACGGATTTCACGACATGGCTTCCGTGAGTGCGAATCATTGAGCGCGCAAATTCTCCCACGATGGGAGGATCGTCCTTGCTCCTGAAGTAAACGCATGAGGGGAGTATAGGTTTCCTTGCCTCGCGTTTGTTTGCGTCAAGGACTCGGAGTTCTACAGCGCGTGTAACAAATTTGCCGTTGTCGTTGACCTGACTCCACGCAGCAACAGAATTTGTTGTGCCTAAGTCAATGCCCAAGTAAAGATTACGCGGCAAAATAAATCTCTCCTTTCATGAAATTTTCAGCGGCATTCCATTACCTGAGGAAGGGAAAATATTTCATCGTTCCTTTTCCACCCGGGAGAAGTAACCTCAACTTTCTTCACTTCTTCTGAATCCCGGAAATCTGAGCCGGTGTAAATATATCTTTCGGCCTGGTCAAGAGTCATCTCTATAACATCGCCGGGCTTAAGCACAGGTGATACACCGAAAATATTTCTCATTGTACGCATGAAGATTCTTACGCACAGCGAGAGGGACGAATATTCTTGAGGCAATGCGATTCCTTTTGCGGAAAGATCTTTCATTGCCTTTTCACACTTTGCGAACTGGTCGATTAACATTCCCGACTCTTTCGAGTTCATGAGGCTCAAAACTTCATTTATTGCGGCCTCTTTTCCCTCTTTCTGGAGAAGGTCATAATCTTCCTCGCTGGAATTGAGTCGTATATATGCTCCTTCAAGCTCGGCTTTGAGGGTATCAATCTGTTCTCGCAGCTGTGAAATTTCGGGTGAAGTCTCCTGAGTATGATTCTGTGTTTCGTCCTCCTGCGGTGAGTCTGTGTCTTGCTGTTTCGGGGCTAATGTCAGAAGAAGCATTTTGTACAAGTTCCGTGCTTTTTCCGGCTTGAGAATGACAAGATACTCCGCGAGAATTGGTTTAGGCGCAAAGTCATCACCGCACATTTCGCAGAACAGCAGCATAATCATCAAGAGTGTTATTCTTCCTTCACGCTTGAGCTTGACGAGTCCGGCAAATTCCTTATCCGTTAAGGCTGGTCTTCCTTCATTCAGCAATTTCACCAGAAGCGCGGCATAATCTTTCATCTTTGAGGCCCATTCCTGAAGCCCGGAAAAATCATCAATGCTCACTGCGTTTAGTATGAAGTCAACCGAGTGTGTTATATCTTTGTCGCCTGAATTTTTGAGTCCTTCAAACGCTGCTTCATTCTTTGACGCGCAGGAGTAAAGTCGCGTAAGTGCGGCGTAATCTACCCTGCTCCTCATGAGTGTTCCTTCTCTGGCTTTCTTCCGCCAATCTATTTCAGCGTCAAGATATTCCCTGAACCTGTCAATGAGTTCATGAGATATTGTTTCGTGCATTTTGTGAGAGTCACTCCTGTTAATGGAATTCCGTGAATGAAAATTATTCTATCAGGCTTGATATGCGCAATCAAATTCAGCATCCCGCCGCCTAGAGCTATGAAGCTGAAATGTTTTCCCCCTCTCATAATCCCGCTGTCAGTATGCACGCCCTCACAATTACGTCGCAAGCCTCGCCCTTTGTTACCGGGTAGCCGTAATGAAAGTCATCCTCTATGCCGTAAATATCAAGCACTCCGAGACGGCCTAAAAGTTCCGCGCTCTCGTAATTTCTGTTTTTTCCGAGCTTGAAAGGGGGCTTTGATTTTCTCGCGGGTTTTATGTCCTTCAGCGCAGGGAACGCATCACATACAGCCTTCACGAAATTGCTTCTCGACAAAAGTTTTTCGGAATCTTCAACAGAAAGTTTTTCACCGCTCTTGATGTTCATAACCTTCTGCGCGTTCGTGAGAATTTCCGCTAAATAGTCGCCCGTAATAATGTCATTCACTCCGAATAAACCCTTGTCAGCTCCCTTGATGATTGCCATCTCTAAAACGGGGTTGTCAAAATCACGGAGGTTGAATGAAGGCGCGTGAGGATATTCGTTAGGGGTGATTATCCCGTACATGTTTGAGATCTGTACGGCTTTGTTCACAGAATGCTCCGGCGGTACGTCTGAATACTTGCACAGCGACAACGATACACCCGACTTCAGAAGCTCCCACTGTACTGTCATCGGGTGAATCTGACGGGGCTGTTTGTTCTCCCTCACACAAATTGCGGCCAAAGCTCCGGCTGCCTGTCCTGTCATCATTGTTATGGGCTGAAGTCTCAGAGTGCCGACAGCGAGTCTTGAGGCTGAAATATTTTTCTCCGCCGCTATGAATCCGTCTGTCTCATTCGGAATCAATACGCTCATAGGAACCTGGAACGGTCCGCGAGGCCTGTTAATTTCCTGGTGCCTCATAGTTTCGTCAAGATCATATTCAGTGTCAGCGTCAGTATTAGCCCCGTGAAGATCTAGAATATACCCCCCTATTGCTATTGCGTCGGAAAATTCCCGGCTCGTATGTCCGTCCCTGTAGCTCAATGAGTTATACGCAAGCTCCTGTGAAGTCAGTGTGTGCGCTCCGATTATGCGACGTGATTCTCTCACGTAGGGGATAACCGGCATTCTCCGTACAATTTCCTGCCATTCACGGGGGAGATTTCTTGCGGCTTCGGGCAAAATTCTGTTTGCGTATTCATCATCAGCGACTGACCAAGGCTCGCCGAGTTCGTTCTGAATGTAGTAGATGAAGTGTAATGTCTTGATGAGTGCTTCACGTTCAACCTGCAAACGCAAATTCCTGTTCTCAAGGTATGAGACTGGGAGTCCTCTTTTGCCGTTTACCCAGCCATAAGCACCGGGGTAATCATTCCCCCAGTTGAGGCAAGTTTTTGTGATGTGCGGGCGGTTGTCTTTGTCCGCGTCATAATTGTAGGGGTTAGACGAGTCCGGGAGTCCTCTGTAAGCGTTGTGAGTCATGAAATTCACAGGAAGCTGAACTGGGTATGTGTTTCTGAAATTTCCGCCGTCTGCACTGACATAACCCTCATAATTTCGTCTTGCAAGCTCGTAGCCGGGCAAAGGATTCTCAGGCTTGAGATAACCGGGGACTCCGCCGGGGTATTTCTTGAGGACTGCAACCCATGTGATGTCCTGAATCATTGCGTCGGGATTTATGAATCTTGAGACGGAATTTCCCGCCCTGTATGGAGTCTTTGTGAGCGGTATAACATCGCCGTATTCTGTTGCGTCAATGAGAATCTTGCAGGCGTAATTGCGGTTTCCTGACGGAGTTTTAGCGGTTACGGATGAGACAGCGTTTTTTGTTTTTGTTACGCTGATTATTTCCGAGTTCATCATAAATTCGAGAGTGCCTCTTCTGCGTGCTTCGTTGATCATTGAGATGAATGCTTCCTGCCCTATGTGAGGCTCAAAAGCTACTGAACGCGAATCCCAGTAACATGTTCCCATAGATTTCCCGCGCTGATCGTAATAGCTCTTTATGCGGTTGATGTACTCCTCATAGATTCCGCTTTTCTGCCGGGACATGTCATCCATTGTTGAGACTCCTGCTGCTGTTGCCTGACCGCCAATCCATGTTGACGGCTCTATTACGAGGACACTTGCGCCCATTCTCGCGGCCTGAATCGCTGCTGAGATACCTCCTGTGCCGCCTCCTGCTATGATGATGTCATATGAGCTTTTCGGCTGTGATTTTCGTGAAGCTGCTGAAGATGTGAAAATGATGAAGATGATTAATACTGTGAGAAAAAATTTTCTTACATTCAAAACGTAAAAGCCTCCTGAGAGAAAAATAATTGTCAATCATACACCACGCATATAAAATACAGTCAACAAAAATTTTCCCGGAGATGATAACAATACATACTCAATACATGTCCCGCGCTTTGTCGCTCGCAAAAAACGGACTCCGAATGACATCGCCAAATCCTATGGTCGGCTGCGTAATCGTGAAAGACGGCCGCATTATCGGTGAGGGCTGGCACAAGAAATACGGAAATCCCCACGCCGAAATCGAAGCCATTAATGACGCAAATTCACGCGGTGAAAGTGTGAGAGGGTCAACAGTGTATGTTACGCTTGAGCCTTGCAGCCATTACGGGAAGACTCCCCCGTGCGCGAATCGTCTTGTCGATGAAGGAGTCTCAGAGGTCATTATCGCAATGAGAGATCCGAATCCCAAAGTCAACGGAAAAGGCATAAATATTCTCCGTGAAAACGGCGTGAAAGTTACTGAGCTTCCAGAATTTGAGCCGGATGCAAAGTTCCTTAACCGCGGATTCGTTTTCGTTCACAAATACGGGCGGCCATTCGTGAGTCTCAAGGCTGCGATTAGTCTTGACGGGCGTATGAATCTCTCTAACGGTTCAAGCAAATGGATAACAGGACTCGAATCACGAACAGAATCTCACAGAATGCGCGCTGAAAATGACGCTGTACTTGTCGGAGTCAGCACAGTAATCAGCGATGACCCGGAATTGACCGTGAGGCACGTTGAAGGGATTAATCCTCTGCGCGTAATACTCGACTCGCATTTCAGGACTCCGATTCTCTCGAAAGTAATCGGCAATGACAATAAATGTCTCATCATCACATCGGAAAATCCAGACCGTGAGAAGGCAAAAGCATTAACCGACATGGGCGCAACAATCGCAGAAGTGTCATCCGCAAACGGCCATGTTGATATTCATTCGGTGCTGAAATATCTTGCGGATAAAGGAATATTGACTCTAATGGTTGAGGGAGGCCCGGAGATTCTCAGCGCTTTTTTGCGTGAAGGACTTGCGGACTACATGCGGCTGTTCATTGCTCCGAAAATTTTCGGCGAGGGTAAATCCATCGACATCAACATGAATTTTGCTGACGTAAAATCTGCATTCACACTCACGAACACAATCACGCGTATATTAGGCACGGACATAATGACGGAGGGGAGATTGTCATGTTCACCGGACTTATAGAGACGATTGGGACGGTAAAGAGTTTCACCCGCAAAGGAACGTATTACACGCTGACGGTTGAGTCAAAAATTTCGGGTGAATTGTCGCTCGGCCAGTCCGTAAGCGTAAGCGGCGCATGTCTCACAGTAACGAGGAATGACTCACACGCTTTTGACGTTGAGATGATGCACGAGACATTCATTCGCACATGGTTCGGAAGGGGATTGCGTCCCGGGACTCGCGTTAATCTTGAGCGGGCAATGAGACTCACGGATCGCCTTGACGGTCATTTAGTGCTGGGGCATGTTGACGGTGTAGCGACTCTGAAGGAAATTCGGGGGACTGAAACGAAAGAGGCCGTATTTGTCCCGGAAGACTCAGAATTATTGCGTGGGATTGTTGAGAAGGGTTCTGTTGCGGTTGACGGAATAAGCCTGACAGTGATTGACGCGGGCAACAGCTCGTTTTCGGTAGGGATTATCCCTGCGACTCTCAGCGCGACAACATTAGGTGAGCTTAAAGCCGGAGGGGTAATCAACCTTGAGACGGATATTCTTGGGAAGTATGTTGCGAGACTTTCGGGATTTGGGACAAAGGTTAAGGATTCGGAGTATTGGCACTCTCTTTTGTCGTGAAAATTTCCTTGAGGCTTTCGACAAATGGGGGCCGTGCGATTCCGTATTCAGTAACAATCCCGGTGATTAGTGAATTGTCCGTAACATCAAAAGCGGGGTTGTAGACTTTCACGCCATCAGGAGCCATTCTCTTTGAGTACCACATTTCTGTGATTTCGTCCGGGCTTCTCTGCTCTATCACAATTTCCGCGCCAGTGTGAATTGTCATGTCGATTGTTGACGCGGGGCAGAAAACGTAGAAGGGAACGCCGTAATATTTCGCCATAACCGCGAGTCCTGATGTGCCGATTTTGTTGCACGCGTCCCCGTTCGCCGCTAACCTGTCGCACCCCACAAAGACCGCGCTGACTCTTCCTTCCTTCATGACCTGTGAAGACATGTTGTCGCAGATTAGAGTCGTGTCTACACCGTCAGCAATCAGCTCAAACGCTGAGAGCCTCGCGCCCTGCAGTAACGGCCTTGTTTCGTCGCAGTAAACGTGAAAGTTCATTCCCTTCTCGCGCCCCAAATGTATGGGAGCTAAAGCAGTTCCGTATTTTGACGTGGCTAACTGTCCGGCGTTGCAGTGAGTCAAAATTCCGTCGCCGTCATGTATCAATGTCAATCCATATTCGCCGATTCTCCTGCAAGTTTCTGTATCTTCTGCCTTAATCGCTAATGCCTCAAGCCGTAACAATTCTGTGATTTCGTTGATTGATTTGTCCCTGTGAGTTTCTGCGACTCTGTATACTCTGTTCAATGCCCAAGAGAGATTTACCGCTGTAGGTCTTGCGGAATTGAGGAAGTCTCTTGCGTCTTTGAGTCCGGCCATGAATGACGGGTAATCGTTTGCGCGTGATTGAAGTGCTGCGAGGTAGAGTCCGAATGCGGCGGCGATTCCGATTGCGGGCGCGCCCCTGACTTGAAGAGTCTTTATCGCGTTCCAGATGCCGCGAATGTCTTTGAGGTGAAGAATGTTTACAGTGTTGGGCAGTTTTGTCTGATCGAGAATCAACAGCGCGTTTTCATTTTCATCAAGCGAAACTGTTTCGAGAGTCATAATGTTCATCTTGAAGCCTCCGTTTTTATTTGCTGAAATGATTATAGATTATTCGGCCATGTGATGAATATAGCTGTTGACAAAGCCCCCCCCCCCATTGAAGTATAATTACCGCAAAATTTTACAGCACAGAAAAATTAACACTCATTAACAAAAATTTAGCGTGAATAAACTATAAAACGCAAGGTTATGTTTGTGCTTACTTAAGGGAGGTGATTAAAATTAGCAGGAAGGCTTGGTGCGCTGCAGGCGGATTTGTTTTTGGCAATATCATAGGGTATGAATTACATTTTTTTCCTTTTATTTGCGGAATAATAGGGGCGATTGTGTGCTACATACTTGGCAAGAATCCGATGGGCTAATGACAAACAGCTGAAAAGATTCAGACCGTCCGAAATTCCCGGCAAGATTCACGATTACGGCAGAAGAAATCATAACAGCATCGGTTACTCACAGCCGGTGCTTTTTTTGTGTGCTAATATACCCGCAAAAGGAGATGACTCGAATTATGATGTACCCATTTATGACCCTCAATGACGGAACAGAAATAACACATTCTGAAATGTACCCGGACGGCACTGTGAAAGTGTATATTGAGACTCCTGTTGACGGAGGATTTCATGACGCAACATGCTGGCTTCCTATGAACAGATGGGAGAATAACGGCTATTCGTGGCTGGAAATGCAGTACTTGCAGCATTTAGTGATGAAGGGCAAGCCTCTTTTCATGGAGTTCTCACAGGACGGAGGAATGTTTGATGCCGACGATTCTGTGGGTAGGTAAATACGTTATATTTTTCTGGTCAAATGAGAACCGCCCTCGTGAGCCTGTACATGTTCATGTTGCGTTTGCAAGGCAATCTTCCGTTTCTGCAAAAATTTGGATAACAAGCGAAGGCGAAGCGGTATTGTGCCACAACAATGCGCTGATACCGCCTAAGACTCTGCGTAAAATAATGCGATTTGTAGAAGCATACAGCGCAGATATTATTGAAGCTTGGGAAAAATATTTTGGCGAAGTAAGATATATCCGCTAAAATTATTCCCGCAAAGAGAGATGATAAACATTTGGACTGCCATAATCACGATCACGAAATAATAATCACAAAGAGCAAGTACAAGCGCGTTGAGAAAAAATTAACCGTCCCTATTCCGACTCCTTGGGGATTATTCAGCGTCAGCGCATACAGAAGCATAACGCAGGATGACGACTCACACACTCATCTTGCGCTCGTAATGGGAGATATTACGACTCCTGCTCCCGTTTTAGTCCGGGTACACAGCGAATGCTTTACGGGTGATGTTCTCGGCTCACTGCGATGTGATTGCGGGCCTCAATTGCACACGGCGTTAAAGATGATTTCAGACGAGGGGCGCGGGGCATTGCTCTACATGCGTCAGGAAGGGCGCGGAATAGGACTCCTCAACAAATTACGAGCGTACAAACTTCAGGACGAGGGACTCGACACGGTAGACGCAAACGTAGCATTAGGCTTCCCCCCTGACATGAGGGAATACGGAACAGGCGCGGAAATCCTCAAAGACTTAGGACTCAAACGCATACGGCTCATGACGAACAACCCCGGAAAAATTTCCGGCCTCGAAGAATACGGAATAGAAATCACCGAGCGAGTCCCAATCGTAATTACACCGAACGACTATAATATGAAGTACCTTGACACAAAAGCCAGCCGCATGGGTCATATATTCGGCAAAAACTAGAAGGAGGATTACTCATAGTGAAAGTAACAGAAGGGAAATTAATCGGCTCAGGTCTCAACATCGCAATAATCGCTTCACGCTTCAACGACATAGTAACATCACGCCTCATTGACGGGGCAAAAGATACGCTGATTCGTCATGACGTTTCACCGAACGCAATCGATATATATTGGGTTCCGGGCGCGTGGGAACTGCCGTTAATCGCAGAAGAAGTTGTGCTGACGGGGAAATATGACGCTGTAATCGCATTAGGAGCGGTGATTCGCGGTGATACTCCGCATTTTGACTATGTAGCGGCTGAGTCGTCAAAAGGACTCGCTACTGTCGGACTCAAACATCGAGTCCCCGTTTTGTTCGGCGTTCTTACGTGCGATACGTTAGAGCAGGCGTTGTTACGCGCGGGAAGCAAGGCGGGCAACAAGGGATCAGATTGCGCGCTCGGTGCTATTGAGATGGCGAATTTACTCCGTGCCGTCAGAAAAACTACATCAACAGAAGGGAATTAATCATCAATGCTTGACATCAAATACATACTCGCAAACATGGAAGAATATGCCGGAATGCTCAGGAACAGAAAGCATGATTTTAACTTGGGCATATTGGCGGAATTAGACGCTAAACGGCGCAGAATCATCGGTGAAACAGAAGACCTCAAAGCAAAACGCAATGAAGGCTCAAAGCGTATAGGCATGGCCAAGAATGACCCCTCGCTTGACGTGAACGCGCTCAAAGCAGAGATAAAAGCAATGGGCGGGAAAATCAGCGAGCTTGATTCGGAGCTTGCAGAAATTGAGTCAGAACTTCACACGCACTTGATGACTCTTCCCAACAAGTTAAGCGCAACGACTCCAATCGGCAATGATGAGAATGACAACCCCGTAGTACGCACATGGGGAGAACCGAAAAAATTTACGTTTGAGCCTAAACCACATTGGGACGTAGCAGAGGCACTCGGAATTATGGACTTCGAGAAAGGAGTCATGTTAGCTCAGAGCCGTTTTACGGTATTGCAGGGACTCGGCGCAAGGATGGAGCGTGCGTTAGTGAACTTCATGCTTGACCTTCACACAAAACAGCACGGATATTTAGAGGTTGAGCCGCCTTTTATGGTGCGTTCTGCGATTCTTGAAGGAACGGGGCAATTACCCAAGTTTGCGGAAGATCTCTACAAGCTGCAGAATGATGATTTGTGGCTGATTCCTACTGCTGAAGTGCCATTAACGAATCTCAACCGTGAAAGCATACTTGATGAGAAGGATCTCCCGAAATACTACACCGCGTATACTCCGTGTTTCAGGCGTGAAGCTGGCAGCGCGGGAAGAGATGTACGCGGACTCATGCGTCAACATCAATTCGACAAAGTAGAGATGGTGAAGATCTGCACACCTGAGACAAGCTATGACGAACTCGAAAAGCTCACAAGCAACGCTGAAGATGTCCTCAAGATTCTCAACCTCCCGTATCATGTCGTGAATTTATGTTCCGGCGATATTGGATTCGGCTCATGCAAAACGTATGACCTTGAAGTCTGGCTGCCATCACAGAACAAATACCGCGAAATCAGCTCATGCTCAAACTGCGAGGATTTTCAGGCGCGGCGGATGAATCTCCGTTACAGGCCGTCAGACGGAAGCAAACCGAGATTCGCACACACCCTTAACGGATCAGGAATCGCTGTCGGACGCACGTTAATCGCAATCATCGAGAATTACCAGAATGAAGACGGAAGCATAACTATCCCCGAAGCTCTTGTGCCTTACATGGACGGACTCACAAGAATTGATTTACATTGATATTTCACGTTTCCTTCATACAACAACCGCGATAATAACGGGCTGTTCATTCATGGCCGGGACTTGTATAGGTGTCCAGAAATATATCAAGTCTCTTGTTGACGCGAGGCAGTACGGATATTTGCGGGATATAGTTCTTGCGGCTTCATGGATGATTCTTGCGCTGTGGTTCGGAAGCAGGGACGCGAGAATCGTTGTGTTTTGTGCTATGCTGTCAGCTTTTGCCGGAGTATCTGAGAATATTTACCACGAGGCGCGATGGCGTTTGCTTTATCCCGTAATCGGACTCATATGTACATATTTCGGGCCTGCTGTACACTTCATACGATTCCCTGACGGTGAATATATTTATCTCACTCCTTCATTTTCGCTAATCGCCGGAACAATTTGGTTCAGCTTTTTCCCGTTCATATTCAGGTATATTGATGAGATTCCCGGGTTGACCGGCCATGTTTTAGCCGTAACGTTTGTGCTTATGATGTCAGTATGTATTGCGACGGACTCCGGCGAGTTCTTCATGGCGTTTGCGGGAATGACTCTCCTTGCGGCTTTCTGGTCGCGGTTCGGAAATGTCTACCGTCAGGCGGGAAAAGCATTGTCATCAATGTGGGGATTCCTCGTTGCAGGCACGTCGATAATGGGATCAACAAAAGGCATAGTGTTAAGCACAGTATTATTCCTGTCATTGGGACTGTTTGCGATTCCAGCGGCAGAAATCTTCATATCGTTCGTCAAAAGCATCATCACCGATTCAGACTCACATGAAACCGGGAAAATTTACGGGGGCTTGCTGAAAGAAGGAGTTGAACATTCCGAGGCTGTGCAGTCAGTTGCAGGATTATGCGCATTGACGAGCATGGCCGCAGCGTGGGAGAAATGGACAATTGCGGCATTAATCGTAATCGCTGTGATGATTTTCCGCCACGCAAGAAGAAAGAAATCACCCCTTCCTCCGTCATTATGGGGCGTTGATTTCGACAACGTTTCAATGAATTATGCGGTCTCAAAAGCTCGCGGAATGATTCAGAACCCGGACTCAAATTCAGCAAAACTCATCGTAACTCTTAACGCTATAGGAATGGAGACAGTGATTGATGATGAGGAATTTTCCGAGATTGTAGCATGGTCATCAATGAGGCTTGCTGACGGCTCCGGATTATGCGCGGGAATGTATATTCTTGGCCGTCCTGTTCAGGAGAGAGTCGCGGGAATAGATTTCGCGGAGAACTTATGCAGGACTGCGGCGGCTGAAGGATGGCCGGTGTATTTCTGCGGCGCGGCGGGTGATACGGCTGTGAAGTGCGCTGAGATTCTGCAGGACAGATTCCCCGGACTCATAATTGCGGGCGCGAGGGACGGATATTTTGACATTCGCGACGAATCAATACCAGAATCAATATCATCAACAGGCGCGAAAATTCTTCTTGTCGCTATGGGTCAGCCGAGGCAAGAAAAATGGGTTTACCGTCATCGTGAAAGGCTCAAGGGTATATTGTGCGTTGGAGTCGGCGGAGCGTTTGACGTTTTCAGCGGGAACTTATTGCGCGCTCCTTTGTGGGTTCAGAAAATAGGCTTTGAATGGCTTTACAGAATGTTACAGGAGCCGGGACGATGGCGGAATAATTTGCGGCTAATAACTTTCACGCTAAGAATATTTGCATCACGTTTAGGGTTGCACAGAAAGTAAAAATTTTCCCCCTGCCGTAAATGACAAGGGGGATTTTTTCTACCTTTTTGCCTAACGCTTGATTGCTATAACTGGCTTGTAGATTCTCTCAGGGTTTAGCCATACTGAAACTGTGATTGCGCGATTATCCGGGACTGCTGTTATTTCCTTGCCGTTGTAATCGTAAAACTCCGCAAAGTCATCATCATCTGAAGGCTTGTCAGAATTTGCAATGTATATCAGCTCTGCCCCTTCAGATATATCATCACTGAGCGAGATTCCAAAGTCGTAAATTCCGGCTTCATCGCAGGAAATTTCACCGAGTTCCGCAATAACAACATACCCAGCTGAAAAACCGCCTGAATGTCCCTGTTCCTGCCCTGCAAATTTATCCGTGATGCCTGAATCTGATGGTGCGGAATTGCCCGTATCATTATCGTTTATGCCGTAAGTTACGCTGAGAGGCACTGACTCATTCTGCGGTGATGTTTCTTCTGCTGACACTGCCGCGATGATTCTGATAGAGACTTTCTTTTTCACGGTCTTAATAGGGTTGGCCGCCCATACAGTGAACGTAAATTTCTTTGAGGCTTCCTCAGGAGTGCCGCTTATTATTCCGTTCTCGCTTAACACAAGCCCTGCAGGAAGTTCATCAGCTTCCCAATATATAGGCTCATCCCCTGTTGCTGTGAATGTGAATGTGTAGGGAGTTCCTGCGGTTGCGTCAGGAAGTTTGCTTGTTGTGATTTTCGGAGCTTTGCCCTTTACTTTCATTGTAACTTTCTTTGACGCGCTGCCCCAGTCATTATATGCTGTTACCGTGAATTTATATGTCCCTCCCCATTCAGGAACGCCGCTGATTATTCCTGTGTCCTCGTCGATCTCCAAACCGTTGGGAAGCCAGTCGCCTTCAATTTCCCAGTAAACAGGAGCAGTACCCTTTGTGAGTTTCAGCCCTGATGAGTATGGCTTGTTGAGTTCGGGCTGTTTGAGGCTGCCTGAAATTTTCGGTGCTATGCCTTTGATCGTCATGCTGTATTCTTCCTCGATCGTTTCGGCAGGGTTTGAGACTGTGATTAATACGTCAAAATCTCCGCATTCTTCCGGCTTGCCTGAAATTTTACCGTTGTTCGGGTTTATGCTGAGTCCCTTCGGAAGTCCTGACGCGCTGAACGTTATGGGCTTGCTGCCTTTCACTTTCACTGTCATGCTGTAGCTTTTATCTATTGTGCCGTCTTTGAGATCCCATGTTTTTATCTCGATGGGAGTGAAAACAGAAAGAGTAAAAGTTTTCTCAGCAGACCCTAAAGAATTTTCAGCCTTCAGCGTAAAAGTGTAATTGCCTGCCTTTTTAAGCACATCGCTTTCAAGTGAGCCGCCTTTTGTGAGTTCTGTTTTCGGAGGGAGTTTGCCTGAAACGCTCCATTTGACAGCACCGCCTGACGCTATGAAACGAGTGTAGCAGTAATCCCCGGTGAAAGCATAATCGATTGACTGTGTGAGAATTTCGGGGACTGACTTTGCCTCGTATATGAAATCAATTCCGGCGTAATCTTCATCGTTCTGCATATAATCATATAAATCATGGTTGCAGTCGCTCAAGTCAAGCGCAGTGATGTCATTGCTTTGGCACTCAAGATAGTTGAGAGAATAGCATTCTGCAAGGTCAAGCGAAACAATTTTGTTGCTGTAGCATTCAAGCATGTAAAGATCCCGGCAGCCTTTCAGATCAAGTGCTTCTATCTCATTCTCGCTGCAATTGACATAAGAAAGCCCGGTGCAGCCTGAAAGGTTCAGGGACTTCATATCGTTGCTGTCGCAGTATAGGTTATGCAGGGAAGTTATGCCGGCAAGATCAATCGAGATGATCTGATTGTTGCAGCAATAAAGATTCACAAGCGAGCCGCAGCCGCCAAGATCAAGCGAGGTAATCTGATTGTCATCGCAGTCAAGATACTCAAGAGAGCTGCAGCCGTTTACGTTCAGGCTTGAGAGTTCGTTCTGGTTGCACCTGAGATATTCCAAAGCAGACAGTCCGCCGAGATCAAGCGAGGAAATTTTGTTGTCCCGGCAGTTAAGCTCTTGCAGTGAAGCGCAGCCCCTTACGCTGAGTGAAGTTATGCTCCTGTTGCCGTAACAGCGAAGCTCTTTCAGAGATGTGCAGCCGTCCGCAATAATCGAGGTGAGATATGATACGGTTTCATCTGTTTCGTTCCATGGATGCCATACAGAGCAGTCAATCTCCTTCAGTGAAACACAGCCGCTTACGTTAAGAACCGCGATTTTGTTCCTGCTGAAGTCTATTGACTCTAAGGCAGTGAGGCCGCTCAAATCAAGAGAGACTATCTGATTATCAGCGCAGTAAAACTCCTCAATCGAAACACAGCTGCTTATGTCAAAAACTGTGATTTTGTTCCCGCTGAAGTTGACAGATTTTAGGGCAGGGCAGGTGCTCAGATCTAAAGAGACTATCTGATTATAAGCGCAGTAAATCTCCTCAAGGGCAGGACAATTGCTCAGGTTAA
Organism: uncultured Fretibacterium sp.; assembly: GCA_946183145.1. Lineage (GTDB taxonomy): Bacteria > Synergistota > Synergistia > Synergistales > Aminobacteriaceae > JAFUXM01. The sequence goes on along the minus strand of CAMGZM010000001.1, from coordinate 112,761 downwards.
GCGCGGAAATCTCATTGCCTCCGCAGTAAAGCGTCTTCAGGGCAGGACAGCCGCTCAGGTCAAGCGCGGAAATCTCATTGCCCCCGCAGGAAAGCTCCTCAAGTGAAACGCAGCCGCTTACGTTCAGGGAAGAAAGTTTACCGCCGGACCATGATATTGACTTCAGAGAAGACATGCCACCGAGATCGAGTGAAGTTACATTGTTCCCTATGTAGCTGTTCAACTCTTCAAGACAGGTGAGATGCTTTATCCCCTCTAAACTTGAAATTTTGCTGACATCCCAAATCAATACGCTCCAAAAAGTTATGTCTTTGGCCTGCTTTATTTCTTCCGCGTCAAGAACTCTGTCATAATTCCGATCAAAATTCCATGACACAATTGAACGGAAAACATCATCCGGAAAATTCTCAGCATTAATTGCCACATCAGCGAATGACGGCGGAGCAGACATGCACGCAACAAACAGCACCGCGAAAAATATAGAAAAACGCCTCACGAGAATCCCTCCTGTAAAAAAATTTTCTGAATTTTGGAATTTAATAACTATATCATAAAAATTTCACGTGCAAATGTTTCATGAAAGCAGGATTTTTTTTGCTGTGATAATATTTTCATGAAGGAGGTTTTTTACATGTCAAAACTATTCGGACTCTCACAGCTTGATTATTTCCGCTCATCACTTGACGATCGCTCGCGGGAATCTCTCATCTCAGCCGTAAAACGCATAACTGACGCAAAACTTCACGGAGGCCGCGTAATGGTTGTTACGGGTTCAGGCCCGAACATTCACGAGGGTGTTACGACTCTCATAGCCGAATTGATTCGTGTTGGACTCGTTGACGCTGTTTCAACAAGCTCCGCCGTAATCGCTCACGAAATGGCCGGATCTCTTGACCGCGTTTATCGTGTTGACGCAAAATCACTCGGCATGAATATGGACAAAATGCCCCGCGGTGATGTATTCGAGTTCACCTGCATGAATGACTCTGAGCTTGACGCGCTGAGAAAAGAAATGCCCCTTGATGATGAATTGCTCACGAAAGGCAAGAATCTTCCTCACGTCAACGAAATCATAAAGGCCGCCGGAAATATGGCGTATCCTATGGGACTGCGTACAGAGAGACTAGCCCATGAAGTTTTGAGTCTCGCGAGAATTTACGGGCTTCCCTTTGAGACTGTAGCGGGATGGGGCTGCGATGAACATACGATGCTCGGCGCGGCTTCACGCAGGAATATTCCCGTTCTTGTTACGATCCCTCAGCTTGTAGGCGGCGGCGCGGTCGGAATGTCGATAGGGGACTCGATTCCTGTCTCTGAACGCTCAATGAGAATCTCACGCATGTTAGCTTCATGTGATGTCATTATCGAGTCGGCTGTTGCGTTGACGCAGGAGATTCACGACGGGCCTTTTGAGTGCTACACGGGGCACGGTATTTGGGCGTGGTGGTCAGGTCAGAACACTTACAACTTGCGCGACAAATCATTAATCCGTATAGATCTCGACGAAAATTTACGCCGTGCCGTAGAACTCAACAAGACAGTACAGGAAGCAATAGACAAAGGATTACCCAAGACGAAAGCCGCAAAGATTCCTTTCAGAATGGAAATGTCAGCGTTCGCACGCCACGAGAGAAGCATACCGATTGTAGGCGACATCGGAAAAGTCTGGCCGTTAATCGCTCATGACGTAGCAAAGAATTTAGGGATTGACCTCGAATTTCTTTCAGCATCTCAGGACACAAAAGAAGGCGCGTCAATGCGTGAATGGATTGTTGAGAACGTGAAGCCCCTTGACGCTGTGAAAATGCGTAAGTGCGCGGAAAATTTTGTGAAATAATGTTGAAGTCATATATCCTTCTGCGATAAAATTTCTCGCAATAAAAATTCTCAGGAGTGATTTACCGTGAAAAAGATTGTCTTGTTCCTCTTGTGCCTGTGTATGTTAGGCGTTCTTCTTTCGTCCCTAAGGTCTGAAGAAAAGCCAGCACCCTCAAAGCCTCATCTGATAGTCGGCGTTGAATGTGATTACGTCCCTAACAGCTGGGAGGAAAATACACAGTCTGAACACAATTACCCGATCGCAAACCGTGAAGGCTATTACGCAGAAGGCTACGACATTCAGATAGCAAAACTCGTAGCAAGCAAACTTGATTACGTCCTCGAAGTGAGAAAAATTGCGTGGAATGATCTGCTTTCCTCGCTCAACAACGGAGATATTGACGCTATATTCTCATCAATGCTTGACACTGAGGAACGCAGAAGAGTCGCGGCATTCTCAGAGCCTTACGAGGTGAACAGGGCAGAATACGGAATCATTGTCGACAGCGTAAGCCCGTACATCGCGGCAAAAACATTAAGCGATTTCAGGGGCGCAAAGATCATAGGCGAGAAAGGCACGAAACTCGATGAAGTTATTGACCAGATACCGGGAGTAATGCACTTCAGGCCGGCCGATACAGTTCCGGGAATGATTGACGCAGTTCTTGACGGCCATGTAGACGGAGCAGTGATTGACACGGACACAGGACACTTCTACGAGATAATGAACAAGAATCTTACGCTGGTAAAATTTCCTGAGAATGAAGGATTCAAGCTGGGCTTTCACGGAGTCTGCGCTGGAGTCAGAAAGAATGACACGGAATTACTGCACAGGATAAATATCGCGCTTTACGGAATAGATCACAGCGAACGCAAAAGAATCATGGACGATGTAAGCTCACGAATGGTAACAAACTTGCGTTAAGGTTAAAGCGAATCCCCTCAGGCCAAAAACTTGGGGGGATTATTTTTTCGCGTGTGTGCAAAATCTTTCGTGAATGTATATGTCTTTGTACAGTATTTTGCAAGAATGCCCTCACTTCTATAAGCGGGGGATAAATTTCGCCATTAGGATATAATATTCATATGACAGACGAAGAGAGATTAGCAAAAAATATACGAATACGTGAGAAGAGCAAAGAGACGAAACAAAAACGTAAGTCTCAAGTATGCCGTGTGTATCGTGTAAAAATCGACATCTCTCACCTTAATACGGAACAGCGTATCAGACTAAAAATGCTTTTTGTCGAGGCTAAGCGGCTCTACAACGATATTCTAACCTTCATGAATGACCATGATATAAACGACTATGACAGCAAGACATCAACGGTGCAGGGATTAGATAAAGATCATCAGCCTGTAACACATGTATTGCAATATATTTCATCGCAAATGAAGCAGTCAGTAATTCAAGGCTTGAAAGACAGCATGAAGGCTATTGCTGCACTTCGCGAACATAATCACAAGACTGGCAATTTGCGCTATAAGTCTGATTATGTGTCAATTAATTTAAAGCAACATAGAATAACATATAGATTTTATGATGAATATCATATAGGCATTCAAGGTTTTAAGGAACGTATACGGATTAAGGGAGCAAATCAATTCTGGAATATCCCCGGGATAGAATTAGCCAACGCGAAACTGTTAAATCTCCCTGACGGTTATTATTTGTCGGTAACAACATATTGCAATAAGGGAGGTGAAAAGAGAAAATATAAACCCGAAATCGGAATAGATATGGGAATCAAGACGACAATAACGACCTCAGAGGGCAAAAAATATAAAGTGCTGATTGAAGAAAGTGAACGAATAAAGAAGTGTCAGCGGTTAATAGCTCGGCGCAAAAAGGGTTCAAGCAATGCGCAAGCGCGCCCGTTCCGGGGTCGGTACAAAGCCCGGAAGTTATTGCAAAGAGCATATCAAAAATTAACGAGCCGGAAAAAAGACACAGCGAATAAAATCGTGCATGAGCTATTGGAGCATGAGCATGTATATATGCAAGATGAAAATTTGCGAGGCTGGCATAAAGGATTATTCGGCCGGACGGTTCAGCATTCAGTGTTAGGACAAGTGAAAGCGAAACTGAAACATAATGAGCGAGTAACAGTGTTATCATCAAGAGAGCCAACAACAAAATACTGCCCGGAATGCGGAAAGCTGAAGAAGGATATAACGTTAGCCGACCGAATATACGAATGTGAATGCGGGTATAGAGAAGATCGAGATATACATGCGGCGCGGAATATGATATTGCTGAGTAAAAGAAATACCTGTGGGACGCAGGAAATTAACGCCTTTGGAGAGAATGTAAGACTTTGGCAGAACACCGCGGAGCAGTCTCGTAGAATTAGGAAGCCTCCAAATCCGCAAGGGGAGGTAGTTCACGCTAAAATTTTTCCCGTTCAATCATAAAAATTTTCAGGAGTGATTTCAAAATGAAGAAATATATTGTCCTGTTAATTCTCGTGGCCTGCACTTTTCTTTTTGCTTACTTTGGAGGCAGCAAGAAAGAAACACATGCGAAATTCGTTCTCCGAATAGGCGTTGAATGCGATTATGAGCCGAATAACTGGGAGGAAAAATCACCGACAGACTCAAATGTTCCCATCGCGAATCATGAAGGAGCTTACGCAGAAGGCTATGATATACAGATAGCGAAACTTGTTGCAGAAAAGCTCGGAGCGTCCCTTGAGGTGAAAAAAATTGCGTGGAACAATCTCATCTCATCGCTTCAGAGGGGGGAAATTGACGCGATATTTTCCGGAATGCTCGACACAAAGGAACGCAAGCGCGCAATCTCATTCACAGAAACATACGAGGTCAGCAAGACAGAATACGCCGTAATCGTGAACACTTCAACGCCCTATGTCATGGCCGAAAAACTTACGGACTTCAAGGGGGCAAAATTCACAGCGCAGAGAAGCACGAATCTTTACGCGGCAATCTCACAGCTGCCGGGCGCAATAGCACTCCCGGCGGTTGACACTGTTGCGGACATGCTCATAGCCGTAACAACAGGAAAAGCAGACGCAAGCGTTCTCAACCTCGACACAGCACGATCATATGAAGTAACGTACAAGAACATAAAGGTGATACGTTTCCCGGAAAATCACGGCTTCAAGGTCGGCTTCAACGGAATATGCGCGGGACTCAGAAAGAATGACTCAGCGTTAATCTACAGGATAAACGAGGCACTTAACACGATAACAAAAAGCGAACGCAAAAGAATCATGGAGCAGACAATATCACGCCTATTAGACAACACACTGTAACAAAAATCCCCCTCGGAACTTTAACCGGGGGGGAAAAAATTTTCTCCTGCCTGTTACAGGTGAGCGGAGACGAGCGGAATCAGGAATCCTTCAGCAACTTCATTAGCCATAGCTTTACCCTCAAGAATCTCAAGGAGTTTCAGCGCAAAGAACGGTGTTACGGCAGGGCCTTTAGCGGTCGTAATGTTCCCGTCAGTCTCTACAATGTGAGTGCCTATTTTCGCGCCCGCAAGATGTGATTCGAGTCCCGGATAACACACAGCAGTTTTCCCCGCAAGAATCCCGGCTCGGCCAAGTGCAGCAGGAGCAGCGCATATAGCCGCGATTAATTTCCCTTCAGAGTGATACTTCTTGATGAGTTCCTGAAGCCCGTTGTGATCCTTGATGTTCAGAGTCCCGCCCGGAAGTATGAGCATGTCGAAATTGTGCGCTTTCACGTCATCAAACATTGCGTCCGTGCGAACGGGGATTTTGTTCTTGCTGATTACCTCAGATTTTCCCGTGAGTGATACTGTTGTTACGACTACTCCGCCTCGCCTGAGTATGTCCGTTGTCGTTAATGCTTCTGTCTCTTCAAAGCCGTCAATGAGAAATATTGCCGCAGTTTTCATGATAATCACCTCGCTTTGAATTTTAGCATTTACGCCCGCAAACGTCATTTTTATTTCGCATATGTCAGAATTAAACCGTTGATTATTTTCCGCAGTGTGAAAAAATAACCGTCAGAAAAAAATCTCAGCCAGGGAGGCAAAAATTTTTCATGGCCTATACAGTAACGGAGAATAAAGGCTGGTTTCAGCGGATAAGTGAATCATTCGCGGGAGTCCTCACGGGGATAATATTAATCTGTGCCGCTACATATTTATTGTGGTGGAACGAGGAACGAACATTCAAAACAGCGGGCGCAATAGGTGAGGCTGAACTCGTAACGCGGGACGTTGAAGACATCTCACGCATTGACCCTGATTTGAACGGCAAAGTGATTCACGCAATGGGACTCGCAGACACAAAAGACAAGGTGCGAGATACACTTTTCGGGGTCGAAACTACAGCGATAAACCTCAAACGCAAAGCAGAATACTACCAGTATGAGGAAGAGTCGCATTCAGAAACACGCAAGAAGCTCGGCGGCGGTGAAGAGACTATCACAACATACACGTATAATGCTAACTGGGTTGACTCGCCGATAGACTCGAATAACTTTCACGATCCTTCATTCAGGGGGCGTAATATAATCCTCGCAAAAATTGATGATGAAACTTTCCGCGCAAAAAATGTAACGTTCGGTGCGTATAAGCTGCCCGATTTTTTGGCTGACGAGATCGGCGGAGCTTTGCCGGTTGTGCTGAAAGATGTAGACAAAGCCTCTGTCGCGTCATTGATGAACGCCCCGCAAGGCTACAAGGCTTCAGAGATGATTCACGTACAGGGCAGCACGGTATATCTCGGTGCAAATCCGGGCAACCCGACAATCGGCGATTTACGGATAACATTCACGGAGACTCCTCCCGCTAACGTCTCAATAATCGCACAGGTAACGGGAAATACTTTCGAGCCTTTCACAGCGTCAAACGGGTACAAATTCAGCAGGCTTGAAGACGGTAATCACTCAAGCGCGGCCATGTTTGAGGACGCTCGCAAAGAGAATAATATTATCGCGTGGGTATTGCGTGCTGTCGGTGCGGTGCTCGTGATGTTAGGACTCGGATTGGTGTTCAAGCCTCTGTCAGTGATTGCTGATGTGATTCCGATTCTTGGGACTATTATCGGAGCTGGAGCGGGAGTCGTTGCGTTCCTCGTGGGGCTTTCGTGGTCTCTCGTTGTGATTGCGGCGGCGTGGATTCGTTTCAGGCCGTTAATCGCGGGGGGACTCATTGCGGCGGCGTTGCTGCTTCTGTACGTGTCATACATGAAGGGGAGAAAAGCAGCTCAGGCATAACGATATTTTTGACGGCGGACGATGAAGAATTGCCCGCTGTTTTTTTTGTGCTAAGATTCGTTAGCATTCCATAAATTTATGATCAGGAGGCTTTATTCATGAAAAAGTACACGGCGTTTTTTGTTATGGCCGGGATTTTCTGCGCGTTATTTTCATGGCCTGCTTTGGCGGAAGAATCACAGCCCGTTGAAGCTCCATTATCCGAAGAGTTTTTGAACTACAAGCCATCGGGTAATCAGAGTAATACATATCCCGAAAAAGTAGGCGGGACTCCAGACTCATCACAATATTCCGGCGGTTATGTTCCGAGTCCTGTTGACAGGTCTCACCTAAAAAACAATCCTCCCGTCATAAAAAGCGACAGCAGAAGAGTCGGTGCTGCCAATGACGCAAAATATGATCCCCGCGAAGATAGCACAAGTACTATTCTCCCTGCTGTAAGGAATCAGGGGAGCTACGGAACATGCTGGGCACATGCCGCGCTCGGAGGCGTTGAGACGTATTACCTCAAGAAGGGCTTGACGTTCCTGAGTGGTTCTGATGTCGATTTGTCAGAGGTTCATTTGGCGTGGTTCGTCTACAAAGATCCCAAAGAAGGACATTCCTTTACGATGCAGAATAGGGACTCATTCTCAGGCGGCCCGGTTTTTGGGCAGGGCGGAAATGCTGACCAGGCTATTGCGTATATGTCCCGTCTTGCTGGCCCTACGCTTGAAGCAAATCTGCCGTATACCAGAATCACGGACACAATAGAGGGAATGAATACTGTACTGGGCGAGAAGACACAGCCGGAAGATTATGCGCTTGCTATACGTCTTCACGATTCTTACGAGCTTGACGAAATAACAGAAGCTCTCAGAGCCACAGTAAAGCAGCTTGTTACGGAGAACGGAGCTGTTCAGATAAGCTATTATTCAGGACAGACAGTAGCGACAACAACAAGCGGTTCTGACGGAGAATCATCACCCTACTACAGGAAAGATGATGACAGCCCGTTCACATATTATCTCCCAAATACGACAATCTCAAATCATGCTGTAATGATTGTTGGATGGGATGACAATTTCAGCAAGGAAAATTTCAACCCTGAAACAGGACAGCCAACCAATAACGGCGCGTGGCTTGTGCGAAATTCATGGGGCGATACATGGGGCGACAAAGGATATTTCTGGATGTCATACGAGCAGTATATTCGCGGTGTTACGGCGTATGTAGCTGAGGCAGTGCAGAAGGGAATGACCGCATACTATCACGACGCTTTAGGGCATTGCGGGAGTTTCGGTTATGGTGCGACAGACGGGACATATACAGGCTGGGCGGCTAATATCTTCAAGGCAAGCGGCCATGACGAAAAACTTTCAGAGGTCTCAATCGTAACAACAGACAATAACGCAGCATATGAGATTTACGTCTTCAAGCACGGCCAGACAAAACCATCTTCACCCGCAACAAATGCAGAAAATTGCGTTGCAAAGAAAACAGGCACTGCTACGTATGCAGGGTATCACGTCATAAAACTTGATGACGCTGTTGCGCTGGACAAAGGCGAATATTTCTCGGTCGCTGTGAAAATGGTTACGACAAGCCAATACAATATAGCAACTGAGAGAGCTGTTAATTATTCAAGCGGAGGCAATTATTCAAACCCTGTAGTCAATGCGGGCGAGAGTTATTTTGCAGGAGGAACTAATTTCCCGACATCATGGACTGACGGCATCACAAGGTCAACACCTAGCAACGCCTGTATAAAAGCCTTCACGCTCACTCAGGAAGATGCAACAGGAACAGCGATAACCGAATCAAATTTCCCTGACGCAAATTTACGCGCACATATCATCTCTGAATACGGCAATTATCTTTCAGACTCAGAAAAGACGGGAACAACAGCCCTTGACTTGAGCAATTTAGGTATAACGAATCTCACAGGTATAGAGATTTTCAAGAATTTGGCATCGCTGAACATAAGCGGCAATTCCGGCATCACCTCCATAAACATAACAGGGTTCGCAAATCTCAAGCCCGAAAATATTACCTGCGATCCTATGCTCAACATCATTAACGGCGGAGGGAATACGCTTCCTTCATGGGGCAATCATTCGCTCTTGCTCAGCGGGGGATTGCTCGGTGTCGATTTCTATCTCACTGTGCCGAATACAGGACTCGTAACTGACGGTGCATATGTTGATTTCACGGTGAACGGAAAAACGGGGAATCCTTTCGAGTTAAGCAGCGCAACAACCGGAGAAGGCGGAGCATATATTTTCACGTGCTACATAAACTCGATACAGATGGCCGAGAAAATTACAGCGACATTCCATTACGGAGAGAATCAGACATTAACGGTCTCGCAGAATTACAGCGCAAGTGATTACTGCAATGCAGCACTATCACAATACAGCGGAGATGAAAACAAAACACTCATAGACCTCGTGAATGCTATCAAAGATTACGGCCACTATGTGCAGATTCCTCTTGCGGCGCATAACGGATGGATAATCGGCACTGACTACGCGGAAATGAAAGCAGCTACAGTTTATGATGACAACACAGTGAATACCGTGAAAACTGCAATGGGTGATACATACGCAGTCAACAAAGGAAACTACAGCAGTGCAGGCATAAAGGATGTTGCGTTTGACCTTGAGCTTAACTCAGCAACAAAACTCACGGTATATCTTTCGCCTGATAAGGACAATGCACCCGACTCTGTAACAGTAAAACTTGATGATGGGGAAGAATACACACCGAATCTAACGAGCGATAACTCAAAATATTACGTTGAGATTGACCAGATATATGCGCAGGATCTCGACAAGTCCCACACGATTCACGTCAAGGCAAAAACCGAGTTCGACATAGTGATTTCGCCCTTCTCGTATGTACATGGCGTTCTCAATAATGACACCGAACAATACACCGGCATGAAGAACGCTGTAACATCACTGTACTATTACTGCAAAGCGACTCAGACCTACAGAGGCGAAAACTGACGGGCAATAACAAAATTTTCACGCAGCAATAACTCAACAGCGAGAAATTGCAGGATGGGAGATATAATATTTCTCATCCTGTTTTTTTACACACGAAAGGAAGATTTGCACATGAAATTACGCAATGAATTTCTTATCCATCAGAATGAAAGCGAGACTCTTCTAGTCCCGGCAGGAAGCGCAGAATTTTCCGGCATCATCAAAGGCAATGCGACATTCGGGGAAATTTTATCCCTCCTCAAAGATGACGTAACAGAGTCAAAAATCATTGAGACATTATGCAAAGAGTATGACGCGCCCGAAGAAATAATTTCGCGTGATGTCAAAAAGATTCTCGACTCGCTCCGTCAGGTCAAGGCACTCGAAGAATGACAGGGACATACACAATCGCGGGCGTTACTGTCAATGTCTCAACGATATATGACGGCTTTCACATTTTCGCAGGTGATTACGTTTCAGGCGGCGAACCTGATTTTTTCGCTGCAACTTCACATGATGACATAGAGTTTGAACGCTCACAGCCCGGCGGAGATCTCTGCGATGATTCATACCTTGAAGCCCTTGCTGTGTTCCGTAAAATTTCTGAGAGAATGCCCGATTACGACTCGTTTTTGTTTCACTGCTCTGCGTTAAGCGTTGACGGATTCGGCTACGTATTCGCAGCTCCAAGCGGAACGGGTAAATCAACACACGCGGCTTTGTGGCGAAAATTGCTCGGTGAACGTCTCGTTATGGTCAACGATGACAAGCCAATGATTCGCGCCGGAATTGATTCGGCTGAGGTTTACGGGAGTCCCTTCAACGGCAAGCACAATTTAGGCAATAATATTCACGCGCCGTTAAGAGCAGTCTGCATTCTCAGACGAGGCGAGTCAAATCACATTGAGGAAATCACGCACGAAAAAGCATACCCGTTTTTGCTCCGCCAGACATACAGGCCGTACGACAAATCATCGCTCGCAAAGACTCTGGCTCTCCTTGACCGCCTGAAAAATTCCGTGAGATTCTACGAGCTTCACTGCAACATGAATCCTGACGCGGCAAAAGTATCATGGGAGGCAATGAGCCAGTGAACATTGAGCAATATCTCAGCGAGAACGGGACATTGACATACAGCAACAAGGGTACAAGCATGATGCCTCTTCTGCGTGAGGGAAAAGACATGTTCACATTGAGACGCAAAGGGGCTGAAAGATGCCGTGCCGGTGATGTCGTTCTGTATAAGAGGCCGCCGAAAGATTACGTTCTTCACAGAGTTGTTGAAGTCCGCGAAAATGATTATGTCATTCTCGGTGATAACTGCGTAACGTATGAATACGGCATAAAGGACTCTGACATTCTAGGAGTAATGACGGGCTTCACACGCGGCGGGCATGAATACAGCATAGAAAGTCGCGGCTACAGGCTGTACACGTTCATCATACTTCACACAAAAGGAATCAGAATTTTCACGAGGAGGGCATTATCATGGGCATTGCGGAAACTGCGTTATATCTTTCGGACTGCGCGTTAAACGGAAAAATCCCGGAAGAATCACACCTTGAGGGAGTGAATTTTGAGGAGCTTTACAGGTTTTCGGAGTCGCATATGATTCCGGCGGTTGTTGATTACGCGCTTGAATCAGCCGGGATAAAGCACAGGCTTTTCACACAGGCAAGGGCTAAAGCTCTGAGGAAAGCTGTTATACTCGGTAATGACTTACGCATGATTTCAGAGAGTCTTGAAGCTGCGGGAATATGGCACATGCTGATGAAAGGTGCTGTGATGAAGAATTATTATCCGGCTTTCGGGCTTCGTGAGATGAATGACATTGATATATTTTTCGACATGTCGCATGCTAACGATGTCCGCAAAATCATGACGGGACTCGGCTTTGCTGTTGAGGACTACTGCAATCACAATCACGATGTATACAGGAAACCGCCTCTTACGGATGTAGAAATGCACCGCGGCTTAATGGAGACATGGCTGAACAGCGCATTGGGCGATTACTATTATGATGTTAGGGACAAAATGATTCTCGATGACGGGAAAAAGTACACGTACCATTTCAGCAATGAAGATTTCTATCTCTATATGACGGCTCACTCATACAGGCATTATTCAGAGGGCGGAACGGGACTCCGCGCATTGATTGACGAATATGTTTACATGAAAAAGTTTTCAGACTCTCTTGACTGGGAATATATTTCAGGTGAGACAGTGAAAATGAATCTTGCTGATTTTGAGCATGATTTGAGGAATCTCGCGCTGTATCTTTTCGGCGGTGATGAATCCCATGAAGTGAACCGTGAAATGCTCAAGTATATTATTGAGTCCGGGAGTTACGGATATGTTGAGACTGAAGCGGAACATGTCATCAATGGTTTTTTTGGGGGAAGCCGTTTGCGCTACCTTCTCGGGCAGGTATTTATCCCATTAAGGCAACTGAAATATTTTAACCCTCACATTTACAGGCATAAATATTTGTACCCGTTCTTTGTTCTCAAAAGGTTATTCAAAGCAACGACATCAAGCCGGAAAATGGTCATCAAAAAACTCTTCAGCATATTCGGCAGAAAGAAATAGAATGTACAAACTCTCAGAATTATTCAGGAACTCAGCGCATAATGACTCGTTCTTCAGCCCTGAAACAAGAAGCGCGATCGAGTCAATGATTTACACCAAAGAGCAGCGCGGGAAAATTTACCCCTTCATCAAGTGCCTGATACGCGGGAAGGAAATACGGTTAACACCAGAAGAAGCCGTAAGACAGTTATACGTTCACAAGCTCATTCATGAATACGGCTATGATCCGGAAAATATCAGGCTCGAATACGGTATATCATTCGGGCGTGAGACAAAACGCGCTGACATTGTGATTTTCGAGAAGGAACACCCGACATCAGCATATATTATCGTCGAGGTCAAAAAGCCGAACTCACGCGAGGGAAAAGCACAGCTCAAATCATACTGCAACGCTTCCGGCGCAATAATAGGAGTGTGGACTAACGGAGAAAGCAAAGAATACTATCACCGAAAAGATCCCAACTATTTCGAGAACATTCCCGAAATCCCAAAAGCAAATCAGAAACTCCGCGACATTCTTCATGAACGATGGACAATCTCAGACCTTGAAGCAAAAGACAGGCTCAGCGACAGCAGGAAATCCCTCACATCATTAATTCAGGAAATGGAAGACGAGGTATTAGCCAACGCCGGAGTCGATGTATTCGAGGAAGTATTCAAGCTGATATACACGAAACTTTTTGACGAAATGAAAAGCACACGGGACAAATCACGCGTTCTTGAGTTCAGGAATTACGGCGACACAGACTCAGACCTCAAAGCAAACATTCAGGCTCTCTTCAAACAGGCTATGCATATATGGCCGGGAGTCTTCAATGACAACGACACAATATCATTAACGCCGTCTCACTTGGCCGTGTGTGTTTCGGCTCTTCAGGAAGTCAAGCTCTTCAACTCAAACCTTGATGTGATTGATGACGCGTTTGAATATCTCATGAGCAAGTCAGCAAAAGGCGAAAAGGGACAATTCTTCACTCCCCGTTACGTTATCGATATGTGCGTGAGAATGCTCAACCCTCAGAAGCACGAGTCAATGATTGACACTGCGGCAGGGTCATGCGGATTCCCCGTTCATACAATATTTTACGTGTGGAAAAATATTCTTGCGGAGAAAGGAATCGAACAGAGTCATTTGTTCACTGCAGAAGAGAAGCCCGCAGAGTGTCAAGATTACGTTCGGGATAAAGTTTTTGCGATTGACTTTGACGAAAAAGCTGTGAGAGTCGCACGAACGTTAAACCTTATTGCAGGAGACGGACGCACAAACGTACTTCATCTGAACACTCTCGATTATGGCCGATGGGAAGAAACAACAAAGCCGCGCGCATGGAAGAAAATTTACGATGAAGGCTGGCTCAGGTTCACGGACTTCTGCGAACATGAAGAGGATTACAGCAGCTTCACGTTTGATATTGTGATGGCGAATCCTCCTTTCGCAGGCGACATTCAGCAGAAAGAAATCATATACCGCTACGAACTCGCAAGGGACTCCAAAGGCAAATACGCGTCAAAAATCGGCCGTGATATTCTCTTCATCGAGCGCAATATTCATTTCCTCAAACCCGGCGGGCGTATGGCGATAATTCTCCCTCAGGGACGCTTCAACAACTCAAGCGACAAATACATACGTGATTTCATTGCGAGTCATTGCAGAATTTTGGCGGTGATCGGACTTCATGAAAACGTCTTCAAGCCTCACACAGGCACAAAGACTTCTGTCCTGCTCGTTCAGAAATGGGACGGTGATTTATGCCCGCGCCGTGATGATTACCCTGTGTTTTTCGCGACAATGAAGAAGCCCGGCAAAGACAATTCCGGCGAAAAGATTTATGTCCGCGACTCTCAGGGAAATATTTTGAGGGACTCGCATTTTCACCCGGTTGTGAGTCATGACCTGTACAATCACGAGGGACTGACTCAGGACGGAATAGCGGAGGCGTTTATAGAGTTTGCGAAAAGGGAGGGGCTAAGTTTTTTCGGTGATGCCCGCTTCTCTGAGGAACGTTACAGGGAATTGGTGAGCGGGCTTGAAGTGAGTGAAGTGATGTTGAGTCGTCTTGAGAATTATTTTACGCTCGGTGCAGAATATTACAGCAGAAAATTTATTAACGCCACTAATATACTTCAGAGATGCAGCACAGAACCCCTCAGCAAGATAGCAAGAGTTATAACGGATGGAGATCATGGCATTATAAGATATTTTGATGATGGTGTTATGTTCATTCTGAGTGAATTTGTGAAAGAAGGATACATTGATACATCAACGGTAAAACGTATTCTGCGAGAAAGACATGAATTTTTGATGAAATCTGCTTTGCGTCCTGGTGATGTTATATTTGCTAAGACAGGCTATTTTGGAAGAAGTGCTGTTGTCCCCGATGATATGCCAGAAGCTAATATTTGTGCTGATGTTGCAATGGTAAGACTGAAAGAAAGAGAGAACCCATATTTTTTGTCTACATTTCTGAATTGCAAATACGGTTATTACCAGTTACAAAGACGGGGAATAAAAACAACGCGCCCGGCGGTAAAACTTGTTGAGCTTCAAGATATATTAATCCCGAAAATGTCCGATGAATTTGCCTCGCTCATAGAAAGCATAACTCGCCAGGCCATGACCGCAAGAGCTGACTCCGAATCCCTCTACGCACGCGCACAATCAATCCTCAATGACGCGATACACTTCACACCTCGACATCCTGACGCAAATACTTCTGTCGTGTCATTCTCGCAGGTCTTCAGCATCGGACGTATTGACGCTGAATACTTCATGCCTAAATATGACGAACTCTTAGCGCACCTCCGGGACAATCCGACAATAGACTCTTCATGCAACATTCACGGCGCAAACTTCACACCGTGCAAAGGGATTCAGTACAGGTACATAGAACTTGCAGATGTCGGCGCGTCAGGAAACATTACGGGCGCAACTGTTGCTGATGGCTCAGAACTTCCAACGCGGGCAAGGCGACTCGTTCACGCAGGGCAGGTAATAATCTCGTCAATAGAAGGCTCTCTGCAAAGCTGTGCGCTGATTACTCCCGAATATGACGGCGCATTATGCTCGACAGGATTCTACGTTGTTGACTCTGACATGTATAACTCCGAGACTCTGCTAATGCTATTCAAGTCCCCGATGATTCAAAGCCTCATGAAGCGCGGGTGTTCAGGAACAATATTATCTGCCATATCAGAAAACGAACTCCGCAAAATTCCCATGCCGTATATTGACTCACACATACAGCAATCAATCTCCGAACATGTACGCGAATCATTCACGCTACGAAAAGAATCCGAACGCCTAATCACCCTCGCAGTAAAATCCGTTGAACTCGCTGTAGAATCTGACGAGCATTCAGCAATGAAACTCATACAGGAGGAATCACATCATGAATCCAGTTGAACGAGTCCGAAAAGCATTAGACTCCGCCGGAGCATCTGACATTGAGATTATCACGACGGACAAGACGATATTCACGGTTGACGATGCCGCAAACGCAATCGGTGTTACTCCCGCTGAAATCCTCAAGAGCTTAATACTTGTTGCGGACAAAACAGAGCCGTTCATAGCGTTAATGTGCGGAGCGAACAAGATAGACGCTAAATCAGCCGCAAAAGTTATCGGGCATAACCGCGCAAGAATGATGCCGCCTGAAGAAGTATATTCGCGTTACGGGTATCATGTCGGAGGAGTTCCGCCTGTGGGATATGATGATGATTTGAGGGTAGTTGTTGACGGGGATTTGTTCACGCACAAAATCGTGTGGGCTGCTGCCGGGACTGATCATGCGTTTTTCCCGGTTGAGCCTGAAAGACTGTTAGCGATTACTCACGGAACGAGGGCAAATATCAGGAAGGATTAGCGTTGAAGCTCCCGGAGTTTTTTGGCTTCGGGAGAAATTTTTACTGCCGCGCCGAAAGTTTAGCGTCAATTAATGCTTCTATCTGTTCGAGTGTAATTGTCGGTTCAGGTTTGAATATTTTTCTGACGAGACGCGCAATCGGCTCAATGAACACTACAACGCCCACAAGCATAGCAATGAATGCTACACCTGTTCCCACGTAGCCTTCTACCCTTTCTACATGGCGGTCAACCGCTTCAATCTGGCGTTCGAGTCCGTCAACGCGTCCGCTGAGAACTTCAACTTTTGTCTCCAGCTTGTCGAATCTGCTGTCAACCTGAGAAAATTTTTTGTCGACCTCCGCGAATTTCTTGTCAACCTGATTAAATCTCTCGTTGACTTCTGTCCTGAAATCGTCAAGTTTTTTGTTGGTCTCGATTCTGACCTCTTCAATTTTCCCGTTAACTTCAATCCTTAACCGCTCAATTGCTTTCAGTACCTCGTTGTTCTGAAGTGCTGACTCTGCTTTTGCGGCTCTCTGGTCTGCCTCGTAAACATCTTTTCTCAGATAAATATCACTGCTTGCCATTTTGCTCACTCTCCCTTTGCGTATTATTCTAGCATGTGCAAAAATTTTCCCGTAACACTTTCAGCAAAGGAGCAAATTTTCATGAACACAAAGAATATCTCAAGCCGCGAAATTTTCGAGTCATGGCCGATTCCCAAAGCACTTTTTGAGCTTGCATTGCCGATGATATTCGGACAGCTTATTATTCTCGTCTACAATCTCGCAGATACATTTTTCATCGGACGCACTAATAATCCTCTTATGGTTGCGGGCGTGTCGCTGCTGCTTCCAGTCTTCAACATATCGATAACATTCGCGAATCTTTTCGGGATTGGAGGCGGGACTCTAATCTCGCGCTTAATGGGGGCAAAGAGAGATGACGAGGCAAAATCTGTATCATCATTCTGTTTCTGGATGGCTATATTTTCGGCGGGGATTTTTTCTGCGTCAATGTATTTCTTCATGACACCGATATTACGCGCATTAGGAGCGAGCGATGACACATTGAAATTTGCGGGTCAGTACACGTTCTGCGTTATCGTTCTCGGCGCAGTGCCTACGATTCTGAGCATGACTCTCTCGAATTTTCTGCGTTCAACAGGAAGTGCAAAGCAGGCGGGATTCGGAGTCTCAATGGGAGGTATAATCAACATATTTCTTGATCCGTTATTCATGTTCGTGATATTGCCGGAAGGGTATGAAGTTTTAGGCGCGGGAATCGCCACAATGTTATCGAACGTCATAATATGCTCGTATTTCCTCGTTGTGATTTTGCGGCATAATGACGGAATAATCTCATTGTCGCCCGCAAACGTAATCGCCTCCGCTCACAATGTGTATGAAGTTTTTGCTGTAGGAGTCCCTGCTGCTGTAGCCGTAACGTTGTTCGACATCACATATATCATCATCGACAAACTTGCGTCAACATACGGTGATATTCCCCTTGCTGCTGTGGGAATAGTCCTCAAGGCTGAAAGATTGCCGCTGAATATTGGGATTGGATTATGTCAAGGGATGATGCCTCTTGCGGGTTATAACTATGCTTCAGGGAATATTGCGAGGATGAAAGAGTCTGTGAGATTTTCGCGTCTTGTGGGACTAATTTTCGGATTTTCGAGCGTTGCGATGTATGAGATTTTTGCGCCGTATATCATGCGTGTGTTCATTGCTGACTCGCAGACTGTAGAGCTTGGGACTCACTTCCTGCGTGCGAGGACTCTTGCGACTCCGTTCATGTTCGTGTGCTTTCACCTAGTGAATTTCTTTCAGGCTGTAGGAATGGGCGACAAGGCGTTATTTCTCGGCTCGTCAAGATGGATAGTGTTCAACATTCCGTTACTGTTCGTGATGAATTGGGTATTCGGCATGTACGGAATTGTTTGGACTCAAGTTGTCGCTGATATTATGATGGCTTCATTGTCGATTTACGTTTATCGGAGATTCGAGGCCAGTCATAATTTGAGCGTTGTGTGAGAAATTAGCGGAAGGGATTTTCATTCACTGTTGCTATAATATGAGGCAAAATTTCCCGCAAAGGAGCGTAAAACCTCATATGAAAATTGCACTTGGAACAGACCACGCCGGCTTTGTATTGAAGAGCGCAGTTATTGATTACCTGTCTTCAAGAAAGATTGAAGTGATTGATCTCGGAGCGTATGAATACGACAGCGAAGACGGCTATCCAGATCCCGCCTTTCGTGTGGGAACGGCGATAATGGACGAGACAGCCGACGCAGGAGTCCTTCTCTGCGGAACAGGATACGGAATCTCAATCGCCGCCAACAAAATCCCCGGTGTACGCGCAGTATCATGCGACACTCCCGAACACGCACGAATAGCAAAAGCTCACAACGGCATTAACGTTCTTGCTATGGGAGGACGCACAACAAAGCCCGAAGATGTTCCCGCAATCTTAGCGGCATGGCTTGATACACCGTTTGAGGGCGGGAGGCATTTGCGCCGTCTCAACAAAATATCTCAGGTCGAGAAATCAACGCTCAACGTTATACAGGGCGGAGGAAAAATCACAATCTTCAATCACCCGTTAATCCAGCACAAAGTCGGAATAATCCGCGACAAGAACACGAGCGTAAAGCAGTTCCGCGAATTATTGCAGGAAATCACCGGCTTGATGGTCTACGAAATCACAAGGAGCTTGCCTCTCACGGACAAAGAAGTAGAGACTCCCATCGAGAAAACAACCGTAAAAACTATCGAGGGCAGAAAGATGGCAATAGTTCCTGTTCTGCGCGCAGGTTTGGGAATGGTTGACGGTATACTTCAGCTCGTCCCTAATGCCAAAGTCGGTCATATCGGTTTGTACCGTGATCCTAAGACTCTTCAGCCTGTGGAGTATTACTGCAAGCTGCCGTTTGACATTGAGGAGCGTGATGTGTTTGTTCTTGACCCTATGTTAGCGACAGGGGGAAGCTCTGCGGACGCAATAAGCCTCGTGAAGAAACGCGGCGCGAAAAGAATATCCCTCGTCTGTCTCATTGCTGCCCCGGAAGGAATCGACAAAGTACACCGTGAACACCCTGACGCAGAAATTTACGCGGCGGCTCTCGACTCACACCTCAACGATCACGGATATATAGTGCCTGGACTCGGCGATGCGGGAGACAGATTATTCGGCACAAGATAACGGGCAATAATGCTTGACGTAAAATTATTCATATTCCTTTTACTAGGATTTTTCTGGGGCGGACTCACTGCTCCCGTATCGATAAGGCTTGCGGGTATTTACGGGATAATTGATGTCCCCGATGCCCGCAAGATTCACAAAGGGAACATGCCGCGCGGGGCTGGTATAGGCTTATGGCTCGGATATATGCTCATGGCCGTAATAATGTCCGGGAATCTCCCTAACGTAAGGTGCATTGCGACGGGCGCGACTGTGATATTTCTTTGCGGCTATCTTGATGACATGTGTTCGCTTAGTCCGTTTGTGAGGCTTGCGCTTCATCTCGCATCGTCAGCACTCGTAGTTATCCCGATGAATATGGGCTTTATGCCTTCAGTGATTGCTATAGTCTGGATAGCAGGAGTTACGAGCGCGTATAACCTCATTGACGGCATGAACGGCTTGTGCATATCGATATTCATTGCGTCATCATGCGTACTGTATATGATGGGGAGTACGTCCCCTGCGCTTTATCTTCCTGAGGAGTCATTCCCCGGCGTTTACTTGGCGTATCCTGGTGTCTACATGGGAGCGATGGCACTCGGCATTTTGTGCTGGAATTTCCCAAGCGCACAGACATTTTTAGGCGACGGCGGAAGCACATTGCTGGGATATTTATTCGCGTCCCATTTCGTAACGTCAGCAAGAGTCCCTTTAACGCATATCAGTTTCGACAAGATGATTCTTCTGCTGATACTTTTCGGGGGGATTCCTGTTATTGACACATTGGCGGCGTTCACTCGGAGAATGCTCACGGGGAAATCTCCTTTTTATCCGGACAAAAAGCACCTTCATCACCTCTTAATCTCCCTTACAGGCTCAAACGTCTTAACCGTAACAATAATATTATCTCTTCAAGTCATAATGCTTGTGTTAGGCTTGAAGTATTACACGAGGCTTATATGAAGAAAATATCATGCGTGATTGGCACGAGGCCGGAAGCTATAAAGATGGCACCGGTTATCCTTGAGCTTATGAGAGACACGGAATTTTGCGTGAAAGTTTTGGCGACAGGTCAGCACACCGACATGTTGAAGCAGGCACTTGATGATTTTGGGATAACAGCGGATTACAACCTGAATATTATGCGCGCAAACCAGACATTAGACCACATAACCGCGAGCGTGTTGCAGGGAGTCGGTGAAATTCTTGACGAATATCCGCAAGATATGATTCTCGTACACGGTGATACGTCAACAACATTTGCGGCGGCTTTGGCGGGGTTTTACCGTCATGTGAAGATCGGCCATGTTGAGGCGGGATTGAGGAGTCATGATTTGTCGCTGCCATTTCCTGAAGAGGCGAACAGGATTTTGACGGACGGAATAACTGATATGTTCTTTGCGCCGACGAGGGGAGCTGCTGAGAATCTCAAGCGCGAGGGGAAAAACGAGTCGCAGATATACATCACGGGAAATACGGTAATCGATTCGCTGTATGAGATTCTGAAACGTCAGAAGGGAAGCAATGAGCCTGAATATTTGCGCGGGATTGAGACTCGTCCGCTGGTATTGATGACAGCGCACAGGCGTGAATCTTGGGGCGTTCCTCTCGTGAACATCTGCGGAGCTGTGAAGGACATTATACGCGCCCGGCCTGATGTTATGTTCGTGATACCGATGCACAAGAACCCGGCTGTGAGGAATGTTATACGCGATGAGCTGAAAGATTTTACCGAGAATGTGAGACTCACAGAGCCATTGAGCTACCCTGAATTTGTGCAGGCGATGAATAAATCTGCGTTCATACTTTCAGACAGCGGCGGAGTCCAGGAGGAAGCAACAGCGATCGATAAGCCCGTGCTGATCATGCGTACAGTTTCGGAGCGTCCAGAAGCGATTAGTGAGGGTACATGTATTCTTGTCGGAACTGAGCGGGAAAATATCAGGCGTGAGTCGTTAAGGATAATGAATGAGCCTGAATATCTGAATGCGGTTGTCGGGAAAAATGTAAAGCCTTTCGGTGATGGTACTGCGAGCGTGAAGATTCATGAGGCTGTGAGAAAATTTTTCGGGGAGGAATGAGCCATAAACACAGAGAATATTAACCGGGGCGCAAAAAACTCCGTCTTTATTCACCTCTTCAGCATTCCGAAATACCAGCTTCAATTAGTGCAGACACTTCACCCTGAAATGACTGACATAACGGAGGATGACATAAAACCTGTTACGCTTCATTCTGTTGTGATGAACGGACAATATAATGATCTTGCGCTGATGGTGAAAGGCAAGCTGATTATTTTTGCAGAAGCCCAGTCAACTTGGAGCATAAATATTCTCATGAGGATTCTTCTATATCTTTCCTCAACTTATTACGATTATATTATTGAAAACGGTCTTAACGTTTACGGCTCAAAGAAGATTAATATTCCTGAGCCTGAATTTTACGTGATATATACAGGCCGCCGAAAGATTAACAAGAATATAATCTCACTGAGGCATGATTTCTGGCACAATCCCAATGCAAAACTTGATATTCTTGTGAGGGTGATACATTCAGAGAATAAGAATGACATTATAGGGCAGTATATAATCTTCGCGCATGTGTTTGACAGTCAGGTAAAAGTTCATGGCTACACTCCGGAAGCCGCAGAGAATACAATAAAGATATGCCAGAATAACGAGGTTCTGAGAGAATATCTTGAGACCCTGAAAAAGGAGGTAATTACCATAATGATGATGCTGTTTGACCAGGCTCGTGCTACAGAGACGTACGGCAAAGAACGTGAAAAGAAAGGCAGAATTGAGGGTGCTATGGAAAACACCGTGAAAATGTGCAGGAGATTCGGCGCGACTCTCGATGAGGCTATAAATATGCTCGCTCAGGATTTTGGCCTAACCGCTGAAAATGCCTCGCAGTACGTCAAAAGGATATGGGAAAAATCATGAGCAGTTATTCAGGAAGTAACAGAAAGATATAATCATGAATATGTTTACACAAGAGTATGTTACAGAGATGTACGGCAAAGAGCGCGAAAAGATAGGCGAAAAGATAGGCGAAAAGAAAGGCAAGAAGATAGGCAAAATTGAGGGTGCAATGGAGACAACCGTGAAAATGTGCAGGAGATTCGGCGCGACTCTCGATGAGGCTATAAATATGCTCGTTCAAGATTTCGGCCTCACTTCTGAAAATGCCGCGCAATATGTCAATAAGCTCTGGAAAGATTAAACTCTCAGAAAGGAGGAATGAATCATATTCAACACAATGAAAATCAACGGAGGAATCCCCCTCAGCGGAACGGTCAAAACTCAGGGCGCAAAGAATGCGGCTCTTCCCGTCATGGCCGTATCACTTCTGCTGAAAGGTGAGACTCTTACGCTCGATAACGTTCCCGATCTTTACGACATTCACACGATGATTGAGACTCTCGAATCGCTCGGCGTTGAATGCGACATCAAACGCGACTCGAAATACTCGCAGGTAATCTTTCACACTCCCGACGAACTCAAGTATGAAGTCTCAGAAACTTTAGCCCGGAAAATGCGCGCGTCATCCCTCGTATTAGGCCCTCTCTTAGCGAACTGCGGAAAAGTATCATTACCCCTGCCGGGAGGATGCTCAATCGGAAGCCGTCCCATAGATTTGCACCTCAAAGGCTTAAAGCAGATGGGAGCGGACATAGACATTCAGAACGGAGTCGTTCATGCAAGCGTCAAAGGAAGGCTCAGAGGCCGGAGAATATATCTCGATTTCCCGTCAGTAGGAGCAACAGAGAATCTCATGATGGCCGCCTCGCTCGCTCAGGGTGAAACGATAATTGAGAACGTTGCAAGAGAACCCGAAATCGACAACCTAGCGCAAGTTCTGAGATGTGTAGGCGTTACTGTCGAGTCAGAAGGCGCAGGAGGAGTCCGCATAATCGGAATTGACCGCGCTCACTCAGGCCGTGAAAGAGTTATCCCTGACAGAATAGAGGCTTGCACGTACATTCTTGCGGGAGTCATGACGAACGGACATATTAAGGTTGAAGATCTTGTGCCGTCCCACATTGACGCAATACTCGCAAAACTTGAGGAGGCCGGAGCAAAATTTTCCGTCAAGAAAAGCACCGTTGAAATTTTCCCGTCAAAAAAGAAACTTCATCCCATCACCGTAAAAACTATGCCTTATCCCGGTTTCCCGACAGATTCACAGCCTCAAATGGCCGCGGCGTTGTCAATCGCAAAAGGAGTCAGCACAATTGAAGAGAGCGTATTTCAGGCGAGATTCTTATACGCGCAGGAATTAAACCGAATGGGAGCTGATATTCAGATTTCGAGGGACGTTGCAATCATTCGCGGCGTTGAGAAATTGCAGGGCGCGGGCGTAAAGGCTACTGATTTGCGGGCGGGTGCTGCGCTGATTATCGCGGGTCTTTCTGCTGAAGGTGAGACGAGAGTCGACGACATGATTCACGTTTGGCGGGGATATGAAGCGATTGACGAGAAATTACGCGGATTAGGCGCGAGGGTTGAGCTTGTCTGACATTGACGTTACAGCGTTCATAGGGCCGGCGGGAACAGGCAAGAGCCATCGTGCGACAATGGTGGCAAGACAGAACGGAATCGATGTCATTATTGATGACGGACTCGTAATCTCACGCGGGAGAATCATGGCAGGACGGAGCGCAAAATCTGAGATTAACAGGTTGCGGGCAATAAAACGCGCAATCTTTGAGTACCCCGAACATAGAGACGAAGTAGCAAATTACCTCGCGAAAAATCACCCGCCGAAAATTATGATACTCGCGACTTCTGAAGGAATGATTGAGAAAATCACATCAAGGCTCGGACTCAATCCCCCGTCAAAAATCATAAAGATCTCGGACGTTTCATCACCTGAGGAAATAGAGTCAGCGTTACGCGAGCGCAGAGAGAAAAAACAGCACGTTGTTCCGGCGGCAAAAGCTCAAATTCAGCAGAACTTTGCAGGAAAACTCGTCAGCCAGATTCGCGGGTTCTTCAAGGGCAGGGAAAAAGACGACTCACGAAACACAATCGTAAAGCCCCTCTTCAGCTTCAACGGAAAAGTAACAATTGACACAGACGCAATACTTCAGATGTGCAGGAAACTTCTTGAGCTTCGGGATCATGTCAGGAAGATTCGCGATATTGATATTGAGACTGACGAGGACAGAATTTCATTAAGCGTTGAAATTGATATTAACCTTTCCGGGAGAAGTGCTTTGTCAATCGCAAAAACTTTGCAGCGTAAATTGCGAATGGGATTGAGTTACTTCACGGGAATGGAAATCAGGCAGGTAAACATAAGAGTAAACGAAATATTTTTATGAGACATGAATACAGACATTAATACAGCATGGGAAGAATTAAGGCTAAAAGTAGAACAATGCCGTAAATGCGGATTGTGTGAAACTAGGCATAATACGGTTTTCGGTGAAGGCCCTGTGGAAAATTGCAGGGTCGTTATTGTCGGTGAAGGCCCGGGAGCTGATGAAGATGCTACAGGGAAGCCCTTTGTCGGTAAAGCTGGAATGCTCCTCACAAGCATACTCGAAAGCGGAGGAGGAATTAAGCGCGATACACTTTACATCACGAACATTGTGAAATGCCGTCCGCCCGAAAACAGAAACCCTTTCCGCGAGGAAGCATCAGCTTGCAGTGAATTTCTTGAGGCTCAATTGTCGCTCCTTCATCCCGATATAGTTGTTACTCTCGGCAATGTCCCTACGCAATGGCTTCTGAAAACTTCACAGGGCATTACGTCTCTTCGCGGGCAATGGGTAGACTGGCGCGGGATAAAATTATTCCCTATGTTTCACCCAAGCTATTTATTACGCAACGAATCACGCGCTCAAGGAAGCCCGAAATATTTGACGTGGCAGGACGTAATAGCATTGAAGGCTAGAATCGACAGCCTGCAGAACTAAATCACAATCACAAAAGGAGCTGTAAAAATTATGACAGACGAAAAGAGAATCCCCCGTCATATCGCAATAATTCTTGACGGTAACGGACGATGGGCGAAAAGCAGAAACCTTCCCCGCCTAATGGGACACCGCGCAGGTCTCCGAAAACTTGAAGACATGGTGCGGCTCGTAAAACGCGAGGGCATAAGATACTTTTCTGTTTATGCGTTCTCAACTGAAAACTGGAACCGGCCAATAATGGAAGTTACCGGGCTTATGAGTTTATTCGGGTATTACTTGCGGCGGAAGGTTGACGAGATAAAAGCAGAGGGCGCGAGAATACGTTTCTGCGGGAGAAAAGACAGAATCCCCGACGAATTATTACGCCAAATGAAATGGGCTGAAGACTACACGAAGGACGAGAAAATTCTTGACTTCATAATCTGCCTGAATTACGGCGGGCGCGCTGAGATTATCGACGCTGTGAACTCCCTCATAGCCTCAAAGCCTCAATTACCCGTAACAGAAGAAGACCTCAGAAAACATTTCTATCTTCCTGATGTCCCTGACCCTGATTTGATTGTCAGAACAAGCGGTGAATTGAGATTGAGCAACTTCTGGTTGTGGGAAAGCGCGTACAGTGAGTATTACTTCACTGATATACACTGGCCGGATTTCGGAGAAGAGGAATTACACAAGGCACTAGACAGCTACGCAGGGAGGGACAGACGTTATGGCGGGCTTAAGAAATGACCGTGAATTACGCCTGCGAACGTTAAGCAGTGTCGGAATCGTTGTAGTGATTCTCTGGGGAATAAGTGAAGGCGGCTTTGCGTGGAGAATCATCGCCGGGATAATCGCGCTTGTTTCGCTCGGAGAATATTACAGGCTAGTAGGCAAGCACAAAGGCACAAGAATCTCCCCGGGAGTCGGCTATATCTTCTCGATAATCTTCATGATTGCGGCGATTCAGGAGAACCCTCAGCCCATTGTACTCGGTATGATTCTCGCATTGTGTGTTTGCGCTGTGTTTGTGGTTGAAGTCTTCAGGCGGCAAATGACAGCGGGGACTAGTTACGCCGTGTCAAATTCGGGCGCGGTGATTTCGGGAGTGCTTTATATCACAGTGCCTTGGACTTGTATGATCATGCTGCGAAGTTACGCTTTCGGCAAACAGCTTCTTGATACGCTTTTCGTGTGTACTTGGGGCTGTGATGTCGGTGCTTATATCGGCGGGAAAATGTTCGGGACTGTGAAACTCTGCGAGCATGTCAGCCCGGGAAAAACCGTTCAGGGATTCATCGCCGGAATCATCGGAAGCCTAATCGTGAACGCAATCGCAATATACTTCTTCAGCCTTCCTGCTTACCCGCTAATCTTGATTGGATTCATCTGCGGAATTTTCGGGCAGATCGGAGACCTTGCGGAGTCGTTAATCAAGCGCGAGGCAGGCGAAAAGGATTCAGGCCGTCTCATTCCCGGGCATGGCGGAATGCTTGACCGTTTTGACAGCATTTTGTTCAACGGGCTTTTAACGTATCTCGTACTGAGGGTGATATTGTGATTAACGTAGGTGTTATCGGCGCAACTGGCAGCGTAGGAAGCTCGGTTATGTCTGTTTGCGAATCATGGCCGGATAAAATTTCCGTTAAGGCTCTTGCGTCAAACAAACGTTCGGAAAAATTATCACAGCTCGCAAAACGATTCAATGTCAGCAAAATTTATCCCTATGAAGAAACAGGCTCTGAAGGACTCGAGGCATTAGTACTTGACCCGGATATAGATCATGTAGTATTCGCGTCATCAGGAACAGCGGCGATAAAAGCTCTATGTTCCGCGCTGAAAGCAGGGAAGACAGTATCACTTGCGAACAAAGAAAGTATAGTTGTCGCGGGAAAATGGGTTATGCCCCTCGTGAAACATCATGAGCAACTTAGACCGTTAGACAGCGAGCACAATGCAATATGGCAGTGTCTTCACGGCGAGGATAAAAATTTTGTGCGGAAAATTTATCTCACAGCATCGGGCGGGCCATTCAGGAAATTTTCACAGGAAGAATTACGGACTGTTACGCCTGAAATGGCATTGCGTCATCCAGTGTGGGACATGGGAGCGAAAATCACAATCGACAGCGCGACTCTCATGAACAAAGGAATCGAATTGATCGAGGCGATGTATCTTTTCGGGCTTGATGAGTCTAAAGTTGACGCGTTAATTTCGCCGGGGTCATTCGTTCACGGTCTTGTTGAGTTTGAGGACGGAAGCGTGAAAATGTTAGCCGCAGAGCCTGACATGAAACTTCCTGCGGGTTCGTGCATTTTCTGGCCTGAAAGATTTTTCCCGTCACCAAAATTCAAGCGTCCTGATTTCTCGCATGAAGTGAGATTTGAGACGATTGACGCAGAAAGATTCCCGGCCATCAGAATCGCCCGCGAGTGTATGAGGCTTAAAGGCGCGTATCCTGCTGTGCTTGTGGGAGCGGATGAAGTTGCTGTTGACTTCTTCATGAAGGGGAAAATAGGCTTTACGGAAATTGCCGGGCTTGTCGAAAAAGTTTTGGAGTCGCGTAACTGGACTGAACCGGAAAATCTTGATGAGGGTATTGCGCTTGTTGATGAAGGACGGCGCGAGGCGATAAGGATTGCGGGATAAATTTCTCCCTCTCGGTTTTGAATCGGGAGGGATTTTTTTTCACCGCTGAATCATTCTGCGTAACCTCAATATTTCGCGGTAAGTTTTTGTGCGTGATGATGTACGCAGATATATTTTCCCCTGACCGCGCCAGAATGTGAAACTCATCATGCTGTTCAACGCTAGTGTGTCGTCTGTACGTCCGAGCCTAATAATATCCGTGCGTGTTCAAGTGCTTCCGTCATGTCAGGATTCCCCGATAACATCCGCGCAATTTCCCTCACTCTGTCATTGCCTGTTATTGTCTTCATGGCCGATTCGCTTCCTGCTCTCTGAATCAATATGTGCGAGTCCCCTAATGCCGCAATGCTCGCCTCATGCGTAACAAGAATCACCTGACACTTACGCGACAACTTTTTGAGCTGCAAACCCGACAACACCGCCGCCATTCCTCCGAGCCCCGCTTCAACCTCGTCAAAAATTATTGTCGGTGGCAGCCATTCTTCAGGCAATGACAGCTGCAACGCCAAAAGCAAACGGCTCAATTCTCCCCCTGAAGCTATCTTTTCGACTCTCCCTGAGCGTGTCCCGTCCGTCAAAAGAAATTCGGCTGAGTCCGCTCCGTCCCGGCGTAATTTCGTGAGTCCCGTAAAGTTTATGCTGAAAGTTATTCCGTTCATGGCCAATTCTGAGAGAAGAGAATTAACTCGTGATGCTAAAATTTCTCCGGCTTCATGACGCGCACGCCGTATTTCCATCGCAAGAGAATTAGCCCTCTTCTTTTCGTCAAGTGATTTTGCGGATAATTCTTCAAGCCCGTTATAGCTTTTCTCCAGCCATTCAAGATTAGTGTATATCTCATCGCAATACGTCAATAATTCCTGCTCATCGTGAATATTTGAGAGCCTCTTTAACCGTCTCAACGCTCCAAGCCGCGACTCTGTTTCCTCAAGCATGGCCGTATCATCTGCATTATCTCCGATTTCACCCGCAAGACCTTTCAGCGACGAGTAAAGCAGGCCGAATGTCATTCTCACTTCATCAGCTTCATCTTCACCCATGAAATCATAGACTGCCTCAAAACATGACTCAGTTTGCGCGATTAATCCGTTCTCTGACAATCCGCCTGTGAGTGTGTCGAGGCTTTCACGCGCGCGGTTTCTTTTTGCGATTCTGTGTGTGATGTCTGCGAGTGCGTTTTCGAGTCTCATTTCGAGTCCTGATTCGGGCTTTGCGGTTTTTACGAGGGAAAATATTTCGCGTGCGTTTGCGTATTTCCGTTCTATGTCGGCGCGGCGTTTCTTGATTTCGCGTAATTCACGTGCGCTTCTGCTGGCCTTGTCGAAAATCTCGCGGAATGAGTCAAAAGTTTCTGTTCTCACTTTCAGCGGCAAACATGAGTCAATCATCGCTAACTGCCTTGAAGGGTCAAGCAATTCCATCTGCGCGAACTGGCTTTGAATCCTCACGAGGCTGTTCACTCTTTCAGCGCATTCATTGAGACCGACATTCACGCCGTCAATTTTTGCCCGTGATCTTCCTGTGCCTGATACTTCGCGTGTGATTGTGAGTCCGTCAAAAACTGCCTCAACATTTCCCCGCGACTCTCCCGCACGGATATATTTCACGCCGCCGCGACTCCCCGTAAGCAATTCGAGCGAACGCACAACGCTTGATTTTCCCGCGCCACTCTCGCCCGTTATGACGTTAAGACCGGGTGAAAACGTCAATTCAGCCTCACGAATGCCGCCGATGTTCTGAATGATTACACGCTGAAGCACTATTTGAACGCCTGCCCCCAGCCTAATTTTTCGCGCACTATGTCGAGGAAGCTCCGCCCCGGCAAGTTCACCGTGCGAATCTTCTTTGACCGCGATAATGTTATGTCTATCTTGTCGCCCGGCAGAACTTCATACGCTAACTGCCCGTCCTGCGTAAGCATAATGTCGCGTGTTGTTCCTTTCGGGATTAATGATATGCAGTCATCCTCAGAAGCTATTAACGGTCGAGAATACAGCGTGTGTGCGCATAACGGAGCGAGTAACATTGCGTTCATGTGAGGGGGCATCACGGGGCCTCCTGCTGAAAGCGCGTATGCTGTTGAGCCTGTTGCGGTTGAAACTATTGCTCCGTCAGCGGGCATCTCACAGAAAAATTTGTAGTTGAACAGTATCTCAATCCGCAAGAGTCTGGCTATTGCGTTCGTGGTAAGTACTACGTCATTAAGCGCGTATATTCTGTGCAGTGCTGAGTCGTCATGATAGAGTACGCATTTCAGCACCCGGCGTTCAAGAACCGTAAAGTTGTCGCAAAGTATATTGTGAAGATCATTCTCGCATTCGTCAGGGCGGCTTGACGCTAAGAATCCTAAATGACCCATGTTTATCCCGTGAAGTATTATGTCCGTTCCCATGATATAGCGGGCAGCACGGAGGAACGTACCATCACCGCCGATTACTACAGCAAGTTCTACGGTCTTCAGCCATTGCTCATCATCGAGTCCCGCTGTCGTTAATGCGCTCGCTTCATGATGCGGCAAAAGAAAAGGGCAGCCGTTATCTTTTCCCCACTGCAATAATTTTCCGGCCATGCTTACGGCTTCGGGCTTGCGTAAGTTTACTATCATTCCGAGATTCTTCACGGTGAAAATTTCTCCTGTCTTTTGTGAACAAGTGCATATTATAACCCCGCTTATGTTACAATATTTGTACAGAGCAATACGAGGCAGGTAATGAGCTACTGTAACAAAGTAAAGTTGTGTCCTTCGGGGCTATACTGTAGGGGCGTACTGTCCACGCCCGCAGGAATAAGGGTTTAACCGCCAATCTTCCTGCTAACCCGGTGGCTGTTGTCATGGGAGGTCAGATCTCAAACTCTTTGTATAACATGCTCGACTGAATCCCCGTATTGTTCTGATATTTTCCCTTCGCGTAACGCTCGTAAGGCTTCGTGATTGTGTGATAATAGATCTGCGCTATCTGGACTCCCGCGTAAATCCTCACAGGCTGAACGCAGAATAATTCCAGCGTCCAATACCCCGCGAACCCAACATCACCGAATCCCGCCGTAACATGTATGCAGATTCCTAATCTCCCAATTGATGAACGCCCCTCAAGCATCGGAATATAGCCCTCTGTCTTTGTGTATTCTGCCGTGCGTCCCAAGTATAATTTTCCCGGCTTGAGCAAAAATCCTTCAGGAGGGATTAATATTTTCTCGGACGGGTTATCGCGCTTCATGTCCAGCTCGTCATTTGTGTATATTAACAGCTCATTATGAAGCGACAAGTTATAGCTGTTGGGATTCAAACGCGAGTCATCAAACGGGTCTATAATAATTTCATGGCCGATGTGATTCCTAATCTCTAATCCTGAAAGTATCAAGTCAAAACTTCTCCTTCAATCTGAATACACCTATAGTATAATCCAAGTCATGAATCCAAAAATCAAAGCCGTAATATTCGCATTATCCGCCGCAATTTTCTACGCGGTGAATGTTCCTCTGTCAAAAATTCTCCTGCGCAACATTGAGCTTTCATTCATGGCCGGGCTTCTTTATCTCGGAGCAGGAATCGGAATGATGATTCTTTCACTCCTGAAGCTGAATATTGACGGAGACTCTGAGCCTTTCACGAAAGATGATTTGCCGTTCATTGCAGGAATGATTGTTCTTGACATTGCCGCGCCGATCTTCCTGATGACCGGGATAACTTACGGCACTTCATCAAACGCATCACTTCTGGGAAATTTTGAGATTGTCGCAACTGCCCTCATTGCCTCCGTGATATTCCGTGAACCTGTGTCGACTTGTCTTCGTATTGCCATCGCGTTAATCACATTGTCGGGAATGATTCTGACGTTCGGAGGAGCTGAGAGCCTGAAATTTTCTTACGGCTCAATCTTTGTGCTTATGGCCGCGTCATTCTGGGGGCTTGAGAACAACTGCACGAGAAAATTATCGTCAAAAAGCGCGAGCATGATTGTGATACTGAAGGGATTTTTTTCGGGACTCGGCTCAATAATGATAGCGTTGATGACAGCAGAGAATATCCCCCCGCTTTATGATTCTCTCTGTGCGCTAATGCTAGGATTTGTTGCTTACGGTTTGAGCATATTCTTTTACGTCAGGGCGCAGGAAACTTTAGGAGCCGCAAAAACAAGCGCGTATTATGCCGCCGCCCCGTTCATTGGCGCGCTGATGTCGTTCGTGATTCTGCGCGAGAAACTTTCAGGGACGTACATTCTTGCGCTGGCCGTAATGCTCGCAGGGTCTGTACTTGTTGTGATTGATACGATGATACAGAGACATTCACACACTCACAGGCACGCATACATTCACAGCCACAACGGAATAATTCACGCTCACATTTTCACGCACACGCACGAACATAATCATCTGCTAAATACTCACAATCATTTTCACGGGCATTAAGTCAAAAAATTTTGTGCAGGTTCTCTCTTAAGCCTTCAAGATTACCGCGCTGATATAATATTGCGAAATTCAGACGAAAGGCAAAATTTCACTTCTCATCATGAAAAATATTCTTAGCGTCAGGGAGGTTAAGCAGCTTCCCAAAAATTCAGAGTTTATTGTGAATGGCGTTGTCTCAAAATTCACGCGCCGTAAAGACCGCAACAACGCTTCATTCTGGGAGATGACAATCAGCGACTCTTCAGGCGACATTGACGGAAAAATCTGGCAGGCTTCAGGATGGCGTAACACACAGGGCGGTGATGATTTCCCGATTGACCCGGACAACTGCGGGCTGCGTTTCGAGGGTTCAAGCGTTCAGGCTGTTGGAATCGTTGCGGAGTTCAGAGAGCAGATACAGTACAACTTCAGCGAAATTTGCTACTTGGATCAAGACGAATATCCCCCGAAAATGTTCACGCGTCAATCTCCCGTAAAAGCAGAAATTCTTGAAGACTTATTTCGGAAATTAATCGCTCAGATCTCGCACAAAGAAATTCATGATTTTGTTGATGCTGTTTTCTTCAAGCATGGATTATGGGAAAAATTCAAGTCATGGCCGGCTGCTGTAACAATGCACCATGCGTATACAGGCGGGCTTCTTGAACATTCTGTATCTGTTGCGATTGGGGCAATGGATTTAGCGCGTCATTATTCCGTCTTCAAGATTCCCGTCAACATGAATCTTGTTATCGCGGGGGCGTTGCTTCATGACATAGGCAAGCTCGAATCGTACAGCATGAGTCCCGCGCCTCAAGTAACACTTTCAGGAGTCGCGATTGAACACATCACATTAGGCTACGGAATGTTTATGCGTTTTGCGGAAATTGAGAATCTCAGCAAGGATATAACACTCGCGCTCGGTCATATAATCTCAAGCCATCACGGAAGACTCGAATACGGTTCGCCCGTTCTGCCCGCAACACCTGAAGCGTTTATCGTCAGCGCGGCCGATAATGTGGACTTTGAGCTTGCATACTGGAAGGCGCAAATTGACGGCCTCAACAGCGACGCAGATTTTACGGATTACCTTCCGGCGATTGAGCGCAGGTTATGGCGGGGGATAAAGCTGTGAGCTATTCACTCAGAGTTTCGCGCGATGATGACGGCAGGAGATTAGACCGAACATTACGCAGTATCTTCAAGTCCGTAACACTCGGCGAAATCATGAAGGCGATTCGCAAAGGTGCAGTACGCATTAACGGAGTCAGAGTCAAAGACGGCGCGACTCACATCTCAGAAGGCGACGAACTGATAATCCCTTGGGCAAAAGATGAAGTGATACTCCCAAAGCGAATGGGATGGGGAAAAATTCACGTGATCTTTCAGGGCGAAAATGTATTGATACTCAGCAAGCCCGCAAATATTCTCGTTCAGCCCGACAAACCAGAAGGCGACAGCATAATCACACGCGTATGGGGCGTATTAGGCACGAGGACTCCCGCCGCTGTTCACAGGCTTGACCGTAACACTACAGGAGTTCTTGCGGTTGCGTTGCACGGGGACTCATTGCGCGCTCTTGAGGAACTCTTCAAGGCCAGGAGAGTCCGCAAAATATATCTTGCCATTGTCGCGGGGAAATTGCCGGAAGAAATTACGGTTGACGCTCCTTTGCTGAAAGATTCGGAGAACAACACGGTGAAAGTTTCTGCTGACGGTGTGAAGGCCGTAACAAGAATCACATGCCTTGATACTGACGGTGAATATTCCCTCGCAAGGATTGAGCTTTTGACGGGGAGGACTCATCAAGCAAGGGTTCATTCAGCTCACATAGGACACCCGATAATAGGAGATCGGAAATACGGCGACTTTCACGCGAACAGAACCGCAAAATCTGTATCACGTCCCTTGCTTCACGCATATGAACTCGCATTCCCGGAAGATGTTGACGAGTCATTAGCCGAAATTGCCGGGAAAAATTTTACCGCTCCGATTCCTGATGACATGAAAGAATTTCTTGACGCACGGAGGCTTAAACTATGAGAACAAGAAATTTGCTGATAAGAATCGTAATCGCGCTTCTAATCTCTCAGGCGTTCTATTATGCTGCAGACAATTTCACCGTAAAGCGATGGAACAATAACGAGTCGTTAATCGTGAGAGTCATTCAGGCCGGCCCGGAAAATGTTATGTCCCCTGAAGATGAAGACTCTTACGAGATGTTAGAGCGTGAAACAGTCCTGCAAATTCTCTCAGGCAACAACGCCGATCAGCAGTTGACCGTAAAGACCGTGAGACTCTCAGGAAGCGGCCATGACATAAAGCCGGGAGGAAGATACCTGCTTGTGTGGGACATTTTCGACGACGGAAATATTCAGTACTCAATCGCTGATGCGTTCCGTGTTCCTTCAGTCGCGGGAATCGTTATGCTTGTCTGCACATTGCTTATGGCTTTAACGGGCTGGCGGGGATTCTTTGCGTTATTGGGACTCGGTGTGTCAGTTGTCGTTCTCATTTTCGCGATGATTCCTCTAATCGTTAAGGGCTGGGACTCTGTATGGCTCGCTGTTGCTTCCGTATTCATTATCTCAACGGTAACAGTTTTGTGTGTCGTCCGTCATTCGCGCTACAGGAGCGTTGCTTTGATTGGGAGTCTCGGCGGTGTAATGGGCGGATTCTTGTGCGGGGCATTGATGGTTTACTTGTGGAAATTGTCCGGGCTTGCTGGTGAAGGTTCTGCGCTTCTTGCGTCAACATTGCCATTCCTGAACATGCGCGGGCTTTTGCTTGCGTCTGTGCTGATAGGCTCAATCGGTGCTGTGTTGGATGTCGCAGTCTCAATCACGGCTTCAATGTCAGAATTTGTTGATTACGATGAGAATATACCCCTTGACCGTTTGCTTCTTGCTGGCCTCAACGTAGGCACGGAAGTTTTAGGGAGCATGATTAACACATTGATACTCGCATACATGGGAAGCGCATTGCCTATGGCGGTATTGATTTGCAGCGCGGGAGTCGAACTCGCCGGAATAATGAATGACCCGTATATAGCACAAGAAATCGTACAGAGTTTAGCGGGTACATTGGGATTGCTGTTTACGATTCCTGCTACGGCGTTTGCGTTTGTTACGGCGGAGTCAGTGAGGCGGAGTCATGATTAGGGCAATAATAGATGTCGGAAGCAACTCAATCAAGATGAGAGTCGCTGATGTCTCAAACGGGCGAGTCAGAGTCATACGTGATGAAACAGAAGTTGTGAAATTAGGCCGCGGAATGTCGTCAACAGGACTCCTCTCACAAGAAAGTATGAAGCTCTCATGTTCTACAGTCTCAAGAATGGTACGCAGGGCAAAGAACATAGGCGCGGAGATCTTCATAGCGGGGACAATGGCATTAAGGACGGCTCAAAACTCTTCAGAATTTCTTGACATGGTGAAATCATCAACGGGACTCGATGTTCATGTTCTGACGGGAGAAGAGGAAGCAAAATATTCATGGCTCGGAGCGTCTGAAGGATTCAGGATTACGGGCGAAGCTGTTATGTTTGACACTGGAGGAGGAAGCACGGAATTTGTTGCGGGATTTGGCCGCGAGATGAAAAGAGCTGTGAGCGTTCCTATTGGTGCGGTGAATCTTTCGGAGCGTTTTTTCTCTGACAACAATAACCCCGTGAAGAAGTCTGCGTGTGATGAGGCTGTGAAATATTTGCGCGGTCTCTTCACCGAAAATGCTATAGAGAGTTTCAAGCCCGCAAAAAATGGAATCGTTATCGCTGTCGGAGGAGGAGTCGCGGCGATGTCGTGCGTGAAACTTGCCAGCGAGGAATTTATCCCGTCAAAACTTCATGGCAGTGTGTTAACGCTGAAAGATGTTGTGCGGCAGATAAGACTCTATTCATCATTAACTCTCATTGAACGAGAGAATATTATCGGGCTTCCTAAGTCGCGCGCGGATGTGATACTCGGAAGCGCGTGCATAGTTTTTGCGGCACTGAAGACTCTTGACGCTTCATCTTGTATCGTTAGCATTAACGGACTCCGGCACGGGCTGTTATTCGGTGATATATAATGTAGTTACAATATCCAGATTCTTAAAGAGGTGAATGCGAATTTGCTGCTCGAATTAATGTCTAACGGGACACTAGCCGAGCTTCCTCCCGAAAATATCCCGAAAGGAATTTCACCGCTCCTGCTTAATGACTCATCGGTCATGCTCCTGTTGCCTCACAACAAATATCTTCTTGGGCGCGGAAACAGATGGATATATTCAGGATTGCACGGAGATTCCCAGAAGAATGTATTTCTCTACGACAGCCAGAGCATAGAGCTTCTCAACGAGGGAGCAGCCCCCACGATTCTCAATGCCGGGACAGTGAACGCCCTCCGCCGCGAGTTGTTCGCAAAGTCTGAGCCGCCCGGGACTCATACAGGCGCGGTCTTAATGCTGCGGACATTTATGCGTAATGTTCCTGTCTTCATGTCAGAGAGCGCAGAATATCTTGATGAGAAAACTTTTTCCCGCACGCTGAAGAACAATCCCATACTCAGAAAAGCATATTGGACAACACGTTTTGCAATGAGCCGGGGCGAGCTTGAAGCAATCACACGCCTTAAAGCATGGCTGAAAACAGGCCCGGAAATTTTCGCGCGTCCCGGTAATGATTTGCGTTTGTGGTTCTCACTTCTTGAGATGCCTGACGCTGAAGCAATCTCGGAGCTTGAGTCGTTGTCATTCTCACAGCTTGAGCTTAAACGCATGGCCGCACAGAATGCTTCTCCCGTAATCGTCTACAATCAGGCTTCAGGATGGTTAGTACTCGCACGGTTCGGACGGAAACGGGACACGATATTTTTCTTGTGGGCGTATTACACACATGACTTGTGGGACGAACTCCGCGAGCGCAAAAAGTTATCCGTCAACGATATTATTCTCTCATCATGGGGCGAATATGACACACGCCAGGCCATGACCGAGCGCGCAAAGTATAAAGGAGCTGACGACATTACAGAATGAATATACAGTTTTCAGGAGTAAGCAAAGTTTTTGAGCCTGATATAGCCGCCCTAGTAGACATAAACATAAACATACAGCAGGGTGAATTTGTCTACGTAATCGGGCAGACAGGTTCAGGGAAATCGACTCTATTGCGTCTCATTACACGCGAGCTTTTGCCGTCAAAAGGAGTCGTAGCTGTCGGAGGATATGACTTGCGGCGAATGCGCAAAGCCGATATTCCGTATTACCGCCGTGATGTCGGACTAGTCGCGCAGGATTTCAAGCTCATTCCGACTCTCACAGTTTACGAGAATATAGCGTTTGTCATGGAAGCGATGTCAGTCCCAAAAAGATTAGTCGCAGAACGCGCAAAGGACGTAATAAATCAGGTCGGACTCTGGCGGAGAAGATCAATGAGACCTGCTCAATTATCCGGCGGAGAACAGCAGAGAGTCGCAATTGCCCGCGCATTGGCAAATTCACCCTCACTTTTTATTGCTGACGAGCCTACAGGAAATCTTGACTTTCACACAGCGGCTGACGTAATGAAGATTCTTTTTGCGATTAACGCGGCGGGTGTAACGGTCGTTATGTCGACTCACAATCAGGGAATCGTAAACGCC
Organism: uncultured Fretibacterium sp.; assembly: GCA_946183145.1. Lineage (GTDB taxonomy): Bacteria > Synergistota > Synergistia > Synergistales > Aminobacteriaceae > JAFUXM01. Next base: position 74,571 of record CAMGZM010000001.1, on the reverse strand, counting down.
TCGCGACAAAGGGTGATAGAGCTTGAGGGCGGCAGACTCATACGCGATGAGAAAGGCGGGGTATATTCAGAATGACAACGTTACGTTACGTTTTGCGCGACACATGGCGGCTTATCGTTCATCATTGGGTGTTAGGGCTTCTCACACTCATAACTGCGGGCGTAATGCTCTGGATTCTCGGAGGCACGACTCTTTTGTCGCTGAATCTTGAGAGCATGTTATCACGATTAGAGTCAGAGTTAGCGGTTCAGGCGTATTTAGTGAAGGACAACACGATAGATGTCGAGTCAGTAGCAAGAAGAATACAGAGCCTCGAATACGTTTACAGCATAAAGACATTTTCACCGTCGGACTCACTCGCAAAACTTCAGAGGAAAATGGGTTCACAGTCTCACGCGCTCGAAATGTTAGGAGATAACCCGATCCCTTGGAACTTTGAGATTCACGTCAACAGCGCACAGGATGTTGAGCCGTTAGTTGAAGCGTTGAAGGATATGCCGGAAGTTGAAGATGTTGTTTACGCGGGGTTAGTTGTGAAAAGAATCTCTGCATTGTCGCGTGTCTCATCACGAATCGCAATCATAATGTTCTCACTTGCGGTAATAATCACGGCTCTTGTAGTCTACAACACTATACACATTTCGCTTTACTCACGCCGCGAGGAGATCGGAATAATGTATCTTGTAGGAGCGACACGGGCATATATCGCTACACCGTTTGTGCTTGAAGGTACACTGCTTGCGCTTTTCGGGGCGATAATCGCAGGGGCGGGAATAATCGCAATATATTTCCCCGCAATAGAACTGATACGTGAGAATCTCCCATTGCTGACGAATATTCTCATCACCGACAAGGCGTTAATCTGGCGTTTCTGCGGACTCTTGGCGGGATTCGGCGCGACTCTCGGCTGGGTATGCAGTTATCTTGTTGTCGCGAGATTCATTAACTCTATCACGAGGCCAGAATGAGCAGGAAATTTTCAGCACTAATTATCCTCATCACACTAATATTGACTCCCGCCGCCGCAAAAAAATCACGTCCGCGAGGAAGCATTGACTCACAGATTGCAGCGGAGGAAAGAAAACGCGCTGACCTCGCTAAACAGGCTCAGGCATACCGCGAGCAAGTTCGGAGAATGGGCGCAAAGGTTGAAGGACTCCTGACGAAAGTAAACACACTCCAGCAGGATGAAAGTGTAGCGGAGCAGGAGTTGACGGTTCTGGAGCTTCAGAGCGAAAAGATTCGGGAGAATATTGATGTTCTTGACGAGTTTATGAGAGATGAGCAGGTGAAAATTAACGAGCTTTCACAGAAGATGAGTGAACGACTCGTTGACATGTACAAATACGGCGAGACCGGGAGAATGAGAACGCTTTTTGCTTCACGCTCAGTTTTCGAGGCAGTAGAGGACGCATATTTATTGAAGCTCATGAACGAACGCGACGAGGATATACTCTCACAGCTTCAGGAGAAAGTTCAGAACATGGACTTATCACGCCGGACAATGGACGATCACCAGGCACGCCTCAAGGAAAAGAGTCAGGCCGTCCAGGAACAGCGCGAGAAATACAACCAGACCATAAAGGACACAAACAGATTCATAACGTCATTGCAGAGGCAGAAAGCATTAGCCGAGAAAGCCGCAAAGGAAGCTGAAGAAGCACAGAAAGAAGCGGGCGCAATGATAGCGAGATTACAGCGTCAGCGCGAGAAGGCATTTATCCCCGCAACTGGTCAAGGCTCAAAATTTGACTGGCCTGTACGCGGCCCAATGGCGAGTCCATACGGGAATCGCATTCACCCGATCTTGAGGCGGAAAATCCTTCACGCAGGAATCGACATAGCAGCGGCAAACGGTACAGCAGTAAAGACAGCCGCCCCCGGTGAAGTCATCTACAACGGCTGGTTACGCGGTTACGGAAGAGTTGTTGTTGTGGATCATGGCCGGGGATTCTCGACACTTTACGCGCATTTGTCCGCAAGCCTCGTAAAGGAAGGGCAGGTAGTCAGGGACGGAGCGACTATAGCGAGAGTCGGCAAAACGGGAAATGTTACGGGCTATCATCTTCACTTTGAGGTCAGGCACTACGGAACACCAGTAAACCCGATAAAGTATCTCAAGCGTTAAAGGAGGATTGAACATTGAGGAAAATTTTTGTGATTCTTTTGCTGGTAATTATGACAGTCAACGCCGCTAATATCGACAAACAGATAAAGACTCAGCAGAAGAGTCAAAGCGACATGAAAAAGAAAATTGAGCAGTATAACAAAATCGCTAAGCAGAAATCAAAAGAGTCAAAATCCCTTCTGAGTCAGTTATCACGTCTCAAGAAAAACGCAAACGAGTCCGAGTCCCGAATGAATGACCTTGAGCGCGAGAACGCAAAACTTCAGTCATCAGTTACGGAGCTTGATCGGAATATTAAGCGCGTGAGCGAGTCGATGAGCCACATACTTGCGATGCTGAGAGGAAGACTCACGGACATCTACAAGCATTCACCGGACGAGAACAGCATAAACGCAATTTTCAGCGCGGGCGGCCCTCATGACGCAGTAAACACGGCGTATATGCTGAATATTTTTGCGCGCAACGACATCGCTATGTTCAGGAACCTTAACGCAAAAGAACGTGAGCTTAACGAGTCGAGAAAGAAACTTGAGGCCGACAAATCAAAAATCCTGAAGCAGACGAACGAGCTCAAAAAGAAGCGTGAGGAATTTGACAGCGCGGTGAAGAAGACAGACTCACTCCTGAAGAATGTACAGAGCGAACAGAGAAAAGCCGAGTCAGCCGCAAAAGAATTAGAGAACGCTCAAAGGGCAGTCGGCAAAAAGATAACTAACCTGATGACGCAGAAAAAGAAGAAGCGCGACTCAGTCATAAAGATTACTCCGTCAAAGGGCGGGAAAAATTCAAACGTCGAAGGCTCAAAAGCTGCAATCCCGGTGCCGTCGTCAAACTCTGCTCCTTCAGGAAGCGTTAAGGCTCTTTCATGGCCGCTTAATGGCCGCGTAACGATGCCGTACGGCTCAAGAGTACACCCGACATTCAAGACAAAAATCTTCAACTCAGGAATCGACATAGCAGCTTCAGCAGGGACTCCCATAAAAGCAGCGGGGCCGGGTGAAGTTCTGTATCAAGGATGGCTCAGAGGACTCGGCCAAGTCGTAATAATAGATCACGGCGGGGATTTGACGACAGTATACGCTCATTTAGGCGCGACTTCCGTTCGTGAGGGCGCAAGAGTCAACACTGGCGCGGTAATCGGTCAGGCTGGCAACACAGGAACAGATGCGGAATACGGATTGCATTTTGAGGTGAGGAAAAACGGTTCAGCGGTCAACCCAATGAACTATTTGCGCAGATAAAAATTTGATGATTGCTGTATAATTCTTGCATTCTCAGAAGGCAGGTGTAATTCAAATATTGAACATGTCAAAGCACAAGAGATTATTTGTTCTTGCGTTTACGGCTCTTGCGTTGGCAGGATTTCTTTACGGGTACAAAGCACAGTCAGCAGACTTTTCCGAATCAGACTTCAACAGAATCTCACCTTTCAACGTCCGCTCGTTGTGGCTTTTGCGTCAGGTGCGCTACATAATCGAAAGCTATCAAGTTGACGCAGACACAAAGCCCGCAAAGGAAGATGATTTGCTTCACGGCGCGGCTCGCGGAATGGTTGAGGCGTGGAAAGACCCCTATACGCGATTCGTTTCACCCTCACAGCTAAAGGACGAGGAAATAGAGCTTGAAGGCAAATACGGCGGACTCGGTATGTACATCGGAGACAGGGACGGGCAAATTCTCGTGATAAGCCCTATGGAAGACTCCCCCGCTGAACGTGCCGGACTCAAGCCGAAAGATCAGATCGTGAAGGTAGACAATGAGGTAGTTGTAGGCTGGACATCTGACAGAGTCGTACAGAAATTGCGCGGTGAGCCGAACACAAAAGTTACTGTATGGGTAAGACGTGAGGGAGAAGACGAGCTTTTAGACTTTGAGATTACGAGGGAAATAATCAAGCTCGAAAGTGTGAAGTATGAAGTTCTTTCTGATGATATAGGCTATTTGCGTCTGACTCAGTTCAAGCACAACACAGCAGACGAATCACGAAACGCAGTACGCGACATGTTACGCAAAGGGATTCGCGCTCTGATTCTTGACTTGAGGAACAACGGAGGCGGACTCCTTGACGCAAGCGTGAAAATCTCCAGCATGTTTTTGCGTGACGGACTCATAGTTCAGACAAAAGGACGCTCGGAACGCGCAAACGAGAAATATTACGCCGACAAAAATTATTATCAGACGAATATCCCCATGACAGTACTAATCAACGGAGGAAGCGCAAGCGCAAGCGAAATAGTTGCAGGAGCGTTGAACGACAGAGGACGCGCAAAACTCATCGGCGAGAAAAGTTTCGGAAAAGGAAGCGTACAAACGTTATTCCCATTAACAGACGGAAGCGGCGTATACGTAACAATAGCAAGATACTACACGCCGTCGGGAAGGGTTATCGATCATGTAGGACTCTCACCTGATATTGAAGTCAAGGGAGAACCAAACCGGGACAAATCCCAGGACAAACAGTTACAGCGGGCAATCACAGAAGTGAAGAGATTAATACGTTCGGTTGCCGGCAGAAAATTTTAAGGAGGACTAAAAATTTTGAGTGCGAAAAAGAATGTAGATTTGCTTGTCGGTGCTCAGTGGGGCGATGAAGGCAAGGGAAAAGTTGTCGACATGCTCGGCTCAGATGTCGATGTATTTGTGCGTTTTCAGGGCGGAGCGAACGCAGGCCACACGGTAATAACTGACGGACAGAAGACAGTGTTTCACCTTCTCCCCTCAGGAATGCTTTACCCGGGAAAACTCTGCGTATTAGGGAACGGACTCGTTCTTGACCCTGAGCAGTTCTTAGCGGAAACTGGCGAATTGTTCGCAAAGGGTCAGGACCGCGCAAGGCTCGCTGTGAGTCCCCATGCACATGTCGTAATGCCCTATCACAAAATGCTGGACAAGTTACAGGAAGAAGCACGCGGAAAAGGCCGCAAGATTGGCACGACAGGACGCGGAATAGGCCCCTGCTACGTCGACAAATATTCACGTTCAGGACTCAGAGTTGAGGATTTGATTGACGCTGATATTCTGCGTGAGAGATTGACATACATTCTTGACGAGAAGAACCAGATTTTCACGAGACTGTACAATCAGAAGCCTTTAGCATTCGATGAGATTTACGAACCCGCGCGGAAATGGGGCGAGGCTTTAGCACCTTACGTTGACGACACAAGAGCGTTATTGCGCCGTGCAGCTGACGAGGGAAAACACATTCTTCTTGAGGGAGCGCAGGCGGCATTGCTCGACATAGATCACGGGACATATCCCTACGTAACAAGCTCTTCAACATCAGCGGCAGGAGCTTTTACCGGAACAGGATTAGCACCGAATGACTTAACGAGGGTTATTGCTGTAGTGAAAGCATACACGACTCGCGTTGGTGAAGGCCCGTTCCCGACAGAAGATTTCACCGAGATGGGCGAAAAGTTACGCACAAACGGCGGCGAGTTTGGAGCAACAACAGGAAGGCCGAGACGCTGCGGATGGCTTGACGTTCCTGCATTGCGCTACTCTATGGAGCTTAACGGGGCGAATGTTATCGCGCTGACGAAACTTGACGTGCTTACGGGCATGGGCGGTATTAAGGTCTGCACAGCTTACGAGAAAGACGGAACGAGATTCACATCATGGCCGACAGACACGAGGACTCTTGCGGAGATTCAGCCTGTCTACGAGACATTGCCGGGATGGGATGACGACATCACGAACTGCAAGAGCTTTGACGAACTCCCAGCCAACGCGCAGGCCTACGTGAAATACATTGAGAGCGCGTTAAACGTCCCTGTAGCGTTAATCGGAGTCGGTGCTGACAGAAACCAGACAATCAACAGAGGTATGTAGAATCTGTGTATGTGCCTGAAATAGATTTCCTTACGTTTGAGAATCTGCCCGAAATCCTGAGAATAAATGCTGAGTCTTCATGCTCATGGTCTGAGGAAGTAATCCGCTCGGATCTCAGGAAAGACTCAAGCAGTGAGACAACATATATCGGGGCTTTCGCTACAACTGCGGAAGCTCCTCTTTTGGGCTATGCAGTTTTGGGACGCGAGAAAAGAGCCGGGCTTCTTATGGCGTTGGTCGTTGAGAGTCTACACAGGCGAATGGGGATCGGCCGTCAGCTTCTTGTTGCTGTGAGCGACTGTGCGCTTTATCTCAATTTCCGGCGGCTTAAGCTCAAAGTCAGGAAGTCAAATTCAGGCGCAATAGCTCTGTATTCTCAGATGTCATTCATTGGCGAGACTGTGAGACGCGGCTACTATTCAAACGGCGAGGACGCAATAATCATGAGCGCGGGACTCCCGTTAAGGCTCAGGAATGCGCGATGAGGGTATATATTCCGTTCGATGACGGCTCAAGCGTATCTTTTGACGGGGAAGGCTTCACGCTTCACAAGAAGCCCAAGGGAATCGATGACTCTGACGATTCCGGCAAAAATCCCTGCAAGGCCGAAGTCGCATGGAATACCCGATGGAGCGAAATTGTGCGCGCTCTCGAAACTGCGTACAAGCGTCAGGAAAAAGCAAAAAGAGAACAGAACGCCAAGAAAATTTACCGTCCGTAAAACGCAAAAAAAAACTCCCCTCACCAAACGCAAGGGGAGAAAAAATCTAATCTTTCAGAAATTACCTCTTCACCGTTATGACTGGCTCATAGATTATGCCGGGTTCAAGCCATGCTGCAACCGTTACGCTGTAAGAAGCCGGAACTCTTTCGATTACTTCACCGTCAGCATCAAGGAATATCGCATTGTCTTTGTCATTGGAATCATCCTCGCCGCCGGGGTACGAATGCCAGACCATAAGCCCGCCTTCAGGAACAGCCGCATCAAGAGACACTGTGAACTCATACATTCCGCACTCTTCAACCTCAACAGCAGGAAGAACCGCCGCGATAATTTCACCCGCATTAGCTGCACGCGCAAGAATTTCAGCTCTCATTTCTCCGCGATCGTGATATGCGATTCCATTCTCAAACTCAGAACGTGATGACTCTGATTTTTCCTCTGGAATTTGAGTCTCTGATGAAGGAAGCGCGCTGTTGTTTTCCGCTATCCTGAGAGTTATTCTCAGTGTTGCCTTCATCGTTTCGTTGTTGGCGTTGTTCACCGTTATTGTGATCGGGAAATTTCCTGCTTCTGAAGGCACTCCGTAAATCAGTCCTTCATCAAAGTATAATCCTTCCGGCATTTCTCCGCTGTAATTCCATTCAACCGCAAACGGTGTCGCTTTTGTGTCAAGCTCTATCGGATAATCGTAATTATCGCCGACTTTGCCGCCCGGAATATCTTTCGCCCTCGTCTTGATCTTAGGCTTTACGGCCTTTATCGTAAGTTTGAGGCTCTTTGTGATTGAGTCTGAATCGTTGTCGCCGTTCGTAAGTTTCACGATAACTTTCTGTGAAAACGCTTTCTCAGGTGTTCCGAAAATCCTGCATGATTCACCCGTATCACTCTGAAGCCAGCTCAGTCCGTCAGGCAGCATTCCTTCTCCGTCATCATTGCCGAACTCCCAGATTATCGGAGTTGTTCCCGTAGCTGTGAGCGTACAATCATAATATGTATTTTCCTTGCCTGATTTCAGGGAGCCTTTCAGCTTGGGGGCTATTCCGTTCACTTTCAGCGTGAAATCGTCCTCAATGTCAACAGCTCCGTTGCTTGCCGTTATCGTAACATCAAACTCGCCGACCTCAAGGGGCTTGCCTGTGAATTTTCCCTTGTCGAAAGTTATGCCATCAGGAATATCGCCGATTATGCTCCATGCTGTTGCCTTGAAGTTAGAGAGCTGCATCGTGAAGCTGTATTTGCTGCCCCATTTCGCCGCTTTTATGTCCTCAGTCTTGAAGCCGGGATCTTTTGCGATTACCTTAATGGTGAGAGTCTTTGTCTTTGAGCCTATAGTGTTGTTGTACGCTGTAACTTTGAACTTGAATGTCTTGGCTTTTGACGTGTGTATATTGCCGGTAATCTCGCCTGTTGTTTCGTTAAGCTCAAGATCTGCCGGGAGATTCTCAGGATCAGAAATTTCCCATAATGTTACGCTTCCTTCTGCCTCAAGCTGATAATTGTATTCCCAGCCTATGAAGCCGTCAGGAAGTTTCGATGTCTTAATCACCGGGGCTTTTCCTGATTCTGTTGCGCTGTCGATGATGAGCGTGAAATTTCTGCTGTCAACGCCCGCTTTGTTCTTCACGATAATTGTGACTCTGAAAGTCCCTGATGTTTCTGGCGTTCCTGATAATATTCCGTCTTTTGAGAACGCGAGTCCAGCCGGAAGACTCCCAGACACTGACCAGGTTATTTCAGCTCCTTCTGCCGTAATCTGCTCACTGTAAAGCTGTCCTTCTGTCGCATTGGGAAGAGCCTCTGTTGTGATTGACGGGGGCGTTATCTTTATCGTTTCTGTTATCGTGAGAGTGTAGCTCTTTGTGTCAGACCCGGCGGAATTTGACGCTGTTACTGTTATGTTGTATGTGCCTGCTGTGTCTGTCATGCCTGAAAGAGTGCCTGACTCGCTCATGCTGAAACCTTCAGGGAGTCCGCTTGCTGTCCACGTTATCGGGGTTGTTCCTGCTGCTGTGAATGCCGCTGTGTATGATGAGCCTGTTTTGCCGCCGGCAATCTCCGATGTCGTGATTGATGGTGCTACAGCGTGAGCCTCAACAGTGAGCGTAAATTCGCGGCTGTCAGTTCCCCCTGTGTTCGTTGCAGTAACCGTGAATGAATATGTCCCTGCTGCCGTTATTGTCCCTGAGAGAAGCCCGGAAGCATCGAGCGCAAGCCCTGAAGGAAGATTATCCGCTGTCCATGTTATAGGAGCGTCGCCAGTTGCTTGAAGTTGTGCTGATATTGCCGCGCCTGTCTTGAACGTTCCGAGATTCGCGCCCGTTGTAATTGTCGGTGCTGTTACTGCAGGTGCTGGAATATTCACCGTGAGAGTCAGCGTCTTTGTGTCAGTTCCTCCTGAGTTTGCAGCTGTTACTGTTACGGTAAATATCCCGGAGGCTGTCGGCGTTCCTGAAATGAATCCTTCTGCGCTCGCTGTGAGTCCTGCGGGAAGCCCTGAGAACGTCCATGTTATAGGCACATCGCCTGTTGCTGTGAGAGTTACTGAATATGATTTGCCTTTAGTGCCGTCAGGAAGGCTAGTTGTTGTGATTGACAGAGGATTTACGGGTATATATGCTTGAGCAATAACAACCGTGAAAGATTTTGTCCCAGTGAACGCTCCGAATACCGCCGTAACAGTGAATGTATATGTCCCTGCTGCTGTCGGTGTTCCTGTAATTGTCCCTGAAGTGTTAAGCGTGAGTCCGGGAGGAAGAGTCCCCGTGTATGACCATGTAGCAGGAAGCTCCGCCCCGGTAAGCTCGGCTTTGAGAGTCTCTTCGTAAGTTTTTCCGACAGTACCGTTTGAGAGCGATTCATTCTTGACCGTGAGCGAGTATGACGGCTGATTGTCTGCTATCGTGATTGTGTATTCCTTTGTGGCCGAAATGATTCCCGATGAGCCTATAGACGCTTTGACCGTGAATTTGTACGAGCCTTTTGCTGTCGGTGAACCTGAGATTGTTCCGTCAGCGTTCAGTGTGAATCCATCGGGGAGAGTCCCGGAAGTCAAAGCCCATGTTACCGGCCATGTTCCACCTGTCGTTGTAGCTGTGAGAGTCTCGCTGTAATAGTCGCCGATGTTGCCGGAAGGGAATGAAGCCGTTGTGATGGTGAGCGTGATTTTTCCGGCATTCACACAGCCTGGTTCATCGCTCGCACCTCCTCCAGCATCATAGCCTATTCCGTGTGCTGCACCTGTGTAAACATTCAACTCAACATTAATATTGGAACTGTCAATCTGCCCTATTATTCCTCCAGCGCAATATTTAGAGTCCTTGTTGGCAATAGAAGGGTTAGCATGTGAACTCACAACTTGAGCATAAGAGAAATTGTTTCTCAAAGTCCCTGTATTTAGGAGGCCAACAATCCCGCCGAGATATATGCTGCTGACAGCTTGATCCTTAGGTGCGTGCGGTGCTGCTTGTATTGTCGAATCTGAAACTAGGCAGCCTTCAACAGCTCCACCGTTCAATTCTGCCGCAATTCCGCCCACATTCCCGCCTCCGGGATATATTGACCATTTGCCGCTGAAATACGGTCGTATTGTTATCTCGGAAGATTTGACTGTGCAATTCTTGATCGTGCCTCCCAGAACGTAACCTGCAATTCCTCCTGCTGAAGCCACAATGTGATAAAAACTCTCGCTGCTCACATCGCTGTATCCCCTGCTGCTGAGTGTTCCTGTGAATGTGCAGTTCTCTATTGAGCCTTCGTACAGTCTAAGCACGATTCCCGCCGCGAGAAAACTCCCCTGTATTGCACCTTTGACTGTGAGATCCTTGACGGCATAATCATTGTCTGTTTCGATTGAGCCGAATAGGGAAGAATTGTATTCTATATCTCTCGCTGTTAATGTCTCCTGTGGATATTTTTCGGTGTTCATTGTTATTGTCTTGCCATTCCCGTTGAAGTGTCCTTTGAATGGGCTGGATTCTGTACCGATTGGAATCCATTTCGGATAATTTCCTGCTAGGTTGAGATTTATACCCAGCTTGTAGTATGAACCTTCTGGCTCAGTGCCGTTGTTGACTCTGGTCTGAAATTCCACAAAATCGGATATCGAGTCAATGACATATGCTGTCTCTTCGCTGTAGCCGTAATTGCCCTCGTTCCAGTACGATGCCTGCGCTCCCTGAACCGCAACGCCAATAAGAATTACAGCCATCATAAGCACGATAAATTTTTTCATAAGCATACCTCCTTCAATCCCTCCGATGCTGACAGCGTAACAATTACAAATGCCAGCATGAACAAAATGAATCGTTTCATGTTTGGTGCCTCCTTATGAAAATTTTTTTTTGCGGAATTATCGATGAGCATATTATACAGTTAAGAGTGTACAAAAAAGACCCGCCTTTTACAGCGAGTCCCTTGTCAAAAAAGTTTCAGCGTTTGCTGTCTATTGCTTCGTCTCTTGCTTCAGGCTTGAGAATCCATTGACCCCAGTCGAAATGAATCAATCCGCTTACAATGTACAATGCGAAAAGGAACAAAGGCGCGCCCTTCTTCAGGAACACGAACGACATCACGAACATCGAGAACAGAACGAGGCACTTCACACTGTCAGCAGTCTTTTTCGTCAGCTTCTTCATATTCGCGTAGGGTATGCTCGAAATCATCAGGAAGCCCGTGAACGCCATAACCCCGGCCATGACCCACGCAGGAAGATTCACACCCGCAATCACGAACGATGACACGAACAATCCCCCAGCAGGACACGGAAGCCCCTGAAACGGCCCGGGAACATGCACAACGTTGAACCGCGCCAATCTCAGCGCAACGCATAATGCAAAGAAGCACGCAATAACCGCGCCCATAATGTGAAGATTTCTTGCTGAAACCTGATACAGCAGAATTGACGGAGCAACGCCGAAACTTACGAGATCCGCGAGGCTGTCAAACTCAAGCCCGAACTGTGTACCGCCTCCGAGCATACGCGCTACTTTTCCGTCAAAACCGTCAAATATCACCGCAAAGAACACAAGCCACGCCGCAGGAACATAACGGCCGTGAAGAGTCAATATCAGCGAGAAGAGTCCGCAGAGAAGATTTCCGCTTGTTACCATGTTGGGCAGTATGTGCCGGAACTCCATCGGGTTTTTCTTCCTCCAGCACATTAAACGCTTTATTCTCAGAAAATCTTTCAACCTTTTATCACTCCTATTAATGTTTCTCCGGCCTTCACATTCTCGCCGGATTTTACCCGTATCACTGTATCACTTGGCATGTATAAATCAACCCTTGAGCCGAGCTTTATCATTCCGTAACGCTGCCCGGCCTCTAACACATCGCCCCTTTTGAGCCTGCAGACGATTCTTCTTGCCACAAGCCCAGCAATCTGCACCATCATAACGCGCCCCCATTGAGTCGAGAGTCCGACGTAATTACGCTCGTTAATCTCTGAGGCTTTCGGGGAAAATGCAGCTATCTTCTTGCCGGGTTTGTACTCTAAGTAGTCGACTATGCCCGTGCAGGGTGTTCGGTTGACGTGTACGCTGAAAATGTTCATGAAGATTCCGACCTTCACAGCATGGCCGGTAAATTCATGGTCGCATTCGGAAATCTCTACTATTTTTCCGTCAGCAGGTGAATAGAAGCTCCCGTCCTCACAATTCGCTGTCCTCTCAGGATCCCGGAAGAACCACAGAACAAGCGCGAGCAGTACGCACATCACAGCGCAGGGAATCCACGAAATGAACGCGAACGCCCCCGCGCATAATGCGAGAAATATTATTACCGGGATTCCGTCTCTAGCTATTTTCATTCTCTTCTGCCTCAAACGGTATTGCGGATGTCAGTTCATCATCATCATCAGACTTTATGACGCTGCAATCCGCTACTGAGTCGCCCTCGTCAAGCCTCACGATAATATTTCCGACTGAATGACGCTTCATTACTGTTATTCCTTCAACGGGCATACGAATCATTCTGCCTTTTGCGCTGATTGATATTATCTCGTCGCCGTCTTTTACTGTCGTGCTTACGGACAAACGGCCGGTTTTCTCTGTAAGTTCCATGAGGCATATACCGCCCGTGCCGCGATGATGTGGCATGAAGGACGAAAATTCTACGCGCTTCCCGATTCCCAGCTCGCTTATCACAAGAATAGTGCGCTTGTCGTCAACAACATCACAGCTCAATACGCGGTCATTGGGCTTGATTCTGATTGCGATTGCCCCCCGTGCTGTGCGTGTCAATGGCCGGAACTCGTTTTCGGGGACTCTAAGCGCGAGTCCGTTGCGGGTTACTATCACTATGTCGTCTTTTCCCGTTGTGAGTCTGACCTGCGCTATTTCGTCGCCCGCGTCAAGTTTCATGATACGTTTTGCGCGGTTGGTGTATTTCAGCTCGTCAAATGATATTTTCTTGGCGATTCCTTTTCTCGTGATGAAGAATGCGTACTTGTATGTTCCGCTGTCCTCGCCCGCAATGTTCACGATTCTCTCATGCTCGACTAACGGGAGGTAACGCGCTACAGGTTTTCCCTTTCCTGATTTCGTTTCGGGAATCTCGTAGCTCTTCATGGCCATGATTCTCCCGGCGTTTGTGAAGAAGTAGAGACTCTTTCTTGCTGTCGTAACGCAGAGTATCTCTATGCTGTCATCCTCGTGAATGTTCGCGCCTCTTTTGCCTTTTCCGCCCATTGCCTGAAGACGGTATGAAGCGAGCGGCTGACGTTTGATTAACCCGTCCTTTGACAGCGTAATAATTATGTCATCATCGGGAATCAAATCCTCGTCAAAAATTTCTTCTTCCTCTTCAACAATCGCAGTACGTCTTTCATCTCCGAATCTCGCGGCCAAGTCTACAAGCTCCGAACGTATTACACCGTCAAGAACTTTTCTGTCTGAAAGTATGCTATTGTAGCCGGAAATGTCTGCAAGAAGTTTCTGCTGTTCCTCGTCAAGTTTATTGCGTTCGAGTCCCGTGAGCCTCTGAAGCCTCATGTCAAGAATCGCCTGAGCTTGTGCCTCCGAGAATCCTAATACGGACTGAAGGCTTGCTTTTGCTTCCTGCGCGCTGTTCGTTGAGCGTATAGTCCTGATTACCTGCTCAATGTGAGTCAGTGCTTTCTTGAGACCTTCTATTATGTGTTCGCGAGCCTTTGCGTTTTTAAGGCGGTATTCTGTCCTGCGTCTGACTACTTCACGGCGGTAATTGAGGAAGATAGACAGCAGTTGCTTCATGCTGAGAATTTCCGGGTGTTTGTTGACGAGCGCAAGATTAATCACGCCGAATGTTGATTGAAGCGAGGAATGATGATAAAGCTGCCTCATGATTAAATCTGCGTCCGCGTCCCGTGAGAGGTCAATTACGATTCGGAGTCCGTCCCTGTCAGACTCATCGCGCATTTCGGAGACTCCTTCTATTTCTTTGTCCTGAACAGCCTGAACAATAGCCTCAAGCATTATAGTTTTGTTGACGCTGTAAGGAATTTCCGTGATGACTATGCTTTGTCTTCCGCGTTTTGACTCTTCAACGTGCATTTTTCCTCTTACGGTAATTTTCCCGCGCCCTGTCGTGTAAGCCTCAAGGATTCCCGAACGCCCTAAAATTTCGCCGCCTGTGGGAAAATCCGGGCCGGGCATTATCCGCATTATGTCGGCAATATTCGCGTCTTCTGGTTCGATCCCGTTGTCAATGAGCCAGCAGAATACATTGACGACCTCGCGCAAGTTATGAGGGGGCATATTCGTAGCCATTCCGACAGCGATTCCCGTTGAGCCGTTGACGATAAGATTCGGGAAAATTGACGGGAGAGTCAGAGGTTCTTTCAGTGATTCGTCAAAATTCTGCCCCCATTCTACGGTGTTCTCGTCGAGATTTGAGAGCATCAACTCACCGGGCCAGCTGAGTCTTGCTTCCGTGTAACGCATGGCCGCGGGGCTGTCTCCGTCAACAGAACCGAAATTCCCCTGACCGTCAACGAGCGTGTAACGGAGATTCCAATTCTGCGCAAGCCTCACCATTGTGTCATAGATCGCTGAGTCTCCGTGAGGGTGATACTTACCCATTGTTTCACCGACAATACGCGCTGATTTCTTGTACGCTGTGTTGTGCTTGAGTCCTAATTCCGACATTGCATAAAGCACACGCCTCTGTACGGGTTTAAGTCCGTCTCTTGCGTCAGGTAATGCGCGGCCGACAATAACGCTCATTGCGTAGTTGAGGTAGCTTGTTTTTATCTCGCCTACAAGGGGAAGCGTTAATATTTTGTCTTCTCCCTGCGGTTTTGTTTCTTCATTTGTGGGATTGGTGTTTGTGATTTCGTCAGGCATAAATATTTTGTAGCCTCCTGTCTAAATTGTGTTGTGAAAACGAATAATTTTAGCATGGTTTGATGAATGTGAAGACTTTGCAGATATTTTTCATGATTTCTACTGCTCATAAAGTCAAAGGAGGCTTAATGTTTATTGTCTGTCATCAAGGAACGAAAGTATGAAGTTCACAGCTTTCTTTGCGTCTTTCTCGGCATTGAAGATTGCGTTATGGTCTGATTTAAGCAGAGAAATCCACGATTTGACGTACGCAGAATGACTCGCAAAATGTTTTTCCGTCAATGATATTCCCGCTTCAACCGTAAGCATTAGTGATGCTAATTCCGCTGTGAGTTCTTCCCGGGCGTAATCCTCTGTGCCTGTCGTCCACGAAAAGAATCTCTCAAGCCTTGAGCTGTGTCCTGTCCAGTGAACTAACTCATGAAGAAGTGTCGAGTAATAGCTCTCTGTGTCGTCAAAAAATTTCCTGAACGGCATACGGATTACATCACCGCGCGGCGAATAGAAAGCCTCATCAAAAACACCGCACGGATAACCCTTGCTTTAGCTATGGGGAGGAAGTGCGCTAATTTACTTTACTTTTTCCCTTTTCTTTCCTAAAATACAAATACATAGCAATATGGGCGTTCTGTAAGGGACGGATAAATACACAACGGTCTTAGAGCCGTTCTAGGCTGGCATGTAGCCTTTGCGATATTTGCATAAAAATTGCCAAAAACATAGCGGCGGAGGAGTAAACATAAAGCAAAGTAAGCGGGTGAGCTTTTAAGGTTCTACCGTATAGAGGCTGAAGTAAACCAGCCCCGGCGAATAAGGGTATTCTGGAGCGGTAATATGCGTGTCCAGACGTTAGGCCGTATACCAAACTTCACCAAAAGCCCCCGACTTTAGGTGTGGGGATGTTTACTTCCTCCCTCTAAGATTCTCGCGCTTGAGTTGAATATTATCCTCTCTATCATTTCATTGTTCATTACTGGATTGTTTTTGCGTTTCGGCAAATTCTTAATCCCGTTTATCTGTGAGGCGTGGAATAACTCAAATGTTTTTCGGAACGTTCTTTTTCTGCTCTTGATTGTTGCTCCTATTCTTTTGTCGTCAGGGGGAATCACCACGAATATTTTTGTCGGCCTCGCTCCGTCTTTTATTGTCCAGCCTTTTGACGCTGCCTGATTGATAGTTGCCCATCTTGAGTCGCAGTTTTCGCTGAGCTCATTTCCGATTACTGAGAGAATTATTGCGTTGAAGCCGTGATATTGATTGCCTGTTACGGCGTTGCGGGGTGAAGAATCTGCCCATGGTTTTTGCCAGGGTGCTGTACCTTTTTCGAGAGCTTTTATGATCCTGATGGTTATATCCTCTTTGTATTTTTCGCTCGGACTGTTCATAACTAGGACTCCTCTCATGAAAAGTTTTTAGCGGCCTTCATCATTGAAAGTTGTAATTATAGCGCTAGATCATGAACAAATAAATCATTAAATGCGAGGGAGTTTGCTTTGAAAGATGTTGAGTGAGAGAAAAAATTTTGCCCCCTGAACGTTCAAAGAGTCCCGGGGGCTTTTGTCATTTGTTACCGTATGAATATCTTGACTCTGTTCGCGAAGTTCTCAGACTCTCCGGCCATGTACTGAATATCAGATGACTCAGCTTTAAGCAATGAATACGAAACTTCATCACCCTCAGAAGGATTCATCAATGGCCCGTCATATTTCACGTCAAGCATAATTTCTCCGCTCTCTTCTGAATGTTCGATTACCGCGTTAATGTTTTTCACGCCGGATAAAATTTCCTGCGTAAGCTCCTCGAAAACAAGCTGAAGTTTCATCGACTGTTTCCCGCCAATCATATTCTTCTGGCAGAAAGTATCAACCGCAGACACAGCACCGGGGAAATCAAACCTTCCGTCCTTCACATTGAACTCGACAACATGAAGACGCTGTATGAATCTCCGTGTCTTTTGGCGTTTCGGCCTCGTGAAAATTTCCTGCGGCGTTCCTTCCTCATATATTCCTCCGTCGTCAAGGTAGAAGACTCTGCTGCAAATTGCGCGGGCAAAATTCATCTCATGCGTAACAATCATCATCGTTTTACCCGAACGCGCAAGCTCACGTATTACGGCTTGAACTTCACCGACCATCGTGGGATCTAACGCGCTCGTAGGCTCATCGAGGAGAATCACATCGGGATTCATGGCAAGGGCGCGAGCGATTGCGATTCGCTGCTTTTGTCCGCCGGATAATTCATCGGGGTAATTGAGGTATTTTTCGGGAAGTCCTACCATCCGCAGAAACTTCATGCCGTTCTCGTATGCTGACTGACGGGACTCGCCTTTGAGCTTAACGGGAGCAAGCATAATGTTTTCGATGACAGTAAGATTCCCGAAAAGGTTAAACTGCTGGAACACCATTCCCATTTTCTGACGTATCTTGTAGATGTTGCACTTTGGACTCGTGATTTCCTCATCGCCGAAATATATTTTTCCCCCGTCAGGACGCTCAAGAAGATTTATGCAGCGGAGGAGAGTTGATTTCCCCGTACCTGAAGGCCCTATCACCGAAATCACATCACCGGCGTTAATTTCAGCGTTCACATCTGAAAGCGGCGTTACATTCGGATAAACTTTCCTCACATGCTCAAGCCTAATCATGATTTTCACTCCTCCTTATGTCGATACCGCGCAAAATGTCTTCAGGCTTTCTCTTTGACGGCGTAATTCTCGTGTGAATGATGTTGACGATGATATTCAGAATCCCAGCGAGGACGAAATATATCACCGCAACTGCTATAAGCGGGAAAAATGCCTCGTATGTTCTGCTTCTCACAATGTCGCCCATTTTCGTCAAGTCCTGCACCGCTATATATCCCACAACTGATGTCGATTTGATGAGCATCGTAACTTCTTCCTTGAATGACGGCATGAAGTGCAAAGCCGCCTGCGGAAGTATCACCGTGAAGAACGTCTGCATGTCCGTAAAGCCCAAAGCATAAGCCGCTTCAGTCTGCCCCCTGTCAACCGCCCCAGTCCCAAACGTAAGCATTCTGTATACAGATGTCCCGAATGTTAATGTGAACGCGATAATTGATACGATTATTCCGCTGATGTTCACACGGCCGAATATGATGTAATACAGAATCATTAACAGCACGACAATCGGAGTCCCCTTTATGAGCCACACAGAAAATTTTGTGATTGCGTTTGCAATTACGCTACCAGTACGGCAGAACATGAACGCCGTAAACCCTAAGAGCATTCCGCATAATATAGACGACACTGTGATAATCATCGTGTTCATTATTCCTTCAGAAAAGAGTCTCCATCTGTCCTCGCGTATAAATGTCTTGTTGAAACTTGACGCTACATCTTCCCAGAATGACGGCTCATCATCTTCATGTGTACTTTTACGTGAAGTATTTGCGGGTGTATTGACGGGTGAGTTGTGTTTCGTATCTGCTGTAACGTCTGTAGTTTTTCCGGCTGATTTTGCGACTCCGGGCTTCATGACGAGAATAACGTTTGAGCTTTCAGTGTTAGGAGTGTCGGATAAAAACAGGCTTTTATCGCGCTCATCAGTGTATTCAATTCCGTACGAGAAATCACACTTTCCTGTTTCGAGCGAACCTAAAACGCCGTTATGACTCATTGCGTCAATTTTGAGTCCGTAGCCTTCAGCCTTGCAGAATCTCACAGCTATATCGATCTCGTAGCCTAGAATCATTCCGTTCTTGATGTAATCGTAGGGAGTTACGGACGGATCTACAGCCATTGTGATTATGCCGTTAGGGTGCGGAAGATTGGAGTAATCCTCAAGTACCCGCCGTGAATCGTCTTCACCGTCTATCCATTGCTGAACGAGACTCTTTATTGTTCCGTCATCCCATAAAGTTTTGAGAAAATCTGAATATTCTCTGCGAAGTTTACGGCCTCTTTCTGTGCGTGAAAAGGCTGCTTTACGGTAAGTTTTTCCGAGCTGCTGAGGGAGATACATAACGTTATGCCCCTCGCGTATCATGAATACTGCTGTCGAATGCCCGCATGATATAGCGTCAATTTTTCCTGCTATCAACGCCGGGAGAATATCACTGTTTGAGTTGAAGTAAACTATTTCAGCATTTGGTATTTTCTCCTTTGCTAACTGCCCGTTAAGAGAACCTACAGCGACACCGATTTTTTTCCCGTTGAGCTGGGACAAATCCGTGTAAATTTCTGTTGATACTGTGCGTTCAGCTCCTGCTTTGAGCGTGAGAAGGACATTGCCGGATTTTATTGCGGGTGTTGACGTGAAGAGGGTATTTTCTGCGCGTTCGTCTGTCTTGTTCATTGACTGCGTGAAGTCGCATTTTCCTGTTTTGACGGAGGATATTACGCCCGTGAATGTCATATTCTCAACCTCAAGCGCGTAACCTTTAGCCTTGCAGAATCTCACAGCCAGATCAATATCATATCCCACAATCTTATTATCCCTCACGTAAGCAAATGGAATCATTGACGCGTCAACAGCCATTTTCACAGTGCCGTTTGTGGACGGGAGCTGTGAATAATCGTCAAGAGTCTTTATGCTCTCATCTTTTCCGAGCCATTTAGCATTGAGCGCGTCAATTGTGCCGTCATCCCACAAAGTTTTGACGAAAGAAGAATATTCATCACAAAGTTTTTTCCCTCGTTCTGTCTTTGCGAAAATGGGATAAAGGTATGTTTCTCTCAGCGGAGGATTAATGCGTGTGAGTCGTAAGTCTTCATTCTCCGCGAAAATTGCGGCGGGAAGTGAGCAGCATACAGCCTCGACTTTTCCGGCCTTTAACGCTGTAAGCTCGTCAGTGAGTGAGTCATAATACGCTAATTTTGCTGACGGGATTTTTTCCGGGACTAATTCAGCGCAAGTTGTGCCAGTTTGGACTCCGATTATTTTTCCCGCAAGAGAGTCAAAATCATGAACGGGTGAAACGTCATCTTTCAGGCAGGCCATGACCGAACGCGCTTCACAATAAGGCTCAGAGAAATACACGGCTTCTTGATGCTCTTCTGACGGTGTGAAGTCCCCTGCAAAATCTACTTTTCCCGAATTGATTGCAGGAATCGTAGCGTCAAAAAACATCGTCTGAACATTAAGCCCGTAACCATATGCCCGGCAAAATTCTACAGCAATATCAATATCAATTCCGGCTAATTCCGTGCCTTTGTAGTAGTTGAAAGGCGGGTAACTTCCTTCAGCGGCGTATGTGAGTGTTCCTTTTTTCGCGGGAAGACTCTTGAAGTCGGGCGGGATTTTTGCGGATTCGTCTGCTCCCTGCCATTTCGATAATATTGCGTCAAGTTTACCGTTCGATTTGATTTTGCGGATATATTCACTAATTTCATCACAAAGTTTTTTCCCTGCTTCTGTCTGAGCGGCAAAGAATGAATATCCGAAAGGTTTTCCGACAGGCTCATCAATATACGCAAGTGTGTTATCCTCGGCGGCCATGAGTGCGAGAACTGGAGAATCAATAAGTAAGCCTTCAATCTTGTGGGTCTTGAGGGCTGAAACTAAATCGGGGTATGTGTTGTAGTAATGTATTTTCGAGTGAGGGAGATTTTCAGCGGCCCATTCCTCCCAGTCGATTATACCCGGCTGCATTCCGATGGGTTTTCCGTCAAGGTCTGAGAGGTGCTTATACTTTTGTGTTCTCTCATTCGTTTTGCGGACGGCCTGAACGTGTAAGTCTTCTGCTCTTAGGCACGCCATAACGGAGCGGCCATGCGCGTAAGGTTCTGAGAAATATATATTGTCCGTATGAGCTTCAGCAGTATCCAGATAAGCCCCGGCAAAGTCAAATTTCCCGGAAACTATTGCGCTGATTATCGCGTCCCAAGCCATAGACGTAACATCAAGTCCGTAACCGTAAGCCTCACAGAATCTTGCGGCAAGGTCAATCTCAAATCCTGTGATTTCTTTCCCCCTGTAATAGTTGAACGGGGGGTACTCGCCTTCAGTCGCCATAGTGAGAACACCATTATGCGCGGGGAAATTCTTATAGTCAGGGAGAGTCTTTGCGGATTCGTTATTTCCTTCCCATTTCGCTATGATTGCGTCAAGTTCACCGCTTGCTTTGAGTTTGCGAATATACTCGCTCATTTCATCACATAACTTTTTGCCCTTTGCGTTTTTCGGGAAACCGTAAGCAATGTTATATGTGTCGTCAATTTTCGCGTCAATTCTTGCCAAATTCTTGTCTTCTGCGGCCATGAGGTTATATATAGGCTCATCAACGAGGAATGCCTCAATCTTGCGAGTCTTAAGAGCGGCGGCGATGTCTGCAAAAGTGTTAAAGTAAACAACCTTCGAACGCGGCATAGTCTTTTGAACGAAATCGGCCCACTCAAAAACACCCGTCTGAACTCCTATCGGTTTTCCGTCAAGCTGTGCGAGAGTCGAATATTTTGGTGTTCGTGATGTTGCTACTTTTTGGGACGGCTGAGTCTGCGCTGATGATTTGAGGAGCATAACGCTGTTCAGAGCGCATACAGGCTCAGAGAATCTCACGGACTCGGCGCGTTCGGGTGTCATTGTGATTCCGCACATGCCCATATCACATTTACCGGAGCTTACTGCGGGAATTACGCCCGTGAAATTGATTATGCTTATGTCGGGCCTGTAACCTTTCTCCTTGCAGAAACGGGCGATAATATCAATGTCGTGTCCTGTGAGTTTTCCGTCTTTCATGTATGAGAATATTGGAGTCATATTGTCAGCGGCGATTCGTATTATTCCGTTCGTTGCGGGATAATTGCTGTAATCGGGGAGAATCTTTTTGCTCTCGTCATCTCCTAACCATATTGCGCGGATCTCGTCAAGTGTTCCGTCTGATTTTATCCGCCGTATATACTCGTTAATCTCATCAGCGAGGGGATTATTTGCCGGGGATTTCGGGAAAAGAAACGCAGTCTCAGAAACACCGAGAGGCTCATTCATGTGCGTCAAACTGCGGTTAGTTTTCTCAGCTTCAGACGCTATAGTCTCGTCAACGGCAGCAGCGTCAATTTTTCCTTCTACAAGAGAGCCGATTATGTTCGCAAGTGAGTCGAAATACATAATTTCCGCGCCTGGTATAGAGTTCTGCACCATTTCATACTGCACTGAACCTGTAAAAACTCCGATACGTTTTCCCCTGAAAGCCTCAAAATTTCCTGTTGAAGTTTTTGCGTGGACTGCGTGCGATTTCCCGTCATCATGAACAGCAACAATGCAGTTTACATCGACAACAATATCGGAGAAAGTTACGCTCTCTTCAGTTTCACGTGTAACATAAAGATTCGAGAGAGCAATATCAGCAGCCCCGCTTTTGAGAGCCATCAATATGCTTCCGAATCCGTAAATCTTGAACTCAACAGTTGCTCCGATATAAGCCGCGAATCTCCGTCCAAGCTCAATGTCATAGCCTGTAACGTCCTTGTTGATGTAGAAGCTGAACGGCATTACGACTCCTGTAGTGGCTATAGTGAGGTGAATATCTGATTTTTCCGGGACATCAATCACCGGCATATTGTGATCATTGTCGTATACCCAGCGTTTGTACATGTCCGATAATGTTCCGTCAGACTTAAGCCCCGCTATGAATGCGTTGAATTTCTCCTTGAGGCCTGGAATCTCTGAACGTTCCGAAATCCCTGCGGCTGTCGGTACTGGTTTGCCTAAATAGCCGGGGAGAATCCTGACATTTTCGAGTCCGTTGTTCACGGCCGAGATAAATTCAGACTCATTTGCTACGAGAGCGTCAATTTTCCCAGACTGAAGCGCAAAATACTGGCTCAGGAAGTCGTTGTACTTGAAGATTTGAGCGTTCGGGAGATTTTCCCTCGTTCTTTCGAGAACTGGCCCGCCGGAGTCAGAACCGACTCTGTATTGCGGATTGTTGAGCTGTGATATTGATGTGATTTCTGAGAAGCATATTCCCGGAAAAATGAGAATTATTGCGAGGAATGCGGCAGAATATGACAAAATTTTACGGATGGACATTGAGACCACCTTTCATTATATTGGAATTAACGCGGATATTATACATGTCAGAAAGTTATCGGCATGTCCCAAAATTATATTCAAGCAAAATTTTTTCACGTTTCATAACATTCCCAAAATCCGCCATAATTCCTCGTTTGTGCTGAGTGATAATTTTTTCCCGTCGACAAACCTTCCCGCAATCCCGTAAATTATTCCCGCTGACTCTAATTCGGATTTTGCATCCGCGACTCTCTCAGAAGGAATCACAGCCGCAAGCATTCCCGACGATATGAGATTGTACGGATCAAAACGCAGTCTTTCAGACGCTCTTAATGTCAACGGTGATACGGGTATATTGTCCCTGAATAGCTCAATGCCGAGTCCGCTTCCTTCCTGCATCTCGTAAAACGCTCCGTTGAGTCCGCCCTCTGTAGGATCGTGCATGTACACCGCGTAATCACGGAGAATCTTTGCAGGCTTCACAACCGAGAAATCATTACCCCACGAGCGAATCACATTCATCTCTTGAGGCGTGAAAATTTCCGTGAAAAGTTCCGGCTTGTCGTGAGAAATTATGCTCATTCCCTCAAGTCCGCAATGCCCTGTAACAAGAATCAAATCCCCTTGAACAATCCTTTTCGCGCTGAGTTCGTGATGAGTCATTCCCAGCATTGTCCCGGAAATTACTGGCTGTGCGTAACGGTCTGTGAGTTCCGTGTGTCCTCCTGCGATAGCGATTCCCATTTCCGCGCAAGTCTCGTGAATTTCGCGCATAATGTCATGAACATATCCCGCGCCCATTGAGTCAGGCACGATTAATGTTACGATGAGCCATGAAGGATCGCCGCCCTTGCACGCTATATCGTTTGCGTTGATGTGTACGAGGAGTCGCCCGGCATTTTTCGCCGCGCCTGTTACGGGGTCTGAAGCTGCTACGAGTATTCCATCAGGCACACGGATTAACGCTGCGTCCTCGCCAATTCCCCCGCCGACAAGCAAATCACTTCTCACTGCTCCCGTAAAATCGAGGACATTCGAGCGCAAAATTTCAGGCTGTAATTTACCGGGCATTTTCTGAGTCCTCCGTGAAAATTTGACGCAAAATCTTTATCCCCTTTTCGAGTCCCAAGAGTGAAGGACGGCTGATATACTTTTCGGGAATCTCGCAGACTCTCGCATGTGATAAAGCTGATGACCATTCACGAGCCTTGAAGGTGTTTATTGTCGCAGGATTCATTGCGCCTGTCTGTATGATGTAAACGTCAATGCTTTCTGCGTTCCTCAATACACGTTCTACGCCGTAAGGAGCTATAGTGCTTCCGTTCCTGAGGGGCTTTGCGTCATCTGCAACGTTCACGCCTCCTGCAAGAGATATGAGTCTCGCGGGCCATGAGTCCGGGGCGCAAGTGTGAATCTCTCTTGATGTCGCTTCGAGAAATACGCGGGGTGATTTTGCTGACGGTGATTCGAGTCCTTCAAGCGCAGAATTTAGCCGTGAGATTCCGTTTATGGGATTGAGATTGAGACTCTCAGCGAGCGTTACGAGATATGCGGGGAAATCGTCCCATTTCGGCGGGTCAATGCTTATCACCTTAACACCCGAACGCCTGAGAACGTCATACATATTCGGGTTGATTCTCTCAGCAAACGGACGTGTGATAATCACATCAGGCTTCAGCGACAAAATTCTTTCAGCACCCGAACGCAGAGAGATTCGCGGCAATTCAGGCAGCAAATCATCATCATCATTTTCCGACAAAGCTACGAGATTCCCCCCCATCGCTGAAATGTTATCCGAATGCCCGGGATAAAGCGAAATTACCCGCAATGTCTCAGCATTAACAGGAGAAATCATCATCATCATCAATATTATTCCGGCAATGCGCGCCACATTGAATCATTCCTTTCATCATTGTGATATGGGATAAATTTTGTTCCGTATAAACCGTGCAGAACTTCAGCAGAAATTTTTTGTCCGTGTGAAATCAATTCGCCTCCCTTCACCGCAATGTAATAATCAGAATATGACAGCGATAAATTTATGTCATGAACAGCAGCAATAATACTCCTTCCGTCATCAGAAAGAGTCCTCAATAACGCGAAAACTTTTGCGGATTTGTCCGGGTCTAATGCGCTCGTAGGTTCATCAAGAAGGATTGTTTCAGTGCTTTGCGCCAATGAACACGCGATAAACGCAAGCTGCCTTTCACCGTCAGAGAGAGTCATAATGCCGCGTGAAAGAAGATGACTTATCCCCAAAATTTCGGCTGAATGATTGATTATCTCATTGTCATAATGAGTCAGCCGTGTGAAAATTCCCCTGTGAGGAAGCCTCCCCATCTCTATGATTTCCCGGACGCTAAAAGGGTAAGACGGCCTGAAGTTGTTACTGCTCATGACGAACGCGACATTACGAGAAATTTCACGGCGGGAAAAAGTTTTCACCTCCCGGCCATGAAGCAATACATTCCCCGAATACGGCATTAATCCCGAAAGAACTCGCAGAAGAGTCGATTTCCCCGAACCGTTAGGGCCGATTAATGACACGAGTCCGGGGGGAATATCGAGCGACAAATCACGGAGGACTGATTTCTTCCCGTAAGACGCATAAAGATTCCTGAGACTGTACACTTAATACGACAAGCCTTCAGAGATTCCGAGCAGAACAATTCCGACGATTATGAACATAACGCAGACAAAGCGCGAACGTTCGAGCCTCTCATGAAGGAAGATATGCGACAATATGACCGAGACAACGCAGAATGACGCGATAATAGGCGCAACAAAAAGAGGCTTCTGCCCTATTGCGTAAACGTAGAAGATATACGCTGTGCACTCGCAGACCGCCGCAAAAATTCTCGGAGCGTTTGACCTCGTGAAAGGGTTGAAGATTCTCCCGCGCTTATGCCAGATATACAGCCAGCATATTAACCCGATGACAAAGAACACAGCACCGTAAAGACGACTCAAATCAGCCTCATCTACAGTATCACCGTCAAGAATTATCGCGCAGACTACAGTCTCTAACGTGTCGAAAATGCAGAATATCAGCGGGAACAACAACGCCGCCGCGCCTATGCGTTTCCTGTCAGCCTTAACGCCCGCTAATCTCTGTTCAGCGAATGAGAGTGCAATTATTCCGCAGACGATCAAGACAGTTCCGGCCATGTCGAAAGAAGTAACTTCCTCGCGCAGAATTTCACCGCGCCCGCTCACTATGTAGTACACAACGAGAAATATTACGGGGAATGCTCCTGAAGCGTTCTGCAATGGCGAGAATACAGAGACTTCAAGAAATTTGAGTCCTATATTGCTGTAGAGCATCGATACACCGTAACCAACCGGCACAAGCATAAAGAGCAAATTTTCACGCATGAGCTGTGTGATTGGGAGTCCTGATTCGCTGAACGGAATCAGAATCGGCACAAGCAATCCCATAATGAGTCCTAATGTTACGGCGACTTCAAGATAGGAGTCCGGGTTATCGTTGTCCATGCTCAATTTGTAGAAGACATCAGCGCAGCCCCACATGAACATTGCCGCGATTGTCAGAATGAACCACATTACGCGCAACGCTCCTTGAGTTTGGCGCATAAATATTCGTATCGTTCTTTCTTCTCTTTGCGCTGAAAATGAATCTCCCTTGACTGTTCAGGATTTCCCGTGTAATTCAGAATCTCATCTCCGAATTGCTCGCTCGTCAAATCAAACGCGTAATCATTCACGACGTTGTAGCAGTGAAAATTTCCGTTCTCTGTCGGAATGCCGTAAACTTTCCCGCCGAAAATATCCTGTGCGAGGAATGACGTTATAGCGCACTGGCCTAACGTAGGATTGTCCGTCGTCCATTCATGGCGCAAACGCGGAGTGCATGTATATTCGCACCAGACATGAAGAAGTGAGTCGTATAAATCGCAGGGAGTAATTATGCCGTGATAATTATCGTTGACAGCGTGAACATGGCCGGAATTTTTCCAGCCGTAAAAGTTATATGACAGAATAAAGACCTTCTTTCAGGGTAAAATTTACGAGGGTGATTATAACGTGAAAAAAATTTGTCTGATGATAACATTTTTGCTTCTTACTGTGAAAATTTCCGATGCTCTTCCGTCAAGATATGACTTGCGCGAACTCAACCGGATAACGAGCGTAAAACATCAGGGAATCCCCGGGCCTTGCTGGGCGTTCGCGGCATTGGGAGCGATGGAGTCGAACTGGCTGACAAAGGGACTCGGGAAAGTGCCGGATCTCTCGGAAATGCAGACTGCGTTTTACTGTTACAGGGACTCGGTGAAGCACCGTAATTTTTCCTCGCGCATAAAGTCAGGGACGTTGAGTCTTGAAGGAAATGTATTCATGCCCGTTGCGTTAATGGCGAGACTCTCAGCACCGACAGACGAAAAGAGCCTCCCATATTCGACGACGCTGAACGACTCGCAGAAGAAAGCCTTGACGAGGAAATCCCCGGAGAAATACAAGCGCGTAATGAGACTCAGAGACGCATATTTTCTTTCAGGGAATGCAGTACTGAATGACTCAGCAAAGAAATCACTGATCATGAATCACGGCGCAATAGTCATCAGCATATACAGCGACCCTAACAACTATCACACAATAAACAACCGCTATACATACTTTAACAACTCACACGGACGGTCAACGAATCATGATGTGCTACTTGCGGGATGGGATGATGAATTTCCGCGTGAAAATTTTTCCCCTCGTCCTGAGCGTAACGGCGCGTGGTTCGTCAAAAATTCTTGGGGAAAAATGCGGGGCAGTGAGGGCGGATATTTCTGGATGCCTTACGAGCAATACAATTCGGGCGGGACAGCGTTTATTGTTGAACGTCATAACAAGAGGCTGAAAAGTTACGGCCATGATGATTTAGGATTCTGCAAGTCCGTAAAATATTCTTGGTGCGCTAATGTCTTCAGGGTTACGGGAAAAAGTGAGTCGCTCCGTGAAGTCTCATTCTACACGCTCATGAATAATTCAGCGTATGAAGTGTATGTGTATCATCACGGGAAAAAATTTCCTTCACGGCCTGTTGACGGCGAAATGATTGCGAACATGAAAGGAATGCAGGAATATGCGGGGTATCACACAGTGAATCTTGATGAGAGATTTGCGCTGAAAGAGGGGGAATATTTCTCGGTTGTGTTGAGATTGCCGGGGGGATTCGTTCCTGCTGAGATGAAAGTGAAAAGCTATTCCGAGAATGCAGAAGTGAATCGCAATGAGAGTTATTTTTCTGCTGACGGCGTGAAGTGGACAGACGGATTCGGGATTGGTGCTAATGCGTGCGTGAAGGCATTTAGTTTGTCGCGAATGTAAAAAAAATTTTCCCCCTTGCTGTTATGATGAGGGGGATTTTATTTCTCCGCCATCAATTATTGTCATGTATTCACCATTTTCACTGAGGGTTACTTCAGCTCCTATGTTACTGATGTAATTTCGTGGCCAGCGTCTAAAGGTAAATATGGCTGACTCTCTATCAGGTACATTTATCTTGTCTGTGCCATTCGTAATTATCAGCAAATATTTCATCTCAAGCAGGCACAAAGCCCCAAGAATATGCATCACGTTTTCGAGCGAGGCTTTGTTTATGTTTGCTGTCCTGTTATGCTTTATGTCCGTGAAAGCTGTCCACCATGATAAAGACTTTCCGGGCTGCTGCGTACTCCAATTTTTGAACGGCTCAAACGATATGCCGTAAGCGTTAATCTCAATCTCCTGAGTTAATACATCGGGATAATTCGTTGTAATGTATTTCGCATAATCTGTGATGGTGGATTTTTGCAGGTTGCAGAATACTTTGAAGAACGAGTCAAGTTCAGCCCCGATTGACTGAAGCAAAGCAGCGTATTCATTTGAGTATGTATTGTAGTTATGCTTTGACAGCTCAACATAATTCAAGGTATTGATGAATTTTCCTTCGAGCATAATGTAATAGCTCCAGTAGTTGCGCATAAATTCGGCTCTGTTCATGCAATGATTTGTCATCCTTTCAGCGTATGTTGTACGTGAGCTTGTGATCTCCGATAGTAATCTCCATTCTGAGCGGGGAGTCTTTATCCTCAACTGCAGCATTCGGAAGAGTACAGCCGAATGCGTAATGTCCTTTGTACATCGGTGCAATGGACATCTCATCGGAAGGACTCAAGCATACAGGCCAGCCTACAGGCGAAGTTTCTTTGTACCTGTAAACTTCTGATTTGCTGTAATCATAGTTGAACTGCCTGACCCAGCCGTCATATTGGTATTCGTCATCATATATGACTTTGACGGTGATGTCTTTCATAAAGTTTGCTTCAGCTTTTTGGAGGTTAGTTACGTCAGCTTTCAGCCACGCAAATTCTGCCTCATTTCCGCTAGCCCTAAACGAAGCACTAGCATAATGGCCAGCAAAATTTTTGGAGATATACACATTAACTTGATTAGGTTCCTCCCAAACCTTCCTCTCGTCTATTCTTTTGCTCGCTCTTCCATCCTCCCACTGTGCAAATGCTTCGATAAACTTGAAACCCAACAGAGTAATTGACGCATAGCCCTTAATCTTGTAGGCTTTCCCGAACGTAACATTGTCGAATGTCATCTTTGAGCCTTCATCAGCCCAAACGCAGCCTGCCCCCAAAGCAACCGCAATAACCACAACTGCAATTAGCTTCCTCATAGTAAATCCTCCCTTACAGTTTTACATTATATTCTGAGCCGAGACATGCAGTGTATATTCATGAAGTCCAAGCTCTAATTTTGGGGTATCCTCTGTGCGCGATATGGCTTTTATATATGTTCCCGCCTTTAAAGAGAACGGCCTGACGGTTTTTGATGGCTTGCCGTTCCCCCTGAATATGAAGCTCCTGACTGTTTTCCCCTTGCTGTCTTCTATCACCATGTTATATAGCTTCAGGCTGTAACCTTCTACGGAGTCAAATTTCAAACTCGGACAAACTGAAAATGCTTCATCCAGCGTGAAGGTGAAATAATCAATGTCGCTGCTGCTTCCTGTTGATGCTCTTATGTCTTTATTCAGCGGAATGTAATTTGCCCTTTGGAAACTGTCATTGTTCTCGCTTTCTGAATTTACAGCCGGATATGCGCTCAGAGTTATGGTGTAAATCTTGCTGCTTGCATCGGAATTTTTGTACCACAAATTTCCGCTCACAATTTCTGCTGTGTAAGTTCCATTGCCAAGATATAAATTTCCTGTGTTCAGTGAAGAGGTCTCAGAATCTATATATTTCTGTGCAAGGATGTTACCGAAAGAGTCAAAAACTGTCAGCTTATATGATTCGCTATGACTGCTTGACGGCCTGAACGTTATACTCACCTCACTTAGTGAATTGAGCGTGAATGTGTACAAATTTTTGTCATGCCTCGCTGCAAGAAAATCATTAACAGCAATATTATTTTGCAATACGTTATCACTCTTTGAGGAAGTTGCTTCTTTATATTGACGAATGGTTTCAGGCTTCTCAACACGGGTAGGCTTATTCTCTTTCATGCGTTCATGCACGATATTAACATGCGACCTTTTGATATTTGTATTATCAGCAGACACGCTAAGAATTTTGCCCAGTACCGAATCAAGACTAACATCTTTATCGGCAACAATAATAATCTTCTCTATGTTAGTTTCTGTTTTATTATTGTTTTGCGTTTTACTCATGTCCATATTGAGGTTAAATTCAAACCAAGTAACAGCAACAATGCTTATCCCTGAAACAGTAAGAAATATTTTTATTATCCAAGATTGAATGTTCTTCATAGTGTTAATAAATGTTACACGGATTATTTTACGGGATTATATCAAACTTGCAGAGTTCATTGCACAAAAAAATTCCCCCTCACGTTTTCATGAAGAGGAATCAAATTTTTGTCTTCTGTTACTCGCTCAAACTCTCAAGATTAGCTCTCAGTCTCTCAATCTGTGCTTTGCCTTCCGAAACTTTTCCGCGTTCCTTCTCGACAACTTCAGCGGGAGCGCGCGAAACAAAATCGGCCTTGCTGAGTCGTGCCTCGCTCGATGATACAGCCTTCATGATTGACGCGATTTCCTTCTCAAGCCTCGCAATTTCCTCCGGCACATCAAGTACATCACCCACAGGCAATTTCACTTCAGCGTCACCGCAGACGCTCGACAGTGAAGGCCCGTATGACCATTCCGGCGAAGGCTCCTCAAGAATCACATCATCAACCTTGCAGAGTCCCTCTACCTGATTCAGGCATGAACGCAAAATTTCAGCGGTCTTTGTGTCATTGGCGACTCGAATCACAGCGCGGGTGAGTCTCTTCTGCGGTGGCACATGAGCTTCAGCCCGGAGATTCCGCAGAGTCCTCACGATTTCCTGCAAGACTCTCATTTCGTCAACAGCTCCGGCAAATTCGTACTCCTTCACAGGCTCCGGCCATGAAGAGCGCATAATATAATCATCATTAAAGCCGAATGCCGACCACAATTCCTCAGTGATGAAAGGTATGAACGGATGCAGGAGAGGCAATACAGTTTTGAACACGTGTTCTATTACGCCCTGAGTCGTATGCTTCCTCGCTTCGCCCTCATCGCCCTTTAACGCAGGCTTTGACATCTCAACGTACCAATCGCACAAGTCGCCCCACACAAAATCATAGAGTCCACGCGCCGCCGTACCTATGTCGTATGCGTCAATTTGTTCACGGACATTACGCGCCATTTCCTGAGTCCTTGCGAGAATGAATTTGTCATGAAGCTGCAATTGAGTCGGGTCAATTTCTCTCACATCGTCATCAAGATTCATCAATGCGAATCGTGAGGCGTTCCACAATTTATTCATGAAGAATCTGTATGTCTCGATTCTGGTTGACGACAGAAGAATATCCCGGCCCTGAACTGATAACGCCGCGAGAGTCATTCTCAGCGCGTCAGCTCCGTACTTCTCAATCATGACTAACGGGTCTATAACGTTGCCCTTTGTCTTGCTCATCTTCTTGCCATGCTCATCACGAATCAGCGAGTGAATGTACACGTCCCTGAATGGAACATCGCCCATAAATTCGAGTCCCATCATAATCATTCTCGCAACCCAGAAAAATATTATGTCGAAGCCCGTTACCATTAATGACGTGGGATAAAAATATTTCAGCTCCGGCTTGTCGTCAGGCCATCCCATTGTCGAGAAAGGCCACAATGCAGAACTGAACCACGTATCAAGAACATCACTCTCCTGCTGAATATTCTTGCTGTGGCAATGCTCGCATTCTGACGGGTCAATCTCAGCAACCGTAATATGCCCGCAGTCTTTGCACTCCCACGCAGGTATACGATGACCCCACCACAATTGGCGCGAAATGCACCAGTCCCGGATATTCTCCATCCAGTTGAAATATGTCTTCTCCCATTGAGACGGAGTCCACTTGATTCGGCCGTCCTTCACAGCCTGCACTCCGCGCTCTGCAAGTGGCTTAGTCTTCACGAACCATTGTTCCGACAAATACGGCTCTACAGTTGTTCCGCAACGCTGGCAATGTCCTACTGAGTGCGTGATTTTCTCAACCTTCACAAGAAGCCCGGACTCTTCAAGGTCTTTTGCTGACTCTTTGCGTGCCTGTTCGATCGTCATGCCTTTATATTTCCCGGCGTTCTCGTTCATTATTCCGCGTGAGTCGATTACCTGTATTTGTTCGAGATTGTGATTCAGTCCCACAAGAAAATCATTCGGATCATGAGCCGGCGTTATCTTCACACAGCCCGTGCCAAATTCAGGGTCTACCATGTTATCCTCGATTATCGGAATCACTCTGTCAGTTAATGGGACTCGCACGTGTTTGCCGATTAAGTGCTTGTATTTCTCTGAGCGCGGGTGAACTGCTATTGCTACGTCTCCTATTATCGTTTCGGGGCGTGTTGTTGCGACGAGGATATAGCCGTCTGCGTCCGTCAATGGGTACTGTACGTAGTAGAAATTTCCGGGCTGGTCTTCATACTCGACTTCAAGATCTGATATTGCCGTCGCACAGCGGGGACACCAATTCACAATATATTTTCCCCTGTAGATTAGTCCCTTCTGATAGAGCCTCACGAAAACAGCACGGACTGCCCGAGATAATCCCTCGTCAAGCGTAAATCTTTCACGCCTCCAGTCGCAGGAATTTCCGAGTCTCTTCATCTGCTCAATGATTCGTGAGCCGTAAACTTTCTTCCATTCCCAAACTTTTTTGACAAATTCATCACGTCCCAAATCGTAGCGTGAGATTCCTTTTTTCGCCAAATCTTTCTCAACGACATTCTGAGTCGCTATTCCTGCGTGGTCAGTCCCGGGAAGCCACAAGACGCTATAGCCCTCCATACGTTTTGTACGGCACATAATATCCTGGAACGTGTGATCGAATGCGTGTCCCACATGAAGAGAGCCTGTTACGTTCGGCGGAGGGATTACGATTGAGAATGCTTTTGCGTCAGGGTTGATTTCCGCGTTGAAGAGGCCGTGTGAAATCCATTCAGCGTACCATTTCTGCTCAATGTTATCCGGCGTATAGCTCTTGTCTAAATTCCTGTTGCGTTTTCTGGTTGTCATTTTTCCTCCTATAGTTGATTGATTGCCTGTATTAGTTCATTGATGTTGTCATCAGTTGTTGCCCAGCTTGTGCAGAATCTTACGGCTAATCGTCCATCGCTTAACGGCTGCCACGATTCATAGCTGAATTTCTGCGATAACTTTTCATTTTGCTGACGTGAGAGAATCGGGAACTGCTGATTTGTCGGTGAGTCGATAAGGAACGGTATATTATGCTCGCTGAATGCCCGCTTGATTTTCATCGCCTGAATATTTGCGTGTTCTGCGTTGCGGTAAAATAATCCGTCCTCAAACAAAACTTCAAACTGAATCCCTAAGAGCCGCCCCTTTGCGAGCAATCCGCCCTGCTGTTTGATGATTGTCGTAAAGTGCCTGAGATTCACTCTTTCAGGATTCGGAAATACAACAGCTTCACCGAGCAATGCGCCGTTCTTTGTTCCGCCGATGTAAAACGCATCGCACAATTCCGCAATGTCATTCATGGCTATATCAGAAGCACTTGATGTTAATCCTGTTCCGAGTCTTGCGCCGTCAGCAAAAAGTTTCAGCCCGTAATCATCACATACCCGCCGAATCTCCGTGAGCTGTGATTTAGTGTAGACCGTTCCCAATTCTGACGAGTACGACACATACACAAGCCCCGGCTGCACCATGTGTTCATTCGTTGGGTCAGCGGTGAAAGCCTCCATGTATCGCCGCAAGTCTTCAGCGTCAAGTAATCCGTCATGACTCGGAAGCGTCAAAACTTTGTGGCCTGTCGACTCAATCGCGCCGGATTCGTGAACGTTTATATGTCCCGTTGAGGCCGCTATTACTCCCTCGCACGGTGAAAGAAGATGTTTTATCACGGTCGTGTTAGTCTGAGTCCCTCCGGCCATGAAGTAAACCGCTGACTCCGGCCTGCCAATCTCGCGGCGTATTAACTCTTTTGCGCGGGAACAGTGAGAGTCTTCCCCGTAACCTGATGTTTGTTCGAGGTTCGTTGAGATCAGACGCTCTAAAATTTCCGGCGATGCTCCTTCCTGATAATCAGTCTCAAATTTTATCCTCATCGATTCATCTCCTTGATGTAATTCTTCACAATCTCAATCACAAAGGCTTGGCAGTCATGGCCGAGTTCGGGTATAAATCCTTCACCAGTCAGCGCAGAGTTTGAGATTATACGCACTCCCAAGAAAGGAACGCCGTAAACCCTGCAAACTTTAGCCACCGTGAATGTCTCCATTTCCTCGCACGATGAGCCGAATTTCTCATGAAGGAATAATATATTGTCGACTCTGTTCTCCCATGAGTCATAAGTCGCAATACGTCCTTCAACAATTTTCCCGCCCGAATATTTCCCCTTCACAGCGAGCGCGGAAGCCTTGAGTTTCTCATCAGCAGGAAGAAACGTAATCTCTTCTCCGTTCTCGTACTCGTCGTAAAAATTAACGTCAAGAAGATTTATATCACGGTAATTTACTCCCTCACCTTTTGCGCTTGGCAGTGCCTTCCATGCTGAGGCGTTGAAACAGTCTGACGCTATCACAATATCGCCCCGCCTCAATTCCGGGTCATGTCCTCCCGCCGTACCCTGATTAATCACTGCACACGGCTTGAATGTCTCAATCGCAAGCGCTGTTGATACTGAAGCATTCACGCCCTCGCAGCGTGTTACGCTAATGACAACGGGATAACCGCCGATTTTCCCGGCTGCGTAATGCCAGTGCGCTATAGTTACGTCATGCGAGTCTTCAAGCGCAGAAATCAGTATGTCAGTCTCAATCTTCATTGCTCCTTGAATGAGTATAGGCGGTAAATCGCTCTCGTATGTCGGCAATGACTCGGCGCAATTCACAAAGCAAAGAAGCACAGCGAGAATTATTGCAGTCTTCTTCATGGGATAAAAAGCCTTCTTTCATTGAAATGTGAAATTTTCAGGTATTATATTACACAAAAAGAGCGTCCCCCCAAAATATGAAGGAACGCCCTGACTTTTACACCCGAAAAAATGAATCAGCCTTCAAGAATCGCAAGAACTTCATACGGCTTCATCATCTTGTGAGTGCCGGAATAATTCCCGATTAACACCTTGCCTTTTACGTCAACGCCCGTAACAATCTCATCATTTCCGCTGAAATTGCACAGCACTACGAGCCTTTCACCGTTCAATCTGCGCTCATAGCCGATAACTTTGTCATTTCCTGTCTCAATGAACTTCACATCACCATCAGAAATTACCGCGTAATCTTTTCTGAGTCTTACAAGTTCGTGGTAATAATTGAGGATTGAGTCGGGGTCTGCCTCTTCTGACTCTGCGTTGATGTCCGTGAAATTTTCCGTAACACTGAGCCATGATTTTCCCTCCGTGAATCCTGCTTCATGGCCGGGAGTCCACTGCATTGGCGTGCGTGCGTTGTCTCGTGATTTTGCGGCAAGGACTTTCAGCGCGTCAGACTCTGAGACTCCGTTGTCCGTCATAATCTTGTAGTAGTTCAGCGACTCGACATCCTGATACTGCGTTATGTCCGTGAAGTGCGCGTTAGTCATCCCAAGCTCCTCGCCCTGATATATGTACGGAGTCCCCCGCATGAAGTGTACGAACGTTGCGAGCATTTTTGCTGACTGCTTCCAGTACTCGCCCTCATCACCGAATCTTGAGACTATTCGCGGCTGATCGTGATTGCACCAGAAGAGAGCCTGCCAGCTTCCCGCGTTTGCGAGTCCTTCCTGCCACGCTGAGAAAATCTTTCTGAGTTCGTGCAAATCGGGAGGCATCAGAGTCCATTTCCCGCCGTCTTTGTAGTCGACTTTGAGGTGATGAAAGTTGAAGCACATAGAAAGCTCAGAGCCTGACGGGTTAGCGTACTGTATGCAGTTGTCGAGAGTCGTTGATGACATTTCGCCGACGGTAATCATTTCGCCGATTTCTGAGTCGCGCACAAGCTCGCGTATATATTCGTGAATGTGGGGGCCGTCCTTGCAGAATTGTGCGCCAGCCCCGGCCGGAAGTGATTCGAGATTTGCAGGCTTTGATGTGAGGTTGAGAACGTCAAAACGGAATCCCTTCACGCCTTTTGCTTTCCAGAATCTGAGAACGTCTTTCAGCTCCTCGCGCACTTGCGGATTGTCCCAATTCAAATCGGGCTGCTTTTTGTGGAACAAGTGAAGGTAATATTTTCCGACTGAGGGCGCAAATTCCCACGCAGATCCCCCGAAAACTGATGACCATTCCGGCGGATTGTCCCGGAAAATGTAGTAATCCATATATTTCGGATCTCCTGAAAGTGCCTTCCTGAACCATTCATGCTCGTCTGATGTGTGGTTGAATACCATATCGAACATGAATCCGATTCCCAGCGCGTCAGCCTCAGCTATCATTTTCTCGCAGTCGTCCATTGTTCCGAACATAGGATTAACGTTCCTGTAGTCCGAAACATCATAGCCGTTATCAGCCATCGGTGAACAGAAGAAAGGAGTTACCCAGATGTATTTGACACCGAGCGAATGAATGTACTTGAGCTTTGAGCGGATTCCGTTGATGTCGCCGATACCGTCCCCGTTCGAGTCGCAGAATGACTTGATATATATCTGGTATACGGTTGATGATTTGTATTTGTCCTGCATGGCCGTTACTCCGCGTGTGCTATTACGTTCTCTGCTGCTTTAACGTCAATTCCCGCGTCAAATTTGAACGACTCATATCCCGCGTCATTCGTGATTACCATTATCGTTATGACTGGATGACCTGCGGCTTTGATTTTCTCAGGGTCGAATGAGATTAATTCCTGGCCTGTTTTGACTCTGTCGTCTTTTGCAACGTGCATCACGAATCCTTCACCGTTCATTGAGACTGTATCAAGCCCAATGTGCAAAAGAATTTCGAGTCCGTTATCCATCGTTATGCCTATTGCGTGATTGCTGCCTTCCATTGTCTGCTCAACAACTCCGTCAACAGGTGAGACGAGTATATTATCCGTCGGCTCAATCGCAATGCCGTCGCCCAAAACTTTCTCAGCAAATGTAGCATCAGGAACTTCTGTTATTGCTACAGTTTTTCCCGTCAGGAACGCCATGAAATTAACAGGTGCATGTTCACTTCTTGCTTTCTCTAACGCTTCTTCCTTTGTAGCTTCGTCAGCGGCTTCTTTGTCGATTCCTTTTCGCTTTCCTGCTGCATATGTTAATGCGAATGGGACTGCAACGGCCACGCACATACATATAGCAAACCACGCAATTGACCCGGGCTGTATCGATAAAATTCCCGGCAATCCTCCGACACCGATCGCGCTTGCTGTAACACTCGTTGCTGTGCTGATGATTCCCGCGATACATGAGCCAGTCATACCGCATATGAACGGAAATACATACTTCAAGTTGACTCCGAACATGGCCGGCTCCGTAATACCGAGATAACACGAAATGCACGACGGAATGTTAAGCTCCTTTGCCTTTGCGCTGCGTCTCTGAAGGAAAATCATACCGAGTACTGCGCTTCCCTGTGCAATGTTCGACAATGCGATCATAGGCCATAACATAGTCCCGCCGAAATCCGCGATTAGCTGAATGTCTATAGCGTTGCTCATGTGATGGAGTCCCGTAATCACTAACGGAGCGTAGAAGAACCCGAAAATTGCCCCGAATATTACGCGGTATGATCCCGATATGCCAGCGTAAACAGCAGCCGAAATCCACGAGCCAATTCGCCAGCCTATAGGCCCTAAAACGAAATGAGCAGCCATTACCGCAAACAATAAGCTGAAAAACGGTACAAGAATCATCTGCACAACCTGAGGAATAATCTTCTTGAAGAATCGCTCAAGATATGCCAGCGTGAAAGCCGCTAACATTGCCGGAAGTACTTGCGCCTGATAGCCTATCATGTTCACTTTTATGAAGCCGAAATTCCATTGATTGAGAGTCCCGGCCGCCATCGCCCCCGCTACTGCGTATGCGTTCGTGAGCTGTGATGATACGAGAGTGAGTCCGAGAATGATTCCGAGCATTTCCGTTCCGCCCATCTTCCGCATTATCGTCCAGCAGATTCCTACAGGGATTCCAACGTGAAACACTGCCTCGCCTAACAGCCACAAGAAATGATCTACTCCCGCCCAAAACTGGCTCTGGCTGACGAGTGTAGCACCGCCAAAAATTTCCATGCTGTCAATAACATTCCTGAAGCCGAGAATGAGACCGCCCACAACAATAGCAGGGATTAACGGCGCAAAAATTTCTGCGATTGATGTCATGAGTCGCTGAAGAATATTCTGATGCTGTTTCGACATCGCTTTTACTTCAGACTTTGAGACTCCCGATACCCCTGACACTTCCGCAAAATCTTTGTAGAAGTCAGCAACTTCATTCCCGATTATTACCTGAAACTGCCCGGCCTGCGTGAATGTTCCTTTTACGGACTTGATAGCCTCGATTCGTTTCATGTCCGCGATTTTCGGGTCAGTCAGAACGAACCGCATACGTGTTATGCAGTGTGATACCGCTGTGATATTTTCCTTCCCGCCGATTGCAGCAAGAAGCTCTTTTGCGTCAGACAAAAATTTGCCCATAAGCAACGCCTCCGATATAAAATTTTTGGGATAATTTGAAGTGTGATAATTATATTGCAGCGTGATGAATTTTTCCGTAAGTATATTCTCTAAAAGGAACGTGATTTTTCATGAATATCTATTTTGCTTTAGGCTCAAATCTCGGCAACAGGTTACAGAATCTCAGAGCCGCAAAAGAAATGCTGTCTTCATTCGGCCATGTCTCAAAGTCAAGTGATGTATTCAGCACAGAACCTTGGGGAGGAGTCCAACAGCCCGACTATCTTAACGCATGTGTGAGAGTCGAGTCGCAATTACGTTATGAGCCTCGTGAAATCTTGAAGGCCGTCAAAAATTTTGAGCGCGAAATAGGAAGAGTCGACTCAGTTCGATGGGGCGCAAGAAAAATTGACATTGATATTCTTCTGATGGATGACGTGATATTTCACTCGCAGGATTTGGACATTCCGCACGTGAGAATCCCGGAGCGTTTGTTTGTCCTTGTGCCATTGAGTCAGATTGTCCCGGAAAATTGGCGGCATCCTGAGAATGATTTGACGGTTCACGAAATGATAGAGAGGGTTGACGGTGAAAGCTGGCCGCTGAGAGTTACGAGTCTGTAATAAATAAAAGAACACCGAACCGATTATAGTCCGATGTTCTGACATCCTCGCCGCAACTCTTTGTGAGTAGCACTTGTGAATTATACAATAAAAAGCAGTGGCGTGACTATCTTCCCTACTGTCATTCTATCATAATTTCTCATCTGTTATAATATTTTCTCAGAGGAAGCCCCAGAGAGGTGCAGGGACTCTTCAAGTTCGCGGGGATCATTCCTGCAGATCGGCGGTGAAGTCGGATGGCTCGCGAAAATGGCCGGAAGCACACCAGCAAAAAGCAGCGAGGTGATTACCTGTCCAGGGTGTCTCATACTCTCGCTGCTCTCTATTGGCTCTTGACATACTCCCCTCGCTTAAAAGCGGGCGATTTTGGTATCAACAAACATTGCGCTCTTGCGAGTGTCTTACGGGTTCTCCTCCAATGGCTGATGCCCCAACCATTTTTTACTACCTTTACTGCAACAGGTTAGCGGATTTCACCCCTGCTTAACCTGCCCAAAATTATATCACACTCCCAATTCCGGCAGTCCCTCCAATATTCTCACAGTCTCAACACTCACAGTGATTACACGCCGTATCAATCTCAGCACGTAATCAGCTCCGTTCCATTCGTTGCAGTCATTCCGAATCCCGCTCGCCTTGTCCACATCATCACGGTAACGCTCAACAATCCATTCAAGCGCGCTTCTCCCGTTCACACGATACTCCCAAGCACACGCAGGAATCTCACGCACCGTTACCCCCGGCGCAACATGAATCACACGACTCCCGGACTCCTCCGCAATCTTCATCCGCGTAATTCTCACGTCAGACTCATTCCCCGAAACTTTCACCGGCCATTCCTCCGCAGACTCGTAATTCACGTGCAAAGCTCCAAGCTCACGCCCGGCCCGCGAAAATTCCCGGAACGTCTCAATATCCTTCACGAACGGCACACGCGCTAGAACCTTCTTTGCGTCATTCCCGAAACGCGAGGCATATTCTCGCGATGAAAGTACACCGTAAACGTAATAGAATATATCCTCCTTCGTTATCGCCTTGTCGCCGTAATGAGTCCGAAACTCCGCAAGCGATGAGTCCCCGATACCGTCATGACGTACAAGCCCAGTGTCAAAAAGCCCTTCCCCCCTCGTGTACCAGTACAGCGGAAAACATTGACCGTTCATCATCATCTGCACTTCTGGTATGCAGTTTGTCATCAAGACGCTGAAATCTTTTTTTGCTCCGATACCCGGTATACTTATCACCAAATTTTTTGTGTCATGCTCAGGAAATATTGAGGGCATTTGATAGCTTCTCTCATTCATTGCGCCCGTGAAGTATAAATACTCCTTCACAAACGGACGGTACATTGAGACTCTCACAGCCTCTTCTGAAAATGTTATTGGCTCGTTGCGTTTTGCTCTGCTGAAAAGTCCATCAGCCCATGAAATTTTAGCCGTGTCTTTCGTAACAAAGTCTTCAAATTTCCCGGAGCCTTCACGGTTCCATCTCTCACGCTCAGAATTGTAGACCTCAATCATTCCGGCCATGTTCCGAATCAGTTCAGCCCGCGAAAAGTTATAGCACCAGGCATCGCGAGCAGTCATTAACCCTTTCGAATATCTTTCACCGAAAATTGCTTCTCTGTCAGCTTCTTTCTTGTTGCCTAAATTCCTGAAGCCCGCGTAAATTTCCGTCCTCATGTTTACCCAGTCGCCCGCTTCATTCGGTTCAATCCTCCGCATTAATCCGCCGTCCATCATTTTCCCGAAAGACTCAAGCCTCAAAAGCTCATCAAGTTTTTCTTTGCGCTTCATTCCGTCCGCAACATCGTAATAATATATTTCGCACGGTCTGCCCTTCATGCGTTCGTCCTTTACGAGCATAGTTACAGCCGCCGGAGTCCTGCTGCCCTCGCCGAAAATCCCATCGCCCTCATTGCGCCGTAAATCTCCGCTTGTGTTTGCGTTGCCTCTGAGATTGAAGACGTAAATATAGCTGAACTCATCCGCAAGGCATTTCCTCATACCGTCCGCGCTGTTTGAGTCAATGAATGAGCCGTTTGTTACGAAGCATATAACGCCGCGATCCTGATTCCTGAGCCTGTCAGAAGCCCATCTGAACGCAAGAATGTAGCTGTCATATAGTGAGTTTTTGTTCGTGGCTGTGCTGTGTTTTGCGTAAGTGTCAGTAATTGCGCCGTATAAATTTTCGTAGCGCGTGTTCTGGTTGTTGTCATTCGCGCTTTTCTGCCCGACGCTGTAAGGGGGGTTGCCTATGATGATGTTGACGGTTTTGTCATCCTCTTCATTTGCGGCTCTTTGTCCGTTCTCTTTGAAGATCGTGTGAAGGTAGCGTGTTGCGTCAGCGTTAAGCGTGAAAGTGTCAGCGAGAATCATTCCGGGGAACTCGTGATACTCATCGTCATAAATTTTTGAGAACGCCGACTCGATGTTGACGGCTGAAATGTAGTATGGCAGGAGGAGAATTTCATTCGCGAAAATTTCCCCGTGATCGTATTTGTAGGTGAGTCTTCCGCGCGGGATTAATCCTGACTGAATGAGCCGCGCCGTGAAAGTGCCTGTTCCGCTGAAAGGGTCAAGAATGTGAACATGCAGCGAGGCGAGTCCGTCATCGATATTGAGGAGCGAACGTACAGCCCAATCCGAGCTTCTGAGAATGAAATCAACGATTTCGACGGGAGTATAAACGATTCCGAGTTTCTGAGCTGTTTTCGGGAATGCGAGCTTGAAGAAGTTGTCATAGATTCGGCGTATGAGATTCTGTTTTGCGGAGTCGGTTTTTGCTTCCTTCACAGCCTCGTGAACATGGCCGTAAAACTTTTCGAGCTGTGAGTCGTCCGCCCTGAATCCGTATTGAGTCAGCGATGATATTATCCTCTGCAGGGCGCGTGATACTGGGTTGAGCTGTGAGAAGTCGGAGAAAAGCTCATCAAAGACTCTTTTGCTGACTATGTGCTGTGCGAGCATTGAGAGCGCGTCATCAGGTGAGATTGACGGGTTGATTGTTGCGCGTAGGTCGTCAAGAAATTCATTGAAGGCGCGATTTGCACCGGGGATTTTGAGGGAGTCTTGAAGGTTCTGCGTGTGAAGTGCTGTAACGTCTTTGAGGTCAGCAACCCATCTGTCCCAATACTCGCGGTCTCCGCATTTCCTGACCATTCGGACATAAACGGCCTGCTCCCACTGGTCAATCTCTTCATCGGTCAGATATTCGCGCAAATTTTTCCCTGCAACGACTCTCACTTTGTCGGATTTTTCGTTGAAGTCGAGGGAGTTTATTGTGGCGTTGAAGTTGTCATCATGAGAGCGGAGAGCCTGCAATACTTCCCACACGGATTTGTACTCTTTGTTTTTGTCGAGTTCAGTGCCTGGGAGTTCGCCGGGTTTTATTGCGATTGGGAGAATGACATAGCCGAATTTTTTCCCGTCAGATTTTCTCATGACTCTTCCGACTGACTGAACAATATCGATCTGTGAATACTTAGGCTTGAAGAATATCACGGCATCGAGCGCGGGAACGTCAACACCTTCTGAGAGGCACCGGGAGTTAGAGAGGATTTGGCATTCACCGGGCTGTGAGTCCTGTTTGAGCCAGTTTATGACCTGTGAACGTTCAGCGGCTGACTTTTTGCCGTCAATGTGCTTTGCTGTGAAAGTGATTGAGTCATGGCCGGGCGTTATTGTGCGCTGTATATTGGGCGTGAAGAAGTCTTCTGACTCGCTGATTGTGCTTGTGAAATTTACGGCGCGTTTCATGGGTGCTGTGTCAGACTGTATGAAGTCGTAATCTTCCTGCTGAACGTCTTTAGCCAGCGCGGTGCAAATTCCCTCAAGTTTTGCCATGTCGGTTAGCTGTTTGCTTTCCTCTTCTTTTACCATGAAGATCATCACTTTGTAATCTGCGAGTAATTTTGCGTCAACTGCCTGAGAGAAAGAGAGCCTGTGAAACTCCGGGCCGTAAATATTCTCGTCGTCCATTGAGTAAAGTACGGCGTTATGTTCTTGTGCTTTCTTCTTGATTGCGGCTTTACGTTCGGGAGTGTCGCCAAAAACTTTGGGCGTTGCGGTCATGTAGAGTCGTTTCTTTGCGTGAATGAATGAGTCGTCATGAATGAGCTGAAAATTTGCGTCATCGTTGCTGCTGCTGACTCCTGCTGTCCTGTGAGCCTCATCACAGATTACGAGGTCAAAGACTGGGAAGCCGTTATCCTGAAGCTCTTTGACTTTGTGAAGTGATTGATACGTGGAGAAAATTACGGTCATTGATTCGGATATGTGAGTCTGCTTGTGCCATGTTGAAATGAGACTCTCTGCGTCTGTTGTTGCCTCGAACGCAAGATCAGCGGGACTCAAATCTTCCTCCGGGTATTTTCCGACGGTTGAGTCAGAACACACTGCGAACTGTATCAAGGGTAGTTTATTGTCGTGGTCATTGTTCCACGCGATGACAGTTTGATTCATGAGCGAGATTGACGGAACGAGAACGAGAACGGATCCGCCCTTGCCCGCAAATTT
This sequence comes from uncultured Fretibacterium sp., assembly GCA_946183145.1. GTDB lineage: Bacteria > Synergistota > Synergistia > Synergistales > Aminobacteriaceae > JAFUXM01. The sequence goes on along the minus strand of CAMGZM010000001.1, from coordinate 30,376 downwards.
TTCGGCGATCTTGAGAGAAGTAAACGTTTTGCCGGTTCCGCAGGCCATGATTAATTTGCCTCTGTCATGTTTTGCGAGTCCGTTTAACACGTCATTGATTGCGTTGATTTGGTGCTTGCGTAAATTTTTGACGATGTGAGAGACATGGCCGGGCTTGCTGAAATCGAACGTTGACCAGTTAATATTAGACTCCTCAAGATTTTTGCGTGTGAGAATTGTTACGCCGGGCGACTGGTCTTTGAGTGCGTTGCGTGCGTGTGTGTTGAAGTTGTCAGTGAGTGTGAAAATTATGCGTGCTGAAAAAATTTCCTTGCTGCTTAGTGCGAGAAATGAATCGATTTCCGATTTCGTGATTGATGAGTCGTCCTCCCTGAATTTGCACTGAACCGCGCAATATGATTCGGAGTCGCGGACTCTTGCTACAATGTCGATGCCTGTATCGGGTTCGCCGTTATTGAGCGGCCATTCACGCCAGGGCCAGACCTGCGAGAATCTGCCTTGCTGTGTCGGGTCATTCCTGAGAAAGTAGAGGCATAATTTCTCGAACAGAGTCCCTTTGTCTGAGTCGGGGCTGTCGTGTATTGTCTGTATTATGCTGTCTAATGCGGACATGCTGAGATTTTCCCTTTCATGTTGGAATATGTATAATATAACAAATCCCGCAAAGGAGGAAAAATTTATGAACGCTGTACTTGAAGAGAGGCCATCAGAAATTTTAGCTGATGAAGAAAAACGCTACGTGAAACTGAGCTATGAAGACATAAAGAAAATATCTGATGAGCTTATAGAGCAGAATATGGAGGCATATATTGCGCTTGCCAACAACTGAATTTTTCTTTGATGAAGATACTGTGATTGTGCTTCATGATGCTGTTGTCGCAAAAACGGGAGGCAGTCAGGGAGTCAGGGATATGGGTCTTCTTTCGTCAGCTGTGAGATCTCCTTTTCAGTCATTCGGAGGTTATGACGTTTACCCTACAATTTACGAAAAGGCAGCGCGTTTAGGTTTCGGGCTTGCACAAAATCATGCATTTATTGACGGCAACAAGAGAGTCGCGGCTCATGCTATGCTGTCTTACCTGAAAGCAAACGGAATAACACTTAGCTACACGCAGAAAGAGCTTGAAGATATATTTTTGGGTCTCGCGGCCTCAGAAGTAACATTTGATGACCTTGTGAGCTGGATAAAGAATCACGAAAGCCCCCGGCCATGATTCACACCGGGGGAAAATATTTTCAGTCTATGAACTCCTGCGGCATTCCGACATCTTTTCTTGAGCCGTGAATCTTTATACCCTTCAAAGCCTCTTCAAGCTCTCTGAACTCGTCATCACTCAAAATCACATTGCAGGCCGCTAAATTCTCAAGTATACGCTCCTGATTCTTTGAGCCGGGAATCGGTACGACATGCGGATATTTCTTCAGCATCCACGCGAGTCCTATCTGCGTATTTGTGGCGTGTTTCCTCTCAGCAAAAACTTTCAGAAGGTCAATTAACGGCTGATTCGCTGTGATATTCTCACTCTTCATCTGCGGAACCCATTTGCGTACATCATCACCCTCAAATTTTGCTGACGCTTTCACTTTCCCGGACAAATACCCGCTCGCAGTCGGTGAAAATGCCACGAAGCCTATATCATTCTTCAAGCAAAACGGAATGACAGCTTTCTCATAATCGCGATCCATAACGGAATATATATTCTGAACCGCCGCAAGATGACATATCTTGTTAGCACGTTCGAGAATTTCCGCGTTCACCATCGACAAGCCCCAGCCGCGTATAATTTTCCTGCTGATTAATGCGTTCATTGCCTCTGCTATGTCCTCGACTCGAACGTCAGGGCTTATCCTGTGAAGGTAATATATATCCGCGTAATCTGTCCTGAGCCGCTTCAATGATGCTTCAAGATGCCGCGTTATCGTTCCTAACACAGAGCCGTCCTTCTTCACTTCCTCGCCTTTGATGAAAAATTTTGTGGCTAATGTGATTTTGTCCCGGAAGTCTTCTACTGCTCTTCCTACAATCAATTCATTGTGGCCGGGTTCTGAAAGGTTAGGGCCGTAAATTTCCGCAGTGTCAAAAAACGTGCAGCCGAAATCATGAGCCTTGCGAATCGCATCGACCGCGTAATCTTCCGGGGGGATTTCGCCGTAACCATGTGAGAATCCCATACAGCCCATGCCTATCTCAGACACGGTTATATTGTGGAGCTTTCGAGTCTTCATGATGATTCCTCCTGTGATTGTGGTATGTACATAATTATAACGAAATTTCAGGCGGTAAAATTTTTCCCTCACGCACAACACATTTCACGTTCAAATCTCCGTCAACCAAAACAAGATTCGCAATCCTCCCGGCCTCTATTGCTCCGTAAGAATCATCAAGCCCGATAGCCTTCACAGGATTCACGCACGAACACTTCACAGCATCTTCAAGCGGTATATTCATCTCTGTAACAGCCAGCCTCATGCACTCCATGAGATTCGAGACACTCCCGGCAATCGTAAGACCGTCAGAAAGAGTCGCAACCCTCCCGCGCTTTATGACCTTCTGGCCTCCGAGCATATATTCACCGTCAGGCATTCCGGCAGCCTCAAGAGAGTCCGAGATGAATATCACCCTGTCAGAGCCGAAAAGTTTCAGCGTCATTCTCACAACAGAAGGGTGAATGTGTACTCCGTCAGCAATAATCTCAACCATTGCGCCCGACTCAAACGCCGCAGGAATCGGGCCGGGATTCCTGTGATTGATTCCGTTCATAGCGTTGTAGATGTGCGTAACGTGCGACGCTCCAGACTCGAATGCGCGTTTTGCCGTCTCGTAATCACATGCAGTGTGAGCGATTGAGATTCTTGCGATATTCTTTGCGTCATTGATGAATGAGATTGCACCGTCAGTTTCAGGCGCGACTGTTACGACTCGGATTAATCCGCCCGATTCACTCTGAAGCCTGCGCAACATGGCCGAGTCAGGCGGAACTATATACGCTGGGTTCTGCGCTCCCTTTTTGGCGTGAGAGATGAACGGCCCTTCAAGATTTATGCCGATGAGTGAAGGATTCGACTCGCTGAAAGTTTTTGCGGCTCTCATTATGCGGGCTAATTCGTTTTCGGGTAATGTCATTGTCGCCGGGCAAATCGTCGTGATTCCGTTCATGGCTTCATACTCAGTTATTGCCGTGAATGATTCCTGAGTCCCCTCGCAGAAGTCATGACCCTTGCAGCCGTGAAAATGTATGTCAGTGAGTCCGGGTATAACGTACAATCCTTCAGCATTAATTCTCATTGCGTCATTGGGAATCTCGTCCGTAATTTTTCCGTTTGAGACTGCTATTGTTCCGGCGTGAAATTTATTGTCAGTCCTGAATATTATTCCGTTGTCTATGATGATATTGTTCAATTTTCCCTCCGTAAATTTTTATCAAAAATCCGCAAGAAGACTCTAATTTCATAATATAATATCATCATGATAGATGAAGAGAGATTAGCTAAAAACAACCGAATACGTGAACAATGTAGGCAGACTAGAGAAAAACGCAAAAGTCAAATCTGCCGTGTGTACTGTGTAAAAATAGACATCTCTAACCTGAATGAAGCACAGAAGATTCACCTTAAAATGCTTTTTGTCGAAGCTAAATGGCTCTACAATGACGCGCTGACTTTCACGCAGAAACATGACATTAACGACTATGATACATCAATTCAGACGGTTCACGGACTCGACAAAGACAAGCAGCCAGTAACACATGAGCTTGAATACTTAGGCTCGCAGATGAAGCAGTCAGTCATTCAAAGCATAAAGCACAGTCTGAAAGGATTAGCAGTTCTAAAAAACATAATTATATAGTCGGAAGTTTGCGCTACAAGTCAGATTATGAATCAATAAACCTTCAGCAGTATAGAAAGACATACAGGTTCTACGATGAGCATCACATAGGGCTTCAGGGACTCAATGAACGTATACGAATCAGGGGAGCAAATCAATTCTGGAATATACCAGGCTTAGAATTTGCCAATGCGAAACTGTTAAATCTGCCTGATGGCTACTATCTTGCAATAACAACATATCAGAATAAGGGAGGTGAAAAGAAAAAATATAAGCCGGAAATCGGTATAGATATGGAAATAAAAACGACGATAACAACCTCGGACGGCAGAAAACACAAAGTGCTGATTGAAGAAAGTGAACGAATAAAGAAGTGTCAAAGATTAATAGCGCGGCGTAAAAAGGGTTCAAGCAATTGGTACAAGGCGAGGAAGTTATTACAAAGAGCATATCAGAAATTAATGAGCCGTAAAAAGGACTCAGCCAGTAAAATCGTAAATGAGCTGTTAGAGCATGAACGAGTATACATGCAGGATGAAAATCTGTCAGGATGGCACAAAGGCTTGTTTGGGCGGACGGTTCAACATTCCGTGTTAGGACTAGTGAAAGCGAAACTGATAAAGCATGAGCGTGTAACAGTACTCTCATCAAGAATGCCAACAACAAAATATTGCCCTGCATGTGGAAAACTTAAGAAGGACATAACGTTAGCTGACCGAACATATGAATGTCTATGCGGACATAGAGAAGACCGTGATATACATGCGGCGCGTAACATGATATTGCTGAGTCAAAAACATACCTGTGGAACGCAGGAAATCAACGCCTTTGGAGAGGACGTACAGCGCACGCAAGCGTGTAAGACGATATGAGTCGCAAGATTTGTGTTGCAACCTCGATGAATTAGGAAGCCCCCGCTAAACACGGGGGGGGAGTTCACTTGCTGGCCTCGATAAGTTTCTTCATCGCGTCAAATGCGAACTGTACGCGAGTCCCTATTACTACCTGCACATTTGTTGTCGTGAGTCTCGTGAGTCCTGGAATGCCTGAAGATTTGATTTTCTTCTCGTCAATCTGCGAGCCGTCCTTAACGTTTACGCGTATTCTTGTCGCGCAGTAATCGTAATCCTTCAGATTCTCAGCTCCTCCGAGCCCCTCAAGAATTATTGCGGCCATGTGCGTATAGTCTTTCTTTGCGCCCTTCACTGGTTCGTCCTGCGCAGGCGGAATCATCGCGTCATCGTCATCATCTTCACGCCCCGGCGTTTTGAGGCTGAATGTTCTTATCGCCCACGTGAAAACAACGTAATATATCACCGCAACAACAATCCCGATCGGAATAATCAGCCAGGGATTTTCTGCCATCGGCGCTTTGAAGCTCAATATCCAGTCAACCATTCCCGCGCTGAAATTGAAACCGCATCTCACTGGCATATACGCGCATACAGTCATACACACTCCCGTCAAGACAGCGTGAAGCAAATACAGCCCCGGCGCGAGGAACATGAACGAGAACTCTAAAGGCTCAGTGATTCCCGTGAAGAACGCCGCGAATGACCCCGCAAGCAATAAACTTTTCGCCACGTTCTTGCGTTCCGGCTTTGCTTCCTTGTACATTGCGTACGCTCCTGCAACGAGTCCGAACATCATCACAGGGAAAAATCCTGTCATGTACATTCCCGTAACACCGAGCGTCCCTTTTCCTGACCAGAAATTGCCCAAGTCATTAATGCCGATCGTGTCGAACCAGAATACAGCGTTCAAAGCGTGATGGAGTCCCAGCGGTATCAATGCCCTGTTGAACATTCCGTAGATGCCCGCGCCAATAGGACCCATGTTTGCGATTGAGATTCCGAATTTCTCAAGAGCGCCGTAAACCACAGGCCACACATAATAGAGTACCGCAGCAGTTATTGCCGACACAAACGCCGTAATAATCGCAACACACCTTTTGCCGCTGAAGAACGCTAACCAGTCGGGGGGATTCGCGTCCTTGAACTTGTTGAAGCACCCCGCGCCTATGAGTCCCGAAAGTATTCCGATAAACGCATTCTCGATTCTTCCGAACGCTGACGGAACTTGTGAAGCGTCAATATGCGTGTACATTGCTATAGCGTCTTTTGAGAGCAGAGTCGTAATCATCAGCCACGAAACGAGTCCCGCCAAAGCAGGAGTCCCGTCCTGCTCGTCGGCCATGCCTACAGCCGTGCCGATTGCGAAAAGTAACGGAATCTTGTCGATTATCGCGCTCGCAGCCTTGATACAGAATGCCGCAATGAGACTGTTTGAACCCCAGCCCGCAGGATCTATCCAGTAGCCTATTCCGTAGAGAATGCCCGCGGCAGGAAGACACGCTACAGGAAGCATTAACGAGCGGCCGATCTTTTGAAGATATTTCATCATGTGGAATTTTCCTCCTTAATTATTTTTGCGATGATGATATTATAGATTACACTTGAAGTTCAGCGTATAATATATCACTGCAGCAATACGCTGGTTAAAGGAGATGGAAAAATTATGCGCTTGAATAATGATGTTCAGCAAACGCAAAAAGAAAAAAGCTCTTTCTTTTCTGAGAATTACGATGTCATTGCAAAAGTCCTTCCTCAGAGTCATGAAAAGAAATTCATGATCGACAAAGACGTTTTTTCACGTCAAAAGTTTTGCAGGTTCTGCGGGAAAAATGACTCGCAGGCAAAATTCCGTGATGACGCTCACGCAATACCGGCCATGCTAGGAAACAAAACGGTGTTTCTTGCGAGTGAATGCGATGATTGCAATCACTTTTTCGGTGAAACGCTTGAAGACAGCTTCTCGAAATACTTGGGAATATCGAGAACTTTATCGCAGATCCCCGGCCGCAAGGGTTTCCCTTCTTACAAGTCCGCTGATGGCAAATTCAGAATGGATATTGCAAGCAAAGGAGCAGTGATTCAGTCGGCAAAAGATTCTTCAGTGCCTGATTTGCATGAAGAACATATTGACTTTCACACAGAACGTGAGCCGTATTACCCGATTGATGTGTTCAGGATGCTTTTGCTTTCGGCCATGTCAGTAATTTCGGTTGAAGAGTGGGTGAATTTCACGGATACATGCTTGTTGATTCGCGCTGACAGAAAAACAGATGAGGGGAAAAATCTTCTCGCTGCCTTTCAGAATTTCATCACTCCATACGCCGCGAATGTATTTGAAGTGTTCATGCCCGGGCCGAGTCCTTTGCCTTTGGGCGTAACTGTAATGCGGAGAAAAAGCAGCACGAAAAAGAAAGTTCCTTACGCGATAGGTATTCTTCAATTCAGCAATTTCCGCTTTCAGTTCATGATTCCGTGCAGAAATGATTCAGAACTTGACGGCTGTGAAGTAACAATACCGCTTTTTGATGATCCTGATGATTATACGTTTTCAGAGAAATACGGCCTCCCCTCGTACAAAGTTGCAGATTTAAGCGGCTATGAAAAGAAGAGGGGCGACAAGTCATCAATGAGGCTTAATGTCGGCGGAAAAATCGAAATCCCACCCTCAGACGCTGTAGAGATGATACAGAAGCTGAAAGTACACACGCTTAACCCTTCAGGCTATAAACTTCCTGAAGCATAAGACCGTGAAAGTTACACACAAAATTTTATTCGCCGCTAAAGTATCATATACCCCGCTCCGAAAATGTGAGTGAAAATAAAAAGCCAGTCATGACGAAAAGGCTGAAAAAGTTTCAAAGACTATTAGTCGCGGATAAGACAAAAATTTTCACAGCGCAAAAGCCATTCACCGCAAATTACGGCGCAAGAGGCAAGTTACCCTCACACAATGAGGGACGGAAAAGCCCCCGTAACACGGAAGTAATGGGGGAAAAGAACAGACAAGTATTACAAGGAGGTTTTGTATTATGTCAATGGTAATTCAGCACAACATACCTGCCCTTCAGAGTTATAACATCGTAAACAATACGAGCAATAACCTTCAGAAGGCAATTCAGAAGTTATCAAGCGGACTGCGCATCAATTCAGCAGCAGACGACGCAGCCGGACTCGCGATTTCCGAGAAGATGCGCGCACAGGTCAGAGGACTCGACAAGGCCGTGTCAAACGCACAGGACGGTATCAGCCTCATCCAGACCGCAGAAGGCGCACTCAGCGAGACACACTCAATCCTTCAGAGAATGCGCGAGCTTTCAGTTCAGGCGGCCAATGACACACTGACACAGCAGGACAGAAGCTATATTCAGGTAGAAGTTGACCAGCTCCGCGAGGAAATCACACGTATCGGCAACACAACCCAGTTCAACAAGAAGAAACTGCTTAACGGCGACTCGGCGGCACTTTGGAGCAGCGACAACAACGAGACCAAAGCCATCATCAACGGCGGACTCCGTGAAGTCGACCAGTTCGGGCAGAAGAAATCAGTTGAGGGCAACTACAAGATCACAGTGAAGGCAGATCCCGGCCAGGGCGAAGTCCAGAAGTCAGACATCATGAAGGTGAAGCACGCTGACGTTCTCATGAACAAGTCAACATCACTTCAGAGCGGTGTAACTGACGTATCAGTCTCGAACCTTCCCGCCGGAAACTATAAGCTCGAACTCGGCGATGCAGGTTCAGCGGCGGCAGAACTCACAGGCTCATACGGTATCGGTGGTGTGAAGCACTCAGTAACCAGCAAAATAGACTTCAATACTATCACCAGCCCCGTAACAAAGATCAGCATTCAGACGACAGACGGCGTAGAAATCTGGTCAACGTCAGGCTCAGACCTCTTCAAGCAGGGTACTAAAACGGCAAAAGCAGAAGACCAGGCAAAATTCTTCAAGGGCGGCACGTCTACTGACCTCAATGTTACATATACGGGCGTTGAGGATGAAATCACAGCGGCGGCAAGGGCAAAAGGAATCACCCTCAGCGGATTTGAAGATTCTGCTTCAATTAATCTTGTTGCTACAAAGATGGACAGCACGGCACCCGGCATCAAGATAGTGTATGAGAGCGCAGGCGAGGCAACATCACCCACGACAGACTCTGTTTCAACGGAAACCCTGTCAGAATCCAAAGCGGAAGATGTTTTCAGCGTATCAGCCGCAGGCGCCAAGACACTTGACAACGGCAGCGTTCTCTTTGAAGTCCAGTCGATAAACGCGCTTACGAATGAAGTTACGCTCAAAGCAACCGGCTCGCTTCTTTCACAGGACGGCACAAACCGCACCGCGACGCAGGAAAATATAGTCGTAAAGCAGAACGGTGATGCTGTAAACCTTACGGGTATTTTCGGCGGAGATTCGACAAACACCTCAGTAACTGTATCCCTTACTGATATTGCGGCAGTCCAGGAAGGCGGAAAATTCGTATACTTCATAACTCCCAATGTTGATGAAAATAGCAATGCCGCTCAAATGTCAGTCAACGTGAAAGCCAGCCTTGACAGCACATGGGAAGACAAATGGGACGGCGGCCCCTACAACGGCAAAACGTTGAGCTACACCCTCAACGGAGCCAAAACAGCAAACAGGGATCTCCACTTCAAGACCTTCAACCTGAACACAAAGACGGGCGAAGCGTCAGAGAGTGATATTGTCCTTTCGACCAACACGGATTTCAGAAAGTCCACAGAGGATGGCGGAAAACTTGATATCGGCAAGGAGACAGTACTCGCCAGCTTTGACGCGGCGTATATCGGCAAGGTTGCAGACGGCTCTGTGAAACTCCGCGACCTCGATAAATTCTGGGACGGCCAGGGCGTATTCATGCTTGAGGACGCAAAGACGATAACCCTCAACCAGGGCGACGGCAAAACAGCAAGCGTAACCCTCTATGCGAACGACACACTTAATGACGTTGCAAAGAAGATGAATGACGCGATAGCAACAGGACTCGGCCAGGCGAAATATGTCGATGACGCAACGAAATTCGTAACCTACGTAGGCAACGGCTCAACGACAAACTCAGAAGCGGTTGACGGCACATTCCTTATGCGCTCAGTAGTACCCGGCGCGGGCGGTGAAATCACATTCTCAGGAGACGAGAACCTCATCAACGCATTCTCACTGAACACAATTCAGGAGTCGAAAGAGACAACATACAGCGTTGACGTAAGCAATGCTCACACCGGAGAAATGATCGCCCAGAACGTAAAGACTACAGGCAACGTGCTTCACGGCGTAATCAACCCGAATGTTGACGTAGAGTTCAGCGCGCTCAGCGGAATTGCGGCATCATGGGATGACAACTCCAAGAAGTTCCGTTATGCTTCAAGCTCGCAGGAGACAACACTTCACCTTGCCGACAACACAACAGTGTTCCAGATCGGCGCGAACGAGGGCGAAGATATGGGCATCAACATCGGCGACATGCGCTCGCACGCACTCGGACTTGACAGCGTAAACGTCATGAGCCGCGACAGGGCTTCACGCTCAATCACGATCATCGACAACGCAATCGACAAAGTTTCGACTCAGAGGGCTAAGATCGGTGCTTACCAGAACAGGTTAGAGTACACGGTCAACAACCTGACGACAGCAAGCGAGAACCTGACCAGCGCAGAGAGCAGAATCAGAGATGCAGACATGGCGAAGGAAATGATGAACTTCACGAAACTTAACATCATGCTTCAGGCCGGTAACTCAATGCTCGCTCAGGCGAACCAGCAGCCTCAGAACGTCCTTAGCCTTATCCGTTAATCGTTAGGTTTCCCGGGTAAAAGTTAAACAACCCTCAAAACTTAGACGCATTTCACAAGGGGGAAGGGGGGAATAATATCTCTCCTCCCCTCTTTTTTATACCTTACAGGGGTATTTTTATCGGAGGAAGGTTAAGCGAGGTTATGAAAGGTGAGGAATAAATTATGTCAATGATAATAAACCACGATGTAACGTCATTGATAAGCCAGAGAATGATGCAGAGAAATTCCCTTGCTATAAGGCGTTCGCTCGAAAAATTATCGTCAGGCTTGCGGACAAAAATAGCTGACATAGACAACACAGCCGGGCTTGCGATAAGTGAGACGATGAGAAGCCGTATCGGAGGAATGGACAAAGCCCTCATCAATTCGCAGGACGGAATCAGCCTCATTCAGACAGCGACGGGCGCGCTAGATCAAACACAGTCGATGCTTCAGCGTATGCGCGAGCTAAGTATGCAGGCCGCTAATGACACTCTCACAAAGCAGGACAGAAGTTATATCCAAGCCGAAATCAACGAGATTCGCAGCGGTGTAACCCTTCTTGCAGAGACAACACAGTTCAACCGCAAAAGAATCCTTAACGGCGATAACGCTGTGTTATGGAGCAGCACGGACAAGAACGTGAAAGCAGTAATTCACGGCGGGTTAAGATCCGTCGACAAGTTCGGGCAGAAATATGCGGTTGACGGAAATTTCAAGCTGCAAATCACTTCCGATGCGGGAAAAGCTCAAGTTCAGAAGTCAGATATTTTTCACGTGAAACATGATGATGTTGTTACGCAGAAGAGCTCAAATGTTCAGTACGGCGTTAATGATGTCTCTGTGAGGGGTGATATTCCTGCGGGCGCGTACAATCTCGTACTCTCTGAAGGAACAAGCGAGGGCGCAAAGATTACAGGCTCTTACGGTCTTGATGATGATGACGCTTTTGACTTTGAGCTGTCCGAGATGACAGAGAACGCAAGCATACTTTTTGAGGTTGTGAATGTTGACGAGAAAGCCGGACTCGCAACCCTCAGAGCAACAGCAAACATACTCTCACAAGAAGGAGTCTCACGCAATGCCGTCATGGATAATATTCTTGTGTCATCCGGCGGAGACAGCACAGACCTTAGCGGGCTTTTCGGCAGCGGCGCAATGGGAATCAAACTCGGAAGCCTTGACGGTGTGAACGAGGGCGCAACTTTCGCCGTGAGCGTTAGTCCCAACAAAATCAACTCTGATGCTATAGGCGTTGACATCACTCACACACCAGACTACACAGACCCGTTGAAGATTGAGGGCGGCGCATTCGGAGGGGATCACGTTCATTATGTTCTTGACGGAAATGCAAACGCAGTAAGCGGAGTCAGCTTCGTGAATTTCAGCGTTGACAGGGTAAGCGGCCAAGTCTCACAAGGAAGCATAGTTATTGAGACAAACGGAGCATTCAGAAGCACAGCATCAGGCGGAAATCTTGACACGTCGCAAGGCACAACGCTTGTGGGATTTCAGGCTTCATATGTCGGGAAAATTGCAGACGTAGGAACAAGACTCAGGGACATAGACAAATTTTGGGACGCTCAAGGAATGATGATTCTCGACAAGCCTAAAGAATTAACGCTGACTCAGGGAGACGGAAAACAGGCAAAAATTACCCTCTGCGCGAATGATACCCTTGATGACGTTGCTGCAAAACTCAACAGGGCGATTGCTGTAGGACTCGGACAAAGCGAATATGTAGATGACGCGTCAAAATTCGTGTCGTTTGTTGACGGTGCATCGTCGGGAATGGAGTCAGTAGCCGGGACTTTCGTAATACGTTCGGTTCTTGCGGGCAAAAGAGGAGAAATCACGCTTTCAGGAAATGAAGATGTCCTCAAGGCTTTATCCCTCAACACGATTCAGGAGTCGGAAGAAACAAGGTATAACGTTACTGTGAGAGATGTTCACACTGACACAGTGCTTGTTGAGAATGAGAAAATCACAGGAAGCAGGCTCGTTGGAGTCATTCATGAAAATGTTGATGTCGATTTTGATCCGATGCTGGGAGTTTATGCCGCGTGGGATGACGAGTCGAGAAATTACACCCTTCTTGACAACACGGGCGGCAACGGAAATACAGTAATCATTCACCTTGCGGATAATACTACGGTGTTTCAGACTGGAGCAGATGAGGGTGATGACGTGCTTCTCAACCTCGGCGACATGAGATCTGAAGCACTGGGAATCAACAGCGTGAACGTCATGAGTCAGCAAACATCAGCTGAGGCAATTGGCATAATCGACAAAGCTATAGACCGCGTATCAATGCAGCAGGCGAAATTAGGCGCGGCGCAAAACAGGCTCGAACATCACGTAGAACATCTCACGAAAGAAACAGAAGCCCTCATTGACGCAAATTCTCACATACAGGATACGGATTACGCGAAAGAGATTCTGGAGTTTACGAAGATGAGTATCATTATGCAGTCAAATACGGCCATGCTCGCACAGGCTAATCAGATTCAGCAGGGCATTATGATGCTTTTAAGGTGATGACATGCCATTAGGACCAGAATTTATAGCAGGACTCGCGGGAGATATTCGCAAACTTCTTCCGCTGCGTATCAATCGTATTGAGGGCGGAGCTACATGGGCTGCCCTCAAATTTTTTGCTGAAAACTGGCTGCTTTTGTCGTGGACTTCTGGCTGTTCAGGGTTATGCACGGCGACTCAGAACGAAATCAACGCGCTCAAAGAAATTTCACCGTCAAGAGCTTCAATCACTGACGCAATGAAAAGCAGATTGTCCCACGGGAGCGAAATATATTCCGTCAGACAGATCAACAATGACAGAATACTAGAGCTTTCAGCGCACCGGAGAGTCTCAGCGGGAGTCAGCGTGAATTATTCCCTCATTCTTGAGATCACAGAGCCTGTTGCGAACTTCATACTTCTTGACGCGGACGGGAAAATAGACGAGGCAGCAAGACATTCAACGCCAGACACGAATCATTACAGGACGATTCTGCCGGGGCATTCGTACACTCCTCCGCCTGAATTTGACGGTATAGAGCTTAAGCACAACACGCCGCTGAAGTTTGAGGACATCCAGAACGTGAAGGGAATCGGAAGACCTTTAGCGCGTCTCATAATGTCCCAATGGGCGCAAAGAGATTCGGTTTCGTGGCATTCGGCTTTGATGAAAATTTCTGACGGCGAGTCTGACTCAGTTTGCAGAGTCATCACGAAAAATAATTATCTCACTCGCATAGATTTTCCCCTCGAAGGCACGCAGGAATTAGGCCGCGACTCTCTCATGGCTGCAAGATTCGGAGTCTTGATGCCGCTGTTGAGGCGTGGAAGAGAGAAGACACTTCACGAGATTGACGCGAAAATCAAACGCGCCGTAAAAGCAAAAGAACGCCACAGAGACGGACTCGCAAAGCAGCTCAAAGAATGCCGCGACGCAGAATTATTCAGGCTCAAAGGTGAAGCAATACTCTCACACATCTACGAGATTCCCAAACGTGCGGAAAATATCACATTAACAGACTGGGAAGGAAACGAATTAGCCATAACTCTTGACCCGGATTTATCGCCGTCAAGAAACGCAGAACGATACTTCAAACGTTACAGGAAAGCAAAAGGGAATCCGGCGGAAATTTCAGCAAGCCTTGACGCTGTGAACTCATCAATACGCGAACTCAAAGAACAGCACGCATTACTTGAAGCGATTGATGACCCGGAGAACTTCACGGAGGCAGTGAAGGATCTCGCAGAATGGATTTCACCCGCAAAATCTCAGCCACAATCACGCAATCACAAACACAAGCGCGAAAATATCCCCCCTCATCTCAATATCAGCATTGACGGAGCGAATATACTCGTAGGACTCTCAGCACGCGGCAACCGTTATGTTACGCTCAAAACAGCAAGGCCGGAAGATATTTGGCTTCATGCTCACGAAATGCCCGGGGCGCATGTCATAATACGCGGGGTAAAACGCTCTGAGCTTGAGACTTCACGCCGGGACATTCTCGAATTTGCTGCAACGTTGGCGGCGGAACATTCTGCGGGGAAAAATTCTCTGTCTGTTCCTGTCGATTACACCGAACGGAAATATGTACGCTCTGTGCCGGGTACTGTCGCGCTTGTTACGTACACGAACCCCGGAACGCTCAGAGTCAATCCCACAAAGAAGGAGGAAAATTGAAATGTGGCACGGAAGATTCACGAAAGACACCGCAAAAACTGTACAGGATTTCACGCAGTCGCTTGACATTGATTGGCGCATGGCCGAGTCTGACATCGAAGGAAGCATAGCACACGCGAAAATGTTAGGTGAGACGGGAATATTGCCGCGTGAAGAGTCAGCAAAAATCATCGCGGGACTCTTGAAGGTTGCGGACGAAATCAGAGAGGGGAAATTCATTCCGTCAGAATCCCTTGAAGATGTACACATGAATATTGAGGCGAGATTAACGGAGATTGAACCATTAGGGGCGAAACTTCACACAGCGCGCTCACGAAATGACCAAGTTGCAACGACAACAAGATTATACTTGCGAAAAAGATTGCAGGGTCTCAGAGAAAATTTGCGGGAATTACTGCGCGTAATCGTCTCAAACGCTGAACGGCACATCAGCATCATCATACCCGGATATACTCACATGCAGCAGGCTCAACCCGTTTCAATGGGTCATTACTGGCTCTCATGGTTTGAGGCGTTCTACAGGGATTCGCAGAGACTCGATTTTGCGTTAAGCTCGCTGAATGAATGCCCTTTAGGCGCGGGAGCATTAGCGGGGTCAACATTGCCGATTGACAGATTCATGACGTGCGAAACTTTAGGCTTTGACCGTCCCACACGCAACAGCCTCGACACTGTAGCAAACCGGGACTATATGACGGACTATCATTATTTCGCGTCAGTCTTCATGATTCACATTTCGAGATTGTGCAATGACCTAATCACATGGAACTCGCAAGAATTTGGCTTTATCGTTCTTCCTGATGAATTTTGCACGGGTTCAAGCATGATGCCTCAGAAAAAGAATCCCGATGTCCTAGAATTAGCTCGCGGCAAAGCAGGTCAGGTAATCGCGAATCTTGTCGACTTGATGATAACGCTAAAGGGATTGCCGATGACGTATAACCGTGATTTGCAGGAGGACAAGCGCGGGTTATGGGCTTCAGTTGAT
Organism: uncultured Fretibacterium sp.; assembly: GCA_946183145.1. Lineage (GTDB taxonomy): Bacteria > Synergistota > Synergistia > Synergistales > Aminobacteriaceae > JAFUXM01. The sequence goes on along the minus strand of CAMGZM010000001.1, from coordinate 14,719 downwards.
ACTGTTGAAAGCGTCATGAAGATTATCGCCGAATTGTTGTCGCGTGTTGAGGTTGATGAAGGACTCGCGCTCGCAGGACTTGAGAAGGGATATTCACTCGCAACGGACATCGCAGAGTATTTAGTGATGAAGGGAGTCCCTTTCCGTGAAGCTCATGCTATAGTCGGCCGTCTTGTGGGATGGTGCATTGCGGAGAAGATTGCGTTTGAGGATATGACATTGGAGCAGTGGCAGGAACATGTACCCTTTGCGGACGCGGCCATGATGGGAATATTGACGGCGCGTGAGAGTGTGAGACGGAGAAATGTTTACGGTGGAACGGGATTCGATCAGGTGAGGAAACAAATCGAGGAAGCAAAATCAAGAGTGTGAACAACAAAAAGCCCCCCTGAATTTTCTCCGGGGGGTTAATTCTTGCGCGTTATTTCTTGTCGGGTGAAGTCTCTTCTTTGGGTTTGTCTGTGAGACGCTCTACTTTGTACTTGCTTTCGAGTTCCTTTGCTTTGTCCTGTAAAACCTGCTGAGTCTTCTGGTCTTTAAGCTCATTCGTAAGTCTGTCTTTCACCTGCTCAAAAGGCATAACGGACTCCGGGATTCTCTCTTCAAGTTTTATGATGTGCCAGCCGAATTGAGTCTTCACAGGCTCGGAAACATCACCGGGATTCTTGAGCTCAAACGCTGCCTTCTCGAACTCAGGAACCATCATTCCGCGAGGAAATTCGCCCAAATCACCGCCGTTAGCCGCGCTTCCTGGATCACGTGAATATTCTTTTGCTACAACGTCAAATGATTTCCCGTCTTTAAGCTCACTCTGAACTTTTGCGAGTTCCTCATCACCGCTCACAAGGATATGACGTGCGTGAACTCTTTCGGGCTGTTTGAACATTACGGGGTTGCTGTCGTAGAATTTCTTTGCTTCCTCGTCGGAAATTTTGAGTCCTTCAACAGCTTTCTGCATTGCTGCTTGTGCTAACATTGCGCGTTTTGCGTTGAGAAGCTGAGCTTGAAATTCTGGTGTCTGATCGAGTTTTGAGTCCTGAGCGTCAAGAGCGTAAAGCCTCATCGCTATAACGTCATCAAGAATCATCTTGCGCCCCTGCTCCGTTCCGTAAAGCATTACTGCTTGCTGTCCGAATGGCTGTATGAACTCTAAGACTTCTGCTTCTGTTATGTCCTCGCTTCCTACACGAGCTAATACTTTTTCAGAGTCCGCACCGTAAGCACAAAATGAGAATGACAACACGAGAATGAAAGCCGCAAAAATTTTTCTTGCCAAATTAATCACTCCTGATGATAGAATTTTGAGTCCCGCAAAGTTTATCACAACCCGCAAGAAGACTCCCATATCTTTAGATGATATAATTTTTTCAATGCTCGTTGTATACCAGATATACGGGGCGGCACGTCAAAATATCTGGACAGGGCAGAAAATCGAATGATAAGAGAAATGCGAAAGATATACCACTGGGCAAGCTAGGAAATGACGCCTCTGGAGATAATGTTCACCGCCCCAGCCGCTAGGTGAGCGAAACGAATGTCGATCTGAAAGAAGGAGGAACGCGCCCGAAAGTAATATTGTACCTGTGGGACGCAGGGAAGTTACGCCTTTGGAGAGGACATAAGACACGCTGATGAAAATCAGAATGCAACCTCGTTGAATTAGGAAGCTCCTGCTTAACATAAGCGGAGTAGTTCACCACAACCGTAAAATTCACGTATAATAATCTGCGAAATTCACACGAAAAATATACGGAGCTGATTTATTTTGCGAATCGTAAACACTCAGGTTGTATTAGGACTCTCAATATGGATTCTCGGATTCGCCTTCATGGTAATGGGCTGGCTTGTCGGTGAACTCTCAGAGAGATACGGGAAAATCCCCGCGAAAATTCTCTACAAGATCGGAGTCGTAATCGTCGGCGTTCCCGTGATAATTCTCCTGTGGAAAGTCTCGGCGACTCTCTACGTCAACCGCTTCCACATTGCGACGTACATCAATAACGCATTCCAGTTCATTCAGGACGCGCTGAAAGTGTTATAGCTCATGGCGGGCTTCATACTGGCTAATGTCATCGGGCTTGTTGCCGCGGCGTTCATGCTGTATTTTCCGTACACTTGGTGCAGATGGAAGAATGAGTCAGAAGAGTCTTACGGCCTGAAATGGTTTATGACCCGTCAGGCGAAAATTGATGTGATAATCGCGCTTGCTGTTACGCTGATTCCCTTGACGGTGATTGTGATGTATATGCCTCGTTCATGGGGAGGAGGACTCAAAACTCCGTCATTCTGGGACGCTCTGAACATTCTCGGAGGAGGAATCGCCGCCGCATTCATTGAGGAGACATTTTTCCGGGGATGGCTTCAGACTCTCGCGGTTCGGAGATTCGGAGCAGTAACAGGAATCATAATCGCAACGGCTCTCTTTGCGTCCGTTCACTTAATCGCTGTCCGTAAAGCCGTAAGACTCCTGACGTTTTTTCCCGGCTTAATCATGGCACTGTTACGACAAAGGAATAATACTGTGATGCCGGGGATAATCTATCATGCTGTGTGTAATGTCTGGGCTGTATGGTTCTCGCCATTGCCGGGAGCGTAAGACATGAGGAAGATTTTTCTTGCGCTGATTCTCCTGCTGACGGCTTCAAGGTCATATGCTGAAAGATTCATTGTGATTCGAATCCCGTGCATTGTCGGCGAAAATGTTACGGCTGAATTGCCCGGCGGTGAAGTGATTTCTCTCGGCCATGTCAGAATGATTCCGTCAAAAACTAACTGGCCCGCTTACACCGCAAGCAAATGGGCGACTCCTTCAACAGTATGCGCGACTGCCGTAAACGCTATACACATTCTGATTCGAGTCGAGAAAGACAGAGGGCGAATCATTAGCCTTGTGCCGTCCGTAACGGTTGCTCCTGCTGCTTCTCAGGGTGCATTTTTTGCGCTTGAGATGGACGCGGGAACGGGGATTTTCGGAGGTTATGCGCCTCTCACGGGGTCAAGTGTTACGGTTGAACATGACGCTATAGAGTCACCGCTTGTTGATGTGCCTTCTGAGGGTGATACGGTAATAATCCGATCGCAGTTGCCGGAAAATTTGCCGTTCTACATGGCCGATTTCGAGAACAGGCCGGGCGGACGTGTGATTGTTCATGGTGCTGAAGGGCCGAAAGTCATTGCGAGAGTCATACGTCCCGTGAAAGGAGTCGGGAGATTCGGAGGCAGCATCTACCAGAACCGGGGAAGGATTCGCGCGTCTCATTCTGGGGTAATATGCGCTGCGACTTCTCCGCGTGATACTGTCGGAGGGATTCAGATTATGCCGCTGAAACATTCTCTCACGTCGCCGGAAATGCTTAACGCCTGGAAATTGACTCAATGGATGATAGTTGCGCCATTGCCGGGAATGCCTGACCTTGAAGGGACTCCGCCGCTGTTCAAGAATGCGTTTGTACCCGGTGCGCAGTTATCAGACAAACTCCCGGACACTTGGAGTCATTACGGAAGAAGGCCGCTTATACTTTGCAGGATTGACGGGGGGAACTGGGAGCGGATGCCGGAAATTTCCGGGAAAATTGATGACGGATTAATGAGAGTTACGCACCTGAGAATATATTTCCCGACATGGACTCAGCCCAAAAACTGAGCGATCACATCAAGAATATTATTGACCTGTGAAGAATCTTTTACGCCTGTTTTGCACCACACAGCAAAATGCTCGCAGTTGTTCAGCGCAAGATTGTAGCCTCCCTCGCCGAGCTTGCTTCTTGCGCGTTTCACGGTTTCTTCTCCGCTGTAAAGGTGATAGTCTGTCATCTTGATGATTCGTATGAGCTGAAGAATTTTTGCGAGTCCCCTTGCGTTTCTTGTTACGGGAAAATATTGCGGGTGTTCGGGGAAATTGCAGACCGTAAATTTTTCCGCACCGTTGAGAAATTCTGCTAACGTTGTCTCACGTACGATTCCGTTAAAGTCATCCGGGCCGTTTGCGCCTGTGTAGTGTATCACGTGATTCGAGTCAGCGACATAGACTCCGTAATGCGAATAGAGTCCGCGGTTCACTCGTATAACATCGCCGTTTTCGGGCTGTGCTTTCATTGCTTGATGCTTCCTCCGCATGAATGAAGCAGGAATTTTCCCAAGTCAGAAAGAGTCATAGAATCAGTGTCAACGTGAATCAGATCCGCAAATCTTGCATAAACTCTCTGAGCTTTCTCCTGCAACTCAAAATCATAATCAAGCTCCGAAATTATTCCGCCGTTTTTCTTGCGGCATGACATTCTTTCGCGCCTGATGTCATCGCTTGCACAAAGCAGAAAACTTTTGTCCGGCTTCCTGAGTCCCTCGAAATGTCCGAATATATCATCAGGAATTTCACGGTCAAAAGGCCAGTTGTACGCGAGTGTTGAATGAATGTATCTGTTGCAGACTATATCAATTTTTCCGGCCATGTCTGAGACGTAATAGCATGATGACAAGTAATAGTGATACGCCGAATACTTGTTAGCCGCCGCAAATTTTCTCACGGGCAAATATTCAGGGCCTGGCGTTGAAGCAAATTTGAAGCCAAGAGAGTCAGCGAGCATTTTTGCAGCAGAGCTTTTCCCTGTTCCGTCGACTCCTTCAAGAGTGATTAACATCTACAATACTTCTTCCACAGTGCAGCGCATAATTTTTGACGTGCGAAATTCTACGGTATCGCCCTTTTTCCGTCCCAGCAAAACTTTTCCCAGAGGACTTTGAGGAGTTATCGCCGTGTATTTCCTGCCTTCGTGAAGGACTGAGACTCCCGCCGCGCCTTTTGCGTCAAGAAGTATATAGCCATTGTGCGCTCCGTTCTGGTTAAGGATGACGATTGAGCCGTTTGCTATTGCTTTGCCGCTTTCATGGGAAAATTCTTCAAGTAGTGATAATGCTTTTGTCATTTCGGCGTTGCTCTTCTTCATCTCTGATAGCTGCCACTGTCCTTCAACTAGTGCGCTGTCATAACGGCTCTGCATCGGGCCGGGCTGGTCTGCGAGATATTCTTTCTGCATTTCGATTCTTTCATTTGATGATGATATATTTTCCTTCAGTTTATTGATGAAAAGCTCAAGTATGATTTTTCTGTCCACAGTAAAATTATCTCCTGTTCATTAAGTCTTGAATGCGCGCCAATATATTATCATGTCCCGCATCAATAAAGCTTCCTGAGTCATCAAACGGGCATAAAGTTATACGTCCGTCAGGATATATCCATATTGATTTGCATGAAGGGCAGCCGTTCGGGTGAGGGATTCTGCAATCATGGCACATAGTGAGTCCGGGATTCTTTTCGCTCTCAATTTCGCTTTGCTTGTTATCTCTGAAATTTTCAGCAAGCCTCAGAAATTCGCGGTAATATTCCCCGTCTGCGGTCATGTCATTCATGAGCTTGATTATTATCCCGTGAGGCGATAGGGTGGCGGCCATGAGTCTTATTGTTTCGGGACTCTGGCGTGTGTAAACCGTATTGATTTTTACGCGGCGGCTTTCACTGCGCTTTGAATTATGCTGTCGAGGCTGTATTCTGATGATGTCAGGCGTGTATATTCTTCAGGAACAAATGAAGGAACAGAAATATTCAGGGAGTCAGCGAGGGAATAAAATTCTTCAGGCTGAAAAGGGAGCATAGATCCGTTTGTAGTGATTGCGTTTTTGAGTCCGAGTGATTTCGACAGCCTCATGATTTCGAGAAGCTGAGGAAAAATTAACGGTTCTCCGCCTGTGTAGGCAACCTTTTCACCGCCTAATGAGGCAAAAATTTTCACGCATTCTTTGAGGAATCCGATGGAAATATCGCGGTTCCGGCATCTGTTGAAGTCGTGAGAGCAGAACACGCAGCGGTAATTGCATCTGTCAGACAATACGACTCTGAGATTGCGTTTACCCGTGAAGCTCATCATAAAAACCTCCTCCCATTTAGTGAAGCAGCCAGTTCAGCAAAAGAAATATCCCGCCATATGAAAACGCGCTGGCTAATAATATCAAGAATGACGACAAAATTTGAACTGCCGGGGACAAATCACGCCTGTCCATTATTCCTTTGACTGAGGAAGGAGCAGAGATAATTATTGACAGCCCGCTTGCAACAAGCCCCTGAACAGCAGAAATTTTTTCAGAACGCGAGACGGCTTTACGGAAATCATGAAGGCGCGAGATGAAATAGTCCATATCTGCAGAGCGCGGACGGTAATTATCAAACCATTCTTCATACATAGACACTCCGATGAGATAACGAATTTTCTCTTCGAGGGGCTTCGATCTTCTCTCAAATTCCTTCTGCGTTATTTTCCCTGTATCAAGCGAAAGTCTCAGCTTTTTCCTCTGCTTTGAAACTTTCTCAAGTACATTATCAGCTTTTGCATGTTCGAGATTTCTATTTTCATTCACATAATCTGTCATACGCTGAATAGCTTCTGTCATTTTTAGTTTTGTTCCAACAGCTATTAGCATGTCTTCAGAGTCAAGAATCCTTATTTGCCCGGTGATTTTGTTCTGCTGAATCCTCCAGCCGTTAAACGAAGCTGTATTTTTCCACAGAAAACGCCCTCCCATTGTTTTTGCCGGGACGCGTGCTGTTCCAGTGTCCATGAGAATATATCTCAATCCGTTTCTCAGCGCAGAGTCAGCACTAATACTCTCATTATGTCTTCATATATGCTCATGCTATGCAGTTCTTCTTTCTTTACTGAATTTTATTGATAATATCATTTCATGTATAATCAAATCAAATGCATCTGAATCACAAGGAGGCATATTTTAATTGTACATTTCACCTTCAGACATCGCAGACTCAGCCATAAGCATCGGAGTCAGGAAAGCAAATCTCAGCACGTCAGCAAAATTTCTTCTCGGCATTCTTGCGGGAGCGTTCATAGCATTCGGAGCGCAGGCCGCAAATCTCGTTACGCATACAATGACAGACTCAGCGTCAGCAAAACTCACAGCCGGGTTAATTTTCCCCGCCGGGCTAATCATGGTCATCATGGCCGGGGCTGAACTCTTCACGGGAAATTGCTTGATGATAATCTCACTCGCTGAACGCCGAATCACTCTCGCAAAATTGTTATGGTCGTGGCTTGTCGTGTATGTGGGAAATTTCGCAGGGAGTCTCATTGTCGCATACCTCGTATCACTTTCGGGGCAATGGAATATGACGGGCGGTTTACTGGGAGGACTCACGATTAAGACGGCGGCCGCTAAAATCTCGCTGTCATTCACGGAGGCTTTAACGCTTGGTATTTTGTGCAACTGGCTAGTGTGCCTCGCTGTGTGGATGTCGTTCGGAGCAAAAGACGGAGTCAGCAAGGCGGCGTGTATATTTTTCCCGATATGGGTATTCATCGCTTCAGGATTTGAGCATTCAATCGCAAACATGTACTACATTCCGGCGGGGATAATCGCAAAATTTAACCCGCTATACGTCAGCAAAGCATTAGGACTCGGAGCATCACAGGCGGGAATCGACTCGCTAAACGTTATGAGAATGTTTACGCGCAATCTTATCCCCGTAACAATCGGGAACATTATCGGGGGCTGTATATTTGTCGGCCTCGCGTACTGGTTCGTATACTTGAGGGGTAAAAAGTAATGGGCGCAACAAAGACTCCAACCGGCCATGAAGTTTTAGAGTCGGCATTAACGGAAAGAGTGATGAAGATTCGCGAGGTGAAAGACTTCCGGCTGATTCAAACGGGGATTAATGCTTACAGGATTCGAGTTTTGCCGGAAAATGATGCGGACATTCGCGGGCTTAAAGGCTCGGTGCTTGATGCTCTTGTTGACATGTACGGAATGAGGGCGGATTACGACATTGATATTACGTATGATGATTCGGAATTGAGTCCCGGAGACGAACGCGCAGAGATGAGATAATCGGCAAAAGTTTTCCCCTCCGATTATGAGTCAGAGGGGTATTTTTTTCCTAACGTTTTACAGCTATAACGGGATTGTAGGTTCTTTCAGGGTGAAGCCAGATTGACACGATAATTTTACGGCTCTCAGGAACAATTGAGATTTCATTTCCCTCGTCATCAAAAAATTCTGCAATGTCATCATCGCTTGAAGGCTCGTCAGAATTTGCGATATAAACCAGTTTCGCGCCTACAGGAACATCACCGCTGATTTCAGCCGCAACATCATACATGCCCTGCACATCACATGAAATTTCACCGAGCAAAGCCGCAATCATCAAGCCGTCATGAACATGAATAGCCGTATTGCTTGAGGGAGCGCGGTAAATTCTGCCTGTGATTTTCTCCGTGAGGTCTGGTTTTACGTCAGCAGTAATTTCTTCTGGTAATGATGATTTTTCCGTATGAGCTGTGTATGTTCGTTCTTCCGGGAGTGATGAGCTGTCTGCGTTATTGTCCTCTCTGATTAGGAGTCTGACTTTCTTTTTGTGAACGCCGCCGGAATTTTCAGCCTTTACGACAATATAGCCGCTGTACGCTTCTTCAGGAGTCCCGCTGATATTTCCCGTGTCTGAGTCAAATTCGAGTCCTGCTGGCAAATCTCCCTCACATGACCATTCAATCGGAAGGCTTCCCGAATTGATTTTGAGTCCTGATGAATAACTTGCGCCTGTCTTGCCTGTCTTGAGTGTTCCTGTGATTCTCGGCGGAGCTGCGTTTATGATGATTGTGATTTCCTTTGAGGATGACCCGCCCGAATTTGTTGCAGTAACAGTGAACGTAAATTCCCCGGCCTCTTTGGGAGTCCCTGAGATTTTCCCGGCTGAAGTGAGCTTGAGTCCATTCGGCAATGATCCATCAGACAGAGTGAATTTCACGGGTGAAGTTCCTGTGTATTCTAGCGTGTACTTGTAGCTTTCTTCCGCATCGCCCTCGCTGATAATGTCATCGGTGATTTCAGGTATCGCGACAACGGTTAGAGTCAGAGTCTTTCTTGCTGATTTTCCGTTTGAGGCTGTTACGGTGAAAGTGAATGTGCCTTCCTCCTGAGGAGTCCCGGAAATTTCTCCCGTCTGTGAATCTATTGCGAGTCCTTCAGGGAGATTTGCGGCTGACCATGTTATGACGGGGCTTCCTGTTGCTTCAAGCTGCAGGGAGTATTCATTTCCTTTTACGGCTGGAGTGATTGAGGGAGTTTTGATTTTTGGGGCGGCTCCGTTCACAGTGAGCGTGAAAATTTTTTCCGTGCTTCCCTCCATGTTTGAGGCTGTAAATGTGAGAGGCTCTGCGGTGCATGTCTCAGAAGGAGTCCCGGCAATCGTCCACGTGTCTGCGTCAAAGCTGAGTCCTTCAGGAAGATTCCCGGACATAGAGAGCGTGATGGGCTTTGTACCTTTCTTCATTGTGATTTTTGCGGAGTATGCTTTGTTCCACGTCCCGACAGGAAGCGATGTTGTTGCGAAAACAGGCATTACCGCGCGAATGTCAATGCTTAAAGTTTTAGTGTCTTCCCCGGCAGAATTTGAAACCTTTGCGGTGAAAATGAATACAGATTTTTCTTTTGGCTTTCCGCTGAAAGTGCCGTTTTTAAAGGCAAGTCCTTCCGGCAGATTCTCTTCAATAGTCCACGTGAGCGGCGTTGTTCCTGAAGCTGTGAGTGAAGCTGCATATGAGCTGCCTGCAACGGCGGACTTTAGACTCTCAGTAGTGATTGAAGGGGTGATTAATACTTTCAGGGTAAATTGTTTCTGAACATAGCCTAAAGAGTTTTCAGCCCTTACGGTGAATTTGTACGTTCCTGCTTTTGTAGGAGTGCCTGAGATTGTGCCGTCATCGTCTAGAGTGAGTCCCGCCGGAAGTTTGCCGGAAGTTATGCTCCATGTCGGATTCTCTGAGGCTTCAAGGGTGAATGAATATTCGCGTCCCACAGCTGCGGGGGTAAGTGTTGCTGTTGTGATTGCAGGTTTAGCTGTGTCAGAAGGATTAATGATTTTCAGGGTGATCTGCTTCGTTGATTTTCCTGCGGAGTTTTGAGCCTTTGCGGTGAATTTGTACGTTCCTGCTTTCATTGGAGTTCCTGAGATTGTGCCGTCATCATCAAGTGTGAGGCCGTCCGGGAGTGTTCCGTCTGAAAGAGTCCATGTTATAGGCGTGCTTCCTGTTGCTGTAAGCTGCAGTGTATATGCCGTTCCTTGTGGTGCTGTAGCGGCTGAAGGAGTGTTGATTTTCGGTGCTGTTCCCTTAATGGTGAGCGTGAGATTTTTTGACGTGCTTCCCTCAGAATTTTCTGCGGTGAACGTGAGAGTCTCTGCGCTGCATGTTTCTGTAGGAGTGCCTGATATAGTCAGCGTATTTGCGTCAAATTCGAGGCCTTCAGGAAGATTCCCCGACATTGTAACAGTAATCGGTTTTGTGCCTTTCTTCACAGAAATTTTTGCTGAATATGCTTTTCCCCATGTCCCTGCAGGAAGAGATGACGTACCGAAAACAGGCATTACCGCGCGAATGTCAATGCTTAAAGTTTTAGTGTCTTCCCCGGCAGAATTTGAAACCTTTGCGGTGAAAATGAATACAGATTTTTCTTTTGGCTTTCCGCTGAAAGTGCCGTTTTTAAAGGCAAGTCCTTCCGGCAGATTCTCTTCAATAGTCCACGTGAGCGGCGTTGTTCCTGAAGCTGTGAGTGAAGCTGAATATGAGCTGCCTGCAACGGCAGATTTCAGACTCTCAGTAGTGATTGAAGGAGTGATTAATACTTTCAGGGTAAATTGTTTCTGAACATAGCCTGCGGAGTTTTGAGCCTTTGCGGTGAATTTGTACGTTCCTGCTTTCGTAGGAGTGCCTGAGATTTTGCCGTCATCGTCAAGAGTGAGTCCCGCCGGAAGTTTGCCGGAAGCAATGCTCCATGTCGGAGTCGGATTCCCTGAGGCTTCAAGGGTGAATGAATATTCGCGTCCTACAGCTGCGGGGTTAAGTTTTGCTGTTGTTATTGCAGGTTTAGTCCAGTCAGAAGGATTAGTGATTTTTACGGTGAACTGCTTTGTGTCATAGCCTGCGGAGTTTTGAGCCTTTGCGGTGAATTTGTACGTTCCTGCTTTCGTGGGAGTGCCTGAGATTGTGCCGTTTGAGTCAAGCGTGAGTCCGTACGGTAGTGTTCCGGCTGAAAGAGTCCAAGTTATCGGTGCTGTTCCTGTAGCTGTAAGAGTCTGGCTGTAGGATGTATCTGTTGTGCCGTCAGGAAGCGCAGCAGCTGTGATTTTCGGAGCTGTAGTTATAGAAGTTATAGTGATGGAGAAATACTCAGCATAAGAAATCCCCGCTGTATTTTGCGCCCTCACGCTGAATGAAAACTTGCCTTCTTTTGTCGGAGTCCCTGATATTGTCCCGTCATTTTTCAGCGCAAGACCGTCGGGAAGTGTCCCGCTAAACAGTGAAAATGTTATCGGCTCTGCTCCTGATGCTTTAAGAGTCTGGCTGTATTCCTCAGATAATAATCCGTCCGGGAGCGATGATTTTATGATTACAGGGGGTTTGTCTCCGTTGATGATAATAGTTACGTCCATTCTTTTTGTGCTGTACCCTGTAGCATAATTGTAAACAGTTTTTGACGGAATGAATGTAAACTGCGCTGTTCCTTCTGAGTATGAAGTTGTTATATTGCTGCCATTGCTGTTTTTTCCCTGGACATCTGACACATTCGCGATTTGTTCGGGAGACATGAAGCCGCTGAAGCTGAACTTGTGCGGATAAGACTCATTATCTGATAATGTGATTGCGAAGCCCTTTATATCGGAGCTGTAAACAGTCTGCGAGGAACAATCAAGTCTTGTCATTGCAAGCTCGCTGTTATTGCTCAGGTCAAGAGTTATAAGACAGTTATTGTTGCAGTACAGAGTCTCCAATGCTGTATTCTTGCTCAAGTCAAGCTCAACAAGTTTATTATAGCTGCAATACAGTGCAGTAAGCGCGGTGTTTTTGCTTGTGTCAAGCGAGGTTATTCTGTTTTGGTCGCAGCTCAAAATCTTCAGGGATGTATTTTTGCTGACATCAAGCGCAGCGAGCTGATTTCCGCCGCAGTCCATCAGCTTTAACGCGGTATTCTTGCTAACGTCAAGAGCAGTAAGGGAACAATCGCAGTACAGCTCCTCCAAAGCCGTATTTTTGCTGAGATCAAGAAGTGTAATGCTATAGTTGCCGCTGCAATTAAGTATTCTTAACGCGGTATTTTTCCTCAGGTCAATATCTGTAATCTTGTTGCCCGCACAGTGAAGAATCTCTAACGCTGTGTTTTTGCTCAGATCGAAAACAGTCAGCTCATTATAAGAACAGTACAGCTCCTTCAATGCCGTGCTTTTGCTGACATCAAGAGTCTTTAGGCCGTTTGTCCTGCAGTCAAGGTACGTCAAAGCGGTGTTCTTGCTGAGGTTAAGCCCTTGATACAGATCATACATAGCGCAGTTGAAGCAGTTAAGGTAAGTTAATGCGGTGTTTTTGCTGACATCGAGAGTCAAGAAATCATTATCGGAACAGTCAAGGTAAGTTAATGCCGTATTCTTGCTCAAGTCAATTTCTGTCATATAGTTGTGGCTGCAATCCAGATATGTTAGAGCTGTATTCTTGCTAACGTCCAATTTTGGTCGCGATGAGTCGCTTGAGCTGCTTCCGTTATTGCTGCAGTCGAGACTCGTTAAAGCTGTGAAGTACTCTATGCCCTGAAAGTTTTTGATCTTGACGTAAAAGTTGCCTTTCGCGTCAATATTTCTGACTGATGATATTTCCTCCTCGCTGAGGTAATCGTTGTTGTTTGTGTCATAAGTTTTGACGATATTGCGGAAATTCTCATCCGGGAAATGCTCTGCGTCTATCGGTATTCCGTCAGGCACTGGGGGCGTTGGGTCGAAAGCTGCCGTGATAATTACGTCCATTTTTGTACTCTTGTAGGCTGTAGTGTAGTTGTACGTAACTTTTGCGGGGCTTGCTTTGAACATTGCGACTCCGCCTGAGTATGTCGTTGCTATATCTTTGCTGTTTGCGTCGAGACCCTGAACGTCAGAGACGTTAGCGGTCTGTGCGGAAGTCATTATTTCGCTGAAGTCGGCCTGATAGGGGTATGATGAATTTCCTGATGAGGTTATTTTGAGGCCGGAAGCTGTTTGTCCTGCACAGTTTAATATACCTAATTTTGCATTTTTGCTCAGGTCAAGTGTGATCAGCTGGTTTTTTTGGCAGTTCAGATACGTTAAAGCGGTATTTTGGCTAACGTCAAGAGCTGTCAGCTGGTTATATTCGCAGTACAGCCCCGTTAAAGCGGTGTTCTTGCTAACGTCAAGAGCTGTCAGCTGGTTGCCGTTGCAGTACAGCTCCGTTAAAGCGGTGTTCTTGCTCACGTCAAGGGCTGTCAGCTGGTTATTCCAGCAGTTCAGATACGTTAAAGCTGTGTTCTTGCTTACGTCAAGCGCGGCTAACTGGTTATTGTTGCAGGACAGTCCTGTTAAAGCGGTGTTATTGCTCAAGTCAAGAGCGGTCAGCGGGGTATCCCAGCAGTGCAGAGTCGTTAAAACGGTATTCTTGCTAATGTCAAGGGCGGTCAGCGGGTTTTCACCGCAGGACAGAACAGTTAAAGCGGTGTTCTTGCTAACGTCAAGAGCTGTCAGCTGGTTGCCGTTGCAGCGCAGATCTGTTACAGCGGTATTTTTGCTAACATCAAACGCGGTTAGCTTGTTATAGTCGCAGTGCAGATACCATACAGCGATATTTTTGCTAACATCAAGCGTTGTTATCTGGTTATTGGAGCAATCCAGCATCTTTAAAGCGGTATTTTTGCTGATGTCAAGTGCGGTTAGCTGGTTACTGTGGCAGGACAGATTTACCAAAGCGGTGTTCTTGCTAACATCAAGCGCGGTTATCTGGTTACCAGAACACCACAGCAACGTTAAAGCGGTATTTTTGCTAACATCAAGTGCGGTCAGCTGGTTTTCACGGCAGTACAGAGATGTTAAATCAGTAAAGTACTCCACGCCCTTAAGGTCTGTAATTCCCTTTTCGTCTATATTGAGTTCCTTAACAGTTTTAGCTTCCTCCTCGCTGAGATAATCGTTGTTGTTTGTGTCATAGTTTTTGACAACCTTGCGGAAATTCTCATCCGGGAAATGCTCTGCGTCTATCGGTATTCCGTCAGGCACTGGGGGCGTTGGGTCGAAAGCTGCCGTGATAATTACGTCCATTTTTGTACTCTTGTAGGCTGTAGTGTAGTTGTACGTAACTTTTGCGGGGCTTGCTTTGAACATTGCGACTCCGCCTGAGTATGTCGTTGCTATATTGTTGCCCTTTGTGTCTAGGCCCTTAACGTTAGAGACATTAACAGTCTGTGCGGAAGGCATGATTTCACTGAAGCTGGCTTGATAGGGATATGATGAATTTCCTGATGAGGTTACTTTGAGGCCGGAAGGTGTTTGCGTGTTGCAGGTCAACCAATTTAACCAATTTGAAGCGACATTTTTGCTCAGGTCAAGGGCGGTCAGCTGATTATTGTGGCACTCCAGAGTCGTTAAAACGGTGTTCTTGCTAACATCAAGCGCGGTCAGCTTGTTATTGCTACAATTTAGCTCTTTTAAAACGGTGTTATTGCTCAAGTCAAGTGTGGTCAGCTGGTTATCGTGACAGGACAACTCTTTTAAAGCAGTGTTCTTGCTAACGTTAAGCGCGGTCAGTTGGTTATTGTTGCAGGCCAGCTCTTTTAAAGCGGTGTTATTGCTCAAGTCAAGAGCGGTCAGCGGGGTATCCCAGCAGTG